>CAVYPU010000001.1:0-6437 GCA_963770415.1 uncultured Acidobacteriota bacterium
CCGCGAGGGATGGCTTTTGTGCTTTTGAGATCAAATGCTATATGGGCTCTTCATCTGAAAGGCCTGCGCTGAGAGCGCGGAATTCGAGGCCTTCGATCTCTTGAATAGATTTACCGGCAATGCCCTGCAGGTCGCCGTACATCCCTACGGTGGCGCCCATGACACGCTCAATCTGCTCTGAGCGCTTTGCCCACTGCTTCATGATAGCTCTGCGTTCTTTGTCTAAATCAGCTTGCATAGAGGAAAACGCCTCGACGATTGCCTCCACGCGCAGGCGAAAACGGGGGCCGGTGAGGTATTGGTAGACCATTTCGGCCTTTGTTTGCTGCCCCTCATTCACTGTCCGCGCTGTGCTGACCTGAAGAAGCAAATCACGCAGCACTGTAGCTACCGGAACGATGAGGCGGGGGTGAGCGACCCACACTCCGTCCATCACATCGAATGTATCAACACCTTCAGGCAGTGCGTGTGTTACGAGGATGGAGATTTCAGCCTTTGCCGCGCGCTGGTCTTCTCGCAGTTTAGCGAGCCAACTGGGGCCCCAGTTCTTTGTCCGTTTGCATTCCCATAGGATTGTGCCGCAAGCCACGCCGCTCTGGCTGACAACACGATGGAGAACATCGCCGCCGTAGTCACCTTTAGGGACGGGCTCGATAATATCGTAGAGAAACTTGGATCGGAGAAGGCTTTCTAGCTCGAGCTCTTGAACCTCTCCCTGGAGTTGCTGTGAACCTTGCTCAGCTTTTCGTTGCAATTCCTCGATTGTGCGCTGCATGGATGCAATCTTCTGATCTCTTTCAGCCACCTTGAGCCGTTCTGCTGCTTCCGCCTCGCGCTTGGACTGCACGCGAACCTCAGCGACACTTTCTTGAACGCGCCTTTCAATGGTTAAATCGAATTCGCGCTTTTCGATATCGAATTCGCGCTGCTTCTTGATAAAATCAGCCTGAGCTTTTTGCGCGTCAGTCAGCTTACGGTTTTGCTCCTGAATGATTTCATTGAGTCCATTTAGCTCACGGTCCTTCCCCTCAAGTTCTAGTTTGTTCTTAAGTTTAGCCTTCTTCGCTTCCTCCGCTATAATTCGCGCTCGCTCAGTTCTGAGTTGCTCTTCAACCTGATCGGCAACCTGCTGTTCCTGTTTGCGCTTTGCCTCGGTTAGCTTCCTCTCTTTCTCCCGCAAAGCCTCCTCGCGCTATTCGATTTCCTTGTCCTTTTGAGACAGCTTCCGTTCGTACTGCCTACGAGTGGCTTCGACAAGAGGAGCTGCCAATGATTCCGTGAGCGGTATTTCCTCGCCGCATTTGGGACATTTGATAGTGGGTTCCACCAAGGCTTCCTTCATGCTCGGTCCTTTCCTGAGAATCTTGATTGCAAACTGTAGCACAAATTGTGGCAGGTTTCCGTCGCCCCTACGGGGCTCGCCTAACTTCAGCGCTCTCCCCGGGTGTCGTCCGCCGCTGACGCGGCGGGCTTTACCCGGGGCTATCTTCCCTGCATCCCTCCGGGATGCTTTCCTCTACGCCGCTCGTAAGAACGCGGCTTACAGGATCGCCTCAAACCCCTTGCGCTTGATCACGTTCAGCAGCGCCAGGGCCGGGCCTTGGATGCTTGATTCCGGCGCACGGCCTCACACGCGATCACTTCTTGCGTGGGCGGCGCCTGGGTGACAGGAACTTGTTGATCTTGTCCGCGGAAAAGGCCTCGGGGTCGAAATGGCCGCCGACCCAATCCCGCATTTCGTCATGCTCCTTGTGCTTGGGGTTGGCGAGAACATCAAGAAGGCGATAAAACCCCGGAATGCCTCCACAGTCTTCCGGCGGACAGGCGAGCCGGCCATCCAGGCAGATCGGGTAAACGGCGTCCGGGTCGGGAGGTAGCCGTTTTTCGAGTACGATGCTGTGTTCCCAGCCGTCGCCGAAGTCATACGTGTAGGTCATTTTGGCGCCGGCCCTTTTCAGAACATCGCAAAGACGCGCGGTGTGCTCGCTTTCTGCCTGGGGCTCGCCCATGAATCCATCTGAGAGGTCGGGCTCCCCGATGCGCCGCCTGCCGGCGCTGAACTCGTGCATGTGGCTGTTATCCCAGCCCATCGCAGTTTGCAGCACATAATGCAATTGCTCGAAGGTCATTGAAGAAGGGATGAGCAGCCGTCGCCAGATGGGAGGCTTGGTCCAAAGCAGAGCGACCTTGATCTGGTAAACGTCTTGTGCGCTTGAGATGCTCTTCGTTGTCATAGGAACCTCTTCACCGATACGACACGACGGGTTACCGAGTGCCCTTCTATTTCCCGATTTTCACATCCGGTAGGATAAAAAGGGTCCTGACTACAGTATCGCCTCAAACCCCTTGCGCCGGATCACGTTGAGGAGCACAAGCGTCGAGCCTCTGGGTTGCCGGATACCGCGCTCCAGCTGGGCGATAAAGCCTCTCTTGCGGTTGAAATGACGGGCGAATGCAGCTTGGTTCAGTTTCGCGCGCAAGCGGATCTTGCGGATTTCCGAGCTCTTGATCGGTTTGATGTTTTCGAGAACCGCATCGACAATGCAACTGGACTTTTTGACCATACTGAACCCCCGGTATCGCGCTGCCTCGCCCCTCAGGAGCTAAAGCCCGGAGATGATTATCGGCCATTTGCGGCACGACTGAACAGCTCGGTGAAAAAGTCCGAAGCATGGGCGAAAAACGACGAAAACCTTCCCCCAATGGCTTGGGGTGACCCCCTAAGTTGAGACAGTTTCATTATGGCGCACTTGCCGTTTGCTGTTATTGGTTATGCCGAGGACCCTGTGTTGTTGCACGATGATCTCGGCCGGTGAAGCGGAGCCGGGCTCTGCTGGAGAGCACCCCGCCAAGGAATAGCCGGCTGGAGACTCATCGATCGGATGAGCCGGGGAGGCGGTTTTGCCGTCTCCCCGATCCCATCGATAGATTTCCCCATGCCTTGAAAAACTCATGCTGGCCGCGTCGATTCCGCCAGCCTGGTTGATTGCAGCCGCCCGCTCGAACTCCTCCGGCGGCATGTAACCGAGCGCCGAGTGCAGCCGAGAGCGATTGTAATACTGCTCGATGAACTCCTGGACATGGGCGCACAGATCGTCCAGATCGCGATAGGCGCGGGCATCGATTTCTTCCCGCTTGAGGGTGCGCATGAAGCTCTCGCAGAAGGCATTGTCGTAGGGGTTGGCGGGCCGGCTCATGCTGGGTACGACCCCGTGCAAGCGCAGCAGCCGGCCATATTCCTCTGACGCATATTGCAGGCCGCGGTCGGAGTGGTGCACCAGGCCCGGCGGCGGCTGCCGTTGCTCGATGGCCTGCTCCAGTGCGGCCAGCGGCAGAGTCGCAGCCAGGGTCCGCTCCAGCGCCCAGCCTGCGACCTTGCGCGAGAACTTATCCAACACCACGGCCAGATAAACGAACTCCGCCGCCAGCCGGATGTAGGTGATGTCGGCCACCCACAACTGATTGATTCCAGTTACCTTCATGCGAACTGCCAGGTTCATGTACACCTCCAGCTCGTGCTCCGAGTTGGTGGTTGCCACCCAGGCCCGAGGCTGGACAGCCAGCAGGTTGTCTTCGCCCATCAGCCGCGCCACGCGCTTGTGGTTCACCAGCAGACCGCGGCGGCGAAGCTCTCGCGTCACTCGCCGATAGCCGTAGCGTCGACGATGCTCCAGCACCACGGCATGGATCGCCGCACGCACTTCCATCTCTTCCTCCACCGGCGCCAACGGCTCCAGCCAGCGATAGAAGCTGGCCCGGCTCACCGTCGCCACACGGCACATCCGTTCCACACTCAAGCTGCCTTGCATCGGCATCACTCCCCGGATCTGGGCGTAGACACCCTCGCGCCATTCACGATGTTCTGCCGGCGTCGAGCCTCGACCTGCTGCAAGGCACCCTGTAAAAAATCCACTTCCAGCACCTTCTCCGCAAGAGCCCGCTTCAGACGACGGTTCTCCTGCTCCACGGTCTCGCCCGGAAGCTGAACCGTGACCGGTTGCTGATCGTGACGCGCCGCGCCCTGCTTGCGCCACTTGCGCAGCGTACTTGGGCTCACGCCCAGTTCCTCGCACAACTTCCCGATATGCATGCACGTCCGCAGTCGTTCCAACGCCATCTCACGGAACGCCAACCGACGCCAACCTTCGCCCTTCTTCGCCATCTGCAGTTCTCCATTCCCTGCAAATGCGCTCATTTTAAGCTGTCTCACTTTTGGGGGTCAGTCCAGGCTAAAGCCATGCGAATTTAGCGCAACTTACGGCCCGACTGAAGTCGGGCCCTTTCAAAACTGCGTCGTCGATGGTGTTTTTTTACCAAGCTGTGAAGTCGTGCCCTTTCACGAAACGGGTTCTAAATCACGTTCTACTCCACCTCGCGCTCTTGGCCGGGTTTCGCGGAGCGAATGGGAAATGGGCCAAGAGTGGGCCACGACCACGCGACCCTATAATTGAAGAGGCCCGCGCGAAACTTTTCCGCGACTGTTCGGGCCTAAACTACTGCCTTTTTGAGGAATTTATGGCCGCGTTGATTGAAGCTATCGCTGTGAAGCGGAAAATGTATTTTGAATTTGAGAACACTCCTTATTACTGCATGGAGGCGGAAGTCTCTACGCCCACGGCGCGCGGCGGCCAAACGCTGGTCCGGCTCAAGATGCGCAACCTGCTCACACGCGCGGTCTTTGACAAGACCTTCAAGGCCGGAGACCGCTTCAAGGAGCCGGATCTGGAGACGGTCGAGGCTTCGTATCTTTACAGCGATCCGGACGGCTCCTATTTTCTCGACCAGGAAAGTTTTGAGACGCACACATTGTCGCCCCAGATGATGGGCGACGCGCTGGAATTCCTGGTTGAAGGCGCCGTAATGCAGCTTCACAAATTCAACGGGAACCCGATTGGATTGCAATTGCCTGAGAAAGTGGAACTGACGGTGGCCTACACTGAGCCGGGAGCGCGCGGCGACACCAGCGGCAATGTGACCAAGCTGGCTCGCCTTGAGACGGGCCTTGAGATCAAGGCTCCGCTGTACATTCAGGAAGGCGAAAAGGTGAAGGTGTATACGGAGACGCGCGAATTCGCTGGGCGGGCGTGAGGTTTGAGGCTACTGGCATCGGTTTCTCCTGTTATACTCAGCCCACCGGCGAACTCATCTCAACTCCCAGGTTGACCGCACGGAGTTCTCCGGCCATATCTCCCAATGGAACACGCATCTTTTCAATCTCAGGAGATCAAATATGATCTTGGGTCGGTCCGTTTTGCGGCAGTTCGCAATCACACTGTACATTTCACTCGCTGCCGGGATTCTCGCCGCCCAGCAGCAAGCCGTGACCGCGGCCGATTACGCGCGCGCCGAAAAGCTCTTGCCCGCTAATCTCGATCGGCTGGTATACGGCACGGTTCGGCCCAACTGGATTCAGGGAACGGACCGGTTCTGGTATCGCAAAACCTCGCCGGGAAAAAGCGAATTCGTGCTTGTAGATGCGGCAGCAGGCACCCAGCAACCGGCCTTCGATCATGCACGGCTGGCGGCCGCGCTCGGCAAAGTTGCCGGGCGCACTTTCAATCCCGATCGGCTGCCTTTTCAGGAAATAGAATTTTCTGCCGACATGCGTTCCGTCAGCGTCGCACTTGGCCCGCACCGTTTTGAATGTGACCGCTCCGGCGCTACTTGCGCCCCGGAATCGACGGCCGGCGGCGACCCGCGCAATCAGGCGCTCTCTCCCGACGGCAAGCGCGCGGTGTTTATCCGCGACTGGAATTTGTGGGTGCGGGACGTAGCTACGGTCAGCGAAACCCAGCTTACGCATGACGGCGTGAAGGACTTCGGTTACGCCACGGACAATGCCGGCTGGGCAACCAGCGACCGTCCCGTCGTTCTCTGGTCGCCGGACTCAAAAAAGATCGCCACTTTCCAGCAGGATCAGCGCAACGTGGGCGAAATGTATCTGGTCGAGACCAAGGTTGGACATCCGGTTTTGCACGAGTGGAAATATCCCTTGCCGGGCGATGAAGTCGTCACCATGATTCAACGCGTGATTATCGACGTCGACACCGGCAAGATCGTCCGTCTGAAAATGCTGCCCGATCAGCACCGATCCACTCTCTGCGACAACGTCACCTGCGGCATGGGGCGAAATCACGCGCCTCTCTGGGCGGACGTGGAATGGTCGCCGGACGCGACAACGCTGGCCTTTGTTTCCACATCGCGCGACCACAAGGACGAAAAGCTGCGCGTAGCCGATGCCGCCACCGGCGAAATTCATGAGATCTACGAAGAAACATCGCCTACGCAGTTTGAATCGGGCCAGGGTACGGTGAACTGGCATTATCTGCCGCAGTCGAACGAGTTTATCTGGTATTCGGAGCGGGATAACTGGGGTCACCTCTATCTCTACGACCTGGCGACCGGCAAGCTGAAGAACGCGATCACCAGCGGCGACT
>CAVYPU010000002.1:0-182188 GCA_963770415.1 uncultured Acidobacteriota bacterium
GGCGCAGACTCCGTAGCTTGCGGTCTGCGCTGCCCTCGGGGGCGCCGCTGAAGTCGGGCTCTCCGCCGCGGCCTGTTCACTCCGGCTATCGAAGGCGCTCAGAGGTTCTTTGGCCACTTACGGGCGCCATGGAAGACGCGGAGGATTTCGACAGCGTGGCCGCGCACGCGGTAGGGGACCAGGTACGGAGTATCGGGGACCACCAACTCGCGCGTGCCTTCGACGCGCCCGGCGCGGCCGAGCGCGGGATGCTGAGCGAGCAGTTCCACCGAACCAGCAATGGCTTCCACCACGCGGGCAGCGGCGGCGGGATTGTCGCGGGCCACGAAGGCGGCTTCGGCATCGAGGTTGGCCAGCGCCCGTTTCAGCCAGCGGATCTCGAGCCGGCTAGCGGGCAAGCGCGCTCCGCTTGGTCCACTTCTTCACCACGCGGCGAACCTCGGACGGAGAGGCAAACTCTCCCCGGTCAGCTTCCTCGAGCGCCTTGCGGGTTTCCTCGATCTGCCACTCGTTCACCTTCACATATTCGCGGATCGCTTCCGTCGCCACAAACGAGCGGCTGCGGCGCTGCGCCTTCGCCAATCGGTCCAACCGTTCCCGCAGCTCGGGTTCCAAGCGTACGGTCACTACCGGTGTGATCGCCATGATGCACTCCTACCACAACCGAATACACGTGATTCTACCATGTCCAAAAGACGCGGGAAAAGGTATTTGCGCACCTGCCTGCTTCTGCGCTCCGCGCTACGGACTCCCTCACCCCCGCCTGGGTTGACAGCCTTCTCCCGGGGGAGAAGGTGTCGCGCTCCGGCGCAGTTATCAGCCGGAGCGTGACGGATGAGGGGTCTCGTGTCCGGCCAGGAAAATAACCCCTCACCCGACCTGCGGCGGCTGGAGAAAACGCCGTCGCAGGCCACCCTCTCCCCAAGGGAGAGGGCTGGGCTTTCACACAGACTCCTAAGCCCCAGCCCGCCGCGCTCGCTGAGGAAACCGCACGAACCGTGACGGCACTGCCCCGCCGGTTCTTAGCATTCACCTTTGGGGGAAAAGGATGGTTCCAGACACCATTTCATCCGGCCCGAGGTTGCAGGACCATTCGCAACGGAGTAGGATGTGCATCCATGAGCGGCTGCAACACGAACCTTGCCGCATGAGGAGCACCTATGGCGGATTTCCCCGAGTGGGTATCAGAACGCCAAAAGAAGTTGGAAGACATCCTTCGGAAGCTGCTTGCAACACCGGGTCACTGTCTTGTTAAATCCATTCGGTCGGAAATTCCGGCCACACCCGGATGGAAACGGTACCTGACACCGTTTCCCTTCATCCTTGGGGGAGGGAAATGGTACCTTATACCGTTTCATCCTTGCTAGGCTGGAGGGCGGCACGACGAACATGGAACCCGTTTTTCGCTGGTATCCCAAGAAAGCACGGTCCAACTTACGCAAGCACGGTGTTTCGTTTGAGGAGGCCGCCTCGGTGTTTAGAGACACCCTTTCGGTCACGATTGCCGACCCTTTGCACTCGGGCGAGGAGGATCGATTTGTGAGCATTGGGCAGTCTGCCCGGAACAGAACCTTAATTGTGGTACATTTAGAAGTTGAGGACGAGATTCGAATCATCAGCGCAAGAACTGCCACCCCACGGGAACGGAGCAACTATGAGGAAGGGACGCTCTAATCGGAATTCCGAAGAGATGTTGCCGGAATATGACTTTTCCCGCGGGGTACGCGGGAAATATGCCGAGCGGTTTGCAAAAGATACGATCATGGTGGTACTTGACCCTGACGTGGCGGCGATATTTCCCGACCGGAAGTCGGTCAACACGGCCCTGCGGGCTCTCGGCCACGTCGTCCGCGACCGCCAGCGGGCTTCGGCGCGCCGCCGCGCCACAGGGTGAGGGCAAAAGCGCGGGACGCAAGCAGTCGGCAGTTCCTGGACCCGGCGCTTGGAGTTCATTCGCACCAGCTCTTCTCTTGAATCTTGAATCGCTCTCCACCGCCTCGGTGCTCTTCCACGAGCTTTTGCCAAAGTTTTTGATGGATTATGGCGCTGGCTGGGGAAATCGCACGAACCGTGACGGCACTGCTCCGCCGGTTCTTAACATTCATCTTTGGGGGAGAAAAACGGTTCCGTTTCACCCCTCGCGGGTGGCGCATACGTGCCGACGGTAGTTGTCGGCATGTATGCGCCCTTTGGGGTCGTAGGAGTATACCACGCCACGGTTTGCATTCCGTGGGCCTTTATAGTGGCCCTGTGGCACGTCGAGGACCCGACAATGGGCGCATACATCGGGAGGAAAGGGTGTCAGGTACCGTTTCCTCTCCACCAACATCCTATTTCCCAATAGTTAATCCCTTGACCTCACGGGGGGCTGACTCTCCATGACGACGCGCAGAATGCGGTTAATGCGCGTCTGGTAGCCCTTCCCATGGCCCTTGAGCCAATCGAGCACATCGGCATCAAGGCGAATGGTCAATTGTTTTTTCGCCGGAGGCCAAGCCGTCGTCGCCTTTTTGAGAAACTTCCGGTCGAGCGCGGGAATGTCAGAATAATCAATCTCGGCATCCCGCATGCGGTCAATTCGCGCCAAGTCGCTCTTGGTAGATTTTTTGTTCACGCCACTCTTATGTAACTCTTTTTGTAGTTACACGCAACAGGCAGCAGGGTAGCGCGGACCGCCGCCTTTGCGGTCCGCGTCCCTTCGCGACCACACGCCGCAATCGCACTCATTTGCCTCGATAGATGGCCAAGAGGAAAGGCCGCAGACCGCAACCCCCGCGGTCTGCGCTACTCGGACCGTTGATTGCCAATGCGCGTATTATCCGTTTGTGAACGATTCCCAATTGAAGAGCCGCAGACTTTGAACGACGCAAAGTCTGCGGCGCTACCATGCTCTGATGCGCCAGCCCGCGTTCAAGGGATCGCGATCAGCAGGCCGCCGCTTATACTTACCGATTGATCGTGCCCTCGCCCAAAATCGTAGTCGTAAGCTCGGTTCCAGATACCAGCCGAATTTATGCTTTTTCGCAGGCCAAAACATAAAATCCAGCGCGACTTCGCCGCCGACTGAGTTTGTTACCACGTTGTAGCGGCTGGTATGAATCCACTCCGGACCGACGCCGAGCATAAACTCCACTTTGCGGGACAGAGTCCAAGGCTTCTTGAACAGAAGGTCGGTATCCCATTCCGTCGAGTGGCGAGCGAAAAGCGGCGTCACGCCCGCCTCAAGTTCCAGCCAGTTCTCGATCGGCGTAACTTCAACCGCGACCGTGGGGCCGAAACTCCATCCGCCGCCTTTGAGGCTGCGGTCGGGAGCTGCCCCAATCTCGAGGACTGCGGCAGGCTCCTTATCGACCGACTGCGCAAAGGCATTCGCAGAGCAGAGGAACAAAGACGCCATCAACACGGATTTTGTCGCGCGTACGATCTGCTCGCTGGGATCCATATGTTCCACTAGTCCGGAATTTCCATTATGAACTTTCCGCCCCACCGGTAACATGTATGTGATCGCCTCAGAACGCAATCGCCCGTGGGATTGTGGGTGCTGAGCAAAGTAGCGCGGACCGCTGCCTTTGCGGACCGCGTCCCCTTGCTACCACACGCCGCAATCGTACTCATTCGCCTCGATAGAGAAGGCCGCAGACCGCAACCCCGGCGGTCTGCGCTACTCGGACCGTTGATTCACACTCCGCCCATTATCCAGTATTGAATGTTTCCCATTTGAAGAGCCGCAGACTTCGAACGGCGCAAAGTCTGCGTCACCATGCTCCCATGCTTCAATGCTTCGGGGCGGCGGGCGGCCAACCGGGAGTCTCAACGCCGAACTGTTTGGCGTACTCGGCATTCAGCCGCTGCCAGCCGCCGAACTTCAGGGCCTCGGGGCCGACGATGCGGCCGGTGGGAGTTCCGCTGAGAAAGTGATCCAGGACATCGAAACAAATGTGCCACCCGGCAGCGCCCATGGAGATGAATTTGCGACCGATGTTGGTCCACAGCGTCAGGCGCGTGCCGCCGCCCAAGGCTTCGAGCTCCCACCGCATGTCGAAGCCACCCCAGTTGTACTCAAGCAGCTTGGGAGGATCGGCCCGGGTCACGGTTGTTTCAGTAACGTGCGGGGCGGGCGCACCCACCGTCGTGAGCATCACTGTGGCTCCAACCGTCCCCAGGTTCCCATCGGCGTCAAACGGCGCCCATTCACGCAGATGCGCCGGGTCCGTAAGCGCCTGCCAGACTTTTTCCGGCGAGTGGCGCAGTTCTCTCGCGATAATGAGCGTCCACTTCTCTCCATCCTTTCGTACCTCGGCCCCGCCGGCCGGACCCGGCATGTACCGCTCGCGATCGGTCATCTTATTCTCCCTAGCCGGTAGCCACGGTCAGTGCTTTTCTAGCCGTGGGATTTTGGTTCGTGGAAGAACCCACGGTCAATCAGAAACCGATTGACCATGGCTACCAGTTACCAGCGCTTCAGTTGGGTGAGCTGGATCAGGTTCCCGCAGGTGTCCTTCAGCATCGCAATGGTCGAGGCGGTGACGTCGGTGGGCGGCATCGTGAACTCCGCGCCGCGGGCCTTGATCCGCTCGTAGTCTCCCTTGACATCGTCGGTGAAGAACATGGCTGCGGGCTGGCCTTGCTGAAACATCGCCTGCTGATACGCTTTGGCCGCGGGGTTCGCGTCGAGCGCCAGTTGTAGCTCAGTGCCGTCCGGCTCCTCGGGCGAGGCCACGGTCAGCCAGCGATAGGGGCCCTGGCTGAAATCGGTTTTCTTGGCAAAGCCCAGTACGTCCGTATAGAAGCGCAGGGCCTTGTCCTGGTCGTCCACGTATACGCTGGTCACTTTGATTTTCATTTCCTGCCTCCTTTGTCAGGTTCGCGGTGCGGGCCGCGTCGTCTTTTCCTTGGCTTCCTTTTCGTGGGCGTTGGCTGATCCATGCGGTCGAGGTGGCGTTCGAGAGCATCCACGTGCGCGGACCAGAACCGGCGGAACTGAGCGAGCCACTCATCGACCTCCTGAAGCGGTTGCGGCCTCAGCCGGTAGAGACGGCGCTGTGCGTCCACCGTGGATTCCACAAAACCGGCCTCGCGCAGCACTCGCAGGTGCTTTGATACGGTCGGCTGCGGCATACGAAGTTGACGCTCGATCTCTCCCACCGACTGCTCGGACGAGACCAGAAGGCTCAATATCGCGCGGCGGTTCGGCTCCGCTATGATGTCGAACACAGATTCCACTCTCTTGGTATACTCCACAGAGCATATACGTGTCAAGGCATATACGGGCAGAGGCCCGGGTAACGGTCGGGCGACGATTTTCGCTTCTTTGATCGCCTCGTGCCGGTGAAGCCTTGTTCGCGGCTGGCGCGTCTGTTACGAGGCGTTTTGTCGCTGGGTGCCGCCGGCCTGGAAAGCCATGTCGGCGCCGCCCACGGATGGGGGGCAGCAGTCCCCAACCAAGACTTCGGCGCTGTGGGTCTCTCGAAGCTCCGGGCGTTTGTTTTCATCAACATTCCCGCTTCGTTCCTTGATTTTTTTGTTTGCAGAGGCCGCGTTTTGGGGCGGAGCGTTGTGGGCGGATCTGGGGGTAGCGGCGGGGGTGGCGCAGACATTGCCTTGTATGTCTGCGCCTTGTATGGCCGACGAGTCTGCGCTCTGTGTCGCCGACATAGAAAGCGATGTCGGCGCCACCCACGTGCTTGGGGCGGGTTCGTCGAGGCAATCGGGCGTGGCGCAGTCTTGCATGTCTGCGCCTTGTATGGCGTCCTTCCGCAACTGCAGGAGTATTTTCACCTTCCGGTCGATCGCGCGGTCTAGCCCAGATTCCTGCCGCAGCAGCATCTCCCAAGTCTTCCCCTCCGGCGCGAGGCACGCCTCCCGCTCGATCGCGGCGCGCTCCTGGTTCTGCCGTTCCTCGTACTCGAGCTCTTCCTCGACGCTTGCGATTTCTTCCGCCAGCAGCTTCAACAGTTCCTGCCGGTCCCGTTCCCCGGGCGGGTCGGTCATTCCCAAGGCCTCGCGCACGTACGGCCGGCAGTCTTCCCCGGGACCCTTCGAGGCTATTATCTTGGCCTCTACGAATAGCCCGATCAGCCGGAAAATCAGCATCAGCCGCCACCCCTTGGGGTCCGCGTAATGCTCCGCCAGCACATCCCCCTGGCGCTGCGCGTAGACGCCCTCCCCCACCTCGGCCCGCACGAGCTCGAGATAAGAAAGCGTGCGCCGCAGCATCACCGCGGGGTCGGCCGGGGCCGGCAGGGTGCATAACAGCATCTCGTGCCGCGACGCGTCGAAGGTGGCGTCCGCCATCTCGCGCCGCCGCCGGTGCTGCCGCTCCTTGATTGCCTCGAGCGCGCGCCGCTTCAGCCCCGTCTGCATGCGCTCCAGCCGCTCGCGCCGCCAGTAGAGCCAGGCCAGGTCCTCGACCTGCTGTTCCGAGAGCGCGTCGCCCGCATCAAAGGCGCTGCGCAGTTCCGCCCGTAGAGCCTCGAACTGCTCGGGGTCTTCGCCCAGCGCTCTGAGCGCCTGCCGCTGATTGGCGGCCGAAACGTAACCGCCATGCTTCAAAGCGTTGAACTTGGAATTCTGCTTCGAGGCCGCCTGGCGCGGCCCGGTCGAGCGCCGCGAGTTGGCCCGCGCTGCCTCGAGAAGTTCAGTTGTAAGCCGGGGTGATTTGCGTAAAGACACGATTCCTCCTGAAACGGGAAGTGATGAAGACGGGAGAAGAACTCCCCCGCCGGCCGGGTAAGACACTCCAGTAGCCTACTACAAAGCCCAGCGCCTGTCAAGAGACAGGATGTCACACGCCTAGGCCAGGGAAGGAGGCACGGGCATTCCTTCGCTACGCTCAGGACCGGCTCTGCCCGTGCGCACGGCCAAGATGGCCGTGCCACGATTTGCGGCGGCTTGCCGCCGCCTTCCCCCGCCGAAGCTAGCTTCGGCGGAAGGAAATCGGGAGCAAGCTCCCGCACTCCAAAGCTTGCGCTCGCGGCTGGCGAGGACATTGGTTCTTATGTCAACGACACGTCGGCAGTGCAAGGCGCAACAGGGCGCAGACATAGAAATCAATGTCTGCGCCACCCCCGCGATTTCGCGGAGCGACGCGCACGGTGGCGCGGGCATTCCTTCGCTGCACTCAGGACAGGCTCTGCCCGTGCGCACGGCCAAGATGGCCGTGCCACAATTTGCGGCGGCTTTGCCGCTCTGTGATGAATCTCCGGTATAACGGGCGCCAAACCGAGCCTGCGCGCTGTATATTGCTGCGATGAGAAGTGCCGAAACTGAAATTCCGGTTAGAAAACCAACAAGGTGTGTTGACAATTTGTCTACGTCGTGTTAGCCTGCATTTGTAATCCAAACAAAATGCTTTCTAGGCGAGAGACTGCGGCGATCACTGATGACTGTCGCTAGACAGAGCCGTCTGCGGTCGTGGCGCAGACCGTTGCGCTAGCCGGTCTGCGATCTCGCCGAGCGGCGCAGGGGTAGCCCCGTAGCGTGCATTCCCGACTGTGGGTCTTTGCCGGTGAGAAGAACCCAGCAGAGGAGCACGGGGCGTGGCTTCCCGCGGATGGCTATGTTTGATGGCGGTCAAGTGCGGGTTGACCGTCGTCAACAATTGAAAACCAGAATCCAAAATGAGGAGGTATTTAGAGCAAATGTTCGGCCGACGTTTTCTGCAGGTTGGGGTTTTGAGCTTCGTGACAATGGCGCTGGCGATATCCGCTCAGGCTGCGGTGTTCAACCAGGCGAGTCTCAAGGGCAGGTACAGCTTTTCGGTCAACAAATGGACTACGGACCCCGGCACACACCAGGCTGCCACGCTGGGAGTCCTGACATTCGATGGCAAAGGCAAAGTAACCGGCAAGGCCACGTACGTGGCGAACGGTGCGGCCTCGAGCGGCGACATGAGCGGGACTTACACCGTGAATTCCAATGGCACGGGCGTGGTTGACATTACTACAACCTTCCAAAGTTCTGGCGAGCAAAAGTGGGCGATTACTCTCAACTCGTCGGTTGGCGGGGTGGCTCACGGCTTTCAAATGATAGCGACCCTCAACGCCGTCTACCCCAACACGGGCACTGCTTCGCTGCTGTTCACAACCCCGGCGGCTTCCAGCGTGGCAAGTTTATACGGAAGTTTCGCCATCGAATACAACACGTGGAGCTCCGATCCTAATATCGACGAGGAAGGAGGAATCGGAATACTCACCCTTGACGGCAAGGGGAACATCAAAGGCTCGTTAACCGATAAGGACAATGGCGTGCTCTCTACGCCCACTCTGACCGGCACCTATACGGTGAACCCGGACGGCACTTGCAACGTGTCATTGGTGCTGCCCAACTCACCCACGCTTGATTTTGCGTGTGCATTGAACTCCGTGGGCATAGGGGGGGCCAAAGGGTTCCAGCTTCTGCAGACCAATCCGGCAGCACGCGGGACAGATGACACTGTCGATTACGAAGTCACCGTGACGGCGGTGAAGCAGTGAACGTGGCAGTCGGTAGGGCAGAGTCCCAACCCCAGGGACTCTGCCCTACTCGGGGCTCTTACGCCACGGGTACTGGTGCGGCGTGGAGCGCGTCGAAGCGGACGGAGACGAGTTTCGAGACGCCGGGCTCCTGCATGGTGACGCCGTACATGACGCGGGCGGCTTCCATGGTGCGTTTGCTGTGGGTGATGAGGATGAACTGGGTGTGGTGGCTCATCTGCTCGACCATGCGGCTGAAGCGTTCGATGTTCGACTCGTCGAGCGGGGCGTCCACTTCGTCCAGGATGCAGAAGGGGCTTGGGGTGTAGCGGAAGATGGCGATGAGCAAGGCGAGCGCGGCCAGCGCCTTCTCTCCGCCCGAAAGCAGCAGCACGTTCTGAAGGCGCTTGCCGGGGGGCTGGGCGGCAACGTCGATGCCGCTGTCGGGGTCCGCCTCGTCGGTCAGCCGCATCTCGCCCAGGCCGCCGCCAAACAGGGCGCGGAAGGTTTCGGCGAAGTATATGTTAATGGCCTTGAACGCCTCGAGGAATTGCTGGCGTGAGACCTGGTCGATCTCGCGAATCGCTTGCGTCGTGTCATCGATCGAGGCCAGCAGGTCCTGGCGCTGCGTATCGAGGAACGTCAACCGCTCCTCGGCTTCCTGAAGTTCCTCGAGCGCCATCATGTTGACCGGGCCCAGGTTCTCGATGCGGGTCTTGAGCTGGCGAGCTTCTTCTTCCGCGGCCTGTAATACTTCCCCTGCCAATACTGATTCGGGTGTTAACTCGGCAAGTATTGCTGCGGGCTCGGCGTGCAGATCCTCGCGGCATTGCTGCGCCTGGTGCGTGCGGTCGGAGTCGGCGCGGGCAAACGCCACCTCGGCTTCCGTGCGCCGGGCGCGCTCGGCCTCGAGTTCGGCCCGCGCGGCGTCCACCCGCGGGCCAAGCGCATGGCGCTCGACCTCGGAGGCCTCGGACTCCTGCTCGAAACGGCGGAGGTCCTGGCGCGCCGTCTCGAGCCCGGCTTCGAGTTCCTGCAATCGAACCCGGTTCGTCTGGCTCTCCTCGGCGAGGCGCTGCTGCTCGACGCGCCAGCTTCCCGCCTGCCCGGCGAGGCGCGCCATGCGGGCGCGCACGTCCTCGCACATGCCCGCCAGGCGCGCCACTTCGGCGCCGGCGGCGCGCGTCCGTTCTTCGAGGGCGCTCGTGCGGGCGCTCGCTTCGGCCAGTTCCTGCCCAAGATGTTCGAGGCCGGCGCGCAGTTCGCGCAGCGCCTGCGCCGATTGGGTGATGGCTTCCTCGCGCCGCGCCTTTTCCTCTCCGGCCGCTGCGAGCTCGAAGCGCAGGCCGGCGATTCGTTCTTCGCCGGAAGCGAGCTCGCGTGCGAGCACGGCGGCTTCCGACTGCAGAACCTCGAGCTGAGTGCGGGTGCGCTCGAAGGCGCCGCGCGTCTGGCGCAGCTTTTCATCGGCAACTACCGAGCGCTTCTCCGCTTCCTGTTTGGCGGCGGAGAGGTCCGCGTGGCTCTTCGCGAGTTCGACGACGCAGCGGGCGGCTTCGGCCAGCGCCGCCTCATGGGCCTGGATCTTTTCTTCGAGCTCGGCGGTTCGCCGCTCCAGTTGCCGGAAATCGCGGCGCATGGCCAGAGGCCCGGCGCTCGAGCCTTTGCCGCCCGACACCAGGCGATGCTGATAGTGCTCGCCGGTCCGGGTCAGAAAATGATACTCGGGGTAGGCGCCGGCCAGGCGCTCGGCGGTGGCGCAGTCCTCGACGAGATAAGAGTGGGCGAGCGCCGGCAAAGCCAGGTCGCCATTGAGGCCAAGAGATTTCTCAAAGGTGATCAGCTCGCGCACCGGGGCGACCACGCCGGCCTCGGCAAGGACCTCCGCGTGATTCCCGCTCGCGTGCTCCTGCGAACTGATGTGGGTGACAAAGAAAGTCGAGCGCCCTCTTCCCTCCTCGCGCAACAGCGCGATGCCGGAGCGCGCCTGCTCGTGCTGCTCCACCACCACGCATTCCAACTCGGAATTGAGAAAGTCTTCCACCACCTCTTCGTAACCCGGCGAGACTTCCACAAAATCCGCCAGCACGCCGAGAGGGCGGAAGCGATGGCCGTTCACGGGGATTTCGCTTCCCAACAGCCGCCGCACGCTTTCCGTGCTGTAGGCGTGGCGGGCCAGGGATTCCTCGAGCGCCTGCTTGCGCGCCAGCGCCGCGGAGTGTTCGCGGCGAAGCGTCTCGAGGTCGGATCGGCCGCGCGCCTCTTCGCCGCGCGCCTGCTCGAGGGCTGACGCGGTTTCGCCGAGCGTGCGAGCCAAATCCGCAAGCGATGACGTGCCTTGCTGCTGCGCGGCGATGGAGGCCTCGAGTTCCGCCGCCCAGCGCCGGTTCTCCTGCTCCACGCGCTGGCGTTCGGACTCGACACGCGCCGCCTGGCGGGAGAGTGCCAGGCTAGATTCCTCAGCTTGCACGAGCTGGTTGCGAAGCTCCGCGGCGTGGCTGACGGCGGTGAGCATCGCCTGCCGGCACGCTTCCACCTGCTCTTCCGCGGCCGCCACCTGGGCGCTTGAAGCGTCCTGGCGAGCTACGAGCTGAGCGAGCGCTTCCTGCGCCGCCGCCCAGTCCTGCTGGACCTGTTGGTGCTGAAGGGTCTTCTCCTGGCTCTGCTGCTCGAGTGAAGCCAGTTGAGCCGCGAAGCCCGCGCTTTCTCGCGTCGCGTCGGCGGCCCGCGCCTCGAGGCTTGCCGCCTGCTGGCGAGCCTGCTCCGAACGCGCCACCAATCGCTCGCGCTCGAGGCCGCTTTCGGAAATGCGCTCGCGCAATTCCGTGAGCCGGCGCTCCCCCTCTTCGTGCTTGAGGGTCGAGGCCTTCTGCTGCTGCTCGAGGGCCTCCAGGTTCTGCGAGGCCAGCCTGCACCCCTCCTGAGTATGGGCTACATCGCTTGCCAAGCGCGAGCACTCCGACTCGAGCGCCGCCCAGCGCGAGGTCAGCACAACCTTCAGCCGCCCGCGCAGCTCGTCGTGCAGTTCCTTGTAGCGGCGCGCCCGCGAGGCCTGGCGCTTCAGCGAGTTCACTTGCTTCGTGACTTCTTCCAGGATGTCGGTGATGCGGGAAAGATTCTGGCGCGAGGATTCGAGCTTGGCTTCCGCGAGGCGCTTGCGTGTCTTGAACTTCGAAATCCCCGCCGCCTCTTCGAGGATCAGGCGCCGGTCCGAGGGGCGCGAACTCAGCACCTGCCCGATGCGCCCCTGCTCGATGATGGCGTAGGATTCGGGACCTAGCCCCGTGCCCATGAACAAATCCTGGATGTCGCGCAGGCGGCACAACTGGCCGTTGATCAGGTACTCGCTCTCGCCGGAGCGAAAGAGCCTGCGGGTTACCGCGATCTCGCCGTCGCGAGGGTGAAGCTTCGCAGGCCGGGTCTCACCGCCGCCGTTTCCGTTTCCGCCGGCCCCCGGTTCCGATTCCTGCGCTTGCACCTGCGCCGGTTCTTTCTCCTCCTCCGCGTAACCCGCTTCGTTGTACTCCGGGTTGATCAGCGTCATGCTGACTTCCGCCATGCTCGTCGGAGGCCTGGTGCCGGTGCCGTTGAAGATGACGTCGGACATGCGCTCGCCGCGCAAGCTCCGCGCACTCTG
This sequence comes from uncultured Acidobacteriota bacterium, assembly GCA_963770415.1. GTDB lineage: Bacteria > Acidobacteriota > Terriglobia > UBA7540 > UBA7540 > CAVROP01. The sequence goes on from CAVYPU010000002.1 coordinate 12,091, forward strand.
CTCTCCCAGAACCCAGGAAACGGCGTCAGACAAATTGGACTTCCCGCACCCGTTTGGTCCCACTATGGCAGCTACGCCATCCGCGAATTCCAGCCGCGAGCGATCCCCGAACGACTTGAATCCGAGCAGTTCCAATTTCTTCAGCTTATACAAGTTACACCCCTTCCCTCTGGTGCTTCCAAGGAGGTGCAAACCCACGCTCTCGTTTGAACAGAAACCAAAACCATCCTGTGTGATTCCAGGTCAACTGCGTAGCTTGTTCACGCGGACTTGCCAATAGAGCTCGCCGCCGGATATGGTCATAGCACTGCGGCGCACACCCACTCCTTCCAGGCCAGGCCCGTTCTGGCGCGCAGGCGAAGGCAGAGGCGAGCGTCCCCAGTGACTCCACAGAACAGTTAGCACGAAAGAAAAAGGAAGTAAAGGGGAAACCACAAGCTGCGGGGTTTTTCCTAAAACTCATCCCCTATATGTAGGGGCCTGCGGTTGACCTGTCGATCGCGACTATATGACCAGTTCGCAAATTGCCCCATGTTCAGGTTGATGACCCGGAAGGCGGAGGACCTGGTGTGCCTCGCTCGATAAAAATGGCACGATCGACATAACGCATCAAGCGGGCCTCAACACACTCCGTACCGTCTAAGCTTTCAAGTCGGCGAAGGACAAGCTCGGCACACGCTCAAAGTGGCGTCGATTGCGGGTGAGAAGTTTCGCGCCGTGCAGGAGAACGATGCCTGCGATCAAGCTGTCCGTCATCCCGATCGTATTGCCGCGGCGGTCGAGCTCAAGACGTGTCTCGGCCGCTTTCTCTGCAGCGGGGCGGTCGAGCGCCAGAGTCGGGATACTGTCTAGGAGCATAACAATAGTATTGCGCTGCCGCAGCTGGCGGGCACCGGACAATAGCTCAAAGCAACTGATTGCCGTCGTCTGCAACTGGCCTGCGGCCAGCGCAACAGCCACGGCCTGTGCCCCTGGTTGGCGACCTTCAAGAAAATCTATCAGGACGTCGGTGTCTGCGATGATCATCGCCAGTCTTTGCGCAGGGCGGCGGCCTGTTGTCGAAGTTTCTTGGCTTCTCTCGCCTTCAGGGAGCCCTGAAGGGTGAGGGCCATCCTACGCCGATGTTCCGACTCGGTCTGGGCGTCGAGGTACGCGTCGAGTGCTTCCCGGAGGACGTCAGAAAAGCCTTTATCGCCTCTTGTGCCCGCAATCGCCAATAAACGACTCCGGTGCTCAGGTTTCAGCTCAACGGTGATTCTCATGGGGTTAATTCTAGCCTCTTTGCGGATAAGGTATCAAGGTTTCTCACTCGCGGGTAGTGGGTAAGTATGTGTCACTACTGTCCAAAATGGCAGAGCGTTGCGGCTCGGCCGCGCCGCAGATCGTCCGCCCACTCAGATCTCTTGTTTTGGACACGAGTGAGTATGCGTAGCCCGCGGCAACACAGACTTAGCCCACTTCCAACCCGCCATTGGTGGGTTGGAACCCGAGATTCCTGGCCACGATTTCGGCGACGTCGAGTATTGCGACGTCGTCGCGCTGGGCCTGGTTGGCGGCGTCGCGCAACATGATGGGACAGTAAGGGCAAGCCACGGCGATCGTGGAGGCCTTGGTTTCGGCGAGTTGAGCGAAGCGGAGTTCGTTCACCCGTTTCGACTTCTCGCTCCGGTCGTCGGCGATGAAAAGTTGCGCCCCGCCGGCACCGCAGCATTGCGTGTTGCGGCCATGGTGCGCCGCTTCCGTAAGAGAGACCCCACATGCTTCCAGGATTTCGCGCGGCGCCGCAGTGACGCCCCGGCCACGCGCCAGGTAGCAAGGGTCATGGTAGGTTGCCGTAGAGTCAGAAGGCGTAATCGGCAGCCGGGGGAGCAATTCAGCGATGAGTTCAGTGTGGTGCATGATGCGGATATCGAGCTCCGCGTAGGCCGGCATTTGCCGGTAATCCTTATCCAACATCGTGGTACAGTGGGGGCAGCAGGAGACGATCTTCTTCACTTTAGCATTCGTAAGAGTCTCAATAAGCTTTTCAGAAAGTTGCATGAAAAGGTATTCATTACCTGCGCGCCGGGCCGGCTCGCCGCAGCAGGTTTCGCGGGGAAGCACGCCCCAGGAAACGGAGGCGGCGTCCAGCACCTGTTTCATGGCAGCGGCGACCGCCTGGCCGTGCGCATCGAAGCTCAAGCCGCAGCCGAGCCAGAAGAGCCACTCCTGGCTGCCGTCGAAAATGGGAAAGCGCTTCGAGGTGAGCAGGTTCTGCCGCGTATCGTGAGCGATGCCCCAGGGGTTGTGCGGGGCACGTTCCATAGTTGTAAACAGCTCGACCACCTTGTGGTGATTGACGCGGCCCTCGCTGACGAGCCCCCGCCGCAGGTCGAGAATCTTTCTTCCCACATGCTCGATGCCCACCGGGCACACGAATTCGCACGCGCCGCAGGACAAACACTGGAAGAGGTCGTCCTCGGAAACGCATGCCGTCCCTTCTTGCTTCTCGGTCGTAGTTCCTGCCACAAGGGTTCCGCCGCCCAACAGACCTTTCTGCATGTCCAGGATGATTTCCTTCGGGCTGAGCGATCCCCCCGCGAGGTTCGCCGGGCAGAACTCGGTGCAGCGGCCGCACTCAACGCAAGCATTAACGTCGAGAACATCCTTTCGGCCGAGATCCTGGAAGCGAATCATCCCCAGGTCCTCGCCTTCCGCCCGGAGGGCTCGAATCCCGCTGGTGGTCTCCGAGCCCAGGAACAGGGTGAAGGGAGAAAGCACCAGGTGCAGGTGCTTGGATAGCGGGATCACGTCGAGGAGCGCGAAAAATGAAATTGTATGCGCCCACCAATTGACTTTCCAGGCCACGCTTCCGACCGCAAAAACCTCCCAACCCAACACATAAGTCACCATCAGGGCTGAGATCAGGAACGCCACAATCCCGGAAGTGGCAGAGATTTTTCCCAGGGGTTTCGGCTTGAGAACAAAACGCCGAAACGACAGGCCAATCATAGCGACGAGCACGGCCAGAGCCCACACCGCAACAAACCCGCCGTACCAACTCCGCGTCTCGGTAGCTTTCGACAGGCCGCGGAGGCCCAGCAGCATGTGGTTGGCGCTGACCCAGGCAAAGGCGAGGAATCCCCACACCACCGCGGCATGAAGCACGCCGGCGGCGGGCCTGTCGCGCACCACGCGATACTGCAAGATGACTTCTTTGAAAACACGCCACAGCCGTTTGGGAATGTGGTCGTGCGGCAGGTCACCATGAGCGGGAAACAGCGAGAAGAGCCGCCGATCCAGCGTTTTGAAGAAAAGCCCAACGCTCGTCAGGCCGATTGCGATGAAGGCCGCCCGCTCGATCCCGCCAAGGAGCAAAGCAGCCGAGAAGGCGGCCGCGACGATTACTACCATCCCTGCAGTGGAATTGAGTCGCTTCAAATCCGTCCCTCATCGCAAGATGTCAGACCAAAATTGGGCAAGGCGGGAAATCGCTATTCGCCCTTAACAACAGGATACCCTCTATTCAGCCAGTCTGTCCCCAAGTTTTCGGCGAGGTAGAGCACTTTCAGCTTTGTGAAACCCAGCTTGTGCAAAGCTTCGTAGGCCGGCTTCACATTGGGGCAATGGTTCCACGGGCAGCAGCCACAATAAATCACAATGAACTTGTCTCGCGGGAGGTCTTCTACGCGCCTTCGCAACTGTTGCAAGGATGCCGGACTGGAAGCAGGTCCGACATATTCAGAACCCGGAATATGGCCCTGGGTATAAGGAAAATGGAAGCCGACGTAAAGGAGCAGCGGCCGTTTCGCTTCGGGTGCTCGGAGGACTTGGGCAAGTTCCTGCGCCTTAATAAGCGATGCGGAAGGGATCGAAGTCGCGCGCGCCGACTCGCCTTGGGGGACGTCCGCACCCGATCCAGCGGGAGTGGCCAGGATTAACCCAAGGTCAACCAGCAGGCCCAGAAATACAATCGCTGCGAATGCTCCAGGAGTGCCTCGAAAACTGGACACCGTCAGCTCCCGCCGAGTTTCATCCCTCCGCCCTCTACGCTCCTGAATGGAGAGGAAACTCGCCCGCACCGCGTCACATTGCGCCTGCCGATTGGCCCCTGATCCTCGTTCGGATTTCACGCTAGGTTAGAATATACCCTGTGTAAAGTCTGTGTTCAAGGCTTCTCGCGACGCCGCGTGGAAACACCAGGCAGGGAGGTTGCGAAGAGAGGATTTCCGGTGCAGACCGCAGGGCGCTACTTCGCGCCGGAGGAGTTCGAGGGTGTGACGTTCGCTGCGAGCTTGCGGTGCGCGGCCTGAATTTCGTCGCCACGGAAGAAGTGGCCGGGCTCGGCGCGCATTTCAGCCATGGCGGGAAACACCTTGGTGTAGTCGTTCCTGGCGTTCCAAAAGAGGAACCCAACTCCGCCTTGCCCTTTCGCCACACTGACCTGGGTGCGGATATAAGCTTCCGAATACGTCTTGGTATGCCAGGCAAAGGCCTGCAGCCAAGGCCGCAGCACCACCTTGGAATCCGCCGTGATCTCAACGAAACGCGCCATGGACCTGCTGATGAAGTGCTCGGGAGCGTCGCCCGGACTCGTGTAGCCGTCCATCTTGAAGAAGTGCGAGGGATAGATCATGGGAGAGAGCACGTCGCAGTGCTTCGCCAAGGCAGGGATGTCTTGCCCCGTATGAAGGAGGTCCACCGAACGCTGCCAGGCCATGACTCCGAAAACATCCAGTGAAAACAGGACTCCCATGGGATGAAGCATTTCGTAGGCGCGGGCGACAAATTTGACCAGCACGTCGGACCGCTGCCATTCCGGGTGCGTGGCCTCATAGGCAAATCGGGCATCTTTTTGATTGCCCTCGGCGGGGAAGCGCACATAATCGAATTGGATTTCGTCCGCACCCGCGGCAGCCGCCATGCGGGCGAGCGCCAGATTATAGTCCTGGACTTCGGGCCGCGAAGGGTCAGTCCAAACCAGCTTCCCGTTCTCTCTCCACGCCTTGCCGGTGCTGCGGGACTGGACTGCTAAATCGCTGTGCTCAGTGACGAGCGTTTCATCCCGGAAGACCGCGATGCGAACAATGGCATGCAACCCCAGCGAATGGAGGAAACTGATAAGCTTGGGAAGGTTCCGGATGGGAACATGCTTTCCCTTCGGCGCCAGCGGATGATCGAAAGGCACACTAATCAAGCCGTCGAAATCCTTCGCGTCAAAGACAACGGTGTTGCCTCCCGCCGCTCGCCAGCGCCGAATAAGCTCCAACCCCTTATCGCTGCCGGCCATCCAACCCGTAAGGTAGATGCCGCGCATCTCAAAATCCCTGGGGACGACAACCGGTTTTTCGGCCAGCGGCGCGACGAGAATTCCGGGAAGGTTAATTTGCGTTCCCGGCCGCAGATAGGTTCCAAGCTTGCCGGAATTCGCCTGTTGAATGGCGGCCTCGAATTCGCTCCTGGTCATGTAAGGGGTTTGCGGTAGGTAATGGAACGCCAGCGAGGGAAGACTCTCGCCCGGGGCTACCGCGTGGACTTCGGTCTTGGTTGCGAAGTCCAGGGGGCCGGCAGGCGGCAAGCTTTCGGCGGCCTTGGTCCCGGGTTTCTGGGTTATATTCTTGGTCACGGCCGCAACGGGAGCCGGGGGCGAACCTGGCTTCTGGTCAGAGGGCTGAGTTTTTGTTTGTGCGGGAGAAGGTCTGAGTAACAGGATGGGTGAGCCGCCCAAAAGGACCATGGCGGCGATTACCAGTAACAATTTACTGCTGAGAAAGCCGAACTTGGAACTGCCTAGCACGTATAAATAAACTCTCGTTACAAGGTGTATCATAGCAGGATGTGACACAGTTGCAAGCTTAAAGTTGACGTTTTAGAGACATTCTGTCACTGTGAATGCGAAAAGAATCGCTCGACTTGTCCAAGTTGTCCCATTAGGCTGAAGATCGGACATTGTATCATTATCCGCTTCCAGTCCACGAAATGACTTTAATGTTTCCGGAGGATGATGTGAAGAAGACAGGACTTTTTCTGATCTGGGTATTAGTCGCTGTGGCGGTAAGTGGAACTCGATTTGGATTTGGACAGGCAGCGCCTGCGGATCACCAAACTGTGCTTTTGTGGTCGCAGGGAGCCCCAGGAGCGGTCGGGACGGAGGATGCTGACCGGCCCTCGCTCACACTTTATTCGCTCCCGGCCGGGCAAGCCGCTCGCAGCGCGGTCGTGGTGTGTCCGGGCGGAGGTTATGTCGGGCTGGCCATGGATCACGAGGGGCGGCAGATTGCGGAGTGGCTGAATTCGCATGGAATCTCCGCCTATATCCTGAAGTACCGCCTGGCGCCACGCTACCATCACCCCGCCATGATGCAGGATGTGCAGCGCGCCGTGCGCTACGTCCGCGCCAACGCGGCGCAATGGGGGATTGCGCCGGATCGTATCGGCATATGGGGTTTTTCTGCCGGCGGGCACCTGGCTTCGACCGCAGCAACGCATTTTGATGCGGGGAATCCTTCCGCCACCGACGCCATCGACCGGGTGAGTTCCCGCCCGGACTTCGCCATCCTGTGCTATCCGGTGATTACCTGTACGCAGCCGTTCATGCATCAGGGTTCGTGCAAAAACCTGCTGGGCGACAATCCCGATCCCAAGCTGGCTGATTATCTTTCCAATGAAAAGCAGGTTACCGCCGAGACGCCGCCCACCTTTCTGTTCCACACGAACGATGACGCAGGCGTTCCGGCCGAAAACAGCGTGGTGTTTTACCTGGCGCTGCGGAAAGCGGGAGTGCCAGCGGAACTTCACATCTATCAGCACGGGCCGCACGGAGTAGGCTTGGCGCAGAAAGATCCCATCCTATCGTCCTGGCCCGAGCGGTTGGCGGACTGGCTTCGATTGCACGGGATTATGACTCCGTGAGTCGGCAGTTGTCATTCCGAGAAAGCAGCGCCGGCAGCGGGCAACCCTCTCCCCAAAGGAGTGTGCGTGAGAACTCGTTTTTACTGTCATTCCGAGGAGTTTTCATGGGCCTGTGGCCCACCCGAGGGGATGAAAATTATCGGTGTCGTCCCCGCGAAAGCGGGGACCCATAGTACCTCCAGTGGATTCCCGCTTGCGCGGGAATGACGTGATTTTCGGGGGAGCCGCAGGCGACGAGGAATCTCGCAGTGCGTTGAAAACACTCAGAGCGAGATTCCACGCTTCGCTCGGAATGACAGTGCAAAGTTGGTTTTCACACAGACTCCAAGGGAGAGGGCCGTCAACGATGATTGATGTCATCCCTCTCCCGTGGAGAGAGGGTGGCGAGAGTAGCGAGCTGGGTGAGGGGTTTCTTCCCATAGAGCCTCGCACCTTCGGAATTCGGGTTCAGTAGAATCGAATTTCATCCAGGTCCAGCGTGAACTCGCCGGGCGGGCCGGCCACCATGATCTCGAGTGTCCAGGGGCCATTGGCGAGTCCGTTCTTGGCAGGGTCGGCCAACCAGGCAATGGGCATGCGCACGTCTTGCCAATCCTCGCCCGGAACGAAACTGATAGCAGGAACGGCAAAAGTGGCTGCCGTCTTCGGGGGTTTGAAGCCCACCTGGAAGATTCGCGATACGCCGCGAGCTTCGAACTCGAGGCCGTGCAACGCTGCCGAATTCGCCGGCAGTCGAACCTCGCAGCGCGCCGAGACAATGCCCTGAGCATTCTTCGGACCGGGCGCCAAGCGCCCTGTCAGGCGCATGGCGTGCCGTGTCCCCTCCGAGCCGGGTGTGAGCAGGGATATCTCCGCCATGGAATGAGCGGAAGCATCGGAGTCTGTGGAAACCTGCCAGCGACGCAGAAGTTCGTCGGAAGCCTGAACTCCGTCGAAGCCTTCAATCAGGTTGGGGTTTTCCCTCTCCTCATTCGGGGAGGAGGCGGGAGGAGCTTGCCCCGTCAGACTATAAGAGCGGGCCCACATGGCCGTGGGATTGCCCCGCGTGTTCATCCATAGGCCCATCACCAGGAAAGGCAGCGCAAACACGACGGACCATAGCTTGGCTGGCAGAGAAATCTTCTCGTCTTTTTCCCACCGGAAGAGTTTCAGGGCGAAAAGCAGGCCTGAGACCCCCGAGACAATCAACACAAGCATTTCCGGCCAGTGGTCGAAGAAGGAATCCGCCTGCGACATGACGCCTTGAAAGGCGCTGACGAGATAGGTGGAAGGGAAAAACATCGCCAGACGCTGGACCCATAGCGGAAGCATGGGCAATGGAAATGTGACTCCGGAGAGAAACACCAGCGTAACCCAGACGAGATTGTTGTAAATCTGGGCTTCTTGCATGGTGTTCGCCACGCTGGCAATGGTGAGACTGAAACCCGCGAAGGCAAAGGTGCCCACGGTCACGAGCGCGAGTAGCGTCAACCACCCAATTTTCATTGGCATGTGGAAGAAGACGAGCGCGGTGACGAGCAATAAGCCGATGGTGGGAAGTTCGAGCAGGTAATTCGCCAGCAAGTTGCTCAGCAGGATGGTGCCGGGACCGATGGGAGCCAGGCGGTAGCGCCGCAGGCTTCCCTGCTCGCGCTGCGTCACGGCCTGCCTGCCCAGCCCCCAGAAGCTGCTGCCCATGATGTTCAGCGTGATGACGGGGCCGAACATGTAAGCAACCACCTCAGGTTTGCCGCGTGCAATCAGGGCCGCATAAACAAACAGGAAAACCAGGGGGAAGATGAAGGTGAAGAAGAGCGCCAGCTTGGTGCGCATCACCAGGCGAATCGTCAGCAGCGCAATCCAAACCGTGGCCATGTTCAGTGTTCCATCCTCCGCCCTGTCATCTCCACGAAAACATCCTCCAGGCTGGGCTGGGCAATGTGCAACTCGGCGAGCGCATTCGATTGGGATTCGAGGTACCGGACCAGGGCGGCGATCGTCATGGCTGCCGGCTGGGCGTGGAGGAAATAGGCGCCATCCGCCTCATGGCAGTCAATCACCCCTTCGATCATTCTCAGGTGGTCGAGGCCCACGGGTTTCGCCAGGCGGACCTCCAGCCGCGCGCCCTGGCCCGAGCGCGCAATCAGCTCCCGCGGCGTCCCGAGAGCCACAAGTTGACCCCGGTCGATAATCGCCACGCGGTCGCAGAGCTTCTCGGCTTCTTCAATGTAATGCGTGGTGAGCAGTACGGTTCGCCGCTCAGCTCGGAACTGTTCGATGAGAGCGTAGATCTCGCGGCGCAACTGCGGGTCCAGCCCTACCGTGGGCTCATCCAGCAAAACCAGCTCAGGATCGTTCACCAAAGCCAGCGCCAGCGCCAGGCGCTGCTTTTGACCGCCGGAGAGATTCTCGAAGAAGCTGTGGCGCTTCTCCTCGAGGCCGAACTGTTCCAGAAGCAGGTTAACGGAGGCAGACCGCTTGTAGAAGCCGGCAAACAAATTGAGGGCTTCGTCCACACGCATCTTGTCCGGCAGGACGGTGGATTGAAGCTGTGCTCCGATTCGCTCCTTGAGCCGCCTGCTTTCACGCGCCGGATCGAGGCCGCACACGTTGACTGACCCGCTGTCGGGCTGGCGAAGGCCCTCAATGATTTCGATGGTGGTGGTTTTCCCAGCTCCATTGGGGCCTAAAAGGCCGAAGATCTCTCCTTGCAGGATATTGAAGCTGATTCCGTTCAGGGCCGCCAGTTCACCATAACGCTTGCGCAGATTTTGCACACTAACGAGGATCGGGTTCTCCTCAAGCGTTGTCATGATTGAGTGTAATCATGATACCGAAGGCAGGTCATCCTTACAATACCAGGCGCCGCCCCCTAATCCTTCCATAACGGCAAAGGGGTAGGGGGACGGCTTGCCGTCCCCTTCGAGCGGGCCGTTGGCCCGCGGGTAGGGCAAGCCCTACCCCTACTCCACTTCGAGTGTTTGTGGTTTAATGTAACCTTCAAAGGCCGAGGCGCCTCTCTTAGGTTTAGAGACTTTGCGGCGACAGGTGGTGTTGAACCCAGGTGGCGAATACCCAAGTGAAGGAGTACGATCCGAACACTCGGGCGCGCGAAGACAAGCGCGTGGTCATTATCGGCGGCGGCCCCGCGGGCTTAACGGCCGCGTATGAACTTTCGAAACACGCCGTGCCGGCCGTGGTGCTCGAAGCGGACTCAGTAGTCGGGGGCCTCGCCCGCACGGTGAATTACCGGGGGTATCTTTTCGACATCGGCGGGCACCGCTTCTATACGAAGTGGGAAGAGGCACAGAAACTCTGGGAAGAAATCCTGGGCGACAACTTCCTTCTGCGCCCCCGGATTTCGAGGATCTACTATCGCAAGAAATTCTTTCCCTATCCTTTGCAGGCGATAAACGCTCTCTTCGGCCTCGGACCTCTGGAAGCGATCCTCATCTTGGCAAGTTATCTGCGCGCGCGACTCTTCCCTTCCCCTCGAGAAGAAAACCTGGAGCAATGGGTTTGCAACCGTTTTGGCAGGCGGCTCTACGAGACCTTCTTCAAGACTTATACAGAAAAGGTCTGGGGCGTCCCTTGCAGCCAAGTTCACGCCGAGTGGGCGGCCCGGCGTATTCGCGGGCTTTCTCTGACCAGCGCTTTGCAACACGCCGTATCGAAGAACAAAAACCCGGCGGCAAAGTCGCTGATTAATGAGTTTCATTACCCGGAGCGCGGACCGGGCCAGATGTGGGAAACCCTTGCTGAACGGCTGCGCGCGAGGAACTATCCCGTCTTGACCGGCCTGCCGGTAGTCAAAATTCATCACCGGGACGGCAAGGTGACCGGCCTAGAGACCGGTAGCCCAGGGGGCAGCCAACATTTCTGCGGAACCCACTTCATCAGTTCCATGCCCATGCGGGAATTGATCAATGCCCTCGACGACCCGGCTCCGGAAGAAGTGCGGCGCGCGGCTAATCGCCTGCGTTATCGTGATTTCCTGATTGTCAGCCTTATCATCAAACGCCGGGATGTGGTTCCTGACAATTGGATTTATGTCCATGACCCGAGCGTGAAAGTGGGGCGGATTCAGAACTTCAAGAATTGGTCCGCGGCCATGGTGCCTGACCCGAACAAGACGTGTCTGGGAATGGAGTATTTCGTCTTCCAGGACGACGAACTCTGGTCAAGCGCGGATGAGAAACTGATCGATCTTGCTCGCAAGGAAATTGTGCAGTTGGGACTGGTGCGGCCTGAGGAAATCGAGGACGGCACGGTGGTCCGCATGCCCAAAGCCTATCCTATCTATCAGGAAGGCTATGCTGAAAATGTAGACATTATCCGGGACTTTATCGAGCAAAACCTCAGCAATTTGCAACTGGTGGGCCGCAACGGCATGCACAAGTACAACAATCAAGACCACTCGATGATGACGGCGCTGGGCGCGGCTCGCAACATCCTCGGCGCCCGTCACGATTTATGGGCGATCAACACGGAGCCTGATTACCAGGAAGAAAAGAAAGTGGCTGATCGCAGTAAGGCATCACGCCCAACCCGCGCGGAGCCGCGCCGTGCGCGCGTGTAAGCGCTTTGTCACCAACCGCCCCGCCGGAGCACGGCGTTAATTTCATTGTCAGCCTGCGGAGCTGAGCAGGGGCCCGGCCGGCGATAGACGCAGATCCCACCCCAGCATCCCATGAGCTCGAAAGCGTGCCTTGGATCGTTCATCGTTCCGGGGACGAGGACGGCATTAAAGCTCTCAGACTGCTCTTCGAGTTCATGCACTTCCTGAATAAGAAGGATGGGCACGTTCAGATGCAAGTGCGAATACTCGCCGATGTTCCACCAGGGAATGCGGTAGACTCCCACCCCGCAGACCGTCGAGTCGCGGCTGAGTTGGTCGAAGGCGAGGAGGCCGCCGGACCTCTTGGACCAATCGAACTCGGAGACAAGCAGGCAGGAACAGAGCGTTATCAACGCCAATCCCCCGCCCACGATCATTCTCGGGGAGAGCGGAGATTTCCGCCGGGCGTTGAAAGCCGGGACAAGTTCCACCAGGCCCAGCGCGGCGAGGGTAATCTTGAGAGGGACCAGCGGGTATAGATAGCGGACGCTGACAAAGCCGAATAGCGAATGAAACACAAAATGGACAAGTGCCACCCAGGCCAGGAAAGAACTGCGGCGGATCCCCACGAGAACCAGGAAGGCCACCGGACCCAAATGCGCGACGGTCATGCGCAGATACCAGAACCAGGTCGGACCCCTATGAGATCCCTCCACACCCTCGGGGCTAGGGACCGAGGGGACCCGGATTTCACGGGCGTGCACCTGGAAATAAACAAGGAATGACTGGAAGGGATGCGACCAGGTCGCCCAATCCACCATGCCGAAGGCGATTACCGGGAGAACAAGCCCCGCACCGAGCGGGAGCATCCGCTTTCGCCAGTTGGGGTAACAGAAGTAAAGCGCCGCGAACCCCACAGCCGGAGCGAGTTGGATTCGCAATGACATGGCGAGCCCGCAAAGGATTCCCGCCAGAAACATTCGCTTCTTTTCCCCTAACTTATCGCCATACACGCCCAGGTACAAACCCGGCAGGAGGGCGCTGGTAGCAAAGACTTCGTTGAGGGTTTTAGGGGCAAAATAAATCAGCTCGTACCAGACGGCGCAAGCTCCCGCGGCGATGAGGGCCGCCTCGGTCCCGCTGGCGCGCTTCGCCCAGGCGAATGCAAACCAGATCGTCGTCAGCGACAACAGCGAGAGCACAATGGCCATTCCGCACTGATATCCCGCTGATCCGGAGGCAAGCCAGTCCGTGCTTCTCATCACGGCGGCAAGGAAGGCGGGGAACACCCAGGAGCGTGCCCCCTGCCTCCATTCCCAAGCGACCACCCCGTACCCGTAAGCCAGGCGATGCGCGGGTTCCTGAGTCTCGACGATTTCGTCCGTGTGATTTACGTTGGGGAACTTTACGGCCCCGCCCACACGAAGAAACAGGCCGATAAGCATGAACCCCAGTAGAAGAAGTCGGCATGTCCCTCGGCCCATAGTTCACCCACCTCGCGGCTACCGCAGCAGCACTCCGGCGCGAGTCTGCTGCGCCCAAAGCCGGCTGTACAGGCCTTGGTTGTTGAGAAGCGCTTCGTGCGTTCCCATTTCCACAATTTTTCCCTGGTCTAAAACATAGATCCGTTCCGCGTGGCAAATCGTGGAAAGGCGGTGCGCAACCAGGATGGTGAGAAATTCCCGGCGCTGGCTGAGCTCACGAATCGTCTGAGAAATCTCGCTCTCAGTAAGCGAATCGAGCGCGGAAGTTGCTTCATCGAAGACCAGGAGTTCGGGCTGGCGCAGGAGCGCGCGGGCGATGGCCACACGCTGCTTTTCCCCTCCCGAGAGCTTGAGGCCTCCCTCGCCGATGACAGCGTCCAGGCTCCGGGAAGCGCGCAGGAGTAATTCGGAGGCTGCCGCCTGCCGCAGCGCCTCAAGGCATTCCCCGTCGGTCGCCTCCGGGTGGGAGAACAGCAGGTTATCCCGCAAGGAACCGGAAAATAGTTGCGAATCCTGGGTTACCAGCCCGATCCGTTCGCGAATGCGGTCAAGATCGAGCGAGGAAGCCGGCACGCCGTTATACGTAATTGCGCCCGAGCCAGGCTTATACAACCCGAGGAGCAGCTTGACGATCGTTGTCTTGCCCGCCCCCGAAGTGCCCGCGAAAGCTATGGTTTCCCCTCGCGATACCCGGAACGATACATCCTGCAAAGCCGGCCGCGGGTTTCCATTGTGCTGGAACATCACCTGCTTGAATTCCAGGGTTTTGACGGGGCCGACCGCGACGGGCGAGGCAGGACGCAGTTCCTGAGGCGTGGCGAGAATGGTCCGCACATTATTGAGCGAGGCCTCAGTCTCTGCGTAAAGGTTCAGGATTCCACCCATCTCCTGCATGGGAGTGAAGAGCATGGAGGAGTAAAGGAATAGCGCGAAGAACTGCCCGATGGTGATCTGCTGCCTGAAAACCAGATATAGCATAAGCAGGAGCAGCCCGAACCGGACCAGGTTCACCACCGCTCCGTGAAAGAAGCTGAGGTGGCGCATGTAACGCACTTTGGTCAGCTCGAGTTCGAGAATCGCATCTCCCCGCTGACCCAGTCGCCACACTTCCCGGCCCGCCAAGCCCAGGCTTTTGACCAACTCAATGTTGCGCAGCGATTCGGTGGCTGACCCTGCCAGGCGGGTCGCCTCCCGGACGATCGTAACTTGAATGGCGCGCACCTTCCGGCTGAGCACCACACTTGCGAAGAACACGCAAGGCAGGGCCACCAGATAGGCCGGTACGAGAATCCAGTGTATGCGGGCGGCGTAAACAATCAGGAAAGCGGTTGCAATGAGCGAGCTGAAGACCGAGTTGACGGACGATACAATGAACGTTTCAACCGCGTGGCGGGCCGCTTGGAGCGTGCTCATGATCTCGCCGCTGCGCCGGTCCTCGAAAGCGGAGTAAGGCATTCCCAGCGAGTGTCCAATGCCCTCGCTGTAGATTCCCATTCCCGCATACCGTGCTACCCGGTTGACGAAATCAATCTGGTAGTTCCGGGCCAGCCAAGCCAGGAACATGGCGGCGATCGCAGCCGCCAGCAACAGGCCGACGTGGCGGAAGAAACCTGCCGCGTCCCAGCGTCTCGCTTGCAGCGCATACCCATCAATGATCCGGCGCAGGATGAGGGGATCCAGCAGCAGGAACAATTGATTTGCACCGGCGCAGGCGAGCGCCAGAAAGACCAAACGTGCATGTTTCCGCAGATGGCGGTAAAGCAGGCTCATTCGCTCATCCGGCAGAAGGAAACCGTCACCTGATTCATAGCTCGTCGAAGTTTACTCGTTCCCCAGTGTTATAATCAACCGGTCTATGCAGCTCAGCCTGCTCATCCCAACCCTGGAGTGCCGCAGCAGCCAGTATTCTCGCCTGGTCGGGGGACTGCAACTCCAGATTCGAAATGCGGGACGAAGTTCGGACGTCGAGATTCTCTCTTACCCGGACGCGGGCGGGAGTTCGATCGGCCACAAGCGAAACCACTTGCTGGAGCGGTCGAGGGGCGAATTCGTAGCCTTCATCGACGACGATGACGAGGTCAGTGAACGTTATATCGAATTAATTTGTGGCGCCCTGTCGCGGCGGCCGGAGGTGGATTGCCTCGGAATCCGCGGCGTCATCACGTTTCGCGGAACTCACCCGTGCGAGTTCGTGCACTCGGTGCGGTACTCCGACATGTTCAGCCGCAAACACACTTACTATCGGCCTCCCACGCATTTGAATCCCATTCGCCGGGCGATCGCCGTCCTGTTTCGCTTTCCGGATGTCAGCTACTCGGAGGATCTTGATTGGGCCTTGCGCATGCGCGACCAGCGAGTGTTGCAGCGCGAGGAGTTCGTCAACTCGGTCCTTTACTATTACCACTCCCGGCGCTGGTGGGGCTACCAGCGGTTGCTGGACGGCACCGAGGGGGTTCGCCACAAGCTCGGCATTCGCCTCGTCAACCGGCTTCGCATCAGGAAGCCTCAACTTTCGCCCGCCGGGGCGTCATCGCCTGGACGAGGACAGGGGCGGCATGCCGGGGACTAGTGAAGGCCGCCAGCCTGCGATTTCGGTGGTTATCCCGGTGTGCAACGGGGCAGCCACGCTACGCGCTTGTCTCAAGTCCGTCTACCGCTCTGCCTTCTCGGATTTCGAAGTGGTGGTCGTTGATGACGGCTCAGTGGATGGAACTTCGGCATTAGCAGCGTCGTTTCCCTGCAAGCTGCTGCGGCTGCCGCAGAACCTGGGCGCGGCTGCGGCTCGCAACCTCGGCGCCGGAGAATCCCGCGGACGCATCCTCTTCTTCCTCGATGCCGACATCCTGGTTCGCACTGAAACCTTGGGGATGATCGTGCGGGCGCTCGAAGGAGCGGGCCGATATCGATGCCCTGTTCGGCTCCTACACGAAGGAATGCGCTTCCGGCGGCTTCTTCTCTCATTACAAGAACTTGGTACACCACTATACCCACCAGACCTCGAACCCGGAAGCGGTGACCTTCTGCAGCGGCTTCGGGGCGGTGCGCCGGGAGGTCTTTTTCAGCCTGGGGGGATTCAATCAGCGCTGGCGATTTCTGGAAGACATCGAGTTCGGCCACCGCCTTCATTTGGGAGGGCATCGCATCCTGCTGCTCAAAGAACTTCAGATGACGCACTGCAAACCTTACACGCTTCAAAGCCTGGTCAGGAGCGACCTCGTCGGCAGGGCGATTCCCTGGACGAAGCTGATGCTCGAAACTCGCGTGGTGCGCAGAGATCTCAACCTGCAGTGGAACAATCTGGTGAGTGTGCCACTGTCGTTCCTCATCTTGATTTCGCCGGCGCTGTGTTATTTTGAGCGGCTCCGGCTGCTTCTCGCGGCCCTGCCACTGCTGTTTGTGGCGGTAAATTCCCGTTTTCTGGCATTGACCTACCAGGAGCGCGGGTTTCTTTTCGCCGCCCAAAGTTGCCTGATGAGCTGGTTCAGCTACCTCTATAGCGGACTGGGCCTCGTGTTAGGCGTGGGCAGCCACCTTCGCGACCGTTGGCGCGGCGCCCTCCACGATTTGTCGAAAACATGAATGTGCTCTGGTTGACCTTCGGCTTGCCTTACCCGCCGGATGCAGGCGCTCGCATCCGGGATTTTTGCCTCATTCGTGAGGCGGCACGCACTTCATCGATTCATCTGTTCAGCTTGATCTTTCCCGGCTCCCCCACAGACGCGGCGCCGCTCAAGGATTATTGCAAGTCGATCGGGACCTTCGTCCTTCCCCCCCTGCTGAAACCAGGCACACTTATGAACTTCTTCCGCACGGGCCTTACGCGGCGCCCTATCGCGGCCTTCCCTTACCACTTTGCCCTGGTCGTTAATCATCTCCAGAGTATTATCGCGCGAGAGAAGATTGATATTTTCCAGGTTGAGCACTCGCTGCTGGCGCCGTACCTCAACGCCGTGCCCCGCCAAGCGGCCTGCCGCACTGTCCTCTCGCTCCACAATGTCTGTTTCGACCAGTACCGCCAGATGGCAGACCTTGATCTGGGCGTCGCCGCACGCGCCGAGTACCGCCTGAAAGCGCTGGCCATGCGCAACTCCGAGCGGCACTACATTCCACGGTACGATTGCTGCGTCGTCGTATCCAAGGAGGACCGGGAGTTGGTCGAGGGAGCCTTGCCAGGCGTTCGGGCGGTGGTCATCGAAAACGGCGTGGATTGCGCCCAACTGCAACTTCTGCCGGAATCCCCTAACGGTTCCGGCCTGCTGTTTGCCGGTGTGATGGGCTACCCTCCCAACGAAGACGGGGCGATGTTTCTGGCCCGGTCCATTCTGCCCAATGTCAGAGCCTCGGTTCCTGATATCAAACTGTGGGTCGTGGGCCACGCGCCCTCCAAACGAGTAAAGGCGCTGGCAAGCGAACCCGGAATCGAAGTGACGGGTTGGGTCGAGGACATCCTTCCTTATTACCGCCTTGCCAAAGTCATCGTGGTCCCCTTGCGGGCCGGCGGAGGAACGCGTTTGAAGATACTCGAAGCGATGGCCCTGGGCAGGGCGGTGGTTTCGACCCGAGTGGGCTGCGCGGGGCTCGACGTCTGCCACGGCGTGCACCTCCTCATCGCCGACGATCCATCTGAGTTTGCGGATTGTACTGTCCGGTTGTTGCGCGACGATGGTTTGCGCGCCCAGCTTATTGCCAACGCCCGCCGCCTGGTCGAACAGCGCTACGACTGGCCTCCCATTGCAGGGCGACTGACCTCATTGCATCGTGACCTCCACCAGGGGAGCATCCAATGAGGCCCATGCTGGTTCGAATCGTTTCCGATTGGGATAGTTCGGGTCTCCTGCGGCAGACCCCCGGCGGGGCTGGCGTGTGGGACGGCATCCAATTCACCACCAGCCCTGTTGAAGAGTGCGACCTCCTCGTGATGTTGAACAACCGCAAGCTTGATCCCGTGACCGCACGATGTGCGCCGGGCAATGTCTGGGCCATCATGCAGGAGCCCTATGTGCCCGGCCTGTTTGACTGGCTGATCGAGGGGCATGAACCCTACGCGCGGGTCTTCACTCATCATGTTCCATCTCGGGATCCCAAATATATCCCCTCGCATCCTGTCCTGCCCTGGCTGGTCGGTCTGGGCTATGACGAACTCACGACTGCTCCCCTCCCTGTGAAGACCCGAGGCGCATCATGGGTCGCAAGCAATCTGACCTTCTTGCCCGCACACCGGCGGCGCAATGCGCTGCGGCAATATCTGCTCGAGCAGGCGCCGGATCTCGTCGATCACTTCGGCCGCGGAGTCCGCCCCCTGCCGCGCAAATGGGAGGCGCTTGCGCCCTACCGATTCGCCTTGGCCATTGAGAATTCTGTCGGGCAGTATCTTTGGTCTGAAAAGGTAGCTGACTGCTTCCTGGCTTGGACAATTCCCCTCTATTTCGGCTGTACGAATCTTGAGGAATACTTTCCGGGAGACTCCTTCATTCGGATCGACGCGGAAAAGCCTTCCGCAGTTCGCGCCACGCTTGAGGAACTGCTCGACAGCAACGAATGGGAGCGGCGGCTTCCGGCTCTGGAAGTCGCACGCCGCCGCGTCCTCGAAGAGCATCAAATATTTCCCTGGTTAGCGCGCGCGATCAAGACCTACGGGCTCGATCCGGGCCCCGCCGGCCGCCATCCACATTCCCGGCTACCGGTGGCGGCGGTGGCGGCACAGGCTGCGCTTTTTGCGCCGCGCGATTCAGGCCGGCGAAACGGCAGAGTTGGCCAACGCGCTCATCAACAAAGCGAAGTATGTCTGGTGGTCCCGTGCCTGAGAGAATGAGATTCGATGTTTGTCATCCTGAGTATTGACAGCCGCGTGGCTGCCCTTGATGAGCATTAGCTAGGCACTGTGCTTGAAAAGGCCTGGATTCCCGCTTTCGCGGGAATGACAACTCATGGGTCATCCCCGCGAAAGCGGGGATCCACTGGTGCTGCGTCGGCCTATATTCATGGCAGTCGCTCATGCCCGTCCGTTGACGGGCATCCGGCCGCCCAACCGGATACGCACAACTTCCCGAATTCCCTCCACGAAGCGCTCAGTTGTGAACAGCCGTTTGCGAGGCGCCAGGGATTCGAGAACGGCCTCCTGAGCGCATTCGTCCCTCATAACCGCTGTGATTTTCTCTACCGCGTCCTCTTGCGTGGTGAAGCAGAGCCGCGCGTTGTGACCTGAGATTTCCACTTGGCCGCCGCTCGCGTGTACGAAAGGAATGCCCCCGCCCAGCAGAATCTCCGCGGGCGCAATCCCGAAGTGCTCGTCGATTTGCGCGTGTATACCGTAGCGAATCTGGCCGCTGAGCCGGGAAAGGTCCTGGCGGGAAAGGTCCTCGTGCAAGGTCACCCAGCTCGAGTTGGCGTCCACCAGGCGGCGAAGATTCCGGTAATGTTCCGGCCCGTCTCCCACCTGGACTTGGGTGCCAACCAGGTGCAGCCTCAGGTCGGGCTGCACTTTCCGCACGCGGCTCAGCGTCGCGATAATCCAATCCAAACGCTTCCGGGGACTGAATCGGCCCGAAGCGAGGAACCAGTTGGGCCGCCGGCTCCACGTGCGTTCCCCCACCGCAACCGGCACGGGCGGATAGAGCGTTTGCGCCTTCACTCCGTAGGTTCGTTCAAACAGCGAGCCAGTCCAGTCCGAGTTGGCGACAATCGTGTTCTCCTTCAGCCGCGCCAGGGAGTAGTCCGCGAGAAACATCCAGGGACGCGTCTCACCCTTCAGCAGTTGGAGAAGCTTCGCGGCCAGCGGCTTGCCTCCGCAGTCGCGATACCTCGGCCAGAACCGGCTGAGCTCGGGGTAGTGGACATAAAGCAAGCCTGGCCCGCCCAGGTCCAACTCCTCCACCGCCGCGCCCATCACCAGGTCGTACTGGTCGCGAATTCTCCGGCAGGCGCGCATCAGGTAAGCAGTGGGCTGGAGGCTTCCCGGGCCCGGATCGAGTTTGAAAAACGCCCGCAGCAACCGGTTGGGGTAAATGACCGTGAATTCCGTTGGCCGTAACGATGTCCCGTAATAATGGTTAATTTCCTCAGTATCGACGCGCTTCCAGGCAAGCAGCGTGAGATCGTAGTCACGCTTCAGAGCTTCCAAAATCCAGGCGGCCACGGCGTTCGAGCCGCCGGGTGGTTGCCAGTTCTGATGCACGATGAGAATCTTGCGCAGGGCTGTCACGGCCTCCATTATAGATTGCCGAGGGTTGATTGGCGATTGCCGGTTGTGGCCTCACCGTGGCGAGGGCAGCGCTCATGCCCGTCGGCTGACGGGCACCCAGAAACCGTGAAAATGGGCTGGGGGTGGCGCAGACATTGCCCTTTATGTCTGCGCCATGTGTCGCCGACATAGAAAGCAATGTCGGCGCCGCCCACGTGAGGAGAGGAGTCATTTTCAGTGCAGCGCCACTCGGTGATGACTCGGGTTTCTTAATCTGGTTGATGAGCGCGGCAATCTGGTGTCATTCTGAAGTCAACCTAAGGTGACAAGGAGTGAGTGATGAAGATCCTGGTGCTCAACTGCGGCAGTTCATCCATCAAGTTCCAATTGATCGAGACCGACGTAAAACTGATCGAAGCCGACGCCGACCGCTCGATTGCCAAAGGCAGCGTGGAGAAGATCGGCACGGACGAGGCGGTGTTGCATTTGACCGTGCCGCCTAATCCGGCCCAGAACATTACGGAAGAGATGCTCGACCACCAGACGGCCCTGACGCGCTCTATTCAAGCCCTCAAGGAAGCCAAGGCGCTGGGCGACATTTCCCAGATCGAAGCCGTGGGACATCGCGTGGTTCATGGCGGCGAGCGCTTTTCGGCTTCGGTCATGATTGACGATGAAGTGGTGAAGGTGATCGAGCAATGCAGCGAACTGGCTCCGCTTCACAATCCCCACAACCTGCGGGGCTATCTTACGGCCCGGAAGGTGTTCCCCCAGGTTCCGCAAGTCGCCGTGTTTGACACGGCGTTCCACCACACCCTGCCTGCCAAGGCTTACCTGTACGGACTGCCTTATTCCTATTATCGCCGCTACCGCATTCGGCGTTACGGTTTCCACAGTCCATCGCACCGCTATGTCGCCTTCCGTTGCCGCGAGATGCTGGGCATGAAAAAGGACGAAGCGAACCTGATCACCGCCCACCTGGGCAACGGCTGCTCGATTACGGCGATCGAGAAGGGCAAATCCATTGATACCTCGATGGGATTCACCCCTCTCGAAGGCCTTCTGATGGGCACGCGCTGCGGAGACCTTGACCCGGCGATCATACTCTACTTAATGTCAAAAGATGAATTAACCATTCACGACATGTCCACACTTCTAAACAGATTCAGCGGGCTCTACGGCATTTCGGGGGACTCGAACGACATGCGGGAACTGATCGAGTCCGCAGCAAAGGGGGATAAGCAGGCTGAAACCGCCATCGAGGCGTTCTGCTACCGCCTGCGGAAGTACATCGGCGCCTATACGGCCGCTTTGGGCCACGTTGACGGCCTGGTGTTTACGGGCGGCATCGGCGAGAACGCCGCCCTGGTGCGGGAGAAGACTTGCCAGGGCCTCACGGAGCTTGGATACGAAATCGATCCGGGGCGCAATCAGGATGCGGTGGGCAAGGCTAACGAAATTTCCACCGCTTCCAGCCGCATTCGCATCTTCGTTATCCCCACCAACGAGGAGCTGCTCATCGCCCGCGACACCTTCCGCGTGGTTCGCGATTTGCCGATTCCGTCGTAGGGGGGGCGGCTTGTCCAAGCCCGTACAAATTGGGTTCGGTAATAAAGGCGAGAACCTGCGGCTCTGCCGCCTGACTTGCGGAAAGGCTCCGCATTTCCGCAGAACACCCGAAATGTACAATTTCCTCCGCTCTGGCTAGGAGGCTTAGCCTCCCAGCCAGAGCGGAGGAGTATGAAGCGCGCGGAATGGGCCGGAAAGCCGCAGGCTTTCCGCAAGTCAGGGCGGCGAAGCCGCTCGCGACTCCCAACCGAGCAGCTAATTTGGACAGGCCTGCGGCTTGCCGTCTCCGTTGTGCAAGGTAGGGCAAGCCCTAACCCGACATAGACCGATGAGCCTTACTCAGCTTGTATCATCGCATCTCGAGCACCGCAGAGCCCGGCGACACATTCCACCCATCAACTCCAACCACCGGGTTCGACCCCAGCGCGTCGGCGCCAAGGTAGGTCGCGGTAATTTCGCGGCTCTCGCCGGGCAGCAACGAAAAATAGTTGCTGTCCCAAAGAACGGGGAGGACTTCGTCTCCGCCTTGTCCCTTGGTGACTTGCAAATGGACGAAGAACGCCAGGTGCGAGCCCGGATTCTCAACCCTCACTCGCGTCACCTGCGAGTCGCCCCGGCGCTCCACCCTACCCGTCACCTTGACGTCCGTGCGCGGCAGGTCCTTGAGCGCCGTAAGATCGGCGTAAGACTCGACAGGCGTATAGTACCAGGTGGTGTCCGCCCATTTTAGAACGTCGGGCTTGGTGGAGAGCCAGTAGAAATTCGTGCTCACGAGCTTGCCGGAGGAATCCTCGAGGCGCAGGTCGATAAAATAAGTCGTCGAGAGGTCCAGGCCTTCGGGAATCTGGAAGACGCGGTTTGAGCTGTCGGGCGCGGCATCGAGGCTGGCCTCACGCGAGAATTTCGGCGTGAGGTCGAGGTTGTATACCTTAGCCGTAACTTTGAGGTTCTGGAACGCCTGGTAAAGAGAATTCACCACCGCTACCGAGCGATCGTCGTAGGAATACTGTACGTGCAGCGGCTCGCAGGCTTTTTGCGCGCCGAAGTACCCGCCCGCCGGACGCAGGTAATAATCGAAAAGGTGCCAGATCAGCGACGGCCAGGCGTTGTTGAGCATCCACTGGATCACGCCTGTCGATGTGTACTTGTTCCGCCCGTAAGCTTCGAACATGGCGCGCTCGCCTTCGTAGGTCATCAATTGCGCCTTCTCGGCGTAGTCGTCGAGCGTATCGGCCTTGCCATAACGGCTCTTCGAGCGCCTTGGTGAAGACGTTCAAGTTTTTGAACTGGCCGCCGCCGGCATGCATGTCCCAGAAATTATCGATCGGCCAAAGGTGGTCGGCCGGGAGCATCTTGCGCAGGCTTGCGACGGGCGGAACAGCCGCGCCGGGGCTGGTCTCAGTGTTGAAGCCGTGGCCGCCGCCGTTCTTCGTGTCCTCGAGCCAATAATCCGGCGGCACGTAATCGTACGGCCCGCTCATCTTCACTCCGGTCGCGCCCAGGCCCGGCGTGTGCTTGGCTGTCGCCGACGATTGGTAAGGGTTCGGCCACTGGGTCTCGTGGATCACCTTCAGGTAAATGTCCTCCACTTTCGGCGGCGGCGGGTTGTCGCTGCCGTAGAGCCAGTCGAACACACAGGCGTGCGCAGCGAGGCGGCGAAGCTGGTCACGCAGGGATTCCGCGCTGACGCTGTAGTCCTCCTCCTTCCAGTTCTTCCAGCGCTCCCAGTGGTCGCAGCAGCACCACCCGGCCAGAACCAGCACGCCGTACCGGTCGCACAGGCTCAGGAACTCTTCCGATTCGAGTTTGCCTTCGAAGCGGATGGTGTTGAGGTTCATTCCCAGAACATATCGAAGTTGCGCTTCGTCGCGCTCGGGCGACGGCCGCAACATCATGTCCGGACACCAGCCGCCGCCTCGGATCAGAATGTTTTTGCCGTTGATCTTGAAGAGGCGAAAGCCCTGGCCGGTAAGCTCCGAGGTGACTTCGCGGATGCCGAGATTCCGGCTGAGCCGGTCGGAAACCTTGCCACCCACCTTGAATTCGAGGTCCAGGCGGTAGAGGTTCTGCCCGCCCAGCCTGGCCGGCCACCAGACACGAGGCTTCGAAAAGTTGAGGCGGCGGAAACGGTCGGGCGTGAACGTGATCACCTTGGTTTCGTGCGGCGCGAGCTCTACTGCCTGCGAGAACTCGACGTTGTCAATGCGGCCCGCGAGCGTTCCCTTCACGGCATTCGCGCCGGCGTTGCGCGCTTCGGCGATTACGGTCAGGTGAGCGGTCGCAAGCGATGGCAGGTCGAAGTGCGTGCTCACGCGGGGGTAGCGGAGCGCCACCGACCCGCTCGTGGTCACGTAAACCCCGCGCCAGATGCCCATGTCCTTGTCGGGCGGGGCAGGATTCCAGTCAACCCAGGTAATGGAGAGGTCGTTCGAATGCGGCGGGAACACCTCCACAGCCAGCGCGTTCGTCTGGCCGGGCCGGGCGGCTTCGGTCGCGTCGAACTCGAAGAGCCGCCACATTCCCACCATCTCGTCGGATTTCGCAAGCTCGTGGCCGTTCAGCCAGATGTTGGCCCGGTAATTGATGCCATCGAAGTGCAGCCAGATGTGTTGGCCGCGCTCGAGCTTGGGCAGCGTGAACTCCGTGCGGTACCACCAGGAGCGCCGGAAGGGGCTGTCCTCGGGCATCTCCAGCGCTGAGAAGTTGTGGCCCATCGGATAAGCTACACCGGGGACCGAGCGCAGGTTCATGCCAAAGTAGGGATCAGGGTAAACGTGGTTTGCCACCAGCGTCGCGAACACCGTGCTCGGCAGCGTCGTGGGGTACCACTGCTTAGGCGTGTAGCCGGCCGTCGAAAGCGCGTCTCCCGTGTCCGCGACCTGGGCGGAAGACTGAATGGCCCAGCCTTCCTTCAGGTTGATTCTGGACTCCGGCTCGGACGCCGCGCGCGCGACCATGCCGGCAGCCGCGAGGCATAACACGAGGCAAGTGGATAGCGAGTTTGTCATTATTCCTCCGAAGAATCCGGGCCAGTGTCGCACAATATGCGGCGTTTTGCCACTCCCGTCGATAACTACATCTGATCGTCACGTCATTCCCGCGCAAGCGCCGGTCCTTTATTTTCATACACATTCTGGCTTTGTTCCGTGAGTTCTGCTCCCTGGCGGTTGGCGGGTCGCCGGTGAAGTGAGATGTTGGCTGTTGCGAAAGACCACTGGCAGGGTCCTCCGCCGCGGTGTCTCGACGTAAGCTGTTTTTGCAGCGCGCTCCTTTGTTTTCATATACATTCTGGCTTTGTTCCGTAAGTTTGGAATTCGCGGCGGCCAGCGGAATCGCGACTGGGGTGACGTATTGGAGTTCTGAAGAGACGCCTGGCGCAGTGTCCTGAGGCTCTTGGCATGAAAGCTCTTTCCCGGCGCCGCTCCTTTGTTTTCATATACATTCTGGCTTTGTTCCGTGATTTTAAATCTCGCGGTGGTTGGCGGACTCGTGTGTGGATTGACATAACGGCGTTCTGAGGGGACGACTGGCAGGTCTTCCGCGGTGCCCGGCGCTTTTGGTCTGAAAGCTCATCTTCCTAGTCTAGCCTATACTTGTGAGCACAGTTCGTCAAGGGGCAACTCCCGTGCGGAATCCCGCCCGGACAATACGTCCATCTGTCCGCCGGCGCGTTTGTTTGTGTGGTATTGGTTTTTCGTGCATTTGCTTTTTAGTGTTTATTTGTTGTTGCCAGTATTATGAGCTTGTGTTATGTTCTCGCGCATAAAAAGCTTTCTCCGCCGAAAGTGAAATTGCGGGCCGGGACGGCGCCCTGCCATGGAGGGTGGAATGGACCATCGCTCCCGAGAGTCGGTCGCGAATGCGAACGTCTCATACGCCTGTCTAAATGCGCTGTCCGACGAAGACCTCGTCGAAAAACTGGCCGCAGGCAGCCACGATTCCCTGGCAATATTGTTTGACCGCTATTACGGCCTGGTGCTGGGGATCGCCGCAACCGTGCTGCGCGATCCCGACGAGGCGGAAGACGTCTTGCAGACGGTCTTTCTGGAAATTTACCGAGTCGCAGGTTTATTTGACCGGTCGAAGGGCAAGGCCAAGGCGTGGCTCATTCGCTATGCCTATCACCGTAGCCTCGATCGCCGCCGCCAGCTCAAACTGCGGGGGTTCTACAATCCTGAAGTAAGCAATGAAACCGCGTGGGACAACGCCCAAAACTCCGGCGGCGCCCGGCGGAACGGCTGGAACAGTTTCGAGTTGAGCCGAATGCTGGAAGAAGGGTTGGAGGCTCTTACGGCAGATCAGCGGACAACCTTGCGTCTGGTCTTTTTTGAAGGGCGGAGCATGGCGGAGATCGCGCAGCGGTTGGGCGCGACCCTTGCCAACGTCCGGCACCATTATTACCGGGGGCTGCAGAAGCTCCGGCTCTTCATGACGGAACAGATTGCTTCATCACCGGCGGAAGATCGCCCCGAAAAAGAGTCACCCTATGTCGGATCATGACCACTACAGAAGTCTCTGTGAGGAGGCGACTGAGTCGCAGGCCTCCCCGGAAGATTTGGGAAGCCTGCTCAGCCACATCATGGAGTGTGAACCTTGCCGCGAGGCCTACGAAAGGTCGCTCCTGGCGAAGGGAAAGGGGCTCGAGAAGCCGGTCCTCATTCCGGATTTGCAGCACAAGAGCCGGCACCGAAGCCGCTTCCTGGCCAGGGCCAGGGCCGCAGGTCTCCAGTTTTCGAGCGCCATAGAGAGCAAGAAATCCCCAGGCGCGGGCGCCCAATATCCCGTATGGAAGCCACGGTATCTTCTTGAAACGGCCGTGGCGATCCTGATTGTTCTCATGGGGTTTGGGAATTATCACTGGAAAAGCCGCCAGAACGACACCATCGCCAAGCTCGACGATCTCCAGGCGCGAAACGCTGAATTGCAACAGATGAACGGCCAACTCCAGGTGGAATTGAACTCGGTAAAAGTGGAGCAGGAAGCGACAGACAGGAAATTCCTGGAATTGAACAACGAGATGGCCGCCGAGCAGCGCGACCGGTCAGCCACATTGGAACGACTTGCTGACCTTCAACTTCGGTTGGATCAAGCCAAGTCAGAGGTACGGAATTTGACCCTTTCGGAGGCAGAACAGAAGGCGCTCAACACTCGATTGCAGCAACAGGCTCAACGCGCCGGTCAGGTGGCTGACGAACTCGAGCGCGTACGCCTTCTCGCGAACAACGACAAGGCCACCCTGGGGGCCCGGGACATTGAGATCAACAAGCTGGCCTCCGAATTGAAGGCGCAGAACGACTTGCTGGACCGTGAGAATCGTTTGCTCTCTGCCGACCGCGACGTGCGTGAGCTGATGGGTGCGCGGACGCTCCACATCGTCGATATCCACGACGCGGATGGCGAAGGGAAGGATACCAAAGCGTTCGGGCGCGTCTTTTACACAGAGGGCAAGTCCTTAATATTCTATGCGTTCGATTTAGCGCACACGAGGGCTACAAGTGCCAAGGTTTCATTCGTGGGTTGGGGAGCGTGCTCGAATGCGCGACAATCTGTCAAGGCATTGGGGCTATTTTATGTTGACGACGCCGCCCAGCGGCGGTGGGTGTTGAAAGTTGACGACCCGGAAGTCCTGAGTGAAATCAATGCGGTCTTTGTGAGCGTCGAACCCTCCACGCGTGCCGCCAAACATCCTACCGGACAAAAACTCCTCTACGCCTTCCTGAACACGAAGGCAAACCATCCCTGACGATCGCCGGCCCTGCTTTGAAATTGCTTGTCATTCCGAGCGGAGCGTGGAATCTTGCCCTGAGTCGAGTGCTCACTGAACAAGGATCAGGGCGAGATTCCACGCTCCGCTCGGAATGACAGGGGGTTCCGGGCGCCGCGAGCGGCATGAGTGGTTGTCATCGGCTTCACTCTCCCCTCATGGATTCCGAAGGAAAACTCTAATTTTGCAAATAAATTCCAGAGCCTTGGGACAAAACGATGTCTTTGGGAGCATTTACTAACGAAGAAAGTCTCTGGCAGCGCGGAGAAGCGCTAGCTGTTTGCATATAAGTAGTGAAGGGAGGCAATCGTGCATCGAATGGCGAGGTTTTGGGCTGTTTTTTGGGCAATCATAATACTGGCTGGAACGGCTTTCAGCCAGAACCAGACCGCCACGTTGTCCGGCCGGATTACCGATCAGCAGGGCCGGGTCGTGGCTGGGGCTAGTGTCGAAGTCATGAATGTTGATACGAACGCGACCTTGAAGACAGAAAGCAACTCGCAAGGCCTGTACGTTGTTTCGGATCTTATTCCAGGCTCTTATCGCATCATGATCCAAAAACGAGGATTTGCAGAGATTGTGAAGACGGGACTGACATTTCACGTGCAGGACGCCATCGAGCAGAACTTCGAGCTCAGGGTGGGTTCGCTGAGTCAATCGGTGCAAGTCACCGCCGAGGCCCCGGTGCTGCGCACGAGCGACGCGCAGGAGGGCCTGGTTATCGACAACCGGCGCATCATGGAACTGCCGCAATACAATCGCGACCCCCTGGCTTTTGCGCAACTGGCTCCCAACGTGAACGGCGCTAGTACCGAAACCAGTTGGGGAAGCGACTTCCGCATCAACGGCGGCCGCACCAATCAGGCCGAATACTATCTGGACGGCCAGGCGGTCACCACGGGCTATTACCACGACATCCCGTCTTCCATGCCTTCCAAAGAGGCGCTGGGAGAGTTCAAGGTCATCACCAACGGGCTGTCGGCTGAATATGGACGGCTGTCCGGCGGGGCCGTAGTTCTGAGCACCCGCGGAGGCACCAACGATTTCCACGGCGAGGGATATGAGTTCTTCAAGAACGATGCGCTCAACGCGGCCGACTGGAATTCCAACCGCTTGGGAGTGCCGAAAGCGCCATTCCACGACAACGTGTTCGGCTTCACCTTCGGCGGCCCCGTCGCTATACCGAAAATTTATTCCGGCAAAGATAAAACCTTTTTCTTCCTGAACTTTGAGGCCGACCGCCATTCGAGCGGCAGCTATTCGAATCTCATGTCCGTGCCCACCGTGGCGGAGACAAAAGGCGATTTCTCGCAAAGCATTCTGCACGGCGTTCCGGTGCAGATCTTCGATCCGGGCACCGGCGTGCTCGTGAACGGCGGCGTCCAGCGCCAACCCTTCGCGAACGAACAGATCGATCCAACGCGCTTCAACCCGCTCGCGGTCATCTATCAGAGCCACTACCCCAATCCCAATACGACGCCGCTCCCGGGCACCAGCGATACGAACGACTACACATACGGTATGAGCTCGCCGTCCCACACCAACTCCTGGACCGGACGCGTGGACCATAACTGGAGCTCCAGCAATACCACCCACTTCACGATTTCCGAATTCGACTACGGCATCTCCTCGACTCCCCCACTGGGCATGCTGCCGGCGTTCACCAATTTCACCACCTCCTACACGACCGGCATCACCCATAACTGGGTGGTCAACCCAACCACCGTCGTCACCTTCCGCCTGGGCGCCATCCGCGACCGCGTCTTCACCGGATCTACGGTAAAAGTTGACGACAGCTCGTGGAATCTGCCGTCGAACGTGGAGGACCTGTTAGGGGGCACGAACAATGGCCGTGTCGTCGCCATCTCGGGATTGTCCGGGCTGGGCGGCGGCTCGGTGGACGACATTCGGGACACCACCTTCCAGGGGGCCGTGTCACTCCAGAAGATACGTGGGCGACATACCCTGAAATTCGGTTATGAGCATCGGCGCTACTACAGCAATGAGTTCTCGGGCGGAAACTTCTCAGAAGCCACAGACCCCAACGTCACTTCCATGTCGCCCACCACAGCCGCCGTTAATGGCGATGTCTACGCCAGCTTCCTGCTGGGCATACCCACCTGGGGGGCCGGCGACCAGTATACCGGTCCGGCCTCGCTGCAAACCTACCACGGCGCGTATGCCCAGGATGATCTGAAATTGACCAAGAGGCTGACCATCAACGCCGGCATCCGCTGGGACTACGAGCCTCCCCGTACGGAGCGTTTCAATCGCGAAACGTTCTGGGATCCCAACTACACCTGGAATATCCAACCCGACTCCGGCTGGAGTTGGGGCGCGGTTGAAGCGGCGGCGGGCATCCAGAATCTCCCCGAGCCGATGTGGATGACCAAAGGCATCCATGGCCGGGTCGCTGAGATGGGGACTTCCCAATATTCCCAGCGGACTCTCGAACCCAACGAACCCTCCCACTTCGGCCCGCGTTTGGGGATTGCTTACCAGATCTCTCCCAAGACCGTGCTGCGCGCCAGCTACGGGCTGATTTGGATGACCAAGACCGGCAACTACTTCCTCGGCTCCGCCCGGTTTAACTTGGGCTACGGCGATGCCGCCCTTCTGCCCAACTGGTCTGAAGGGCTTGTTTATGGGAATTCGTTTGACAACCCCATGCCCGGTAACGAGGGCTTCGTTCCGTACACTCGCGACATCACGGCCCTGAACAATTCGGTCATGGGCAACTGGTGGGTCTCCGAGACCAACCTCTTCAGCCCCGGGCACGAACACAACGAGCTATTTTCGATCCAACGCGAGTTGGGCTCGGGCAGCAACCTCTGGCTGCTCGAATTTGGCTACAACGGCTCAGAAGGACGCGCGCTGCCCAACTGGGTTGGCGACGGGTACCACGTTCTCCCGGATGCCTACGATAAGATCGGATACCTCGGATCGCACCTCGAAACTCCCGTGCCCAACCCCTTCAATAGCATTATTCCGTCGGGCAGCTCCCGCAGCGGCGCCATGATTCCGCTCGGCCAGGTCTATGAGGCCATGCCGCTGTGGCAGCAGATCAGCACTACCGGCGATCCCATCGGCGTCTCAAACTACAACTCCGGCTACCTCCAGATCGAGCACCGCTTTGCGCATGGCTTCGGTTTCCTGGCCAATTACACCTACGGACTGCTGATGGAAGACTGTGGCGGCGTTGACTACAACAGTCCCGGCTCCCGGTACAACGTGCAGGGAGGGCTGCCATGGGGTAAGGATCTCTACTCCGCGTCCACCTCGGATTTCCGTAATAAGCTCGTGTTCAATTACAGCGTTGACATGCCGTTCGGCAGGGGCCACAAATTCCTCACCTCACCCCAGACGCTCGGCAGCAAAGTGCTGGACAAGGTCGTGGGCGGGTGGGTCGCCGCCGGCGTTACCACTTTCCATTCCGGAGTGCCCCTCTCGATCACGGGAAGCAACGCCCTCTGGTGGGATATCGGACAAGCCAGCAACGGCATGTCGGAACGTCCCATCTTCACCAACTACAATTACGACAACCACGTCTCCGGGCATGCTTCGCTCAAGGGCACGGCAAACTACACGCCATACATGAACAAGGGATCGTTCCGCCTTTGCCAATTCACTCCCACACAGGCTGAGATCGGCAACGTTCCCTGGACCCTGCGCAGCCTCGTCAGCCCCGGCTACAGCCAGTGGGACTTCTCCTTAATGAAGAACTTCTACCTGGGCAAAGAGTCACGCTACTTCCAGGTGCGCATGGAAGCCCAGAATCTGTTCAACCACATGAACTCGGGCGTTCCGGATGGCCTCATCACCGACGCCAATTTCGGGATGATCACCAGCCAGAGCGGCAACCCGCGCTATATGATGATTGCTGCCAAACTCTATTTCTAACTCGAGAACTCAGGGCCGGAAGGCCGGGATTAAGCCACACCGGTCTTCCGGCCGCACCTTCCCGCCCCGAGCTTCGTCCAGGAACACAGAGTGCGGCTCTGCCCCCGTGACTTGCGGAAAGGCTTGCCTTTCCGCAGCTTCGCACCATCATACTTCAGTCGAGGCTGCGCCTCGACTGAGTCTTCGCAATGCTCATCATTAAAGACAACCTGTGCCTGTTCATCACTGGACAAGATAGGGCGACCGGTTGGTAACGCTCTCACCTCTTTCGGCTTCGCCGCCTGCTCCGTGGAAAGGCTCGGCCTTTCCATCGTCCTCCCACCTCTTCTCTTTCTCACCCGGCGTGGCTGCGCCTCGCCGGGGCCTCATCGTGGTCTGTGCCACGCGATCTCGTCCAGGTCCCACGGATTGTCCCGGGAAATCGTAACCATGAAAGGATGGGAGGCGCAGCCTCCTCGAAAGAAAAGAGTACGGAGAACGCCATGGAAAGGCCGAGCCTTTCCATAGAGCAGCGGGCGGAGCCCTTCCCGCGCCAGATTAACACTACAGATGCTTCACCCGAAACGCAGAAACTTCAGGGCGGGGCTGAAGCCCCGCTCTTCCGAATCAATGGTGAGAAATCCGCTCGAAGCCCTCCTTGGAACTCAGTCTGGTATAATCGGAGTTTTAGCAATCGGCGGAGACATCAACAGTGGCGAGGTGGCCTCGTCGCGACAGCCCAACTGAGGAGCAGGCTTTGTATCTGGAAATCCAGCAGAGGATTCAGCAGAGATTTGTGGCACTGGTTCGCGAGGTGTTTAATCTGGAGGTCGAATCGCCTGCGCTCGACTCCCCGCCCTCGCTCGAAATGGGCGATCTCTCCCTGGCCGCCTGCTTCGAGCTGGCCAAGCGGCTGCGGCAACCGCCACGAAAAATCGCGCAGACGCTCGCGGAACGCTTTCTGCCCATGCGAAGGAGTGGAGCGCGTCAGCACCGCCGGCGCGGGTTATCTGAACTTTCATCTCGACCGCGCGCGCTCCGCTGCCGCGCTTTTGCCGCGGCGCGCTTCAGGCCAGCCTTCCCAGCCCACCCTCGCAGGGCAAAGTCCTGGTTGAGCACACCAGCATCAATCCCAACAAGGCTGCCCACATCGGGCATCTGCGAAATGCGATTCTGGGCGACACCTTCGTTCGCCTGCTCAAGTTCCGCGGCAACCAGGTGGAGGTGCAGAATTACATCGACAACACGGGCGTGCAGGTCGCGGACGTGGTGGTGGGGTTCATTCACCTCGAAAAGAAGAAGCTCGAGGACGTGGAGCACTTGATCCAGGACCCGAGCGTCCGTTTCGACTATTTCTGTTGGGACCTCTACGCCAGAGTCTTTCAGTTCTACCAGGCAGAATCCCGAGGCTCTCAGCCTTCGCTCGCAGGCCCTGAAGGAGATCGAAGAAGGCCACGGGGAGCCGGCCCGCATGGCCGACCTTGATCTCCACCGCCATCGTGCGCAAGCACCTGGACACCATGCTGCGCATCAACGTGCAATACGATCTCCTGGTGCAGGAGAGCGAGATTCTGCGTCTGCGAATTCTGGAAGTCCGCCTTCGAGCTGCTGAAGAAGAACGGCGCCATTCGCTACGAGGACACCGGCAAAAACGCCGGCTGCTGGGTCATGAGCCTGGCGGAACCCGCTGCCGAGAGAGCGATGAGGAAGCGGGCGAAGAGGACGTCAAGATCATCGTGCGATCCAACGGCACGGTCACCTACGTGGGCAAGGACATCGCTTACCACCTCTGGAAGTTTGCCCTGCTGGGAAAGGATTTCGGTTACTCGCTTTTTCATCGCTACCCGGACGGCCACCCGGTGTGGCGAACCGCTCTTTGTGACCCAGCCCTCTCCCTTGGGAAGAGGGTGGACCGCGACGGCGCCTTCACCAGCCGTTGCGGGCGGGGTGACCGTCTCCAGGCGAGGATGGCTAAGCCGAACTCCCTCCACGGCCACGCCACGAGCGCCTACGCCGTGATCGACACGCGCCAGTCCTATCTTCAAAACCTCGTGAATGCCGCGCTGCATGCGCTGGGCTACCACAAGCAGGCAGACAACCTCCACCACTTCGCCTACGAAGTCGTGGGACTTTCGCCGCGCTGCGCCGAAGAATTGGGAGTCGAGCTGAGTGCGGAAGACCGCGAGCGACCTTACGTGGAAGTCTCCGGCCGGAAAGGGCTGGGGGTGAAGGCGGACGATTTGATCGATACCCTGATCGCCAAGGCGCTCGAGGAAGTCCGCTCCCGCCAAATAACACAGAACCCTGAGGAGCAGCAAATCTACGCCCGCATGATTGCCGTGGCCGCCTTGCGCTATTTCCTTCTCAAGTTTTCGCGCCGTGTCATCATCGCTTTCGACTTCAAGGAAGCTCTCGCTTTCGAGGGCGAGACCGGACCTTACCTGCAGTACAGCGTCGTCCGCGCCAGAAACATTTTCAACAAGTTCCAGGAAACGCACGCGGACTTCGATCCACAAGGCCTCGACCAAGTGCTCGGACCGGAAGTGCTCAAGCGCAGTCTTTCGCGAGCCAGGACGGGCTTGCTTGTTGGGAGTTGACCCTGCTGGCCGCGCAACTCGAAATGGTCGTCGATCAGACCATCGCCAGCCAGGAGCCCGCCGGCGTCGCAAAATACGCCTTCCGCCTCGCTCAAGCTTTAACAATTTCTACCACCGCTTCCATATCCTGAGCGAGCCCGACGCCGAACGGCAGCAGTTTCTCCTGTACCTGGTTCACCTCGTGAATCAAACGCTGACCGCGGCGCTGGAGCTGATGGGGATTGAAGTTCCGGAGCGGATGTAGAGTATTGCTTTTTTCAATCTCAAATTTCCAATCTCAAATTTCCAATCTCCAATTTCAGATTTCAAAATCTAAAACCCTAACCCGTGGGACCGAGAACTCAACTGCCTATATCAAATTGCAAATGACAAAATCAATATTCGAGATTCCACAATCCACATGCCACATTTCGCATCCCGCATCCTACATGCCGGATCCTTCATCCCGCATCAGCAAACCCGGCTCCATCACTTGAACCTTCGCCGGAACCTGAGTTCGACGCCCACGATACCGTTCGGATCGCGAACCCCCAGAAGTGAGATATTATCTCCAAAAGCATATTCAAATTGGATAATCTGATATTGGGAAGAAGCCGTATTGGTAATATAGGTGAGCGTCAGATCTTTTGTGACTTGCTGCTCGACGGTCACGCGCTGGCCAGTGCTCAGGCCGGGCAGTCCCACATTCGGGTCGATCTTGATGCGGCTCACGCCGAAGAGGTGCTGGATGCGGCCCGTGACCTGGTTTGACAGGGCTTCCGAGAGCAGGGCGCTTTCACCCACGCTTTGCAAGGGGTTGCCGCCGGTGAAAGAGCTGACTAATCCTGACGCCGACGCTTGCTGCTGTTGGCGCGCGTATCCGAGCGCCAGAAGCGAGAACACGTCCTCGGTGGGGAGCGGCGGATCGGAGCGGTAAGTCATCTTCAGGCGCCCGACGGGGCCTGAGACATCAACCGTCAGGTCGTACTGCTGGACGCGGGTCTGAGCTTCAAGATCCAGCGTGGCCTGGGTGCGAAGTGGGTTGGTCATGTTGAGATCGCCTCGCGTCAGGTTGAAGCGATTCCCCCGCACCACGGCTTGCCCGTTCAGAAAATGCACGGCGCCGAGCTCCACGGGATTTGCCAGGCTGCCTTGCATGCGTACATCAACGTCCGCAGTCAGCCGCATATCCTGCACTTCCAGCCTGACGGGCGCGGGCGAGGAAACTCGAATATTCAAGCGGACGGAATCGGCCAGGGTGGAAGCAGTGGGCGGTCCGGAATTCTGGAAGGGGTTGGAGGGTTGCATCATCTGGCCAAGCCAGAATCTGCTTCCACTGGCAAGCACCTGGCTCAGGGCTAAATCTCCTCGCAACTGAGAGCGGTCCGATGTTCCTGTCCAACGCAATGTCCCACTGAGGATGGAGGTGAAATCCACGGGGTAGTGCACCCTGACTTGATCGAGTTTCGCGGTTATGTCAACACGAGGCGGCAAGGCGAGGGTGAGCAGGCCTTCCAAGGTTACAGTTCCGCCGCCACTGATGGCCCGCAGCGATTTCACCGTGGCCTTTTCACCTTCCAGTTGGATCTCGCCGTTCAGGCCGCTGAGGCGCAAAGGCAGGCCAGGATATTCAAGCCCCACGTCCCGGATCTCGATTACACCGTTCATTTGAGGTTTGGCGGGCGGGCCGGACACGCTGAGGCTGATTCGTGATTGTCCCGACGCCTGCAAACCCGGCTGAAGGAGGCTCAGTATCGTGGCGTCCGCAACACCATGTACGGTCAAGGAAAGCGCGGGCGGCCCGGATAGGCCGATAGAGCCGTCAATGACGAGGTCGGTGGAGGGGCCCTGCATCCGGAAGGGCCGAGCGGAGAGCCGGTTCTCGGCGTACCGCACCTCGATGGGATTTTCGTTTCTCCATTTCAGGGAAGGAAAACTCACTTCCAAAGTCTCGACCTGACTGTGCAAATCGAGCTTTGACGCGTCACGAAGCGAGCCTGTCGCGGTGAAGGAGCCGCTGGCGGTGACTTGTGCGCTGAAGGTGTCATTGCCTAAGAGGCGGGCCCACGGATCCAAGCGCAAAGACGCATATTGCCCTTGCAGTTGAAGCGGCCAGTCGCCGGAGGCCTGGACATCTCCGCTCAAACTGAACATGCCGGAAGGTCCGGAGACGCTCCCATGAAGCTGCACGTTCTGGCCATCGCCATCGAGTTGGATATGAAAGTCGCCGACTTCGGCGCCGCCGATACTCAGGTTCTGAAGGAGTCCGCTCGAGCGGAAGCGGAAATGGTTCGGAGTGCCGCTGCCTTGAAGATCAAAGCTCGCTTGACCTTCGAGCACGTGGGAGGACGTGAGGCCCGGGAATTCGTGCGCCAACCCCTTGAAGTCGGCCAGAGAAAACCCAGCGCCATGGAGTTGGCACATCAGGGAACGATCTGAAGTTTCAATCTGGGCTTTTCCCGTCACCCTGCCGTGCCCTTTCACCAGCCCGATCGAGTCCAGATCCCAAGCGGACTCCCGCACACGAATCCTGGCGGAGAAGGAGTCGAAATTCTCTCCGTCAAAGTTGCCGTTTTCCAAGCGGACGGCGCCCACGCCTTCAAGGCTCGAAGCCGTCCCGGTCATGTCAACCTGTCCGCTAAGCTGGCCGGCGACGGGGTAATCGATGCCGAGCGCCGCTTTAAGGCCCTCTACAGGTGTGAGCCGGGCACGTGCGGAAAACCGGACTTGCGAAGTTTTAGTAATCCTCCAGTCTTCAAGCTGAGTCGAAGCCTCTACGGTCAGCACACTCGCCCCATGCGCGAGCTTGCCGGAGGAAACTTGCAGGGAGTTTGCACCAAGAGCGAGGGTCGCCTGAAGGCCGTCCCAAATCCAGCCGCGATATTCGAATTTGCCCAGGCGCACTGAGCCGTGCAATTCCGGATTTCTAATCGAGCCCGTGATTTCTCCCGCGAGTGTCGCGGCTGACGCAAGCGTGAGGGGCAGGTGCGGGGTTGTTGCGAGCGGCGCCTCGAACATGGAACGCCATTCCTCGAATTGGTCAGTCTGGAGTTGAATCTCGAGGCGGCCAGGGGATTCCCCTTGGCCCGCTCGATCCACCAGCGTCCCTCTTGCGTGAAGGGTGGAATGGGGGGTGTGAAGAGTTGAATCCTGCAGGTTCATGGAAAAACCGGGGTTCATTTGCAAGGCGCCCCGCATGTCACCGCTAAGCGGCAGGGAGCCGTCAGAATGAGTGGCGGGGGCGGAGAGATGCACATCGAAATTCGACTTCAGCTTTTCGAATTCGCCCACCCAGCTCAGCTCGACAACTCCCTCGAGGATCGAGGCAGGACGAAGCTTGGTTAGTAGAAGAGGCCGGTTTTTGGCGCTGCCGAGCAGGGCAACGAGGTTCATATCCCGTACACGGACCCGGACCTGGGCTTGAGGAGTCAGCCCGCTGATGCTGACTTGACCTTCCCCCAGCGCACTGCCTCCCCATCCAAGGAGTTTCAGATTTGAAAGGGCCAATTGCGAGCGATTCAATGCATACTCAGCCGATATGTCGAGTGGCCCGGAATCGAACCGGGCATCCCGAAACATCAATTGACGGGTTTGGAGCCGTCCGCGGGCGGAGAGTTCGCCGCGGCGCAAGATTCCTTGGCCCTCGAGGCGTATATTCCCATTTTGCAAGCCGGGGGAGCTCAGCAGCGGATTGAGAGCCGCCGCTTCGAAGCTGCTCTGGAAGGAAAAGTATCCTTCCGGCTCGGGGGCAGGGTGAAAAGTGAGAGATCCTTGCCCGATAATACCGCGGGACTTATAACTCAAGGAGGTAACGGCGAGCTCATTTTTCGACAAAGTAAAGAGGGCAGAAAAAGCGAGCGGGGGCGGGGAATGACTGGGCGTGCGGGCAGTCACCGAAGAGGCCGCGAGGCTGCCCTCGTAGCGCCCTCCGCGCCGCAGATGAAGAAGAAAAGCCACGTCGCTCGCACCGAGATCGAGGTTAATGGCCCTGTCGTTCCAAAACAAAGTGGAGTGCGCCAAGCTTACTCTTCCGATGCGAAGATCAATCAACTGCGCCATCACTTGTCCGGCGCTAAGGCTCGCCACGGGGCTGGGCAAGTTCGTCGACCCATCCGGGTAGGTTTTCAGGTGCAACTCGGCCCCATCCCAGTCAAGGCTCAGGATTCGGACCTCGCGATGCAGCAAGTTGGTGGGGCTGAGGCGGAGCACCACGGTACGCGCTGCAAAGAAGGGCGGGTCTTGCGGCATTTCACTTCCGTGGAGAACAAAACCGTTAAAGATCGCTTGCAGGACTATGGGGTGAAAGCGAAACTCTCGAACTTCGACTCGCCCCCCGGTCATGTCCTCCAGGGCCACGATGAGGCGGCGTTCCAAAGTGCGGCGGAACCAGGATGTGCTCATGATACCGAGTGCGGCGGCGACAAGTCCCACCACCGTCCCGATAATCGCGATCGTGATTCGAAAGTGCCTGGACATCCAGATCCTATAACGCGGGCGTAATAGCCGCGAAAGTCCCAAGCTAAATCAGAAAGAATGAAATCGCACTCCGCGACCGGGTCTTAGTTCCTCCAGCCAACTTGCCAATAGCTCGTTAATCTTCTTCTGCACCAGAATTTCCTGGATCTGACCTTCCACATCCGCCAGGGGAGGGGCGGGAGACGCGTGGTTCCGCATGTATTCGGGCACGAACACATCCCGGTAGTACGTCTCCACATCGGTCGAGGCCGGCGCCGCAGCGGGCCGAAGTCGCTGTTCGATGACCCTCAGGATCCTCTGCTGATCGAGGAGCGTGGTCAGAGCCTGTTTCTCGTCCATGTGCAACGATTGGAGAGCAGACTCGAAATCACCTGACGAAGAGAAACGCTTGCGAACCCCCTCGAGTTCTTCCTTGGCCGTCTTTTCGAGCGCCTGATCGCGGGAAGCGTCCTGAGTTGCCTCTTCAAGCAAGAGCTTCTGATAAGTCAGCCGTTCGCGAACCTGGTCCAGCGTCCGGGAGTCGGCGGGGGGAGGCGGCCACTGCCCGTCGAGGAAACGCTCAAGACGGTATTCGTGCTCCACGTCACTCTGAGTAATGGAGACATCGCCGATCGAAGCCACCACGCGGTCGAGCACCTCGGCACGGGAATACAGTCGAGGCAAAATCAGGGCTAGGAGGGCGAACGTACAAGTGAAAAGCCGGTTTGTCCAGGCCGTGTCAATCCGAGTCCAGCGAGACAACTGGGTGGCTCCTCGCAAGGACCTGGCACAAAGGCGACTGCGTGGATCCTTCGCTGCGCTCTGGTTGACGGCGGTTGATTTCTTCACCTTTTGATAGCCTCTCCTCAAGCCAGGCGGCGGAGCGGTTTTAGTTCCAAACTTGTCCCGACCGCTGCCTAAAAACTCTGACCGACGCTCAAAAAGAACTGGAACCGAGACAGTTGTTGCACCGCGGTTATGTTGTTCGTCGTTACGTTGTACCGCGCCGGGCTCAGATTGTAGCCTACATCAAAGCTCAAGGGCCCGACAGGCGTCTTGTAGCGGAGGCCCACCCCCACCGCGTCTGTGTCGTAATCGAGCGAATCATCCTTCCCCACGCTGGTCTGGCTGAATTTCAGCAAGCGCATGCGCCGGATGGTCGTGAACACGTTTCCCGTATCGTTGAAAAGAACCAAGCCCAGCTTTTGTTGCTCCAGTCGCAAGCGAAGTTCGACGGAGTTGAAGAAGAGGGCGTTGCCGCCGATGGGGTAGCCTGTGGTCGGGTCCCGAGGCCCCGCCTGGTTGATCGAGAAACCGCGATGTGAATCGCTCCCGCCCATAAATAGCCGTTCCGGTAATGGAAGCTGATCGGTATAGGTGTATACCTTGGGCTGGCCGGGTTCGGAGGTGAGGACCCTTTCCAGGCTGCCGTAAGGAGAGACCATGCCGATTCGAGTATTGCGGGCAAAGACGAGATGAGAGTTCAATGGGTAGTAAGTCGCAAATTGGCCCGTAAGCCGAACGAAATTGGCCTGCGAGCCGAGGCCTTTGGACATGATCCCCGCGTCGGCCAACGAATACGACCCGTGCGTGGCGTCCAGGGGATCGTCGCGATGGTCGCTTACGAAACTGCCGCCGAATCCTCCCACCCAAGTCGGGCTGCTTAGGAGGCTAATCTCCGCCGGCGGAATGCGCCCGGTAAGATCGAGAGCCTCGACGCGAGAGAAGCTGTAGCGGGCCGAAATAGCCGTGGCTTCACTGTAGCGTTTTTCGACCGAAATCGAGGCGCCTTTCTGGTCATCAGTAAAGGTCAGCACATCGCGGGTGCGGTCTACGAGGCCGTTGATGTGTAAGCTCAAGTCACGCCGATTGGCCAGGTTGGGGATCACATAGCTCGCGCCCGCTCCCGTCTCGAGGTAGGATAGACGGCCCCATAGCGTAAAGGTCTGATCGCGCCCCCCAACGTCCAGCCGGTTGAGGTTAAGGGAAATGCGCGGGCTGGCTTTGAAAGTGCCTTGGGGGTTATTGCTTCCCAACCTCTGGACCTCCAGTCCTCCACCGTAGCCTAGAGTCCACCGCCGGCTTTCTTCGACCGCCACCAAAACGGTTTTGCCGGTCTCTGAGATGCCCACATCCTGGGGAGCGATTTGAACCTGGCTGAACATGCCCAACTCATATAGATGGCTTTGCGAGTTGGCGACGTTGTCCTGGCCCAAGGGTTGGCCCGGGCGGATTACAAGCTCCCGGCGAATGATTCCCGCGCGGGTGTGCTGATTCCCCAGCAAGACGACCCGCCGGATGCGCTCCTGCGTTCCCAGCTCGATTTGGAATTCCAAGTCAACATGATGCTGTTCGGCCAGGGGTGAAGCGTGCCAATTTACTTCAGCCTGGGCGTAACCATGGTTGGCAAGATAATCAGTGATGGCGTCGCGGTCAGCCGCCACCCGCCCGGGCGCATAGGGCCGGGCGGGCTTGGTCAAAAGGGAATTCCAGAGAGCCTTCTGCATGCTGCTGGATATTCCAGTCAAAGTCAGGTGGCGCACCGTGGTCTGGAAACCCTCATCCACATGAAAGGTGACAAACCGATGGCCGGGTTGGTTGCGGAAATGATCGTCCACGCGAGATGTAATACGGACATCCTGATAACCCCCGGATTGATAGAGCGTCGTCAGGGTGGTTAGCTTGTTTTCCAACAGGGTGCCGCTGTACTGCGGCACGCGACTGAGGATCCCCTGGGTGGGATGGGAAATCGCCGTCATGAGTTCCGCGGTAGGAATGGCCCGATTGCCTTCGAAACCATAGCCGTCGAACTCTCCGCGCGCACCCAAACTTACGCTGAAGCTGAGGTCCAGGGTCTGAGAGTCGGAGTGGAACTCTTGCGTCCCCTTCACCGCGGCTGAAAAGTAGCCCCGTTCCTGAAAGTAGCCCTCCAGGATCCGGCTGCTCTGCGCAAGCGAGGTCTCATCTACAACGCCATCCCGGTAGAAGGGAAGGAGCGATCTGAGTTTAGAAGCTGAAATCCGGGCCGCTGCAAAGCGCGTCCGAAGCTGCGACGGAACGACGGATTCAAGCTTCGAGGGTGAAGCGCGGCCTCTGACACGGACCCGGAACAAGGGCCCGCTTTCAATTTTGACCAGCAGCTTTTCAGTATTAAGGCTGTCGTCAAATTCGCGCTTCGAAATACTTACGTTCGCCTGAAGTCGATTGTGCGACTCCAAAAACTGGTGGAGCTTGAATGTGCCGCGTTCGAGGCGGGCCGAAGTCAATTGAGTCCCGTGGCGCCACCCGGCGACTTTTGCCAGCTTGGATGGAGAGAAGCCCGAGTGACCCTGGAATTCCACGCTACTCAGGCGAGCAGGCTTGCCTGGAAAAATGGAGAAGATCGCTTCCGCCTCTTCCGTGGCCGGATCAGGAAGCAGACGGTATTTGACGACCGCCCGGTAATACCCGTTGGATGCGAGCATTTCAGCGATACGCCTCTGGGCCGCAATTAGAATCTCGTTCGAGACGGGCTGGCCCAGTCGAAGGCGGGCCGCGGTAAGCAAAACCCGAGGCTCCAAAGCGCTGGGAGTGCCCTCCACCTGGACGACTCCAACAAAGTACTGGGCGCGACCGACGAAGATCAAGTGAACGCCTCCAGGCCCGGGTTCCGCCTCCGCGCGCAACTCAGTGAAGCGGCCGGTGGCGTACAATTTCTTCAGACTCGCGGCAACTTTCGAAGGGTCGAGGGGTTGGCCGACTTCCTGTAAAATGTCGCCCGGAAAATCACTCAGGGTCAGTCGTGCGTCCCAATTGAGACGAATATCCAGCACAGGCTGGCCCCACATCTCGTCCCCGGACTCAGGACCGGCTGCACCTGAAGAACCAGGAATGGCAAGGCAAAATGCAAGGAAGAGAACTGTACCCTCAATTGTTGTCGCCCTCAGGCATCGCCAAGCGTATGTGAATAAAGCGGCAGGGTCAGCTGACAAGCTCAAAGTCTCGTGGTCCGGCTTCCACCAGACGCGTTAAATTCATTGCCAAATGGCTAGAGTTCTATATCCCGCCCGACTATTATACTTCTATACTTCTCTTCTGGTTATGGATTCGCCCAACATTGCGCTCGACAGGCCTTTTGGCTGGACGCAGGACCGAAGCAACGCAGTTCTGCGTCGTCGGCGTATGCCAAGCCGAAAGGCAAGGGACTAGAACCAGTTGGAGTTCAGTTCGGCCTACCCTCTGGCCGTCAGCCGACGGCCGGAGGAATAGAGCCTGAGGAGCTTCCGACTCGAAAGCGGAATGGTTAAACCGTACCGACAACTAAGCGGGGGTGAATGAAGTGGTAAGGCGCATTTTCCCCCAAGCGATCTCAAGGACGCCTGAACCGCCTTTGTCAGCAAGGTGTATGGTTACCAGTTCGACCGAGTCAGCGGTTTCCTGGAGCGTCATTGGAACTTCCGGGCGCTTAGCGCCTGGCAGGCGCTGCGCGGCGGGGTTGCCTACAAATACCAGCGTCCAGTTCCCGGGCGAAACGAAGTGCGCCCGCAAGGTATATCTCCCTTTGGGGACGATAGTTCCGCCGAATTTCAAATCCTTGTCGGAGTCCAGGGAAGTCGGAACGTCGGCGCCAATCCTCCAATACTCGCCCGGCGTGATTTGCCGGAGCATGTCCCGGCCCTTGAGCGCCGGCCATAGTCAATGGAAATGTGAGCGCCGTTGATGGTAGCTTTGATGTTCCCGTGCTCGTTGCCATGAGGCCTGGCGGCGGTCAGCGGCAAAGCGATAAGCATTGCGGCAACGAATCCGATCAAAAATTGGCCAATCTTGGTCATAACATTGTCTCCTTTAGCGAGCCCTCGAGCTGGTCTGTCGATTCTCAGAAAATACCTCAGATTGGAACTTGAGGGAAAATTGCATGTACTGATGCAAGTAATCCCACCCATGGCCGCCCGGGCGAAGGGCATAGGTGTGCTTGAAGCCTTTCTCGGATAGGATGTGGTCAAGAAGCTGAGCCCCTTCTTCAAAACCGTAGCGGTCATGGTCGCCGCAGTCGAAGTAAAGCGCCAGGCGAGCAAATTTCTCCGGGTGCTCGGCCAAGGTCAGGGGGTTGTTAGCATCGAAGTAGCCCTCGTTCAATGGCGAGCCGAAAGGTTCCTGCAGCACGCGCGCGTAAAAACCCCACCGGCCCTCGGTCGGGAGGGGGTTGGGAAATTTGGGGAGCAG
This sequence comes from uncultured Acidobacteriota bacterium, assembly GCA_963770415.1. Taxonomy (GTDB): domain Bacteria; phylum Acidobacteriota; class Terriglobia; order UBA7540; family UBA7540; genus CAVROP01. Next base: position 55,628 of record CAVYPU010000002.1, read on the forward strand.
GGCGGCGCTATGGGCGCTCGCCGAACCGAATACGTCAGGATGGCGCATGGCAAGGTGCAGGGCGCCGTAACCACCCATGGAAACACCGCTGATCCCCCGCCCCGGGGCATTTGCCAGGGTGCGATATTGGCGGTCGATTTCGGGTACCAATTCTTGAATGAAGAAATCCTCGTAACGTTCGCGGCCGTCTTGTGAGTTGACGTAAAAGGTCCGGCCACCCGCGGGCAGGATAACAATGAAATTCTTGAGCTCACCCTGCGCGGTAAGATTTTCCCAGATCTGTTCACCCCCCCGGTCCAGCCAACTGTGCTCGTCTTCGAAGAGGCCGTGGAGGAAGTAGAGAGTCGGGTAACGCTTATTAGACGCTTCGTAGGCGGGAGGGAGAGCGACGCAATAGCCCACCGAGCGTCCCAGAATCGTGCTTGCGATGGACAAGCACTCCGTCTTGGCAGAACCTTCCGGGCTGGGCCGCGCGCATAGTCCATGGACACTGATCAGGGCCAGTGACATTCCCAGCACGCACAACGCAACCGAACGTCCGAGACCGCATGGCGCGATGCTATTCGCACCTTTACTCGGCGTAGCGCGTTCGGCGGCACTGAACACAGGGATCGTAGCGGGGCGCCCAGATACTTCTCGCCCTGGTCCCCGTTCGCTCTTTAGTGGATTTCTGCTTAGTGGCAACACAAACTCCCGACGGCCTGCGACCCAGACGGTACATCGCCCGTTGCGGACCGCCGGTCTTGAGGCCGGAACTACAGGGCGCCCAGCACGGAATTGAGGTTTCCGCCGGTGTCAAACTCGGCGCAGTGCTCCCCGTCGAGTAGCCGCCAGCGCGGCAGGCCAGCGACCTCGCGAGCTAATGCAGCCGAGATGGCAATCCGGTCGAGGCTGAGTGTGTTACGAATCCACACCACACGCTGTTCCGTTGGCACCGGACTTCCCACGTGGCCGAGGGTAAGATCGAAAGCGGCGCGGTCCGTGGGCAAGTGAATGGGCAGCCGGCCCCGCGCGGGCTCAACGCCGTGAGCGCATTGAGGTACGTCTTCTGGAAATCGATCGCCTGGAAGAAACGGTCGTGGATGACATCGGCGGACCCCATCCCTACCGCGTTGCCACCGCTGGCGGGGGTAAGGCCGCGCACATAAATCATGGTGATGGCGGGCACTTCTCCGGGCGGCAATTCCACTCCCCGCCCAATCACCTTGGTGTCCATTCCCGTGCCGCTGATGTTTTTGCCCATTTCGTCGACCACCAGCAGTTGGAAAGCGGGGAAGGGAATGCGCGGCACCAGCCTGCGGGCCAACTGAAGCGTCGCTTCCTCCATATCCAGAATGCCCGCCGGCAGCGAGGCGCGCACGGCCGCGATTTCGTGCATTTCGTTTTCGACCACTCCCACACCAAAAAGAATCTTGCCGCTGGCCAGCACTTTCCCCGAAACGCTGCGAATGGTCGCCTCGAGTCCGACCTTACGATGGTTGCGGTGGCCCTCCGTGGCCCCCTCGAGCTTGGCCATGCCGATAGTCATCATTTTCAGCAAGCCGCTTTCAATCTTCCCTGAAAAATCGGTGTGGGGCTTGATGCGGTTGATGACCACAACTCCGTCGGATTCCCAGGCGTTCCGGTCCATATAAACATGGAAGCCTTCCGGAGTCGTTCCCAGAGGCACGGTTTCCATGGAAGATCGAATCTCGACTCCCAGGGCGGCTTCGGAGACGCCGTAACCTTCCAGGATTTTGCACTGGCCCTCCGCCGTTCCTCCACCATGGCTGCCCATGGCGGGGAAGATGAAAGGCTGCGCCCCTTGCGCTTTCAGCCAGCCGCATACGGCGCCCACGATTTCCTGCAAACTGGCAATACCACGGCTTCCTACAGCAACCGCAAGGCGCTTGCCGCGCAACTTTTCAGGCTCGACGCCAAGTCCGCTCACGGACTCCCGTATTGAACGGCTCAAATCTGGAAGCCCGGCCAGACTCGGCTCCGTCCGTTCCAGAATCCGAAAGCTGGCGAGTGGTATGTGCCCGTTGGTTGTCATAGCCCTCAAGTAAAGTTAGCGCGCCATCCGCAATTCGTCAAGCGAGGTCGAAGTTCGGTAGTGTCTCAGTTTGAATTTGTAGCGGCGAGTTTACCTCGCCAGATGGCGGCGTGCCCGACTTAAGCCCCAAAAGGGCGATCTAACCAAGTCCAGGCCTGGGTCAACGTCGCGCCTTCAAATTCATAGCCCTGTAGAGTCTACGTGAAAACCCAGCCCTCTTCCCCTTGGGGGCAGAGGCGCCAGGATAACCAACCGCGAGACGCAAAAGCCCACGTAGCAGGCGGCAAATGCCCACGGCGAGGCAGCCGTAGGAATCAAGACCCCAGTAGCGGCGGCATCTGGAAATGCTACAGGCTTGCGTCGGGAAATCTTGCATTAAGCTAAGTACTTTACTTTTCAACAACATTCCCGCCGATATTGGCTAAGTACTTTTGTTTTCATATACATTCCCTGTTCAGTCGCATCTCTTCAAGCACCGACCCTTTGTTTTCATGGACATTCCCGCTTCGTTCCGTGATTCTAATTTTCGCAGCACTGGCGGATTCGTCGGTGAAGTGACATATTGGCGTTCCGAAGAGACGACCGGCAGAGTCTTCCGCAGTGTCCCGACACTCACCTGACGCTCTTAGCATGAAAAAAGTTCTCTTCCAGCATCGACCCTTTGTTTTCATAGACATTCTCGCTTTGTTCCGTGATTTCAAGTTTCGCAGCGGTTGGCCAGCGACATATCGGCTTTCTCAAGAGACGGCTGGCAGGATCTTCTGCGGTGTCCCGATCCATTTGGCATGAAAAGCTCTTTTCGAGCACCGACCCTTTGTTTTCATAGACATTCTCGCTTTGTTCCGTGATATTAATTTGCGCAGCATTGGCGGATTCGTCGGTGAAGTGATATATTGGCGTTCTGAGGAGTTTCCATGGGCCTGTGGCCTACCCGAGAGAATGAAAATCGCCCACTAGGTCGCCCCCACGAAAGCGGGGTCCATGTCGCCTAAATGGATTCCCGCTTGCGCGGGAATGACGTATTTGAGAGTGATTTTCGGGGGAGACGACTGGTAGAGTCTTCCGCAGGGTCCCGACGCTCACTCGACCCGCTTGGCATGAAAAGCTCTCTTCCAGCATCGACCCTTTGTTTTCATAGACATTCCCGCTTTGTTCGGCCGATTTTAATTTTCGCAGGGGTTGGAGATTCGTCGCTGAAGTGACATATTGACGTCCTGAAAAACGACTGGCTGGATATTCCGCGGTGTGCTGGCGCTTTTGGCATGAAAGCTCGTCTTCTATGCTAGCCTATACTAGTGAGCTTAGTTTGTCAAGCGGCTACTCCCAAGTTAGGGAGGGCATAGGCGCCAGTGTGGTGTCCCATGTAATTCTTGATAACGAAGGGTGGCTCAGACATTGACTACAATGCCTGCGCCAGCCGTGCGTCAACTGTTGACAGTACATTCGTGCCATTGTGATATAATCAACCCTTTACACAAGATCAACGATGTGTTAGCTTGTTCCACCTAAAGGGAAGGGGTTCGAGGAGCGATCCCCCTTTGCTAGTTTTAGCATCCAATAGGGTAGAGGTGTTATCGTGCCCATGGTCACTGTAATCCGCATCCAAGCCAACCTCCAATGGAAATGCTTTGCGGGCCGTGGTGGTAATTGGATTGGTGTATGCGATCCCCTCAAGCTCACGGTTCAGGGTGACACCTGGGCCGAACTGATGGAGGATATAGGCCATACGTTGGACGCAATGCTGAAAGACCTTCTCAAATCAAATGAACTGCACACATTCATGCGCGACCACGGATGGACAACAATTGGCCAGATTCCGGCTCAACCCAAGTCTGTGCGGTTTGATGTGCCGTTTATCCCTTCGCTGATGGGGGCACATGGTTCGCCGGGAGTCGTTCATCAATAAAATTCGCGCACTGGACTTCAAGTACAAGACCCAACAAAAGCGCACCTACCTCTACCGCCAATCTGGAACCACTAATTATATTTCCGTTCCGATGAAGGACTTTCTTGAAGACGAATATGTCCAGAATGCGCTTCGGCAGGCGGGATGTGGAAAAGAGGAAATAGCTTCATTCATGTCCTCCGCCAAAAGCTGACGGTTGGGAGGCTTTCACAGAAACGGACCCGCAAAGCAATCGTCCTTCCACTCTAATTTTCCATATATTCAAAATGAGTCACTACCAACCGTGGCAATGCACGCTTGCGGAAGCGGGGCGCTCCCCCGGCAGGCAAGAAGCCCTTGCTTCAACCCGCGCCCATTCTAGAGCGTTTTCGATTTAAGTGCTTACATCTTTGGCAGAGTTGACGCTTAAGTTAATGGGGCATTATCGCACATAATGTATACACTTAAACAAAAACCGCTCTAGCCCTTCTGGTTGACCGGGCTCAGCCCTTGCGTCGGCCAGCTAAAATCTTTGAACTCGCCCGTGTTATCGAATCCACCGGGAACGATAGGCTTCTCGGGTTCTATGGGAACGCCAACCTGCCGGACCTGCGCCAGAACCTCCGCTTCATGAATGCGTGAAGCATCATATTCGACCACCAGGAGCGGACCATCGAAGGAAAGCCCGCGGATGCCGTAGACGGTAGAGAGCCTCTGCAGCCTTTCAAAGTCCTTCGTGCTCAGGTCTCGTTTGAGGTGAAAACGCGTGGTTAAGAACGTCATGTGATGAACCTCGAGGACTAAACTCGAATTCCGAAGTTGGTTTTGGCGCTCCCAGGACTCCTCGTTGAATCTGAATTACCTGCCCTGATAATCCCGAGAACGGAACGGGAGTTTGAATTCTTCGGAAATAACCCCTCACCCGTCCCGCACCGGCTGATGACGACGTCGGCTGCGGGCCACCCACTCCCCAAGGGAGAGGGCGGTCAACGTTGATTGATTCCAGCCCTACCCTAACACCTGACACCTGGAACCTTTCCTTACAGTTTCAGCCTTCGCAGCCGCAGCGCATTGGTGATCACCGATACGGAGCTGAATGTCATGGCCGCTGCTGCAACCATGGGGTTGAGCAGCAGCCCGAATACAGGGTAAAGGACGCCCGCCGCCAGCGGCACCCCAAGACTATTGTAAACCAGGGCGAAGAAGAGGTTTTGCCGGATGTTGCGCATGGTGGCTTTGCTCAACCGCCGGGCACGCACAATTCCGCGCAGATCGCCCTTCACCAGAATGACCCCGGCGCTTTCCATAGCAACATCTGTTCCCGTGCCCATAGCGATGCCCACCTGGGCCTGAGCCAGCGCCGGCGCATCGTTCACGCCATCTCCGGCCATGGCTACAACCCGGCCTTGCTTCTGAAGGCGTTTGATAACTTCGCTCTTTTGCTGCGGCAGAACTTCTCCTTCCACCTCGTCGATGGCCAACCCTCGCGCCACGGCCAGGGCGGCCCGGCGCGTATCACCGGATAACATGACAATGCGCGTGCCGTCTTTCTGCAAAGCGCGCAGGGCTTCATTCGCCGACGGTCTGATAGGATCGGCAACGCTCAGCAGGCCGCAGGCAAACCCATCGACCGCCACGAAGACCACGGTCCGGCCTTCGCTTCGAAGTTCGCTCGCTTTTGTTTCCGCAGCCGCAAAGTCGATCTTCAGCCTCTCGAAAAGCCTGTGGTTGCCGAGCGCCAGGGCACGGCCTCGTACCCTGCCCTCTACCCCTTCGCCGGTGATGGAGCGGAATTCTCGTGCTTCGTCGAGTTCGATTCCTCTTTCCTCCGCACCGGCTACAATGGCGGCGGCTAGAGGATGCTCGCTCCCGCGTTCGAGCGAAGCGGCCAGGCGGAGTACCTCGAGTTCGTCCCAACCCGGCAAGGCCTCGACCGAAGCGAGGTGCGGCTTTCCCTCGGTCAGCGTGCCGGTCTTGTCCACGACCAGTGTATCCACCTTTTCGAGCACCTCGAGCGCTTCGGCGTTTCTGATCAATACGCCCGCGAGCGCGCCACGCCCTGTGCCCACCATGATCGACATCGGAGTGGCAAGCCCCAAGGCGCAAGGGCATGCAATGATCAGAACCGCCACGGCGTTGACCAGCGCATAAGCAAACCGCGGCTGCGGCCCCACCAGCGCCCAGACGGCAAAGGTCAGCATGGAGACGAGAATCACAGCGGGAACGAAGTACCCGGAAACCACGTCTGCCAGGCGCTGAATGGGCGCGCGACTGCGCTGCGCCTCGGAAACAAGCTGCACGATGTGTGCCAGCAGCGTGTCGCCGCCCACGCGTTCGGCCCGCATCAGAAAACCGCCCGGGCCATTCACCGTCCCGCCCGTCACGAGGTCCCCGGCAGTCTTCTCAACGGGTATCGGCTCACCCGTCACCATGGACTCATCAATCGAACTTGAGCCTTCGAGAATTACACCGTCCGTGGCTACTTTCTCGCCAGGCCGGATGCGAAGGCGATCGCCGCGCTGCAGGCGGTCGAGCGGCACATCCTCTTCGCTCCCGTTTTCCAGCACGAGGCGCGCCGTCTTTGGCGCCAGGCCCAACAATCCCCTGATGGCGCTGCTGGTTTGCGCTCGCGCGCGCAACTCCAGCACTTGTCCCAGAAGCACCAAGGTGGTAATCACCGAGGACGCCTCGAAGTAGACCGGAACTTTTCCGCCCATCCCCCGAAACGAGGAAGGAAATACGCCGGGCGCGAGGACTGCCACGACGCTGTAAACGTAGGCGGTCCCCGTGCCTACGGCGATCAGCGTGAACATGTTCAAGTGGCGATTGACCACCGACCTCCAGCCGCGCTCGAAGAACGGCCATCCTCCCCAAAGCACCACCGGCGAGGCCAAGGCAAATTCCAAAGAATCAAGCGCTCGTGCCGAGAGAAGGTGGTGAAGAGGCTGGCCGGGAATCATCTCCGACATAGCGAACAAAAACACCGGAGCCGTGAAGGCCAGGGAAACCCAGAATCGCCGCTCCATTGCGCTGAGCTCGGGATTCGCCTCTTCCACAACACTCGCAGAGCGGGGCTCAAGCGCCATGCCGCAGATGGGGCAACTCCCCGGCCCATTGCGCACGACCTCGGGATGCATTGGGCACACATACTCAGTACGAGTTGCCGGAGCCGTGACGGCGAGCGGCTCGAGCGCCATCCCGCATTTCGGGCATGCCCCTGGCCCGTGTTTACGAACCTCAGGGTCCATGGGGCAGGTGTAGATTGCATTCGCTACTGTTGGCGATGTCACTCCGGGCGAAGCGGGGAATCCCGCCCGGCTGCTCGAACCTTCCGCAGTAGTCGCCTCGGTTGCAGCCGGACTGAGATAGCGGCTTGGATTGGCGCGGAATTCCTCCTGGCAGTAAGGATTGCAGAAAAAGTACTCCTGCCCTTCGTGCACGTAACTGCCTACCGCCTCCTCGCGGCTGATCTCCATCCCACACACCGGATCAATGACAGTCCCGCCTGTCGAGGCCTGGCGATCCGGTGCGTCGCCGCTGTCTTTGTTATCGATATGATTGTTCATGACGAAAACTTATCCCGAATTCCGAAGTTGCGAGGTTCTGTGAGAAGAAACCCCTCACCCGGGTCGCTACTCTCGCCACCCTCTCCCCAAGGGCTGAGCATGTCCCACATTTTTTGCTGCACACCGGGGGTGCACATGTTCTAAGCTGCCCGCATGAAGGTTTGCGGGCGAGAATTCAGTCCGCAGCTTCTGCAGCGCATTCAGCGGACCGTCGATCAGGAACCGGACTTGTCCCGTCGGGATCTGTCGCGGCGGGTTTGCGAATGGTTGGACTGGCACACGGCCTTGCATCAACCCAAGCAGGTCAGTTGCCGCGTGGCGCTGCTGAAGTTGCAACGTCGTGGGGCCCTGGATCTGCCCGCGGTGGCCCCGGCCGTGATTTCTCCCAGGCGGCGAGTTCCGGCCCCCTCCGCCCCGCCGGAGATCGTGCCCACCGAAGCCTCGCTGCAGGACTTGCAGCCGGTGAGTTTGCGGCGCCTTGAGCAGGCGGAGGGTGCGGCCTCGCGCCTCTGGAATCAGAGGATGGAGCGCTATCATTACTTGGGATGCGGGCCGCTTTGTGGGGCGCAGATGCGTTACGCCGTGCACAGCCGCCAGGGCGAGTGGCTGGGTGGGTTGGCCTTCAGTGCCGCCGCTTGGCGACTGGCGGCGCGGGATGACTGGATTGGCTGGAGTGAGCCCGCGCGTCGTGAACACCTGCAGGAGGTGATCGCCAACAGCCGTTTTCTGATTCTGCCCCATTGGCGCGTACCCAACTTGGCTTCGCATGTGCTCAGTTTGGCGCTGCGGCAAGTGGCCGACGACTGGCAAGAACGCTACGGCTACAGGCCCCTGCTGGTGGAAACCTTTGTGGACGCGGAGCGTTTTACGGGCGCCTGTTATCGGGCGGCCAACTGGCTGGAGGTGGGCCAGACCCGGGGGCGAGGGCGTCAGGACCGGAAGCATGCGGGCGGGCAAGCCGTGAAGCGCGTTTTCCTGTATGCTTTGCATGCGCAGGCGCGCCAGCGCTTGGGCGGGCAGGCGCCGGGTTCGCCCCCTGCTCCGGCGGACTGGGCGGAGGAAGAGTTCGGCGGAGCACGCTTGGGCGATGCGCGGCTGCGGGAACGGCTGTTGATTCTGGCGCGGGATTTTTACGCGCGGCCGCAGGCCAACCTGCCGCAGGCCTGTCAGACTCGCGCCCGCACCAAAGCCGCTTATTATTTCTTGGAGCATCCGGGGACCTGCATGGACGCGTTGCTGAAACCCCATTATGAAGCGACCCAGCAGCGGGTAGCGGCGGAGCCGTGGGTGTTCGCGGTGCAGGACACCACCTTCCTCAACTATAGCGCCCATCCGGAAACCGACGACCTGGGCCCGATTGGTTCGGATAAAAAGATCCTCGGGTTGGTGCTGCACTCGACCCTGGCCTTCAATGCAGCGGGCACGCCCTTGGGATTTCTGGACGTGCAGTGCTGGGCGCGGGACCCCCAGCAGTTTGGCAAACGGTCGAAACGCAAGGATCTGCCGGTGGAAGAGAAAGAAAGCAGGAAATGGCTGAAGAGCTTCCAGCAAGTGGCCGAGGTGCAGCGGCGCACGCCCTCCACGCGCTTGGTGAGTGTGGGGGATCGGGAAGCGGATATTTACGAACTGTTCAAGCTGGCGCTGGCCGAAGAGAACCATCCCTGGCTGTTGGTGCGAGCCCAACGCGACCGGCTGCGCGAGGACGGGCAAGAACACTTGTGGCCTTGGATGGCGCAGCAAACCGTGGCCGGCATTCAGGAAGTGCAAGTGCCGCGCCGGGGCAAGCAGCCGCGGCGGGTGGCGCGGCTGGAAGTGCGCTGGGCGCAGGTCACCTTGCGGCCGCCCCACGGCAAAGAAGCACGGGGCGAGTTGACGCTTTGGGCCGTGCTGGCACAGGAAGTCGGCGCGCCCCAGGGAATCAAAGAACCGTTGTGCTGGATGCTGCTGACCACCTGCCCCGTCGTGAACTTCCAAGCCGCTTGCGAAAAAGTGCATTGGTACACCCTGCGTTGGGGGATTGAGGTTTATCATCGCACCCTGAAAAGTGGCTGCCGGATCGAGCAACGGCAACTGGGTAAGGCCGAGCGTATTGAAGCCTGCTTGGCCATCGACCTGGTGGTGGCTTGGCGCATTTTCCATCTGGCCAAGCTGGGCCGGGAAACTCCTGACGTCCCCTGCACCGAGTACTTTGAGGAAGCCGAATGGAAAGCGTTGGTGGCTTATATCCCCAAGAACCCCACCCCACCCGAACGGCCTCCCAGCCTGCGAGAAACGATGCGCATGGTGGCGACGCTGGGCGGCTTCCTGGGACGCAAGAGCGACGGCGAACCCGGCACCCAAACGCTCTGGCTCGGCTTGCAATATCTTGAGCCACTCACCGCCATGTGGAAACTCCTTACTCATCCTGCGCACTCACCCCCGGTGTCCAGCCGAAGATATGGGTAACGATCAGCCCCAAGGGAGAGGGTCTGGACTTTGGCTCTCTGAGAGTCAGGCGTTAGCGTAGCAGACGGCGGAGGCGAGGGGGAAGGAGGATTTCTCGGGCTTCGTGGCAGGGGTTGGGGTGGACGCGAAGCCGGAGAAATTATCCAGGCCGAGACCGCGGCCCCAGACTTCGGCGGGCAGTTGCTGGAGGGCCTGCTGGGTGGAGATGCGGGTACTTGGCGAAGGGCGGATCCACTTGGGGCGCGGCAGCAGGGCTGAGCGGGAATCGGCGAAGGCGCGCTGGGTAGCCAACAGCAGCAAGGCGTAGGCGGCGACGCTGAGGGCGGGAGCGGTCTCGACGGAGCGAGGGGCACGCACCTGGGCTTGGCCCACGCCCAGCAGGGTTTTCTCCTCGCGGAAATTGACCTCTATCTCCCAGCGCGCGATGTAGGTCTCGATGACGAGTTGGGGGTCCAGGTTTTCATCCGTGCAGATCAGAAAGGCGGGCTGGCGATAGAGCAGTTTGGAACCTTGGCGCAGGCGGTAAGCCAGGGGGGCGATGACGATCAGTTGCAGGACTTGGTGGGCGCCGGCGGGGCGCCACATCAGGCCGGTGCGGCGCTTATAACGGAGTTGATGAGTGATGCCGTTGTGCAGGAGGGTCAGCGTCTGCCAGGGGGAGTTATCGGTGCGGACCTGCTCGGGGGTGGGAGCGGGCGCTCCATAGCGGAGGCGGCGGCCGCGTGCTTTCCGGGTGGCGGGATCAGGGCGCAGGAGCAGATGAGCGTCCTGGCGGAGGCGGCCGATGGCGGTGGTGTGGTGGGGGAGAGGCTGGAGCACGGTGCGGTTGGTGTAGCCTCCGTCGAAGGCTAGCAGGAGGAGGCGGCTCGCCGAGCGGGGGTCGGCATCGAGGGCGGCTCGCAGATCCCCGATCTGTTGGCGGGCGCGCTGACTGAGGCGGGTGGCGCGGACTTGGGCGCGATAGGCCTGCTGTTGGCTGGGGCTGGCTTTCTTGCCCGGCTTGGCCGGAGTGGGGGCATGAGAGAAGGCGACCGGGATGAGGCGGCAGGAACCCTCGGCGGCGGGCAGGGCGAGGGAAGTTTGCAGGAAGCGTTGGGCGCGCACGAAGTTGGTTTGAAAGTGCGGGCCGAGCGGATCGCGTCGCCAAGCCACGCCGGGGGTGTGCAGGCCGGAGCGGCGCAGGAGAGAATCATCCCAGTAGGCGCGCACGGGGGCCTGGGGAGGCAGAGCCGCCAGCACCGCGCCACGCGCCACGGCGAAGAGGGTGGGAGCGGGAAGGCGGTCGTGGGAGAAGAGCCGGTAACTGGAGGTCCAGTCACGGAACTGTGCGCCGCAGGTGGTCAGCAGGCCGGTCACGGTATGGCGTCCCAAGCACAGCAAGGTGCTCAACGCGAGGGTTTGGGCGTGCGCGGCGAGGCGACGCTGGTGGAAGCCGGAAGCGCCCTGGCGCCAGAGTTGCTGGAAGTGGTCGAGGATGCCGGCAGAGCTTTTTTTAGTACGGGAGCGGGTGGCGTGGTGCGTCGCAAGGCCAGCAGGCTTTTGTCTTCCACGAACCACTCGACGATTTCGCCGCGGGAGAACTCCATGGCCTGGGCGAGAGCGGAAGGGAAATTGATGTACCACTGCTCACTGGCTTGGCGCTTGATGAGCTGCACTTTGGTGGGGAAACCCATGGGAAAGCCTCCTTTTGATGCCTAGTCATTATACTAGATAACAAAAGTGCGGCTTCTCTGCAAGCAAAAAGTGTGAAGAGAATTCTGTCTAGTAAAGAGCCAATGTCCAGACCCTCTCCCCAAGGGAGAGGGCTGAAGTCAATCATCGTTGACCGCCCTCTCCCTTGGGGCTGATCGTTACCCATATCTTCGGCTGGACACCGGGGGTGAGTGCGCAGGATGAGTAAGGAGTTTCCACATGGCGGTGAGTGGCTCAAGATATTGCAAGCCGAGCCAGAGCGTTTGGGTGCCGGGTTCGCCGTCGCTCTTGCGTCCCAGGAAGCCGCCCAGCGTCGCCACCATGCGCATCGTTTCTCGCAGGCTGGGAGGCCGTTCGGGTGGGGTGGGGTTCTTGGGGATATAAGCCACCAACGCTTTCCATTCGGCTTCCTCAAAGTACTCGGTGCAGGGGACGTCAGGAGTTTCCCGGCCCAGCTTGGCCAGATGGAAAATGCGCCAAGCCACCACCAGGTCGATGGCCAAGCAGGCTTCAATACGCTCGGCCTTACCCAGTTGCCGTTGCTCGATCCGGCAGCCACTTTTCAGGGTGCGATGATAAACCTCAATCCCCCAACGCAGGGTGTACCAATGCACTTTTTCGCAAGCGGCTTGGAAGTTCACGACGGGGCAGGTGGTCAGCAGCATCCAGCACAACGGTTCTTTGATTCCCTGGGGCGCGCCGACTTCCTGTGCCAGCACGGCCCAAAGCGTCAACTCGCCCCGTGCTTCTTTGCCGTGGGGCGGCCGCAAGGTGACCTGCGCCCAGCGCACTTCCAGCCGCGCCACCCGCCGCGGCTGCTTGCCCCGGCGCGGCACTTGCACTTCCTGAATGCCGGCCACGGTTTGCTGCGCCATCCAAGGCCACAAGTGTTCTTGCCCGTCCTCGCGCAGCCGGTCGCGTTGGGCTCGCACCAACAGCCAGGGATGGTTCTCTTCGGCCAGCGCCAGCTTGAACAGTTCGTAAATATCCGCTTCCCGATCCCCCACACTCACCAAGCGCGTGGAGGGCGTGCGCCGCTGCACCTCGGCCACTTGCTGGAAGCTCTTCAGCCATTTCCTGCTTTCTTTCTCTTCCACCGGCAGATCCTTGCGTTTCGACCGTTTGCCAAACTGCTGGGGGTCCCGCGCCCAGCACTGCACGTCCAGAAATCCCAAGGGCGTGCCCGCTGCATTGAAGGCCAGGGTCGAGTGCAGCACCAACCCGAGGATCTTTTTATCCGAACCAATCGGGCCCAGGTCGTCGGTTTCCGGATGGGCGCTATAGTTGAGGAAGGTGGTGTCCTGCACCGCGAACACCCACGGCTCCGCCGCTACCCGCTGCTGGGTCGCTTCATAATGGGGTTTCAGCAACGCGTCCATGCAGGTCCCCGGATGCTCCAAGAAATAATAAGCGGCTTTGGTGCGGGCGCGAGTCTGACAGGCCTGCGGCAGGTTGGCCTGCGGCCGCGCGTAAAAATCCCGCGCCAGAATCAACAGCCGTTCCCGCAGCCGCGCATCGCCCAAGCGTGCTCCGCCGAACTCTTCCTCCGCCCAGTCCGCCGGAGCAGGGGGCGAACCCGGCGCCTGCCCGCCCAAGCGCTGGCGCGCCTGCGCATGCAAAGCATACAGGAAAACGCGCTTCACGGCTTGCCCGCCCGCATGCTTCCGGTCCTGACGCCCTCGCCCCCGGGTCTGGCCCACCTCCAGCCAGTTGGCCGCCCGATAACAGGCGCCCGTAAAACGCTCCGCGTCCACAAAGGTTTCCACCAGCAGGGGCCTGTAGCCGTAGCGTTCTTGCCAGTCGTCGGCCACTTGCCGCAGCGCCAAACTGAGCACATGCGAAGCCAAGTTGGGTACGCGCCAATGGGGCAGAATCAGAAAACGGCTGTTGGCGATCACCTCCTGCAGGTGTTCACGACGCGCGGGCTCACTCCAGCCAATCCAGTCATCCCGCGCCGCCAGTTGCCAAGCGGCGGCACTGAAGGCCAACCCACCCAGCCACTCGCCCTGGCGGCTGTGCACGGCATAACGCATCTGCGCCCCACAAAGCGGCCCGCATCCCAAGTAATGATAGCGCTCCATCCTCTGATTCCAGAGGCGCGAGGCCGCACCCTCCGCCTGCTCAAGGCGCCGCAAACTCACCGGCTGCAAGTCCTGCAGCGAGGCTTCGGTGGGCACGATCTCCGGCGGGGCGGAGGGGGCCGGAACTCGCCGCCTGGGAGAAATCACGGCCGGGGCCACCGCGGGCAGATCCAGGGCCCCACGACGTTGCAACTTCAGCAGCGCCACGCGGCAACTGACCTGCTTGGGTTGATGCAAGGCCGTGTGCCAGTCCAACCATTCGCAAACCCGCCGCGACAGATCCCGACGGGACAAGTCCGGTTCCTGATCGACGGTCCGCTGAATGCGCTGCAGAAGCTGCGGACTGAATTCTCGCCCGCAAACCTTCATGCGGGCAGCTTAGAACATGTGCACCCCCGGTGTGCAGCAAAAAATGTGGGACATGCTCAGCCCTTGGGGAGAGGGTGGCGCGCAGCCGGCGTAGTCATCAGCCGGTGCGGGACGGGTGAGGGGTTACTTCCGAAGAATCCAAACTCCGGTGCTAGGGACCTTCGATCAGCTCCACCACGGCGTGATGCCCAGGGGCTGAGGCGAGCGCGCTATCGCAAGTTAAAAGAGGCGCTTCGAGAGCTTCCGCCAAAGCGACGTAGGCCGCGTCATAAGCTGCGAGGTTGTGGCGAAGTTCCCATATGCGGCCGAGGAAAGGCCAGTGGGGGTGGCGTTCGAGCGGCATTTGCTCAAACCACAGCAGCGCTTGACGCGCCCGCTGAGGTGACATGTCGCCACTCGCCTGATAGCGTCGCAGGGTTTGTGCAACTTCCAGGTTAACCAGATGCGGAACATGCAGCCCTTCGCCCGGATCCTGCATTCGGTCGGCAAGGCGCGCTACCGAGGGCCTGCTAAGCAACACTTCCACCAGAACGGAGGCATCGAGCACCATCACCGGCTTTCCCTCTCCTCGCGAATGATTTGAGCAGGAGGCACACGAGGATTGACGGTCGAGAGGCGCGCCAAGCGCTGCATGATTTCTTCCATGGTGGGCCGCTCGGCAATACGCCGAATTTCGCGCAGCAGGTAGTCCGAAAGGGACTTGCCCTCCAGCGCAGCCCGAGCCTTGAGTTTGCGGTGTAGGGGATCAGGTACATGGCGAATTTGAATCATAGTCGACATGCGTACAGCATAGTTGCATGTGGAGCACATGTCAACTATACTTTCATTTCAGTACAATGTGGTAGGCTAAACGCGCCGTATTGGCGGCGTAAAGCCGGCATCAGGGATCTCCCCCGGCGAACCTCCATTGAAGGAGTGTGAAAATGACCAACAGCGATTCACCCTTTCTAGGCCGCAGGGTGATGGCCAAGAGCGCTCTGCTCGGCGGCGCTTCACTCTTCCTGGGCGTGCAAGGATCGAAAGCCCGCGAGGGCGGGCCGGCTTCCGGGCCGGAGCGCATCAGCGTGCGCGATTTCGGGGCCACCGGCGACGGCAAGACGGACGACACCGCCGCCATTCAGCGCGCCCTGGATGCAGCCGGGGAAGTGCAAGGAGCGGTGTTTGTGCCGCCTGGTGCGTACCTCTGCTCGGACCTTCGGATGCGGTCCAACACTGCCCTGCTGGGCGCTCCCACATGGGATTATCATGGTCCTGGTGGAACGTGCCTGCGGCTTTCGAAGGCGACGGCCAAGTGCCTGCTGAATATCGGCGGGGCTTCGGGAGTCACTATTGACGGCCTGGGGTTCGACGGCGCGGATTTAGGCCAGGGCATCCACGGAATCTTCCTCGACAAGCCGGACTACGGAAAGCACGAGGACGCCTTCCGCATCGAGCGCTGCCAGGTGGCGCGCTTCACGGGCGATGGCGTGAACCTTACGCGCGCTTGGTGCTTCTCCGTTCGGCAGTCGATGCTGGCTTACAATCGTGGGGACGGCCTCAGCCTGCGGGGTTGGGACGGCTTTCTCAGTGACAACTGGTTTTCCGGTAATCGCGGCGCGGGCTTTGGGGCGCGCGAAGAAAATGCTTCGGTGACCTTCACGGCCAATCGCGTCGAGTGGAATGGGCAGGAAAACATGTTGATTACCGGCAGCGACGGCTACCAGATCACGGGTAATTTCTTTGACCGCGCCGGGACCTGCGCGCTCGCCTTGCGCAAGGGCCGCAGGAGTTGCTTCCAGATTGCCATTACGGGCAATTTCTTTAAGCGGAGCGGCAAGTTGGCAGAAGCTGCCAGCCACGACTCTTGTCATCTCCTGATCGAAGGGGCCAGAGGCGTCACCTGTGTAGGCAACAACTTTGAAGCTGGCAGGGATGACGACGGAAGTGGTGCGTGGAGCCCGGCCTACGGCATCGTGTGCAAGGGCCTCCAAAACTGCGTCGTCGCGAATAACGTGATGGATGAATCTGCCTTGCGCCAACTCATCGTAGACCAGGGTGGGCACGGCGCTGGCGTGGTGCTCAAGGATAATCCCGGGAGCTTATTCAAAGCGCCGGCATGATTGAATCTGACTATGCTGTGCCGGGTAGCGTGGACCCCTGGTTTTGGGGTCCGCGGCCCTTTTCGAGCCCCGTGGACGAGCCAGGGAACCCAAACCCCGCCGCGGTACCCGCTTTAATCCTTGGGGCAACCGGCGGGGAACCGCCCGCGTCAAATGCAGAAAGAGCCGGAGGTGAAACCTTGAACAGCCGAATTCAATGTTTGCTGTCGCTGATGTGCCTTATGGCGCTGGGGCCCATCGGTTGTCCGTTGCTTGGGCAGCAGGCGCCACACCCAACTCAGCCGGCCTTGCAGAGCACCAGCGCGGTTGCTACAAACGGCCAGGGAGTGGTGGGGCATGTGACTAGGACTCCCTATTCAGCGGACAAGATCACTGTGACAACACAAACACTGGCGGACGGCACCAAGATGACGCACAAGAACCTAATCAAAATGTATCTGGACAGTCAGGGGCGCAGTCGCGAGGAGTGGTTTAACGACACGGATTCGGCCGGTTCGAATGACTCGCCCCAGTGGGTAGGCATCTTCGACCCCGTGGCTGGCGTCTCCTACCGTCTTGATCCGCGCGATCACACGGCTCAAAGGACGGAAACACGCAGACCCGGACTTTCACCGGTTCGTCAGGCGGCCGGCGCATCGGCCACTCCTTCGCCAGCGCGGCCTGTCTCGCCGCAACCCACACGTGAAGATCTCGGCACCCAGGTAATCGAGGGCCTGGAAGCGAGGGGAATGCGTATCACAAGAACTATCCCGGAGGGGGCCGCGGGAAATGACCGCCCCATCCAGATCACCGACGAGATTTGGCATTCAGCTCAGCCGAGCCTTGTGTTGATGAGGGTCACCAACGACCCGATGTCCGGTGAGAGTGTGATGCATCTCAGTAACCTCGTGCTCGATGAACCGCCAGCCGAACTCTTCCAGGTGCCCGCGGACTATACTATCCAAGAGCTTCAGCCGGTGTCGAAGCCTGAGTCGCCTTCCGATTAGCCAAGCGCACACGGCGTTAACAAGGAGGCGCAGGTGTGGGAACATAGAGTGTGACGGTTGGCCCCGGGAGGCGGGATGAAACTATTGATCACAATTTATCAGGACGAGGACGGCGTATTTATTGCTGAATGTCCTTCCATACCCGGCTGCGTGACCCAGGGGCAAACCGAGGCGGAAGCAGAGGTGAACATCCGCGATGCCATAAAGGAATGTCTCTTGGTGCGGGCCGAGAAGGGACTCCCTTTGACCGTCACCGTGCGTGAAGTGGAAGTTGTAAGCTGATGCCGTCCGTTCCACTGCTTCGACCGCGAGAGGTCGTTGCGGCCTTCCAAATTTTGGGGTGGGAGGTGGCCCGCCAGCGCGGTAGCCACATCATTTTGACTAAGCCTGGTCACCTTGCCTCTCTGTCAATTCCTAATCATCCTCAAGTTGCACGCGGGACGTTGCGCGCCCTGATCGCAAGAGCTGGATTGACCGTGGGAGAATTTCTGGACGCCCTCGGTAGGTGACGCCGCAACCCTCGCCTACTGCTTCCTGCCTTCTCGCTTGCCGGCGAGTTCCTGGACGAACGAGACAATGCGGGGGTCCTGCCAATCCACGGCCCCGATCAGTTTTTCCGCCACGCGGCCTTGGTTGTCGATGATGTAAGTTTCGGGAAACTTGAAGGTACCGTATCGATTGGCGAGGGCCTGATCGGGGTCGCGCAGGATGGGAAAGGAAACGTGCTGCGCGGCTCGAAAACTCTCGAGGGCTTGAGTGTCCTGGTCGACGCTGACACCCATCACCGTAACGCCCTGGTGCTGCATCTCCTCTGCGAACTTCTCGAGACTGGGTGTCTCCTCGACGCAAGGCGGGCACCAGGTGGCCCAGAAATTCAGCACCACCACATGTTTTCCGAAGTCGTGAAGCGAAAGATTGCCCTGGCTAAGTGCGGGAAGGGTAAAGTCGGGCGCCGATTCCCCGATCTCCACGGCGTGCGGCGATCGCAGGTGCACGGCTAAGAGAATGGCGCCACCCAGAATCACCACAAGCGCGAGGATCTTCACCACGTTGGTTTTGCTCATTGATGTGCCCTTCATTATAATAGTAATTGAGTCTTTGGCGTAGAGCACGCGGTTGGCCGCAAAACCTTTGCCGCAGAGGTTACAGAGTTCACGGAGAAGAGCACAGACATTTTGTCAGTGAACTTCATGTGCACTGTGGAGAAATCTTTTGCAGGGTTGATGAATCAAAACTTTCCCGCTCCCGTTTCCATCATCGTTCCTGCCCGAAACGAAGCTTTGAATATAGGACGTCTGCTCCGTTCACTGGCAAGCCAACAAGCGGCCCGGGAAATCCTGGTTGTGGACGACCAGTCGGTGGATCGGACGGTGGAAATTGCCGAAGGTCTGAAGGCTGATTTGCCGCACCTGCGCGTGCTGCGCGTGGATTCGTTGCCGGAAGGCTGGCTGGGCAAGACCTTTGCGCTAGCTTGCGCGGCCCGTGAAGCTCAAGGCGATTGGCTGCTCTTCACCGACGCCGACACGGAACACCTGCCGGGCAGCCTCGCGGCGATGCTCGAGCGCGCCCAGCGCGAGGGCGTCGATTTGCTTTCGCTATCACCGGGCCAGCTCACTCCCACATGGTGGGAGAAGGCGGTCATCCCGCTCGTCTATGTGAACCTGGCGCGCCTTTACAGGTTCGAAGACGTGTCCGACCCTCGATCACCCATGGCGGCGGCAAATGGCCAGTATATTCTGATCCGGCGCGAGGTGTACGAGCGTGCCGGCGGGCACGAGGCAATCCGCAATGAGATTCTCGAGGACGTGGCGCTCGCGAAGCGCGTGAAGTCGGCAGGCGGAAAACTGCTCTTTCTCCCGGGCGCCGCCTGGGTCCAGACTCGCATGTACCGTACGTTTGGCGAGATGTGGCGCGGCTGGACGAAAAATCTCTTTCTTATATACGGCGGGGACCTGAGGAAGATATTCAAGACGGTGGTCGAGCTTTGCGCCGCCAATTTCCTGCCGGATTTTTCAGCATGCGGCGCTTTGATCCTGTTATTTATGGGCCGGGGAAATGTTCGCGTCCTGGGTTGGCTGCTCATCGGATCATTGCTCGCGATCCTGGTGCGGAGCGCGATCTACGTCCGGGCTGTCACGCGTCTGGGCTTCAGCTCGCACGTGGCGCCCTGGAGGCTCGAAGGTGCAATAATCTTCGCAGCGCTATTAATCAATTCGGTTATAGCTTATCGTATTTCACACAATGTAGAATGGAAAGGGCGCCGGTATTCAACCGTATAGCGCCGGCAGAGCGCCCGCGCCGGGGCAGGCGCCGGCGCTGCCTAGGGGGTAAGGGATGATCCACGTCACACGCCGCGCGGAGTTTTCCGCCTCGCACGTCTATCACAATCCCAGGCTTTCGCCGGAAGAGAATCGGCGCATTTTCGGCAAGTGCAATAACCCTCACGGCCACGGGCATAACTACACGCTCGAGGTTACCGTGGCCGGTTCGATCGACCCGACCACAGGCATGGTGGTGGACTTGAAAGAGCTCAAGACCATCCTGGAGCGAGAAGTCTTGAGTGTGATGGATCACAAATTCCTTAACCAGGAAGTCCCGGTGTTTGCAAGCAAGATTCCGACCACAGAAAACATTGCGGTGGAAATCTGGCGCCTGCTGGCTACGAAACTAAGTTTTGGCAAGTTGCATCGTATAAGGTTGTACGAGACTCCTGACCTTTTTGTGGATTACTACGGAGATTGACAGTAGGGGCAGGCCGTGGCGTGCCCCCACTACGAGCATTCATGGTTTTCCTCAGCCGTCGATACCGATTCTCCGCTTCTCACCGGCTTCATAACGAGGCGCTGTCCGACGAGGAGAATCTGCGCGTTTACGGCAAGTGCGACAGTCCCTATGGGCACGGCCACAACTATGTCTTGGAAGTGACCGTCGAGGGGCCGATTGACCAGGAGACCGGCATGGTCTTTGACCTTGGGGCGCTCGATGGCCTGGTCGAAAAGGAAGTGCTCGAGCGCTTTGACCACACCAACCTCAACCTGGACGTCGAGAAATTCCGCTCCCTGGTGCCCACGACGGAAAACGTCTGCGCGGAAATTTTCCATCTCCTCCGGGATAAAGTGGAGGGCGGTGGTCCTTTACACGCCGCTCGCCTGGCGCGGGTGCGGCTGGAGGAGACCAATTGGAATTTCTTCGAGTATGAGGGCAAGTAGCGTGGGCATCCTGCCCGCGCGCACAAAAGCGGGGCGCGCTCACCAAGGCTGTCGAGACGCCACCTCAACAAATGAGAGGACAGGAATGATTGAAGATCCCATGACAGAGTTGAACGAAATCGAAAAGGAGAAAGAATCCGACCCGCTGCAACAGGTGATTCACGATTTGCTGTGCGAGATTGGGGAAGACCCCCAGCGTGACGGATTAATGCGAACTCCTGACCGCGTGGCGAGGTCGCTGCGCTTTCTCACCAGCGGGTACCATCAGGAACTGGACAAGGTGCTCAATGGGGCGATGTTTCCGGTGGCCTACGATGAGATGGTGATCGTCAAGGATATCGAGATCTTCAGCGTGTGCGAGCATCATCTGCTGCCTTTTTTCGGCAAGTGCCACGTGGCTTACATTCCCAACCAAAAGGTCATCGGGCTGAGCAAAATCCCCCGCGTGGTCGACGTCTTTGCCAAGCGCCTGCAAATCCAGGAGCGGCTCACGACGCAGATTGCCGAAGCGCTGATGGAAAGGATCAAACCCCAGGGAGTGGGCGTCATCATCGAGGCGAAGCACCTGTGCATGATCATGCGCGGGGTGGAGAAGCAGAACTCCGTGGCCATCACTTCACATATGACCGGAGTCTTCCGCGACTGCGAGTTGACGCGGGCGGAGTTTCTGCGTTTAGTGCGGGAGAGAGGCTGATATTTTCGAAGTAGTGAATAGTAAGTTGTAAATTGTAAAGTATAAATTATAAATTGTAATTGACTGTGGACACTGAATTTAGAATTTATAATTTACCATTTATAATATTCCATCCAACACTATTAACCTATGGCGAAACTCGAGGGCAAGGTTGTTCTGGTGACCGGAGGCAGCCGGGGAATCGGCTTGGCAATCGCCCAGCGTCTGGGCAGCGAGGGCGCGAGGCTGGTGCTGGTGGCGCGTAATGAAGCGGCATTGAGCAAGGCAGGGGAGGAAGTTGCAGGAGGGGCGCTCGCGATCAAGGCGGATGTGACGCAGCCCCGGCAGGTGGAGCGAGTGTTCAAGGTGGTCGAACAAGAAATGGGCTCGCTTGACGTACTCATCAATAACGCGGGTGTGTTCACCTATAAGCCTTTTCTCTCCACCTCGTTCGAAGACTGGCGAAACAACCTGGACACAAATTTGACTGCGCTGTTTTTGTGCACGCGCGCCGCGCTGCCTCTGCTGCGCCGAAGCCGGTCGCCGCATCTGGTGAACATTCTCTCCGTATCAAGCCTCCAGCCCTTCGCGAACTGTTCGGCGTATACCGCTTCGAAATTCGGAGCGCTGGGTCTTACGCGAGTGCTGCGCGAGGAACTTCGGCCGCTCAAGATTCGCGTCACCGGCATTTTGCCGGGATCAACGAATACCCGCCTCACGAGCGAGTTTGGATTTCCTGTCTGCCGCATCGATTTGATCCAACCGGCCGACGTCGCGGAAGCGGTCTTCGGTGCACTGACTCAGCCGCCTCGAACCACTCTCGAAGAGATCCTGCTTATGCCTTCGCAGGGGGCCGTGGGCGAAACCGAGTAGGGGTGGTTTGCGAATCGCCCTTCGCACCGCTGCGGTTTCTTTTTGCCAAAACCCCGGCTTCATGTTATGCTGACTGGGTTGAAAATAGATATGAATAGCGAGGAGATAGGCGGATGCCGCTTACGCGCGAGACCAAAGGCAACCTGATTGAAAACTACCGGGTTCACGGGAAGGACACAGGTTCGCCGGAAGTTCAAGTAGCCCTGTTGAGTGAACGAATCAGTTATCTGAATAACCATTTCAGCGTTCATCGCAAGGACCACGCTTCGCGCCGTGGTTTGCTCATGATGGTCGGCAAGAGAAGGCGCTTGCTGGAGTATCTCAAGCGCCTGGATGCGGAGCGTTATAAGCGGGTTATCGAGAGGTTGGGCATCCGCAAGTAGCCAGTTTTGAGCAGACGGTTCAGTACTTCCCAAAGCGACAATTTTTCAACGCTATGCGACCCCCCGCCCAGCGGGTGCCGGTCGCTTTTTTGTTTTATTGGAGGAGATGAAGATGCAAAAAGTGGAAATAGCATTGGGTGTGAACACCCTCAGTATCGAATGTGGCAAAGTGGCGAAGCAGGCGAATGGTTCCGCAGTGGTCCGGTATGGTGACACGGTTGTACTCGCAACCGCATGTTCTTCCGAGCCGCGCGAGGGCATCGACTTTTTTCCATTAACCGTAGACTACCGTGAATACAACTACGCCGCGGGTAAGATTCCCGGCGGCTTTTTCAAGCGCGAAGGAAGACCCACCGAAAAGGAAATCCTCACCAGTAGGATGATCGACCGGCCTGTGCGGCCGCTTTTCCCGGAAGGCTTCAATGACGAGACGCAAGTGATTGCTTTGGTCCTGTCGGCGGATTCCGACAACAATCCGGACGTGATCGGGATGGTGGCCGGCGGCGCGGCTCTTTACCTGTCGGATATCCCGTTTTACACGCCCATTGGCGCAGTACGCGTAGGGCTGGTGGAAGGGCGGCTGGTGACGAATCCCACCTACGCGGAGACCAAGTCCAGCCTGCTGAATCTGATTGTGGTGGGCACGGACGAGGCCATCGTGATGGTGGAAGCGGGCGCCAAGGGGGTTTCGGAAGCGACGGTGCTCGAGGCCCTCCAGTACGGGCATACCGAAATCCGCAAGATCGTCGCTATGCAGAAGGAACTCTTCGAGAAGCTCGGCGTTAAGAAACAGGAATTTACTTCACCCGCAGTGGATGAGGCGTTTTACCAGGAAGTGAAGAGCAAGGTTGAGAGCGAACTCCATGAAGCGATGGACACCTCAAAGCATCCCAAGCTGGAAAGCCAGCGCAAGATCGTCGAGATCAGGACCAAGTTGCTGGAGAGTTATCCCGAAGACGATGAAGAGAAGCGCCGGATGGCCAAGCATTATTTTAGCCGCCTCGAGGAGCGCCTCTTTCGAGATGATGTCCTGGAAAGCCGCCAGCGGCAAGACCGCCGTGCGTTCGACCAGGTAAGGGAGATCAGCAGCGAGGTGAGCGTGCTTCCGCGCACGCACGGTTCGGCCCTGTTCACTCGCGGTGAGACTCAGGCGCTGGTGACTGCGACGCTCGGCACCGCCGAAGATATGCAAAGGCTTGATGTGCTCGAGGGCGAGGCGTTCAAACGCTTCATGCTCCACTACAACTTTCCGCCTTTCAGCGTGGGGGAGGTGGCATTCCTGCGCGGACCCGGCAGACGGGAAATCGGCCACGGAGCGCTGGCGGAGCGCGCTTTGATCGCCATCATCCCGGAAGAGACGGAATTCCCCTACACGATTCGCGTGGTGTCGGACATTCTCGAGTCGAACGGCTCCTCTTCGATGGCTACCGTCTGCGGCGGCACGCTGGCGCTGATGGACGCGGGCGTGCCCATCAAGTCGCCCGTAGCGGGAATCGCCATGGGACTGGTGAAGGAGGGCGAGAAATACGCCATCCTGACGGACATCGCCGGCAGCGAGGACCATTACGGCGACATGGACTTCAAAGTTGCGGGCAGCAAAGACGGCATCACCGCCCTGCAAATGGATATTAAGATTTCAGGTATCACCACTTCTATCATGGCCGAGGCGCTCGAACAGGCCAAGGCCGCCCGGCTGCACGTGCTGGGAAAAATGCTCGAGACCCTCTCGGAACCTCGCAAGGAGATTTCCGAGCATGCGCCCCGCATCTACACTCTGCAAATCAATCGTCAGAAGATCGGCGAGCTGATCGGGCCGGGGGGCAAGGTGATTCGCGGCATCATCGAGGAGACGGGCGTGAAGATCGATGTCGAGGATGACGGCAAGGTGAACGTCGCCGCCACCGACGAAGCGGCGGCGCACAAGGCCCTCAAGATGATCAAGGACCTGCTGGCCGAAGCCGAGTTGGGCAAGACGTACCTTGGCAAGGTCGTGCGGCTCGCGGACTTTGGCGCTTTCGTGGAGATTTTCCCGGGAACGGACGGCCTGCTGCATATCAGTGAAGTCGCCGAGCATCGCATCCGGGATATTCGCGACGAGCTCAAAGAAGGGGACCAGTTGCTGGTTAAAGTGATTGCTATGGAGGGCAACAAAATCCGGCTGAGCCGCAAGGCGGTCCTCCGCGATCAGAAGGCCAAGGGCGGCGCAAAACACGACCAGCAAGCTGTCCAGGAGCCCCAGGAAAAGAAGTAGTTAGTCGGCAGTCGTTAGTGATCAGTTATCAGTCGTTGGAAGGACGGCCCGCGAGAGTCCTGCGGGCCTCTTTCCGCCAGTGGGTGAATCACACTTGGACCAGCGGCAGGGCGAGAGGGCTCTCGCGCCGCGAGTTGCGGTCATCCTCACGGAGGTCGAAGTCAGGTTGGGCATTCCGACTCCTGACTGTTGACTTCCCACTCCTAAGTTTTGATCCCCGTCTCCGGAGGTGATGAGCCGTGGGCTACCTCGACAAGCTCGATCTCGACAAGAAGCTCGATTCCAAGGAGGAGTACGAAGAGCTTCTCGAAGAGTACCAGTTGCGGCTGCTGAAGTTGCAGCGCAAGGTGATTGAAAACCGATTTGCAGTCTGCGTGGCGTACGAAGGCGAGGACGCAGCGGGGAAGGGCGGCAACATCAAGCGCCTGACGGAAGCTTTGGACCCCCGCGGTTACGACGTGCACCCCACCGGGCCACCCACCGCTGAAGAACATGCCCATCACTGGCTGCGCCGTTTCTGGGTGCGGCTTCCATCCCGCGGCCGCATCGCCATCTTCGATCGCACCTGGTATGGCCGCGTGCTGGTCGAACGCGTGGAGAAATTCGCCAAGAAGGAAGAATGGCAACGCGCTTACCGGGAGATCAATGAATTCGAGCGGACGCTCACGGACGACGGCATGGTGATGGTGAAGTTCTGGATCCACATTTCCAAGAAGGAACAACTCGACCGTTTCAAGAAGCGCGAGAAGGATCCCTGGAAGAAGTGGAAGTTGAACGATGAGGATTGGCGCAACCGCGAGAAGTGGGACCAGTACATCGAGGCGCTCGAAGACATGTTCGAAAAAACGGATACGGATTACGCGCCTTGGACGATCATCGAAGGCAACTGGAAGTGGTGGGCGCGGATCAAGGCGCTGAAAACCGTCGTCAACAGGATCGAAGCGCGGATGTGAAGGAGCTACCACCAAGGCACGAAGACACAAAGAAAAGCTCTGCTCGGTTTTTGATTAAGTTTCTTCTGAGTGCCTTTGTGCCTTGGTGGTAAACACAACGGCGATGAGTCTCGAGACTGCGCGCAGGGTTTTGGAGATCGAGGCGAAGGCTCTCGGCGAACTTGTGGGGCGCCTCGACGAGGCCTTCCTGCGGGCGGTGGAAATCATTTTCGCTTGCCGGGGAAGAGTGGTTGTGGCCG
The DNA here is from genome assembly GCA_963770415.1 of uncultured Acidobacteriota bacterium. Taxonomy (GTDB): domain Bacteria; phylum Acidobacteriota; class Terriglobia; order UBA7540; family UBA7540; genus CAVROP01. The sequence continues at coordinate 81,367 of CAVYPU010000002.1, forward strand.
GCATGGGTAAATCCGGTTTGATCGGCCAGAAGATTTCCGCCACCCTATCGAGCACCGGTACGCCGTCGTTTTTCCTGCATCCCTCCGAAGCCGTGCACGGCGACTTGGGGCGCCTGGTCCGGCACGACGTGTTGCTGGCGCTGTCGTACAGCGGCGAGACCACGGAGCTGCTGCAACTGCTCGACACGGTCAAACGTCTGGACATTCCTCTGATCTCTTTCACGGGCAACTTGAAATCAACCCTCGCGCAAACCAGTGACGCGGTGCTCGATGTGGGAATCCGGCAGGAAGCGTGTCCGCTGGGCCTTGCGCCTACAGCCTCAACTACGGCCATGGTGGCCATGGGTGACGCCCTGGCCATGGCGCTGCTCGAAAAGCGGGGCTTTGATGAAGCCGACTACGCGGCGCTGCACCCGGGCGGGGAACTCGGAGTCAAGCTGCGCCGGGTTGAGAGCGTCATGCACACGGGGGATCAACTTCCCTGCGTCGGCCCGCATACTCCCATGCAGGACGTGATCTATGAAATGAGCAAGAAGGGCCTGGGAGTCGCCGCCGTGGCCGGCGAAACGAGGCAATTGCTCGGCATCGTTTCCGATGGCGACCTGCGGCGACTTTTCCAGCGGGAAGGGAATCGCGCCCTGGATCTCAAAGCGGCAGACGCCATGACGCGAAACCCCGTGACTATCGGCCGGCAGGAATTGGCTACCAAGGCGCTGAACCTCATGGAGGCTCGCAAGATCACTGCGCTGCTGGTGGTCGACGCAGAAGGCAGGCTGGAAGGCGTAGTCCATATCCACGACCTCTGGACCACGCAAATGTTTTGATGATGCCACCAAGGCACAAAGACACCAAGGAAGGGCAAAGTCCAAGGCATTAATTGGTTGATCTTGGTGTCTTTGTGTCTTGGTGGCGATTATTCCGCCCATCGAGGACAACGATGCCCCTGAGCTCCAAGAAACTTCAAGCCCGCGCCCGGAAAATCAAACTCTTGCTGATGGATGTGGATGGGGTTCTGACCGAGGGGCACTTCTTTTACGTCCCGCGTTCGGGAGGCGGCCTGATGGAAACCAAAGCCTTCCATTCGCGTGATGGGTTGGGATTTCGAATCGCCCACCAGGCTGGGCTCAAAACGGGCTTCATCACGGGCCGTGGGTCACCGGCAGTCGAGTACCGGGCCAAGGAACTGGGCGTCCACTTCCTAAAACAGAATGCGCGCGAAAAGCTTGAACCCTACCAGGAGATTCTCCGCGAGGCGCGACTGAAGGATGAGGAAGTATGTTATGTGGGCGACGACATCGTTGACCTGCCGCTGCTCACTCGCGTTGGCTTGTCGGTCGGCGTGGCCGATAGCCACAAACTCCTGCGCCGCTACGTTCATTTCATGACCAGCCAACCGGGAGGCAAGGGCGCCATCCGCGAGGTCATAGAGTTGATCCTCTCTGCCCAAGGCAAGTGGGACGCGGTTCTCGAACACTACTTGCGCTGAGCCGGAGAATTCCTGCCTGTTCGATGGTGCCGACCGACTCCTACTTCATCCCGGCAATCTCGACGCCGACCGCTTTGGCAGCTCTTTTCAGGCCGTTGTCCAAGGTGGCCAGTGGTAGTCCTTCACGCATTGCGAGCTCGAGATAAGCGGCATCGTAGGTGGAGAGGTTGTGCCGCCGGGCAGTGCTGAGAATCTGCTGAAAAGCGCGGTCTACTCCGACCGTGTCCACGTGAATGGGCCAAGCACTGAGTTCTTCAAGAAAGCCCGTGACCTGCGCAAGTTTGAGGGTTTTCTTTCTCTCGGCGAGTATTAGCACGTTGGCGACTTCGAGCGGCCAGATGAAAGGCACGTTTGCTTCGTCCCCTCGCGCCAGCATCTCGCAAACCGTTTCTGAATATTGGGTTGCCTGGTTTTCGAAGCACCAGCAGAGGGTTACGGAGGCATCAAGGATGAAACGGCTCAAAAGCGGCGTCCTTCCTCGATCAGTTGACGGATGGTAACTCCCTCGAGTCGCACACCCCGGCGCAAAGCGCGAATGCGTTCGGCAACCTGCTTGGGGTCCTTCCTGCGACGATTGGCAGCCGGAACCAAAAGCGCCACCGGCACCCCGTGCTTCGTGATGGTGATTTCTTCCCCTTTGGCCACTCGCTGCAATAAGGCTGACAGATGGGTTTTGGCGTCGAATAATCCAACAGTGCTCATAGGTACCTTTCCCACTAGTCACAGACTAGTCTAATTCCAGCCAACCGTCAAACGCTGTTTGCGCTTTTTGCAGAGGTCCCCTTGCAAAGTGACGCTCGTATCCTGGAACGCGGGTGGATCGGTTGGGCGAGACACAATTGGAGCGCCGTCCGGGTCAGAATATCCGCGCCCTGGTTTCCGACTCCTGACTCTCGCGCTGGCCTAGGGGGTGATCAGGCCACAGGCAATGCGCGCTCCGGCGTTGCCGGCCGGATCGGTCTTCCCGTCGTCTGGTTTCTCGTGGATAACAAGGGAAGTGCCGCCCTCGTGGAATAAAGACGTCGGACCTGTTCCCAGGGTTGCGCCCACAATGAAAAATCGGACAGTGCCTTTTCCATCGTCGCCCACGGTGAGGTTTTGCAGGTCGCCCATGTGATGGCCTTGGGGATTTTCCCAGCCGTGTTGCTTGCCCTCGGGATTGAAGTGCGGGCCGGCGGACTTGAAATCAGGACCGTCACACTTTCCCACCGCATGAATATGGAAGCCGTGAACTCCGGGCGGGAGGTTGGAAGCCTTCAGATCCAGTTGAACTCCAGTGGTCTTTTGCGTGAATGTGGCGGTGCCGACGGGCGCGCCGTTTCCAGTGGCCAACTCGGCCTTTGCTTTCTTCGCAGCATAGAGAGAGATGGGGCCTGCGAAGAGGCAGAGGATCGCCGCGAGAAGCAACAGTTTCTTCGTCATTGAATGTCCTCCTGTGATGTTCGGTTGTAATAGCCCGCAGCCTGCACGCTCCCGCCACCTCGAAGGAGGCTACGCGGTAAGCTCTCTTATCGCGAAATAATCAGGCTGTAACTGATTATAACACAGGAAATTAGGCGGTGGGACGCGTTTGCGAACTGTCGCCTGACGAAAACCGTTGCAAGAGGCTGGGGAGCTCGCTCGCAAACGCCGAGCGCGCCAGAACGAGATCGCAACCCGCGTCACGCGCCGCCGCGATGAGGCCGGTCTGGACGTGGGAGACGAAACCGATGATGGCGAGCCCTTTCGTCTTCGCGTCTGATTTTAGCGCGCGCAAAACTTCCAGTGCTCTCCCAGACCGATGGTTCAAGTCGAGGATGAGGGCGTCCGGAGGCTCCTCAATCACCAAGCTGAAAACATCGGCAGGCGCCGCCGCTTTCACCGTTGCGCCCAGGTGCAGGGCGGTCTGCTGGATTTTGGACAGGAACAACAGGTCGTCAACGACAGCCAGAACCATGGGGAGCTTCCAATCGGAGAATCGACCGACCAAGCGAACAAAAAGTCATGCTAACACAGGAGGGAGTGGTCTGACTACTGTGCGCCAGGGCTGAAATCCGGCCACACGGGCTTCCGCGTTCCCACCACGAGGGAGTGCTTGACAGGCTATGCCTAACATGCTAGCCTAGCATGCGATGAAGGACTGCTTTCCCCAGCCCGTCCGGTTTCTATGCGCGGGCTCCCGCGAGAATCGCCCGCAAATACGTCATTCCCGCGAAAGCGGGAATCCAATGGGCCGACAATGGGTCCCCGCTTACGCGGGGACGACGCAAATTTTCATTGCCTCGGGTGGGCCGCAGGCCCATGAGAACTCTCCCGAACCCTCCTTCTGTGCCGACACTTTGCCGCTGTCTTCCAGCCACTCGTTCAGAGAAATTGGAAAACGCCGGAACAAAGCGAGAATGTCTATGAAAACAAAGGATCGGTGATGAATGGCTAATTCCCCGAACTCGCCCGGTGCCGCGCGGTGTCCCCGAACCCTCCTTCGCTGGCACTTTGCCCGTGTCTTTCAGCCCACTCGTTCAGAGAGATTGGAAAACGCCGGAACAAAGCGAGAATGTCTATGAAAACAAAGGGCCGGTGCGGTGACTGCCACTGCGTGCCGGTCGGAAGGCGTGCCAGGCGGAATGGCCACACGCAACGGGGCGGTTCTCGGCGAGCTTCCCCGTTGCGGCTTCGGGTGTGGAGTTTACGTGGGCGGCGGGTGGGCATAATGGCCCAATTCTCGGACTCCGGTGTTGTAATTGCCACATCATCGAGCCCCGGGTCGCGTGGACAGTTTGTCACTGTGGACTGCAAAACGTTGGATGCTACTTAATGACGAAAAGCGCCGTCACAACGGGGTACTTTGGAAGGGCGGAGCTTCAGCCCCGCCGCCTGAAGGTGCCCGACGAGTTGGGCCTTTAGGCCCTGAAGCCACGTTGCCTCAGGGGCTAAAGCCCCAGATTGATAAACCGTTTTCCGTGGCGGGCCTAAAGCCCCGCCCTTCCCGGTACTCGCGAGTATGACGCGGACCTTCGTCAGCAAGTACTAGGTCGCGACTCGCCACCCGATATGTTTCTTGTTATCTAGACGCTGGCAGAAGAATTGCTGACTCTTTCTATTCAGGTCTGAGCAGCGCGTTGACTGCAGGTTCGCTGCTTCCAGCCCAGACAGGATGCTGACTGTTCATTGCCGCGTCGTCATTCCCGCACCTCAATTGATTGAACTAGGCAACCTGGGCTTTTGATGGAGGCTCATGATTAACAAAGAGGACACGAAACCGGCCCTGAATTCGGGTTCCGCAAGTCGGGCAAGGGTGAAACCCAACCCCAAGGCGCCTCGCCAAGCGCTGCCACTGCTCTCTCCAGAAGAGCGTCTGCGCGGTCCGGCCGAGGTGGCGCTGGGGTTTTCGCTCGAGCAAGTTCAGGTCGAGGCGCTTCGATGCTTGCAGTGCAAGAATGCGACTTGCGTCGAGGCCTGCCCGCTGCACATCAACGTCAAGGACTTCATCGGCTTGATGGCGCAGGGGGATTTCGACGGGGCCTTCGACAAGATCAGCGAGGAAAGCCCTTTTCCAGGCATCTGCGGCCGGGTTTGCCAGCATGAGCTTTACTGCGAGCAGGCCTGCTTGTTGGGAAAGAAGTTGCAACCCGTGGCCATCGGATCGCTCGAGCGGTTCGCGGCCGACTATCACCGCGAATCCGGCACTACCCCGCCGCCCGCCCCGAAGCTCGACGGCCCCCGCGTGGCGCTGGTGGGAAGCGGCCCGGCATCTCTCATTGCGGCTTACGATCTCGTACGCCACGGCTACCGGGTCACGCATTTTCGAAGCCCTGCACGGCCTGGGCGGTGTGCTGGCCTATGGCATCCCCAATTTCCGCCTGCCGCGTGAGATCATTCGCGACGAGGTGGACCGCCTGCGCAGCATGGGCGTCGAGTTTCGCACGGATTTCATCGTGGGCAAGACGACCGCTGTGGAGGAACTTTTCGCGGAAGGCTTTCAAGCGGTCTTTCTCGGCACGGGCGCCGGCCTTCCGCACCTGATGAGCATTCCGGGAGAAAACCTGATCGGCGTCTACACGGCCAACGAGTACCTGACACGGCTGAATCTGATGGAGGCGTTTCGCTTTCCGGAGTCCGACACGCCGGTTCGCGATCGGCAAGCGGACCGTGGTGGTGGGCGGAGGCAACTCGGCTATGGACGCGGCCCGCTGGTCGCGGCGCATGGGTAGCGATACGACGATCATGTTCCGTCGCGGGCGCGCCGAATTGCGTGCGCGTCTCGAAGAGATCGAGCACGCCGAAGAAGAGGGAGTGCGCTTCGATTTCCTGGCCGCGCCGGTGCGCCTCTTCGGTGACGAGAAGGGGATCCTGCGCGAGATGGAGTGCATCCGAATGCAGTTGGGGAGGTCGGACGAATCCGGCCGGCCCTCGCCGGTTCCCATGCCGGGCTCCGAATTCCGCATGCCCGTGGATACGGTGGTGATGGCGATCGGTCAAAGTCCCAACCCGACCGTGCAGCGCGCCACTCCGCAACTTGTGACCAAGCGTGGCAAGGTCGTGATCGAGCGACAGCGGCAAACGAGCATGGCCAACGTATTCGCCGGCGGCGATGTGGTGCGCGGCGGATCGACTGTGATCCTGGCGATGCGCGATGGCCGCGCCGCCGCCGCGGCGATTCACAACGCTCTTGCAGCAACAGGCCACTGCGGGGCAGGCGCCCTCACCAGAGCCACTAGCACCGACTGTCGGCGGCGCCCAAGCGAAGGTGTCTGTGCCACTGAACGTGGGCAATCGGATCCTGGCCAAGCGGCTGGTCACACCGGAGATTGCCTGGCTGCAAGTGGAAGCCCCGGAAATCGCCAAGCGATGGAAGGCAGGCCAGTTCGTCATCATCCGGCCCACGGAAACAGTGAGCGCATCCCGCTGACGTTGGTGGATGGCGACGCTGCGGCGGGGAGAATCACACTCGTGGTCCAGGCGCTGGGCAAGACCAGTCGCGACACCGTGCGGCTCGAGGAGGGCGACCAGTTGGCGGACCTACTGGGGCCGCTCGGGCGACCGGCAAGCATCGAGAAAGTCGGGCACGTCCTGTGCGTCGCCGGAGGAGTGGGCATGGCGGAGCTGCTCCCGGTGGCGCGGGCGTTCCGTGAGGCGGGGAACCGTGTCATGGCGTTTTGCGGGGCGCGCTCGACTGCGCAGATTATTCTCGACGAAGAACTGCGCGCGGCAGCGGATGAGGTCTTTTGGGCCACCGATGACGGCTCGGCCGGCTTGCACGGCACGGTTGTCGATCTGATGCGCGGGTGGCGGGCCGACAACCCCGGTGCGCTCGGGCGCGGCGCACGTTATCGGGCCGATTCCCATGATGCGCGCGTCCGCCGCGGTCACCCGCGAGTGGGGAGTCCCGACCTATGCCAGCCTGAACCCCATCATGGTGGATGGCACCGGCATGTGCGGAGGGTGCAGGGTCACCGTGGGAGGAAAGGTCAAGTTCGCCTGCGTTGACGGGCCTGAGTTCGACGCTCATCAGGTGGACTTCGACGAGCTCACTCGCCGCACGCGCGCCTATCTCGACGAAGAACGTGTTTCGCGCGAGCAGCACGAATGCTCGGTCGGTTTGGGAAAGTAATCCTGCAAGCATGCCAACAAGTCTCACCGCGCAAGAGAGCAACCATTCCCCGGGGGCTGGTATCCAACTTAAAGGTTAGAGAGGCGTTTCTTTCCCTCGTTCCTGATTTGCGTCGTATGGGTGTGCAAAAAGCACCCGAAATTTGAAAATTACCATCATGACTACTATGGCCCAAGAACCGACAGCACTTCAAAGCCAAGACAAGCGAGTGAGACTGGTCCGCCCATCCATTGTTTTGCTTTGCGGACCTGCGGCCTGCGGCAAGTCGACTTTTGCGCAGCGCCATTTTCGTTCTACCCAGATCATCTCCTCCGACTGGGCGCGAGGATGGGTGTGTGACGACGAGCGCGACCAGCGTTTTCAAGCCCAAGCCTTCGCCCTTGTCCACTATCTCACGGAGTTGCGTCTGGGGCTGAACCGCCTCTGTGTTATCGACTCCACGGCGCTGGCGCCGCCCCATCGCAGGGAATACCTTGAATTGGCCAAGAGGTTCCAGGTCCCCAGCGTGGCGTTTCTCTTTGATGTTTCACTCGAGAAATGCGTGGAGCGCGACCGCCTGCGGGAGAGAACCGTGGGGAGTCCGGTGATCGAGCGGCAGCACCAAGCTTTTGATCAGACCAAGCTGGACATCCGCAAGGAAGGATTTGACCAGGTTGTAGACCTTGCAGATGACGATCTTGATAAAGTCCAGATTGAGATTATCTTCCGTCCTATAGCCCAGCCAACTGAAGTGCCGGGAAGACGTCCACAGGGAGATACGCGCCAGGGCCCTCGCCCTTGGCAGCAAAAGACCGGAAGGGCCCCTTACGTCCGCGAAGCGAGACCTGCTCCGCCCCAGCCGCATCCGCCCGCGCCCGGGACGCCCCTCAAGCCTGAAGCTGCAGTTGGGAATGCGCCCCCGAAGCCGGCGCCTGCCGCCCCGGGGCCCAATCAGGCGCCTCCGGCTGCCGCCCCTGCCGGGACTCCAGCGCCATCTTCCCCTGGCGTGAGTCCACCGGCCCCTGCTCCCAAACCTAAGACTGATTCGTAAAGTGAGACTGGGTCAGCGGTCCGGCCTGCCTGCAAGGCGGTCGTACACGGTTCGAGCGCAGGTTGATCCCAGGGATTCGTTGTAGAAAGAGCGCAAGCGAAGGATTTCGCGGACTTCCTCGTCAAAGCGGTGGAGTGCCTGGAGGTCGGACTTTCGGATGGGGAACCGCAAGTCCTCGCGCCGCCAGAACTTCTGGTATCCGCGATCCTCGAGTTCGCAATTCAAGCCGCGGACGACGAAATAAGGCGGGCCGACAGCTATCCACCCCTTGTCAGCGTTCAATTCCAGGTATTGCACACAGTCATACTTCTTTACCCCGATTGAAGCAGGAGGCCCGACCGTCTCCACAATCTCAAAGCCAGAGGCGGCAAATTCCTTGCGGATGTCGGAGGCTGCTTTCGAGTCGTTTCCCATCCCGATTGACGCCTTTTTCAGAAGTTGGGTGGTGATCTGGTTTGCACGGAGCGGTTGCCGGGTCGGCGTACGCCGGCCGCGGCCCTCAGGCCCTTCCTAAAAGCAAAGCCGGAAAACCACGCGAAGTTCAAACACCTTGCAATTCAGACCCGAACATCTGAATCTAATCTATTGATGGCAAAAAGCGCAAGGGGCCAATCTCTGCGAGCGCCGAGCGCAATCGAGCACCCGCAAGACGTTCTGAGCCTGGTAGGGAATACTCCGCTTCTTCGGCTGCGCCGGGTGGGCCGGGAATTTCCCGGCGTGGAACTCTACGCCAAGGCAGAGTGGCAGAATCCCGGCGGGTCCGTCAAAGACCGTCCGGCGCTCAATATCGTTTTGGAAGCCGAGCGCGCCGGCTTGATGTCCAGCGAGAAGATTCTGATTGACTCGACCTCCGGCAACACTGGCATAGCCTATGCCATGATGGGGGCGGCCCGCGGGTACCGGGTGAAGCTTTGCATGCCTTCCAATGTGAGTGCCGAGCGCAAACGCATCCTTAAGGCGTACGGGGCGGAGATCGTCTACACCGATCCACTCGAAGGCTCGGACGGGGCCATTCGCAAAGTACGGGAAATCGCCTGCAGTAATCCGGAGTTGTATTACTACGCGAACCAATATGATAACGATGCCAATTGGCGTGCTCATTACAACTCCACGGGGCCGGAAATCTTTGCGCAGACCCAGGGGCGCATAACACACTTCATTGCGGGTCTTGGAACAAGTGGGACCTTCATCGGATCGGCTCGGCGCTTGAAGGAACTGAATCCCCGAATTCGCTGCATTTCCTTTCAGCCGGATTCGGCATTTCACGGGCTCGAGGGAATGAAGCATATGGCAACAGCGATCGTGCCGAAAATATACGATCCGAAGGTCGCCGACGAGGATCTGGGGATTTCCACCGAGGAGGCGTACTCCATGACTGTCCGCCTGGCGCGCGAGGAGGGCCTGTTGGTGGGGATCTCTTCCGGCGCGGCTACCGCTGCCATGCTGAAGGTGGCGGCAAAAGTCCGGCAAGCCGTCATCGTCACCATATTCCCGGACGGCGGCGGCAAGTATTTGAGCGAGCATTTCTGGGATGATGCGCGTGGCGAGGTCCGCTGATCGATGTGTGATCGGCGAGTCGGTTGTGAGCTGTGCGCAGGGGACGGCGAGCCGTCCCCCTACAAGATAAGGAATGGCCCATGGGTCTAAGGCTTAGTGAAGCGCAGGTCGAGGCGATCCGCCGGCATGGCGCGCGGGACTATCCCAGCGAGTGCTGCGGGGTGCTTCTCGGCAAGGTCGATGGCGAGTCAAAACACGTCACCGAGATCGTGGCGCTCAAAAATCTGCGGCACGATGCGCGCCGCGCTCAGGAACTCTTGCCTGTGGACGATCCAGACATGAGACGGAGCGCAATCGCTTCCTGCTCGACCCACTCGATCAATTGCGGGTGGAAAAGGATGCGCGCGCCAGCGGACTTGGAGGTGCTGGGCTACTACCATTCTCATCCTGATCACCCGGCCCAGCCTTCGATTTATGACCGCGACCACGCCTGGCCGTGGTATTCTTACCTTATAGTTTCGGTCGAACGGGGCACTGCGAAGGATCTAACTTGTTGGGTGCTGTCCCAAGAGGGAGCGGAGTTTTGTCCCGAGTCGGTCGAGATCGTGGCCTAGGGCTATCGTGGTTTTGGGTTGTCGCCGGAACCACCCTTGATCCTCCGGCATCGAATAAACAGGGGTTCTTCTGCCATGTCGATTTTTGAAAGCCCGAGGAGTGGGAATGGCAATTAAGATATTGATCCCGACTCCTCTTCGCCAATACGTTGGGAAGAAGGAACACGTCGAGGTGGAAGCGAAGACGGTGGCTGAGGCGCTTGCCAACTTAACCGCCGAGTTCGGCGAGTTGCGCCGTCACCTTTACAACCCAGAAGGCAAGCTGCGGAGTTTCGTTAACATCTATCTCGGCGACGAAGATATCCGATACCTGCAACGGGAACAAACGCCACTCGATGAAAACGACGTGATCAGCATTGTTCCTTCCATTGCCGGCGGTTCGGGCCCTGACCGCAATGTGACAAAGGGACGCACCAACGGCACGGCCCTGCGAGGGGCAATGAGGAAATGGCTACAGCGACTTTAACGCCCGCGATCGAGCTGAGCAAAGACGAAATTCTTCGCTACAGCCGTCACCTCATCATGCCGGAAGTCGGCATGGAAGGGCAGCTTAAGCTGAAGCGAGCGAAAGTGCTCTGCGTCGGCGCGGGAGGGCTGGGTTCCCCTTTGACGCTTTACCTTGCCGCCGCGGGCGTGGGACGGCTGGGCATCGTGGACTTCGACGTCGTTGACTTCACTAACCTGCAACGCCAGGTAATTCATGGCACCGCCGATGTGGGGAAGTCGAAGCTGGCCTCGGCGCGCGAGACCATTCGGGAGATCAATCCCAACGTCGAAGTCGCGGGCTACGAAACGCGCGCTGACTTCCGAGAATGCGCTCGAGCCTTTTCGAGGATTTTGACATCATCGTCGACGGCACGGATAACTTCCCGACCCGCTATCTCGTGAACGATGCATGCGTGCTGCTGGGGAAGCCGAACGTCTACGGAAGCATCTTCCGTTTCGAGGGCCAGGCATCGGTTTTCTACGCCCGCGAGGGGCCTTGCTACCGGTGCCTGTATCCGGAGCCGCCTCCGCCTGGACTCGTTCCAAGTTGCGCGGAGGGCGGGGTCTTGGGCGTGCTGCCGGGAATCGTCGGCTGCATCCAGGCGATGGAAACCATTAAACTGATTATTGGACAGGGCGAATCGCTAATCGGACGACTCTTGATGTTTGATGCGCTGCGCGTCAGATTCCGCGAGCTGAAGCTGCGGAAGAACCCTGACGTGCCCGGTCTGCGGGACGCATCCCACAATTACCAAGCTGATCGACTACGAGCAGTTCTGCGGGATTCGCGGAGAGGAGCACACAGCCTGATGATAACCGGCATTCCTGAGATCGAGCCGCAAGAAGTCAAGCAGATGATGGACGAGAAGCAGCCGCTTCGTCCTGATCGACGTGCGGGAACCGCACGAGTTCCAGATTTGCCGCATCGCCGGCGTCGAAGCTGATCCCGCTCGGTGAGTTTCCGCGACGCATGCACGAACTCGATTCGACGCAGTGAAATCGTCGTGCACTGCCGTTCCGGCATGCGCAGCGCCAAGGCGGTGGAGTTGTTGATGACGGCCGGTTTCCGCAAGATTCATAACCTGAAAGGTGGCATTCTGGCTTGGTCGGACCAAGTGGACCCGAGCATACCGAAATACTAATGAGTGGACTGGTCATGAATCCCGCTTTCCAACCGCGTGCTGCCTTCCCGAATTGGGGAGGAGACCCTGGAGCATGCGAATTGTTCTATGCTCCCAGCCGGCGGTTGAGAACGCGGTCCTTTACCATCTCTTCAAGTCTCCGCTGTATCTGTACCTAGCCTGGGCTCACTGCGGCTCCGGCCGCTAGGAGCGCCAGGGGTAAATTCAAGTTCATTTCTGCTTCATCCCGCGCGCATTCGAAGTCATCACGAGCGCAGCGACCCCGTCGGTTGACGGGCACCCACAAACCATGAAATCTCATTCCGAGCGAAGCGAGGAATCTTGCTCTGCGCCAGGAAGACCGACCAGCAAAAGACCAGGCCGAGATTCCTCGCTTCGCTCGGAATGACAGTCCATTTTCAAAACTGAGAGGAGATTCAATGTCGATCATTTTTCAGGATAACTCGTTCAGTATCGGAAGAACTCCGCTCATCAAACTCAACCGGGTCGTCAATGGATCAAGGCAACGGTGTTGGCCAAGATCGAAGGCCGCGGCCCCGGCTATTCGGTGAAGGACCGGATCGGCGCGGCGATGATTTGGGACGCGCGAGAAGCGGGGCATACTGACGAAGGATAAAGAGATCATCGAGCCCACCAGCGGCAATACGGGAATCGCTCTCGCGTATGTCGCCGCCGCGCGCGGATACAAGTTGACGCTGGTCATGCCTGAGACCATGTCGCTCGAGCGCCGCCGCGTGGTGGCTGCCTTGGGAGCCAACCTGATTCTCAGTCCTGGGTCAGGCGGCATGCCCGCAGCTATCAAAAAAGCGCAGGAGATTTACGAATCCGATCCCAAGCACTATTTCCTGCCACAGCAGTTTGACAATCCCGCCAACCCTGAGATTCACGAGAAGACCACTGGACCCGAAATCTGGAACGACACCGACGGAGCCGTAGATGTGCTTGTGTCCGGCGTGGGAACGGGCGGCACCATCACCGGCGTTTCGCGTTTCATTAAGAACACCAAGGGAAAGAAAATCCTGTCGGTGGCGGTCGAGCCGTCGGCCAGCCCCGTATTGACGCAGACCAAGGCCGGGGAGCCTTTGAAGCCCGGTCCGCACAAGATCCAAGGCCTCGGTGCGGGCTTCGTACCCAAAGTTCTCGACATGTCGCTGGTCGACCGCGTCGAACAGGTCTCGAACGAAGAGTCCATCGAGTTCGCGCGCCGGCTCGCCAAGGAAGAAGGAATTCTGAGCGGCATTTCCTGCGGCGCCGCGGCTGCCGTGGCCGTGCGCTTGGCCAAGCAACCGGAGTTCGCCGGAAAGACCATCGTTACCATCTTGCCGGATTCCGGCGAGCGATACTTGTCTACGATACTCTTCGAAGGGATTGGCTAGAGTAGTCGCTCATGCCCGTCTGCTGGCGGGCACCCGGAAACCATGAAAATGGGCTGGGGTGGCGCAGACATTGCCCTTTATGTCTGCGCCCTGTGTCGCCGACATAGAAAGCAATGTCGGCGCCACCCACGTGAGGATGGGAGTCATTTTCAATGCAGGGGGAGTCGAGACGTCGAAAGTTGGGAGTCGAGAGGTCTCGCCCAGCGAGGTTTGACTTCTCGACCCTTGACTTTCGACTCTCAACCCTCGACTCTTGACTCTCAATTCTTGGCTCTCCGCTCCTCGACTGACGAAAGGCTGGCATGCTATGGATGACAAACGCCTGGGAAATCTGGCAAGGCAATTCAAAGTGGCGCTGGACGCCCAACTCTCTGGCGAATACGCCTGCGAGTCTCTTCTCCCGAGCCGCGATGCCGCGGCGAAGATCTGCCGGCATTACCTCGAACTGCTTTTCCCGGTTTTCTACCGGGGCCGCGGCGCGGAGGCGGACCTCGCGGAGAAGGGAGGTCGGCGATACCTGGTGGAGATTGAGACGCTGTTGCGGGAGCAGTTGTGCTCTGCCATGCGCTTCGACCGGCGTTGCTTCGGAGAGCAGTCAACCAATGACATGGAGGATCGCGCTCAGCCGCTGATCAATCAGTTGTTCGATCAGTTGCCGGATTTGGCCAGGCTGATGGCCTCGGATATCGAGGCGGCTTTCCGCAACGACCCCGCCGCCTCGAGCCTGGAGCCGATTTTGCTGAGCTATCCGTGCATCGAGGCCATTACCGTGCAGCGCCTGGCGCACCGGCTTTACCAGATGGGTGTGCCTTTCCTCCCTCGCATGATGACTGAGGTGGCGCACAGCCACACGGGAATTGATATCAACCCCGGCGCTTCCATCGGCGAGTCGTTTTTCATCGATCACGGCACCGGCGTGGTGATTGGTGAAACGGCGACCATCGGCGAAAAGGTGACTCTGTACCACGGGGTGACGCTGGGAGCCTTCAACCCGCTCAGCAAGGATGACCAGGGCCAGCTTCGTCGCGGCCAGGAGAATAAGCGCCACCCGGACCTAGAAGATCACGTCACCGTCTACCCCAATGCCACCATCCTGGGCGGCCATACGCGTGTCGGTCATCACAGCGTCATCGGCGGCAATGTGTGGCTGACGCACTCGGTCGTGCCCTACAGCAAGGTGAGGGTTAAGGACCCCGAACTCGTTATCTTCAACGGGGAGCCGGGTCAATTCACGGCCGACTTCTCAATATAGATTGCACCACGGGCCTGGGCGACCTCACAAGCGCATGGGGGGACGGCTTGCCGTCTCCTTAGTCTCCTATTCCACTTGACTACCTACGCGGGCAGGCCGAGCCTTGCCCCTACACATCGTGGCGAACCTAATGGTATCCTGTCGAGGGAGGGTTAAATGGCACTCAACATTGGGGACCTAGCGCCGGATTTCAAACTCAGCGCCTCGACGGGATCTACCGAGGGTGAGTTTCAGCTTTCGACTTACCGCGGTAAGAATGTGGTTATCGTGTTTTATGCCTTGGATTTTACCCCCGTTTGAAAGAATGAACTGTCAGCAATCCAGGCGGGCCTCGCTCGCTTTGCTGACTTGAACGCCCAGGTCGTGGGCGTCTCGACTGACACGGTCTTCTGTCACATCGCTTTTCAAAAGTCTCTTGGTGGTATCCAGTTTCCGCTTGCGGCGGACCGCTGGCCCTACGCAAAAACCGCGGCCGATTATGGGATTTTTCCCCCCACGAAACACCCGGTGCCGTTTATCAACGACCGCGCGGTGTTCATCGTGGATAAGGAAGGCAAGGTCGCCTGGGTGAAGATCTACGAACTGAGGCAGCAGCCGGACAACCGTGAGATCCTGGAAGCGCTCGCGAAGCTCAAGTGACCGTAAGGTGGATTCCCGCTTGCGCGGGAATGATCGCGTGGCGGAGTTGTGGATCAGTTGATCTACGGCGTTCTGAATGCGAGCCGATGCGTGCGGAACTGTCGATCATCAATCGGCAATTGCAAATCGTCAATCGCCTATGGACCTGGCTGAATTCGTTGAAAGATACACGCAGCTTTCCGAACGCACCGGCGCGGGCGTTCACCTTTCGCAATTCGGCCTAAGCAAGAAGAAGACGGAGAAGCTTGTTTCTGACCTCGACGACGACTACCAAATCAGCCGCTATATTGTGCTCTTCCGCGAACCCGACGAAGAACTACTCTCCTACCCGTCCGACTCCCGCGTTTACTCCATTAACGGATTCGAAGTAAGCCACGTTTTCCTCGCCCCAGGCATACGCGAGATCTTGTGAACGAAAGCGGGCCGGCGCGCATGCCCCTTTGCCCAATCCATAGCGCGGCTTTCGATAGCGACCAGACGCAAGCCTCTGTGTCTCGGAAGGTTTTCCGCATGCGAGGTGGCACGGGCATCCTGTTGGTGCACACGGCCAAGATGGCCGTGCCACCTGCCAAGTGGAAAGATGCTCCGCGCGTCAGCGAGGCGAGGACTCGGCGAGGTTCTTCTGAAGCGCCTGAACCAGCGCTCTGGCGGCGTTGTTAAGCAAAACGGCGTCGGAACCGGAGGCGATGAAACGGTACCCGAGTTCGAGAAACCTTGTGAGGTCCCTGGGGCTTGGCAACAGGATTCCGCATTGCTTTCCACGCGACGAAGCGTCCTGGGCGATCCGGCGGACCGCGGCGTCAAAATCCGGGTGTTCGAAGTTGCCCAGTATGCCCATGGAATGCGAGAGGTCCGAGGGGCCGACGAACAGCACGTCCACACCTTCGACGGCGGCGATAGCCTCCGCATTCTTTACTGCAATAGGCGACTCAATCTGAACGATCGTGAGCAACTCCGCGGAGTTTTCTAAATAGGGACGAAAGTTGGCGCCATAAGAACAGGCGCGATTCGAGAACGCCACACCGCGCACGCCCGCCGGCGGATAGCGCATGGCGGCCACACAGGCCGCGGCTTCCTCCGCCGTATCGATGTGCGGGAACATTACGCCGTGCGCGCCGAAATCGAGCACCCGGTGCACGCGCTGCCGCACGCTCGACTCCACGCGCACGATGGTGACGCAGCGGCGCGTAGCCAGGGCCTGCATCTGGGCGAGCGCCGTGATCTCATCGCCCGCTCCGTGTTCGAGGTCGATAAGCGCCCAGTCGTAACCGGCGGCGGCCATCAGTTCAGCGGTCTGCGCCGAGCCGAGCGATAGGAAGCCGCCCAGCACCGCCTCGCCGCGCGCCAGGCGTTCTCGAAACATCGTGGCGGCCCCCTGGGGCACCCATTCGTTAACAGTCGTTGCCATTGCTATGCCTCTCTATCGCAAAAAAGTGATGATCGACGGCGTCCCCACGGGAGTGTACTGCCCCGTGAAGTTGAGGTGGCCGGTCTCGCGATCAACGCGGTACGCGGTGAGGGCGTCGCTGCGCTGATTGCAGACGTAAACGAAATTCCCCGTGGGATCGATCTCGAGGGCGCGCGGGTAGTCACCGCGAGTCCAAACCTCGTTGACCCAGGCGAGCTCGCCACTCTTGCCGATGGAAAAAATCCCCACGCTGTCGTGCAGCCGGTTGGTCACATACATGAACCGTCCATCGGATGAGATAACAATCCCCGACGTGAAGCTGGTTCCTTTGAAGCCCTTGGGCAGGGCTGAAATGGTCTGCTTCGCCTTGAGCTTTCCACTCGCGGGGTCGAAGTCGAACAGCACGATTGTCGAGCCTTGCTCCTGCAGAGAATAGACCCGCGTCCCATGGGCCTGGAAAACAGAATGGCGCGGCCCGTCGCCCGGAGGCAGCGCGACCCAAGGCGGATCATTGGCGGTGAGCGCGCCCTTCCCGGCATCGAACTTCCAGACGAAAATCTTGTCGAGCGCGAGATCGTTCACCAGTACGAATCGGCCCGTCGGATCCGAGACGATCATGTGCGGGTGAGCGCCGTGGTCGTGGCCGAAGATGGCGAAGTTCCCGGCCGGGGCGCTGGTGGGGTGAATCGGCCCCACGCTGCCCACGTCTTCTTTGATGTCGCTCGCGTGGCCAAGCTCGCCCTTTGGCCCGATATTGAGCACCGACACCGAACCCCCGCCGAAATTAGCCACCAGCAGAAATTTCCCCGAAGGGTGGACGCTCACGTGGGCGGGGCTCGCGCCTTCTGAGTTGACGGTATTGATCAATTCGAGGTGTCCGTTCGAGCGGTCAACCGTGAAAGCGCTCACCGAGCCGGACTTGGTTCCCTCGAAATCCTCGATGATATTCGCGGCGTACATGTGTTTGCCGGAGGAGTCGAACTCGAGCCAGGCCGCTTGCGAATCTTCTGCAAAGTGCCCGCGGCGCGTGAGGACGCCCGTCGCCGGATTCATCTCGAACAAGTAAATGCCCTGTTCCTTGGACTTGCTTCCGACAGGGCCTTGCCTTCCGCTGTAAGCGCCAACGTAGGCAAAGATTGGACGCCGCGTCGATTGGCCCTGCGTGCCGGCAAACGCGGGCCGCGCCACGGCCAGAGCCGCGGCGCCTTTCAGAAATCCGCGACGCGAGAATCTGCCAAGCGGGTCGCGCGTGCGGGATGTGTGATTCGAGCGCATGGAGTAAGCCTCTATTTGAGAAAGATGATGATTGACGGCGTGCCTACGGCAGTGTATTGCCCGGTGAACTTGAGCTCGCCGGTCTCGCGATTGACGCGGAAAGTGGTGATGGCGTCGCCGCGCTGATTGCACGAGTAGAGCCAGTTGCCCGTGGGGTCGATGTTGAAGTGGCGTGGATAATCGCCGCGCGTCCACGCCTCGCCCACCCAGCTCAACTCGCCTTCCTTGCCGATCGAGAAGTAAGCAATCGAATCGTGCAGCCGGTTCGAGATGTAGACGAAGCGGCCGTCAGCCGAGACCATCACCTCGGAAGTGAAGCTGGTGCCGGTGAAGCCTTTGGGCAGAGTGGATATGGTCTGGCGCGCCGTCAGCCTTCCATTCGCGGGGTCGAAGTCGAAGTGGACCAGCGTGGAGGCTTCCTCCTGCAGCGAGTACATCCATTTTCCATTAGGGTGGAAGGCGAAGTGGCGCGGGCCGTCGCCGGGCGGCAGCGCGACGTACGGCGGATCGTTCTCCGTGAGCGTGCCATTCTGAGTATCGATCTTCCAAATCCTGATCTGGTCGAGCCCCAGGTCGCAGGCCAGAACGAAGCGGCCCGTGGGATCGGACTGGACCATGTGCGCGTGCGGGACGTCGTGGCCGCTGATGGCAAAGCTTCCCGGAGGAGCGTTCGTCGGTTGCTTCGGCCCCACAGTGCCCTGCTCGTGCTTGACGTCGGTTGCGGCGCCCAGCTCTCCGTTCGAACCGATGGGGAGCACGGACACGGTGCCACCGAAGTAGTTCGCCACCAGCACGTACTTACCCGAGGGGTGGATGCTCAGGTGCGTCGGGCCGGCGCCTTCCGAGACGACCGTATTGAGCAGGGTGAGTTTCGCATTCGTCCTGTCAAGTGAAAACGCGCTGACCGAGCCGGTAGACTTGCCCTCGTGAGTTGCAACCTCGCGCGCGGCGTACATGCGCGTCCCGGTATGATCGAGCGCGATCCAGGACGGATTCGAGCCATCCTTGAATAGGCCGCGTTGGGTCAGCGCCCCGGTCGCCGGGTTCATATGAAAGAGGTAGATACCCTCTCCATAACCGATGCCTCCTTCAGGGCCTTGCGGTGAACTGTAGGTGCCGACGCAAGCCATTATTGGCTCATTCGACGATTTCCCCTGTGCTTCGGCCGAAGAGAGTGGTTCATTCATAAACGTAGCTGCCATGGCGCCTCCCAGAAAGCCGCGACGTGAAAAAGTGCCCGAAGTGTTACGTGGGCGCGGCGAGTTTTTGCGAAGCATCGAGCCTATCCTTTGAGATGCGGATTAACAACTGGAAACGAAAGATTATGAGGCTGATTGGTTTCGGAAAGCAAATTTTTGTGAGGAGGGATCGCATTCACTGGGCGCAACCACTCGCGCGCTGGCACGCGCATGCTGCCCGTGCGCACGGCCGGGATAGGCGTGCCACATTGGGTTGCGGCCGTCCCGCGCTGTGATTGGCCAATTCTTGGTCATAGAGCACGGGGATGGCCTGTGCAATACAACAAAGCGCCACGAATCAGCGCTAGAATCTCTTACGGTCCCGGCCTTTTGCAGCCACTTGGTTTGTCGGATGACGGCTACAGCCGTGATAGACTCTTGCTGTGCTGTGGGCTGACCGGAGGTGCTAGGGAGATTGCGAAAGGCGATGAACCAAGTTCTACAAGCTCGTGGTGCGCGCTTGGCTGCCTCTGTAGTTTCGGGCGTCTTGTTTTACTTCACACTCGGGCTCACGCCATGGTGGCCGGCCGCCTGGCTGGCGCCCATTCCTTTACTGCTTGCGGCCTTTCATTCGAGCCCCCGGGAGGCGCGCCTGCTTGCCTGGCTTGCGGCGGCAATCGGCCTCAGCTCGATTCTCATATACTATTTGAAAGTCATTGGCCCCGTGGCGACGCTGGTGCTGCTGCTTCTGCAGATGCTTGCCTGGAGTTTTTTCTTAGGCCGAACACGTGCCGCGGTACTTGCCTCGCGAAGCTGGCATGTGGTTTTCGTGTACCCGTTGTTGCTGGCTGCGATCGACACGCTCGTCTCGTTCTTCTCGCCGCATGGCACCTGGGGCAGCTTCGCTTACACGCAAATGGACGCGCTGCCCGTCATTCAGATCGCTTCCGTGCTGGGCGCGCCCAGCGTCGCCTTCCTCGTGGGCTTGTTTGCGTCTACCGTTGCGGTGGGGCTCTATCGCGGAGCGCGGATCGACCGCCCCTGGCTTGCCTACGGAGTTCCCGTGTTATTGATCGCCGCCGGGCTCGGCTATGGGGCGGCTCGTCTTCGTCTGGCCAAAACGGCGCCGACGGTGAGGATCGGAGTGGCCTCGATCGATGACTTCATCGGCGGGAGCGCGCCTCCCGAACGCGCCGAAGCCGTCTGGCGCGAATATGAGGACACGGTGGCGAGACTCGCCGGCGAGGGTGCACGCATCGTCGTGCTGCCGGAGAAAATTACGGCGCTCGCGCCCGAGCAGGCCGCACAACGTCAACAGGGACTCGCGTCCCTCGCGCAGCGAACCGGAGTGTATTTGGTGGCGGGCGTGCAATTGAACCGCGCCGAGCGCAAAGACAACGCATCCTGGCTGTTCAGTCCCGACGGGGAACTCGTTGCCGAGTACCACAAGCAGCACATGGTCCCTTACCTCGAGAGCAATCTTGCGCCGGGCAAAGAAGAGATGGTGCGCAGCATCAACGGCGCGCCTTTTGGGCTGGCGATCTGCCGGGACATGATTTTCACGGATTTCGGGCGGCGCTATGGGCGCCTCGGCGTCTCCGCCATGCTCGTACCGGCATGGGACTTCTATCGCGACGCCTGGATGGCCTCAAGCGTGGCCGCCTTGCGTGGAGTCGAAAGTGGATATTCGGTAGTACGGGCGGGCCGCGAGAGCTATCTGAACGTTAGCGACCGGTACGGCCACACGATGGCGCGCCGGCGAAGCGATTTTCTGCCCGGCTCAAGTGTGCTTGCCGACCTGCCGCTGGGCCCTGCCACTCCCACCCTCTACGCCCGCTACGGCAATGCCTTCGGCTGGCTTGCGGTAGCCGCGTCAGCAATCATGATGCTTTTCGCAGTGCGACCGGGAAGGCAACAAAGCCCGCCACTGCCAACGTTGGAGGCTGAAGGCAAGAGGCGTAGATAAGCAAGGCCCCAAGGGTCCCCAAACAAGTGTCCCAAGCCAAGTTTCTGGGGAAGAGCATCGGTGGTAAACTGTGCCGGACATTTGAGCTTGATATGTTGGCTTGGGGGAGTTGCGACAATGAAATCACGCTGGCTTGTGATCACCGTTTTCATGTGTCCTCTTGCTGTAGCGCTGTGGGCGCAGACGAACAAAAGCCCGGCCTCTGGCGCCGCGGGCTGGATTAATATCATGCCTCGCGAGTCGCTCAAGGGCTGGACGCGGGTGGCCATTCCGCCGGACAAGCCCTTGAATCCTGTGTCGCAATGGAAGTTCGACAAGGCGCGCCGCGTTATCATTTGCGAGGGCAATGGCGGGCACGAGTGGCTTCGCTACGATCGCGAGTTCGGCGACTTGATTCTTCATGTGGAATGGCGCTTCACGCCGGGCGAAGGGCTCAAGGGGTATAACAGCGGAGTGTTCGTTCGGAACGACCTCGACGGACGCGTGTGGCACCAGGCGCAGGTGGGGGCCGGTAACGACGGGTTTATGTTCGGGCAGACATTGCTTGGCGGTAAAGTCGCTGAGATGAAGTTCGGCCCCAAGCCTGCCGTGAGCCATATCAAGCCGCCGGGTGAATGGAATACTTACGAGGTCCGGTGCCAAGGGCCGAGGATCACGCTTGCCGTCAACGGCGAACCAAGCAGTGAGTTCGCGGTTCCTGAAATGCCCAGGGGCTACATGGGCCTGGAAGCGGAAGGATTTCGGATCGAATTTCGGAATGTAAGGATCAAGCCGCTGCAATAGAATAGAAGGCCCCCCTCACACGGTCCGCCCCGGCAGATGAGAGCGCCGTTGCCGCAAGTCACTGACATTATGTCAGTTGAACTTTATCCGCGCCAAGTTTAACATCAGACCTCGGCTCTTTCTGAAAAGCCTTACCGACAAAGGGGTTCGCCAATGAATTATCCGGTTTGGGAACCATTTATGTTAGGCGGGGGACTGGTGATTGGGATCATCGCCATTCTCCACGTCTTCGTGTCACATTTTGCGGTAGGAGGCGGTCTCTTCCTGCCGCTCACCGAACGCAAGGCCTATCGCGACAACAATCCCGCGCTCCTCGAATACGTGAAGTCGCACTCGAAGTTTTTCGTCCTGGTCGTGCTGGTTTTCGGCGCAGTTAGCGGGGTCGGAATCTGGTGGAGCATCGGCCTTGTGAATCCCGAAGCCACGGCCACGCTCATTCACGTCTTTGTTTGGGGCTGGGCGATTGAATGGGTTTTCTTCTTCGTGGAGATCGCCGCCGCCTTCATTTATTACTACGGTTGGGACCGGCTTGACCCGAAAACGCATCTGCTGGTGGGATGGATTTACTTCGGGGCAGCGTGGGCGAGTTTGCTCGTGATCAACGGCATCCTGACGTTCATGTTGACGCCGGGCAGATGGATTGAAACGCAGACCTTCGCGTCGGCGTATTTCAATCCCGGCATGTTGCCGTCGCTTGTGGTGCGGACGGCGGTGTGCGTGGCGCTGGCAGGGGTTTATGCGTTGATTACGTCCTCCGCCATCACCGACGTCAAGCTGCGCATGGATGTTATCCATTATGCCGCCAAGTGGCTGTTGCTGGGCGCGCTGGTCATTCCTTTCGCGGGCATCTGGTATATTTCGACGCTTCCTGCCATGGCGCGCGAAATCTCCATGGGTGGCGCTCCAGCGGTGACTATTTTCGCCGGCCTGTCGATCTTCTTCTCCGCGCTGGTCATGATCTTCACTTATTTCGGTCCCTTCCAGCGCTCACGCAATTTCAACATGGTCTTTGCTTTCCTGCTTGCCGCGCTTGCGCTTTCGACTACCGGCGTTACGGAGTGGGTGCGGGAAGCGGTGCGGAAGCCTTACATCATCTACGGATATATGTTCGCCAACAACCTGCGCCAGGGGGACATCGAGCGCGTCCACGAGCAGGGCGTTTTGAAGTCGGCGCTTTGGGTTCGCCGGCACGAAGTGGACCCTCACGCGCTCGAACGCAGCGGAGAAGAGGTTTTCCGCGTGCAGTGCGCAAGTTGCCATACCGTGAACGGGTACAACAGCATCCGCTTCGCCGTCAAGGGCTGGAGCTGGACGATGATCGATTACCAGTTGCGCCACCTCAACTCTTTGAAAGGCTTTATGCCGCCCTTTGCGGGGACCGACGCGGAGCGGCAGGCCTTGGGCGCCTGGCTGGCGAGTTTGAACCCGCCGCCCACCGGCAGCGTTTCCGTTGATCCCGAATCTCCTGATGTGGGAACCCCGCCCCCACAGGCCGGCGGAAAAGGAGGGCCGCGACAATGAACCCTGTTATCCCTGCTCCAGTTCCCGTTCCCTTGCCCGCGCCCGCATGGCTGCTGGAGTTCCTGCTGGTGTTCACGTTTATCTTGCATGTGGTGGCGATGAACTTTCTCCTGGGTGGCACAATTATTCTGACCGTGTCCGGCTTCCTAGGCTGGAGCGACTCGAGGCACCGCGAATTGACCCGGCGCGTATCCCGCGCTTTGCCCGCCACCACGGCCTTCACCATCACGCTGGGCGTGGCTCCGCTGCTGTTCCTGCAGCTCGTTTACGGGCAGTTCTTCTATACGTCCTCGGTTCTTATGGCGTGGTATTGGCTCGCGCTCGTGTTTCTGGTCATGCTCGGCTACTATGGCGTTTATTGGTACCAGATGCAGCACGACGGGCTTGGGCCGAAGGCCGCATGGGTGATTCTGGTAACCGCCATCCTCTTTATCCATGTGGCTTTCCTGTTTACACAAAACATCACGGCCATGCAGCGCCCCCAGGATTTCTACAGCCTCTTCGTTAACGGGCGCGTGGGGACCATCCTCGGTTCTGTCACGTTCCCGAACCTGGTGCGTCTGGCTCATTTCTTAGTAGGCGCGATAGCCGTGGCCGGGCTCGGGATTGCGCTGCTCTCCCGGCTCTGGCGAACGGATTCGCCGGAACTCGCGGCGTGGGGGAGGCGTTGCGGCGTGACCTGGTTCATGGCGGCGACCTTGGTGCAATTCCTGGTGGGCCTCGGGTTCCTGTTCAGCCTTCCTCTGGAAGTCCGTCAGGCACTCGTGGGCGATAAACTGGCGCTGGGTGTGCTCGTCTTAGGGATTGTCCTGGCGCTCGTGGCGTTAGCGACCGCGCCGAAGAGCCTCTCGGCCGCAAGCGTTGCAATGCTGGGGACGCTCAGCGCCATGGCGGTAATCAGACACCTCGTGCGCGTCGCATATCTGCGGCCTTATTTTGATCCAAACTCGCTGCCCGTGCGGGGCCAATGGGTGGTCTTCTTCATCTTTGTGGTGCTGCTGCTTGCCGGCCTCGCCACCGTGGGCTGGATGCTTTACGTGTTCTTTCGCCCTGGGGCGGCTCGACGAGCGACAATCTAATGCTTCCCCAATCCGTCGATAAGAAAGGCGAGGATGGCAGGGGCGCATGGCCATGCGCCCCTGCGCCGGACCCGGCTCGACCCGGGCGGTGTAGGGGTAGGGCTTGCCCTACCCTTGTCGAGGCCGGCAGAAATGCGGGGACGGCAAGCCGTCCCCCTACAGCAGCGAGGTTATCGACGGATTAGGGATGCTTCATTTCACCTTGCCAGTTGTTCTGCCGGTGTATTACCGGTAAGATTCGACTGGAGGGTGCCCTGAGTTGGATGGGAGAAGAGGCGGTCTTCCGGCTTGCCCCGAAGCGCCGGCCCCCAAGGTAGCGTGCGCCCGCCTCAGGGCCGGCGCTATCCGCAGTCACGTGTGATCGCGAACTGGAAGCGCAGATAGGATGATAGAATGAGAAGAGTTCTCGTCGGCCTAATTATTACATTTGCTCTTTGCTTTCCCTTGGCTCGAACCGGAGCAGGCCAAAACCGGTACGATTTCAGGTCGGAGCGGAAAGCGCTCAAGATTCGGCAGAAGAAGGAAGGGAAGGCGCTCGGGCGCGAACAGAAGTTCCAGAAACGCTCGTGGAAGTCTTCGCACATGACCAAAGCCACGCGCGCGCAGTTGAAGCACCAACTGAGTCGTGACAAGCGGTCTTTGCGGGAGAGACAGCGTAACGACCGCCAGGACCTTAGAGACCGGGAACGAATGCTGAAAGAGAGAATGAAACAAACCCATTAGCCGCCGTCATGGGAGGTAGCCATGAAGCGAATTGTCGGGTTGTTGGCATTGGCATTATTGCTGGCTCCGGCGATGGCAGCGCAAGACGCCGAACAGCAGAGTGGGGCACAGGACCAGCAACAGCCGACACTCGGCCCTCCGCCCGGGGGGAGCAGCGAGCGAGGCCCGAAAACCGCCACCGTAAACGACTATCGAAAGCTGGCGCGAATCCACAATCTCTATGTTCAGCGAATGGACAACGCGCTGAGTGATAAGCTGATCGCGAGCCTGGGGAAATTGGGACATTTCAAGATCGCCTCGAATCCCAAGGAAGCCGATGCCGTGTTGACCGGCTCGTGTTTGGAGTCGCGCCGGCTGAAACGGCTGCACACCGAGGTGTTCATTTCTGATCACGCGGGTGCGTCCATTTGGCAGGACAACGTCTTTCGACCTTACAACCCGCCTTCCCTCGAGCAGGCCGTCAGCGAAACCGCGCGCATGGTGGCTGATCATCTGAATGAAAGTCTCTCCGAAGCCGCGGGGAAATGAAAGACTTGGGAGTCAGGAGCCAGGAGTCAGGAGTCAGAAGAACTGGCCTAAGGAGGTTCCCCGACCTATTCCAGGGATCGGGGACGGGCAACAACCGATAGCTAGCGATAGATGATTCCCAAGAAAGAGGCAGGGTCGCGTCAAAGTCCTCGAACCATAAGGAAACAGGACACGCCCCATGGGAACCGTTTGTGGAGTGCGGCAGCTTGCTGCCGCTTTGGGCGAGCCTGCTGGCAGGCGCGCCAGGAGGCGGAAGCAAGCTTCCGGCCCGGAAAGCGGGAGCAAGCTCCCGCACTCCAAATTCGTCCGACTTTGACGCTATCGTGGGAAAGAGGACCCACGCGGTCTTCAATACACTGTGGGTGTTATACTGAGACCTAGCTGCAAACTCCTGACTTCTGGCTTCTGACTGCTGACTCCTGTATTTATGCGCTTGCGCGCTTTTCGGGCCGACGATCTCGAGACACTTTATAAAATCGACCAAGCTTGCTTCCCTCCGGATATTGCTTATTCGCGGGAGGAGTTGAGCGGGTTCATCAGCCGTCGGGGCAGCCGGACGTGGGTGGCGGAAGAAGGTGAGGAAACCATCGGCTTCCTCATTGCCCAGCGCGAAAAGCAGAACGTGGCGCACATCGTAACCATCGACGTGGTTGACCGCTGGCGGCGGCGACGGGTAGGCACGCTGCTGATGGACGCCGCTGAATTTTGGGCGCGCGAGCAGAAGTTGTTTTTTGTTTACCTCGAGACCGAAGAGAACAATACGACGGCGCACGGCTTATATGAGACTCGAGGATACAAAAAAGTGGACCGCGTCGAGAACTACTATTCAAACGGCAAGTCGGCCTGGGTTATGCTGAAATGGTTGAAAGGGGAAGAACTGTAGCGCAGACCTCATGATCCTTCGGCTCACCACTGTGCATGAAAATGGCCTGGATTCCCGCTTTCGCGGGAATGACAACAACTGCGTCATCCCCGCGAAAGCGGGGATCCACTGGTGCCGCGTCGGCCTATTTTCATAGCCGGGGTTTCGGCCGCTGTTGCGGCAGGGTCCTGCTGCCGCCAGTCCGGTCGCGGGCGAGACACCCGCGCGGAGTCAATCCGAGGAGCTAATGCCCATTAAACTCACATCCTTCGACCGCAAAACAGTTGCCGCCGCCATCCTCATTGCTGCGTTCTCACTCGGCATCAGCATCAAGTACTTCTCGCATGCGTTTCCTGAAGCGGCGATCGAATTCCGCGTGAACCGCGACGACTCACGACCTTTGGCGCAGAAGTTCCTCGCCGAGCGCAGCCTTTCGGATGGACGGGTATCGCCACGCGGCGGCGTTCGAATACGACGATGAGGCAAAGGTCTATCTCGAACGCACGCAGGGCCTGGATAGGATGAATAATCTGACCCGGGGGCCCATCCATCTATGGCGCTGGTCGCATCGCTGGTTCAAGCCTCAACAGAAAGAAGAGTTTCGCGTGGACGTGACTCCTTCGGGCGAGGTCGTGGGCTTTGACCACGATATCCCCGAAGCCGCACCGGGCGCCAGCCTGGATCCGGCCGCGGCGCGGACCATCGCGGAAAAGTTTCTAAGTCAGGTGATGCAGCGGAATCTTGCCGACCTCGAGTTCGTCGAGACGCAGACCGAGAAGCGCCCGGCGCGCACCGATCATGACTTCACCTGGAAGCTCAAGACGGTCAACCTCGGCGAAGGAAGCCTGCGCGTTGAAGTCGATGTGGATGGCGACCAGGTGGCGGGTTACCAGGAATTTATCAAGATCCCCGAGCAATGGAGCCGCGACTACCAGAAGCTGCGCTCGCGCAACGAAGCCGCGCAAGTCGTGGACGAGGCTTTTGCGATACTGCTGATGATCGGTATGCTCGTGATTCTGATCCGGCGCTTGCGCGACCGTGACGTGCCACTTTGGATGTCGCTGGGCTTCGGAGCGGTGGCTGCGGCTCTCTACTTCCTGGGTCAGCTCAACTCCTTTTCTCTGGAGCAATTCCACTACCGCACGACGGACTCCTACTCGAGCTTTGTCTCCGGTTATTTGCTCGAAGGCCTGCTTGCCGCCGTGGGCACGGGGGCGGCCATTTTTCTGATTGTGGCCTCTTCAGAACCGATGTACCGTGAAGGCTATCCGAATCGTGTCTCCCTGCGGAGATACTTCAGTTGGCACGGCCTGCGAAGCCGCTCGTTCTTTATCGCCAACCTGGTGGGCATTACCCTCACTTTCTTTTTCTTTGCTTATCAAACGGTCTTCTACCTCGCCGCTAACAAATTGGGAGCGTGGGCGCCCGCCGAAGTTCATTTTGATGACTTGCTGAACACAAAATTCCCCTGGGTGATGGTGCTTTTCATTGGCTTTTTCCCGGCCGTTTCCGAAGAAATGGTGTTCCGGGCGTTTTCCATTCCCTTCCTGAAGAAGTTGACGCGCTCTCTGCCGCTTGCCGTGGTGGTCTCGGCATTCCTCTGGGGTTTCGGCCATGCGGCTTACCCTAACCAGCCTTTCTTTATTCGCGGTCTCGAGGTTGGGCTGGGCGGCATCGTGACGGGCCTGATCATGTTGCGTTTCGGCATACTGGCCACATTGATCTGGCACTATTCGGTGGACGCGCTCTACACGGCCTTCCTCTTGATTCGCTCTCCCAATCATTATCTGATGGTTTCGGGGGCCGTTTCCGCGGGCATCATGCTGATCCCCCTCGTCGTCGCGTTGATCGC
Organism: uncultured Acidobacteriota bacterium; assembly: GCA_963770415.1. Taxonomy (GTDB): domain Bacteria; phylum Acidobacteriota; class Terriglobia; order UBA7540; family UBA7540; genus CAVROP01. Next base: position 109,654 of record CAVYPU010000002.1, read on the forward strand.
TTACTGGCGCACCGGCACGTTCAGCGAAGAGGACACTCTGAGTAACGACCGCGAAGGTATAACGAGGGCGGTTCGCAAAGAGGAAGTCGAAGCCGTAACTCCTCTTGTGTATCAACCCATGCCCCAAAACCGGCTGATTCTGGCTGTAGTCCTCACCCTCCTCTTCGTCTCGCTGGCGGCTATTCCTGTGTACCGTTTTGGCGAGGGGTTCAAGTTGCAGATCACCCGCGCCCAAGCCGAGAGCGCTGCCGATGCCTACCTTCGCGAGCGTCATGTGGACCCTGGAAATTACCACAGGGTAGCCTGGGCTCACGATAACGTGGACGGGCTTGCCGTGCGCTATTTGCTCGAGCACAAGACGATCAAAGAGACGGATCAAATCTATCGCTCGGCGACCCGCTTGGCGGTTTACGAGGTGCGCTATTTCCGGCCACTGGAAAAGGAGGAGTACTACGTCTTACTGGATCCGGCCACAGGCCAGGTCTTCGGTTATCGGCGCCTGCTCGACGATGACGCTCCCGGAGCCTCTCTGTCTTCCGATGAGGCCCAGAACCTGGCGGCGAAGTATGTCGAGGAACAAGGCTACAGCCTCTCGGGCTTTGATCTCCAAAGTTCCGAGGCGGAGAAGCGCAAGGCGCGGGAGGATTACACGCTGGTGTGGCAGGCCAAGGCCGGCGATCCGCGCAACGTGGCGGACGCCCATTATCGCCTCGAGGTCGGAGTGGCTGGCGACCAGGTGGTTTGGTTCGCTCGTATGTTCAAGCTCCCCGAGGCTTGGGAGAGGGAACATCGGGCCTCGAGTTTGATTAATTCGGTCTCTCGGTTTTGCGAGCGTTCTTGTTGGCTTGGCCTTGGTCGGCGCCGCGGTGGTTTTGCTGGTCTTCAAGATCCGGGCCGGACAGATGCCTTGGCGATCCGCAGCGTGGGTGGGCAATCTGATCGTGGTGCTGATGCTTCTCTCCGAAGCCAACCAATGGTTGGAACTGGACCGCCAGTATGTTACCTCCATCCCACTGTCGACTTTCCGGTTGTTCGAAGTGGTGGGTATGTTCGTCGCTCCGTTACTGGCCGGGTTGCTTTGCTGGTTGCTGGTCGGCCTCGCCGCAAGCCTCTATCCCGAGGCTTGGAGTCTCTTCAAGAGCGGCGCCCGGCGCTTGTGGCGTCGCGATGCCGTGGTGTGCATTGCTTTGGCGCTGGCTGTCCGAGTCGGCTTGGACAAACTGGGAGAAATCTTCGCCAGCCGTTTCCACGCCGTCACGCCCATCGGCGTTGAGGTTGTCTCGCCAACCATCAATGCCGCCCTTCCCGGCGCAGGCTTCCTTTTGCATGCGCTTGTCTGGTGCGTCGTCTACCTGTGCGGACTGGGAGTGGCTATCTATGTGATTCGCCTGGGATGGATAAAGCGGGCTTGGTGGCTGTGGGTTGGGATTCTGGTGGCGCTGGTGGGACTGGGGCCGTCGAGCGCGCATTCGCTTCCCGTAGTACTTCGCCGGCTGGGCGCTGAGCTTTGTTCCCTTGGTTGTGGGGGCGGCGATCCTCTTCTGGTTCTTCCGCGATAACCTGCTGGCCTATCTGCGGCGCTGCTTTCTGCCTCGAAGTGGCCGAGCCGCTGGTTTCATTGCTCTCTGAACACGTTTCGTTTTACCGGTCGAATGGCTTGCTGCTTGCCCTGGCAACGCTGCTTTTCCTGGGTTGGCTGTTTCTGGCTGGCAGAAAAGGCGAGGTTACGAGCGGAGCATGATCATACTGGACCAGATCGAAGTGCGAGTGCTCGGCGCCCTGATCGAAAAAGAGATCACTACGCCTGACTACTATCCGCTCTCGTTGAACGCCCTTATCAATGCGTGCAACCAGAGGTCCAATCGCGACCCTGTCATGACGCTCGACGAGAACGCGGTGCGGGATGCGCTCGACAGCCTGAATGACAAGAACCTGGCGGGACGAACGGGCCAGCGCAGATAGCCGCGTCTCGAAGTATGTGCACCGCATGCAGGAAGTGTTCAACTTCGATCGCCGCGAGATGGCGGTGCTCTGCGTTCTTCTGCTGCGCGGCCCGCAGACTCCGGGCGAATTGCGCGGACGTACGGAGCGAATGTACAGATTCGACGACCTGGGTGTAGTCGAGTCCGCCCTGCATCGCCTGATGGAAAGGGAACCTCCCTTAGTGAAGAAGTTGCCGCGCCAGCCGGGCACCAAGGAGTCGCGTTACGCCCAACTACTGGCCGGAGAACTCGAAGAGTGGAACGCGCCCGAAGAGACGCAGGTCGTCACGTCAGCCGGCATCCTGGATGACCAGCGGATCGCTCGCCTCGAAGCTGATGTCCAAAGCCTGCGCAACGAACTCGCCGATCTTCGCCAACAACTCGAAGACTTCCGAAAACAGTTTGAATGAGCATGCCCGAAGAAAAAGGGTTCTTCTGTTAATCCATGGATAACGACGGAGTGGTAGGGGGACGGCTTGCCGTCCCCTTCGAGCGGGTCGTTGGCCCGCGGGTAGGGCAAGCCCCACCCCTACACCGCCTGGGTGCCCCTCAGCGTTGTTTTTCGTGTTTCGTGGCTGGATCCACGGGGAAAATCTTCAGAGCGACCGGGTAACCGCTCGGCTTCTCGTTGGGTAATTCGACGACCAAGCCGCCGGCGTTGCGCGTCCATTTCACTTTGGATTTGGAACCGAGAATCTGAACTACTTTGATCTCTCGCTTCGTCAAATCCGAACCTGCGGCGAGCGATTTGATGATGAGCTTGCCGTCCTCGGGCCATGCCAGCGCAATCGCGTAGAGCGTGTCGCCCTTGGCCGTAAAGCGGATGTCCTGAGCCGTGTAACCGCTCGGTGGCAGTGTCTTTGAAGGAGCCGCCCACCACCTTGGTCGGACCCTCGCCGTAAATTTTCCAGGGCCGTGTGGCGTAGATGGCCTCGCCATTCACGGTGAGCCACTTTCCCATGTCCAGCAGGATATGCTGGACTTCGTCAGGGATGGTGCCGTCGGACTTGGGGCCGATGTTCAGCAGCAGGCAGCCGTTCTTGCTCACGATATCGACGAGTTCGTCGATCAGCGATTCCGGCGTGCGAAACTTCTCGTCCTTGATGTATCCCCACGACTTCTTGCCCACGGAAGTGTCCGTTTGCCAGAAGATGGGGCGCAGTGTGTCGAGTTGCCCGCGCTCGATGTCGAGCACGGCGGCGCGCTCGGGAAACGACTTGTTCTTGTAGTTGATGGCGACCGTCGCGCTTCCACTCGGCGCCGCGGTTGTAATAGAAGGCGCGCAAATTTCTGAAGATAAGGCTGGAAGGCGGGCTGCTCGATCCACCAGTCGAACCAGACGAATTCCGGATGGTACTTGTCCACGATCTCGCCGGTGCGCGCCAGCCAATTGTCCAGGTACGCCTGTCGGGCTGCATCCTTGTCCGACTGCGCGGGGCCGTACAGGCCGGCGTAGCGCGGGTCGTTGACGTCGGAATCGAAGGTCGTGCCGCCGTTGTAGAACCACCAGTGCTCGGCGCGGTGCGAGGAAGCTCCGAAATGCAGTCCTTGTTTGCGCACTGCCGCGGCGAGTTCGCCCACGATGTCGCGCTTCGGGCCCATCTTCGCGGCGCACCACTCCGTGAGGTCGGAGGCGTACATCGGGAAGCCATCGTGATGCTCGGCGACCGGCACGACGTACTTCGCCCCGGACTTCCTGAAGAGTTCCGCCCACCGGTCGGCGTCGAATTTCTCGGCCTTGAACATGGGGATGAAATCCTTGTAGCCGAACTTGGACTGCGGGCCGTACGTCTCCACGTGATGCTTGAAGACGCGATTATCCTTCAGGTACATGTTGCGGGGATACCACTCGTTGTCGAAGGCCGGCACGCAATAGACGCCCCAGTGGATGAAGATTCCGAACTTGGCGTCTTCGTACCACTTGGGAACTTTGAATTTCTCCAGGGAATCCCACGAAGCGTTGAAAGGCCCCTGCGCCGCAACGCCCTCGATCCGCTTTACGGATTCCTCCACTTTCTTGTCTTGGGAGAATGCCGAGGCGCTAAGCGTCAATACGAAGAGGGCTGAAATTGCGAGGGCCGCTTCCCATTCCCTGGACCATGTCTTCTGATGCTGCACCGATACGCGTGTAATGGAATCAGAAAGGAGGTTTTTCATTTTAGCCCGCCTTGTATTGAGGTTGTCTGATTTCAATGATTCGCATCCGCTCCGCCTGTGACCACTTGCCGGAGCTACATTCCGGCGGAGTTCCGGCACCAAATCTTAACAGGATGCTGTGAAAAAAGTGGGCCTTTTTTCGCAGTGGCACCCGACATGCTAAGTACATTGAGGATCTTGGACGAGCGTCTGGCGTGGAGATTTCACACACTAGAATGACAAAACGTCGCGTTACTCGCACGTATAGCGATTCTATACAACTATAATCCGTGCTGACGCACCCAAATAAGGTAGTCTTCTCACCTTTATCAAGAGGAAGCAGATCATGAACCGAAGAACGTTTCTGAAGAACGTGGCGAGTGCAGGCCTTGCGTCCGGTGCTTGGCCTGCCCTTAGCCTTTTTGGAACGGGCAACCCTGTTCCCGCTTATTTCGGGCTTCATCCGTTCATTGAGGCGCACCCGGAAGCCGTCTTCATCCGCCAGACTCATGTCTCCGCGCGAGGGGATTCAGAGGCCAAGCAGCGAGAGGCGTTGGAATTGGCGCAGCGAATTTTCTGCCGTCGCGAAACGCCCGGCCAGAGTATTACCGATAAATTTGCCATTAAGCCCAATCTCACCGCGACTCAGGGCAGCGGGCTTAGTTTTGCCATCAATACAGACCCCTATGTCGTGGAGGGGCTCATCGGTGGCCTGCGACAGACGGGCATCGGGGCGGGGAACATCTATGCTCGCGATGGTCTCTACGTGGACCAACCCGGCATCGGCTATCGCGAAATGGCGCAGCGCACCGGTGTACACTACAGCGACGATGATTGCCGCGCGCCGATGACGAAGGAGTGCCCGGACGGCGTGGTGTTCCGCCGCACGAAATATCTTGGTCCGTTCAACTATCAGGACACTCACCTGATCAATGTCGCGAAAATGAAGAGCCACGGGATGGGCCTGACGCTTTGCGTCAAAAACCTGCAAGGCACCAACATGCAGCCTTACATCCGGTTTTGTGGCGGCCTCTATAGACCGATCGGACAGGACTTCCAGCCTGACGCGAAAGCTCACGTGGACGACCTTCAGGACCAGCACCAGCGGGCGGGATTTCCCCGCTGGGATACGGCCAAGGCCGGCTACATGGAGATGTGGATTCAGCGCACCATCGATTCCTACTCGCTCGTGCACCGCTCCATCCTTCTGAATATTGTCGAGGGCGTCTACGGCCAGAACGGCGATGGGTTCACGCGCGGACCGGGACAGGGCGGGGTGCCGGAAATCTTCATGACCAACGTTATGATCTTCGGCAAGGACGCTTTCCGGGTCGATATCATCGGGCATTGGCTGGGAGGTCACGAGCCGGGCAATTTCGGGCTTTTCCACGTCGGGAAGGAACGGGGCGTCTCGACTGCTCTCAATCCTCACAACATTCCGCTTTATGGCTGGGAAGACGCCGGGCCGAAGCTTATCGCTCTTGACAAGCTGGCGCGGACGCCGCTTGCGACGCCTTATATGCAAAAAGAAGGCGAGCCGCTCTATCACCTTTGCAATGAACCTTACTCTTATCCTGCTGAACCCAAGGCCGCCTGCCTGGATGGCGGCGAGGCCCCAGGGGTGCGAATTTTGGGGCAATCACAGCCCGGAAACCGGGCCGCATCATTGACGCTCGAATTCAACTTGCCACGAAGCACGAACGCGCGCCTGGAGATGTACAACGCGGTTGGCGAACGGGTGGGTGTGCTGGCTGAAGGCGTAATCCCCCGCGGCGTGCACGCCGTGGATTGGACGATCCAGCATCGGCCTTCCGGCTTGTACGCCTGCCGCCTGTGGGCGGATGGCGGCGAAAGTAATGCTCGTATTTATGTTACGAACCGGGGATAGATGCGCACAAAACGAGAACGCGAGTTTTGCTTCCGGCGAGAATCTGCAGCGCGAAACATTCACTGGATCAATGCTCTGGCGGGCAATATGAAAAGGCCCCTTGGTAGTCTGGCAATCATAATAGAAATGGTGTGGAGGCAAAGACAAAATGGCTAATCGTCGAGAATTCTTATCTGCAGGGCTTCTTACTTCTGTGGCGGGTTTGGCCGGCTGGGCCGAGCGCCTGGGCGGAGGCGGAAGAGCACTCTGCCAAAGGACTCAGCTATCGCGTACTAGGGAAGACCGGATTCAAAGTGACTAGCGTGGGTTTTGGATGCATGGTCACCTCCGATGCCAGCGTCATCGAGCGCGCCGCTGACATGGGCATCAATTACTTTGACACTTGCCGGAATTACCAGCACGGAAACAACGAGCGGCTGGTGGCCACCGGCCTCAAAGGCAAGCGGCAGAAGATTTATCTTTCCAGCAAGACCGACGGCCAAACCAAGGAGGCCGCGTTGGCGGAGCTTGATACGTCGCTGCAGCGAGCTGGCGACAGACCATCTGGACGTCTGGTACCTGCACGGGAAGAACAGTCCCGGAATGTCCCGGACGAGCTTTTTGAAGCGCAGCAGATCGCCCTGCAGCAAGGCAAGATTCGCTTTACCGGTGTGAGCACCCACAACGCCAAGGAAATGGTGCCGTTCCTGGTCAACAAGGGCGCGACGGACGTGGTGCTGGCCACTTTCAACTTCACCATGGAAAAGGCTTTTCCGACGCCATGGCGCAGGCCAACGCGGCGGGCATGGGTGTGGTGGCCATGAAAGTGATGGCGGGCGGATTCCGCCGCGTCAAAGCCGGACGATCCGAACCACGGCCAGCTGAAGCGCGACGGAGCCATGCTGGCGGCGCTCAAGTGGGTGCTGAAGGACCCTACGTTCACACCACGATTCCCGGCATGACGGACATGGATCAACTTGATGAGAACCTGAAGGCGATGACGGAGCCCTATTCGCAGCCAGGAAGAACGCTGCTGGCCCAGCAATTGGATTTCATCACGCCGCTCTATTGCCGCATGTGCGGGGAGTGCGACGGCCATTGCGCCAAGGGCTTGCCAGTGGCAGACATGCTGCGCTACGTGATGTATGCGGATGGCTATGGCCAGTTCGAGTTGGGCCGCGACCACTTTAAGCAACTGCCCGCGGAATTGGCCTCCGTGCGCTGCGGCGACTGCCTGAGCTGCACGGTGGAGTGCCGGCATCGGGGTGAAGGTTCCCGAACGCCTCAGCCGCGCGCAGGAGATGTTTGCGTAGCATGAAGAATCTGAAACGTACCCGGAAACCAAGAGAGGTTGAATCCACGATTCTCTAAACTCTCGTCGTTCCCGCAAGACTTGTCCTCCGCGAAGGCGGGGGCGGTAACCCCCCGACATGGGTCCCCGCCGTCGCGGGGATGACGACGATTGTGGTCTCGGACAATGGACATTTTAATGCAGTGGCTCATGCCCGTCGGCCGATGGGCACCCGGAGAGCATGAAAACGGCACCCAATGCAGGGGGACGGCTTGCCGTCCCCGGTACACAGGGCATGGCAAGCCCTCACAGGCGCTAAGATAACCACGAATCGGATGCTTTTAGCCACGGCAGTGGCGGCATATTGTGGCCCACGGCGCGAGAAGGCGTGAAAAAATCAAAACAGCTCACGCAAAGTCGCTAAGGCGCAAAGGAACGCAAAGCAAACTCCTTCTTTGCTTTGCGAACTTGGCGCACTTTGTGCCTTTGCGTGAGACTTTTGTTCTTCTTTGAATTAATTCACACCTTCCGAGCCGTGGGATGACGATGGGGCGGGGTCGAGTTTAAGCCCCGGCAGGGGCGACACGAGCTCCGCGCGCGGGTCGTCGAAATTTTGTCGCCTCTACGGGGGCTTAAGAAAAATCTTTGCATCTTCCTTACCCCACGGCTGGCTCGCCGTGGGCCACATTATTTCGCCCGTCCGCTGACGGGCTCTCGAACGTCCCTGACGGTTAAATTAGCGCTTATGTGGCAAACCCAACCCCCTCCCCCTGACGCCGTAAGTTGGATAAACAACCCCTAAGAAACAAAAAAAGTAGCAAAAAGTCGAAATAACTCTTGACATGAGATTAGCAGACGCTTATATTGCGGTGGAGCAAAGTAGAAAAAAGTGGTTGTCCGTGTAGGTTTTTGGGAAATTCGGGCCGACAAAAGCCAGATTTTGGTGATTCCACATGCTGCGCGGTAACTGCCCGGCGACTGTTGACGGCAAAGGTCGGCTCAAGATCCCCGCTGCCTTCAAGGGTTATCTCGACGAAAACTACGGCACGGATTTCTACTTGACCAGCCTCGATGGACAATCGTTACGCATCTACCCTCTGCTCGAGTGGCGCGCCATCGAAGACAAGCTGAGGCCTTTGCCATCCATGAACAGGTCGGTCAAGAAGTTTCTCGACCGCACCAACTACTACGGCCAGATGGAGCGCGCCGACAGTCAGGGCAGAATTCTGATCCCCTCTGTCTTGCGCGAGTCGGCGGCGATGCAAGGCGAGGTGGCGGTGCTGGGTTACCTGAAGTACCTCGAAGTCTGGAACAACCAGCGCTACCTCGAGCACCTGGAGCGGGAGCCGTTCACCGAGGAAGACCAGAAGGCGCTGAGCGATTTAGGGATCTAGAGGGATGAATCCCGAACCCTGGCATGCACATGTGCCGGTACTATGGCGAGAGGCAATCGACTTTCTGGCTGTGCAGCCTGACAGAGTTTTCATTGATGCGACCCTGGGGGCAGGGGGACATGCCGAGGAGATTCTCCGGCGTCTCGAACGAGGGAAGCTGTTAGGGATTGACCGGGACCCATCGGCATTGGTTGTTGCGAAAGAACGGCTGAGGGATTTTGGAGAGAAGTTAATCGCCATGCACGGGAACTTTGCCGAGATCGACACCTTGCACGCCGCGAGCGGGTTGCCGCCTGCCGACGGTCTCGTGGCCGATCTGGGCATGAGCTCCTTGCAGCTCGAAGACACTTCCCGAGGATTCAGTTTCACCGCGCCAGGCTTTTTAGACATGCGCATGGACCCCACGACGGGCTCGAGCGCTGCGGACCTGGTGAACGAGACGAGTGAACGGGAACTGGCGGATTTGATTTTCAAGTTAGGGGAAGAGCGCCACTCGCGCAGGGTTGCGCGAGCCATTGTGAAGGGCCGTCCGTATCGATCAGCCACCGAACTGGCGCAGGTGGTGACGCGAGCGATCCCCTCCCGGGCGGCCCTCCACCAGATTCATCCCGCCACGCGCACCTTCCAGGCGCTACGGATGGCGGTGAACGGGGAACTGGAAAGCCTGGAGTCATTGCTGGCGAAGGCTTTGGGAGTCCTGAAGCCGGGCGGGCGAGTGGTGATTTTAAGTTTTCATTCGCTCGAGGACCGCATGGTGAAGCGAGCTTTTCAAGACTGGCAACGTCTCGGGCGAGCCCGGATATTGACGCGCAAAGTCGTGCGCCCGAGTGAAGAAGAAGTGCGAACGAACCCCCGCTCACGCAGTGCCAAGCTACGTGCGGCGGAAAAGTCCCCGGCATAATTGCCGGGGACGGGAAACCTCCAATCGCGGAACTAGGGAAAACAACAAACGGCCTTCGAATGGCTTGCCGGCGGAAAGGAAAGTAGGGGCAGGGATTCCCAATAGGGCTTAAGTTGCCCAGGTCCCTGAGATTGGTCCCCATCCTCAAAAACATGGCAACTGTTGCGCTCACTTTACCGAAACCGAGGCGGCGTCCCTTGAGGGGGCTGGCGGCTGGCCGTGCGAGCTTCCCGGAGATTTATTTCACCAAGCAGATTGACAATTCCCGGCTGGTGCGGGAGGTGGGGCACGAGAAGTGGCGCGAGTATTTCAGTCTGCTTGGCATGGGTATTTTGGCGTTCCTTTTTGTCTTGCTCTTTGCCTGGCAGCACCTGAAGTGCGTACAGAATGGTTACGCCATCGAAGGGCTGAAAGCTAACCGCACCAAGCTACAGGAATTGAACCATCAATTAAGGTTGTCCCAGGCCGGGCTGGCTGATCCGCAACGGATTGACACCCTGGCGCGAAAAAACCTCGGCATGGTCTCGCCCGGACCGCGACAAGTGATCCAGTGGAGCGGGGGGGATCAAACAACACAAACACCGGAGAGCGTGCAGTTTGCGCGCAACTCCCCCACCGTCGGCCAAGTAAGTCCGGGCGAGCCATAGTCCCATGGTGCTTCGCATTACCCAGGTGCAGCCGGAGAAGACCCACCGGTCTCGGGCGACGAATCGGGACCTCTGGTTAGTTGGTCTGCTATTTCTCTGGATGGTTGGCCTGGCGGTCCAACTCTACCACCTTCAGATCATAAATTACGGCGAACTGCTGGCGCGGGCTCAGCGCCAACAGCAACACATAATTGAAGTCGCGCCCAAGCGCGGCGAAATCTTCGATCGTCAGATGAACCCGCTGGCCATGAGTCTGGGGGTGGATTCCGTCTTTGTCGTTCCCAGCGAAATCCCTGATCCCAAAATGGTTGGCGACTTACTGGCGCCGGTGCTGGGAGTAGACGAGAACGATCTGTTGGAACACATCGCGAATTCGCGTTCGTTTTGCTGGGCGAAGCGGAAGATCACCCCCGAAGAAGCCAACCGCGTCCGGGACCTCAACCTGAAAGGAGTTTATTTCCAACAAGAGAGCAAGCGCTTCTATCCTAAAGGGGACTTGGCGGCTCAAATTGTTGGCTACGTGGGTCTGGATGACAAGGGACTTGCGGGCCTCGAGTACGGTATGGACAAGGTCGTCCGGGGCCGGCCAGGGCACGGTGCTTCTGGCCACCGATGCGCGGCGAAAGTCGTTTCGATCGACGGAATGGACGGGAGAGCCGGGTAAGAACATTGTTCTGACTCTGGATGAGAAGATTCAGTACATCACCGAAAAGGCGCTGGCGGAGGGAGTGGAGAAATGGCACGCTGCCGGGGGCGTGGCCATCGTCCAGAACCCCAGCACGGGCGAAATTCTGGCCATGGCGAGCCAGCCTACATTCGATCCCAACGATTTTTCCAAGAGTCGGCCTGAGGCGTTGCAGAACCGGGGCCTTTCCTGGGTTTACGAACCCGGTTCGACTTTCAAGCTCGTGACCATGTCCGCCGTTTTGGAAGAGAACCTGGCGAAGCCCAATGAGATCATCGATTGCCAGATGGGCAGCATCGTCCTTGCGGGTCACGTCATTCACGACCATAAGCGACTTGGCGCGCTGACCGTGGAGGATGTCCTGGTGAACTCGAGCAATGTGGGGTCTATTAAGCTGGGGCTGCGATTGGGGCAGCAGCGCCTTTACAAATACGTCCGCAGTTTCGGCTTCGGTGAAAAGACCGATATCGAGTTGCCGGGAGAGGAGCACGGGCTGCTGCAGCCCCCCATCCGCTGGTCCGGCCTGTCGATTGGCGAGATCTCGATAGGGCAGGAAATAAGCGTGACGCCCCTCCAACTGGTCACTGCCTATTCCGCCGTAGCCAATGGCGGCGTGCTGTTTGAACCGCGCCTGATTCGAGATCTCTTTCTTGGCAAGGAACACGACCCGATACCTCCTGTTCCCGGCCACCGTGTGATCAGTGAGCGCACGGCCGGGACAATGAAGCAATTCCTTACCGCCGTCGTGGAGCGTGGGACCGGCAAGGCGGCGCAACTTGCCGGCTACACCGCCGCGGGAAAGACCGGCACGGCGCAGAAGATCGATCCTTCCCGCGCCTACTCCCATTCTCACTACGCATCTTCTTTCGTAGGTTTTGCTCCCGCGGAAAAACCGGCGATAACCATTCTGGTGGCTATCGACTCACCGGTGGGAGCAATCTATGGGGCTGAAGTGGCAGCTCCGGTGTTCAAGTCCATCGCAGAGCAGACTCTGGGTTACGCGAATGTTCCGCAAGACACCCCCACCCATTTGCCTCAGCTTGCCTCCGCAAAGCCCGCGGGGAAATCGAGCCAGAAACTCGGTAGCTCTTCGGGGAACCTTCCTAAGGACTCTGGACATTTGCAGGCTGCCACTTCCTCCCTTCAAAAGGCTTCATTTTCGAAAATCGCGCAGGCGACTGTTCCTACTGATCCTGAGCCGGGAGCGGCCGGTTCGCCTCCTACCGAAATCCTGGTAAGCGGCCCTCTGGTGACCGTCCCCGACTTGTCTGGATTAGCGGCGCGAAGCATCGCTCAGACCTGTCAGAAGCTCGGCCTGGAGCTTACCCTGGAGGGGAGTGGAATCGCCATCGAGCAAAATCCCCCTGCCCATGCCCAGGTACCGCCGGGAACACGATTGATGGTCAGGCTATCAAGAGCGTCGCAGTGATATAATGCGAGTGAGAGATGAAACTGGAAGAGTTGCTTCGAGGAGTGGACGGCCTCGAACCGGGTACGGCGGCTGGGGCCGAGGTCACCTCCCTCGCTTACGATTCGCGCCACGTTCGGCAGGGAACCCTCTTTTTTGCAATTCAAGGCGAGAAGGCCGACGGGCATGCGTTTATCTCGCAAGCCCTCGAGCGGGGCGCCGTAGCCGTTGTGAGCGAGCGCCTGCCGCCCGCCGATTTGGCATCGCGCTGGGTTAGAGTCCCCCGAATTCGCCGCGCTCTATCAACCGCCGCACGCGCCTTCTTCGGCAAACCTGAGTTACACCTGAAGCTCGTCGGAATCACCGGGACAAACGGGAAGACCACTACCGCCTTTCTGGTAGACAGCATCCTGCGCACTGCGGGAATCCGCACAGGCCTGTTCGGAACCATTGAGTATCGAATTGGCGATCGCACCCTGCCGGCGCTCAACACAACTCCGGAGTCGCTGGATTTGTGGACATACCTCGCTGAGACAGTGGACGTGGGAGGCACGGGAGCGGTCATGGAAGTATCCTCGCATGCGCTTGCCCAGGAGCGGGTCTGGGGTATCCCTTATTCTGTCGCCGTATTCACTAATTTGACTCGCGACCATTTGGATTACCATAAGGATTTCGAGCACTACTTCGAAGCCAAGCGCCGTCTGTTCGAGGGGCTTGGAACGCCTCCGCCGGCTTGGGCGGTCATAAACCAGGATGATCCTTGGGGCAGAAAGCTCCTGGACGTCCCAAGTCCTCAGCATTTGACCTACGGCATGAACTCCACCGCCCAAGTGAAGCCGAAGCATGTCGACTTCCGGCACCAAGGTTTGCAGGGTACGATCGTGACCCCGGCTGGGAAGCTGCAGCTATCCTCCGCGCTCGTGGGCCGGGCCAACCTGGCAAATATCCTGGCCGCCACCGCAGCCACGGTTGCCTATGGCATTCCGCTCGACAAAATCGAAAAGGGGATCGAGGACCTGAAGTCGGTACCAGGGCGCTTCGAACGCATTGACGAGGGCCAGCCTTTCCTGGTGGTCGTGGACTACGCGCACACCGACGACGCTTTGCGCAACGTCCTGGCCACTGCACGCGAGCTTACGCGCAACCGGCTCATCGTGCTTTTCGGGTGCGGCGGCGAACGCGACCGCGCGAAGCGGCCGATGATGGGTGAAGCCGCGGGATCGTTGAGCGATCTCGCCGTACTCACTTCCGATAATCCGCGCAGCGAAGACCCGTTACTCATCATGAGCGATGCGCTGGTGGGTTTACAGAAGGCAGGGAAAACCTATTGGGCCGAAGTGGACCGCGAAACCGCGATCCGCAAGGCGCTCGAGGAGGCGCGCGAGGGTGACGTGGTAGTTTTAGCTGGAAAAGGGCATGAGACTTACCAGATACTGAAAGACCGCACCATTCCGTTCGACGACCACGAAGTCGCGCGGAAGGTGCTACGTGGAATGGGCTACCGCGCAATGAAATGAGTATGTTACTCCTTGCAACACCCCTTCCTAAACCGTGTCATTCCCGCGCAAGCGGGAATCCAATGGGCGGGGCGGAATGGACCCCTGGCTTGCGCGGGGATGGCGAAGGTTCGACCTTTTTTTCTAGCAGGTGGGCCGCAGGCCCCTCGCCTCCTGGAACGATATGAAACTTACTCTGGGTGACATCGCCGGTCTGCTTGATTCCCGTTGCGGAGCGCCGGAGCGTGTGGTCACCGGTTATTCGCTGGATTCACGTTCAATTGCACCGGGGCAGCTCTTCTTCGCTATGCGCGGGCCGCGCTTCGACGGCCACCGGTTCCTGGCGCAGGTGATTGAGCGCGGGGCTGTTGGGGCGGTGGTGGAAAGGGCTTTCTTCGAGCAGGCGCCGCAAGCCTTTGCGCCAACTTTGATTCCCGTGGCGAGCCCGCTCGAAGCGCTGCAGCATCTGGGACGCTGCGTGCGCCGAAGGTGGGGTCACTCCCTTGTGGCGGTGACCGGAAGCACGGGGAAGAGCACCACCAAGGAGATGATCGCGGCCTTGCTGGGCCGTCGGTACGCCGTACATAAGTCTGCCGGAAACTTGAATAACCATTACGGCCTGCCCTTGACTTTGTTGGGCCTTGAGCCGGAACACGAAATTGCCGTGGTCGAGCTCGCCATGTCCGCCGCAGGCGAGATCGCGCATTTGGCTTCTATCGCCGAGCCCGAGACCGGCGTAGTGACCAACGTTGCCCCCGCTCACTTGCAGTTCTTCGACTCCATAGACTCCATCGCCAAGGCCAAGCGGGAGCTTATCGAAAATCTCTCTGCGCGTCGAGGGCCGCCTACTGCCGTTTTGAATTATGACGATCCACGCGTGCATGGATTCGCGGAAGGGTTTAAGGGGACGGTCGTCACCTTTGGAATGGGGTCAGGTGCCGACTTTCAAGCTGGCTGGATAAAGCCGGGAGAAGGCATCGGCAGCGAGTTCCGCGTTATTGGCCCCAACCTCGAGGCCGATTTCGCTCTTCCCATCCCCGGTCGCCACAACATCATGAACGCGCTCGCGGCTATCGCTGTCGCCTCGAGTTTTGATATTCCGCCCGCGGAAATGCGCCACGGTTTGGCGGAATTCCGGAATATGGCTCAAAGGGGAGAGATCCTTACCCTGCCGGGGCCGGTGACGATCATCAACGATTCCTACAACTCCAACCCTCAGGCCATGGAATGCATGCTCGAGACGCTTCGCACCTGGCCCGGCGCCCAGCCGGCGAATCGTGGTGGCCGGTGAAATGCTCGAGTTGGGGCCGCAGTCCCGAACCCTGCACGAAGACGTGGGACGCCAGTGTGCGGAAGCGAATCTCGCCTGGTTGATCGCCGTTCAAGGCGACGCGAGATTCTTCCTTGAAGGCGCAGTCGCTGCGGGTCTGCCGTCCGCGCAGACTCGCTTTTGCGAAAACGCTGCGTCGGCGGGTGAGTTCTGCCGAACGCTGCTTCGGCCCGGCGATGTGGTCTTGGTGAAAGGGTCGCGTGGGGTTCATCTGGAGACGGTGGTCGAGGTCTTGCTGAAGGAAGTCGAGGAGTTGAGAAGTCGAAAAGCTGCAGAGCGTGCGATCGATGGGTCCGCGTGTGGACCCATGGTTTCTCGGGCCTTGACTCCTTGACTTCTCAACTCTTTGACTCCTCGACTCGCAATTGAGCACACATGTTCTACTATCTCTACGTCAAGCTCCATAACCAGTTTCACGTCCTCAACCTTTTCCGTTACATCACGTTTCGAACCGCTTATGCCAGCCTGACGGCGCTATTGCTCTCCCTGGTGGTGGGTCCCCGAGTGATTCGTCTGCTCAAAGAGTTCCAGATCGGCCAATACATTCGGGAAGATGGGCCGAAATCGCACCTGTCGAAGGCGGGCACTCCGACCATGGGCGGCGTGCTCATCAATCTCTGCGTGTTCATTCCCACCCTCCTCTGGTCCGACCTTCAAAATGCGTTTGTCTGGCTGGTTCTCGGAGTCACGACCGCCTTCGCTGCCATCGGCTATTGGGACGACTACCAGAAGATTCTCCGGCGGAAGAACCTGGGCCTGACCGGACGAACCAAGTTCTTGCTTCAGATTCTGGTCAGCTTCGTCTTTGGGGTGGTGCTGATCTTCTTTTCGGCGCGCGGTTTCTACTCCACCACCCTGACGGTTCCATTCTTCAAGCGTTTCCGGCCCGACTTCTTGATTGGCGCTTTTCTTTCCCGAGTCTGGACATACCCGTTCGCCTTTTTACCATTTCTGCTCTTTGTGGTGCTGGTCCTCGTGGGTTGCTCGAATGCGGTTAACCTCACTGACGGTTTGGATGGACTGGCCATCGGTTGCGTCATCATCGCCGCCTCGGCGTTGACGGTCCTGACTTACGTCACCGGGCATGCGGTCCTTTCCGAATACCTGGACCTGCAGCACCTGCCGCGCGTGGGCGAGTTGACAATCTTCTGCGGATCAATGGTGGGTTCAAGCCTCGGATTTCTCTGGTACAACGCTTATCCCGCGGAGATTTTCATGGGCGACGTCGGCTCCCTGGCGCTCGGTGGCGCCATCGCCAGCGTCGCGGTCCTCATTAAACAGGAACTTCTTTTGCCCTTTATTGGCGGCGTCTTCGTGATCGAGGCGCTTTCCGTGATCATCCAGGTGGTGTCATTCAAGCTCCGGGGCAAGAGGGTGTTCCGAATGGCGCCCATTCACCACCACTTTGAACTTGCGGGGTGGAAAGAGTCCAAAATCATCGCGCGCTTCTGGATCGCCGCGCTGGTCTTTGCGCTGCTTGCCTTGACTACGTTGAAGCTGCGATAGTTGTCAGTATTCAGTTGTCAGTCGTCAGTTTTCTGTTGCGGAGTGAATCGGGATTCTGTGTTTTCTCCGAGCGTTGAGACCTCAACACAGAGAACACGGAGAATCACAGCAGGCTCCGCGTTGGGCTGTTTCCACCCACTGAGGGTACAGAGGGTTTGCCGCGACGTTGGAAATCCTCGTTGCATGTCGAGTTCCGAAAAGCTGGGATGAGCGATGCGGGCGATGGACAACCGGACCAGGGACGATTCCTTGACTCTCCACATTTTTGTGCATAAAATGCGCGTTAACTAACATGGGAAGACCAAAATCGTTTCGCAACCCGCGGCGTGTGAGCCTGACCCTTAACCGGGAGACGCTCGTGATTGCCCGGCGGCTAGCCCGGCAGGCCAGGCGGTCTCTCTCGGAGGTCGTGTCTGAGATTCTGGATTCGTATTTTCGCCAGAATGGCCGCTCCCGGCCGAGGCGGCTGGCATGATTGACGTGCGCAACAAGCGGGTGCTGGTCGTCGGCCTGGGGAGGAGTGGCCGCTCCGCGGCGCTATGCCTGCGACGGCAAGGTGCGATCGTAACCGTCACGGACAACAAACCTCCTGCCGCCTTCAAATCCGTGCTCCCGGAGCTCCTGGCGCAGAAGATTGGCCTCGTGCTTGGGACGCAGCCGGTCGAGAGGTTTCTCACCCACGATCTTGTAGTGGTCAGCCCCGGAGTGCCTTGGGACCTGCCTCAACTCGTCGCCACGCGCGAGCGGGGCATACCGATCGTGCCTGAGGTTGAAGTTGCCGGCTGGCTCATGGACGCCCCGATTGTTGGAATTACCGGTTCCAACGGCAAGACCACCACCACGGCTCTTCTGGGCAAGATGCTTGAGGCCTCCGGCTTTCCCACTTTTGTGGGTGGGAACATTGGGGTCGCTCTCACCTCCGCCGTGGATTTGGTCAAGTCGGATTCTATTGTCGTGGCTGAGCTGAGCAGTTTTCAGTTGGAGGCCATTCGTGACTTTCGACCGCATGTGGCGGTCTTGCTGAATATTTCACCCAATCACTTGGACCGGCACCCTACGTTTGAGGCCTACGCCCAGGCTAAGAGGCAGATCTTCCGCAACCAGCAAGCGGAGGATTATGCCATCCTGAACGCTGATGACCCGTGGGTACGAAGCCTCGCTCCCGCCTTGCTGAGTCACAAAGTATTTTTCAGCCGCCTGCAGGAGATTCCCCGCGGCCTCTTTGTGTCGAATGGAAATGTCGTGTACCGCATGGGGCACATGGAGCGTGTGCTGCTGGAGACACGCGACGTACGGCTTCGCGGCGCTTTCAACCTTGAAGACGTCCTGGGAGCTGCCGCGGCAGCCTGTGTGCTTGGAGCGGACTTCGAGGCTATCCGCCGCGCGGTGCGGGAATTCAAAGGCGTCGAGCACCGGCTCGAGTACGTGCGTGAGATCTGCGGGGTGGAGTTCTACAACAATTCTAAAGCCACTAGTGTGGATGCTACGGTGAAGTCGCTCGAAGCCTTCGAGCGCGGCGTCCACCTTATTATGGGAGGGAAGGATAAGGGCGCTCCTTACGCGCCCCTGTTGCCTTTGTTGAAAGATAGGGTGCGCGAGGTTCTCCTCATCGGTGCGGCGGCGGATCGGATTGAACAGGAGCTTGACGGCGCCGTCGATCTGGTTCGCGCGGGCACCCTCGATGTGGCTGTAAACGAGGCCTTCCAATCAGCCCGCCCGGGGGACGTCGTGCTGCTTGCGCCGGCATGTTCAAGCTACGACCAGTTCCAGGATTTTGAGCATCGTGGCCGAGTGTTCAAGGAGTTGGTCGAGCAACTGGCCGAGCGCGTGGATTCGGGTTCGGAAGATTGGAGATGGACTACGCGGGAAGCGGCGAGCCAAGGCGCGGAGGTCACCGCACCGGTAGACGTTCAATCTCCCGCCCTCGAGCCGCAAGAAAGACCCCAGCCGAAGAGCGACCCTGCGGCGGAGGCATCGGAGCCGGTCGTCGAAGAGCCCGTCAAGCAAGTTTCCGCGCCAGTCGAAGAGGAGACCGCTCGTGAAGCAGCGCCTCCCGCCGCGGTCGAATTCCCGCCTCGTGAACTGACCCTGGTTTACGAAGTCAATGCCGACGAGTATCCCGCGGCTGAGGATGTGCCGCCGCAAGATTACTCTGAGCCTTCTGAACCGACTCAACCTCAGGAGTATGCTGCCCCCGAGGATTTCGATGACGCCCCGCTGCCATACGAGGGGAGGGCGAAAGAGAAAGGTCAGGCCGCGCGCGGGATGGCGGGCCGTGATTCCGACCGCCGCAGGACAAAAGACGGTTCCAGCATTTTAGACCATCCCAGGGAGAAACCGGGGGACAGAAAGAAGAAGCCGGCGGCCTCCGATTCGGCTCCACAGCCGAAGCTTCCCGGAATGGATTGAAAACGTATGGCAAGACGACTTCAGTCCGACAAGATTCTGTTCGGTACCGTCGTGGCATTGACGCTTTTCGGCGCCCTGATGGTCTTCAGCGCCTCGGCGGTAGTGGCGTCCGACAAGTTCGGTAGCAGCAGTTACTTTTTGATTCGCCAGTTGGTCTGGGCCGGGGCGGGGTTCGTCGCCTTGGTGGTGATGATGTACCTGGACTATCGCCGCTTGGCCAGCCCTGCGGTGGTGTTTCCGGCGCTGGCCGTGCAGTTGCTACTGCTCGTGGGAGTGTTGTTCGCCGAGCGGAGCCACAACACGCACCGCTGGCTGCACATGGGTTCTGCCAGCTTCCAGCCTTCCGAACTTTCCAAGATCGTCATCGTTTTGTTCCTTGCCTATTTCCTCGAGCTGCGACAAGGCGAGGTGAATGATCTTGGCCACACGCTGCTTCCGATTGGCCTGGTCACGGGCGCCACCGCGGCGCTGGTGGTAGTGGAGCCGGACTTTGGAACCGCCCTCGCCATCGGGATGATCGTTGCGGCCATGCTTTTCGCGGCGGGGGCCCGGATTCGCTATTTTGCGTGTACGGCCCTTGGGGCGGCGCCTGTGATCTGCTGGCTGGTCTTTCATTCCACCTACCGGTCCAATCGGGTTCAGGCGTTTCTAAACCCCTATTCCGACCCGCTTGGCAAGGGATTTCACATCATTCAATCCCTGATTGCAGTCGGCACAGGAGGGATCACCGGTGTGGGGCTGATGGAAGGGAAGCAGAAGCTGTTTTACCTTCCCGAGCCCCAGACCGATTTCATTTTCGCCAACCTCTGTGAGGAATTGGGGTTCATCGGGGCGATCGGGCTTATCGTGGCGTTTGGGGTGATCCTCTGGCGGGGCTGGCGTGCCAGCGCCCGATGTACGTGCGAATTTGGCCGGCTGTTGGCCATTGGGCTGACCGTCATGATTGTGGGACAAGCCCTGGTGAACATGAGCGTCGTGCTAGGCCTGCTTCCTACCAAGGGCATTGCCTTGCCGCTTATAAGTTACGGTGGGTCGTCGCTTTTCGTCACGCTGGCTGCGGTGGGAATGCTCCTCAATATTTCGCAGGATGAAGGATTAGGTTGAAGCTTCATGTCGCTGGTTGTTAGGGCCGAATCTCAAAGCAGGGAAAGCGACGTGGAACCGTCCCCGCGGGAGCTCGGCGTCCCCAGCAGTCTTGAGCAGTCTGAGACTGCCCTGCGCTTCTTGATGGTGGCAGGAGGAACGGGAGGTCACATTTTTCCGTCGCTGGCTGTGGCAGAGGAACTGCGCGCCCGGGGGGCGCGCCTGGCCCGCTTCGGAACGAGATATGTCATCGAGTTTCTGGGCACCAAGAGACCCCTGGAAGCCCGGCTGATTCCGGGCGCCGGGTTCCCGCTTCGAACCATAGACGCAGCCGGGCTTAAGGGTATTCACGGGCTGCGAGGGATACGAAACTTGATGGTGCTTCCTCGCACGGCATTGGCTACCGCTAAAGTGTTGCGCGATTTTCGGCCCCAAGTGGTGGTGGGAGTGGGCGGATATCTGGCCGGGCCGGTGATGCTCGAAGCTGCTCTGCAGGATATCCCGACTCTGCTGATCGAGCCCAATGCACTGCCGGGCTTTACAAACCGTGCGCTGGCCCCGGTAGTCCGTTTGGCGGCGGTCGGCTTCGAGCAGGCGGCCCGGTTCTATGGAGAGAAGGCTCGAGTCACAGGCCTGCCGGTTCGGGCTGCTTTTCATGCCATCCCCTCGAAGATACACGACGCGCCCTTCAACATCCTGATCGTGGGTGGCAGCCAGGGATCAAAGGCGATTAACGAGACGATGATTCGATGCGCGCCGTTGCTGAAGCGCGAAGCGGCATGGCTCAAGGTGGTCCACCAGACAGGGGAAACAGACTATAATGCAGTGCGTGAGGCGTTTCTAGAATGCGGGGTTAATGGGCGTGTCCTGCCTTTTATCGAGGACATGCCGCGGGCTTTGACTGAGGCTGACTTGGTGGTCTCGCGGGCCGGCGCTGCTTCCGTCGCGGAACTTGCGGCAGCGGGGCGGGCTGCGATCCTGATACCTTTTCCGGCCGCAGCGGATCAGCACCAACTGGTCAATGCCCGGGCCGTGGAGGAGGCCGGCGCGGCGCGCGTGATCTTCAGACAGAGTTGACGCCGGAGCGGTTGTTGAGTGAAATCCGTGAACTGCTCGCTGACTCTTCGAGATTGAGCCGGATGGAGCAGGCCGGAAAGCGGCTGGCTCGTCCGGAGGCGGCGGCACAGATTGCTGACTTGGTGGAAGGACTGGCGGCCAGGCAGTAAAGGAACGTAACGCGGGCGTCTCGCCCGCTGTCGCGGGAGCGTCTTGCTCCCGTAGGAGATCGGCTGAGAGATGACGGTTCATACATGTTAGGGAAGATTCGCAAAATCCATTTCGTGGGTATCGGCGGCATCGGCATGAGCGGCATCGCCGAGGTCTTGCTCAACCTTGGATTTACGGTATCGGGATCAGACGCGAGGTCGACGCGAGTCACGGACCGGCTCTCAAAGCTGGGGGCGCGAATATTCGAAGGCCACGCCGCGAGCAACCTCGGGGATGCCCAGGTGGTTGTAGTTTCCTCCGCGATACAACCTGGAAACGTCGAAGTGGACGAGGCCAAGCGTTTGCAAATTCCGGTTATACCCCGGGGCGAAATGCTTGCCGAGTTAATGCGCTTTAAGTTTTGCGTTACGGTGGCGGGAGCGCATGGGAAGACGACGGTCACCTCGATGATCGCGGTGATGCTCACGCAAGCCGGTCTTGACCCTACGGCTGTTATTGGGGGGCGTTTGGATGTTTTCGCCTCCAGCGTCCGGCTGGGCAAAGGCGAACTGATGGTGGTCGAATCCGACGAGAGCGACCGATCGTTTCTTTACCTGCTGCCCTCGATTGCTGTAGTTACCAACATCGACCGCGAGCACCTTGACCACTACCGCGACATCGATGAAATAACCTCCGCCTTTCTTTCCTTCCTGAACAAGGTCCCTTTCTATGGCGCAGTGGTGGCGTGCACCGACGCCCCGTGGGGAGAGCGAATCCGGGGACTATTCCCGCAGCTTCGACGCCGCGTCGTTGCTTATGGCCTCGAACCCGGGGCTGATGTGCAGGGCAGTTCGCTTCGGCTCGAATCGCAGGGCGCCGGCTTCCAGGTTGAAGCCAGAGGCAAACCGCTCGGGAGCTTCAGCATTCGGGTTCCGGGACGTCACAACGTGCAGAATGCCTTGGCGGCGATTGCGGTGGGCCTGGAGCTTGACCTCACGCCCGACCAGATCCGCCAGGGCCTGGAAAGCTTCCACGGCGCCGACCGGCGATTCCAGGTCAAAGCGGAACTCGCGGGCGTAACGATCGTGGATGATTACGGCCATCATCCCACGGAAATCCGCGCCACGATGGAGGCGGCTCGTCTTTGGGGAGCTAAGCGCGTCATTGCCATTTTTCAACCCCATCGTTACACGCGCACGCAGTTTCTGATGGACGACTTCGCGCGCGCCTTCGAGCCCGCGGACCGGGTTTACGTGTTGGACATCTACCCGGCGAGCGAGGCGCCCATCCCGGGTGTCACCTCCCAGCGATTGGTGGAACGGATGGCTGAACTGGGATTCTCGCGTGCCCGGTATGAGCCTTCGGAGCAAGCCGTTATCGAAAGAGTCTTGGAAGACCTGAGGCCTGGAGATCTTATTCTGACGGTAGGCGCCGGGAGCGTGGGCAGAATCGGCGAAGCGCTGGTGGAGGCCGTCAAAGGGCGCTTGGTTCAATCAGGAGCGACGCAAGTTTGATGTCAATATTGGCGAGAGAATCCGGAATCGCGGAGCAAGTGGCAGGACTCGGCGGGGCGTGGCTTCCCGGTGAGTTGCTGAGCCGGCACACCTCGCTGGGAGTGGGCGGTCCGGCGGATATCATTCGTGTGAATGATGCACAACGCTTGCCGGAACTCGCGGCGTACCTGCTCGCAAAGGGAGTTCCTTGGAGAATCCTCGGCGGCGGGTCGAACCTGCTGGTCGTGGATGAAGGACTGACGGAAGTGCTGCTTCGTCTGGCTCGCGGCGAGGCGATAACGTTTGAAGGAAATCGCGCCGAGATCCCTGCGGCGGCAAACCTCGGCACTGCAGTTCTGGAATGCGCCAAACGAAACCTGGGAGGGATGGAAGGATTGATTGGCGTGCCGGGCACGGTAGGCGGCGCCCTGCGTATGAATGCAGGAGCCTACGGCACGGAGATCGGAGACGTGGTGCGCGCCCTTACGCTGTTTCACGGGGCCACAGGCGTGACCGAAACAATAAAGACGGAGAATGTCCGGTTCGAGTACAGGCACACGAGCTTCGCCCCTGACGACGTCATGCTTTCGGTTACGCTGGAGTTGCCGGTTCGCCCCTACGCGGAAATCCTGGAGCGCATCAAGCAGTTCAACCAGAAGCGCCGTGCCTCACAGCCCATTCAAGAAAAAAGCGCGGGCTGCATCTTTAAGAATCCTCCTGGGCGGTCCACCGGGAAGATGCTCGACGAACTGGGAATGAAAGGGACGCGCGTGGGCGGGGCGGTGGTTTCTGAACGGCATGCGAACTTCATAGTTAATCGTTACCAGGCTTCGGCGGCGGATATTCTGCACCTGATGGATCTGATTCGCCAACGCGTCCTTAGGGAGTACGGCTTGGAGCTTGAAGAGGAAGTCATTCTCTGGAAAGGCTGAGAGGCGTCCGTCGGGCGCACTCCTTCCTGGTGAAGAGGGAGATGCGAGTTGAGTCCCATGGCAAAACAGTCGGAAGAAAACGAAGAAGTGCTGCAGCCCCAGGAACTGGATGGGGAGGAAGAATTCCCCTATCTCCGGCGGCAGAAGGCCGTGGCGGTTCGGAGGCGCCGGACTCCGTGGAGTTGGCGCTGGTTGCTGTTCTTCACAGGGGTTGTGTCGCCCCTGGGAATCGCAAGTTATTACCTCACCGCGTTTGCTCTGTCGTCGTCGCACTTCGAATTGAACTCCGCCGATGACATCCAGGTGTTCTCAAACCGGTTTGTCACCCACGAGGATGTCGCGACCGCATTGGGACTGCCTTTGCATCCCCGAAGCGGCCGTGGCCTGAAAGTCTTTCGCCTTTCTCTCGAGGCCGGGCGGAAGCAAATCGAATCGATTGCCTGGGTTCGAAGCGCAGTCTTAACCAGGGTCTTTCCCAATCGCCTGGTGGTCTACATCACGGAAAGGACTCCGGTGGCCTACGCGAACCTAAACGGTCACGTGAACCTCGTGGACAGCGAGGGGGTCTTGCTGGATAAACCGGAAAGCGCTTCCTTTGATTTCCCGGTCATCACCGGGCTGAACTGGAATGCCCGGCTCCGAAGAGTGCCGGACTCGCATCTCGCTCTATCAGGACTTCATGCATCAACTTGGAGAGGAAATAACCAGATCCGGATGGTCGGTTTCCGAAGCCGACCTCACGGACGCGGAGGATCTCAAGGCCCTGCTCGTTCAAGGCCGCGAAACCCTGCAGGTCCATTTTGGGGACGAGAATTTTCCGGAGCACTTTCATCGCTTCCTGACTCTACTTCCCGAGTTGCGCAAATCCAACACACCGATCGACTCGGTGGACTTGCGCTATCGTAATCAGGTGGTGGTGAACCCTCAGAGCCGAACCGCTGCGCCCCCTACGGTGGGCGTCGAAGCCTCGAAAACTCTAAAGGAATAGTGACTCTTGGCGCGCAAAGACCAATTTGTTGTGGGCTTGGACTTGGGGAGTAACAAGACAAGTGCACTCGTGTGCGTGCCGGCAGAAGGCGGAAAGCTGCAGGTAGGGGGCTTCGGCGAGGCGGAGTCAAAGGGTTGGCGGAAAAGCCTCATCGTCAACCTGGACCTCACCGTGCTGGCGCTCAAGAAGGCCGTGGAAGCGGCGGAAACCGCGGCGGGGGTTTCGATCGCTTCGGCATTCGTGGGCGTCGGTGGCACGCACATCAAAGGGGTTAACTCGCGGGGCGCGAGTCGGGCTTGGGAAAGACCCCGGCGGCACTGGTACAGTTACCCAAGAGGAAATTGTTAAAGTCCTGCAAGCCGCCCGCGGCGTTACCCTGCCTTTGGACCGCGAGATCGTTTGCCTGGAACCGCAGGATTACGTGATGGATTCCCAAGAGGGTATTCGCAACCCGGTGGGGATGAGCGGGTCGCGGCTTGAAGCCAACGTGCATCTGATCACCGGGTCGTCCACGGCCCTGAGGAACGTTGTCACGGCGGCGAATCTGGCCGGCATCAAGGTCCTCGACACGGTTTACGAACCCTATGCCGCCGCTGCCGCTTGCCTGACCGCGGATGAGCGCGAGTTGGGCGTGGCGCTGGTGGATATGGGCGGCGGGTTCGACTGACATGATCGTCTACGTGCAAGGCAGCGTGCGCCACACGGGCTCGATCCCGGTGGGCGGCGAACATTTTACCAACGACATTGCCGTGGGCTTGCGCACCACGATTCCGGAAGCGGAGAAGGTCAAACGATACTGGGCCGAACTCGAGCGCACGGGGGCTCCGGGCGGAGTCCTGGAAGTCCCGAGCGTGGGAGAGCGCCCCGCACGAGTGGTCAGCTACGACAAGCTTAACGAGATCATTCAGCCTCGCACCCAGGAATCTGATGGAGTTGATCCAGGAAGAATTGGAGCGCTGTCGGTCCGATGCGTCAATTGGGAGCGGGGCTGATCTTGGTGGGAGGCGGGGCATTGCAAGGGGGCCTCGTGCAGTCGGCGGAACAAGACGCTCGGCGTCCCCGTGCGCGTGGGCCGCTGCAACGGGACTCGAGAACATGGACGAAAACCTTGCCGCGCCGCAGTACGCTGCCCTGATCGGCCTTGCGGTTTACGGCAATCGCCGCCGCATGCTCAGGGATGCGCGGGAAACAGGGCTGATGGCGAAGTTATGGCGAGCCTTGCGCGGCAAAAGTGCGGCAGCATAACCAGCACGAAAGGCGAGCACCTGGTGATGGGATCGGCGGTTCGTGAACGCGCTAAAGAAAAGTCGTGCATACCAAAATCGAGAAATCGTGACACGACTCAGAAAGGGCTTCCGGATCGGTGAGGGTCGGCGACTGAGCCAGGGAGAGTCAACATGGACATTCAAGAAACCAACGAGGAGCTTCGAGTAGACTTTTCCGATGAGCTTCGCGGGGGCGCGAAGATCCGCGTCATTGGCGTAGGGGGCGGCGGTGGAAACGCCGTGAATCGCATGATTACCGCTGGGCTCAGGGGTGTAGACTTCCTCGTCGCCAACACGGACGCGCAGGCCCTGCGCGCTTCGAACGCGCCAGTGAAAATCCAACTGGGCGCCAAGCTCACCAAAGGGCTCGGTGCGGGAGCCAATCCTGAAATCGGCCGGCGGGCGGCGCTCGAAGATACGGAGAAGGTCATCGACGCGCTCGAGGGCGCCGACATGGTGTTCGTCACCGCGGGGCTGGGCGGAGGAACCGGGAGCGGCGGCGCTCCGATTGTCGCTAGTCTAGCGCGTGAGCTTCATGCCCTCACTGTGGGCGTAGTGACCAAGCCCTTCGCGTTCGAAGGTAAGCGGCGCATGTTGCAGGCCGAACAGGCGCTGGCGGATTTGAGCCAGAGCGTGGACACGGTCATCTGCATTCCTAACGAACGGCTGATGCAGTTCGTGGATAAGAACACCAGCTTCTTCGAGGCGTTTAGGATCGCTGACGACATCTTGCGACAGGGTGTGCAAGGCATTTCCGATATTATTACCATTACGGGAATTATTAACCGCGATTTTGCCGATATTAAAACGATCATGGAGGGCATGGGCTACGCGGTGATGGGAACCGCCGTGGCCGACGGCGACAACCGCGCGGTCGAGGCCACCAATCGCGCCATCGCCAGCCCCCTGCTCGAAGACGCCAGCATCAACGGCGCCCAAGGAATCCTGTTGAATATCACCGGCTCGAGCAAACTCACCATGCACGAAGTTCACGAAGCCTCCAGCATCGTGCAGAAAGCGGCCGCTGAAAACGCCAATATCATTTTCGGCGCGGTCCACGATGAGTCGATGGGCAACTCGGTGAAAGTCACCGTGATCGCGACCGGGATCAAGTCCGAACGCTTGGGCGTCAGACCTTTAACCGGCCCTTCGATGGCCATGCGCACGGCGCAACAAAGCGTCAGGACGATGCTTGCCAAGAAGGAGAAGCACGCCGTGGAACCGGACCAGCCGGAGATGAGCACGGAAGTGCCGCAGGATGACTTCGATGTGCCGGCCTTCATCCGGCGGCGCAAGCCTGAAACGAAGTAGGCGGAAATACTTCCGCCTTCGGGCTCCCGTATACCTCCTGGGAGAGGTAGGGGCAGGGCTTGCCCAGCACTAGTCGAATATTAAGTGAGAAAGGGGACGGCGAGCTGTCCCCTCACGCCGCGCGGAACAAGGAACGGGTCCAGATTCCTCTCCACGCGCCGAATGACGGCGACCACCCTAATGCGTCACGTCGATGAACGAACTCGCGCCGCCTATGCTGAGTGCCGCCGCCGCGCGCGCCACTACGAAAACTTTCCCGTCGCCTCGCTGCTTGTTCCTCCCGACAAACGCGACGCGCTGGCTGCCATCTATGCCTTTGCACGGTACGCCGACGACGTTGCCGATGAGCCCGGAGTCGAAGACAGGATGGAAAAACTGGCCGCGTGGCGCGAGTTGCTGCGTGCGTGCTTCTCCGGCAACGCTGAGCAACCTGTCTTCGTGGCGCTTCAGGACGCGGCGGAGCGATTCCACCTCTCCTTTGAGAATTTTGAAAACCTGCTGCGCGCCTTTGAGTCGGACGTGCGTGTGAATCGCCATCCGGATTTCGCTTCCTTGCTCGCCTATTGCACCTGCTCTGCCAACCCTGTCGGACGGCTGGTCCTCGAATTATTTGGCCATCGGGAAGCGGATCTTTTTGCCCTTTCGGATTGCATTTGCACCGCGCTGCAACTTGCCAACTTTTGGCAGGATGCAGCTGTGGATTTCCATCGCGACCGGATCTACTTGCCTCTCGACGACCTCAAGCGCTTCAACTATTCTCTGGACGACCTACGCGCCGGCTGCGTGGACGACCGCTGGCGTGAGCTGCTTAAGTTCGAAATTGCCCGCACCCGCCAGTTGTTCGAGCAAGGAAAAGCGCTGCCGGAAAAAGTCACGCCGGAGTTGCGCGTCCAGCTTCGCCTGACGTGGCTCGGCGGCATGACCGTGCTGCGCAAAATCGAGACGGCGGGCTATGACGTTTTCCGCCGCAGGCCGTCCCTCGGCAAGCTGGACTTTGTGCGCCTCTATTTCCGCGCCCGGCGTCCTTTCCCTGTGACTCAGGCCGAGGGCGCCCGCGTCGCCACTTGCCCGCCCGGAACCCTTCAATGAAAGACCCCCGCACTGCCGCGTTTCGCCGCACCAATTTCTACTATTCATTTCTCTTTCTCCCGCGCGCCAAGCGCCGAGCCATTGAGGCCGTATACACTTTTGCAAGGCGCGGTGACGACATCGCAGATAGCGGGCTCGCCGCGGATGAAGCCGCCCGCGAGATTGCCGATTACAGCCGGGAGTTGGACGCTTGTTACGCCGGGCAGAGCGCAGGTCTCGAAGACCCCCAACTGGCCGCGCTTTCCGCGAGCATTCGGGAATTCAATATCCCCCGACAACCTTTCGAAGATCTCATCCTCGGCCTCGAGATGGATTTGAACGGCACGAGTTACCAGACTTTCGACGACCTTTCTCTTTACAGTTATCGCGTTGCCTCGACCATCGGTTTGATCTCGATCGAGATCTTCGGTTACTCCTACCCACGCACTCGCGAGTACGCGGTGAATCTCGGCAAAGCTCTGCAACTCGTCAATATTTTGCGGGACATCCAGATCGATGCGCGCCGCGGGCGCATCTACCTTCCGCAAGAGGACCTGGACCGGTTCGGCGTGCCCCCTGAGTTGTTGCGTACCGGGGTTTTCAACAATGCGTTCGTCGAGCTGATGCGGTTCGAGGCTGACCGGGCAAGGCATTTGTTTGCCGTCGCGCGCGCGTCCCTCCCGCCGCAAGACCGCCGCGCCATGGTCGCAGCTGAAATCATGGGGGCGATATACTGGCGACTTCTAGGGCGGATCGAAGAGCGCCACTTCAACGTCTTCGGCGGGCGCGTGCGGGTGCCTGCGCTTGAAAAACTCTGGGTCGCGCTCAAGGTTTATCTGGGTTCGGAATGGCTCAAGTAGAAATGAGAAGTTTCAAAAAAGGGCCATCGAGGTGCAACGTCGCTAGGAAGAAATCTAGACCGTCCGTCAGCATCTGATCCGTATGGTATGATGGAAGGCATCCGGAGGAGGTACAAGTCATGCTTGATCATTACGGGCCTATTCTTATTTTCGCCGTCATCGCGGCGATTTTCCCTCCTGCCCTACTCTGGATTGCCAAATTCTTCCGGCCCTCCTTCAAGCCTACCCCGGAAAAGGTCATGCCCTACGAGTGCGGCATCACGCCGGAATCCGACGCGCGCGGGCGCTACACGGTGCGTTTCTACGTGGTCGCCATTCTGTTTGTGGTCTTCGATGTTGAAACGGTTTTCCTCTACCCCTGGGCGGTGCAGTTCCAGGCTCTGGGACTGTTCGGCCTGGTCGAGATGCTGGTATTCCTTGGGATCCTGATTGTAGGTTACATCTGGCTCTGGAATCGCGGCGCGTTCGATTGGATTTGATCGCTCTCGACACGATATAGCATTTCACCGGCGCGCGGCACCATGAGGACGCCCTCGTCTTCGCGGCCCTCCCACTCCTGGGGGTTAATCGTTGCAGGATCGCAGTAACCGAGATTGATGCGCCGACAGCGTTCGGCCGGGATACCGGTGGCGAGCGTCACTTGAACTCGTGGAGTCTCCTTGCCGCTTGAATTGTCGTACTCGCCCAGACCTTTGACGTGCGTCGAGTGCGCCAGCACTCCCCCCGGATAGCCGTTGAACCTGTCCCACTGGGCCAGAAAATAGTCGCGGCAGTGGTAACCCACTTCATCAATCAGCTTACCGTGCGTGTAGCTGACCTCGTCAATATGCGGCGCGAAAATCACCACCTCGCCGCCGTCGGCGACCGCCGGTTCCATCTTGTACATCCCCTTGCCGCCGGTCCAGAGGTCGTCGTAGAGCCGTGGCATGACGGAGAGCACGCGCCGGAAGGGTTTCTTTACGTAGACGATGTGCTTCTGCGCCGAGAGAGCGGAGGCGGCTTTCCAAGCTTCTTGCGGTGAGCCGAAGAAAAGCCCCGCCAGGCCCTCGTGCGTGACGACCAGGGCGAAGCAGGCGGTCGGGCGTTCGATGAAGCCAGCGGCCCGATCGATGATAGCCCGCACCGGCGTGTAGCCTGCGCCAATCACCTTGTAGTTGGTCATCAAGGCGCCGAACCAATGCGTGAGGTTGATGATCTCCGAGCCGCC
The DNA here is from genome assembly GCA_963770415.1 of uncultured Acidobacteriota bacterium. Taxonomy (GTDB): domain Bacteria; phylum Acidobacteriota; class Terriglobia; order UBA7540; family UBA7540; genus CAVROP01. The sequence goes on from CAVYPU010000002.1 coordinate 140,119, forward strand.
AATGCCGGGGAAGAAGTACTTGCTGCCGCCGGAAAATCCCACGACCTCATGCGGGAAGACCGGGCCGCAGATGATGATCTGGTCGTAATCGAGAATCAGCTTGTTGAGCCGGACGGGCACTTCCTGGGCGAGCAAACCGCCGGTCAGTTCGCTGATCTCCGCGCTGGGGATCACGCCCAGCGTCACGAAATTCGCAGGGTTCTCCCAGTGGTGATTGAAGATGCGGCTCCTGCCGGCTTGGCCGTTCGTCAGACGGCGCCCCACGAGCTTGCCAAGTTGCTCGTCGCTCATGATGGGGTGAGTGCCGAGCGCCACCAGATAATCCAGGGCTGCCACGCGCGGGGCGAGATGCGACTCGAAGAGCGTGAACATCTGCGGCATGGGCATGGTGCGCGTGCCGTCCGGGATGATGATTAGAACCCGCTTGCCCTCCACCGCCAGCGAGCCGAGACCCTGCTGCGTAACCTGGCTGACCTCCTCGGGCGTTAAGTAACGATCTGCGAAACCTGTTCCTATGACCATGGGTTATTACCTCGTGCGCGGTCGCGCGCCAGCGAGACCTTCGGAGTTGGGTTGCAGGGCGGCAACTCCCTCACCCGGCCCGAACCGGCTGATGAAAGCGCCGGTGCGGGCCACCCTCTCCCCCAAGGGGGAGAGGGCTGGGGTCTCGATGAGTTCATGCAAAGTCACCGCCTCATACCCCGCTAAAGGCCGAAAATCCGCCGTCGATGGGAACGATGATTCCCGTGACGAAAGCCGATGCAGGCGAAAGGAGCCACATGATGGTTCCAAACAGATCCTCCGCTTTGCCGAAGCGCGCCATAGGAGTGTGGCTGATGATCGACTTGCCGCGCTCCGTCAACTCGCCGGTCTTCTCGTCGGTCAGCAGGAACTTATTTTGTTGTGTCTGGAAGAAGCCTGGCGCGATGGCGTTGACGCGAATTCGCGGCGAATAAACCTGAGCCATATGCACGGCGAGCCATTGGGTAAAGTTGCTGACTCCGGCCTTGGCGGCGGAGTAAGCGGGGATTCGAGTAAGAGGTCGGAAGGCGTTCATCGAGGAGATGTTGAGGACGACGCCTTCGCCCTTGTCCGCCATGATCTTGCCGAATACCTGGGAGGGAAGCATCGTTCCCAGGATGTTCAAATCGAACACCCAGCGCAAGGCTTCCGGCGGCAGATCGAAAAAGGAGAGGTCGGGATTTGTGGTCGCCTTGGGATTGTTGCCGCCCGCCGCGTTCACCAGGGCGTGAATGGTGCCGAACTTCTCCAGTACGACCTTGGCGGCCTCGCGCAGGCTTTCGATATCCAGAACATCGGCGCGCACCGCCACGGCGTGATTGGCTCGCGGCTCCATCAGGTTCAGAATACGCTCGGCGGGGTCCATATTGCGGTCGAGGATCGCCACGTTGGCTCCGCAACCCACCAGCGCGCAGGCGATCTCGCCGCCCAGTGTTCCTGTCCCGCCCGTGATCACCACTGTTTGCCCGATGAGGTTATAGTACCGGGCCAAATCGTATAAGTCCATTCAAGCACAACCTCCTGTGAAGTTCACTACATTCGCAACAATAATCCTATCACTACTCGAGCGAGCTTGCGCCATCCTTCTCGCACGGTGAGGATATTTCGCCCCAAGTGGCACCAGCATCCTGCCCGTGCTGGGCCTTCTGACATTTCAGGCACGAGCGTAATCCCCATGCGCACGGCCAGGATGGCCGTGCCACATTTTGGTTGCGGCTCCGGGCGGCGCTGTGTATCTTCGAATTGAGGTCAACAATCGTGAGCAACTACAAAGGTTTGAGTCTCGATGGAAAGCGGGCGCTGGTATTTGGCGGCACGAGTGGCTTGGGCCACGCGATCGCCACAGGCTTTGCCCAAGTGGGCGCCGATGTGGTGGCGGTGAGCCGGCGTGACGCCGAAGTCGCGAAAACGGCAACGGAGATTCGCGTCCTGGGCCGCGAGACGCTCGAAGCCACCGCCGACGTTACTAGCCGCAGCGACATCCAGCGTGTGATCGACTTGATGCTGGGGCAACTGGGGAGAATTGACATACTCGTAAACTCTGCCGGGACCACCAAGCGAGTAGCGTCGCTCGAAATGGCCGACGAGGATTGGGACCGGGTTCTTAACACTAATCTGAAAGGCACCTGGTTCGCATGTCAGATGGTGGGCCGGGTTATGAAAGAACAAGGGCAGGGGCGCATCATCAATATCGCCTCGCTGGGAGGGTTTGTGGGCAATTACGAAGCCACGGCGTATTGCGCGAGCAAGGGCGGTGTGGTGCTGGCTCACGCGTTGCCTGGCTGCGGAATGGGCAAGGTACAACATCACAGTGAATGCCTTGGCTCCAGGGGTATTCGAGACGCCGCTCAACCGCCACATTGTAAATGAGCCTAATCGCAAGGCAGCCATCCTCACTCGCACGCCCATGAGGCGATACGGGAACCTCGAAGAAATCCAGGGCGCGGCCATCTTCCTCGCCTCCGACAGCGCCAGCTTCGTGACCGGTGAAGTCCTCGCCGTGGACGGGGGATTCCTAGCTCAGGGAATCGGGGACACAGTTGTTAGTGGTAGGTGAAAGCGCGCTCTTTACTTTTTTCCTTAAATTGGAGAACGCGAGTAGGGAGATGGCTTGCTGCCCCCGGGGGATTCCTCTCGCCCATCTGCAAGGGTCGAGCGAACACTATCCGTACAATAACTCATCAGACCCATCTTCTTTTTTGTTTTAAGTAGGTTTTTCTGTCGAACTGCTTGGGATGACGGCAGTTAATCGTTCTGGTGTGTGCGGGTCTCCTGACTACAGGGATGGTAGGGAGACGCCGAGAGCCTTGAGAATTTCTTGCTGGCGAGCGTCCGGTTGGGGCAGCTTGGTCACGGTGGTTTTCTCATCGACCGCGTAGTGCAGCAGGCACAGTCGGGTCAAGGCCAGCAGCGCATCGGGCAAGGTAATGGCGTCGCTGCGGGTCTCGGTGGTGCCAAACGCCGCTCGTAATCGCCGCTCCATCTCGCGACTGACTTTCAATGCCAGCAGGCAGCAGAACACGTGGCCCCGCGTGCGGCTCTCTTTGCGCACCCAGACGGGCCGCACTTCCAGCAAGCCGGTCTTCAGGGTGCGAAAATCGCGCTCCACCTTCTGCAGGGAAACGTAGCTGTCATGCACTTGCTGGGCGCTCAGGGCAGCGGGGAGCACATCGGTGGTCACCACATAGCAACCGGCCAACTCCAGCGCCCGGCGGAGCGCTTCCTCGTTCCGTTGCAGCTGCAACTGCGTGCCTTCGAGCCGGATCGCCACGAGGCCCGTCAGCCTGTGCCGCCCGGCCCAGGCTTCCAGCGCCACCCTTCCCGCTTCCGGCTGGCAGCGGGGGTGCTCGCGCACCTGCTGGTTGCGGGCCGCGATCTTCGCCTCGAGTTTAGCTAGCTTGTCTTCCCACCGATGCTGCTGGCGCTCCGCCTCGGCCGGATTTTTACGCAAGATATAACGCACCCCTTCGCCTTGCACTTCGCACACCTGCTCACTGAACAGGCTTAACTGCAAAATCCCTTGCCCCAGCAACCCCCGGATCTGCGGGTCGGTCAGCGCCGTGATATACCGCAACCCCGCCGCCGTCAGCGCCTCCTTTCCCTTGCTCTTCACCATCCCCCGGTCCCCCACGAAGACCAACTCTTCCACCTGAAATTGCTTCTGTAAGATCCGGATCTGTTCCCCTACCGTGGTAGGATCGTTCCGGTTCCCCTCGAATACCCGCACCGCCAGCGGCTCGCCGGCTTCGTCAGCCAACAGGCCGATGACGATCTGCAACTTGCCCCGCTTGCCGTCGCGGTTGTACCCATAAGCCCCCAGTGCGTTCTTCTCCCCCTCCAGATAACTGCTCGTCACGTCGTAGAGAAACAGCCGCGGCGGCTGGCCGCGACCTGCCACATAACGGCGATACAGGGCCTTCTCGATCTTCTCCTGGCGGGCCGCCAGATCATCCAGAGCCGCATACAAATCGTCCTCGTCGAACCCGCCTAAACCCAGCACTTCGGCGACCGCCTGATCCTCGGCCCAGCGCACCGCCGACAAGCGTGAACCCTGATGGGCCACGCGCGCCAGCACCAGGAACAAAGCCAGCTTGGCCAGCCGGCTGTGACCGAGCGCAGCGCCCAGACCGAGAGCGTCGGCAATCTGCTTGAGCGCCAGCAGCAGACCGAAGACGCGTCCCAGTCGGGGGCCCTCGGAGAGTTCGGTAGCCTGGTCGAATTCCCCGGCCAGCAGGCGGCGGAAAGCTGCAATGCGGGCCGTCGGCCAGTGCGACAGGTTGGCGATGGTGCGATTCCTGACCTTGCCGTTCTCCCGGAAGGATTGGCGCAGGAGGAGGGCGGGAGGGGAGTTGCGGTTGGGGACTATGGCGATATACATGACTTCTTTATACAATCAGTATACAGCCATGTCAAGCATAATATATCATTTACATGACTACAATATAGCGCACAAATTCCGCCAACCTTCTCCGATACAAAGACTTCAATCAATTACTGCGAGGAAGATACGTCAGAAGTGCGAATCGGTCGAGAGCGTAACGCCGTTGCCGCGGATCACTCCCAGGCTTTGCGCATAGTTGTAATGCAGGTAACCCAGCTTGAGGGAAGTACGGCTGTTGATTCGAAATGAAAGCGCGGGATTCAAGTCCAGGGCCTGGGTGTACGGTTGGTGCGAATCCACTTGCTGCACACCCAACCCGCCTGAGAAATCGAAACCGAAAGGCCCGCGAAGGGTGCCGGAAGCCCGTGCTGCAAGCTGGTGCACCTGGTAAAATGTGGGGTTGAAGAATCCCATGTAGTCCTTCTGCTGAGACCCGTCAAAAGCATACACCCGGCCCTGATAGCCCAGGTCGAGCGAAGCGCGCTCGAAGCGCAGGACGTTGCGCATCAGGATTACCGAACCGCCGCGGGCAGGCTCGCGAAGCGGCGCCCCTGCGACGAGGCTGGGGGCTCCGTTCACGAGGCCAAGCTGTTGCAAAGGAATGGAGGAGTAACGGGCAGTATAGAGATCTGCCTGAAGTTCCGTGTGCGGCGCAAAGGTGTATTTCACCCCTCCCTCTACGCGGGTGTCCATGACCCCCAGGCGCGCGGCGAGAGGAGTATAGGGAACGGCCTCGCGGGCTATAGTGAAATCGAGGTCGAGGTTTGATCTCAAGGCATAGGTCGCAGTTACTAACCCCAGCGGCCGGTAGGCGGCGACAGCGACGGATTGGGACTGATTGGGATTCTCTTCCAGCCCGCCTGGACCGAATCGTACCAGGCCCACACCGCCGCGTAGCGTGAGGTTGGAGAGGACGGGAGTGGTCTGGCGGTAGACGACCTGGGATGGGACGACTACTCCGCCATTGGCGCCGGGGCTCGAAGCCGGCATAGAGTCAAAGGAAACCGAGGACTTGGAGCGTGGCAGGGCCGTAAAATCGACCGTGGAATCATAGCCAAACCGCCGCAGGTCCTGGCCGGCGAAGCCGACCAGATCAAGCGAACCGTTGCCGGCGCTGGCTTCGCGCGCATAGGATGCCGAGGCGTGAAAGCCGACCGACTGGTCCCGGCGAATCGCCTTCTCGAGCGCCAAGCACTCGGGGTTGGCGGGGCTCAATTGCTCGGCGCGAGCGAGGAGCTCCAGGGATTGTTGCGTGCGGTGGCGCGCGCGCTCCAGGTTGGCAAGCAGGAAGACGGCGTCGAAGTCGTTCGGATGCTCCTCCAATAGCTTGCTGGCCAGCGAAAAGGAATAGGGGATGTCGCCCCGGAAATAAAAGACGCGCGCATTGCCAAGCAAGGCTTCGAAATCCGTGGGATCAGTCTTCAGCACTTGGCCGAAACCGGCGAGCGCAGCGGCATACTTGCCCTGATAGAGTTTGACGTAGGCGAGTTGCAATCGCGCCTCGCGCAGGCGGGGATGGAAAATGAGAACTGCGGTAAGGATTTCCTGGGCTTCCTTATAGCTGCCCTGTCTTGCCTCGACCCGAGCCAAGTCGATTTTGAATTCAGCGTTCACAGGGTGCAGCGCGGAGAGTCTCTCGAAAACCCCGCGCGCCTCCTGGAGATGATCCGAGCGTAGGAAGGCGAGTCCAAGTCCCTCCAGCGCGTCGGCGTTCTGGGGCGCTTTTGACAGGAGTTCATGGTATACGCCTTTCGATTCCTCGCTGCGGCCGCCCAGGCTGAGCGCGCGTGCAAGACCCAGCTTGAGGTCGGAATTATTCGGGTCAAGCGTCAAAGCTTGCCGGTAGGCTTGGATTGCGCCCGCAAAGTCTCCGCGCTTCTGGCAGTCGAGAGCAGCGGATTCGAGGAGGGCAGGGGAATCTGCTTGGGGTACGCCTTGGCTCACCCGATCGTGATTCGGGGAGGACGCGGGGGGTTGTACGCGCATTTCGTGGGAGCTTCGCGGGGACTCAGGCTGGGCGCCGCTCGGCGCCACTTCCAACCCGGCTTGTCCGCGCAGTCCCAGCCAGCCCCCCTGAATCAGCATGAGCAGGAAAAATGCAAACCCCGGATATGCCCGCGGAGAGCGAAGTAATATCGAGCTGGATTTCCTACACATCATCATTCCGCCTCGGGCCGGATCGGCGTTGCGGCGGCGAACCTATTTCGCCATCGCGGGGCGAGTTAAAATCGCCGTTACGGATCAATCAATTTTTCCCGCGCTAGCTCGGGCAATCGTAGCGGCCAGGTTCGTGCTTCCTGCGGAGAGTGACTCTCCTTTGTGCATGACCTTCTCCCAGCGGTGAGATCCCACCAGGAATTTCAGAACGCCTTGGAAGCGGAAGAACAGGATGAGCTGGCGGTAACCGACGTTTTCGAGCATCCCGTAGGCGAGCAACGTCAATAGGTCTCGAGTCCTAGGGTAGCGCCGGTAGGTCAATTCCTCGAGAAGTACGCCCCCCACGGACAGGAAGCCACCGTAGGCCAGCCCCAGCAGAATGAGCAGAGCCAAAAGAGCCGGTGACATGACCTGGGTGAAAAAAGAAAAGGGCACCAGAAGATATCCCAGGAATTCGACCAGGGTGCCCAATCCTTCCACATAGAGATGGAAGGGCAGGCTGAACATTCCGGCAACCCCGTAGCGGCGGCGGAACAGCATGCCGCGGTGTTTAAGCAAGGTCTGGCAGAGCCCCAGTTGCCAACGGCGCCGCTGGCGATTGAGCATGACCCGCGAGGAGGGGCACTCCGTCCAGCAAACCGGATCGGAAGCGAAGGCCATTTCAATATCGCGCTGGTTGTCGACCGCCCAGCGACGCAGGGTTAGTATGAGGTCCATGTCCTCGGTGACGGTATCGGTGCTGAAGCCGCCCACCTCAACCACCGCCTGGCGCTGGAACATGGCGAGCGCCCCGGAAACGATCACCGTGCCTCCCAGGATCGACCAGCCGTTACGACCCGTGAGGAAACTGCGCAGGTATTCCACGACCTGGAAGCGCTCGAGTGCAGTCCGGGGCAGCCCCAGTTTAACGATCTGGCCGTTCTTGCCCGTGCTCCCGTTTATGATTCTTACAATACCGCCGCTGACGATGACCTCCTTGGGAGAGTTGAGTATGGGGTCCACCAACCTCAGAATCGAATCGCGCTCGAGAATGCAGTCCGCGTCCAGGCAGCAGAAATAAGGCGAGCGGCAAAGGTTGATTCCCGTATTCAATGCGGCGGGCTTCCCGCCCCTGGGCCTTTGGACAACCAGAAGGTTGGGAACGTAAGGACTCGAGTAATAGCTTCGCCCGGGCGGAGGCGGAGAAGTCTGGTTGTTAACCTGGTCGGTGGGTTCCAGCTTGAAAGCCATGGCCAGGCGTTTCAGAGTTGCGTCGCTCGACCCGTCATCCACCACGATGACCGAAAGGCGAGGGTAATCCACCGCCAGGGCGGAGCGGACCGTTTCCACAATGATGCGTTCCTCGTTCCAGGCCGGAACAATGATGGTGACCGCAGGTGTAAGCGAGGAGCCGCGCAGTTCGCCCAGTCCCTGATAGGCCACACGGCGGGAGTGCAGCCAGATATCCTTCAGCGAGATCACCATTAGTGCCGTGTAGACACCGTTCCCCAGTACAAAGTAGGAGAGGATCAGCAGGTTGAAGCAGATCAAGGCGTGCTCGTAGAATTGTCCCCACGCATCCACGGGGGTCCTTTCAAGGGCCATCGCGGTCGGGCCGCGGCCGGCCGCCGTCGGCTGTTGGGCTCAGCCAGGCTTGGGCCATAAAACTAGCCAGGCAACAAATCGGATTGCCGGGCTGCATCGAATGCAGCGCAGAGCTCAAGCCAGGCATCAATCTTCGGCGGGCAATGGTCTTCGAATTTCTCCACCAGAACCTGCAGCAGTTCGCGGCCAGAGCTGTTGGTGAGGGCCGCTTGAAGACAATGCGCGGCGCCCACGCTGATCAGCCGTTCCACAACGCGCGTCTCGAGGCTGTCCGGGCTGTTGCCAAGGTTCTGCAAGAGGGACAGCAGCAGACCTGAGCGATCAAACTCCTCGATCAGTTGATCCCTCAGGGTCTTGTCCTCGGTCTTCAGGAAGTGTTCGTAGACTTTGGAAACACCCTCGTGACCATAGGCGATAATTGCGCGCAACGCGGCTTGGCGGACCGTGCGGTGAGGGTCGGTGAGGAAGTCTTGAAACTCGCCCAACGGCAAGATCCCCGGCCGCCCAGCCAAGGCTTGCAACGCGCCTGCCTGGACGAACCATCGAGAATCGCGAAGCCGGTCGCGGAGAGCCAAAGGGGAAGGCGCAACATCGAGTCGTGCGATCAGCTCTGTGGCTCGATCTCGAAGCTCCGGATCGGCGCCGGCAGCAAGCACGGCCAATTCGCGGTCGAGCACGCTCTTAGATTGGAGGAGGGTCGGCGCGCCAGCCGGCTCGCGTTTAGCCATTTCCAGCAGAATTTCAACAGCCGCGGCGCGGACCTGCGGGTGCGGGTGACGAACCGCGGGCATGAGCTGCAGGGCCTGAGAAAACGGAAATTTGGCTAGGGCGGCTTTCAGAGAATGAATAGAGAGGCCGGAATTATTCCCGCTGACGGCTTTGTCCATCCCCCGCAAGAGCGCCGGAAGAGTCTCGGGTTTGCGCAGAACCGCGAGCGACCGCAAAGCCACTTGCTGAACGTCGGGATGCGGATCCTCAAGGGCTTTGGCAAGGACGGGCCAGCTCGCCTGGTGGCCGAGCAGGCCAAGGTTTCTCGCGCTGCGAGCGCGCACTAGAAAGTGAAGGCGGGAGAAGTAATAGAGCAAACCATCGGGGAGGGCGAGGGCTTCGTGGAGTGAGATCGGTGAGAACTGGCCGAGAACCCGCCGCTGCCATACATCGATCAATCCAAGTTCCAGGCAGAGTTCTTGCAGCGCGGCGGCAAGCGGCGGAGCCGAGCCGCATTTGAGGAGCAAAGGTTCGAGAAGAAGTTCCAAACTACATAGAGGCAGGGCGCGCAGCCTGGCCAGACATTGTGCGGAATACTTACCTTGCAACAGCACCGTGGGAGTGAGCCCATAATGGATGCAGAGGCGCTTAACCCGGCGCACAAACCGGTCGTTCTGCCAGCGACGGATCAGGGCTCCTATTGCCAGGCATATTGTCCCACAAGATACCGTTGCAAGGACGAGACTTGCCATACTGGTTAACGTATGAAGATTGGGAGCCTGCAATAGCACCGGAACCTGCCTGAGTTTATTTTCGGTGGGCTATCAGAGGGGTGAACCTTCAGGAAATGTCAATACCGTGCGAGGTCATTGACGAGCACCGGGAAACCCAAAGAAGCCTTACCATTTCGCGCCCACCACAAGAGGTAGCTAGGCCATTTTGCCCAACAACTCAAGAGGCGAGGTAGCAAATTCTAGGATTCGCTCTGCGAAAAGTCAATATACAGAAGATTAATTTTGGTTGGTACGAAGGTACCGGGCTGCTTTTGTCGTCTATAACAAAAAGGCACGCTCCCCGGACAAGCGAGTGTTCTTTTCAACGCTATTTCTTGGCGGGTTTGCTTTGTTGCACGGCCGAGAGGGCGTCTGCCACGATTTTGTCGAAGTCGGCTTCGGAGGGCAGTCCGACGACGATTCTACCATTGACGAACGATGTCGGCGTCCTCTCAATGCCCAGGTCTTGGCCCTCCTGGCGTGCAGCATCAACCCGTGACATGGTGGCTTTGGAGTCTAGGCAGGCCCCGAGTTTCGAGCGGTCAACTCCCGCCTCGTCCCCCAGGTTCAACAGAATCTCGCGGGCATTCGAGGCCGTGATGGCGTTTTGATTGGCAAAGATGAGGGTTCGGTAAGCGAAGAAAGCTGAAGGGTTGGTTTCGTCGGCGCATTCGTTGGCCACTGCCGCCGTAGCAGACCAATCGTGCCCCGGGATGAGAAATTCCTTGAAGACGATGCGCACTTTGTCGCCATACTTCGGCAAGAGCACCCTCTCCAGAAAGTCATGCAGGCGCGCGCACATGGGGCACTGGAGATCGGCGTATTCGACGATGGTTACGGGTGCGTTGCCGGGCCCTTTGCTCGGGAAGCCCTCAGTTCTGATCAGGCCTTGAACGAAATCCTCGCGGAAGGGCACTACAAAGCCGAGAATGCCGGTGCGTTTGTCCTTGGTTATGAAGACATTCGCTGTCTGAGTCTTTTTACCATCGTTTGCCGTCATTACGGACTTGAGAAATTGCGGATATGGGGTCTTTGCGAAATCGTCCAGCTTCAATTCCGTTTGGGGTGGGAGCTTTGTCGCTTCACGAATGCAACGCAGAAGCTCGGCAGGTGAACCTTGGTTCAAGGCAAAGACATTACCCAGCACGAAGCAATGTCCGTCCCTGGAAATTAGAACATTGTTGGCTCGTTTTTGCTTACCGTCATCGGTGGTAACGGTTGTGGCAAAGAAACCCGGAAAAGGCGAGTTATCGAGCGGTGAGGCCGTTACGATGACGCTGTCCGGCAGCGCAAAGCGGTCGCGAACGTATTGGACGATTTTTCCGGGGGTGGCCACTTCGCCGGGCTGAAGCTCCCGGATGGCCTGCTGACGGCTGGTTTCCGCACGCAGCACGCCCGGGCCCGCCAGGAGGAGGCAAACGGCGCAGGTCAGAAAAACGTTACGAAGTGGAAACCCAGTCATGGGAAACTCCTCTATACGCCTCAAGAGGGCGTTGGCCCTGATGATCATGTTCGCTACGCAACCGGCCCTTCACCGCTCACGCTTCGGCTGGTGAAGTCGCCGCAGCGTGACACCCACTCCGCGAGCGAGGGTGCTGTTCAACCAATCTTAGGTGCGATGGCAAGCCAGGGATATCGGATCCTCCCAGCCCATTTCTATCGCTGGACCGGCTGTCCGGCCTTTTCCCAGCCCGCTAAGCCGTCCTGGTAGACCTTCACTTTTTCGAAGGAGAATCCCTGCTCAAGTAAGGCCCGGCCCGCTGCGCGTCCTGCGGCGCAGATATCGCCGGAGGAGCGCCCGCTTTCATAGAGCACGACGGTTTTATCTTTGGGCAGCTTATTCAGATCTTGGGCGAAGTTATCCAGCGGCATATTCGTAGCACCGGGAATGTGCGCGGCGGCGTACTCCTTGGGCGGCCTCACGTCCACAAACAGCGGTTTGGCATCAGCCCCGAGGAGTTGGCGAGCGTCGGCGGTCCCGATCAGTGCAGGCTGCTTCTTGTTTGCCTCGGCCTCGCTGCAGGTGCCAATAGCACCCTGCCCGCCGGCAACAAAAGCTCCACCGGGGCTCGACCCGAACAGGCTGCCGGAGCTTGAACCAGCTTCCGATGACTTTGCCTCTGAGGGCGACGTGGATGATGAGGTGGAAGCCTCGGGGGTCGGTTGAATAGTTCCACCGGGCCCAGCGGCGGAGAGGCGAGTCAATTCCCGGTCCACTAATTGTGAGAAGGTAGCAAAGTCCAAAGGCCGAAATAAAACCTTACGGCCGATAAAGAAGGTAGGTGTGCCGCGCACGCCCAGAGCATGGCCGTCATCGAGGTCGCGGTTGACCCGCGGGGCATCTTCGCCGCTGTCCAGGCACTGGTTGAAACGTGCCTTGTCAAGACCAAGATCGCCGGCATAGCGCTTGAGCGCGTCCACACCCAGATCAACCTGCCGTTTGGAGTAAAACTCTTCGATGCCCTCCCAGAACTTGCCCTGGTCTGCGGCGCACTCGGAAGCTTCGGCGGCTTTCTCGGCGTAAGGATGCAATTTGAGGAGTGGGAATTGACGGAACACGAAACGGACCCGGTCCCCATATTGGGCGCGAACCTGGCGGGCCGCCTCTTCTGAAATTCCACAGGCGGGGCACTCGAAATCTCCAAATTCGACTACCGTAAGAGGCGCTTGTGGATTTCCGGTGATGTGGCTGTCGGGGCGGACCAGGCGCTCGGCAAGCACCTCGGAAGAGGCCTCGGCAACCAGCGGGATTTCGCCGTGTTTGGAGAGCAGGATGAACGCCGGAACGCCTGCCACGAGCGCCACGAGGCACAGGATAAAGTCGGCGCGGACTCTGGCCATTGCCGCCGTGGGATCGGCCAGTGTCGAAGGCCGGCGCAATTCAAAGAGAGACAAAACGAAAATGGAGGTTATGGCCAGCGCGGAGACCACGCACCACGCGCACCAGGCGTGAATGACAAACGCTTCGAGCGAGGTGAGGTAGATGGAAAACACGAAGCCGCCTCCCGAGATGCCGGCTACTGCGTACCGGAGCATGCGCCCCAGGTCCGCTGCCAAAAGATCCTGGGCAAAAATCAGCAGCGCGAGACCCAAGTAGCTCGCCACGCCGAAGACCGGAACCGGCAATCCAAAAAGGTGCGCGTAGGAGCTTGCGCGCACCGCGTCGCAACCTGCTCCGATGCAGACAATAGGCCGCGACGGCGAGGTGTAAACCCAGAGAAGATACAAGGAATCGAAGAGTCCAAGCAAAGAGAGCGCCAGCAATGAGAATTTTCGCATAAGAGAATATCTTACCGCACCTCGAAGTGCGAAAATCGGAAATCGAAACTGCGCTGAAACTGACTTCCCTCCTCGTTGAGGAGGGGTTGGGGGTGGTGGGTGGTCACAGGGACCGGGCCAACCATCCCCTACCCCCTCCTTAGCTAAGGAGGGGATTCGATATTGATGATTTCCGGGTGCGCGTTAGCCGACGGGCATGAGCGACTGCCTTCAAATTCGCCACGGCTCCCCAAACCTCTTATCCCATTCCTTAGGTTTGAACGGCATGTGTCCTGCGCCCGGGTAGAAGGTGACTTCACCGAAATAGATGCCTTGAGGTGGCGAGTACAAATCCACCCGGACGAAGTCGAATTGGGCGCCTATGGCCTCCGCGAGCTCAATCATCGGGCCCAGGTTCGCGGGCTTTGGAACGGGTTCTTGTATGGAGGGATATCTTAGCTCAAAGGGAAGACGATTCCATTCACGATCGTAGATATTCCGTCTAAGCGCACTGAGTCGGTCGCGATCGATATGAATGAAATGGACGCGCCCGTGGTATACAAACACCTTGAAGTCTTCAGGAACTCCGCCGTTGGGCGCTGTGATCATGCGCTCCACCAGCACCTGTGGATGGATTCCCAAATAGCCCCATTCGCGAAACCGATGCCCATGCGAGAATGATAGTTGATTGCGCATCGAGGCCATGATCTGACCCCTCTTGATATCCTGCGCTGACCGGACAAAGACGTTTCCGCCCGTACTGTGATTGACTTTGATCACATAGGGCAATTTCAGACGATCAAAGGGAATATCTTCCGGATTCGTCCCTGTCCATAAGGTTTCTATGACGTGCCGGGCGCCAATAAGTTTTGCGATTTCCGCCTTGACGGCGATTTTATCGGAGAAAACAGTAAACAAAGGGTTGCGCTGGTATAGCTTCCGCCAAACTATCTTTTCCGTCAGCCTCTTGGGATGCCTCAGGTCGGGCAGTCGTCCAAACGCTCCGAGATACATCAGGTTCACAGCCTCAAAGTCTGGGAGGAGGTCAAGGACCGGTTTGTAAGCACGCGATGCAATATCCTTGATCATGACTGCCTGCGCCGCCGGGCATTACGCCGAGCCGGCCGGTGAACTGCCAATCAATGGGGTGAGAAGGATAAGCTGAGAAGGAGAGCTTGTCAAACTTGCCAGGGTTCGCCGAATTTGTTATCCCATTCGTTGGGAACGAATGCCTGGAGCCCGGCGTTCGGGTAGAAGGCCACTTCCCCGAATAAGATGCCTTGGGGCGGCGAGTAGAAGTCCACCCGCACGAAGTCGAATAGGGCGCCGATTTTCTCGGCGAGATCGATCATTTCATCGAGATTCGCCGGCCTGGGCACAGGGTCTGGAATCGTGGGGCATTTGAATTTCACGGGAAGGAGATTCCATTCGCGATCGTACAGATTTCGTTTGTGGTGCGTAAATCGGTCGATATCGTAATGAAGGTAATGGACGCGGCCGTGGTAGGTGAAGAACTTGTAGTCTTCCGGGACTGCTCCGTCCGGCATCGCAATCATGCGCTCGACCAGCACTTGGGGAGAAACTCCGTAATAGCCCCACTCGCGAAACCTGTGCCCGTGCGCGGTGGCAAGCTGCGCGCGCAAGGAGGCTACGATTTCTTCCCTCCGGATGTCCCGTGCTGTGCGAATGAAGAAGGTCCCGCCCGAATTGTGATTGGCCTTAATCACGTAAGGCGGCTCGAGGCTCTCGAAGGGAATAGCTTCCGGACGGCTCCCGACCCACAAGGTTTCTATCACGTGCTGCGCGCCGATCAGCTTCGAGATTTCCGCCTTTACCGCAATCTTATCGGAGAAGACAGTAAAGAGCGGGTTAGGCTGGTAGAGTTTTCGCCACGCAATCTTTTCGGTGAATGTTCGGGGATATCTCAGGTTGGGCAATCTTCGAAAACTGGCAAAATACATGAGGTTGACAGCGGCGTAATCCGGCAGCCTGTCAATAACGGATCGGTAGACTTGCCTGGCAATATCTCCGCTCATGATTGCCGTTATTGTACACTTTCACATTTTCGCTCTGCCCAGATGGTATCGGTCCCGCACGAGGGTCATCATCCGAAACAGCACGCGATAAGGTCCGACCCCAAGATAAGACGCGGCCATTGCAGCCACCACGGTGGGCTGGAACGGCTGAAGCCGCAGTCCTTCCCAGGCCAAAGCACGCGCCCGGCGTGGCTCGTAGTTGAAAAGCAAGGTGGTGAGGCGAAAAATGTGTCTGGCCAGGGTGCGAGGCTTCATATCGCCTCGAAATTTGTTTAAGAGCCGTTCCCGGCCGTCACAGAGGTTCCGCAGGCTGGCAGTTTTCCACTTGCCCAAAATGTGCCGCCTGACCAGGACGCTGGGAACGCAAGCGATCTTCGAAGTTTTGGTCACCCGCAGACAGACCTCGTAATCCTCCAGGTTGTAGAAAGTTTCATCGAATCCCCCCAACCTGTCCAGAACTTCCTTTTTCACAGCGAACCTGGAGGGGGTCCCGATGAAGTTTCGACACAGCATCTCCTCATAGACCCATCCGGTGCGGTCGGCGGGTCGTATTCTGAGAACCCTGCCCTGCTCGTCCAGGATTTCCTTCGCGGTGTAAACGAGGCCGACCTCGGGGTCCGAGTTGCGAAAGACCTCCAGTTCCTTTTCGAGCTTTTGCGGCAGCCACTCGTCATCGTCATCCAGAAACGATATGTATTCTCCTTGCGCGCAGCGAATGCCCGTATTTCGCGCCGCGCTCACACGACGGTTGCGGTCGTGGCGAATATATTTGATCCGGTTATCTTGAAAGCTCTTGACCACTTGCTCGGTCTCATCCGTCGAGGCGTCGTCGACGACAATGAGTTCCCACTCCCGGCAGGTCTGGCTGAGGACGCTCCGAATGGCGCGGCCGATGATCGAGGCGCGGTTGAAAGTGGGAATCACCACGGTCACGGCCGGCCGAGCAGGTTTGGGCGCAAGGTGTTCGTGCATGTTCAAATCCTCGCCCGGCCTAGGTAGGCGTTGTCGTAAAGCCGTGCCAACTTGCCAAACACCCAGCGATAGAAGCTCATCCCCAATGACGAAACCGCCACGGCGCCCACGAGCCAAGGCTGAAGCGGTTGAACGCGCAGCCCCTCCCAGGCCAGGGCGCGCGCCCGTCGCGGCTCGTAGTTGAAAAGCAGAATCGCAACCCGGCAAAGGTGGCTGGCCAGGGTGCGACGAGTCATCTCCTTGCGATATTTTTCAAGGATTCTCGCTCTGCCGTCACAAACCCGACGCAGGCTGCCGATGATCTGGTCGGACCCCAGGTGCCGCTTGACCAGGCAGTCCGGTATCGACTCTATCGTCGAGACCTTTGCCATTTTCAGCCAAAGGTCCCAGTCCTGGTGCGAGGCAAGCGATTCGTCGAATCCTGCAACTCTCGTCAGGGTCTGCTTCCTCACCGTTACGCGCGAGCATGACCCGATGAAGCAAGAATCGAGCAGCGCCTCGTAGACCCAGCCGGACTGGGTGGCCCGACACGTCTTCAACACTTTTCCTGTCTCGTCCAGGATTATCTCGCCCGTGTAAACAAGGCCCAACGCCGGACCGGATTTCCGAAAAACCTCCAGCACTCTCTCTAGCATCTCCGGAAGCCATTCATCATCCGAATCCAGGAAGGCTACATACTCTCCCCGCGCATAGCCGATGCCCGTGTTTCGAGCCGCGCCCCCGCCTCGGTTCCGGCCGTGGTGGACGCACCGGACCCGGCCGTCCGCAAGCCCTCTTATGACCTGCTCAGTCCCGTCGGTCGAGCCGTCATCGACCACGATGGTTTCCCAATCCCGGCAGGTCTGCGCCTGGACGCTCCGAATAGCCCGGCCAAGCGTCCCCGCGCGGTTGAAGGTGGGGATGACTACCGTTACCGCCGGCTTTGTCTCATTCAATTGCGTCACAATCCTCAGCCTGTTGATAAGTCATTACGGGCCGATAGAGGCATCCGCAGCGGCGGCCCTCGGTGCACTCCGGCAGGGGTAGAAGCGGAGCCTCATCCGGATGGTAAACTTTCCCGGCCGGCAGCCTGTGTGCAGCCTCGCAACAATGGGCCGCGGGTTCGACCACCACGCCCGCGATGGAACCCTTGGCCTTCATGCCCAGGCGATAGGCTGCCAGGGTTTTCACCGCGTAGTCCGGGTCTTTCTCCGATTCGTGTTGAAGTCTGTCCAACCACTCAAACGACATGGATGCCTCTCGATGATCTCAGCGCAGCACCTTGGCGCCCACGCGCACCAGCGTGCCGATGTCATGAAGCATGTTAGTGTACGAGGCGTTGGCCAGCGGACAATGGCATTCTTTCGCGGCGATGCTCCGGCGCACTTCCCGGATCTTCTCCCCAAACCAGATTCGCTTGAAGTCGTAGTCGTAATCGCGCAGATTACCCAGATTGTCGGCTCGAACACAGCAGGGCCAGACCGTGCCATCAGCGTAAATGTGGGCGCTCGCCCAGCCGGCGTAACAGGCGATCACCTGGTCTTCCTCGTTCAAAATGCGCTTGACCAGTTTATAGTACTCCGCGCGCAGACCCTCAGTGATTCGGGCCATTCCCCGGAACCTTTTGCTCTCCACGTAGGCGATCAGGCGATCGATGGCTTTTCCATAGCTCTCCGGGTCGGGTGTTATCGGCAACCCCACCGTGTCGAGTTCCACGCGGGGCTCCGCAATCTCGGTGATGAACTGATCAGCCCCCGTCTGGTCGGCGTAGGCGAGGATTTCGCCCAGTTGCTCGACATTGAAGACCGATATCACCGAGTGGATTCCTATGGTCAGGTTATTCAGTTGCTCGCGTATGGAGAGCAAGCGCTCGAGGCAATTCTCAAATTTCTGGAAGTTGCCGGGCACTCCTCGGATGAAGTCGTGTTTCTCCCCAACTCCATCGAGTGACAGGTTGATGATCACCTGGCTCTTGGGACACGCCCGGGCAATGCGCTCCACTTGCTCCGGGATGTTGGGCAGAATTCCATTGGTAGGGATGTTGATGACTCCCGGCCGGCAGTGTTCGTAGGCCGACCGGGCGAGTTGCTCCACATGGGGATACATCAACGGCTCGCCGCCGCTGATCGTGAACCAATAGGGAGCACGGCCGAGCGATGCCAGCACCTTGTCCCATTCCCCCAGGCTCAGTTCCTTCTCGCGCTTCATCCAAATATTGCATGTGAGGCAACGCGAGTTGCATTTGGGGGAAGGGGAGAGGGTCAGGTTGAGCGGCAGCAGGCGAGGCCGGCCAAACCGCCGGTAGAGCTTGAACAGCGGCACCCGCAACAAGACACCAGGCATGGATCTCATATCGCCCTATGTCCTTGTGGTGAGATCTTTGGTGGACCGGGCGACTTCCCACACGGAGTGGTCGCGCCTCCTCTTGAAGTCGCGCCAGCCGAGGAACCGCCCGTACACCTCGAGCGCCGCCACGCCCCACGTCCAGAAGAAAGCCCTCGGCCGCCAATCAAGCCTGGGAAGCAAAACTCGCAGGATTCTCCCGCCGCTCATGGTGCTTACCGTGTAGCCCAGCGTCTTACGCAAAGCCAGATGTCCGGCGTAGTTGCTGCGCCGCCGGCGAAGGAAGTCGCTCACCGTGAGCGGACCCTTGTTGTAAACCACCGCTGTCGGCACATAGCGGACGCTATATCCCTGGCCGCGGATGACCGGCTCGATGCTGGCCTCGTCAACCGAAGTGGAGTAGGGAACTTGCTCGAAGATTTTGCGGAAGGCGATCAACTCTCCAGCCTTGAAGTTGCGCAGGTTGATCTGGTGATGCAGGTTCCAAAGCAAGTGTGCGGCGAATCCCATGAAGGTCCCGGGATCGTTAATGGGCACCGGCCTGCCGGTGGTCATCCCCACCGCCGGCTCGTCAAAAGGAGCCACCAGTTCTTCGAGAGCGTCCGATTCCGGCATCAGGTCAGCGCTGCAAATCACCACGATCCTCTCCCGCGCCTGGGGAAGGAATTGATTGATGGCCGCTGCCTTCCCTTCGCGCCGCGGCTTGGAGATCAAGCGAATACGCGGGTCCCGATCTACCCAGTCTTGCACGATAGACTCGGTGCGATCGGTACAGCCGCTGGCGACAACGACAATGTCCGTCAAGGCTACATTAGCCATTCGCTGCGAGGTTACGGCTTCGAGCATCCGGCCGATGTTGGCCTCTTCGTTAAAGGCCATGATTCCCATCGAACACGCAATGGGCATGGAGCGATCCCGAAATACCATAACGATATTAAATCCTAATGCAACGGCAAGTCGGTGACTATTGCCCGGTACCGGCTTTTCGGCCCCACGAAGGCGAGGAGGCGCGCTCGATCGCGACCAGCCTGCGATTGCCCGAAACGTCGGGCACGGCGCCCCCGCTGCCGGGAACCGGCGAATCCCAACTGCGCCAGATGGCCGGTACGTTGAAAAAGAGATTCCATGCGCCTCCCAGCGCCACGCCGGCGGCGGACGCGAGCGGCAGCGGCACGCCTCGCAAGTTCAGCACCAGGGTGAGGAAGACATTAAGGACCACTCCCGTGGTGCAGACTTTCCCATAATGACTCAGCCGGCTGAGGGCCCCTGCTCGAGGCTCGCCGTGGGGAGCTTGCGAGTTGCGAAACGTGAATAGCCAGTTCCAGAGAAAGTTGTTCAACAAGGCAAGGGGTATGGCAACAGCCAAGGCCCAGCCGACCGGCCAGGCGCGCCGCGCCGCCAGTAGCGTTACGACCGCGATGTTCACCACCGCGCCCGTGAACCCTACCGCCCCATAACGCATCCAGCTTCTCAGTTGACCCGTCGCGCGGGCCAGCCGTGCCAAGTGAACCAGGTACTGCAGGGATTCACGCCACCCTAGCTTGGAACTCCCCAAGCTCCGGGCCTGGAATAAGAAAGGGACCTCCACCAGTTCGCGATAGTGAGCCTTGCCGAGGACCTCGAGCAGGATCTTATAACCCGTCGGTTCAAGCTGGACTCCCTCAAGCGCGCGGGTGCGGACCAGGAACATTCCCGACATGGGGTCGCTGATTTCGGCGAGCGTCTGCGGAAGGACGCAAGCCGCCAAGTGCCTGGCGGTCCAGGAATTAAGCTTCCGCATCCACGACCAGTCTTCCGCCGAACCACCTCCCGGCCCCGCCCGTGTGGCAATTGCCACATCCGCGTTGTAATTGCGAAGCGCGCTCACAAGCTGCGCCAGAACCTCAGGCGGATGCTGGAGATCGGCATCCATAACGCCCAGCACGTCTCCCTTGGCCATGCTCCAACCGCCCACCACGGCAGTCGCCAACCCTTGCCGGGCCGGCCGCCGCAAAACCCGCACAGGTATCTCGCCTGCCAGAGCCTCGGCCAAGTCCGCCGTCCCGTCGGGGCTTGAATCGTCCACGATGATCAGCTCGAAGTCCTCCCCGGCCTTTCGTAATGCCTGGGCAGCCCGGCGCAGCGCTTCCTGGATGTTTGCGGCTTCATTGTATGTAGGAAGAACAATAGAGACCATCACCGACGCAGTTTAACACAGTAGCTTTTAAAGGTCATTTTTTGTGTCGAGCCAGCCAGTACACATTGGTACTATGTAATCCTTTGATAACGACGGATGGGTAGGGGGACGGCTTGCCGACCCCTTCGAGCGGGCCATCGGCCCGCGGGTAGGGGAAGCCTTACCCCTACACCGCCTAGGTGCAGCCCCGTGGGGCGTAGCGGCACGTCGCGGCGTACCCTACCCTTTTCACCTATCGTTATCGAGGGATCAGGGTGCAGCTCGAATGATCGCAACTGGAAGACATGGAGTGTATAATCGGCAGGCTTGCGAGAGAGCTATGGGATTTCATCAGAATGCGGTAAGCTCAGAGGCTCGTTTGGGAGACTTCCAGTCTATTTCATATATTAAAGTTTAAAGTGAGATAATCTATTCTAACCTATTCTTAATAAATAGTAAATTTAGGATCGGAGTCAAAGCCCGTGGCGCGCGGCCCTAAGTCCAAGAACCTTCCCGCAATTCCTAAAACTGAACACCCGCCTGAAGCGAAAGTGGTATCGCTGCCGAACGAGCCTTCCTCGAAAGTCGGTCTCGCTGTTTGGATTACGCTGGCCGTGCTTTTACTGTTCTCTCTTTTGACCCTTTACACTCCTCTGGTCAGGATCTTCTATCGCTTCCAGATTAATTACAACGAAGGGTGGAACGTTTACGTTGCCCAGTCCGCGATGCAGCACCATGACTTATACCCTGCGAAACATATTGCGGGCCCTTCGGTCGGTTACCCCTTCCTTTCATTTTATCTTGTGGGATTTGTGTCGCATCTAACCGGCGATTATTTGGTGGCGGGCCGATTACTTTCTCTCATTTCATTGCTCGTTTCCTGCGTTTTGGTGGTGCTAATAGTCAAAAAGATGACCGGCGCCTGGGAGCCGGCGCTCTTCGGGGGCGTATTTTGTCTTGGCGTATTCTGCGCGCGCATGCCCAATTACGTAGGGATTGACGACCCGCAATTATTAGCCCACCCGTTTTTCCTTCTTGGCTTATGGCTTTACCTGGGACCGCCTCCCAGCAACCAGCGGTTAGCGGCGATCACCGCGCTTTTTGTTCTGGGAGGCAATATCAAGCACAACCTGATCCCAACTCCTATTTCGGTGCTCGCCGACCTTTTCGCCGCCTCCCGGGCCAAGGCAATTCGATTCGTGCTGCTGGGCGCAGGGCTTTTGGCCTTGGCCATCGTCGTCAATATGCTGGTGGGCGGTGGGGCGTTCATCTCTCGTATGCTGGCTGCAAGGCCTTATTCATTTGAGGAGGTTCGCACCGCGTTCTTTGGATTTTATTCCCCCCTGGGCCTGCCTCTGGCGATTTCCACCTTCTGGGCAATCTGGCAGATTCCGAACCCCAAGGCGCGAGTGATCTCGTTTTACTTCTTCACCTCGCTGCTGATCGGTGTGCTTTTTTCGGGCGGCGAAGGGGTCAACGCCAACACGTTTTTCGACAACTTGTTTGCCATGTCGATCATCATGGGTGCCTGCCTGGATGACTTGTGGAAGGCTGCAATCCCGGGCTTGGGAAAAGGCGGGCGATGGAGATTCCTGGTACCTCTATTGCTCTACTCGACGGTGGTCATGGAGTTTGTTCCTCGGGGCCTTCCCATTTCGAAGACGATTTCCGAATTGTCTTTCCGCCAGAAGCTCTATCAGCAGGAGGAATCCTTCCTGACTGCGCACGAAGGGCCTGCCATCTGTGAAACCTTGTTGCTGTGCTTCGATGCAGGCAAGCCGTATACTGTGAATGCCTATGGACTCGGCATCGGAGCAAAAATGGGGGGGAAGAGAATCAAGACGGTTGTGGACCGGATCGAGGCGAAACAATACGCCGCCATCCAAACCGAGGCGCCCGTTTCTCAACGGCCGGGCTTCCGGTTTCCGGACGAGGTGCTCGAAGCCGTCAACCATAACTACGTCGAGGCTATCAAAGCCCCTGACTGTCATATTTATGTACCCCGGCCGTAAGACAGTCGCTCCTGCCCGCCCGCTGACGGGCACCCAGAAACCATGAAATGTCACCACCTCATGTCGTCCAAAGTTCCGTCATTCCCGCGCAAGCGGGAATCCAACCGACGTAGGTCCCCGCTTGCGTGGGGACCTGGAGTTTCTACATTTATCAAACGGCGACGGCCTGCGTCTGCGCTCCCTGAAAGCCCGGGCGTTCGATCCATGACCTCAAGGCAGCTCCATCGCGACTTGCGGCTCTGCCGCCCTGACTTGCGGAAAGGCTTGCCTTTCCGCAAACCAGCACCCTACTTTCTTATTGGGGAAGGCTGCGCCTTCCCCTCCCATCGCCCTATCTTGTCCGGTGATGAATGGGCACAGGTTGTCTTTATTGATGAGCATTGCGAAGACTCAGTCGAGGCGCAGCCTCGACTGACGTATGATAGTGCGAAGCTGCGGAAAGGCAAGCCTTTCCGCAAGTCAGGGCGGCAGAGCCGCACTCTGCCCATGGGACGCAAATGTAGAAACTCCAGGTCCCCCCTTGCGCGGGGACGACCTTGTGAGTTGGAAGGACCGACAATTCAAAAGTAGTGACGAGTGCCTGGTAGTATGCGGCAAGGGCAATGAGTAAGGATTGTGAACCGGCATGCAAGTCCCCTATTTCGATTTGAAGCAGCAATACTCAAGCCTTCATGATGAGATCCGGGAGGCTTTGGACCGAGTGTGCGGGAACGCCTCGTTCATTCTGGGCGAAGAGGTCAGCGCGTTTGAGAAGGAATTCGCCGCCTATTGCGAGGTGAAGCACTGCGTCGCTCTGAACTCCGGCACGAGCGCCCTGCACTTGGCCTTACTGGCATTGGGCGTCGAGCCCGGCGACGAGGTAATCACCACTCCGAACACTTTCATCGCCACCGCCGAAGCCATCAGCTACGCCGGTGCAAAGCCTGTGTTCGTGGATATTGATCCGAAGACGGCGAACCTCGATCCCGCGCTGATCGAACCGGCCATCACGGAGCGAACTAAGGCGATAATTCCGGTTCATCTCTACGGCCGCCCCGCCGGCATGGACCCCATCCTCAAGATCGCGCAAAAACACAACCTGGTGGTAATCGAAGATTCTTGCCAGGCTCACGGCGGGTGTTATCGTGGCAGGCGAGTGGGAAGCCTCGGCCATGCGGCTGCTTTCAGTTTCTATCCCAGCAAAAACCTGAGCGCCTACGGAGAGGGCGGAGCGCTTACCACGAGCGACGCCGGGATTGCTGATCTCGCGCGATCACTGCGCAACCATGGCCAGGGCGGCCCCTACACGCATGACCGAATCGGCTACAACTATCGCATGGAAGGATTCCAAGGCGCTGTCCTGCGCGTAAAGCTCCAGCGACTCGAGCAGTGGAACAAGCGCCGCAACGAAATCGCCGCGCTCTACAGCAGAGCTCTGAAGGGCGCCAAGGTGGAAATCCCCACGGATGATCCACGCGACGAAAGGGTGTACCACCTCTTCGCGGTTTACGTTGACGCGCGTGACCGGGTGCGCGACGGAGCTCGAAGCCCGCGGTGTTCACACCGCCGTCCACTATCCTTGTCCCGTGCATTTGCAGCCCGCCTTCGCGCACCTCGGATACAAACCCGGTAGTTTCCCGCATGCAGAACGCGCCTGCGAGCGAGTCTTGAGCATGCCCCTCTTCCCCGAAATGACCGATGAGCAGGTGCAGTACGCGGCAGAACAGCTCGCTGAGGTTGTGGGTAGGTTGTAACTCCGCGCGGCACCCTGAAACCATGAAAACGACACCCGTTGTAGGGGGACGGCTTGCCGTCCCCTTTTTGGGGGTTCGTTTAATTTGCGACGAGGGTAGGGCAAGCCCTACCCCTACAACTTCTCAGAGCAATCGCGAGATAGGCGCGCTTATTTCATCGTGGGGATACTGCCCCGCCCGCCTCGAGGCGCGTTGTGTCGCGAGTACTTTCGTGCTAGAGATTAGGGTTCACAACTGATATACGTTGTCTGATCGTGGCACTGTCGGGAAACGGCCGGGGTATTGCTGACAGTATCCGACGGCGAGGGTGAGTTTGCGATGCTGTTCAATTCCCTCATAGCGTGGATTCAATGAAGCAAGACGACAAGCTTACACATGCGGACAGAAACGGCCGGTTTGCAAACTTGTGGCTGGCCGCTGGGGTCTTCCTCGCCGTTCTCGCGGTGTATGTGCTCGCCAATCCAGGCCGCATTGACATAATCGATGGTCAGGTCCGATACGAGGTCGCCTTGAACTGGCTGACGTCGGGCCGTCCCGTGCTCTGCGACCGCACGGTGGTGCACACCTCAGGAGTGGCGGGGAAGCATGGGATTATCTATTCCAACTGTGGACTGGCCGCGTCGGTGGCCGCCATGCCACTCGTATGGGCGGGAGTCTTTTACGACGATCCTCCCGGTGAGGCAACCCGCTTCTTGTTCTGTTTTACGAGCAGTCTCTTGGGCGCACTCGCCGCCGCCTTCCTTTACCTCTTCTATGTGGAACTTGGTGTAGCGGTGAAAGAGGCCCTGGTGTGGACCGGGGTCGCGGCCTTTGCTACCATGATGTGGCCCACTTCCGACACAACGTTCGATAACGCCCAGCACGCCTGTCTTGTGCTCATTGCATTGTTCCTCGGGTACATGAGCGGCAAGCGGCGTTCTCCCTACCTTGCGGTCTTGGGGGGTGTAGTCGCGGGCTTGTTGTTGACCTATCAGGAGTATTTCGCCCTCCTTATTCCCTTGCTTGCGGTCTCCACTCTTGACTGGGATTCCTGGGGGAACGTTGGGCGCACGGGGGGGGCGCAAGTTTTTTTCCGCCCTCTTCGGTTGCTTCTCAAATTCGATCTCCCAGGCGGGATCCGGGAGTTCAAGCGACCCAGTGGATTCTCTCCGGAGGAGGTCGAAGCCTTCCATCGCGCTTGTCGCCGGTTCGCACTATACCTGCTGGCGACGCTGGTGGGTGTGGCCGTGGTGCTCGATTACAACTACTACCGCTTCGGCTCTGTGTTTGAAAGTGGAAAGTTGCATCCCGAGGCTCACCGCGGCTATCCCCTGTTTGGGAATCCACTAGCGGGCTTACTCACGTTGCTGGTGAGTCCCGGAAAGAGCATCCTGTTCTACAGCCCGCCCATCTTATTGGGTTTCGCAGGAATTCGCCGGCTTTGGCGGCACAAACCGCAGATCGGATTCGTCGTAGTCGCTGCCAGCGTGGTTCTTGTCCTCTTCATTTCCACCGTCTCCTTCGTGGGAGGCGATTGGTGCTGGGGTCCACGCTATTTGATCTCGCTGGTGCCGCTCTGGGCGCTGGCGTTACCCTTCGTCAACGGCAGGAAAGGGCGCCGGAGAAATCTGGTGGCGGCCATTGTGGGGCTAGGTTTAGTTATCCAATGCCTGGCCGTAAGCGTGGACAATGAGCGATTCTTCTTCGATCGCGGTTTGGCGGATTACTTCTGGGCTAGCGATCCCTGGTTCTACTTCAAGCACAGCGCGCTGACAGCGCGTTTGGGGGAGACCCTATCGCTAATCAAAGGGCCACCGCAGACGGCAGTTTTGTTCAATACGGATAATAATCTCCCGACGTATACAGTCCTCCCCCCTCCGCCGAAAGGCGTATCTCGCACGCGGACCCCTTATTGGATGCGGAATTACAGAGTGTTTTATGTTCCCAAGCCGTGGCCGATTTGGATGTGGGATATCCCCCAAGATCAACGGGGCATCAATCTCAAGGCATGGCTGGCGGGCATCTTGGGAGTAGCTCTGCTCGGGTTCGCCCTGCTTCGTGGCGGTCTTCAGAAACTGGTCTGGGAGGGTAGGTCACCTGAGATGGCAGCGGAGGCAAAGGCTGCACATGTTAAGTGCCGTTGAGGGGTCAGCGGCGCCGGGCCGGGCGTACTTGCCGTACCGCCGCGAGCTTTCGCGAAGGAGTGAAACAACCGGATGGCTTCGGACGTGGTTGCGCCGTCACACGGTGATGATGAGCTTGAGCTGACAATTCTCGTTCCGTGTTTGAACGAGGCGGAGACTCTGGGCAAGTGCGTGCAGGAAGCGCAGTCATTTCTCCAGCGCCACAATGTGCGGGGAGAGGTTCTGGTCAGCGATAACGGCTCGCAGGATGGCTCGCCGGAGATTGCCCGCCGTTTCGGGGCACGTGTCGTTAACGCTCCCACGCGAGGTTACGGCGGGGCGCTGATCTCCGGCATGTTCGCCGCGCGTGGCAAATTCATTATTACGGGAGATGCGGATGGCAGCCACGATTTTGCCACCCTTCTGCCGTTTCTCGAGAAGTTGCGCGCCGGCGCTCAGGTGGTTATTGGCAACCGCTTTCAAGGCGGTATCGAGCCTGGCGCTATGCCCTGGATGAACCGCTGGATCGGGACGCCGATCCTCTCGGGCCTCGGCCGGCTGTTTTTCCACTCGCCGGTGCACGATTTCAACTGCGGCCTGCGTGGTTGCACCCGGTCCGCGTTCCACACGCTGAATCTCCGCACCACCGGCATGGAGTTCGCCTCGGAGATGATCGTTAAAGCCTCGCTCCTCGGCCTGGAGATGGCTGAGGTTCCCGCGACCCATTGCCTAGACGGCCGCTCCCGTGCTCCCCATCTCCGCCCTTGGCGGGATGGATGGCGCCACCTTCGGTTTCTCTTGATGTACAGCCCGAGGTGGCTGTTTCTGTATCCGGGCTTGGCGATGATCGTGATTGGACTTGCCGGTTGTGGTTGGCTCCTGCCGAAGCCGGGCACGATTGGCAATATCGGGTTTGACGTTCACACGCTCTTGTATGCTTTCGTGGCGATCGAGCTAGGCGCGCAGTTCGTTGCATTCGCAATTTTTACGAAGGTATTCGCCATTTCCGAGGGACTCTTGCCCGAAGATCCTCACCTGAATCGCGTTCTTCGCCACGTGACACTTGAGACGGGGCTCTTAGCCGGGATTCTGCTTACTTTGGCTGGGCTGGGCGGGTCGATTCTCGCCCTGAGCGACTGGGGCTGGACGAGCTTCGGAGCGCTTGATCCTTCACGCATGTTACGGCTTGTCTTTCCCTCCGTGTTCGCGCTGATGTTGGGGGTGCAAGTTATTTGCGGAAGTTTCTTTCTTAGCATCCTGGGGCTCAGGCGGAAGTAAAGTATTAGAGATCGTTCACCCCGACAATTCGGGACGAGGGATGAGAGTTGGCTCCAACTTCCGGATTTGAGTTGAAAAGGCGTTTCCGGTCATTCATTACGGTCTCTCTGTCATTGGTGCTGGGCATTGGTCTGATCGTTCTTCTTTTGCTGGCTTCCAGCGTCCGCTGGCAGGAGGTCCTCGGCCGATCGCTCGCCGTTGACCGTATGGCCTTTGTCCGCCTTTCGCTTTTGGTTGCGTTGAGCTCGTTCCTTTCATCCGAAAAGTGGCGGATGACCGACCGCGTGATATGTCACGGTGAAGGAAGGCCCTTGCCCAGTTCCGCTGCATTCGGGTTGACGACCGTGGGTGTGGCCCTGGGCCAATTCCTGCCCATTCAAGTAACCATGTCGGTCGCCCGGACGCTTGGAACGTTCGTCCAGGGACAGGCGCTGAAGCGAGGCACAGTGGCGACGCTGTTCGAGCAGGCATTTGACCTCCTCGTGACGGTCCTGATGATAGTGGCCGCTGCCTGTACGCGACTCTTGCACGGAGGCGCCGCGCTGTGGTTGGCATTTGCCCTATCCGGTACAGTCTTGGCCGTGAGCGGTGTCGGAACCTTGATGAACACTCTCGATTGGCTTGCCGCACGCCTGATGGTGAAGCGGACGTCCCTGGCGCGTTGGCGCAGTGCGATAGCCGAGCTCCGGGAGTCAGGATTGTTCCAGGCAGGCCTGGCCCGAAAGCTAACGCTCATCTCGGTGGCGCGATTTGTAGTGCTGGTGCTCATGGCGAGCCAAGTCAGTTCGGGCATTCACATCGCCATCCCTCTCTGGCGCTTGGCCGCCGTAGTGCCATTTGGCTTGCTCGTCGCGGTGGCAGGAATCACGCCCGGCGGACTCGGCGTATCTGAAGCCGCAAACGCAACAGCCCTTAGCTTGTCAGGTCTTCCACTCGCTGCTTCTACACAATGGGCGATTTCCAATCGCTTGCTGTCCAGTGCTGCCGTCTTCATTGTGGCGGGTTTTGGTGTGTTGTTATTGGTTGCCAGCAAAGGCTTCCAAAGGTCACGCGCTCGGAGCGGGGAGAACGCCACGCAGGTTTAGAAGGCGCGTCACGTCCCTAAGTGCCGATCAGTGATCGCCGCAGTTTAAGACGAGAGCCGACACGCTGTACGATCCGGGAGTCTCGCACATACCGGTGCAACCCTGAGGGTCCCAGGGCCAGAAGCTTCAAGAGCGGACCTTTCCATCGGAGCGGCTCTCCGCGAGACGCGGCGGCGAGAGCCGCATTGACCGCAACCGACGCCATCGCGGCCTGTTCAACCTTGGCTCCTCGTTTTTCAGCAGCACTCCAGCGTGAAAAGTGCCGATGAAACACGCTGGTCAACTGCTGTTCCCATTCACCGGGACGCAGCGAATGGGTCATCGTTTGCGATGCGGAGTGGATTCGGACCGCGCTTAGCGCTTCCGGAACAAAACGCACAGGTCCAAGCGATCCAAGGCGTAGCCAGAGGTCCCAGTCGGCAGTGTGCCAAAGTTTCTCATCCATGCCGCCGCTCTCGATCACAGCTTTCCGCAAGAACAGCGGCGAACAGATCGCAATGAAGTTCTGCACGAGGAGATGCTCCATAAACTGACCAGCCTCGACGTTGCCTTCGCGGAGGGGGCAAGTCCACAAGCCGAGGGCCTGTCCTTTGGGACCCACAAACGTCGCGTCATGAAGCACTAAAGCACCCTTGGCCTTTTCCATCTCGGCCCGCAGCCGGCAAATTCTTCCCGGAAGCCAAAGGTCATCATCGTGGAGAAAGCAGGCCCAATCACCCGCGGCTTCGCGTAGTCCGAGGTTCGTGACCGCCACCCAGTTCCCAATCCGCCCCGGCGAAATCATCCGTACGTGCATATTTTTGCTGAACTCTTGTACGATCTCGGCCGTGCGGTCCGAGGAGCCGTCGTCAACCACCACTACCTCAATGCCCTGGGTACCTTCAGAACGAATGCTATCAAGTGCCGAGGCAATATACTTTTCGCCGTTGTGTGTCGGCATCACAACCGAGATAAGAGGGCGCAATGGCGGAACTGTTCCCATTTGATTGGACTCCCTATCGGACTTTACACGCTGGCAAACATCGCGACAAGAGCAATCATCGCCTTATGGTGCGCGCTGACCAAAGGAGGGGCAGTGGCAATCCGTGAAGGTTTTCAGCAAAAGGAACGACCAATCATGGGTGATTATCATCCAGGTGACGGTTGATAATCAGCCAAATTTCGGATGCCTTGCCCAGCGGCTGGGCCAAAGTCAGTCGGCTCTGCCGCTCTGTCTTGCGGAAAGGCTCTGCCTTGCCGCACAGCAAGCGTCGGTCGCTCAGGCGCCAGTTCCGGGGTTCCGCAAATACAACCACAAGAGGCCCGCCATCGTAATGCTGGTAATGAGCAGTCCTGCCGCCAGGCCTTGCTGGCGGTAATGAAAAGCAATGGCGTGTCGGCCGGGTCCAGCGTAGACGGCGCGGAAGAGTTGGTTGGCGCGCAGCACTGGCACTTCGCGGCCGTCGATCGTGGCGTGCCAGTTCGAGTCGTAACGGTCAAGCAAGACCACGTAGCCCGGCTTCGCGAGATTGGCTTGGAGCGTGACGGCGTTGGGCTGGCGTGTAGTCATTTCGACAGTTCCTGCCGGGCCGGAGCCGCGGACTGAAGGCGCGTCGCACGGGTCCGCGGCCAGGATGACGTTCTCCTGAGCATCGAATTCCGGCGAGGCCATGCGGCTCAGGGTTTCGAGCGGGCTCACCGTGAAAATCGTGGTGCCTGCCACGTAGGCGCGCGGCACAAAGTATAGATCTTCGTACAAATAGCTAGGCTTCGGCGAGCCGTTGTAGACCTGGTCTACGACTTTCGTGCCGGGGGAATCGCGGCGCGCCGGGCGGATGATGTACTTCACATTGCTGCGCCCCAGCAGGCAATCGGTGTGAAGAGTGTCGGGCGCCTGGCGGAGCATGTATATCCATACGTCGTAAAGAAACGGCGGCAGGGAGCGCTCGATGTCGAGATTCAAGCTCCCTTCGACCCCCAGTATCATTGAACCTTCGCCCAGCAGGAGCTTTTCCTGAAACGTCCCTTGCGCGAGCGAGGAGAGATCGACCGGCCCAAGAATCGACTGGAAGTTGACGTATCCCTGAAGCTCGCTCGAGGTGGGTTGTTGGCCGGTCGGAGGCCTGGCTGTGGATGCGACGCGGTAATTCCCGGGTGAATCGGCGAAGTGGGAAACCACCGGAGGCCGGTAAGTGTAAAAGTCTCGCGGCACGCTGGGATTGGCATCGTAATTCACCATCACAAGCTGGGCCAGACCGACCAATGCGAAGAGCGGCACACCTTTCCGCGCCCATGTTTTGTTCTGGCTGAGGCCAAGCACAAGCAGTAAACCAAAGAGAGCGAAGCCGACGACACCGGGCAGATAAATGCGGAACAGAGTCGCGAGGGATTGTGCCATCGAGGCGGCTTCCGCGCTGATATGGTTCTGGCGGATGAGCAACCACTCGACCGGAAGGGTGATAAGCTTCGGCGCCACCCACGCCGCAGCCCAGGCGGTTAAAGAACAAGCCAGCAAAACCGCCAGCGGGTAAAGGACGCGATTGCGTCGAGCCCGCCAACGGTCAGCATCCCCGCGAAGTGCGTCCACGCCCCAGCCGGCTAGAAGCGTCATCAGCAAAATCACCGGAACCAGCATCTTGACCGGAAATCGGACGAGGGTCAGCAAGGGCACAAGCAAATAGGCAAGGGAAAAGACGGGAGTGAAGTGGCCGAAACTCAATACGAGGAAAAAGAGCGCCGCACCCGCCGCGAAATTGCGGCGCCGATCCTGACCGAGCGCCCACCCCGCCAGGGCAAAGAAGAGCGGTACGAATCCGACAAACACCGAAAGGAAATACGGACTGTTGCCGTCTTCCACGATGGCGTTCCACTGGGTGGGCGAGGTCAGCGCGGGCCCGAAGAAATCCGGCACCACGGTTTCAATCAACAGCAGTGGGTGGAACGACCAGTTGGAGGTCTCGCCGTAGCGTAGGCCTTGCGCTCCCCGGCGCGAATGGCTCAGCAACTCCGCCGAAGGCAGGAACTGGACCGCGCACAATGCCACCATCAGGCATCCCGCCAGCACGAATCCGGTCAGGGTGCGAAGATTCGAAGCGGAGACGAGTGGCTTGCGAGTTCCCCCCAGGTAAAGCGCGTAAGCGAGACAGAGGCCAAAGGTCGCGATGAGGGTGAAAGGCTCGGCAGCGAGGAATTGCAATGAGAAAAACAGCGTCAGGAGAATCCAGGGGCGGAAGGCATTCTGTAGCGAGCGCATCTCGCTCGCTGTCACGCCAGCATCCATCTTGCGCGCGGGAGCGAGACGCTCGCGCCACAGCGGGCGAGAGGCCCGCGCTGCGCCGTTGCCACGAACGGCCCGGTCGGTAGCGAGCAGTGCCCAAGGCATCCATGCGGCGCAAGCCGCGTGGTTGTAAAGGTTGCCCAGCGACAACAGGGGACCGCTGAAGGCGAAGACGAAGCCGGCGAAGAAGGAGGCCTCGCGGCTTTGTCCCCAGCGCCGCGCCAACAGGTACGTTCCGATTCCGGCCAGCGCGAAGTGCACTACGTAAAATAGCGGGTAAGCCAGATGCAGCGGAAGAAGGATGATGAGGAGCGTGTAAGGATAAAAGAACAGCAGGTTGGGATTTTCGAGCAAGGGCTGCCCGTAGTTCAAATACGGGTTCCAATAAGGCAAAGCCCCGTGGCGGCAAATCTCCTGGATGTAATGCGTGGAAGGATAGGTGTAGTTGAAAACGTCGCGGATGAAAAGCATGGAAGGCGTAAAGATCACCTTCCCGAACATCGCCAGCGCGCCTAGCGCCAGGATGGCCGCGAGCACCAAATCCACCCGGTCGAACGGCGGCCCGGCCTGCACCGTTGAATCCGGCGCGGGCGCGAGCCTGGCCTCGGCATTGAGCGACGTAATGGAGCCCATAGGCGTTCTTGAGCGTGGCGGCTGGCCGTTGCTCGGACCTCGCGCTTGCCCGCGACCTCACTTGCGCCGGCACGCGATCACTTCTGGCCCGACGAAAAGCGGCGGCAATCCGCCGCACTCCAAAGCAACCACGGTACCGTATCTTACATTGTTTGAGGAGTGAAGGAATGGTACTTTTGAGTCAGGATAGACGGAAAAACGGTCGGCATAGTGTAGGGGTAGGGCTTGCCCTACCCATTTTGAAGAACGAGGAACGGTGAGGAGACGGCAAGCCGTCCCCCAACACGAGTTTCGAATTTCGGCATTCGGTAAGGAGGCCAGCCCCATGCGCGCAGTCCGATTCCACCAACATGGCGACTTTGATGTGCTCAAATACGAAGAAGCTCCGGATCCAAAAATTGCGGCTAACGAAGTGCTCGTGAAGGTGAAAGCCTGCGCTTTGAATCACCTGGACCTTTGGATTCGGCAAGGCGTCAGTGACTGGAAGATTCCACTTCCCCATATTAGCGGCAGCGATATTGCCGGGGAGGTGGCGGAGGTGGGCGCGCTCGCGAAGCGCGTCAAGGTGGGCGAACGCGTGCTCCTCAGCCCCGGCATAAGCTGCGGGCAGTGCGAGATGTGTTTCAAGGGCCTGGACAGCGCCTGCCGAAACTTCACGGTTTTCGGAGTGTTCGTGGACGGCGGCTATGCGGAATACGTGAAGTCGCCGGAAGCGAACGTCGTACCCATTCCGGGCGGCCTTGGTTTTGATGAAGCTGCCGCCGTTCCGCTGGTGCTCCTCACTGCCTGGCACATGCTGTTCACTCGCGCCGGGCTCAAGCCGGGCGAAGATGTGCTGGTGATCGGCGCCGGGTCGGGCGTGGGCAGCGCGGCCATCCAGATGGCGAAGCTCGTGGGCGCGCGCGTAATTGCCACGGCGGGCGCAGACTGGAAGCTCGAGAAGGCAAAGGACCTGGGCGCAGATGAAGTCGTGAACCACAGCCGCCAATCGATTTCGGGGGAAGTCCGGCGTTTCACGGAGAAGCGCGGCGTGGATGTGATCGTCGAGCACGTGGGTGCGGCGGTTTGGGAAGAGTGCTTCAATTCCCTCGCCACTTACGGCCGCCTGGTGACTTGCGGCGTCACGAGCGGCGGCCAGGTGCCATTGAACGTGCAGGGGCTCTTCGGCCGGCAGCGGACCGTCATGGGTTCATTCATGGGCGGCAAATGGGAATTGCTCGAAGCGCTGAAGTTCATCTCCCGCGGAAAACTCAAAGCCGTGATCGACTCCGCGTTTCCGCTCGCTGAGGCCATTGCCGCTCAAAGGAAGATGGCCGGCAGGGAGTTCTTTGGGAAAATCCTGCTCCACCCTTGAGATGGAAACTGGAAATGTGAAAATCGAAACGCGAGACCCTTTTTCACGATTGGTTGCATTCAATGTCATTGACGCACAAGCGGGAATCCCCAGGGCAATCAGTGGACCCCCGCTTTCGCGGGGGCGACGCAGTAGGGCATTGGCCATTCAGTTTCGCGTCATTCCCGTGCAGGCGGGAACCCACGCTGTAGGGGGACGGCTTGCCGTCCCCTGCCCGCCATCGTGTTCGCCCAAAGAGTGCAGGGCAAGCGCTCACCCTACGTGCACGGCTTGCTATAGACTTTGGGGCACTCCGATATTATCCTAGCTACGCTCAAAAGCTTGAATTGAGGGACTCGCTTCAGAAGTTGCAGGAGGAGTCACAATGGTCACACCCGCGCAAATGCCGATACGCCTGGCCGAACGCATGTCGCGGCTGGGCACCGAGACCGCGTTCGAAGTCCTGGTGCGGGCTCGTGCCCTCGAGGCGCAGGGCAAAGAGATTATTCACCTGGAGATTGGCGAGCCTGATTTCGCGACTCCCGCCAATATCGTGGAAGCCGCGGCCAGCGCCTTGCGCGCCGGCTGGACGCATTACGGACCATCGGCGGGCTTACCCCAACTCCGCGAAGCCGTTGCCGAATATACCACCAGGCACACGGGGATTCCCGTGGACCCGGCCGAGGTGGTCATCACGCCGGGCGGCAAGCCCATCATGTTCTTCGTGATCCTGGCGCTGGCCGAGCCGGGCGATGAGGTTCTCTACCCCAACCCCGGCTTCCCCATTTATGAATCGATGATCAACTTCGTGGGCGCGAAGGCCGTCCCTTACGGCTTGCGCGAGGACCGGAGCTTCGACGTGGACGTGCAGGAGATCATCGACAAGATCACAGACCGCACGCGCCTCGTGATCCTCAACAGCCCGCAGAATCCCACCGGCGGCGTGATCAGCCGCGAGGGCCTGAAGGCCCTTGCGGACGTGCTTGTGCAGCGGGAAATCCCGGTGCTCTCCGACGAGATTTATCACCAACTGATCTACGAAGGCGAGCACTCGAGCATCGCGCAGTTTCCGGGCATGAAAGACCGGACGATCATCCTGAACGGTTTTTCGAAGACTTACGCCATGACCGGCTGGAGGATGGGTTGGGGAGTGATGCGCGCTGACCTGGCGCGTTGGATCGGGCAGTTGATGACCAACTGCAACTCCTGCACCGCGAGCTTCAGCCAGATCGCAGGCGTCGAGGCACTGCGCGGAGACCAGAGCTCCGTCGCCGTGATGCGCGAAGAATTCCGCCGCCGCCGCAGCGTCATCGTGGACGGCCTGAACCGCATCCCCGGCTTCAGTTGCCGGCAGCCTCAAGGGGCTTTCTACGTGTTTCCCAATATCAAAGGGACCAGGTGGGATTCCGGCAAGCTGGCCGACGCCATCCTGAAGGAAGCCGGCGTAGCGTGCCTGGCCGGCACGGCGTTCGGCGCGTGGGGCGAGGGCTACTTGCGATTCTCCTTTGCCAACTCGGTCGAGAATATCGAGAAGGCACTGGCATGGATTGGAGATTGGGCAAAGAAGAGGCTGTGACCAAACCAGAGGAGGCAATAATGGAAAGCTTGAAAATGTCGCGTCGCGACTTCAATAAATCCGCAATCCTAGGATCGGCAAGTGTGGCGTTTTCCGCAGGCCCCGCGGCGGGCAAGGCGGTGGCGGCCAACGATCGCATCGGCGTCGCGCTGATTGGGTCAGGCAATCAGGGGCGCTACGACCTGGGTTCGTTCATCAAGACGAACCAAGTGGACGTGGTGGCGCTCTGCGATGTGTGGGACCTGCGCCTGCGCGAGACGCTGGTGGGCCTTGCCCTCTCGCCGGAGAAGGTGAAAACTTACAAGGACTTTCGCAAGCTCCTCGAGCGCAAAGATATCGATGTGGTGATCGTGGCCACGCCCGAGCACTGGCACGCTATTCCCATGATCGCGGCGTGCGAGGCGGGCAAAGACGTGTATGTGGAAAAGCCCACGTCGCACACCATTCTCGAAGGCCGCAAGATGGTCGAAGCCGCGAACAAGAACAACCGGGTGGTGCAGTGCGGCACGCAGCAACGGTCGGGCGAGCATTTCGCCAAAGTCGCCGAACTGCTCCGCAAGGGGAGAATCGGACGATTGACGGAGGCCGACACCTGGGTCCTGCGCGGCACCTCCGTGCAGTCGAGGATGCAGACGCCTTACCCCGACAGCGAACCCGTGGAGGGCCTTGATTGGGACATGTGGCTGGGCCCGGCGCCTTATCACCATTACAATCGCAATCGGCACATGGGATGGGGCGGCTTCTGGGAAACGGGGGGCGGCGAGCTGACCAACTGGGCGCCGCACCTGATCGATATCGTGCATTGGGCGCTCGGCGTCGACGCCCCGCGCACGGTGGTAACATCGGGCGGGCAGCTCATCTCCTCAGGAGTTTTTGAGATTCCCGACACCATCGAAGCGTCTTACGAATATCCCGGCTCGTCCGTAAACGAGAACGGGTTCCTGGTGAAGTTCTTTAACCGCCAGGGACGCGGCCCCGACGACCATCAGTATGGCATGCAGTTCTTCGGCACGGAGGGAACGCTCTTTGTGAATCGCGAGGGCTACACGGTCTGGCCGATGGACCTGGTCCATGACGGCTGGGAGACGTTCGGCCCCTCCGCTATCGATAGGGGTGACGGAACGCCGCAGCACCAGCCGCACATCGAGAATTTCCTCGAGTGCGTCCGCACCCGCCGCAAGCCCAACTCCGACATCGAGACCACGCACCGCGCCACCAGCGCCTGCATTCTCGGAAATATCTCATACAAGCTGGGACGGAAGCTCAAGTGGAATCGAGACCAGGAGCAGTTCGAGGGCGACGCGGAAGCCAATATGATGCTCACCAAGAGTTATAGAAAACCCTGGACGGTGAGTTGATCACCCATTTGGGTGCGGGGGGTCCATCGTACGGCAGCACGGATGCACACCACCAGGGAGCGGCAAGCCATCCCCCTGCGAGTACCGGCACCAGCACACCAGCACAAAGGAGAGTCGATTATGAAATACGGCGTCAACACAATGGTCTGGACGACGCGCGTAAACGAAACTCATGCGGCCTTATTCTCCTGCATTCGGGAGTGGGGCTTCGACGGGGTCGAACTGTTTCTTTCTCCGCAGGAGCCTGCGGACATTCCTGCGGTTCGTAAGATGGTGGAGGCCAATAATCTGGAGTGCACCACCTGCAGCGTGCTGCCGCGCGAGTGCCATCTTGTAAGCCCCGACCCGGAAGTGCGGGCGAGAAGCGTGGAGTTCCTGAAGACCTGCGTGGACCGCACCGCAGAGTTGGGGGCGAACCTCGTCTGCGGCCCGATGTACGCCGGCCTGGGCGTGATGACCGGCCGCCGCCGCACTGTTGATGAATGGAAGTGGGCCGTAGAGGGATTGCAGGCGGTTGCCCGGCACGCGCAGGGCTGCCAGGTGATGCTCTGTCTCGAACCGCTCAATCGCTTCGAGACCTATTTCCTCAATACTCTCGAAGACGCGGCCCACCTGGTTCACGACATTGCCTCGCCCAACGTCAAGATCCACTTTGATACTTTCCATTCCAATATCGAAGAGCGGCATCCGGCGGAAGCGCTACGGTCCGTCGCCGCGGACCTGGGGCATGTCCACATTTCCGAAAACGACCGCGGCATCCCCGGGACGGGTCACAACGATTGGTCCGGAGTGTTGAAGGCGCTCAAGGCCGCCCGGTACAAGGGCTGGCTGACCATCGAATCGTTCGCGCAGCCGGAGCCCGACCTCGCCGCAGCCGCCGCCATCTGGCGGGACATCGCGCCCTCCGGCGATGAGTTGGCGCGACAGGGATTGCGCTTCATCAAGAGGTTGGCCGGGGGCCTTGGGGTTAAGTAAGGGCCCGGACACGATGAAAATCAACTCCCCTCCTTGGCTAAGGAGGGGGTAGGGGGGTGGTTGGCGCGTTTGGGTAGCCGTCCACCACCCCCAACCCCTCCTCGATGAGGAGGGGAGTCATTTTTTCATTTTCACGCACCGTGTTGAGGCAGAGTATTGTGCAATCTTCGCCCAGATTGACAAACCGGCAACAAACTATATTGGGGGTTCTCATGCATGCGGATCAGAAAGCACGAGTCACGTTTTTCGTATTCTCTGCACTTCTTCTTGTTGCTGCATCATCGTTATGGTTCCTTCCCAGGTCTCCTGCCCAAGGCTCGGACGAGATTCCTTTCCGTAAGCATACGATTGACTTGGGCCCCAGCGAAACCGTGGCCCTAGTGGATATGAACCGGGACGGCAAGCTGGACATCGTCTCTGGGGAAAACTGGTTCGAGCAGGCGCCGCCCGCGGCCCCCGGCGAAGGGCCGCGCTGGATCAAGCACAAGTTCCGCAGCTTACCGTACAGGGATTTTACCTCGAAGACTTGAGCGACCTGGTGATCGACGCGAACGGCGACGGCTACCCGGATATTGTGAGCTGCTCATACTGGGCCGACCCGCTCACCTGGTGGGAAAACCCGGGCGCAAAGGATCAACCTTGGAAGAAGCACGTGATCGAAACGCGCTCGCCGGTCGAGTTCGTTTTCCTGGTGGACCTACTTAACACCGGCAAGCCGCAACAACTTCTCCCCCAATATGGCGATCCAAAATTCCCGCTGACCTGGTACGAGCTCTCCGGTAAAGGTGGCGACTCGGCTTGGATCCCGCACGTAGTGAGTCCCAGGAGCTACGGCCATGGCATCGGCGCGGGGGACGTGAACGGCGATGGACGCACCGACATCATCACACCCAAGGGGTGGTTCGAAGCGCCTCCTGACCCTCGCAACGGCCAGTGGATCTTCCATCCGGAGTTCGATCTGGGCGCCACGGGGTTCATATTTACGCTGGACGTGAACGGCGACGGCCTGCCGGACATCGTCACCTCCTATGGCCACGACTACGGAATCTTCTGGTACGAGCAGAAGAAAGACGCGGCCGGCGTCCGCACCTGGATCAAGCACCTTATTGATAACAGTTACTCCCAAGCTCACGCGATGACTTTGGTGGACCTTAAGGGTGACGGCCACATCGGCATCGTCACCGGCAAGCGCTACATGGCGCACAACGGCCACGACCCTGGCGAGCGCGAACCGCTGGGCATCTACTGGTACGAGCCAATCAAAGTCGAGGGCGGCGTGCAGTGGCGGCGGCACGTCATCGACTACGGCACCCGCACCGGCGGCGGCATGCAAATCCCCGTTGTGGACATCGACGGCGACGGCGACCTGGATTTCGTCGTAGCGGGGAAGTCCGGCCTGTTCCTGTTCGAGAACATGACCGTCAATCACTGAGAGATGGCCGACGACGCCTGTGACCCGCCCATCGCTCGAAAACAGCCTTCGCCCCTGGGGAGAGGGTGTCGCACTCCGGCGCTTTCACCAGCCGGAGCGCGACGGGTGAGGGGTCAGTGCGAGTAGTGTTGGGGCTCCGTCCTGTCGTTGGAAGGCGCACCCAGCATCTCACCATTTGCCTCGCGAGGACTTCTCTCCAAGTTGGGGAATGGCGGGGCTAAAGAGGCTGCGGAAAAACTTGTCTAGGCTGTCATCCTGAGGAGTTCCCATGGGCCTGTGGCTCACCCGAGGGAATGAAAATCGGCGTCGTCGTCCCCGCGAAAGCGGAGACCCATTGTTGGTCAAATGGATTCCCGCTTTCGCGGGAATGACGTGACTTTCAGGAGAGCCGCAGGCGACAAAGGATCTCCGTAGTTCCTTGAAATCACAACTGCCGAGATTCTTCGCTTCGCTCAGAATGACAGCGCCGAGGGTTTTATCCGCAATCTCTGAAGCCCCGCCATTCCAGCGATGGCGAGAATCCCCATTAGCCGCAAGCCGCAACAAACCCCTGTGCCGAGCCTCCATTTTCGACCGTCTCGAACGGCAAAGCCAGTTGGGGGTGTCTCGCTGCGGGCGGCGGGGCGCCGCGGTTTCCCTCCAGGCCGTAGCGCGTGCGGAGGTCGGCCAGCAGCTTGGTCATGCGGTCCTTGTATTCGCCATTCAGGTAGGCTGAGCGCGCGTAGAGTTTGCGGTAGGTCTTCACCAGTCGCGGGAACTCTGCCTCGAGGAAGGGCATAAACTGCTTCATAGCGGAGGGCATCAGGAACAGGATGTTTCCGTAAAGGAATCTCGCGCCAGACTGGGACGCGGCGCGGGCCAGCCGGTCAAGGTGCTTCTCGGAGTCGTTCAGCCCCGGCAGGATCGGCATGGCGTTTACGCCCACGTGGATGCCCGCATCGGACAACTGCTTCACAGCTTCGAGCCGCCGCGCGGGTGGCGGGGCCTTCGGTTCAAGCAGGCGCGCCAGGCGTTCGTCGTGCGTGGTCACGGTCATGTGGACGCTGAAGTGGTGCGTTTTGGAAACCGACCTTAGCAACTCCAGATCGCGGAGAATCAGCACGGACTTCGTGGTAATCGAGAATTCCAGCCCCTCGAATTCGAGGAACACTTCCAGCATTCTGCGCGTAACTTCGAGCTGCTTTTCCGCCGGCTGATAGGGATCGGTGGCCGTGCCAAGTGAGATGGGCAAGCCTTTGTCCTTGGCCTGCCGAAGTTCCGCGCGCAACCGCTCCGGGGAGACCGTCTTGGCGTAGATCTTCCGCTCGAAATCCTTGCCATCCCACATCTCCATGAACTCGTGAGTATAGCGGGCATAGCAGTACTTGCAGCCGAACTCGCAGCCCCGGTAGGGGTTGAGGGTCCAGGCAAAGGGCATGCGCCCGCTCGATTCGCGGTTGAGAGCGGAGCGGGACTCGAGGGCAAAGTACTCTACTTCGGCGCGCTCACGAACCAAGGGGCTTTCGGCAGCCAGGCGCGCGATCCCCACGAATCGCTGCAGCGCGGCGGGCGGAGCAGGCAGAGCAAGGCTGGAAGCCATGGCGAACCTCCCAAGTCAGGATGGGAGTAGTTTCGCTTTTTGTTCGCCTTCTGTCAAGCCCCGAATTGTTCGCCAGTTTCCCCTGGGTGGCAGGCTTATCTGGCCGATTCAAGCGCTTTGCGGCATTCCTCGAGTGCTTGGTTTACATGGCCAATAGCCCTGACCCGGTGCCCATGGAATTCATCCGGCGCCGCCTCGAGTTCTCGCTTGGCTTCCTCGAGATGATGAAGTGCGGCTTCGATGCGCGGATGGCGTTGGGGGTCCGGACTGGCTGCGGCGGGGCGGGGCGATGGCGGCGTACCAGGCTGCGCGGCCCCGAGTTGAGTGTGAAAAACTGCAGGCAATAAAACGGCGGTCAGTAAAGCGAGTCCTGCTGCCCATATGGTTAGTCTTCTCTGCATGGTTCCTCCATGGATTGAAAGTCCGATATTGAAACGATTATCCTGTGAATGCAAAATCCAGAGCACAACCGATCTGTCGGATAATTTTTCGCACACGCGATGACTCTTTGTCAAGAAAAGTGGCGAAATCTGACACTACCGAAATCCTCGTGCTAAACTCGCAAAGGATGGGTTACTGGTCAACGGACTTGAACTCCGAATTTCCATTCTAAATTTACATATTTCGCTCCCAAGGGAGGACTCATGAAGGTTGCTGCGGTGCAAATGGACGTAAAGATCCTGGAGAAACAAAGGAACTTGGAGAAGATACTCGCCAGCATTGAGTCTGCGGCGTGTGCTGGGGCGGGGATTGTGGTGTTCCCGGAATGTGCGCTTACCGGTTATTGCTTTACTAGCCGAGAGGAGGCTGATCCGGAGGCTGAGACGGTTCCCGGCCCCTCGACAGAGAAGATTCAGAAGTCCGCGGACGCTTTCGATTGCACGGCACTCGTGGGCATGCTGGAGCAAGACGGCGATCACATTTACAACGCTGTGGCGGTGGTGACTCCTCAGGGAATCGCGGGGACT
The DNA here is from genome assembly GCA_963770415.1 of uncultured Acidobacteriota bacterium. GTDB lineage: Bacteria > Acidobacteriota > Terriglobia > UBA7540 > UBA7540 > CAVROP01. The sequence goes on from CAVYPU010000002.1 coordinate 181,806, forward strand.
TTCCGCAAGCTGCACTTGCCGTTCCTGGGGATTGACCGGTATGTCGCCCTGGGTGACAAGCCATTCCCCGTCTTCGCGACAACGCATGGCAAGATCGGCATCAACATCTGTTACGATTGCAGCTTCCCGGAGGCGGGCAGGGTCCTGAAGCTCAAAGGCGCGCAACTGCTCGCGATCGCCACAAACTGGCCCATCGGTTCGGACTCCTGGGAGCATACCCCCAAAGTCCGCGCCTCGGAGAACCACTTCAACGTGGCTGTCGCGGACCGGGTAGGCGAAGAGCGGGGGTTCCGCTTTGCGGGCCACTCGCAGATCGTGGATTACATGGGAAAGGTCCACGCCGAAGCGGGCGAAACCGAGGAAACTATCCTGTCCGCTGAACT
>CAVYPU010000003.1:0-14899 GCA_963770415.1 uncultured Acidobacteriota bacterium
GCCCGCCGCCAGAATGTGCGCCAACTGGCTGCCGCCAGTCGCGGTGAGTTTGACCGCCAACTCGACCGCCAGCAATCCAAACAGCGTGGTGAACTTGATGATGGGGTTCAGAGCCACGGAAGAGGTATCCTTGAACGGATCGCCCACCGTGTCGCCCACAACCGTCGCGTCGTGAAGCGGCGTGCCCTTCTGCTTCAATTCGACTTCGACGATCTTCTTGGCGTTGTCCCAAGCCGCGCCCGCATTGGCCATGAAGATGGCCTGGTAGAGGCCGAAAATCGCAATCGAAATCAGGTAGCCGATGAAGAAGAACGGGTCGATGAAAGCGAAGGACAGGGTGGCGAAGAACACCGCGATGAAGATGTTCAACATGCCCTTCTGCGCGTACTGCGTGCAGATGGCCACCACCTTCTTGCTGTCGGCGACCGACGCCTTTTCCGCGCTCTCCAGCTTGATATGCGCCTTGATGAACTCCACCGCCCGGTAGGCGCCGGTGGTGACAGCCTGTGTCGAGGCCCCGGTGAACCAGTAAATGATGGCGCCGCCGGTGACCAGGCCCAGGACAAACGGCGCGTGCAGCAGCGAGAGCTTATCCACGTTTGCCGTAAGGCCTACCGTGAGCGCCATGATAATCGAGAAGATCATGGTGGTGGCGCCCACGACCGCCGTGCCGATCAGCACCGGCTTGGCCGTGGCCTTGAACGTGTTGCCCCCGCCATCGGCGGCTTCCAGCATGTCCTTGGCGTGCTCGAAGTTCACGTCCACGTTGTAATCCCTCTTGATTTCCTGCACCACGGTCGGGTCCTGCTCGATGAGGGACAGTTCATAGACCGATTGGGCGTTGTCGGTCACCGGGCCGTAGGAATCCACCGCGATCGTCACCGGGCCCATGCCCAGAAAACCGAACGCCACCAAGCCAAAGGCAAAGACCGGCGCAGCCAGCATGAAGTTTCCCAACCCTTGGAGGCTAACCCAGGAACCGATAGCCATCAGCACCATCATGGTCAGGCCCAGATAGTAGGCGGAGAAGTTACCGGCGACAAAGCCAGAGAGGATGTCCAGCGACGCGCCGCCTTCCCTCGCCGAGGCCACCACTTCTTTAACATGCCTCGACTCGGTCGAGGTGAACACTTTCACCAGTTCCGGGATGAGCGCGCCAGCCAATGTACCGCAGGAGATGATCGTCGAGAGCTTCCACCACATCGAGGGGTCGCCGCCCAGGGTGGGGATGATAAACGCCGAGGTAAGGTAGGTCAGCGCGATGGAAACCAGGGAGGTGATCCAAACCAGCGAGGTCAGCGGAGATTCAAAGTTGAATTTCTCCGCATTGCCGAACCGAGCCTTGGCGATGACGTCGTTAACGAAGTAAGCCGCGCCTGCAGCCACCAGCATGATGATGCGGATCACGAAGATCCACACCAGCAACTGCACCTGGACGGTCGGGTCCTTCACGCCCAGCAGGATAAAGGTAATCAGAGCCACGCCCGTTACGCCGTAGGTCTCAAAGCCGTCGGCGGTCGGTCCCACCGAATCGCCCGCGTTGTCGCCCGTGCAGTCGGCGATGACACCCGGGTTGCGCGCGTCGTCTTCCTTGATCTTGAAGACGATCTTCATAAGGTCCGAGCCAATGTCGGCGATCTTGGTGAAGATGCCGCCGGCGATGCGCAGCGCGGCCGCGCCCAGCGACTCGCCGATAGCGAAGCCGATGAAGCACGGCCCCGCATAGTCCCCCGGAATGTAGAGCAGAATGATCAGCATCATCAGGAGTTCAACCGAGATCAGCATCATGCCCACACTCATACCGGACTCGGTGGGAATCTGGTAAACCGGGAACGCCTTGCCGCGCAGGCTGGCGAACGCCGTGCGCGAGTTGGCCAGGGTGTTGACGCGCATGCCGAACCACGCCACCCCGTAGCTTCCGCAGATTCCGATTACGCTGAAGGCCAGGATGACGAACACGCGCATGGCTTCGTATTTCAGCAGTACGCCGAAGTACAGCAGAATGATCACGGCGATGAAAGACCAGAGCAGCAGCAGGAATTTGCCCTGCTGGATGATATAGGTCTTGCAAGTCTCCCAGATCAACTGGGACATCTCTGCCATCGCATGGTGCACCGGCAGCCTCTGCAAACGACCGTAAATGACCATGCCAAACACGAGGCCGAAGATGCAAAACAGAATGCCGACCGTCAGCAAGCTGTGACCGCTGACGCCGCCGAGGAATTGGACCTGATGAAGGTCCGGAAGCTTCAAGTTGGCTTCCCCGGCAGTTGTCTCTTCCGGGGGCCGAGCCATGGCTACGGCTGCCCCGGCCAACGTCACGGCCATAGCGGCCACGAATGTCTTAATCTTTTTCATACTCAGTATTGCGGGAAGGTACATCGATTATCCTCCGGCTGATTCTCCTTTCCTATTTGCCCCCTGCTAGGGTGGGACGGGATTCCCCGACGGTGTTGCTTCGGGAGAACTTCTTTAAGGAGAGCCTACAGTCCACTTACAAGAGCCAGACATTGTATCATCGGCATAAAATTGGTCAAGGTGAGAAGGAAATAAGGGATCGCCCTGTTTTGATCGTAAGGGCGACATTTAGCCCACAACATTCTGGCCTGGCGGTCGGCTCCAGAAACGTTTTTGAGATACCTCTTTCATCTTGTGCGAGTGCCACCCCGCCGGAGTCTTTTCATAATTGGCGGCGCGGCGATCGAAGGCGCGCCGAGGCCATTCCATGGCTCACTCCGTTATATCTGCCTGCATACTTCAATCCCGAGGAGCCAAATTGATTTTCGCATTCGATCCAAGGCTGTTTTGTATTCCCACTCATCGCCCGGTAGGTTATGATTTTGTGCCGACATATAGCGGGTTGTTCAGACTGCAAAGACATCGGAGGCTGGCATGCTTTTCAAAGATCAAGTGGCGCTGGTAACAGGCGCATCGAGCGGTATTGGCCGGGCAACGGCGGAAGCATTGGCGCGAGAGGGCGCGCGTGTAGGCGTCAACTACTGCAAGAATCAGGCTGGGGCGGACAAGACGGCGGAAACCATTCGCAAAGCAGGCGGTGAGGCGCTCGAGATCCGCGCCGACGTCACCCGCCGCGCCGAAGTGCTCGCCATGATGGCGGCGGTGCGCAAAGCCTGGGGGCGGATCGACATTCTGGTGAACAACGCCGGAGACTTGCTGGCTCGGCGCAACCTCACCGACATGACCGAAGAATACTGGGACCAGATCATGGCCCTCAACCTGAAGAGCGTTTTCCTGTGCGTTCAAGCTGTGTGGGAGGAGATGGCGGCGCGCAAGAGCGGATGCATCATCAACGTCTCCTCGATCGCCGGAAGGAATGGCGGAGGTCCCGGCGCCGCTGCCTATGCGGCTGCGAAGGGCGGGCTGCTGACCTACACCAAAGGTCTTGCCAAGGAACTGGCGGCGCACGGCGTGCGCGTGAACGGGATCGCCCCCGGCGTGATTGCCACGCCCTATCACGAGCGCTACAGCCCCGGCGAGGCTTTTCAGAGATTCATTACCCAAATCCCCATGGGCCGGGCGGGCACGTCGGAGGACATCGCAGACGTCATCGTGTTTCTGGCTTCGCCGGCGGCGCGCTTTATCACCGGCGAAACCGTCGAGGTCAACGGCGGGATGCTGATGGACTGAGAAGGGCAGTCGACAGTCAACATTGGACGACGACGTAATTGATCCGGATTAGCCCTCCTCACCCGTCCCGCGACGGCTGATGAAAACGCCGTCGCGCGCCCTCTCCCCCAATGGGCACAGGCGCTAGAATGGTCTCGATCGGGTTACGGAGCCCGCCGGAGCGGGCGCAAGAATGTGGCCCACGGCGAGAGAGCCGTGGGGAAAAGGCAGGGCCGATGCTCCCGAAATAGCCCCGGGAGGGGCGACAGAGCAGTCTTGATAACCGTAAATCTTCTGTCGCCACTACGTGGCTCAGCGTGCTCTCTCTGTGCCGTCGTCCCACGGCTGGCTCGCCGTGGGCCACATTATGTCGCCGCTACGCGGCTCCGGACGACCCCCAGGCCGGCAAGTTAGCGCTTATGGGGGAGAGGGCTGGGTTTTCACGCAGACTCTTCAGCCCCACCCTTTCGCGGACTTCTCGAAAATGGTGAAAAATCCGAGTTAGCCTTCAGCCCCTAACCGCCCAGGTATTTTCGGATGTCGGTGAGCACCTTTTGAAACATCGCGGGGGTGAGGCGCCCGGTCTGGGTGTTTTGCTGGCTGGGGTGGTAAGAGCAGAATAGCCGGGGCAAGCCCTGCGGCAGCGCGAAACTGGAGCCGTGGGCAAATTTCAAAGTGGCGCGCGGCGGAAAACCTTCTCGTTCAGAAGACACCACCCGCAGATAGGTATCAAACGCGATTCTGCCCAAAACCAGCACGGCGCGTATTCGAGTGAGCAGGCGCAGTTCCGCCTCGAGGTACGGGCGGCAGTTTTCGGCCTCGGAAGGCAGCGGCTTGTTCTTGGGTGGGGCGCAGCGCAACGAGGCCGTGATGTAACAATTCCGCAGCTCGAGGCCATCATCTCGAGAGACAGAGGTGGGTTGGCTCGCGAAGCCGGCCTCGTAGAGGTGGCGGTAGAGAAAGTCTCCCGATCGGTCGCCGGTGAACATCCGTCCCGTGCGGTTGCCGCCATGGGCAGCCGGGGCAAGGCCGAGGATAAGCAGTTCGGCGCTCGGATCGCCAAAGCTCGGACTGGGCTTTCCCCAGTAATCCCAATCGCGGTACATCCGGCGCTTTTCTTTCGCCACTTGCCGGCAATAGCGCACCAGGCGCGGACAGCGCGTGCACGCGACCACTTGCTCTTGAAGTGCTTCAAGCTGGCGAGAAGCGTCCATTAGGTCTTTCTCCTGCGCGACCGCTCTTTAGAGCCCCGTCAGGGGCGGCATAGAGTAGCCCAGGGCGTAACTCCGGGTCTCGAGTTTCTACATTTATGAAACGGCGACGGCCTGCGTCTGCGCTCCCTGAACCTCCGGGCGTTCGATCCATGACCTCAAGGCTGTTCCATCGCGACTTGCGGCTCTGCCGCCCTGACTTGCGGAAAGGCTTGCCTTTCCGCAAACCCACGCCCTACTTTCTTATCGGGGAAGGCTGCGCCTTCCCCCCTTCGCCCTATATTGTCCGGTGATGAACAGGCGCAGGTTGTATTGATGAGCATTGCGAAGCCTCAGGCGAGGCGCAGCCTCGACTGAGGTATGATAGTGCGAAGCTGCGGAAAGGCAAGCCTTTCCGCAAGTCAGGGCGGCAGAGCCGCACTCTGCCCATGGGGCACAAATGTGGAAACTCCAGGCCCGGGGCGAAAGCCCTGGGTTAGACGCCCCTCACGCCCGAGGCGCGAATCCCTTTTCCTCCTGCAACATCTAATTTTATTCGGCAGGACAATGCGGTGTATGCTGGGTTGAGATCCTTGGCGGCCTGCCGAGAGAGAGAACTAAGGAGACGAAGAAGATGGCAGAGATTAAGTACATTCAGCAGGGCGACTGGCCGGAGGTCGAAGCCAGCGCCAAGCCTGTTCTGGTGGATTTCTGGGCGGAATGGTGCCCGCCCTGCCGAATGATGGGCCCTACCTTCGAGAAACTCGCGGAAAATTACGGCGACCAAATCAGCTTCGCCAAGGTGAACGTTGACGAACTCCCCGAGGTAGCGGGGCAATACGGCATCCGCTCCATCCCGACCTTGCTGCTCATTCGCGACGGTGAAGTCGTTGAGGAGTTGGTCGGCGCGCGTCCCTACCAGGACTTGGCACGTGTGCTCGACCGCTACTTGTCCGGCACAGAAACGGCCCAGCCGCGCGTCTCCCGCATGGTAAACTGAACTTCCCACTGCAGCCAGGGTAGCGCGGACCGCCGGTGTTGCGGTCCGCGTCTTTCATTCCAAATAGAATTGATGAACCGCCGATTGGCGCGGATCGAAGATCTGCGATTCGCGAGCCCCGCCTCGAAATCGCACAGCTTTGCTTTGCGCCAGCCAGCTTGCCCTATCCAAATCGACTGCGTGCGCCTGCCGGTGGGATATCGCGCCTGAAAAGCCCGCGTCCGAGAGTCGCTGGCCGCGGCTACCCGCTACTGCAGACGTTGGCTACGTTGTAGCGCGGCAGTGGTAGCGCAGAGGTGGACGATGCCCAGTCCTCCTCTGCGGCCCTTAATCGTGGGCGCCAAGCCCCCATGCGGGAATGGTGTGATGAGATTGAAAAGCCAATCGAAGAGCCGCTGAGGAGCGCAAAATACGCGCACCTCATCGCTACCACAACCCGACCTCCGCGGTACCCGGTCTCAAGTCGGTAGCGCAGAGGCACGCGCAGTTTGCGTTCCTCTGCGGCTTTTCCCTGACTCATCGACGCCTCAAACGCGGGTGTGTTGATCGGCGGGCAACAGCACCCGGTCGATTTGCAACCCGCTTGGCGTGGCCACGGGGCGCTCGACGCTGCCCGTGTAGTCATGCACGCTTGACCACGGCCACTCTTCCGCATGGCTCGCCAGCCCAGCCCGCACCGGGTTCAGGTGGATATACTCAATCTTGTCGTTGTACTCCCGCACCGTGCGCAGGGCGCGATCAAAAAAGCGAGGCTGCCACAGCATCCCCACTTCCCGTCGCCTACGGTTGATGCGTTTCGTGGCTCCGTCCTTGATGGCCTCCATCACCCTCGAGATCGTCAGCGGATGCCGGGGATAGAAAATGGCGTGCCAATGGTCCGGCAGGAACACCCAGGCGGTCAGCAAGAAGCTATGTTCCGCCCGGCGCGCGTCAATCACCTCGGCCAAGGTGGCGAATTCAGAATCCGAGAGAATGCGTCGCTCGGGTAATAAGCGGCAAGTAATAAAGAACCAACGGTCCGATACCACTAAGCGGCGAAGGCGCGACATGCACGCGATTATAGCCCTCGGCCCGGTATGATGGGACCAGAAATCTGCGTCGCTCCAAGAGCCGCACTCCAAGCTAGATGTCAGCCGGATCGACCTCGAAGTCGTCCACGACGTGGGTGGCGCCGACATCCAGGACAATGCGCCACCCGCGCGGCCGGGGTGCTATCGGGGCGGTTAACTTATTTGGAACTTGACAAATAGAGTATTATAGGCTAGAATTGTTCGGTAAGTTCTGACGAGGCGCTCAGGGCCTGCCGCGTACGCTATGCTAGAAAGTCCTCTTTTGTTTTCATCCGTAGTTCCTGCCTGTGATTCATGGCTCCAAGTACAGTTGAGAAGTCGGGGAGTCCGGAAGTCGAAGAGTCAAGGAGTCGAGGAGTTGAGAAGCGGCAGACCAAGAGCCGGCCGCGACCGTCGCGCGCGGGCCACAGGCCAGAAGGCGGCGCAGGGCTCCCCCGAAAATCACGCCATGTTTGTCATTCCCGCGAAAGCGGGAATCCATCTTTCTCCCGACCCTCAATGGGTCCCCGCTTTCGCGGGGACGACGCTGATTTGCATTCGCTCGGGTGGGCGGTCAGCCCATGACGGGTCCTCGCTGTCTCGACTGCTCACTTTCGCGACTGCAAAATCGGGGGAACAAAGCGAGAATGTCTATGAAAACAAAGGAAGAGGCCCAGAAGTTGAGGAGTCGAGGAGTGGAAGACCAGGACCCGACCGGAAGTCCCGCCCTTCGGGCCGCAGGCCGAAGACGGGGACGGCAAGCCGTCCCCCTACAATTGAGCGGAACAAAGCAAGAATGTCTATGAAAACAAAGGACGCGGGGGGGCGCATATGTGCCGACCCCCTCACCCGGCTCGCTACTCTCGCCACCCTCTCCCCCAAGGGGGCGAGGGGGTGGTCAATACTTATGCGGGGCAGGGCGCTAGAATTCGAGGCGGGGAAGCCGGTGGCCAGCGAAAAGCCGCGGACCGCGAACGCGGCGGTCCGCGCTACGTACATGTTTCAGTCCATGATCTCCGTGGCTGACCACTATGGTGAGGTTTTACCTTTGGTTACGCCTCCGTTCTGCTACGGATCCCGAATTTTATACTTGCGCTTGGGGGCCGGGTGGGGTTATATGGCAGCATGAAAAAACTTACACGTTTTGCTTTGAGTTTGGCGGTGCTGTCGGCGCCGCTTCTGTGCACTCTGCATGGTCCCTTGGTTGGCACGGCGGCGGCTAAGGGCAAATATCTTGTCTACGTCGGCACGGGGGCTGAAAAAGCAGACAAGGGCATTTATGCATACCGCTTCGATGCGGCTACGGGCCAATTGACTTCGCTCGGTCGAGTGGCAGAAAGCGACAACCCATCGTTTCTCGCCGTGGCTCCGAACCACCGGTTCCTTTATGCTGTGAATGAGACAACGCACTTCGCGGGGCGGAATACCGGCGCGGTCAGCGCTTTCTCCATTGATCCTGCCTCAGGCAAGCTAACGCTTTTGAACGAAGTGTCGTCAGTCGGCGTGGGGCCTACCCACCTCGTTGTGGACAAGACGGGGAAGGATGTATTGGTAGCCAACTATGACAGTGGAAGCGTGGCTGCGTTCCCAATCCACGCCGACGGGCGGCTGGGAGATGCCTCGGCGTTCGTGCAGCACCACGGCTCGAGCGTCAACCCGCAGCGGCAGGAGGGGCCGCACGCGCACTCGATTTACACGTCGCCTGACAATCGTCTCGTGGTCAGCGCCGACCTGGGACTTGATAAGGTGCTCGTCTACCGGTTCGATGCGGCGAAAGGGACGCTTACGCCCAACGATCCGCCCTTCGTCAAGGTCAACCCCGGCGCCGGGCCGCGGCACTTTGCCTTTCATCCCAGCGGAAAATTCGGATACGTGATCAACGAAATGGGGTCCACGGTCACGGCGTTTTCCTACCAGGCGGCCAGCGGAACATTGCACGAGATTCAGACGATCTCGACCCTGCCGAAGGACTTCAAGGGTGAGAATTACCCTGCGGAAGTGGAAGTTGGCCGTTCGGGGAAGTTTCTGTATGGGTCGAACCGCGGGCACGATTCCATCGCGGTGTTCGCCATTGACGCGCAAAAAGGAACACTCACCCCTGTGGAGTACGTCCCCACAGGCGGGAAGTTCCCGCGCAACTTTCAGATCGACCCGACCGGCACGTACCTGTTTGCCGCCAACGGGAACTCCGGTAATATCACCGTGTTCCGCATCGACGCGAGCACCGGCCGCCTGACCGCCACGGGTCAAGTGCTCCAGGTGCCCTCGCCGCTATGCGTGATTTTCGTGCCGGAAGAATGATTGGCACGATTCCAGTGCCCTGTCTCACCTTTTGTTGACACAGGGCCGGTGGGCAGGAACCCCCCTCACCCGGCCCGCCCCGGCTGAAGAAACCGCCGGCTGCGGTCCACCCTCTCCCCCAAGGGGGAGAGGGACATTTTCAAGGAAGGGTGTGTCCCCTTACGTCGCGTGGAATTTTCATCTGTTAGCGAGCACTTCGTCGCGAACCAAGTGTAGGCGGATCGCAGCAGGCGAGCGCGGTCGGTCGAAATAGAACGCCGCAAACCGGCGAATGCGGTTTCGATCCCACCTCTACTTCTTCGGCTCCCACTTCACGAAAAATTCCTTGATGCTTTCGTAGCTCATGCTGCGGGCGTCGGAGAACTGGCCCTGGTCCATGGCATAGAGGAGTCTGCCGCCAGGGTCGAGCACGGCCAGCGCCGGAATCCCGTGCCTGAGGGGCATGTGATACTTCTCGCCGAGGTCGCGATTCTTCGTGAACCGGCCCACATCGATTTTCACCACTTCATAATTCGTGGCAATCAGGGCGGCCAACTCATCCTTGTGCATCTGCGCTTCGAGGGCGCGACAGTCACCGCACCAGTTGGCGCCGAAAACCAGCACGATATTCTTCTGCGCTTTCGATGCTTCCTTGATCGCCGTTGCGATCTGCTGACCCGCGTCCGCCTGCTCATCGTAAGGGGGCTGGTCGGCGGCGCGGGTCACACCCGCAAGCAGGAAGAGAGCCAAGACTCTCGCAACGTATTTAACGTAAGGCATGCAGTCTCCTTTCCCATCCATGATACCTAAAACTGCGAGTGGCTAGAATGGCAAAATGGCCGGGACCGGCGCCGATGGAAGACCAAGCCAGAGACCCTGAGCCACAAACTGCGGATCGGAAATTTCAAATTTCAGATTGCAAACGATGCATAGCAAAACACGCAACTTGAATTGCAGAAAGCAAACCTCAAAATACGGATCATTATTTACAAATCGCAAATCATCATTCACAAATCACGCCTGGGTGCACGGCAGGAAATTAATCGCCGGCTACCCACTGCGGAAGGGACTGTGATAGCATCGGGTAACTAGCCTCCTCTTTTGAACGTAGGGCCGACCTTTAAGTCGGCGAATGCCGGCCACGCGCCGGCGCGACCGTCAGGAGGGCTGGACTTATCCAAGAGCCGCCCCGGAGTGAAGGCCATGAGCGATCCCTACGCCAGACAACCCGCTTCCCGGTTTCATTTCGAAGAGATCCTCTATGAGAAGAAAGATGGAGTGGCGCGCGTAACGCTGAACCGCCCACAGGTGTACAACGCTTTTTCGGCGCAAACGCTGCGTGAAATGATGGAAGCGCTGCGCGACGCCTCCTGGGACGACTCCGTGGCCGTGGTTGTGCTGACCGGTGCCGGTGACAAGGCGTTCTGTTCCGGCATTGACGCGAAGGAGTATTCCCAAGAATTCCTGCCCAGGCCGCGAAATTTCTGGAAGTACCAAGGTTTGCTGATGGAGGCGCTGGAACTTTTTCGCCACGTCGGCAAGCCCACCGTGGCTCGCTTGAACGGCGTGGTAGCGGGCGCGGGCAATGACTGGAATCTGGCCGCAGATCTCGCGATCGCGGCCGACCACGTGCGGTTCGTTCACGTAGGCGCGCGCGTGGGTTTGGTGGAAGCATGGGGGGCGACGCAGTGGCTTCCACTGGTGGTGGGCGAGCGGCGGGCCCGCGAAATGCTGCTCAAAGGCGAAGAGGTTACGGCAGAGCAGGCCCTGGCTTGGGGCTTGGTGAACCAAGTGGTGCCCTCGAAGCAACTGGACCGCGCCGTGAATGCGCTCGCGGCCAAACTGGTCCAGAACCTGCCGGAGTCCGCGCGCTACACCCGCGAGCAATTGGGCTTCTGGAAAGACCTGCCGTGGGCTATGACGGCCGGACATGCGCGCGATTGGTTAACCGTCCACACCACCGCATGGGAACCTTTTGAGGGCGTGCAGGCTTTCCTTGACAAGCGCCCGGCGGATTACAAGTCCATCCGCAGTCGCGCGGCCGCCGGCGCCTCTAGCGAGTCCCCATGGGGAGCGCCCACAAAGACCTGCGAGAACTGCGGCGCCAAAGGAATTCCGGAGGGATTCGACTACTGCGGGAAGTGCGGCAGTAAGCTGTAGTAAGCTTGGATCGCGGTCTCCGGATTGACGATTCACAGTCTCCGCTCGCCCGCCATGCACTACCGCTCCCCTGAACTTCACCTTCAAATACGTCATTCCCGCGCAAGCGGAAATCCATTTAGGCGACATGGGCCCCCGCTTTCGCGGGGGTGACCTTGTGGGCGAGTTTCATTCCCTCGGGTGGGCCACAGGCCCATGGGAACTCCGCAGAGAGAACGAAAAGTGGTGATTTGATTCCCCTGCTTCTTATGGGGGGGCAGGGTGGATGTTGCAAGGAAATAACGGGATCAATACACTTAAGATAGATTCACAGGGGTCGTTGTGGTAGGATGTCTCAGACACCGTGCCTTGTTATGAGAACCCCAATAGAATCACTCTCTATGGGGTGGTGCGCTGATTGAACCGAAAGGAACGTTTCTATGTCAGGGCATTCAAAATGGGCGACAATTAAACACAAGAAGGGCGCCTTAGACGCTAAGCGGGGAAAGATCTTTACGAAGGTGATCAAGGAAATCACCATCGCGGCGCGAATTAGCGGTGGAGACCCGGATTCGAATCCTCGCTTGCGTACAGCCGTTGCGGCCGCCAAAGCTGAGAACATGCCGGCGGATAACATCAAACGTGCCATTCAGAAGGGAACCGGCGAACTGCCCGGCACCGCGTACGAGGAAGTGGTGTACGAAGGCTACGGGCCGGCGGCGTGGCGATGATGCTGGAGGTGACGACGGATAACAAGAACCGCACCCTTTCCGAAATCCGTCACATCTTCGCGAAGCACGGCGGCAACCTGGGAGAACACGGTTCCGTGGGCTGGATGTTCACCAAGCGAGGCTACATCGTGGTGGAGAAAGGAAAGGCGAGCGAGGAGACACTGCTGGAACTGGTGACCGATGCGGGCGCGGATGACATGAACGACGACGGCAGCAACTGGGAAGTCTTTTCAACCCCCGCGCACTTGAACCAAGTGGTTGACCGGCTGAAGACGGCGCAAATCACTCCCGCCGCCGCCGAAATCTCCATGATCCCTCAGACTTATGTGAAATTGGCCGGCAAACAGGCGGACCAGATGCTCCGGCTCATGGAAGAGCTCGAAGACCACGAGGACGTTCAGCATGTCTTCGCGAATTTCGACATCGAAGAGGCGGAGCTCAACGCCCTCACCCAGGCGAAATAGCGTTTGATGAGCCCTTGCGCGCCCGCAGCCGCCAGCTCCAAGAGTCGCCATGGCTGGCGTTGAGTCTATGGAGATGCATCCTCGGAGACACCGGCTCCTCACCCCGCTCTTCGGTCTCGTCCTGGCGGCGGGCAGCCACCCTGCCACAGTTTTCTCGCAAGCCGCTGATGTTTCCGCCAAGCTGACTTATTCAAGGACATTCAAAGGGAGCACCCCGGAATACATGGCGATCGTCGTGGACTCAAAAGGGTCGGGGACGTACGAAGGGCACAAACTCGACGAAACGCAGAAACCCCGTCCCATTCAGCTTTCCTCTGCTACGACGGATCGACTTTTCTCGATGGCCTCGCAGTTGCACAATTTCCAGGCGATCAACCTTGAAAGCCGTAAGAAGGTGGCAAGCCTGGGTGAGAAAGCCTTGAGCTACCAGCAGGGCGAAGAAGTGAATCGGGTGGTGTTTAATTACACGGAAAACCGTACCGCACAGGAGTTCGTGGATGTCATGGAATCCGTGGGCATGGTTGAAGAGCACATTTCAGCGCTGGAGTTTGAAATGAAGTATGACCCCTTGGGCCTCTCCCAGGAACTTTTGCAGATTCAGGCTGAGCTCAACAACAAAGCACTGACCGATCCCGAAATGCTGGTTCCCACACTTGAAAAGATCGCGCATGGTTCACGCTTCCTTCATCTGGCCCAACTTCGCGCGCAACAGATTCTCGATCGCGTCAAGCCCACTCCCTGAGTCGCCCCGCGCCATTGCAACCTTCGGCCTATCCGGTTCGTCTAGACTGGTGTAGGATTAGGGTTGCCTGATAGTCCTTTCGCGGTGTTTTGTGGAGGTGGTCCATGGCGCCCATAAAACAATCATTACCAAAGATTCTCTTGGGGTCGGCTGCGGTGGTTCTTCTCGGGGTCATCGCCGCATGGGGCCAGGCTTCTTCGCAGGCACGCATTGTTCGCCTCAGTTTTGTGGAAGGCCATGTCACGCTCCAGCGGCCCGACGTAGCGGATTGGGCCGAAGCGCCGATCAACACTCCTCTTGAGGAGGGCTTTAAACTTTCCACGGCGGAGGGCAGCTTTGCCGAGGTTGAATTCGAGAATGGCTCCACGGTTCGACTGGGGCAGCTTTCCATGCTTGAATTCACTCAGCTCGCCCTCGCCTCTGACGGAAGCAAGATCAATCGCCTCACACTCGACATGGGCTATGCCACGTTCCATGCTACCCCCGATTCAGGTGACACGTACGAAGTGCTCACGCCTGATACCACGCTCACGCCGCGCGGGAAAGCGATGTTTCGAGTTGACGCAGATTCCTCCGGGGAGCGTGTAGAAGTCTTCCACGGCTCGCTCGATGTCACGAGTTCACTCGGCTCCTGGACGCTGGCCAAGGATTCGGCGCTTGATCTGAGTCCCGGAAGCGACCAGGTTGTCCAGCTTTCGGAAGGGATCACACAGGACGATTGGGACCACTGGGTACAGGGTCGAGAAGGCCAGGCGGAAGCCGCCACGAACGCCCCATCCCCCGGAGACTATTCCAATTCGAGCAACGACAATTTCTATGGATGGTCTGATTTAACGTATTACGGGAATTGGTCTTACTTGCCAAGTCATGGGTACGGGTGGACTCCCAGTGTCGGAGCGGGTTGGTCTCCGTTTTCGCTCGGCCGCTGGTGTTGGTATCCTGGCTTCGGATACACGTGGATTTCCGCCGATCCCTGGGGTTGGCTCCCCTATCATTACGGTGTATGGGAATTCATTCCGGGCATGGGCTGGGTATGGTTCCCGGGGAATTTCGGCGCTTGGTCGCCTGGACTGGTTACCTGGTACCAAGGCCCGGGATGGATTGGTTGGATGCCACGCACCGGTCGGACGCACATGGGCAGTGCGAACCCCTGCCCGCAAGGCCAATCCTGCGGGACTTTCGTGACCACGAGTGTTTTTCGCAACGGACGTCTCGTGGGTCCAGGAACCATCCTTTCGGTGAATCCGACGTCGGGCAGAAAAATGGATCAGCCCGATGTCTTGCCCATTCGGCAGTCCATGCTTCCCGGCCGGGTCGTAGGTCCGCCCCCCCAGATTGCTGGCTCCAAGCTGACGATAATAGGTCCGCATGGCGGCACGACGAGAACGCAGACTTCCGACACCCAGCCGGCATCCCCTTCGAGTGGGTTGGTGGCTGGAGCGGGAAGGGTTGCCAATGGATCTACGATTGAGTATGTAACCGGACGTGCGGCTTCCCGTTCAGGATCGGGAATTGTCTTCGATCCCACAACCAGGCAGTATGTAAACAGTTCCCGGCAGCCTTCAGGACCCAAGCCGGCACCCAACGGATTGTCGAGCCGCCCGCTCCCTTCCGTCCCCGGTGACTGGGCCTCCCGCGCCGTTCAACCGGCCTCCGGGCCGCCGCAGACGCGCGGAA
>CAVYPU010000004.1:0-139069 GCA_963770415.1 uncultured Acidobacteriota bacterium
TGACGCCGGCCGAGCGGATCGCGGTGCTCGACGGCGAAGCCAGGATTCCCACCGCTGAGCTTGCCGACCATAAGCTCCACCGCTACGAGCTTACGGCGGGCGGCGCGGAGGTGCGGATCATCGCCATTCTCGACGCCTCGGACACGGTACATACCGCCCTGGACGCCTGCGCGATTTGCGGCAGCCAGGGCTACTACCAGGATGGCAAGAACGTGATTTGCCGTAATTGCGGCGCGGCAGTCAACGTCCCCACCATCGGCATGGCCGGCGGATGCAATCCCATCCACGTCGATTACCGGGTCGAGGGCGACGCGATTCGCATCGCCGCCTCCGCGCTCGCTGATGCCGAAGCCACTTCCACTAGAAATGCTGGTTAGAATCCTCCTCGAATCCCTGGCGCGCCGGCGACGGCGCAAGTTGCTGAGCGCGATGGCAGTGGCGCTGGGCATCGCCGCCGCGGCCACCGACGGAACCCTGGCGCTCGACATCGGAGACAAGCTCAGCCGCGAATTGCGCTCGTACGGCGCGAACCTTGCGATCACTCCGGCGGCGGATGGACTTGCCGTTAGCGTGGGCGGCGTCGATTACCGGCCCGCCGGAAGCGGCGCTTTCATTCCCGAAGATGAATTGGTGAAGCTCAAGAGGATTTTCTGGCGCCATAACATCGTGGCTTTTGCCCCCTTCCTTTATGTTCCCGCCGAGGTGAATGGCCAGCGCGCCGTATTGATCGGCACATGGTTTGAGAAGCCACTTCAAGTGGACAAGACCGAAGTCTTCGCAACGGGCCTCGAGAAGTTGCACCCGGCGTGGAAGGTGCAAGGCGAGTGGCCTCGCGACAACGATGGGACAGGCGTTCTGGTTGGACGCCGTTTGGCAGAAAAGCTCAAACTTGGCCCGGGCAGCACCATTACTCTCGCACCAGCAGGCGACTCAACATCTCTGTCATTCCGAGCCGGAGGCGACGAGGAATCTCGCACGGCCTCGAAAACACTCAGGGCGAGTTTCCTCGCTTCGCTCGGAATGACAAAATTAAGGAATCTCGTGCAGGTGCGCGGCGTGCTCGAAACAGGCGGGGCAGAGGACGACCAGGTGCTGGCGCCGCTCTCGACCGTGCAGCGCCTCGCGGGAATCGAAGGGAAAGTGCGCCGCGTGGAGGTCAGCGCGCTAACCAAACCTGAGGATGCCTTCGCGCGCTCCGATCCGGCCAAGCTCAGCCCGGAGGAGTTCGACCGCTGGTACTGCCGGCCCTACGTGAGTTCGATTGCGTACCAGATCCAGCAGGCGATTCCCGAAGCCCAGGTCAAGCCCATCTACCAGGTCGCGGATACGGAGGGCAAGATACTGGACCGGGTGGGAATCCTGATGGGTGTCCTGGCTCTTGCGGCACTGGTCGCTTCGGGGCTGGCAGTGGGTTCCATGATGATGGCGACGGCTCTCGAACGGCGGGCGGAAATCGGGCTGTTCAAGTCCCTGGGTGCGACGGATGCGCGGGTGGCGACTCTTCTGCTTCTCGAAGCAGGCGCGCTGGGCTTAGCGGGAGGGGTTGCGGGCTACCTCATGGGCAGCGCGCTCGCGTGGAGACTGGCGCTGGCGGTTTTCGGCGTCCCCATAGGCATTCACCTGATGATGCTGCCGGTGTGCCTCGCCCTGGCGCTGGTCGTGACGCTCGCCGGCAGCGCGTTCCCTCTGGGCCGCGCCCTGAAACTGTCGCCTGCCGTGGTGTTGAGGGATTAAGTGCATGAACCCATCCGCTAAACTAACCCGCCGCCGGTTGTTCTTTCGATTATGGTGGCGGTCTCTCGCGGTCAAGCGCCCTCAGGCCGCGCTGGCGCTTGGCTCTCTGCTGGTAGGTGCGGCGGTGGTGTCTATGCTGTTCAATCTGTACGGAGGCGTGCGGCGCAAGATGACGCGAGAATTCCGCGCCTATGGTGCGAACGTAGTGCTGGCGCCGGGATATTCGGCTTCGACCTCCCAGCCCCACGCCTTACTTTCCTCTCCTGCGGGGGAAGGGAATCGTGCGTGGGGCACGGCTCAAAGCACTGCGGCTTCAGGCGTGATGGATCAGTCGGTCATGAGTAGGGTGAAAGAGTTTGCAGGGCCAAAGCGAGGCGTAATGGCAGTGCCGGTGCTTTACGGAGTGGTCCGCCTGAAACGAACTCCGCCCGACGCGCGCTTCTCGGAATCTGAGAATGTGGTTGCGGTCGGGACAGACCTCTCCGGAGTAATGCGAATGAATCCAGGTTGGCGGGAAAGCAAAGCGAGCGACTACTCAAGCCTGAACCCGATGGCGACGTGCGCCATTGGCGCGGGAATTGCTTCGCGCCTCCGCGTCGCACCCGGGGAGGCGATCCACCTTGATGTCCTGGCCTCGCCCGGCGAGGAGAACTCAGGGGCCAGGCATAACTTGTGGTATTGCGTCGGTTCTAAGTACCGGGGCGTCAGAAGACGACCAGGTGTTTCTGCCGCTCGAAGACTTGCAGAAAATGCTGGGCATGACGGGCGAGATCAGTCTGGTGCAATTGCGGATCGACGGAGACACGGGTGAAATCGAGAGTTCGATTCGCGCCTTGTCGAAGGCGCTACCGGGCGTGGATGTGCGTCCCATTCGGCAGATCGTATACTCCGAAGGCAGGGTGCTGGGCGTCATTCGATGGTTTCTTCTGTCCGTGACGGGTCTGATTCTAGTTACTATCGGAATGTGTCTTACGGCAACCATGACGGCCCTCCTGCTTGAGCGGCGCAAAGACATCGGCGTGATGAAGGCCCTCGGTGCAAGCGATCCGCAGGTGATGCGGTTATTCCTCGCGGAGGGAGCGGCTCTCGGCGTGGCGGGCGGGTGCAGCGGTTTCTTTGTGGGGGGCCTCGGTGCGTATTGGCTGGCGCAGCATCTCTTTGGAGTTAATCTCACCGTGATCTGGTGGACTTTGCCGCTCGTGACAGGCCTTGCCGCGTTCCTGGCCCTTGCGGCTTCAGCGTTTCCGGTGCGCATGGTGCGGGCGATTCAGCCGGCCGTGGTTTTGAAGGGAGAATAACGGGTTGGCCTTTGTCGAGGTCCAGGATGTGAGGAAGAAGTACGGCGACTCCGTAGAAGCGCTGCGCGGCATCACGTTCAGCGTCGAGAAGGGGGAATGGATCGCCGTGATGGGGCCGTCGGGTTCCGGCAAGAGCACGCTGCTGAACGTGCTCGGCGGTCTCGATGCGCCCTCGATCGGCCGCGTCACCGTGGACGGCTGCGAGTTGTCGAACCCTTCGCGCCAGTGAGCGCGCCCGCTTCCGCGCGGAAAAAGTGGGTTTCATCTTTCAGCAGTTCCATCTGGTTCCGTACCTGACGGCGGTTGAGAATGTGATGCTGGCCCAGTACTTCCACAGCCTCGCCGATGAGAAGGAAGCCGCGGACGCGCTGCGACAGGTCGGCCTTGCAGATCGCCTCGAGCACCTTCCATCGCAGCTTTCCGGGGGCGAACAGCAGCGCGTGTGCGTGGCGCGGGCGCTGATCAACCAACCCAATTTGATCCTCGCCGACGAGCCGACAGGAAATCTGGACGAGGTGAACGAGGCCCTGGTCCTGGGCTTGTTCACCGAGCTGCACCGCGCGGGACACACCATCGTCATGGTCACTCACGACATGGAAGTGGGCCGCAGGGCGGAGCGACGCGTCGAGTTGCACCACGGACGCCTGGCGGAGTTTTCCGCGCTCCCGGCAGTCGAGCGAGAGCTGATCGACAATTTGCTGAAGGCCATCTGGCACGCCCGGGAAGACACTGGAAAGCAAGTGGTGAGCGCCGAAGAGGTGCCGGAATTCCTGCCCAACCGCGCCACCTTCTTTCGCATGGCGCAGGAGGGTTTGGTACGCTTCGAGGGCGGCGAACTTTTCTTCACCGATGCTGGGGAGCCGCGCGCGAGGCATGCCCTCCGCCGCCACCGCCTGGCCGAGCGCTTGCTTCACGACACCTTTGACATCGCGAACGACGTCGTAGACGAGCACGCTCTGCGCATCGAGCACACCCTCAGTCCCCAGGTCACGGAAAAGATCTGCATTTTTCTCAAGCACCCGCGAACCTGCCCGCATGGCTCTCCCATTCCTCCAGGCGTGTGTTGCCAACGGGGATAGGGTATGAGAATCTAGCTGGGAATCAGCCAGACCCTATGCGCCCAAGGGCTACCCAGTGGACCCAACACCTCTGAAGACGATTCTTCTCGACATCATAAAGAAGTCGGGGCCCGTTACTTTCCAGCGCTACATGGCTTTATGCCTTTATCATCCTGAATATGGGTATTACACGCAGGGTGAAGACCGGACCGGCGTCGAGGGCGATTACTTCACAAGCCCCGACCTCCACCCCATTTTCGCTCGTCTGGTGGCGCGGCAGGCCGTCGAGATGTGGGACCGGTTGGGGAGTCCTTCGCCCTTCCGCTGGGTAGAGATGGGCCCGGGGCGAGGGCTCTTTGCGCAGGATTTTCTCGCCTGGGCGAAGAGCGTCCGGCCCGATTTCGCTTCGGCCCTCGACTATGTAGCCATCGAGCCGGGCGCCAGGCAGCGGGATCGCGTGGGCGCCCGCCTATTAGAGTCGGGGTTGGCGCGGGAACTCCGCTGGCTCGAGAACCTCGAACAGCTCGAAGCCCATCACCGGATGCTTTTTTTCGAATGAACTGGTGGATGCCTTTCCCGTGGCCGTGGTCGCGCGGGCGGGCGGGCATCTCAAGGAGGTTTATGTCACGGCGCAGGGCGACGAGCTTTGTGAGAAGCTCGGCCCCATCAGCGACCCGGCGATTGCAGTGGCGGTGGCCCGCTATGCGAACCGGCTCGAAGAAGGCTGCCGCGCCGAGGTGAACCTCGCGGCTGCGCAATGGATGCGCTCGGTGGCGGAGAAACTCAGCCGGGGCTTCGTGGTCACGATCGATTACGGCGACCTGGCCAAGTACCTTTACACCGAGGACCGCCCGCAGGGGACCTTGCTCGCCTATCATCATCACCGGTCGCTCGAGAACGTCTTCGGCGCCCCCGGCTTGGTTGATCTCACTTCCCACGTCAACTTCAGCGCTTTGATCGACGCACGCAATGATGCGGGCCTCGAACTCACGGGCTTTACCAGCCAGGAGAGATTTCTCCTGGCGCTCGGCGAAGCGAATGAGTTCGCGGACCTCTACGAACCCGGCGCAAGCGAGGTGGAAAATCTGAACGCCCGGCTGAAGCTGAAGCGGCTGATTCACCCTGAAGGCATGGGGAACGTCTTCAAGGTTCTCATTCAGCACCGGGGCGTTGTTGGCCCCAGCCTGACCGGGCTTAAGTATGGCAATCTCGCCGGCTGAGCGCACGCGAACATCGGCAGGGGCACGCCATGGCGGGCGGCACTGCCTTCTGAGTCGAGGCTACAGCCCTTACCCTTGGGAAGAGGGTGTCGCGCTGCGCGCGTCGGCGCAGGGCACTTCGTCCGCAAGGGCGTTTATGGGCAACTTGGGTTGTTCAAGGTGCACCGCGGATGCGGTCGCGGCAACCGCCATCCGTTAAGCGGACCTACGCTACAGCGGCGCCCGCCCAAAAGCGGCACACGTTCGAGAGCATGCCTGTGCTCCAAACGCTCGTTCTGCTTCGGGTCCGTGTTACTTGCCCGCGTCAACTTCCTGTTCGATCTGTTGGATGACCGGGATAGTAAACAACCCGACGGGAGCCCCGTTGCGGAGGAAAGCCCAATCCTCCACCTGGGCGCGTTCGACTTCGACTTTTGATCCTAATTTGAGATTGCCGAGATCAACAGGGTCGTTTCCTAAGCGCCCCTCGATCTTGCTTCCCGTGATTTGATCAACCTGAACCCAGATATGCTCGTAATTCCCGTGGATGGAGATCCGTGTTTTGATGGTGAAGTTCGTACCGTCCTTCTTCTCAAACGCGGTCTCGAACTCTGAGAATCTCCGTCGGGCCTCCGCTTCAGCTGATTTCAGCCGTGGGTCATCATCATCAACAGGGACAACTGGAACCTCGTCATTCTCGTGGAAAATTGACTTGACCGGATCATCAGATTGCAGTTTTGCAACGGTCTCATCCCCGACGCATGGAGCGAATTGGTTGAGCGATGGGGAGTAGAGCGCGAGGCAGTCCGAATCAACGAAATGGGCCAAAACTCGGGCCACCACCCGACAGACTTCCGCTGTGGCAGCCTGCGGATGAAGCACGTCCACAGAAAGCCACGCCCGGTGGTCGCGGATCGCCTTGCGAAGCCGAGTTTCGCGAAACGATTCGCTCGCGCGCACGGGATCATCCATGTAGGGCGAGGCCACATTATGAATCGCGTACCAGATTCCAGACACCTTTGCGATGAAATGGGGCGACGCCCCTGCTACCACATCGCCGGCGGGCTGGCCGTCGTTAGTCTCTGTCGTCCTCGGCCCGGGCGTGATCGGCTCAACACTCCTGCCCGTAACGCGGCCGAACAAGTCCGCCAACTGGCCAACGTCAATACGCTTCGGCTGCTTGACAAACAACACGATACTCGCCGGCGGGGGCTCGTCCGTATGCTTTCGTCTTTCGCGCCTGAACCACACTCCCACTGCGACCACTAACAGGGCAACGCAAACCACCGCAATGACGCGCATTCTCGAATCACCTTCGCAGCGGAGTCTTAACAGTCTGACGTTGGGTGATTATATCTCTAAGCCAACAACTAAAAGCAAGCGGGTGGCCACCGTCAACGCCATTGTAGATGTGAGTTCTTCCTCCCTTGGCTTACCACCCTCCGTTGATCCACGCGACGGCCTGAACAAGGGTGGGAATGCAGTACGAGGGAAAAGCCACCGGTCAAGAAAGCATTGACCATGGCTACCGCCGATCACCTTGACGGTATGTCGGCTTGTCGGAAACTGGCCGCTGTTCTTACGTTCTCCCCGCCGCTGAGGCGCAAAAGCCGGGTCCCCTCAGGCTGATGGTTTCGTTTCGCTTCCCGTCCCATCGAGGTGCTGAAGCCGTCCAACAACTGCGCTGGCGTAAGGGCACAGGACACATAACGGGGAGCGGCACATAATGGTGAAAACGCAGCCGCGAGCCCTCTCTCCCCAAGGGAGCATAGGCGCTAGAATAGTCTCGATCGGGTTCCGGAGCCCGCCGGAGCGGGCGCAAGAATGTGGCCCACGGCGGCAGCCGTGGGGAAAAGCCAGGGCCGATGCTCCTGAACAAGCCCCGGGAGGGGCGACAGATAAGTCTTGATAGCTGTAAATCTTCTGTCGCCACTACGTGGCTCTGCGTGCTCTCTCTGTGCCCTCATCCCACGGCTGGGAAGCTGTGAAAAATTCGATCCTACGTAAAAACCTGTCATTCCGAGCGCAGCGAGGAATCTGGCCCTGCCGATGGAAGTCACTGATAGTGGAGGATAAACAGAGCGAGATTCCTCGCTGCGCTCGGAATGACACACGCGCGCTTTGATGGATTGTCGGCGGCAGATGATTTTTTCACACCTTCTGGCGCCGTGGGCCACATTCTTGCGCCGCTAATGCGGCTTGGCGTGGGGTGTGACGGTCTTATTCTAGCGCCTATGGCCCCTGGGGACGTGTCGCGCCTGCTGGAGAAAACGCAGCCGCGAGCCACCTCTCCCCACGGGAGAGGGTCTAGAGTTTATACATTTCCCATGGAGGTCAACCGGTTGCTAACGCTCCCATCACTTTCGGCTTCGCCGCCTGCTCCGTGGAAAGGCTCGGCCTTTCCATCTGCCGCCCACCCTCTTCTCTTTCTCACCGGCGAGGTCCCGGGAAATCGTAACTATGAAAGGATGGGAGGCGCAGCCTCCTCGAAAGAAATAAATGCGGAGAACGCCCTGGAAAGGCCGAGCCTTTCCACGGAGCGGCGGGCGGAGCCCTTCCCGCGCCAGATTAACACTACAGATGCTTCACCCGAAATGTGGAAACTTCAGCCCCTCTCCACACGGGAGAGGGCTATCGATACGAAGGGGATTGACTGTCAGGAGGACACGGTGGGCAGGATTCTCACGGCCTTTGCCAACTCCGGAGTGGGAACGAAAACCTCGGCAAAGCCGCGAGTCAACCAGATTTCGATCGGGTATTTGTCCGGGACGATCAGCACCTCTGCGGGCGGGGCTTTCTCGAGCAATTTGGCGCAGCCGTTGAGTCCCACTACAAAAAGCGAAGTTGAAAGTCCGTCGGCGGTGGTGGCGTCTTCAGCGAGCACGGTAACGCCCGCCGTACCGGTCACGGGCAATCCGGTCTTGGGATTGATGATGTGCGAGTAGCGCTGCCCCATGATCTCGACATAGCGCTCGTAATTCCCCGAGGTCGCGAGCGCCGCACCGCTTCGCAAGGTGATTTGACCGATGATGGCGGAACGATCGAAGGGGTCGCGCACGCCGATTTGCCAGTCCTTGCGCCACTCGGGGCGCCCCGAGACGCGAATGTTTCCGCTCAAATCGATGAGAAAGTCCCGGACGCCCGCGCTGCGGCAAGCTTCATACGCACGGTCCACCGCGTAGCCTTTGGCGATCGAGCCCAGATCGACCGCCATCCCTTTCACGGGGAGGAACGCGGTCTGGTCCTTCAGAACCACGCGCCGCGAATCGACCAGGCCGAGCCGCTCACGAATCGCCTCTTCTGGCGGAATGCCGGCGGGGCGCGGGCCGCCGCCAAACCCCCAGAGCCTCACGAGCGGCGTTACGGTCACATCCGACGCGCCCTCGCTCAACTCGTCAAACTGCAGGGCGAGCTTGAGCAGCCGCAACGAGTCTTGAGGCAAAGTGACTGCGCCTACGCCTGCGTTCTCCGCCAGACGGCTGATGACGCTCTCGGGCCGGTAGGTGCTCAGCTCCTGCTCGAGGCGGTCGAAGATGCCTTGCACTTGTGCGGCGAGGGTGTCAATGCGGCGGGAATAGCGGGCGCCCACTGTAAGCGTGACGCGCCCTCCCATGGAGCGCGCGGTGCAGCTTGGCAGTTCGGCGCGAGGAAAAAAACGGGCGGCGATGCCCAAGGCGAGCAACAGGCAAGCCACGATGGCGGCCACGATAATCCAAACGTGCATCAAGGTTCCTGAAACAAGTCGAGAAGGGGTAGGGCTTGCCCTACGTGCAGGCCAACGGCCCGCTCGAAGGGGACGGCAAGCCGTCCCCCTACCCCCTCAACTTTCCAGCTTCACGCGCACCAGATCCGCTTCCGGTTGCTGTCCTTGATATTGGACAGCACATCGACGGCGATGTTCACGTCCTCGACAACCTGGAAGTCAAACATGCCGACGCAGATGAAGTCGGCGCCATTCTCGAACGCGTACTTGAAGCCGTCTTTGGGTTGGATCGCGCCGCCCGCCAGCACCTTGAAGGCAATCCAAGGCCGCTTGACGGTGTGCATGAATTCGACCGTCTGGTCGGCGAACAGGTCGAACATATTATCGTGCCACTGGTTGTGGTCCGGGTTGGTCTTGATCATCGAGAACTCCACCCGGTTCTCGCGCGGATGGGCCGACCAGTAACTGTCGTGGTGCAGGGTCTTCATGTAGAAATCGGGTTCGAGCCCGCCCTTCTCGCACAGGATGGGCACCTGGATGGAGTGCCCGCCGATGCCAGCGAAGTACCCCTGGCTCTTCATGTAGTCTAGCGCCTTGCCCAGCAGGTCGATCTGCCCCTTGGCTACGTAGCGCTCCGAGTAAGCGCCCTGCACGTACATGATGTCAACGCCATTGTCGATGGCCTTGTCGATGTCCGTCTTGGGATCTTCCACGGTGGGGTACACCTGGCAGATGGTCAGCATCTTCGAGCCGGTGTACGCTTTGTACTTTTTGAATAGCGGCATCTGGATGTTAACCACCAGGAATGTGTTGATCCCCGCCTGCTCGGAGGTCTCAAGGGTTTCGAAAACCTTGCGGTCCGTGTTGTAGGCCTTGAACAGGGTGGAGGCATAGATCATGTCCCGGGCGTGGGACCAGCCGCCGATCAGGTTGCCCCCCAAAATCAGCCGGCTCACTTTGAATTTCCCCAGGTTGCCTTGAGGCAGCGTGCCCTTAAGGTCCTTCAGGCTTACTTCCTGAACCTTGATGGTGGCGCCGGTGATGGCATGCACCTTCTCCCACTTGTACTTCTTCTGCGACGCGTAACCCATCACTCCCAGGACCGGCAACGCGATCAGATCCTCGAGCGTCTTCCTGCGGCTCAGCAGCCCTGCCGGTTCTTCTGAGACTTTCCCCGGCTCGCCCACAGGCTTCACAGGCTTCCGCGCGCGCATGCGTTCGAGAAGCCGCCCAGCCCCCACAGTTGGCTTGAAGGGAGCGCCAGAAACACCAGCAACGCCAGCCCCTCCACGATGTTCTTGTCGATGAACAGGTAATGCCCCTCAAGAGGGATTCGAAACTCCCCCTGGATGAAAGGAGGGTGGGCGAAGTAGTAAAGCGCCAGAAGCAGGATGCCCGAAACGCTGGCGAGGCGGCAGAAACAGCCGAGGATGAGCGCCAAGCCGATAAGAGTTAGACCCCAGATATTCAGGAGATCGACCGCCTTCAGCAAACCGGGGCTAGAGGCGAGCCAGTGGAAGAAGCCGGAAAAGAGGCCGTTTGAATATAATAGATACGGCGCCGAGGTCCAGCCTGGGATCAGCAGCTTGGCGAGGCCTTCGTAGAGGAAATGCCAGCCCACCGCAATCCGCAAGCATAATAGTATCAATGACATCGGCTTAGATGGCGAACTGATCCAGTGTTGGTCGCTCGTTGTTTCAGCCATGATGATTCACTCCTCTAGGAATACTTGAATGAGGATTTCTGTTCTCCGTACCAAAAACGCGTCCTAATCTACACCCGACGCCTTCCTTTTTCAAGGTTGCGCGAATACACACAGGTGCCAACTTGGCCCATGTAGCCGGGGTGCCTATCGACCCAAGCCTGTCAAAGTGGCGGCTCATACTATGCACCAGGACAGTTCTAGGCCTATGCAACGCATGAGGTTGGGATTCGGGAGCGATGGTCCTTGCTTGGAAAGACACAACAGGCGGACAGGCGTGCAATATTGGTGCCACAAGTTCGGCGGGAAGGTCTCTTATAAAGCCACTGCTGCGGGTGTAATAAGCTCAACTCGGCGTCTTGTTTTCCGGGGTGTACGGTTTCTTGACGTACTGGTTGGCTTCGTCGAGCGCGCCCTGAGTATTGTCGTTGGTTTGCAGCGCCCGCTGGTACTCATTGAGCGCCCGGTCGCGCTGGCCTGTCGCGTCGAAGATCTTTCCCAGATTCAGCAGGCTCCAGACATTGGTCCATTTCGGGTCCAGGTCGCCATCGAGCGCCCGGCGAAACTCTTCCATCGACGCGGTGTAGTTCCGCAACTTGAACCAGATTTCTCCGAGCCGGTAGTGTGCAAGCGAGCTGTTCTTATTGATCTCGAGCACCGCATTGTATTGCTTAACCGCTTCGAGATAGGCCTGCTCTGCAGCAAGTTGGTCGCCGCGCGCCATTTCTACCCGGAACTTGATCTTCTCGTCGTACTTGAGGATGCGGCTCGCGGGGTCGACCACCACGCGCACCGGCCTGGTTCGCGTATTGACCGTAAAGTCCGCCGTCGTGCCCACCATGTCGATGCGGTCGTTCACGGGCCGCGTCCCTTCAGTAACTACGCGGACCTCGACGGGCATGCGGAAGAGGTCCAGGTCTTGTGTGATCTTGCCCATTACCTGATAGCCCTTGGCCGTCTTGTAAACCGCCCAGGTGCGCTTGAATTGCGGTACGCCTGTCGAGCTCACCCATTGCGCGAAGAAGTAAGTTAACTGCTGCTTGGATTCGGTCTCCGCCAGCTTCTGAAACTCGTCGGTGGAGATTGATTTCCAGGCGTATTGCTTGCACATGGCCTGCAGCGTCTTGAGAAACGCCTCGTCGCCCACGATCCAGCGCAACATGTGGAACACCATCGCGCCTTTCTGGAAGACAATCGACTGGTATTCCGGCGTGAACTCGTGCAAGTGCGCCGACTGAGAGATGGGAACGACTTCTTCATGGGTCAGTGAGCCGATCTCCACTTCCTGCATGCGGTCTTCGAAGGCAGTCTCACCGGCAGTGTCCTGCACGTAGAGGGCTGCGCAATAGGTCGCGAGGCCATCTTCCAGAAACACATCATTGCGCGTTGCGGGGCTTACCATCCCGCCCCACCATTGATAGGCGATCTGCTGCGCCAGCGGCTCGTACTTGATCTGCGTCGAGAAGAGGCGCGAGGCCAGCGCCACCACGCCCGGCGAGCTATACCCGTTGACCGTTCCATCCTCGATTTCCGTGATGTCCAGGTGGCCGTTCGGCAAGCCCCCGAACTTGTCGGAGAAGAATGCCATGATCCTGGCTGCAGTCTGCCCGTAATTGGCGGCGAAGCCTTCGTGGCCGGGCTTCATGTAAAGGGTAATGTCAGCGCCTACGGCCGTCGCGGGTTGCACCACGTAGCGCCCCGCAATCACCGTCCCGGGAAACGAGCGCTGCTGATATTGGAAGTTGTACGTCACTTTGCCGGCCTCGCGCGCGGGCGCCGAGGGCTTTCCCGAGGCAATCACGATTTCCTCCGAGGGCACCGTGATGCTCATGCTGGCGGCAAAGCGATTCACGCCATAATCGCTGACAGGGAACCATCGCCCCGTATAGAGCAAGTAACTGCCTTCAGTTCCGATGTAAGCCAACTTCAAGTTCTCTACAGGACTGCCGTCCGCGGTAGCCAGCATGCCACCGTACTTCACAGTGACTGAAGCGGGCTTTGCCGGCGGGACAGGGGACAGGAAATCGATGACTAGAATCAGGCCCTCCTGCTTAAAGCTGCAATCCTTGCCCGTCGAGTCCTTCACGCTCTCAACTCGCAAACTGCTGTTGAGCTCGAAGCTCATGGTGGTGAGGTCGGCTTGCGGAACGAAATCGATCCGCACATTGGCCGAAAGCAGGTGTGTGGAAGGGAAAAGCTCCGCCGTGATGGCGTAATTCGTCACCTCAAACCGCGGCGTCGCGGACTGGGCAAACGCCGCAGGCGCAGTCAGCCCCGCCGCCAATACCCACGGCAACGCCCTCACCAGCAGCTTACGAACTGAGCTCATAAATTGCTCCCCAAAATCAGGATTCAGGATTCGGGATTCAGGATTCAGGCCTCAATAATCGTACTCGTCGAATGCCTCCTAGACTTGCTTTTGCGTCAGCCCACAAACCTCCGCAACTTTTGATCTGAACCCACAAAACTGAATCATCATATTCGATTGGATTACTCGCCAAGCCAACGAGTTGCATACAAGGGAGGACACGGCGGCGTCAACCCCTGAATCCTGAATCCTGCTTTATCATCCCGCATCCTGCGAGTGGCATACAAGCGAGGATACGGCGACGTCAAACCCTGAATCCTGAATCCTGAATCCTGCTTTATCATCCCGCATCCTGCGAGTGGCATACAAGCGAGGACACGGCGGCGTCAACCCCTGAATCCTGAATCCTGCTTTATCATCCCGCATCCTGCGAGTGGCATACAAGCGAGGATACGGCGACGTCAAACCCTGAATCCTGAATCCTGAATCCTGAATCCTGCTTTATCATCCCGCATCCTGCGAGTGGCATACAAGCGAGGACACGGCGGCGTCAACCCCTGAATCCTGAATCCTGCTTTATCATCCCGCATCCTGCGAGTGGCATACAAGCGAGGATACGGCGACGTCAAACCCTGAATCCTGAATCCTGAATCCTGAATCCTGCTTTATCATCCCGCATCCTGCCCACTACCGCATCCGCAGCCCGCCCAATGGCTCCCCCGGCGCCCAAGCGCGCCTTGACGGAGCGCAACTGTTGCGCCATCTCATCGCGTGCCTGGGAGTTGTCCAGCAAGTATTCTACCTGAGCGGCGACCTTTGCAGGTGTGAATTCACTCTGGATGAGTTCGGGGACGATCTGCTTAGCGGCGAGGATATTGACGATGCAGTAGAACGGGACATGGACGAGCAGCCTACCGAGCCGGTATGTCAGACTCGACACCCGGTAAACCACCACCATCGGACGTTCACATAGGGCCGCTTCGAGCGTGGCGGTACCGCTCGCCACTAGGGCTACATCGCAGTGTTTGAGCGCGTCGTAGGTGACGTGGCCGGCGACGCGGATGCGTGCAGATCCCGCATGGGGTTCGACAAGGGTCTTTTCCACCCATGGGGCGTCAAGTGTCGGCGCCGCGGCCACCACAAACTGCACCTTGCGGCTACTCGAAAGCCGCTCGGCCGCCTTGAGCATATTCGGCAAGATGCTGCTCACTTCCTTTTGCCTGCTGCCCGGAAGTAACGCTACGGTGGTGGTTGCGGGGTCGAGGCCGACCTCGCCAAAGAACTGCTCCCGCGTCAGCCGAGGCCGCACAAGATCGACCAGAGGGTGCCCGACGTATTCCACTGGAATTCCGGCTTTCTGGTAAATGCCCTCTTCAAAATCAAAAATGCACAGCATCTTGTCGATACGAGCCTTGAGCTGCCGCAACCGCCCGCTACGCCACGCCCAGACCTGCGGGCTTACGAAATAGACGACGCGGATCCCTCTTCGTTTGAGCTGCTTCGCGAGCCGCAGGTTGAAATCGGGAAAATCAATCAGCACGGCAACCTGCGGCCGGCGCTTGTCTGCCTCCGCGAGCAATGCGTGGAAGGCGCGGTAAGCTCGCGGCAGCCCGCTCGCGACTTCCGTGATACCGATCATGGTGAGCTCGTGGGCGTCGATGACAGTGTTTACACCAGCCCGGCGCATCGCCTCACCGCCGCAGCCGAAGAGCTCCGGTTCCGGCAACCGTTCACGCAGTGAAAGGGCAAGCTCCCCTCCGTAAAGGTCGCCGGAGCGCTCGCCGGCTACAATCATCAGGCAAGGTTTAGACATGGTGTTGTGGTTGCGCTGTCGGCGCGCCTCTGGCGCATAATCCAATTGCCACCCGCTGCCGAGGCCGCGGTTTCGCTCCTAAGTTTTTCACAGTCGTCCTTTGTTTTCAATGACATTCCCGCTTCGTTCCGCAGAAATCCCGAGTCGAGAAGTTGAGGAGTCGAGAAGTCGAGGAGTAGCCTGCCGCCTTCCACGCTGCAGGCCGACCTAGGTGATCGCGGGCGGTTATTGGTCTTCCACTCCTGAACTCCTCGACTCCTTAACTCCTTGACTTTTTTACCTTGTCCTTTGTTTTCAATGACATTCCCGCTTCGTTCCTTCAATCTTAGAGTTCTGCGCCAAGCCTTCGAGGCGCCTGCGGACGCCTCCGCAGCCCCGTCAGGGGCGGCAGCGTGTAGCCCACAGCTTCCGAGCCGTGGGTTCGGCGGACCTCCCTCTCCCCCGTCCCCCTCTCCCGCCCGCGCGGGAGAGGGTCCCGCAGCCGGCGTCGTCATCAGCCGGTGCGAGACGGGTGAGGGGTTACTTCCGAAGAATCCAAACTCCCCTTCCGTTCTCGAGGTTAACTGGGCAGGCAATTCAGATTGAACGAGTTGGCCTGGGAGCGCCAAAACCAACTTCGGAAATCGAGCCGAAGCGGATGCGGAGCGGCTAGCCCCTGGCGCGGCGTCACGGCGGCAAGCGAAACAGGTGTCGGCTTCTTACCAGCCACTAGCTACTGCTTTCCTTCTCTTTACATTCCCGGCACAGGCGCGACCACGGCACGGCGACCAGCCGGGCAGGAGAGATCGGCTTCATACAGGACTGGCACACTCCGAAGGTGTGGCGTTCGATTCGCCCCAGCGCCTCGTCGATGGCGCGCAATAGTTTGCTGTCAGTCTGACGCAAACGCACTTGCAAGTCGGCATCGTGTGCCGCGGCTGCATGGTCCACTATGTCGCCCTTCTCGCCGACCGAGGAGGGAGCGGGGCTTTGAAATCCATTTCGTGTCTGGGTCAGTTCCTGCCGCTTCGCCAACAGTACCTGCTTGTACTGATCGAGTTCGGTAGTATTCATGTAAGATCCTCCGCGGCAGAAAAGGCCGAGGCCAAGTCTGTATCTTCTAATACTACCTCAAATTCACTTCACAAACCTTCCGAATCCTGTCAGATGCCTGGAACCAAGTGGAAATATGATGTATAAATCTAACGGGGCTTCGGCCCGGGCCGGCGAACCGCCGCAATCCACGTTTATCACCGGCTCGTGCGCTCCCCCAAATGCCCTTCGTTCCAGGCAGCATTGAAAAAGAGCCGCGGATCGATGAGCATTTTGTAAACGAACTTCCGATTCTTTACACTACTTCCTTGCTCTGGATAATGCATTGGAGCCACGCTTCTCTTGGCCCGTGGGTCGTGTTTCTTGTCTGAGGATTTTCAATGAGGACCGGCACACCGACGCCTGAAGGGAGGAACTATGCAGCTTCGAAGAGATCCCATCACGCAAAGCTGGGTGAATCTGGAAGACGAGGTCAACACCCACCCCCTGCCCAAGGGTGCTCCTTGCCCCTTTTGCCCAAATCAGGAGTCCTTATCGCCCCAAACCCTCTATGAGTATCCGGGCGGCAGGTCACCCTGGCAGGTCCGGGTCACCCCGCATCTGAAACCGATCTACCGCATCGAGGGCGACCCGCAGCGCCGTGCCGAGGGCATCTACGACAAAATGCGCAGCCTGGGGGCGCACGAAGTTGTAGTGGAAAGTCCCGACCACAATTTACAGCTTTCGCGCCAGACGGATGAAAATGTTGCCCAGGTTCTGTGCGCTTATCTCGCCAGGGTGAACGATTTGAAGAAGGACCGGCGTTTCAGGTACGTAACGGTGTTCCGTAACCAAGGCGCCTTGGCGGGCGGCGAAATCGAACACCCGCACTCCGAAATCACTGCGACCCCCTTCATTCCCAGACGAGTCGGCTACGAACTGCGATCCTCCCTGCGATACTTCGGGATCAAAGAACGTTGCCTGATTTGCGATATCGCGATTCAGGAGCTCGCGCAGAAGAATCGCATCGTGGAACAACTCGATCCGTTCGTAGCATTCTGCCCGTTTGCCGCGCGCGTGCCCTATGAAACATGGCTGCTTTCCCTACGGCATAATTGCTCGTTCGAAGAAGACCTGACTTCCTGGGATGAGCAGCTTCGTTTCGCTCGCCTGTTGAAATCCGTGCTCTTGCGCCTTGAGTCGGTCTCCCCCGCTCACCACTTGGTTCTCCACAGTTCGCCCAACATTAGTGCGAAGTTCCAAAGTAGCGGCATTTGGAAGACGCTGGCAGAGGATTACCATTGGCACGTGGAAATCCTTCCGGTCGTTCCCTCCAAAGCGAAGTCTTACGCGTTGAAAGAGGTCTATTACAACGCGTTGCTTCCGGAAATGGCCGCCCAGGCCTTGCGGAACGTCAGGATATAAGCTCACACTCTGTGGTGTGGAGGATGGCTGGCCTGCCCACTAAGGTGTTCAGGAATATGGGTTGAGCGAGACGATAAGAATCTGTTACCTATGTCCGAAAAATGCATTTGTGGTGGTGAGGAGAGAAACGCGCAGTGCAAGGCATACGGCAAATCCATCAAGAGGTCGAGTTGCCGTCCATTGGCCCTCGCGTTGCTCTAAAATAAGGCAAGCCCTATCTTGTGGGGAATTGGATGAGATAAGGGCAAAATGATTGAGGTGGACCATGATCGAAGGGAAGTTGCGACTGACTACAGTCGAGGGCGAGGGCAGGCAGTTCGTGGCGGAGTCTGGGAGCGGCCACGCCGTCGTGATTGATGATGCGATAGGCCACACAGGGGCCAAACCCATCGAGCTGGCCTTGCTGGCGCTGGGGGCTTGCACCGGCTTTGATGTCATCAGCATCCTGCGCAAAAAACGCCAGGTGGTTACCGGCTACGAAATCGAGCTTCACGCCGATCAGAATCCGGAGCCGCCTGCCTACTTCACGCGGGTTGAGATCAAACATCGGCTTCGGGGTCTTATCTCTCCTGAGGCGGTCGAAAGAGCCATTCATCTTTCCGAGACGAAATACTGTGCCGTGGGCGCCATGATCTCGAAGACGGCGAAGATTGAAACGACCTTTGAAATCCTGCCGGACATTGCCCAGGAAAATACGCCCCAAGCAGCCTGATTCAAACAATCTGATTTTGAAAAGGTGCTCTCAATCAGGTTACAATTCCAGGTTGCCTTCAAGAGCTCACGTCTAGCGGCGGGAAATTGCAGGGCTGAGGGTTTAACGCTCGTCTTAACTGCCAAAAGGAGAGAAGTGCCGTGGCAAAGGAAACCGTAAGTTTGGTGGATAATCGCAACGAAACGTCTTGCGAAGTGCCGATTTTCAAGGGCACCATTCGGGCTATGGACTTGCGACAGATCAAGACCCATCCCGATGACTTCGGAATGATGACCTACGATCCGGCTTTCATGAATACCGCCTCCTGCCAAAGTGCGGTGACCTTCATCGACGGGGACAAGGGCATATTGCGCTACCGCGGATATCCCATCGAGCAGCTCGCCGAGAAATGCACTTTTCTTGAGGTCGCCTATCTCATCTTATTTGGTGAGCTTCCTACCTCCGCTCAATTAACGGAATGGACGAACAAGATCACTCATCACACCATGCTGCTCGAGACCACGAAGAAATTCCTCGAGGGCTTTCGTTACGACGCCCACCCGATGGGCATGTTCATCAGTTCGGTCGCTGCACTCGCTACCATTTACCCGGAGGCCCGCAAGGTGCACGATCCCGAGAACCGCGCCCTGCAGATTCAGCGCCTTATCGGGAAGGTGCCAACGATCGCTGCCCACATCTACCGCCACAGCCTCGGTTATCCCTATGTTTATCCGGACAACGACCTCAGCTACACAGAAAACTTCATGAACATGCTGTGGAAGATGGTCGAGCCCAAGTACCGCGCCAATCCCGTCCTGTCCAAGGCCCTGGATATTCTGTTTATTCTTCACGCCGACCACGAACAGAATTGCAGCACCAATGTCATGCGCGCCGTGGGCAGTTCACTGGCCGACCCGTTTGTTTGCGTCGGCGCCGCTGCGGCGGCTCTTTCGGGACCTCTGCATGGCGGCGCCAATGAAGAAGTACTGAAGATGCTGGATGAAATCGGGTCCAAGGACAGAGTTCCTGCCTACATCGAACGTGTCAAAAGTGGACGCAGTAAGACTGATGGGATTCGGGCATCGCGTTTACAAGAATTACGATCCGCGCGCCAAGATCATCAAGTGGGCTGCCGACCAAGTCTTCGAGATTACGGGAAGGAATCCCAAGGTTGAAATTGCGCTCGAGCTCGAGCGTATCGCTTTGCAGGACGATTATTTTGTAAAACGCAAGCTTTATCCCAACGTGGACTTCTACTCCGGGATCATCTATCAGGCTTTGGGCTTCCAGCCGGAAATGTTCACGGTTCTCTTTGCCATCCCGCGCACGGTCGGCTGGCTCGCACAGTGGGAAGAGATGCTCAAGGATCCTGAGCAGAAGATCGCGCGCCCCCGGCAGATTTACACAGGCTATGCATGCCGTGATTGGACTCCCTTCGATGAGCGACCTGTGAAGACTGCTCCGGCGGTGGCATGAATGGCTCGCCTCAGGCGACGCCTTCGATTTTGTTTATGCGAGATCTCTTGATCTACGTTCTCTTTCTAGTGGTTTGGTTCCTGGTACTGCCACGCATACCGGGAATCTCACGCTATACTTGAGCGCGCCGCTTGTCCTCCCGGGAGGAGAACCACAACCCGGAAAGTTGCGACATCATTCCTAAGACTAAGAAGTGAGCACGTTCTACCATGCCAATCTTTGAATACACTTGTCCCAACTGCGGCCACGTTTTCGAGAAACTCGTTCTGAGGCGCACAGAGGAACTGCCCGAGTGCCCCCAATGCGGAGGCAAGCGGGTCGAGCAGATTTTCTCCACCTTCGCCACCGCCGGCCCCACAAGCAGTCCCGCTGCCGGCGCGTGCGCGCCCTCGGGCGGCGGTTGACGGCTCCGATAGGGGAGCGGTCGGCTTCCTGCCCGTTTCGCCTTGTTGGATTGTGATCGTTGCGACGCACCCCCGCCACTTTGTGCGCCTCCAGAACCGACTCATGGCTTCAACCTGCCCAATTTCAGCCCTTCTCGATCGGTTCATCCCCCACCCGGCGATGCGGCACCGGCACGAGACAGTGGTGCGCGCGCCTGCGGCACTCGTGCTCGAAACGGCTCGGACCTTCGACCTGCGTTCCGCGCCGCTCGTGCGCGCCATCTTCTGGTTGCGGGCGATGATCCTGGGCGCCAAGGGAAAAGGGACTGATTGGTCGCGCGGCTTCCTCGAGGAATTACTACACATCGGCTGGGGCATCCTCGCTCATGAAAAGGATCGTTGGATCGTCGCCGGTACCGTCTGTCAGCCCTGGCAGGCCAACGTGGTCATGAGGCCCATCTCACCCGAATGCTTCGCTGCCTACTCCGAACCCGGTCAGGTCAAGATCGTCTGGACGATGGAAGCGGACCCCTTGGACGACACGCGTTGTGGATTCTCAACCGAAACCAGGGCGGCGGGCACAGATGGAGAGGCAAACGCCAAGTTCCGGCGTTACTACCGCACTTTTGGCGTAGGCATGTTGCTGATCCGTCTGCTGCTTCTTCCCGCAGTGCGCCGCGAGGCCGAGCGTCGATGGCGGAATGAATGCTTTTGAAGAGGCTTGTCGATGCCCAAGACCCTGACAATGCGGTTGGATGATGAGACCTATCGGACCTTCGTCCGAGCGGCCAAGGCCGAAAGGCGATCCCTCGCCAACCTGATAGAAAATGCAGCGCTGCAGCACCTGGTTGAAAGCAGCTTTGTGGACGACGCCGAGATGACGGAAATCGCCTCCCGGCCCGAACTAGTGAAGCGGCTCCAGGCTGGTTCCCGAGGTGCTCGAAAGCGCCAAGGCCGGTTCATCCGCTTCCAGACCTCGCCAACCAAGCCACCACGCGGAACCCGCCCTTAATCGTCCTGGAAGATTCTACTCTCCCGTCTGTAAATCTTACCGGTGTTGACTGACCGTTGTTGAGGCAAGCTTAGCCTTATCAACGGGTGGGTGACGTGGGCGATGCTTTGGCCTCGCCCTTGCTTCGTCTGACCCGAGTGAGGAAACGAACCTCAAGGAGGCTTTGCATGAAACGGAACATTCTCTGGTTAGGATTGCTTGCGTTAGTTCTTATGCTGGGGATCTCTCCATCAATTCCCACCCTGCGTGCGCAAGCCCAAGCCCAGCAACCGGCCCAACAGCCAGCGGAGCCCAGCCAAAAGGCCAATTCATTCGTTGGCATGGTTGTGAAGACTCAAGCCGGCCGGTATGCTTTGCTTACTGACAAGCAGAAAGGCACCGGGTTTTACCTGGACAATGAGGACAAAGCCAAGCAATTCGAAGGAAAGACCGTAAGGGTGCTGGGAACACTCGACGTCGCCACCAGCACCATTCACGTCTCCGATATCCAGCCTGCTTGACGGCTAGCGGACCTGCCGGGAACAGCCCTCGAGAGATTCATTCCATGCGTTTCTCTCTCACAGGCGTCCCGGCGGGTTCTCCCTATTTCGGTTTGCTGCCGAGCCGGGCCTTGACCGTCACGATCTCATAAGGATGGACGCTCACACTAGCTGTTTTGCCCCCATCCTGAAGCGGGAGTTGTGTGTCCTGCTTTTCCATCAAGTTCACTTGCGCGGCTTGGCTCGCGGCTTCGGGGAAATGCAGGTGAACCTCTCCCGCTTTCCCTTCAAATTCGAAGAAGCGGAAGACTAGCGAGGCGTCGTCTTCAGCCTTCTTCACGGCGGTCAGGATCACGTTCGGGGGTTCGATCCGGACGAAGGAGTACGAAGCTGGAAGTGCGCCCTGGTGGGGGTCGGCCGAGACGGAAATGAGAGGGTAGTTAAGTTCGAAGCCGCGCCGCTCCGTCTCTGCGGCTTTCCAGTCGCCGGCGTGTGGATAGAGGGCGTAAGTGAATTCGTGGAAGCCCTCATCGGCGTGCGGGTCGGGATCGGCGGGCGAGCGCAGCAGGGAGAGACGGATGACGTTTCCCTTGGCGTCGTACCCATACTTGCTCGCGTTCAGCAGGCTGAAGCCGTGACTTGCGTCGGAGAGGTCGCCCCAGCGCTGCGCCGGCACCTCAAACATGGCTTTTTCTTCCGGAGTGTTCCGGGTGGTAGGCCGCTGGATATTCCCGTAAGGGATTTCGTAAGTGGCGAAATTGCTTTGGACGCTCACCGGGAAGGCGACCTTCAGCAGGATATGCTTTTCGTGCCAGTCAGCCTGCATGTTGACATCCACGCGCGGCACGCCCGGGTACATGCAGATGTCCTGGGTAAACGTTGAATTCTGGAACTTCTTTCTTACCCGAATCACCGCGCGCACGGGTGTATTCTCAACCAACTTCACTTCCTCCGCGTCCATCAGGTCCCATTTCTTGTCTTCGAAGTTGGCGTCGATGTTCCAGGCGTCGTAATCCTTGGGCTTGTCAACGAACGTCTGGAGGAGGTTGCCGCAGGCGCCAGGGGCCAAGGCCTCCTTTCCATCGCTCTTATTAACCAAACTCGTAATGCATCCCGTCTTGGGATCCACTTTGAGGCTGACGAATTCATTCTCGATAGCCTCTGCGCCGGCCTTGAGCGAAGTCGTGGCGGAACGCAACCGCGCCATGGGCACAAGGTGGAAAACTTTGTACCCCATGGCCGGCACCGACTTGGCCACGAACCTGACCTTGACGGAATGCGTCGCGTCGTCGCGGGATATTACGGACGAGGGAAGAACCGCGCCGGCCGCATCGCGCACCTCGACGTTGCCCTGGGGGGCAAGGGCGGACGGAAACTGCGCTTCGGCTTCAGCCACATCTGTGCGATCCCAACTGAGCGAATTGAACAGAACCATGGGAACGCCCTGGCCTTCAGTATTGATGCGGGCAGTGAGCGTCTCGAGCGAGCTCAAGAGAATCTTGTGGCCGGACAATCCCACAACAGCTTGGTCACGCGCCGCGTCAACGTAGTTAATGGCAATCCCCGAGCCCGGCATGATGTCGTGGAATTGGTCGAACAGCACTTTCTTCCAGTCGTTATTCAGCTCCTCCTGCGGATAGTTCTGCCCGTCGAGCATGGCGAGTGAAGAAAACTTCTCCGCGTTCATAAGCAGTTCTTCGCTTTGACGAATGCGCTTCTTGGTTTCGGATTGCGTGGTCATCACGCCGCGGTGGTACTGAAAATAGAGTTCATTGTTCCATGTGGGCACCTTGAGCTGGTCGAGGTTTTTCTCGAGGTCACTGAAGAACGACTGGGCGGTGCCGTAGGTCAGCTTGGGAAAGGTGTTGGGGCGGTCCTGCCAGCGGGCGGCGGAGTCGAGCATCGTGCGCGTGGGGCCGCCTCCGTGGTCGCCTATTCCGAAAAGGTGCAGGATTTCGGGTGAGCGCGTGGCGGGAACCATCTCGGCCACGTCTTGCGAACCGCGTACGGGATCAACGCCATTCACATAATCGTGCGGGAAGTAAGTGAGAATCCGGCTGCCATCGGGCGATTGCCACCAGAAAAGCTTATAGGGAAACTTGGTGGTGTCGTTCCATGACATCTTCTGCGTCACGAAGTAATCGAGCCCGGAGCGCTTGTAAATCTGCGGCAGTTGCCAGTTGTAGCCGAAGGAATCGGGGTTCCATCCGATGCGTACATCCACCCCGAACTTTTGCTGGAAGTAGCGTTTGGCGATCAGGATTTGCCGGACCAGCGACTCTCCGGAGGGCATGTTGAGGTCAGGCTCGACCCACATGCCTCCCACCACCTCCCACCGGCCCTCCTTCACTCGTTGTTGAATTTCTTTGAACAGATCGGGGTACTTTTCTTCCATCCAGACGTAGTCCTGCGAGGCCGACTGGGCGTAAATGAAATCCGGGTATTGACGCATCAATTGCAGAACCGTGCCAAAGGTGTTACGCACTACCTCGACTGTTTCAGTCCAGGGCCAGAGCCAGGCCATGTCAATGTGCGAATTGGCCACGGCACGGATTGAGAACTGCTTGGCCCAGTCCCCAATAGGCTGCAGTTTCTCCTCCGAGGCTCGTATTGAATTCTCGAACCCCTGCTGGTCGCCGTGCTCGAGCGACGAGAAATTGATGGCGTGGACGGCGTCCTCGAGTTGCTTGGCTCTTTCCGGCTGGCCGGTCGAGAGGGCTTGAATCAAGGCGTACCCGGATCGAATCTCTTCATAAAGCAGGGCGGGGTCAGGGCGGCCGGCGGGGTAGTCAACCAGCAACTCGGCGTTCTCGATGCGTGCAGGACCGGTCGCGGCGGGAACGTTGACGGCCACCAGGATCTTCTGGCCAGGCTCGGCTCGCTCGGTCAGCAGGATGGGTTGCTGGGTTTCATTGGACGCCATCTCCACGAGCGCGCCATTGAAAAAGACACGCACTTGCGAGGAACCGTCCGCGCTCGCGCGCAGGTCCAGCCGAAGACGCGCGCCTCGAATGCTGTAGCCTCCCATCGACTGTGGGATTTCAACCCAGCGCCGGAACCACGCGGGGCCGCTTCCCCACGGCGTAGAGACCCGAACGGGCTCCCAACCGGCATCGCTCAAGCCCGGGTCCTCGCCGTGAGGGAGGTTGTCCGGATGGGCCTGCCAGTCGGTAAGAGTCTCGGCGAACATGGCATGCAACCGCGACAACTCACTCTGGTAAGGGTTCTTCTGCTGGTCTTCTTCCTGCGCCTGGACAATCGGTAAACAAAACAGCAAGGCGCACAACGCGGCCATCAGCACGCGGGCTTTGACAAGGCGGGTTTCTGCCATAGGATTGCATCCTTTCCGTGTTGGACAACTCGGCGGCTGAAAGTATACACCAAGCGGGAAACAACCTCATCGCGCGCCGGGATTGGCATGGCGGATCCCCTATTCTGAGGATACAATCGGACGCCACACGGAGGCTTGAACTCGATGGAATTTCTGGAACGCCTCGACGAAGATTGGGAGCCGGTTTCGAAACCGGCGACCGTCGCGTGGACGATCTTCTACCTTCTCTTCATGATTTATGCGGCTGTCAATAGCGGCAAGTTCTTGCTTTCCGATTACGTCTTCTTGCCGATCCACGAAGGCGGGCACCTTTTATTCGGCTGGTTTGGTCAGACACTGGGCGTGATGGGCGGCACTATCCTCCAACTCTTCGTTCCCTTTGCGATTGCGTTATATTTCGTAATCCAACGCCAAGTTCCAGGAACGGTCTTCGCAGTCTTCTTCTTTTTCGAGAACTTCCTCAACATCGCGACTTACATGGCCGACGCCCGGCGGCAGGTGTTGCCCCTGGTCACGGTGGGCGATGCCGATTCCGTCGAGCACGACTGGGCTTACATGTTTGGCAAACTTGACGTGCTCGGGCACGACACCTCTATCGCTGCCGCAGTGAGGCTGCTCGGCTGGCTGGGTATGCTCGGCGTGGTGGTCTGGCTATGGTGGCAGTCGCGAGTCCCCAAGCAACAGGAGTAGCGCTGGTGGCACGGGCATCCTGCCCGTGGTAGTAGCATAGCCAGAGGATGGCCATACCACAAGGACGCATGAAGAGAACTCAGGTCAATCCGCACGGTATCAAAATCCGCCACGGTGCATACCTTCCGCACTGGACCCGGGAAGGCGCGACTTATGCGATTACCTTTCGCCTCGCTGACTCGCTGCCGAAATCGGTCGTGCAAGTCTGGGAGTTCGAGCGCCTCGACATTGTGAAGACCGCCCGACAAATGAACCGCTCGCTGACCCTGACGGAAGAGAGTAGGTTGGATGGGCTTTTCTCCAAGAAGGTCGAAGCATACCTGGACGCCGGAGCGGGTTCCTGCTGGATGCGAAGAGACGATGTGGCAGGGCTCGTTGCCGGTGCGCTTCTGCACTTTGAGGGGAGACGCTACCGGCTGGCTGCTTGGTGTGTCATGCCCAACCATGTACACGCGGTGACCCAACCGCTTCCGGGTTACGAGATTTCGGAAATTGCGCATTCCTGGAAATCTTTCAGTGGCCTCGAAGCGAACCGCCAAATCGGAAGGACCGGTCAGTTCTGGCAGCCTGAACCCTATGACCACTTGATTCGGGATGAGGACGACTTCAGGCGGCAGGTTGATTATGTTCTGAACAACCCGAAACGCGCCGGACTTGAGAACTGGAAATGGGTTGGCAAAGGCAGCGTGTGACGTGTCGTGGCACGGGCATCCTGCCCGTGCTGCAGCATGGCCAAGATGGCCATGCCACAAGGAGCAAACTCGCCCGTGGTAGTAGCATGGCCAAGATGGCCTTGCTACGTGTCATGCGGCGGTAATCTTGGAGCGCCGCTCGCTAGCCTGGCCGGCGTTCTCTTGGGCGTTGACAACAGTCAGGGCTGCTACATCGACGATTTCTTCGACAGTCGAGCCGCGTTGCAGCACGTGGACTGGCTTCGAGAGTCCCATCAGAATTGGCCCCAGAGCTTCCGCCCCTCCGATGCGCAGCATCAGCTTGTAGGCGATATTGCCGGCCTTCGAGGTTGGGGAAGACCAGGATGTTAGCTTTTTGCCGCAAGGTCGAGAAGGGGTACTCGGCCAGAAGTTCGGGCACCACCGCCGTGTCTGCCATCATCTCGCCATCCACCATGAGCTTGGGGTTCCGCTGCTTGACGATCTCGGTAGCCCGCCGCACCTTTTCCGTAACCGGGTGGTGAGTGCTGCCGAAATTTGAGAACGACAGCATCGCCACTCTCGGCTCCATGCCGAACTCTTCGGCCACTTCTGCGGAGAGCAGGGCGATCTCCGCCAAATCCTCGGCGCTGGGATCGATGTTGACGGTAGTGTCGGCAAACAGAAAAGTGTCTTTCTTGGTCACGATAACGTAGAGGCCGGCGACTTTATGAACGTCCGGGCGCATGGCAATGACCTGCAGCGCGGGCCGGATGGTTTCAGGGTAATGCTGGGAGACGCCTGCCACAAAGCCGTCCGCATCGCCCATGCGGACCATCATGGCGCCGAAGTAGTTGTTGTTGGCCAACATCTCGCGCGCTGCGCTGCGAGTGATCCCGCGGCGCTGACGGAGCCCGTAAAATTCCTCGGCGTAGGCCTCAAGCTTTGGCGAATGCGCCGGGTCAATGATTTCGGCGTCCAACTTCCCGAGATTAAGTTCGCGCAACTTGTCTGCGATGACGATAGGCCGGCCGAGCAGCACGGGGTGGGCCATCTTCAGATTGACGAGTTGATAGCTTGCACGGATGATCTTCTCGTGCTCGCCCTCGGAAAAGACGATGCGCTTGGGCGCAGCCTTGGCCCTCTGGCGCACCGAGCACATCACTTCCTGCGTGCGCCCCATGCGACGAATGAGTTGCTCGCGGTAGGCTTCGATGTCAACCTTCACCTGCGCCACTCCGGTCTCCATCGCGGCTTGAGCAACCGCAGAGGCCTCAAACAGAAGCACACGCGGGTCGAAAGGCTTGGGTATGATGTAGTCCGGGCCGAAATGCAGGCGGTTGACCCCGTAGGCGCGCAGCACCACGTCGGGAACATCTTCTTTGGCTACGGCGGCAAGTGCCCGCGTGGCTGCGATCTTCATCTCGTCGTTGATGGTGCGGGCTCGGACGTCCAGCGCGCCGCGGAATATAAATGGAAAACCAAGTACATTGTTGACTTGATTCGGATAGTCGGACCGCCCGGTAGCCATGATCACGTCTGGCCTCGCAGCCTTGGCGGCCTCATAGCTGATCTCCGGCACGGGGTTGGCCATGGCAAAAATGATGGGCTGGTCGGCCATCGCGCGGATCATCTCCGGGCTAACGCAATTGGGGCCGGAGAGGCCTGCGAAGACATCCGCGTCTTTCAAGGCGTCCGCT
Source organism: uncultured Acidobacteriota bacterium (assembly GCA_963770415.1). GTDB lineage: Bacteria > Acidobacteriota > Terriglobia > UBA7540 > UBA7540 > CAVROP01. Next base: position 27,664 of record CAVYPU010000004.1, read on the forward strand.
AGGGTTCGCGCGGAAGTCTTGGCGGCGAACCGGGCCTTGTAGGGGTTCATGCCCTCCGTGCGCCCTTCGTAAACAACACCCTTGGTGTCACAAAAAATGATGTTCTCCCGGGTCACACCCAGCCGGACATAGTGCTCCGCGCAGGCGATCCCTGCCGCTCCTGCGCCATTGACCACCAGCTTGATTTTGCCAATCTCCTTCCCCACGACCTCGAGCGCATTAAGCAGGGCAGCGCCGGAAATAATTGCCGTTCCATGCTGATCGTCATGGAAGACCGGAATGGACATGGTGCGGCATAGGGTTTCCTCGATGTAAAAGCACTCCGGCGCCTTGATGTCCTCGAGGTTGATGCCACCCAGCGTGGGCTCGAGCAGTTGGCAGACCTTGATGACGTCGTCGGGATTCTCGGAGCCCACCTCAAGGTCAAACACATCGATGTCCGCGAAGCGCTTGAACAGCACTCCCTTTCCTTCCATCACGGGTTTTCCCGCCATGGCGCCGATATTCCCGAGACCCAGGACCGCCGTGCCGTTCGTCACCACGGCGACGAGGTTCCCCTTTGCGGTGTATTCGAAAGCTAGCTCGGGATTCGCTTGGATTTCAAGGCAGGGTTCAGCCACGCCCGGGGTGTAGGCGAGGCTTAAATCCCACTGGGTTGAGCAGGGCTTGGTGGGCGCAACTTCGATTTTTCCTTTGCGCCCTTGGCTGTGATAGTTCAATGCATCTTGTTTCAAAATCTCCATAGCGCCGCCTCCTGTTCTAGAAATGAAGAATAATGGCTGTCCCCCGGCTCACCGGTCTTGGTAAACGTTGATGATTTGTAATCTCGTGATGCTGATCGCCAGAGTCTCTCCGCGCCGCACGGCCAGGATGGCCGTGGCACGTCTCGGTCACGACTCTCTCGCCTAGCGCTCTCGGAATTCCTCTGCCACGACGGCGTTTACGATTTGAGGAAGGTGCTCGGCCAGTTCTGCGCTGAGATTTTCGGAGAAGGTCTGAGGCTCCCGGATCACAACCCCGTAGACCGCGATTGACGCGGGAACTTCCAGGCCCAGGGTCCGAGCTAATGCAAGGATATCGTGGAAGCCTGCCGTATGGAAGCCCAAAAAGGAGGCACCGCTCTGCTCCGGAAACTGCACCCGGGCCACGGTCCCCACCTCTTCCCGCGCGTCGACGAGGGCGTCAATGATGACCGCTCGCTGGTAGCCGACCAGCCGTTCAGCCAGGCTGAAGCCCGAGGCGGCATGTTCGAGGAGATCAACGTCTGCGTGGCAGTGGAGGAGGTCGTACACTTGCCGGGCCACGACAGGGCCTATCCCGTCATCCCCGTGCGCAGTGTTGCCCATCCCCACAAGCGCGGTTCTTGCGGGCTTACTCGGAGTCACGTCGGCGCGAGGTAAGCAAGTTCCCATGTGAGTCAAAGACCTGAACTTCCAGCGGCATTTTGCCGGGCAGTGAGTGGGTGGCGCAGCCGAAGCAGGGGTCGTAAGCGCGGAAACCCATTTCGATCCGGTTGAGTATTCCGTCCGTGATTTCCACTCCCCGGCGAATCAGGCCTTGCGCGGCCTTGCGAATTGACATCGAAATCGGCGCGTGGTTGTTCGTCGTGCCCACGATCAGGTTGACTTTCTTAAGGATGCCTCGTTCGTCCGTTGTGTAATGATGGTAAAGCGTGCCGCGCGGCGCTTCCACGCTTCCCACGCCTTCGGTTGGCGTGGCCGTGGGAATGGTTCGAACGTTGTCGCTGAGGATCTCGTCATCGTTCGCGAGTTCAGCAGCCCGCTCCGCCGCGTAGACTAGCTCGATAACCCGGGCCCAGTGCGTGGCCAGCGTCTGGTGCACCGGCTTGCCGCCCAGGGTCTGGTACATGCGCTCGTATTGTTCCTGCGCGAGCGGCGTCGCCATGCCGTCGGAAGCGTTGAGCCGGGAAAGAGGCGTGGCGCGGTAAACGCCGGAGTCCTTTCCATCCACGAAACCCTTCCAGCCGACCTTCTTCAGATAGGGGAATTTCAGGTAGGTCCAAGGCTCAACGTGTTCTGCCAGGACCTGGAGATAATCGCTCGGCGCGAATTTAATGAATTCCTTCCCGTCGGGGTCCACGACGCGAATCTTTCCGTCGTAGAAGTTGCTTTTGTTGTTCTCGTCCACAGTCCCCATGGAGTAGACGCGGTGCGTGTACATGTCGCTCAGGATCATGTCCACGTAGGCTTTGTTGCCCAGCACCACTTGATCGACAACGCCCAGGGTGAACTTCGCGAATTCGAGGAAATACTTCGTGTGTCCCAGAATCTCGTCGCGCTCTTCGGTTTTGAGCGGCTTGGCCACGCCGCCGGGCAGGCCCGTAACCGGGTGAATCGCTTTTCCGCCGATGATGGAGACAACGCGCTGGGCGCGCTTGCGAAGCTCGATCACCTTATGCCCCGCATCGAGACCAACCTTCTTCACGACCCCCAGGATGTTTCGCTCGCCTGCCGGCGCGTCCGGCCCCACCACGAAATCAGGTCCGCCCAAAGCGTAGAAGTGCAGCGTATGGTCGCCCACGAAGAATGCCGAGTACAGAAGCTCGCGGAGTTTCTTCCCGGCGGGCGGCGGCTCAACATGAAAGACCGCGTCGCAAGCCTTGGTGCTGGCCATGTGGTGCGCTTCCGGGCAAACGCCGCAGATTCGAGTCGTGATGCGAGGCATTTCCTCGACAGGCCGCCCCACACAGAATTGCTCGAAGCCCCTCAGTTCCGGCACCTGGAAATAGGTGTTCGCGACTTCGCCATCGTCATTAAGGAAGATCGCGATTTTGCCGTGGCCCTCGAGCCGCGTTACCGGATCTATCATGATTTTGCGCATCTTCTACTCCTTGTTCACGGGTGGCGCGGTGGCTGCGACCCCCTCACACGGCCCGCGATGGCTGGTGAAAACGCCATCTCGGGCCACCCTCTCCCCCAAGGGGGCGAGGGCTGTGTTTCAACGCGGTGGCTGCGACCCCCTCACCCGGCCCGTGCTGGCTGGTGAAAACGCCATCTCGGGCCACCCTCTCCCCCAAGGGGGCGAGGGCTGTGTTTCAACGCGGTGGCTGCGACCCCCTCACCCGGCCCGTGCTGGCTGGTGAAAACGCCATCTCGGGCCACCCTCTCCCCCAAGGGGTAGAGGGCTGTGTTTCAACGCGGTGGCTGCGACCCCCTCACCCGGCCCGTGCTGGCTGGTGAAAACGCCATCTCGGGCCACCCTCTCCCCCAAGGGGGCGAGGGCTGTGTTTCAACGGGGTGGCTGCGACCCCCTCACCCGGCCCGTGCTGGCTGGTGAAAACGCCATCTCGGGCCACCCTCTCCCCCAAGGGGTAGAGGGCTGTGTTTCAACGGGGTGGCTGCGACCCCCTCACCCGGCCCGTGCTGGCTGGTGAAAACGCCATCTCGGGCCACCCTCTCCCCCAAGGGGTAGAGGGCTGTGTTTCAACGGGGTGGCTGCGACCCCCTCACCCGGCCCGTGCTGGCTGGTGAAAACGCCATCTCGGGCCACCCTCTCCCCCAAGGGGTAGAGGGCTGTGTTTCAACGCGGTGGTTGCGACCCCCTCACCCGGCCCGTGCTGGCTGGTGACAACGCCACCTCGGTCCACCCTCTCCCCCAAGGGGTAGAGGGCTGTGTTTCAACGGGGTGGCTGCGACCCCCTCACCCGGCCCGTGCTGGCTGGTGAAAACGCCACCTCGGTCCACCCTCTCCCCCAAGGGGTAGAGGGCTGTGTTTCAACGGGGTGGCTGCGACCCCCTCACCCGGCCCGCGCTGGCTGGTGAAAACGCCATCTCGGGCCACCCTCTCCCCCAAGGGGTAGAGGGCTGTGTTTCAACGCGGTGGTTGCGACCCCCTCACACGGCCCGCGCTGGCTGGTGACAACGCCATCTCGGGCCACCCTCTCCCCCAAGGGGTAGAGGGCTGTGTTTCAACACAGATACCATCGCCAACCCGGACAGCTAGACGCCGGTCTGCTTGCGATGCAGCATCGAATTGGGCACGCTGAACCGGTAGAAGGTTCCCACCGGGTCGTCGATCTGGTCCAGGACGGCCTCAATCTCAGCCGGATCCTGCACGTCAATCGCGCTGGCCAGGGCGCTGATCATTTTCACGCCCTGGTCAACTACGTTAGGCGCCGCGCCGTAACATCCGCGGCAAGGCATATTTGCTTTCACGCATAACGCCCCGCAGCCGCTGCGCGTTGCCGGTCCCATGCAAATGACCCCTTGATCGAGCAGGCATTCGTCCGCGTTCGGCTTCGCCTCCCACACGCGATAAAAGCGTTTGATGTGCTTTTCTTTCCGGGGACGGCCGCATTCCTCGCAGCAGGTCTTCTCCCCGGCCCCAAGCACAGAGCGGCCGGCGGCAGCGTCGCGCCCTGCATGATGGCCGACAGCACATTAAGGACTTGCGTCGACTGCGGCGGGCAGCCGGGAATGAAATATTCCACAGGAACCACCTGCCCCAGCGTCCGTACGGAATCGTAGAGTTCCGGAATATCCAATTCACCCTCGGGAGCCGCAAACTTCGGCACGGGCCGAATTCGCTGCGGGTTATCCGTCGAGGGAGTGTCCTGATATGAGTTCTCGACAATTTCTTCAAGCGTCGTCAGGTTGGCGAGGCCGGGAATGCATCCGTCCATGGCGCAGGAACCGAACGCCACCAGCACCTTCGCCTTGCGCCGCAGCAGGTGCGCCAGCGCTTCGTTTTCGCTGTTGCGGATTGCCCCATTGAAGAGGCAGATATCGATCGACCCGTCCGCCATGGCTTCGACGTCCTTATACTTGAAGTCCATGGCGCAGGGCCAGAACACGATGTCGAAAAACGCCGCGACGTCCAGGATCTTCTCCGCCACGTCCAGCACGGCGACCTCACAGCCGCCACAACTCGCCGCCCAATAAAGTGCCAGCTTCGGTTTGCTCATGCCGCCACCTCCTGCGTCGCCGATTCCTCGCCTTGCGCTTGCGGCAGAATGCTGGTTTCTAAATGCAGCGGCCCCAGCGCCCGCACTTCCGCGGTGAACTCGTTAGACACTTTGGCAAACTTCTCGCCCTCGGCAGCCGAGATCCACTCGAGGCGCAGCCGGCGCTCGTCAATGCCAAACTGTTTCATGACGCGCTTCAGCAGCAGCACCCGGCGCAGCGCCTTGAAGTTGCCTTCCTGGTAGTGGCAATCGCCCGGATGGCAGCCGCCCACCAGCACTCCGTCAGCGCCCAGTTGAAAGGCTCGCAGGATGAAAGTTGGATCAACCCTCCCCGAGCACATCAGGCGCACGATGCGTAGGTTGGGCGCTGACTTCATGCGGCTGGTCCCCGCGAGGTCGGCGCCCGTATACGTGCACCAGTTGCACAAGAATCCCACGATTCGAGGCTCAAACGTCTTGCTATTCGTTTCCAATTCCGCTGCCTCCTTTCACTTTGTCCTCCCGGGGCGTTTGGGCTTGCCGCCCTTGGATGGCAACCCCCGCCAAGCCCTGGTCGCCCCCGCGAAAGCGGGGGTCCACGTTTTCAAAACGAACTGGATTCCCGCTTCCGCGGGAATGACGTGGCTTCGGCCGGAATGACAATTGGCGTGGGCGGGGATCTCAACCCGCCATTACACGCTCAAGACCCCCTCAAGTTCCGCGTACACCTGCTTGTCCGTGAAGCCGCTGCCGGTGATGGCGCCCGCCGGGCAGGAAGCCACGCACGTGCCGCAGCCTTTGCACAAAGGCGAATTCACCCGGGAGACGTTCTTATCCTCGATATAATCAATCGCCTTATACGGACACAAAGCGTTGCAGATTCTGCAACCGCTGCAATATTGCTCGTCGATTTCGGCGCGTATAGGATCGATCTCGACCGCGCCCTTGGCGATGGTAGCCAGCATGCGAGCCGCGGCGGCGCTCGCCTGCGCCACGGAGTCGGGAATGTCCTTCGGTCCCTGTGCTGTCCCGGCCACGAAGAGCCCGTCGGTAGTTGTCGCCACTGGGTCGAGCTTCGGGTGGCGCTCCAGGAAGAAACCATCCGGGCTGCGGCTGAGTCCGAAGAGCCGCCCGATCTGGCCGGCGTCATGGCGCGGCTCGAGGGCGTTGCAGAGCACCACCATGTCAACCGGAATCTCGCGGAACTGGCCGATCAGCGTGTCTTCACATCGAATGAGCAGTGTGCCTTCGTCGCGCTTCGACCATCCCGCTTCGACGATTTCAGCGACCTTGCCGCGAATGACGTTGGCGCCTTCGTGCAGCACGCGCGAGTAGAACTCCTCGTAGCCTTTGCCGAAGGCCCGCATGTCGATATAGAAATTGTAAACCTCTCCCTGGGTGCGCTCCATGATCAGGTGGGAGAATTTCAGTGCGAACATGCAGCAGACGCGGGAGCAATACCGGTGGTGGTTCTCGTCCCGCGAGCCGATGCAGTGCAGGATGCCCACGGCGCGCGGCTGTTTTCCATTCTTGAGGAGGACCTTTCCCCCGGTCGGCCCGGTGGCATTCAACATTCGCTCGATATCGAGGCCGGTATAAACGTTGTCGAACCGCCCGTAACCGTACTGGGTCATGGGCGTGGGGTCAAAGGCATCGAAGCCGGTGGCGACCAGCACCTGTCCCACGTCGATCTCGACCACCTCGTCTTCCATCTTGTGATCGATGGCATGCGGCTCACAGGCTTCGACGCACTTCTGGCAACCCTCGGTCTTGAAGTAGATGCAGCTCTCCTTGTCGATCACCGGCACTCGCGGCACAGATTGCAGCGTGGGCACGTAGATGGCGGTGTTCGGCCCCAGCAGGAACTCAGGAGTTTTGCCCTTGTGGTCCTCGGCTTCGAACTTGAAGTGTGAGGTGGGGCAGACCAGCGCGCAGGCGCCGCAGGCGATGCAATCTTCCGATGCCACGTCGAAAGGCGTGGCCACGTGGCGCTCGAGCCCACGCTCGGCAAAGCTGATGGCGCAGGCGCCCACCACGTCATTACACGCCTTCACGCACAGGCCGCACAGGATGCACGCGTCCTCGCGCTCATCCTTGAGCGCGCTCGTGAACCGCAGGGCATCGATCCCGGCTTCCGCGGCGTACTTCTTCAGAACCGGAACGTTAGGCCAGCGCGCCAGCATCATCTCCAGGATGAATCGCCGGGCCTTCAGCACGTGCTCGTTGCGGGTGCTCACCACCATGCCTTCCCGGCAGGTCGTCGAGCAGGAGGGGACCAGTTCCTCTCCTTGCTCGGTCTTCGACTCCACCAGGCAGACGCGGCAAGCCGCATGAGGCTCAATCAGCGGGTGGTTGCAGAGAGTTGGAATTTTGATGTCCAGAAGTTTCGCCGCGTTCAGGATTGTCATCCCTTCCGGCGCTTCGGTTGTCTTTCCGTCGATCGTCAGCTTTATCACATTCCACCTCTTATTCGACCTTCACGGCGTGAAAGTGGCACACGTCCAGGCAGGTTCCGCACTTGCTGCACAGACTGTTTTCGATTCGATGCGGCTGGTTCTTGTCGCCGATGATCGCCTTCTCGGGGCACTCGCGACGGCACACGCCGCAACCGTGTCCGCGCTGGGAACAAATCTCCGGGTCGATTCGGTAAGTGTTGAGTTGCCGGCAGGCGTGGGCGGGGCACTTGTGGGCCTCGATGTGCCGCAGGTACTCATCCCGGAAGTAGCGCAGCGTGGTCAAAACCGGGTTCGCCGCCGTGGTCCCCAAGCCGCAAGCCGAGGTTTCCGCGACGATCTTGGCAATGTTCTCCAAAGATTCGAGATCCTCCATCACACCGTGCCCTTCGGTGATCCTGGTGAGGATATCGAGCATCAACTTGGTTCCTTCGCGGCAGGGAGTACACTTGCCGCAAGACTCATCCTGGGCGAAGCTGATGCAGGACCGAGCCACGTCCACCATGCAGGCGTCTTCATCCATCACCACGACGGTGCCCGAACCCATCATCGAGCCGATGGTCGGAAGGTTCTCGAAGTCAACTGGCGTGTCGACGAGCTCGCTCGGAATAATTCCGCCGGTCGTTCCGCCGATCTGGACTGCCTTGAGCTTCTTATCGTCGGGGATTCCGCCACCCACTTCGTAAACGATCTCGCGCAGCGTGACGCCCAAAGGCATTTCGACCTGGCCGGTGTTCTTGAGTTTCCCCACCAGCGAAAAAATCTTGGTGCCCTTGCTCTTCTCCGTCCCAATCCCGGCCAGCCACTTGCCGCCCCGGCTGATGATGGTTGGGATATTCGCCCATGTTTCAACGTTGCTGAGGCAGGTGGGCTTCCCCCACAGTCCTCGTTCCGAGAGGTGCGGCGGCCGGGTCCTCGGCTCGCCCATTTTTCCTTCCACCACCTCGACGACCGACGTCGCTTCTCCGCAGATGAATGCCCCGGCGCCTTGCGTAACCGAAAGATCAAAGCTAAAACCGCTGGCCAGAATGTTTTCGCCTAGGAAACCGCGCTCTCGGGCCTGATCGATGGCCAGGTGGATTCGCTTCGAGGCCAGGGGATATTCGTTGCGGATGTAAATCACGCCCCAGCGGGCGCCCATGGCCCGGGCGCCGATTGCCATTCCTTCAATCACCGAGTGCGGGTCCGTCTCGAGGAGGCTCCGATCCATGCCGTTACAAATCAAATATTTTGGCTCGCTCTGGGCAGTTCGAACCGCTTCCCACTTCGCCGCGGTGGGGAAACCCGCCCCGCCTCGGCCGCGCAGGCCGGAGATTTTGACTTCCTCAAGAATCTGCTCCGGGGTCATCCCGGTGAGCGCCTTCTTAAGCGCCGTGTATCCGTCACGCGCGATGAAAGCGTCGATCTTCTCAGGGTCGAGCGCGCCCCGGTTCTTGAGCGCCACGAGCGTCTGCCGGGAGAAGAAGGGGATGTCCGTCATCTTTGGAACCGGCGCAGTGGCTCCCGGCGGCGTGCACATGAGCTTCGCGATAGGTTTGCCTTTGACGAAGTGCTCTTCCACGAGAAGCGGAACGTCTTTGGGGGTGAGGCGCTGGTAGAAAATCCCATCCGGTTCGACTACCATCACCGGCCCCGCGCCGCACAGGCCATTACAGCCTGTGGCCACGACCTCGATCTCCTCACCCAAGCCGCGCTTCGAGATTTCTTTCTGCAAGGCGTCCCTGAACTCGAACGAGCGGTTGGCGCCGCAGTCCGTTCCCCCGCAAACCATCACGTGCATTCGATACGGCATTTGCATCCCCTCCAGAATTCTCCGCTCTTAGCTTTTTACTGGCGCTTCTTCCTTGGAGTATTGCTTGACGATCTGGGCGACTTTGTTCGCGGAAACTTTGCCGTGCAAGTCCCGTCCCACGGTCACCACCGGCGCGAGGCCGCAATAACCGACGCAGCGCGTGGCCTCGAGTCCGAAATTGAGATCCGGCGTCGTGCACCCGCACTTGATACCGAGTTGGCGCTCGAACTTCTCAAGGACCTTTACGGCGCCCTTTACCGCGCAGGCGTTGCCCATGCAAACGCCGATCGGGTGCCTGCCCTTGGGCGTCAGGCTGAAGGAACTGTAGAAGGTGGCGAGGCTGTAGGCGCGGCTCAGGGGGACGCCGACCGTGCGCGAAATGTGCTTCAAGGCATCCTGCGGCAGGTAGCTGAACTCGTTTTGCACGTCCTGGAGCATGGCGACGAGCGCGGCCTTGTCTGCATGATGTTGCTGGATGATCTTGTCAACTGTTTCGAGTTGCATATGCGCCTTCCTTCCCTTCGCCCGAGGTGACACGGGCTCCTGCCTGTACTACTGTCCAAAATCGCTGAGCGTTGCGGCTCGGCCGCCCTGACTTGCGGAAAGGCTTGCCTTTCCGCAAACCAGCGCCCTACTTTCTTATTGGGGAAGGCTGCGCCTTCCCCATCGAGTTTCCACATTTTCATGCCACTCATTGGCGGTATGGCTGCTCTCGGCCACGTCGTGGCAGAAAGCTCGCATCTCGGTCCGACCTAAGCCCCAACGGGGCGATCTAACAAAGCCCAGGCCAACGGCCTGGGTCAACGTCGCGCCTTCAATCTCGAAGCCCTGTAGGGGCGAAATACACTTCCGGCGCACGGGTTCGTGATCCCTGGTCCCGAGGGCGAGAGGCACGTTCAGTGGGGACAAAGATTGCGGCATGCGAACTACTCTATTCCGCCCCTTCAGGGCTGACCCAATCTAAACCGGCTGACATCACTGACCCAGGCCGTTGACCTGGGCTGTGATAGATCGCCCCTTTGGGGCTCAGTAGCCGGCCTACGCAGATCTGTCTCGGCGGCGAGGCTCGATAAGGGACTCACGTCGAGGCACAGCCTCGACTGAGGTGCGATAGTGCGTAGCTGCGGAAAGGCAAGCCTTTCCGCAAGTCACGGCGGCAGAGCCGCACTCCGCCCATGGGACACAAATGTAAAACCTCCAGGGAAAGGCAAGCCTTTCCGCAAGTCAGGGCGGCAGAGCCGCACTGCGCCCACGGGACACAAATGTAAAAACTCGCCATTTTGGACAGTCGTGCCCCCCTGTGCGCACGGCCAGGATGGCCGTGCCACTCCATGGGCCTAAGCCACCTGCTTCACGATCCGGTCTCCCATTTTAATGGTCCGCTTTGCAGGGACCCTTGTGGCCGGGCAAGTGTTCCAGCACAAACCACAGCCAGTGCACTTGGACTCGTCCACAAACCGCGACTTCCTCCGCACCTTCACCTTGAAGTTTCCGATGAATCCCGAAAACCCCACCACTTCGCTGTAACTCAGCAGCTTGATGTTCTCGCGGTGGCCGACCGAGACCATCTTGGGTGTCAGGATGCAGGCCGCGCAGTCGAGCGTGGGAAACGTCTTGTCGAACTGTGCCATGCGCCCGCCGATGGTTGGCTCGCGCTCGACCAGGTAAACCTCGGTGCCCGGCCTCGGCGATTTCGAGCGCCGCCTGGATACCGGTAATCCCGCCACCCACCACCAGCACATTGGGATTAATCTCAGCGCGCATCGGCTCGAGCGGCTGATGCAGGGCAACGCGTCTCACCGCTCCCGCAACCAGTGCCTTGGCCTTTTCGGTGGCTTTCGGAATGTCGTCGTGGATCCAGGAGCAGTGCTCGCGGATATTTGCGATCTGCACGAGATATCGATTGAGGCCCGCCTTCTTGGCGGCGTTTCGGAAGGTGATCTCGTGCATCAGCGGTGAGCAGGCTGCAACCACGACCCGGTTGACGCCGAGTTTTCGAATATCGTCTTGAATCAGCGCCTGCCCCGGGTCCGAGCACATGAACTTGTAGTCGCGTGCGATCGTGACGTTCGGAGCGTGGGAGATGAACTCGCGGACTTCAGCCACGTTCACGGTTCCGGCGATGTTGAGCCCGCAGTGGCAGATGTAAACTCCAATGCGCGGGTGTCCATTCTGGTCCATCAGTCTCCTCCTTCTACGCGGCAAGCGCTGCGGCCGGGGCCTTCCAGGCAATGAGATTCTTGTCGAGCGCAAGGTCTTTCTCCGAGCAGCCCAAAGCGACCCCTAATAGTTGAGTGAAGTACATTACGGGGATCAGATACGAGGTTCCGAACTTCTTATTGACCTGCTGCTGGTACGCCTCGAGATTGACTTGGCACAGCGGGCAGGTGGTGACGATGCACTGCGCTCCGTTCTCCGCAGCGCACTCCAGCAGGTCCTTCACCAGTTGCAGGCACACATCCGGGAAGGTGGTCATCAGCATGCCGCCACAGCAACGCGTCTTCAAGGGGAAGTACACCGCTTGCGCGCCCAACCGCTCGAAGAGCGTGTCCATGGTGGTGGGGAATTCGCGATCGTCGAAGCCGCGTTCGGGACGCACGATCTGGCAGCCGTAATAGGGGGCGAACGCGACGCCCGCAAGGCTCTGCTTGACCGCCTTCGAGATCGCCTCCACGCCCACCTCGTTCACCAGGATGTCGAGCGGGTGACGCACCTTGACGCCCAGGTTGTATTTCAGGCCCGCCTGCCCTAGTAGCTGTTCGACCTTGCCCTTGAGTTCGGGACTTTCCTTCAGAAAGCGGTTGGTCTTCAGCAGCACGGTATAACAGGCGCTGCAGGGCGCGATGAGGTCGTGGAAGCCGGCCTGCTCAGCGAGCGCCAGGTTGCGGGCGCTGATCGCCATCGAGAGGGCTTCGTCCACGCTCATGTACATGGTCGCGCCGCAGCAGTTCCAATCCTCCAGCTCGCGCAGACCAATGCCCAAGGCGCGAAACACCGCCTTCAAGCTCTGGTCGTAAGGCTTCCCTGCGGACTCCAGACTACAACCGGGGTAGTAGATGTACTCCATGATCGCCTCTCAACTGGTTCCTTCGGGCTGTCTTTATCCCACCGCCCGGTATCCAACCATATCTTCCTTGTAGGGGACGGTTGCTTTCTCGCGGGGCAACTCCAACTCCTTGGAAGCCGCCAAAATCTTGCGGATAGCCTCCACCCCTTTGATCTTCTTCGGGAAAAGCGAAATTCTCCCCTTGCGCATCATTTGAATCCCAAGCGGCATAAGCTTCAGGAGGCCCAGGGGATTCCGCCTCAGATAATAAAGCAGCAGCAGAAGCATCTCTTGATTGCGCCCGTAATGGTTGACGATGCGCGCGAAATTCTTCGACAAGATGTAAACCGGGAATCGTTCCGGATAAAGTCCGGCGTCGATCGCGGTGCGCTTCAAGGCGTAAAGCAGATCGGTGATCTTGATAGATTGCGGGCAGCGCGTTGTGCACATGTAGCAGGAAGCGCAAATCCAGATGGTGCGGCTGCGCAGGATTTCCTCAATCTGTCCGGCGCGGAATAGCGCGATGACCTTTCTGGGAGATATGTCCATCGCATAGCTTACCGGGCAACTCCCGGTGCAAGTTCCGCATTGCAGGCACTGGGAAATCTTATCGCCGCCTGGGACGACCTCGGCTTCTTTGAGGAACCTCTGCCGCAACTCCCGCTCCGAGGCCGGTAGAGTTCCCGGAACCGGCGCCTGAACTTTTATCGGACTTGTACTCACGCTCGCCATCGTCCCTCCTCGTGTCCGTCGCCGCACTAGCCGACGGCCGTTCGACGCAACTCCAAATCTAACTGCTGGGGCAAAACCCTGCCGGTTGGCACGCCATGCGCTCCCGATCGAAGCAGGTGTGCTGAGCTAGCCTTTACCACAGGCATTCGCAGGGAAAATAAATGCCACAACAGAAAGAAAACCCGTGCGGATTGGTCGTGCGCACACACCATCCCCTATCCTCAATTAGCAAGGTTCCAGCCAAAGCCGAGCTTTTCTATCTGCCCATTTCTAAGGCAGTTGTAATGCAAAAGTTGTTAAGAATTACTGCTGGAAACCTATCAGGAGAACCGGCTTTTGGGGTCACGAGGGGCTCGAAACGGACACTGTGCCCGTAGAATGAATGCCACATGCTGTGTTTCGCAACAGAGTCCCCGAATTCAGACTCACTCCTGCATTGACACTGTGACCGGAAATGTGCGCTAAGGCCTTCCGAAGATTGATTTTTACCATCATATAATCAATGACTTAGCAATTTGCTGATGTCTGTAACCTATTGATTCTTCGTAGAGCCGCCTTACTCCCCCTTCGCGGCTTGTGACAAGACTCAAGGGGCCATGACACCCGCTGCGTGAAATCACCCCTGCTGGACGCCGCCGATGAGAATTGTAGCTACGCACGCTGCGCAAAAACTCAGTGCCGCTGCTTTGAAAATGCCCCCCTCCTTACGTGGGTGGCGCCGACATTGGTTTCTATGTCGGCGTCACAGGGCGCAGACATACAGGGCAATGTCTGCGCCGCCCCAGCGAAAGGAGAAGACGACTTGCAGGTTCTTCTACTTGTTGTTCTTATTTGAATCCCGTTCTGAAAGCCTTCGCGATATTTCTTCCATTTTCCTGGCAAGGCCCGGGACGTTGGCGAGCTGGCCGTGCATCTTCTTGATCTCATCGAGGGGGCGAGCGGGGGTTCCCCAAACTTTCGTCCCTTTGCGGATCGTCCTGAAAATTCCCGCTTGCCCGCCGATCATCGCTCCGTCTTCGATCCGAATGTGGTCAGCGACTCCAACTTGGCCGCCCATGACAACGTAGTCTCCAATCTCCACGCTGCCAGAGATGCCTGTCTGCGCGGCGATCACGCAATGGCGGCCGACATGGACGTTGTGGGCGATCTGAACCAGGTTATCGATCTTGGTTCCCTGGCCAATCACCGTCACTCCCAGCGAACCGCGGTCCACTGTGCTGTTGCTCCCTATTTCAACGTCGTCCTCGATGACCACCCCGCCTCGTTGGGGAAATTTCTCATAATGGTCTTCGGCGAAGACATATCCGAACCCGTCGGATCCCACTACTACGCCGGAATGGAGGATAACGCGGTTGCCGATTTGTGCTCCCGGGTAGATGTTCACCCTTGGGTACAAGACGCAATGCGCACCAACCTTAGCTCTCTCACCCAGATATACTCCCGCACCGAGGTACGTCCCCGGGCCGACATCTACGCCCGATTCGACGACCGCGTAGGAACAAACAACCACATCCTCGGCCAAGTGCGCGTCGGGAGCAATGACGGCGGTTGGGTGTATTCCAGGCTGAAGTTTGGGCGGAGGACAAAGGACCTGTGCACCGCGAACGAATGCAAGTTTTGGGTTCGCGACCTCGATCGACGCGCGCCCCGGCAAACCGCAACCTTTCGGCACGAGAATACATCCCGCCCGAGAAGCCGCTGCGAGTTCACAGCACTTGGCGCCCTCGGCGTAGGCTAGATCATGCGGTCCGGCAGCTTCAAGCGCCGCAATATCAATGACTTCCCGATCTTCTTCACCGAGCTGTATTCCCCCCAACAGCTTGGCGAGTTCAGAGGACTTCATAAGTTGCCTCGACGGAGTATCGATGGGCGCTCTTCCGCTTTCTGCCTACTCGCCACCGCCTAAGACGGATACAGTGGCGGCTCGCCGGAAGGTCGTGTCTTCCATCGGCGATGAACCCACAGCCAATGGTCTGGAAAGCGGCGAATGTAGCCCTCGAGCAGTCGAGTGAAATTGGCCGTATTTACCAGGATTTCCTCGTCCGGATTCTGGCAATGGATCCATTCCACGGCGTGGAAACGTAGCCGGTACTTTTTGAGTTTGGGGTCCCAGATAACCAGCCCCAACACAATAGGGACGCCAGTCTTCTTGGCCACGCGCGCGGGGCCAGTGGTCGTACACGCGGGCAGGCCGAAGAAATCCACGAAGACCCCTTCGCCGGCCGACATGTTCTGGTCGATCAACACCCCCACTGCATCTCCCCGGCTGAAGGCTCGCAGCAGTCCGCGTGCAAAGTCACTTTTCTCGATAGGCTTTCCGCCTCCCAGGCAGCGATAGCCATTGATGAGCTGATCCATCAACGGGTTGTCAAGGGCGCGCACCACGAAGTCGCAAGGATAGCCGTAAATCCCATGCGCAAAGGAGCTAAGTTCCCAATTTCCGAAGTGGCCGGTAAGAAAAAGCACACCCTTACCCTGGCTCTGGGCCTGCGCGTAGTTTTCGAATCCGTCGTAGATGATCAACCGTTCAATATTGTTTCTGTTCCAATGCGGGAAGTGGGAGAAATCCGCCAGCATGCGGCCGAAGTTGCGAAACACGCGGAAGAGCACTCTGCGGCGCTGGCTTTCGGGCCAATCGGGGAAAGCCAGTTTTAAATTGAACAGACCGACCTTTCGCAAGCGCGGCCAGAGCCAGTAGCTCAGAAAGGCCAGAAACGCGCAAAGTGCACGCGTCAGGCGGTGCGGCAACATGCCAAGCAGCTTCAGCAAACTGAGAGCGGCATAGTACTCCGTCCGATGTCTTAGGGAGGGTCGAGGCGAAGGTGGAATGGGATTCGGCTGCTCCGGCGGGGCATCGGATTTGGCGACCGTGGGTGTATCCATGCTCTGCTCACCCTGAGAACGCAGAACCCCGCCAGTTGGTATCGTGAGATTTTCCACTGCCGAAGCCTGCGCGCCTCAGTCAGTCCTGCAAGAAAGCTCCTCCGAGAGAAACTGAGAGTCACGATGTTACCACAACCCATTTTCTCACCTGCAAGAACTTTTCCGGTCTTCGGCAGGCCGGTCTGACGAAGCGACGGCTTCGCGCCGCTATCTGACCAGTCAAAATCTCTCGACTTTTTCAGCGTCACCTTCATCGCCAAAGGGGTAATAGGTTATACTTGCTTCGGTTTGCCGATGTCGGGAGGCCTTTGCGCCTTTCGATTATCGTGGTTGAGGAATGGCGAGTGCGGCGGCTAGTTTCACCGTATTTATTGGAAGGATTGTGACTTGGGCGCTGAAATCATCGACATCCGCCACTTCGAGCTGCCTGCCTTTTCGGAGTTGCTCGAGGCCGAGTCGCGCGCCTGGAACGAAGGTCTTTACTGGGATTTCGCTTCCTCGGTGCGCGTGATTTCCACCTGCCTGAAGGAGAAGCGCCTCTCAGGGTACGCCCTCGTTTTGGGCGGCATTATTCGCGGCTACTGTTTCTATTTCTGCGACGGTGAAAAGGGCCTCTTGGGAGACCTGTTTGTCGGCCCGCAAGCGGTGGGCCTCGACCAGGCCCTTCGGCTGCTCGAGCATGCCAACGAAACGCTTCTGGCAACTCCCGGTATACGGCGCATAGAAGCGCAGCTTCCGCACTATCGCTTCGAAGATCTCGAAAACAATTTTACTTCCTGGAATTACCACGGCTATCGGCGCCGCTTCATGGCCTTGCACCTTCCCGACTGGCAGCCTGGCGCCATCTCGAACTCCAAGTCTGCTGCATCGGATTACTCGCGGCGCTCCTCCGCGCGTCTGGATGATTATTGGATCACGTCCTGCAGCAAGAGCCACGCCCGTGAGGCCTCTGAGCTGGTTTACGGCGCTTATTACAACCACGTGGATGCCTTGATCAACGACCAATACAGCTCACTGGCCGGGGCCACCCGTCTGATTGATAACATCATGCATTACCAGGGTTGCGGAGAGTTCCTCGAGCAGGTTTCCAAAGTCGCCATTCATCGTGAGACTCGCAAGCTCGCCGGAGTCCTGACCGTGACCTCCGTCCGTTCCGACACGGCTCACATTCCGCAGATCGCCGTGGCCCGCACTCTGCATGGAATCGGCCTGGGAACGGCGCTGCTCGATGCCGCTTTCCGCGACCTTGTGAGGGCCGGCTACATGCGCGTCTCCCTGACCGTTACGGATATTAACGCCGGCGCACTTCGCCTCTATGAACGCCTCGGTTTCAAACCCTTCCGCACGTTCGGAGCTTTCGTCTTCAACCGGTGAAGGCAGATGTCGGGCGCCAAGTGCCAGGTGCCATGTATCAGCATGAATGCAGCGGCCAGTTTCCGACAAGCCAACATACACAGCCAACTGATCGCAAGCAGGGACGGTAACTTCCTTGATGGGGAGTTCGCTCAGGGGTTGCACATCTGCAAGTATGTTTTTACCTGAAACAATCGATATGGGTTGCCGAAGACCCTGCCCTCGAAGAGCCAGCCTGACCATGGCGCTTGACGGAGGGTTGTGCGGCGCGGTACGGTGGGAATGGCGCGAAAGGAGCACCCATGACAATCACCATTGACATCACCCCCGAGGTTAAGGCGGCACTGGCGCGCCAAGCTGCCGCTCAGGGCCGTGAGGTCGAGTCCTATGCCGCCAGTCTGCTCGAACAGGCGGTCCATCCCGCCGCCGCGCCTCCGACGCCACCCGCTAAGGACATGGTTGAACTCTTCGCTCCGCTGCGTGGCCTTAATCTGGATTTTGAGCGCGACAGGGACGCCGGCCGGGATATCAACCTGTGAATGGCTATCTGGTTGACACCAACGTTCCGTCTGAGCTGACCCGCGAAACCCCGGACGCGCGGGTGGTGGCTTTTCTCCGCAGGGCCGGGAAAGAGAGCCTCTTCTTGAGCGTCATGACCCTCGGCGAAATCTGTAAGGGCATCGACCTGCTTCCGGCCAGCCAGAAACGGGACGCGCTGCAAGACTGGCTCGAGGTTGACGTGCGTTCCTGGTACGCGGGCCGGATTCTCCCGGTCACCGAGTCCGTCGCCGAGCGGTGGGGGCATTTGGCCGCGCGCGCCAAACAACAGGGCATCGCGGTTACGGTGGTGGACGCCGTCATCGCCGCCACGGCCCTTGAACACGGGCTTACCCTCGTGACGCGGAACGTCAAGGACTTCGCCAGCCTCGGCGTCGTTCTTCTCAACCCTTGGGACGAGGTGTGAATCTTCACGCCTCGGCGATGCATTTATAGTGCTCTCAGCACTCACCACTATCCACTGCCACTAGCCACTAGCCACTAACCACTAACCACTAACCACTAACCACTAACCACTAACCACTAACCACTAACCACTAACCACTGTCCTCATGACTTCGGACTCCGGACAGTTCTTTGTGTCACTCTTCACTCATCACTGTTCTTATAGAGCATCCGACTCCCAGTTGCTGTACACTAGAGGATTGAGATGGCTGGATCAATGCTCGTGGTCACACGAATCGAGTCATGGAATTTGAATGGGACGCCAAGAAAGCAGATTCGAACGTCGCGAAGCACGGCGTCACGTTCTCCGAAGCGATGACGGTATTTGGCGACCCGCTGGAACTCGCGATTGCCGATCCAGATCATTCGGAGGAGGAATTCCGATTTCTCAGTATGGGCCAGTCGGCAATGGGACGCCTACTCGTAGTCGCATATACTGAACGCGAAGGCCGAACCCGTATCATCAACGCCCGTGAAGCGACTCCCCGAGAGCGGAGACAATATGAATCAACACGTTCACCAAAACGATAACGACGAAATGCGACCCGAGTACGACTTCTCGCACGGCGTTCGTGGGAAGCACTATGAGGCTTACCGCGCCGGCACGAATGTGGTGTTTCTCGATCCCGATGTGGCCAAAGCGTTCGCCGATTCAGCGTCGGTCAATCAAGCCTTGCGCCTGCTCTTGCAGCTTGCCCGGACGAACGTTTCTTCCGACACTCCAGCCTGCCAAGGCTGTGCAACCGACCAGCCGCGCCCCGCGCCGTGCCAAGAAGCCCAAGCCCGTTCGCGCCACTCGCGGATAGGTGCAACCGGCAGCCTTAAATCTTGAATCTGCCATCTCCAATACCGTGTCCTGTGTCCCGTCTCCCGTATCCCGCGTTTCTCGCCACTCGTCTCGCCGTCCCTTCGGGAAATCGCAGACCCCCAAGAACAGGGGCCTGCGCCAACCCGCCACCTCTGACCCCGTTTCCACCCGCTGCACAAATAACGGTTGACGCGCGTCGCGCGACAGGCGATAATGCGTGGGAATGGCGATTCGTTCGATTCGGCATCGTGGCCTGAAGCGGCTTTACGAGTCAGGTGAAGCCAGGGGTCTTCCCCCCGCCCTGGTGGAGAAGATCGCAGACATCCTGCTCGCGATCGACGGAGCGGCAGAGCCGCAGGACGTCGGGCTGTTTCCCGGGTGGAAGCTGCACCCGCTCAAGGGCGGCCTTAAGGGTTTCTGGAGCGTCACCGTCACCGGCAACTGGCGCGTGATCTTTCGGTTTGAGGAAGGCGACGCGTTGGATGTAGACCTGGTTGACTACCACTAATGGAGGTGTTTCGAATCATGCCGATGAAGAATCCCCCGCATGTGGGCGGGCTGATCCGCCGCGAAGTGATCGAACCGTTGGGGCTAACCGTGACCGAAGCCGCCAAGGTGCTTCATGTTGGGAGGCAGGCGCTTTCCGCCTTGCTCAATGAGAGGGTAGCGCTTAGTCGCGACATGGCTTTGCGCGTCGAAAAGGCATTCGGGCCGAAGATGGAGCACCTGATGCGCATGCAACTTGCCTACGATTTGGCCCAGGCCCGCCGCGAGGAGAAATCGATCGCCGTGAAGCGCTACGTCGCCGAGGAAAGAATCCGCGCCTAGAGAGGGCGCCAGAGGTTTCTACCAGAAATTCGAATTCACCAACTCTCCCACCGACCCCAGGCACCTGGGGGAAACGGTACCGGGAAACGGTACCAGGAACCGTTTTCCCTCAACCTTTGAAGGGCTATCTGGTTGACACCAACGTTCCGTCTGAGCTGACCCGCGAAACCCCAGACGCACGAGTGGTGGCTTTTCTCCCCTTGACCGCCCCCTTTTGCCGAGGTAGGGTGGATGTGGAGACGTTTTTGACCGGGAGGCGCCCATGACTCTTGAGATTACACGACCGGAAACCGAAGCCCGCATCCAACGCCACCTCCAAAGCGGTCAGTTCCACGACCTCGACGATCTCCTCACGAAGGCGCTCGATGCCCTGCCGGGACCAGAGGTGGCGGCGACTCCGTCGGAGCGCCGGACCGGGCAAGCGCTGATCGATGCCTTCGCCGAATTCCGTGGTTTGCTAAGCGACGAAGAAATCGATCGGATGTTCAGCCGCAACCCCTCCGCCGCACGTCCGGTGGACCTGTCGTGAACGGCGGTTTCCTTTTCGACACCAATATTCTTTCGGAGTTGATGCGACCGCGGCCGGAACCCAAAGTCCAGAACTGGGTGGCGGCTCAGGATTTGGGCGCGTTGTTTCTGAGCGTCGTGTGTATTGGCGAACTCGAGACGGGATTCACGACCATGCAGGATGCCGCGCGTCGAGCCCGCTTGGAGGCCTCGCTTGAGCGCCACTTGAGGTTCCTGTTTCCGGGGCGTGTTCTGCCGGTGACTCAGGCCATTGCGGCACGGTGGGGCCGACTGGGCGGAACGCGTGAGTTGGCGGGCCGGCCCTTGAGTGCCGCGGATGGTATGATTGCCGCCACGGCCCTTGAACACGGCCTTACCCTCGTGACGCGAAACGTCAAGGACTTCGCCGGCCTCGGCGTCGTTCTTCTCAACCCCTGGGACGAGGTGTGAATCTTCCAGCCTCCGCGCTGCATTTATTGTGCTCTCAGCACTCGCCACTGACCACTAACCACCGCCCTTATACCTTCGGCCTCCGGACCCCGGACTTTCATTCTCGTCACTTGTCACTCGTCACAGCTCTTTTGACCGGAAGTTCCTCACCCGAGGAAGAACCCACAGTCAGAACTGCACTGACTGTGGCTACCCGCTTCGAGTGGGGCCTTATCCGGCCGAATGTACAGCGGGCAATTAACGTGAAGGGGGTTTTGACTGGCGGCGCGAAAGCGGTCCTGTCGTAATGTGTGGCGTGTGTGCTGCCTACGTCCTATCACGAGTCGGCTTCATGAAGCGCCACCCCGCTGAAGTTCGCCCAAAAAGAAGCGATGAAGTTTCCACACGACGATTGGTAGCCCCTTGAGGTCAAACCACTCGATTGCTTCGTTCTCGTGCTGGTCTGTAGCCGGTCGAGTGCTCTTGGCTTCAACGCGGTAAATGAATACGAAATGGCCTAGTGCGCGTTCATCGTCCTCGGACTGGAAAACGCCCAGCAGTCTTAATCTGACGAGTTCCAGCCCCGTCTCCTCTCGCAACTCCCGCGCCACAGCTTCTTCCGGGTGCTCTCCAAAGTCCACGAAGCCCGAGGGGAACATCCATGTCCCTCTAAATGGATCCCGTCCTCGCTTTACAAGAAGAACTCTCGTCCCCCTCACTGTAATGGCGGTCACGGCGGCAGCAACCTTTGGGTAGTAAGTCCATCCACAATGCTCGCAGTGTTTTCGCTGCTTGTCGTCCTCTCGGATGAAAATGAGGCTGTGTCCGCAGAGCGGGCAAAACCGGTAATTGGGGGGCTCGATCTTCAGCATTTGGGCGACCCTCCATCGTCGATTCTCCCCGGTTCAAATTGAGCGAGTTTCTGGAGTCTTCCACGTCGCTCGGAAAGTGGTCTAATCACAGAAATCCCTACCTTTTGATTGACGGAAGCGGCATACATAATTCCGCTGGCGATGAAGCCCGCCCACGGGCTCAGAACAAAGGAAATGAGTGCATCACTTCCCAGCGCGATTCCGACATCGACAACCGTTTCAATCAGTCTGTAACTCGGAGCTATGTGAAACTGCTTCGCAGCCCTGACCGCAACATCTAGGGCAATCTTGTCGCTGTCTTTGGGGTCGAGATTGATTTGCTTCCTCACTCTTCGAAGGGTCGCAACATCATTTGCCCATCGCCCGGCTCTTTGCTCGTGATTCCTTTCGGAGAACGCACTCGCCATCACAATGTTCGACAGATATCTCTCTGTATTGGAGACATCGATCGTACGACGCCTCCCGGCGGCACTTTGCGTCTGAATCGGGCGGCGAATAGGATGCGTAACGATCTGGCCTTCCGCCTCCTTTGCAGCGTATTCATGATACACGCCACGTAACAAGGTTGAGACAATGAAAGCATCTCGGACGAGTCGAAATTCATCGTTATCGGGGCGGCGCCTCACGAGGCTTTGCACGAAGCTGGGATTATCCGTCCGTTCGCGAACTTTCTCCAATTCTGCTCGTGAGAGTCCCAAAACATTACACAGTTGTGGAATGAACTCTGCATCAAAGAGCCCCCTGTGCCTTCGGGCGTGCTCTGACCACTCATTCGCGATATGCGCATCGAGCCATAGCTGATAGGGACTCAGGTCGGGACTGCTTGACGGTTTCAGGAACTTGGCAAGCGTTTGACGGAGATTGTGCACGTTATCTCGCGCCCAAGTCTTCGTCTTGGACAGCGCCTTAGCCAGGTCTCCATCGGCAAGGAGGATATGAGACACAGGGTCACGTAGGCCTGCCAGGATGATTCCGTACGCACCGGATGCCTCTGCTTCAGCCTTTGGCGACGGCGCGAGCCTAATTTGCCTTGCATTGATGAAAGCAGTGGTGACCACAAGCGAACGATCCCACTCCATCTTATAAGAGAGTTTTGGCTTAGATCTCGCGAGGGCCAGTGTGACCTCATACAACGAGGCTGAGTCTACAAATCCTTCCGTCATGCCGAGCCTCCTCTGATCGAAGTCATTAAAGCTTTCAGCAGAAAGCTTCTGGACATTGGCTCTTTACTAGACAGAATTCTCTTCACACTTTTTGCTTGCAGAGAAGCCGCACTTTTGTTATCTAGTATAATGACTAGGTATCAAAAGGAGGCTTTCCCATGGGTTTCCCCACCAAAGTGCAGCTCATCAAGCGCCAAGCCAGTGAGCAGTGGTACATCAATTTCCCTTCCGCTCTCGCCCAGGCCATGGAGTTCTCCCGCGGCGAAATCGTCGAGTGGTTCGTGGAAGACAAAAGCCTGCTGGCCTTGCGACGCACCACGCCACCCGCTCCCGTACTAAAAAAAACTCTGCCGGCATCCTCGACCACTTCCAGCAACTCTGGCGCCAGGGCGCTTCCGGCTTCCACCAGCGTCGCCTCGCCGCGCACGCCCAAACCCTCGCGTTGAGCACCTTGCTGTGCTTGGGACGTCATACCGTGACCGGCCTGCTGACCACCTGCGGCGCACAGTTCCGTGACTGGACCTCCAGTTACCGGCTCTTCTCCCACGACCGCCTTCCCGCTCCCACCCTCTTCGCCGTGGCGCGTGGCGCGGTGCTGGCGGCTCTGCCTCCCCAGGCCCCCGTGCGCGCCTACTGGGATGATTCTCTCCTGCGCCGCTCCGGCCTGCACACCCCCGGCGTGGCTTGGCGACGCGATCCGCTCGGCCCGCACTTTCAAACCAACTTCGTGCGCGCCCAACGCTTCCTGCAAACTTCCCTCGCCCTGCCCGCCGCCGAGGGTTCCTGCCGCCTCATCCCGGTCGCCTTCTCTCATGCCCCCACTCCGGCCAAGCCGGGCAAGAAAGCCAGCCCCAGCCAACAGCAGGCCTATCGCGCCCAAGTCCGCGCCACCCGCCTCAGTCAGCGCGCCCGCCAACAGATCGGGGATCTGCGAGCCGCCCTCGATGCCGACCCCCGCTCGGCGAGCCGCCTCCTCCTGCTAGCCTTCGACGGAGGCTACACCAACCGCACCGTGCTCCAACCTCTCCCCCACCACACCACCGCCATCGGCCGCCTCCGCCAGGACGCTCATCTGCTCCTGCGCCCTGATCCCGCCACCCAGAAAGCACGCGGCCGCCGCCTCCGCTATGGAGCGCCCGCTCCCACCCCCGAGCAGGTCCGCACCGATAACTCCCCCTGGCAGACGCTGACCCTCCTGCACAACGGCATCACTCATCAACTCCGTTATAAGCGCCGCACCGGCCTGATGTGGCGCCCCGCCGGCGCTCACCAGGTCCTGCAACTGATCGTCATCGCCCCCCTGGCTTACCGCCTGCGCCAAGGTTCCAAACTGCTCTATCGCCAGCCCGCCTTTCTGATCTGCACGGATGAAAACCTGGACCCCCAACTCGTCATCGAGACCTACATCGCGCGCTGGGAGATAGAGGTCAATTTCCGCGAGGAGAAAACCCTCCTGGGCGTGGGCCAAGCCCAGGTGCGTGCCCCTCGCTCCGTCGAGACCGCTCCCGCCCTCAGCGTCGCCGCCTACGCCTTGCTGCTGTTGGCTACCCAGCGCGCCTTCGCCGATTCCCGCTCAGCCCTGCTGCCGCGCCCCAAGTGGATCCGCCCTTCGCCAAGTACCCGCATCTCCACCCAGCAGGCCCTCCAGCAACTGCCCGCCGAAGTCTGGGGCCGCGGTCTCGGCTTGGATAATTTCTCCGGCTTCGCGTCCACCCCAACCCCTGCCACGAAGCCCGAGAAATCCTCCTTCCCCCTCGCCTCCGCCGTCTGCTACGCTAACGCCTGACTCTCAGAGAGCCAAAGTCCAGGCCCTCTCCCTTGGGGAGAGGGTGTCGCGCTCCAGCGCTTTCATCAACTGGAGCGTGACGGGTGAGGGGTTAGTTTCGCGACAATTCTCCGGAACTCCTGGAAGGAAGCGCGGGCCCCACGACACGCTATTTCTTGGGTCTATTTCGTTACCAATCTCGGAGAGCTTTCCCGGCCCGAAGAGTATGAGAACGATGAGTAGAACGAAGAATAAATGAGTCGGTTG
This sequence comes from uncultured Acidobacteriota bacterium, assembly GCA_963770415.1. Classification (GTDB taxonomy): domain Bacteria; phylum Acidobacteriota; class Terriglobia; order UBA7540; family UBA7540; genus CAVROP01. Next base: position 52,467 of record CAVYPU010000004.1, read on the forward strand.
GAACATGCCTTCCATTTCATTCTCGCTGCTAGATGAGTCTAAGACGCCTTAGGTCCTCTTCAGTCCAGCGCGCCTGTGTTTCAATGATGCTCTTGAGGGTCTTACGCGTGAATGTGCTGCCGCCGCTATGAAATGGCACGGTTACCCTCCGCCCGTCGGAGTGGTAATAAATCTGGTGAGAACCAGAACCGCGGTCAAAACCAAACCCGTCGCGGACCAACGCGGAAATAACCAGGCGGGCTGTGAGGTTCCGAAGCTGTCCGTAGTCAATGCCCACCGATTAGACCGTGACTGCCACGCGAGGTTCTACGGTGACCTCCACCTCATGGACCGGTTCTTCGGGGAGGGGTTCGCCGTGCTCAAGCATGCTGTCCACCACCATGCGCACGACTTCGTTCAGGTTCTCGAGAGCTTGTTTCTCCGTCGGACCCCAGGTCGATGCTCCCTGACGCTCCAGCGCCGGGCAGTAGGCCCGCCACCCGGAGGGCTTCCCGTCGAAGTCTTCATCACGTTCCAGCACCACTTTGAAGCTATAGGTCTTCATTTCACCTTCAGTTTACAAGCGATTCATCATGCTCGCAAGATACCCCGCACCGAAGCCGTTATCGATATTCACGACGCAGACGTTGGGCGAGCAGCTATTGAGCATGCCGAGCAGCGCCGCGAGGCCGTGGAAGCTAGCGCCGTAGCCCACGCTCGAGGGGACGGCGATGACAGGCGCGCTCACCATGCCTGCCACGACGCTCGGCAACGCGCCCTCCATTCCCGCCACGCAGATGATGATGTGCGCCTCGCGCAGGTGCCGGCTTTCGCCGAGCAGCCGGTGGATCCCCGCCACGCCCACGTCGTAGAGCGACTCGACGCGGTTCCCCATGATGTCGGCAGTGACCAGCGCTTCTTCTGCAACCGGAATGTCGGAGGTGCCCGCGCAAACCACTACGATCTTCCCTTTGCCTCGAATCTTGCGCTCGTGGCGAAACGTGATGGCCCCGCAAAGTCTGTGGAACTTTGACGTCTTATCCAGACCTTTCACGCGCTCAAACAAGTCCGCATCGCCCCGCGTCACGAGCACGTTATGCTGGTTGAGCAGCATCCGGCGCACGATTCCCTCCACATGGGCGGGGTCCTTGCCGCGCGCGAAGACAACCTCCGGAAGCCCTTGGCGAAGGGTCCGGTGATGATCGATCTTGGCATAACCGAGGTCTTCGTAGGGCAGGTTGCGGAGACGGTCGAGCGCCCCCTCCACGGTCAGCTTTCCACGCCGGACCTGCCGCAACATTTTAGTGATTTCTTCAGGTGTCAATGTCGCCTCCCCTGACTCTCATCTATTTAATTAGTATAGCAGGCTCCCCCGCTTCCTTGACTTCCGGAGGAACACTGGCCTACCATCACTTTGATGCCTTCCTCAGAGACTTCACCCGGCAAGAGCTTGATCCTCGGAGTAACCGGCGCCAGTGGCGCCCTCTTCGCTCGCCGCATGCTGCAACTGCTCGAAGGGGATCATCGGGTCGGAAAAATACACCTCGTGATCTCCGGCAGCGGGTTGAAGGTAATTCGAGATGAGTTGGGCCTCGAGGTTTCCCGGTCCTCGGAAATTGCCGCCGCCCTGGCTGCTCAGGCTGTGGCGAAAACCGTTTACCTGCTGGACTCCGACATCGGGGCCAACATCGCCAGCGGGTCGTATCCCGTCGATGGCATGGTGGTGATCCCGTGCACTACCGGTTGCCTGGCGCAAATCGCGAGCGGCATCTCTGATACGCTGATCGAGCGCGCCGCGGACGTTTGCCTGAAAGAAGGCCGCAAGGTTGTGCTGGCGGTGCGCGATGCACCCTTCAACCGGATCCACCTCGAGAACATGTTGCGCGCCCAGGCCGCAGGCGCCGTGATCTTTCCCATCATTCCTTCGTTCTATCATCGCCCCAGGACCATCGACGATCTCGTCACCCAATTCTGCTGCCGCGTGCTCGCGCTCATGGGGCTCGAACACGCGGACCAGTTCCGGTGGACCGGGCTCGGGGATGGGAGCTAGGGCCGGGCTAACTAAGACATGCTTCGGTTATTCATCGTATTGCTTTCCCTCGCCGGGCTTGCCGACGCTCTCTACTTCACCTTGGCGTATTATGGCCGCATTCGCAAAGCGCGCTGGGTGCCTGAAATCCTTTGCGCGCGGGATGGTTCGAGCTGCGTCACCGTGGTGCGCACGCCCTATGCCCGAGTCTTCGGCGTGCCCAATTCGATTCTCGGCATCGTGTATTATTTGTGCTCCTCGTCTGGATTGCGTTCGTTCCCCGTCACATGAACCTCTTCGGCCACTTATTGCGACCCTTTGAGACCCTGGGGCTTTTGTTAATGGGCGCCAGCCTCTCCTCGGTCGTGCTGGGCTTTTATCTGATTTATGCGCTTCGCCGCATCCTCTTCACGCATTGCCTCTTTTGCTACGCCGCGCATGCCATCAACCTGACTCTCTTTGTGCTGTTGATTTTTGTTTCCTAAACGAGAGATCGAACGAAAGGAAAAGAACACTCATGCAAAAACATATTTCGCGTCATCTCTATTACGCGATTGGTCATGCTTATCGCCTGCGCCGACTTCGGTTGTGGCGCAGGAACTGAACACGGTTCCCCTGCCGCCGCCGCAGACTTCCGGCGGCAAGCCGTTGATGCAGGCTCTGAAGGATCGGCAGACTTCGCGGGAATTCAGCAGCCAGAAACTTCCCCGCAGATGCTCTCCAACCTGCTCTGGGCGGCTTTCGGTGTGAACCGCCCGGACTCCGGCAAGCGGACCGCGCCTTCGGCCATGAATTGGCAGGAGATTGATGTCTACGTGGCCACCCAGGACGGCCTTTACGTCTACGACGCCAAAGCCAATGCTCTGAAACCGGTCTGGCGCAGGACGTTCGCGAGGCGACAGGCAAGCAATCCTTCGTCAAAGAAGCTGCGGTCGACCTCGTCTATGTAGCCGACCTGGGCAAAACCGGAAAGGCGGCGGCGAGGACCAGATGCTGTACACGGGCGCCGACACAGGCTTCATCGCCCAAAACGTGTACCTATTTTGCGCTTCCGAAGGGCTGGCGGTCAGTGGTGCGGGGCAGCGTCGAGCGACCCGCACTCGCAAAACTGATGAAGCTCCGCCCCAACCAGAAAATCATCCTGGCACAGACCGTGGGTATGCAAAGGTGAGGGAAGAACCCACAGTAAAGTCAATTCTTGTCTGCTCGGAAACATTTCCTGATAAGGGACGTCTGCTTCTGGGGGTAGAATAGATTCAACATGAGTAGTGATGGAGGCCAAAGGGCTGCTCTTGCCCATAACGCTCGAGATCTTGCCATGTCGGGCGTACTATGCACTCCTGGTGAGAGCGCAGGCGCCGCTTCGAACCGAAGCCCCAAGGTGTTTTTGCCAAGCTGCGCACCACGCTCGAGATGATCAAGTTCGAGCACTCGATCTTCGCCCTGCCGTTTGCGCTGACGGGGGCCATGCTGGCGGTGCGCGGCTGGCCCAGTTGGCGGCAGGTCTATGGCTGATCGTGGCCATGGTGGCGGCGCGCAGCGCTGCCATGACGTTCAACCGCATCGCCGACCTCAAATTGGACGCGCTCAACCCTCGCACCCGCATGCGCGCCCTGCCCACGGGGCAACTCAGCCTGCGGTTTGCCATAGGCTTCACGTTGCTTTCCTGCGCGCTGCTGGTGTTGGCCGCCCGCGAGCTTAGCCCTCTGGCATTCAAGCTCTCACCGCTGGCGCTTGCCGTCCTCATCGCGTATTCCTACACCAAGCGCTTCACCGTACTCTCTCACTGTTCTGGGAGTCGTGTCTCGGGATGTCGCCCATCGCCGCCTGGATTGCCTTGCGGGGCGAGGTCAGCCTGAGCGTCTTGCTGCTGGGCGCAGCCGTCACCTTGTGGACGGCCGGCTTCGACATCATCTACGCCTTGCAGGACATCGAGTTCGACCGCGCCCTGGGGCTGCACTCCATCCCCAAGCGGTACGGGGTTACCGCGGCGCTCTATGCCTCTGCGCTCCTTCACGTCTTGATGGTGGCGCTGCTCGTGACTGTAGCCCGCCTCGAGAACCTGGGGTGGATTGCAATGGCAGGTCTAATCGCAGTGGCGATCTTGCTCGCCTACGAACACGCTCTAGTCAAACCTTCCGACCTATCCCGCGTGAACGCCGCCTTCTTTAACGTGAACGGGTACATCAGCGTGCTGTTCTTCGTTACATGGACCGCGGACGTATTGCTTCATTGAGCTACGGATTCATTGCCCATTTTGCTTCCCTGTCATTCCTCGCTCCGCTCGGAATGACACTAGGTGTACGGGATGCTACTGGATTCTTTGTGGGACGTCGATTTCCTGGAAGATAAGGGAATCGAAGATGGCGAGGACGTGCTTGCGATAGGCCAGGATGCGAGCCACAGTCCCTTGATACACAGGGTCTTGCCCGGCGAGGCGCTGCCACTGGGCGAGGACGTGAGCCGGCACGTCGATATCCTCCCGCAATTTCTGGATAGGGTGTCCGCGCAGGAACAGGCCGTAGAAAAACGCCGCCTCATCCTGCGGTTCAGCGAAACTGTAATTGGTCCACTCCATACTATTTCGAACTTCCAACCTCAAATTCTATGCTGAATCGAGTGTGGTGCGCTAGAGATTTTGTATTAAGGCGGAGCGTTTACTAATCACAGTCAGAAACTGTTTGTCAAGCCAGTATTGAGTATCCATGCGGGTTCTGAACGTGCCTCTTAATTGGGAAGACAAGCCGCGGGCCAGCCCCCTAGAGAACGCGCGCGGTCCGGTTGCAATCCGGGTTCCTGACCGATAAAATGAGAATTCACCCATATGGTATCAAGCACACTCAGCATAGAAGATTCGAAACTCGAGCGCATCGCCAAAAAGGTGTTGGCTGGCGAGCGGCTTTCGTTTGACGATGGCGTCGCCCTCTACGAGTCAGGCGACCTGCTCGCCCTCGGCTACCTGGCCAACCACGTGCGCGAGAGACTGCACGGCAAGCGCACCTACTTCAACGTCAACCGGCACATCAACCCCACGAACGTGTGCGTAGCCAGTTGCCGGTTGTGCGCCTTCGGCCGCAAGCCCGAGGCGCCCGCTGCTTACACGATGGCCCTCGAGGAAGCCTTCCGCACTGCCGGTGAGGGTTGGTCCGAGGCCGTCACCGAATTCCACATCGTGGGCGGCCTGCACCCGGACCTGCCGTTTCAGTATTACCTCGACCTCATTCGGGGACTGAAGGATCGCTTCCCCACCGTCCACTTGAAAGCCTTCACGGCCGTTGAGATCGGCTACTTCTCGCACATCACGCAGTTGTCAATTCGCGAGGTCCTGGAGAAACTCAAGGAAGCAGGCGTAAGTTCGCTGCCGGGCGGAGGCGCGGAGGTTTTCGCTCCCGAAGTGCGCCGTATGATCTGCGACCACAAGATCGGCGCCTACACCTGGCTCAAGGTGCATCGCATTGCGCACCAAATGGGGATGCCCACGAACGCCACGATGCTCTATGGGCACATCGAGTCCTCCGCCGACCGCGTTGACCATTTAGTGCAATTGCGCAACCTGCAGGACGAGACGCACGGCTTCCAGACTTTCATCCCACTCGCCTTCCACCCGGCCAACACTGAACTCGGCAAGCTTGTGCCTCACACCGAAACTTCCGGCTTCATGGATTTGAAGAACGTCGCCGTGGCTCGCCTGCTGCTCGACAACTTTCCTCACATTAAGGCTTACTGGATCATGATGACGCCTCGCGTCGCGCAAGTGGCCCTGCGCTTCGGCGCCGACGACTTGGATGGTACCGTAGTGGAAGAGAAGATCTACCACGATGCGGGAGCCAAGACCCCACAAGCCATGACTCGCCAGCAAATCACCCGCCTGATCCGCGAGGCCGGCCAAGAACCCTTCGAAAGAGACACCCTCTATCGCCCCGTTACCCGCGCCGAGACAACTCTGACCGTTCAGGTTTAGGCAGCGGCACAAGGCATTCTTGCATGTGTGCTAAGCTGGCCGATTCAATCCAGGCGCGGGCAGGTGTGGCCGCGCCACCGCAGTGCGCATGACGAAGGTAGGTTTGACTCCTGAATCAGAAAATCATAAAATCAGAAAATGCCACAAAGGATTTCAGCTAGCCAAGCAGCCCGATCTTTCGCCGAGATTTTGAACCGTGTCAAATATCGCGGCGAGTCCTTCATCGTCGAGCGCAACCGTGAGCCAGTATGCCGAATTGAGCCTGTACGGCGCCGAAACCCCGTCACGACTGATAACTTCGCTGAGTTCTGGAAGAGCCTGCCGCGGCCTGATGCCAAGTTTGCAGATGACCTCGAGGAAGTCCACAACATGTTTCGCGATTTGCCTCCTTCGGTGTGGGAGAAATAATTCGAGATGAGCGGGGTCCTTGTGGTGGACACGAGCGTACTGATAGCGACCGAACGAGGAAGTTTGCCCCCTGACGCCCTCCACAAGATTCAACCCGGCGCACAGTTGGCCATATCTGCGATTACAGTATCGGAACTCCTCCACGGCTACTACCGCGCTCAGTCGAGATCGCAAAGAACGGCCGGAGAGAGATTCATAACCTCCATGTTGGCCAAACTGGAAATCCTCCCCTTCGATCTTCGATTGGCGCGTCACCATGCGGCGTTATGGGCTTGCCTGGCTGAGCGCTGCGAGATGATCGGCCCCTACGACTTGATTATCGCCGCCACTGCGCTGGCGTACCGTGTTCCGTTGGCTACTTTAAACGAGCGAGAGTTCCGCAAAATTGCGGACCTGGAGGTCCGTTCCCTGCGCTCATTCCTGTGCTAGTGAGGTCCCACTTCGGTGAAATCCATTATACATTCTGGCGCGGGCGAGCCACTTTAGATGAAGACCAGATTCCTGCTCCTATGCGCCACTAGTCGATGTGCGGACCGCGGGAGCAAACAATCGGGAGACAAAGAATGGCATATCAAGGCGTGATGGACGACCTAAGGGACTGCGTGGCCTTAAGGAAGCCGCGGCGGACTCCGGTATTCACCCTGAGCGAGGAATTCGACGTCAAATGGCACGGCAAGTATACCTACGACGAGGTGATCGGGAGCGCGGATAAATTGTTTGAAGTGTGGAGCGCCGCGGTGCGCGAGTTCGACTACGACTGGGCATGGCTCCAGATGGATGACTGCATCGAGTTCGAGGCGCTGGGCGTGGGCTGCATCGGCGAGGGCAACATCCTGCGAGCGACGCACGATTTCTTGCCGGCCACGCGGGAGACGCTGAAATCGCTGAAGATGCCGGACCCCTCCCGTGACGGCCGTATGCCCGCGAAACTCGAAGCGTTGCGCAGACTGAAAGCCGAGTTCGGCGATACGGTTTGCGTGGTGGGGAGCAATGCCGGGCCCTATTCATCGGCCGGATTGATGTACGGCCTCGAAAAGCCCATGCTCATGATGTTCGACGACCCCGGCCTCCTGCGCGAGACGATGGAATTCTTCGTCGAGCTGCAATCGCGATGGGCCGTGGCACAGATCAAGGCGGGCGCCGACGCGATCTGGCTGGGCGATGCCAACACTTTTTCCAGCATGCTCTCGCCCGCGCAGTACTAAGGAGTTCGCCGCGGAGCCTTGCCGGAAGGTGATCGAGGCGTGCCACGATGCCGGCGGCATGGTTTTCCTGATGTGCAGTGAAATTTCCATTCCGCACCTTGAACTCGAGTGCCAAACCAAGCCGGACTCCATTTGCGTCAGCCGGCCAGGCGATATGAAGGCCGTTCTCGAGGCCATGCGCGGCAAAGTCAGCATCATGGGCAATCTCGATCCCATCGAGGTGCTGATGCGAGGGACTTCGGCTCAAGTGGAGAAAGAAGTCGAGCGCCTTATGACACTCGGCCAGGCGACCACCGGCTTCATCCTGAACAGCGGTGAAATGGTTCCGCGCGATGTGCCCGTGGAAAATATGCGCGCCATGATGCGTAAGGGCCACGAGTTGGCGGTATAAGGTCACCACCCAGACACAAGAGCACCACGACAAATCCTTCCTCAGGAGGTTGCCAGTGGCTGATATTTTTCGGGAACACCTCTTGCAAGGTAAAGTCGCATTCATCACCGGAGGCGGCAGCGGCATCAACCTGCGCATCGCCGAGCGTTTCGCCGCACACGGCGCGCGACTGGCGCTGATGGGGCGCAAGCAGGAGAAGTTGGACCATGCCGCCGAGGGCATACGAGCGGCTGGCGGCACGGCCATGGGCATCGCGGGCGACGTGCGGTCTTACGATGAATGCGAGAGAGCTCTCGGCAGGACGCACGAAGAATTCGGCCCCATCGACATTCTGGTTTGCGGTGCGGCAGGCAACTTTCCGGCCCCCGTGCTCGGCATGTCCTCCAATGGCTTCAAGGCGGTGGTCGATATCGACCTGATCGGAACGTTCAACACCTGCCGCGCGGCTTATGAACACTTGCACAAGCCGGGCGCCTCGATTGTGAACATTTCAGCAACCCATGCTTTCGTTCCCATCGCTTACCAGTCGCATGTCTGCGCTGCCAAGGCGGGCATCGATATTTTTCTCGAAGACTCTGGCCATTGAATGGGCTTCGGCGGGCGTGCGGGTGAATGTGGTCACGCCCGGCCCGGTTGACGACACCGAAGGCATGCGGCGCCTGGCGCCCACCGAAGAGGCGCGACGCCAAGCCTTGCAAGGTGTACCGCTGGGCCGCTTCGCCACCAAAGACGAAATCGCGAACCTTGCGCTCTTCTTGTGCTCGGATGCCGCCGCCTACATCACAGGTGCAATCTGCGTTTGCGACGGAGGGCAATCTCTGCTTGGTTCGCGTACCTTTACTGCCGCCGCCGGCATGGAAAGGTGAATTCGTGCTGTATCTATGGATGTACGGGAGAGCACATTTTTGGCATTTCTAACCCCCTTCAACGCTGTCATTCTGAGCGAAGCGAAGAATCTCAGCAGTGAAAAATCAACGAACTACGGAGATCTTTCCTTCGTTCCACTCAGGACCGCCTGCGGCTCTCCTGAAAATCACCCTCAAGTGCGTCATTCCCGCGCAAGCGGGAATCCATTGGCTGGAAGCGGCATAGGGGGAGCGGTCACCCGCCCACCCCTGCCACACCACCGTGCGTACGGAGCCGTACACGGCGGTTCGGCGGATTAAGCAGAGCCAAGGAGCCAGGCGGGGCAAACCGAGCGCGTCAAAGTAGGCGTTGGGCAGGGCTTGGCACACGGTCTGGTTATGGCTGAGACGCCAGGGGCCATGGGCGCTGCAGGCGGTTTTCACCGCCCAGTCGCGACCGACGCCACGCCGACGCAACTCTGCCACGCGCCTTCCGTACCGCTTCCACTGCGTCCACAGCACCGACCGCAGTCGGCACCGCAGCCACGAGTCCAGCCCTTCGAGCCTTGCAGGGGTCTGGCAGAACCCGAAATAGGTTCGCCATCCGATCAGATACCGGCCGAGAGGGCGCAACATCTGTTCGAGACTAACCCAACTTCCACATCTGGCTGGGATGAGATGTTGTATTTACAATAGGTTGCGATTTCATTCCGTCACTATGGAGAGAGGTCGTGCCAAGTTCTCACGGGTTTCATGACCTCCGAGGGGATCTTCAAAGTCGAGTAGATGTCACGGTGGACCGGTTCCGGCGTGGTGCCTTTGCGAATCCTCAAGGCCCTGCCGTCGCCGGTGGGCAACACCACGGTGACCACTTGGTGGGTGCTGAGTTGCTGGCGCAGCGTCCACCAGGAGGTGTGCACGCCCGCGTCCAGGAACCGTTTCTCGATGGCCACCAGCAGATGGTAAGCCAGGACGCAGAGGAAGATATGGGTTTGGGTGCGACGTTCGAGGTGATGGAAAATGGGCCGCTCTGCCAGCGGACTCTTCATCGCTCGGAAGGCCGCTTCCACGCGCGTCAGCAAGATGTAGGCGCACCAGATCTCGTCGGCGGTCAGGTCCGGGCGATCGGTCTTCAGCACGTAGCCGCCGTCAAGTTTGGCGGCGACCGCTTTCTTCTCGCGGTCTTCTTGCCACGTCAGCGCCTTCTGCTCAGCGTCGTAGTCCATGCGCCAGTAGCGGGCCACGCGCGGATAACGCTCCTGGAGTCGACCGATCGCTTGGTAAATTTTCTTCGCCTCTTTCAACTGTCCCTTCTCCACCCGCGCTTTCAGCTTCTCCCAATCCTTCTTCAATCGCTGCTCGTGCGTCTCGCGAATCGCTCGGTCCTTTTCCTTGCGTCCTGCGCTCAGGCAGAGAAGGTAAACTTCGTTCCCCTGCGGGCGGCGCTTGATCTGCACCGGCGGTTTCTCCTGGCCGGGATTGCGCGGCGACGGGGTGCGGATTATCTCTTCCCAGTTGCCCTCCGCCTCGAAGTCGTCCAGCCACGCGTTTCGCTCCGGCTGCCGGCCCGCCACCAGGTAGTGGTAGCCGCGGGCCCGAATCTCGGCCAAGTCTTCTTCATATGCCATGCCGCGATCCACCACCACCGTGGCGCCGGATTTCCGTCCCACCCGCTTCTCCAGGGTATCGAGCATCGCCTGGACCGTGGTGCGATCCTGGCGGTTGCCCTCGAAGATTTCGTGGGCTTTGGGAAAGCCGTCCCGGTCCAGCACCAACCCCACCAGCACTTGTTTGCAATCACCCCGCTTGTCCCGCGAGTAGCCGCGCTGGGCCTGCGGGTTGGCCAAGGCTGCGCCCTCGAAATAGGTCGAGGTCAGATCGTACAGGTACAAGGTATCGTCCAGGTTGAACAGGGTCTTCTCCCGTTCCGCCAGCTCCCCTTCGATGGCTTCCCGGTTCGGATAGAGCCGGTCCAAGTTGCGGTACAAGGTTTCGTCGTGGAGGGTGGAAAAGTCCGTTTCCAAAATATCGCCCAGGGCCGTGCGCTCGATCCAGTCCGGCATGGCGTGTTCGGAAAGCGGGAAGATCAGACGGTTCAGCGTCATGACTTCGGTGAGCTGGCACGCACGGTCGGAAAGTCCCGCCCTCGCCAAAATCTCGTGCAGTCCCAACTGCCCCCACATCTGGTGGCCGACATGAACCGAGCCCGCCTCGCGGGCCGCCTCCACGGTGACCTGCTCGGTATCGACCGGCAGCGTGGGGCCGGCCTCCGCTTGCTTCCTGCGGACTCCAGGCGCCCGACGGACCTTCTCGGCCAGAGCCTCGACTGGGGAGTCGGCAGCCGGAAGAGAGGTCTGCCCCTGCAAGCTGGCGGCGAGGCGGTGGGCCAGACCCAGCCACTGTTCCGCAGGGGCGGGGGCGAGGCTGCCCAGCGAGCAGATGATGCGCTGCCGGGGACCCCTGGGGGTCGAGACGGATTCGACGAGGAGATAGTTGCTGTACGATTTGCCCTTGTGCGACTTGGTCGTCTTGCGGATATACACAGGACACTACATATACCACGATACCTTCTCAAGTCAAGGACAAATATCACTCATATTCGTCACTATTTCAACGTTCAGATATGTTTGGATTGAAAACAAAGGATCTGCTTTCGGGAACGACTCAAAATTCACTCAAGGGCGCGGAAGTTGGGCTAATACCCTGCGTCCGACGCGTTAGTTCCCGAACTCGCTGTTTAAACCGCGCCATGGCCTTCGGCGCAATCCGCCGCCGGGGCTCTGGATCGCGGCTAAAACTGAAGCCCAGAAACTTGCGCTCCTCCGGTCGCGCCACCGCACTCTTCTCCTGGTTCACCTTGAGCTTGAGCTTCCGCGTGATGAAGCGCGATACACTCTCCATCACCCGCTGCCCCGCTCGTTGGCTGCGCACGTAGATGTTGCAGTCGTCCGCATAACGAACGAAACAGTGGCCGCGTCGCTCTAACTCCTGGTCCAGTTCGTCGAGCACGATGTTGCTCAGCAAGGGCGATATGACGGCCTGAACGCAAAAGATAACTTCGAGTTTGAGCGAGCCGTTGGCTACCGTGAAGAAGGGGCACGAAAGGAGTGAAAAAGGTCTTGACTTGTGACATAAATAGTCGTACTCATATGTCGTATGGCCCGCGCTACCGATGCGCAGAAGGCCGAGCGGCTGAATCGGGCTCGCACACTACTCCGCGAGCATGCACGACTGCCCCAAGCTGCCGAGCGCCTGGCCCGCGATTGGTCCATCTCCAAGCGCCAAGCTTATCGTTATCTCCAGCAGGCGCAGCAACTCAAACAGCCCGTTCCGGTGGGAGATGCCAAAGTCTCTTTTACGGTCAAGCTTTCGCGGCGTCTGGTGGAAAGGCTCCGCACGTACGCCGCCTCCACCGGACTGACCTTGAGCGAGATCGTCAGCCGAGCGTTGCGGGCGGTCCTGCATCGTGGGGGAGGCCGTGGCTGACCGCCCGCCAGGTCGGCAACGCACGCTGCGGTTGGAATATCAATTTGATCGGTTGTGGGTGGAGAAACTGGCCCAGGCTTATGAATGTTTGGTGCCCGACAAGATCCAGCTCACAGGCCATGCGGCTCCCCAACCGGCCGCCAGCAACCAGGAGATTCTGAATGACAAAAATGGCCGCGATTTACGCCCGTGTATCCTCGGACCGCCAGAAGGAGAACCACACGATCGCCAGCCAGTTGGCCGCCTTGACGGAGTATGCCGAGGCGCACGAGTTACCAGGTTCCAGCCGAGTGGCGATTCCAGGATGAAGGTTACAGTGGCGCCACGTTGCTGCGGCCCGGGCTGGAAGCTGTGCGCGACCTGGCAGCCGCCGGTCATATCGAAGCGGTGCTCGTTTACTCGCCGGATCGCCTCAGTCGCAAGTATGCCTATCAGGTGCTGCTGGCCGAGGAGTTGTCCCGCTGCGGCGTGGAACTGGTTTTCTTGAAGGCGCCCTCGGGCAGCACGGCCGAAGATCAGCTGCTGGTGCAGTTCCAGGGCATGATTGCCGAATATGAACGGGCGCAGATTGCCGAGCGGTCGCGGCGTGGCAAACGCCACCGCGCCCAACAGGGATCGATCAACGTGCTCTCGGGCGCTCCTTACGGTTATCGCTATGTGCGGAAGAGCGACACCTCGGCGGCCTATTACGAAGTCATCGAGCTCGGAGGCGGCCGTGGTGCGCCGGGTGTACCAGGTGTACACGCAGCAGGGGCTGAGCATCAACGCCCTTGCACGCCTGCTGAACGAGGAGCAGATTCCGACCCGGACGGGGACGACACGCTGGGAGCGATCCACGGTCTGGGGCATGCTGCGCAACCCGGCGTACCGGGGCCGGGCATGCTATGGGAAGACCGAACTCCGTCCGCGGCAGCGCATCACCCGACCGTTGCGGAAACGCCAAGGGCTGGCGAGCCGCGACAGTGCCAACCACGAACGGCCACGACAGGATTGGATCGAGATTCCGGTTCCGGCTTTGATTAGCGAAGAGACTTTTGCCCTGGCGCAAGAACAACTGGAGCAGAACAGACGGCATTCTCCCCGGCGCACCCTCGAACCGTCCTTGTTGCAGGGGATGCTGGTTTGTGAGCGCTGCGGTTACGCGCTCTATCGCACCTCGACACACACCTCCGCGCGCAAGCTTTACTACTACCGGTGCTTGGGTTCCGATGCTTATCGTCATCTGAAGGGAGCGGTTTGCGATAATCCGCCGGTTCGCCAGGACCACCTCGATGCCGTGGTCTGGAAGGAGTTGCTGCGTTTGTTGGAAGACCCCAGCGTGATTCAGGAGGAATTGAACCGCCGGCGGGAAGCGGCCCGGAAGGCTGATCCACTGAAACAGCGAGAGGAGATATTGCGTCGGGATCATGCCCGGCTGGAGAAGAGCATGGACCGCTTGCTGAACGCTTATCAGGAAGGTCTGGTGAGCCTGGACCAACTGCGCGAGCCGGATGCCGGAACTCCGCAAGCAGCAGCAAGCCATTAAAGCCGAATGGCAGTCGCTGGAAGCGGCCGCCGCGGACCGAACCCAGTGCCGGCGGCTGGCGGAAACGCTCACCGATTTCTGTGCCCAGTTGCGGTTGAGGGCGGATACGCTTGCGGTGACTGAGCGGCAGAAAATTGCCCGCCTGCTGATCAAAGAGATTTTGGTGGGCAGGGATACACTCACGATCCGTCACTCGATCCGTATACCGAATGTGGGGCCCGATCCGAGCGGTATGCCCCGCCCGCCTCACACACCTCAGCAGCCGCCGACGCCCCAACCTGGCGTACATTATCTTTTGCGTTCAGGCCGTCATAGGCCCGCCTTGCGGCGTCCCTTCGTCCACCGGACTGACCAACCCGTCCTCCATCACCCCGGCGTTCAAGAACGCCCGGATGAGTTTCAACACGCGCTTGTTCCGTCACCCGCTTCGCCACCTGACCCATCAGTTTGTCGTGATTGACCCGGTCGAAGAATTTCTCGAAGTCCAAGTCCACCACCCAGCGATAACCCTGCGGCCAGATACTGCTGCGCCTGGGCCACCGCCTGATGGGCCGAGCGGCGGGGGCGGAATCCATAGCTGTGCGGGGAGAACGTCCGGTCCCAGCGCCTTTGCAGAACCTGCATCACCGCCTGCTGGATCAATCGATCCAACACCGTCGGAATGCCCAACTTTCTCATCCCGCCGTCCGGCTTGGGGATTTCCACCCGCCTCACCGGTTGCGGCTTATAGGTCCCGCTCAGCAACTGTTCCCGCAAGGTTGGCCAATGCTCTTTCAGGTAGTCCGGTAAATGCGTGAACGGTCATGCCATCCACTCCCGGACTTCCCTTGTTGGCCTTGACTCGTCGCAATGCTTCTTTGAGGTTTTCTCGCTCGACTACCTCCTCCATCAACCGTTCGGTTTCGGCCGGGCTTTCCGTCCCGCGCTTCGCCGCAAGCGATTCGGTCCCTTCCCTCGACAGTCCCCGGGGCTTCACCCCGCTGCGCTGCCGGAAAGGCCAGTTCGTACTGGATTTTCTGCCGCTCTTCGCTCATGAGTCGCGCCGCTTACTCGCCCTTCCCTTCAAGTCTTACGACACCGTTCGGGCCTTCCCCACTCGCGTGAGTACTATGCCCTCTGCTGACTTCTGCTCGCGGGTCAGGATGACTTGCATACCCTCAGTCACGGATTCGTGACCACGAGCAGATCTCCCGAGGTAAGTTCGACCGCCTTCCGTGCATCGCCGCCGAATCTACGTTTTGCGCCCTTGATGGAAATGGGCTTCGCGATCACCGGCCCGCTCGCCCAACGCTCACGCCTCCTATTCGGTTTTTGTTCATCGGCTCGCACTTTTGCTCCACGCTTCCTTCAGACCCCGCCTCGCGGCGACGCCCTTGCGCTTCGCTAACCCTTCACCTCCATCAGGTTGGGTAGAGGACTTTCACCTCCAAGCTGTCGAACATGCTCGGCACACCAATGGGTCCCCGCTTTCGCGGGGACGACACCGATAATTTTCATTCCCTCGGGTGGGTCACAGCTAGTGTTCGGCGAGGAGAGCCTTGATGTTCGCCTCGACGTCGCTTCGATTCACCAATCCCGCTTTATAAGCCGCTGCGACCCTGCCTCGCCGGTCGATGAGGAATGTGTCCGGCATGTCTCTGACTCCGTAACGCTCGGAAACTGCGTCGTTGCCCAGCAGGATCCGGTAGGGCACCTTGGCTTCCGCGAGGAAACGCTTGACGACCGCCCAGCCGCCGTCGTCTAACGAAATGCCGACCACGGCAAGCCCTTCTGGGCCATACGTGCTCTGGAAACCGGCAAACCACGGTATCTCCTTCTTGCATCCGGTGCACCAGGTGGCCCAGAAATCAACCAGGACCACTTTACCCCGGTAGTCCTTAACCTTTGCAGTCGCACCGGAGCTATCCTCGAGGCCAAGCTCCGGAGCAGGCTGGCGCTCGTTTGCGGGTTGCAAAACGGCGTGCAGCCCACGCGATTCAGCAGAGTTGCTGAACCCCGCCAGCGCTACGCCTAGGGCGACAACCCCTAGCAGACGAAATCGAACCAAGCTGGCCTTCATGTGCCGTCCTCCTGGTGCGCCGGGGCGAGCGAAAACCCGCCCGCCAAACCGGCGGTTTCAAACTTCACTTATTTGTGGGCGCCCCGACCCATGGCGATCATAACATAGCCTCTCAGGAAAGTTCAAAAAGGCTTTGACAAACTATGCCGATTACAGTAGGCTAGTTAATTGGTACTACCGTCGTGATCACGCCCACCTCGCTGGCGTTTATTTCGCTTCTTTTCCCAAACTGTCAATATGTCGCAGGAGCTATGAAAGTCAAGAAACCGGGGAGCTCAAGAGTTGCAGCGTGGCGGCTCGGGCTTAACCCGAATTCCGAAGTTGCGAGGCTCTATGGTAAGAAACCCCTCACCCGGCTCGCTACTCTCGCCACCCTCCCCAAGGGAGAGGGTCTGGACTTTGGCTCTCTGAGAGTCAGGCGTTAGCGTAGCAGACGGCGGAGGCGAGGGGGAAGGAGGATTTCTCGGGCTTCGTGGCAGGGGTTGGGGTGGACGCGAAGCCGGAGAAATTATCCAAGCCGAGACCGCGGCCCCAGACTTCGGCGGGCAGTTGCTGGAGGGCCTGCTGGGTGGAGATGCGGGTACTTGGCGAAGGGCGGATCCACTTGGGGCGCGGCAGCAGGGCTGAGCGGGAATCGGCGAAGGCGCGCTGGGTAGCCAACAGCAGCAAGGCGTAGGCGGCGACGCTGAGGGCGGGAGCGGTCTCGACGGAGCGAGGGGCACGCACCTGGGCTTGGCCCACGCCCAGCAGGGTTTTCTCCTCGCGGAAATTGACCTCTATCTCCCAGCGCGCGATGTAGGTCTCGATGACGAGTTGGGGGTCCAGGTTTTCATCCGTGCAGATCAGAAAGGCGGGCTGGCGATAGAGCAGTTTGGAACCTTGGCGCAGGCGGTAAGCCAGGGGGGCGATGACGATCAGTTGCAGGACTTGGTGGGCGCCGGCGGGGCGCCACATCAGGCCGGTGCGGCGCTTATAACGGAGTTGATGAGTGATGCCGTTGTGCAGGAGGGTCAGCGTCTGCCAGGGGGAGTTATCGGTGCGGACCTGCTCGGGGGTGGAGCGGGCGCTCCATAGCGGAGGCGGCGGCCGCGTGCTTTCCGGGTGGCGGGATCAGGGCGCAGGAGCAGATGAGCGTCCTGGCGGAGGCGGCCGATGGCGGTGGTGTGGTGGGGGAGAGGCTGGAGCACGGTGCGGTTGGTGTAGCCTCCGTCGAAGGCTAGCAGGAGGAGGCGGCTCGCCGAGCGGGGGTCGGCATCGAGGGCGGCTCGCAGATCCCCGATCTGTTGGCGGGCGCGCTGACTGAGGCGGGTGGCGCGGACTTGGGCGCGATAGGCCTGCTGTTGGCTGGGGCTGGCTTTCTTGCCCGGCTTGGCCGGAGTGGGGGCATGAGAGAAGGCGACCGGGATGAGGCGGCAGGAACCCTCGGCGGCGGGCAGGGCGAGGGAAGTTTGCAGGAAGCGTTGGGCGCGCACGAAGTTGGTTTGAAAGTGCGGGCCGAGCGGATCGCGTCGCCAAGCCACGCCGGGGGTGTGCAGGCCGGAGCGGCGCAGGAGGGAATCATCCCAGTAGGCGCGCACGGGGGCTTGGGGAGGCAGAGCCGCCAGCACCGCGCCACGCGCCACGGCGAAGAGGGTGGGAGCGGGAAGGCGGTCGTGGGAGAAGAGCCGGTAACTGGAGGTCCAGTCACGGAACTGTGCGCCGCAGGTGGTCAGCAGGCCGGTCACGGTATGGCGTCCCAAGCACAGCAAGGTGCTCAACGCGAGGGTTTGGGCGTGCGCGGCGAGGCGACGCTGGTGGAAGCCGGAAGCGCCCTGGCGCCAGAGTTGCTGGAAGTGGTCGAGGATGCCGGCAGAGTTTTTTTTAGTACGGGAGCGGGTGGGGCGGTGCGTCGCAAGGCCAGCAGGCTTTTGTCTTCCACGAACCACTCGACGATTTCGCCGCGGGAGAACTCCATGGCCTGGGCGAGAGCGGAAGGGAAATTGATGTACCACTGCTCACTGGCTTGGCGCTTGATGAGCTGCACTTTGGTGGGGAAACCCATGGGAAAGCCTCCTTTTGATACCTAGTCATTATACTAGATAACAAAAGTGCGGCTTCTCTGCAAGCAAAAAGTGTGAAGAGAATTCTGTCTAGTAAAGAGCCAATGTCCAGGCCCTCTCCCTTGGGGCTGAGCATGTCCCACATTTTTTGCTGCACACCGGGGGTGCACATGTTCTAAGCTGCCCGCATGAAGGTTTGCGGGCGAGAATTCAGTCCGCAGCTTCTGCAGCGCATTCAGCGGACCGTCGATCAGGAACCGGACTTGTCCCGTCGGGATCTGTCGCGGCGGGTTTGCGAATGGTTGGACTGGCACACGGCCTTGCATCAACCCAAGCAGGTCAGTTGCCGCGTGGCGCTGCTGAAGTTGCAACGTCGTGGGGCCCTGGATCTGCCCGCGGTGGCCCCGGCCGTGATTTCTCCCAGGCGGCGAGTTCCGGCCCCCTCCGCCCCGCCGGAGATCGTGCCCACCGAAGCCTCGCTGCAGGACTTGCAGCCGGTGAGTTTGCGGCGCCTTGAGCAGGCGGAGGGTGCGGCCTCGCGCCTCTGGAATCAGAGGATGGAGCGCTATCATTACTTGGGATGCGGGCCGCTTTGTGGGGCGCAGATGCGTTACGCCGTGCACAGCCGCCAGGGCGAGTGGCTGGGTGGGTTGGCCTTCAGTGCCGCCGCTTGGCGACTGGCGGCGCGGGATGACTGGATTGGCTGGAGTGAGCCCGCGCGTCGTGAACACCTGCAGGAGGTGATCGCCAACAGCCGTTTTCTGATTCTGCCCCATTGGCGCGTACCCAACTTGGCTTCGCATGTGCTCAGTTTGGCGCTGCGGCAAGTGGCCGACGACTGGCAAGAACGCTACGGCTACAGGCCCCTGCTGGTGGAAACCTTTGTGGACGCGGAGCGTTTTACGGGCGCCTGTTATCGGGCGGCCAACTGGCTGGAGGTGGGCCAGACCCGGGGGCGAGGGCGTCAGGACCGGAAGCATGCGGGCGGGCAAGCCGTGAAGCGCGTTTTCCTGTATGCTTTGCATGCGCAGGCGCGCCAGCGCTTGGGCGGGCAGGCGCCGGGTTCGCCCCCTGCTCCGGCGGACTGGGCGGAGGAAGAGTTCGGCGGAGCACGCTTGGGCGATGCGCGGCTGCGGGAACGGCTGTTGATTCTGGCGCGGGATTTTTACGCGCGGCCGCAGGCCAACCTGCCGCAGGCCTGTCAGACTCGCGCCCGCACCAAAGCCGCTTATTATTTCTTGGAGCATCCGGGGACCTGCATGGACGCGTTGCTGAAACCCCATTATGAAGCGACCCAGCAGCGGGTAGCGGCGGAGCCGTGGGTGTTCGCGGTGCAGGACACCACCTTCCTCAACTATAGCGCCCATCCGGAAACCGACGACCTGGGCCCGATTGGTTCGGATAAAAAGATCCTCGGGTTGGTGCTGCACTCGACCCTGGCCTTCAATGCAGCGGGCACGCCCTTGGGATTTCTGGACGTGCAGTGCTGGGCGCGGGACCCCCAGCAGTTTGGCAAACGGTCGAAACGCAAGGATCTGCCGGTGGAAGAGAAAGAAAGCAGGAAATGGCTGAAGAGCTTCCAGCAAGTGGCCGAGGTGCAGCGGCGCACGCCCTCCACGCGCTTGGTGAGTGTGGGGGATCGGGAAGCGGATATTTACGAACTGTTCAAGCTGGCGCTGGCCGAAGAGAACCATCCCTGGCTGTTGGTGCGAGCCCAACGCGACCGGCTGCGCGAGGACGGGCAAGAACACTTGTGGCCTTGGATGGCGCAGCAAACCGTGGCCGGCATTCAGGAAGTGCAAGTGCCGCGCCGGGGCAAGCAGCCGCGGCGGGTGGCGCGGCTGGAAGTGCGCTGGGCGCAGGTCACCTTGCGGCCGCCCCACGGCAAAGAAGCACGGGGCGAGTTGACGCTTTGGGCCGTGCTGGCACAGGAAGTCGGCGCGCCCCAGGGAATCAAAGAACCGTTGTGCTGGATGCTGCTGACCACCTGCCCCGTCGTGAACTTCCAAGCCGCTTGCGAGAAAGTGCATTGGTACACCCTGCGTTGGGGGATTGAGGTTTATCATCGCACCCTGAAAAGTGGCTGCCGGATCGAGCAACGGCAACTGGGTAAGGCCGAGCGTATTGAAGCCTGCTTGGCCATCGACCTGGTGGTGGCTTGGCGCATTTTCCATCTGGCCAAGCTGGGCCGGGAAACTCCTGACGTCCCCTGCACCGAGTACTTTGAGGAAGCCGAATGGAAAGCGTTGGTGGCTTATATCCCCAAGAACCCCACCCCACCCGAACGGCCTCCCAGCCTGCGAGAAACGATGCGCATGGTGGCGACGCTGGGCGGCTTCCTGGGACGCAAGAGCGACGGCGAACCCGGCACCCAAACGCTCTGGCTCGGCTTGCAATATCTTGAGCCACTCACCGCCATGTGGAAACTCCTTACTCATCCTGCGCACTCACCCCCGGTGTCCAGCCGAAGATATGGGTAACGATCAGCCCCAAGGGAGAGGGCTGAAATCAATCATCGTTGATGGCCCTCTCCCTTGGGGAGAAGGTGGCCCGCTTGACGTCGTGTTTTATCCGCGTGACTTAAGAATCGCCGGAACGAACCGGGAATGTCTATGAAAACAAAGGAAAATACGAAAATAGACACGTTCAAAGCCGGAATGTCTATGAAAACACAGTAGTTAGCAAATTTTTAGGGAATGTTATTGAAAACACAGATAGTTAGCTTTGATGGAATTAATGAGATGTTGAGCAGACGCCTTTTTGGTGGTTTCGCCTTTTCAAGGGACGAGCCAGTTTCACGCAAAGGCGCGAAGGGCGCCAAGGTCGCTATGGCGGTCTCCCTTCTACGCCAGGGGGATTCGGACCTGAAACACGGAACCTTCGCCGGGCGTGCTCGAGGCGCTGAGCGTGCCGCGGTGGGCTTCGGCGATCCACTTCCCGATGGAGAGACCCAGGCCTGCGCCGCCGGTTTCGCGCGAGCGGGCGCGGTCGGCGCGGAAGAAGCGCTCGAAGATGTGGGGGAGGTCCTCGGGGGCGACGCCGATGCCGGTGTCGCGGACCTCGGCCACGGCAAAGCCATCGCTCGAGCTCAAGGAGACCGTGATGCGACCCTTGGGCGGAGTGAATTTCACGGCGTTGTCGAGCAGGATCAGGAACAGCCTGCGCAGGGACCCGGCGTCGGCTTCGATCCAAAGGGGAGACGCCGGCAACTCGGCGCACAGGATGATCTGCTTCGAGTCGGCCAAGGCGCGGCCCTCGAGGCAAACCTCCCCCAGGTTTTGAACCAGATTGGTGCGGGCGCGCTCAAGAGACTGAGCGCCGGAGTCGGCGCGGGCGAGGAGCATCAGGTTCTCGATGAGCGACGACGTCCTCTGCAGGTCTTCGAGGATTTGGCCGAGCGTCTCGCGATACTCCGCTTCGGAGCGCGACCGGCGCAAGGCAATCTCGGCCCGCGTGCGCATGAGCGCCACCGGCGTGCGCAGCTCATGAGAAGCGTCGGCAGTGAACTGGGTGATGCGGCGGAACGACTGCTCGAGCCGGTCGAGCATCCCGTTCAAGGTTTCCGCCAGACGCGCCAGTTCGTCGCCCGTCGCCGGCACCGCCAGGCGGCTCTCGAGATTCAGGGCGCTGATGCTGCGCGCTTCCCGCGTCACCTGATCGACCGGGGCGAGCGCGCGCCGGCTCAGCAGGTAGCCTCCCGCCGAGGCCAGCAGGATGAGAAGCGGAGAGGCGAGAAGCAGCAAGCGGCGGAAATGCTCCAGCGCTTCGTTGAAGTCGTCGAGGGGATAGGCGAGCTCGACGACATAAACCTTGTCCGCTGCTTTTACGGGAAGCGTCAACAAACGCAAGGGCACGCCCCCGGGCTCGACGCTCGTGATAGAAAGCCTGGCCTCACCCGCCGCCACGGGGCCGAATTGGGCCATCGTTCGGGAGCGATAAATCCAGTTGCCCGCCTGGTCCGAAACCTGCAGGAGGTCGCTTCCGGCGCGGATATCTTCGATGGCCCGGAGCTCGCGCTCGAGCTGGGCGTTTGCGGATCCACGCTCGATCAGCTCGCGGATTCCTTGAGCCTGGTCCTCGAGATTCTCGTCCACAGTTTCGAGAATGCTGCCCCGCATGGCGTAGAACGCCACGACGCCGAAGAGGACGAAGCTGCCGGCGAGGACCGCGAAATACCAGGCCGTAATTCGAATGCGAAGCGGGAGGCGAGTCATGGCTTGGGGTTCTCCCTCAGGCAATATCCGATGCCACGAACCGTTTGGATCAGCTTCGCGCTGAAACCCTTATCCACTTTGCCGCGCAGCAGGCGCACGAAAGCGTCCAGGGTGTTATCCTCGATGTCGTTCTCCAGGCCCCAGACGGCCTCCACTATGGCGGTGCGGGTAACGACCCGGCCCGCGCGCCGCATCAGCAGCTCGAGCAAGCGGTACTCGGTGGGCGAGAGGCGGATTTCACGGCGGCCGCGGAGCGCCCGGTGCGCCGCGGGGTCGAGCGTCAGGTCGGCCACCTGCAAACAAGTAGGCCTAGGAAGCGAGCCTCGCCTGGCGACAGTGCGCAGGCGCGCCAGAAATTCTTCAAAGGAGAAAGGTTTGGTCAGGTAATCGTCCGCGCCGAGATCCAGGCCCTTGACGATGTCCGGCACGGCGTCGCGTGCGGTAAGGATCAGGATCGGCGTCGGAATTCCATCTTGGCGAAGGCGCCGGGCCACTTCGAAGCCGTCCACGCGAGGCAGCATGAGGTCGAGCACGATAGCGTCGAACTCGTAGTGCCTGGCGAGGTCGAGCCCATCGAGGCCATCGAACGCCAGCGCGACGCGATGGTTCTCCTCCTCGAGTCCTTTCTTGAGGAGTTCCGCCATGGCCTTCTCGTCTTCAACAATGAGCACGCGCATGTTCAAGACCGGCACGACCGCATGCCCCTATCATAACCCCGTCAACCTGAAGGGGAACTGAAAACCGTTCGCCGGCGGCGGGCGGCCGTTGCTTGAACCTTTTATATGCGCAATGAAAAAGTTGCATTGTTGGCTTCGCGCCGCACAAGTCTTTGCGGGCACGGTCTCGAGAACCCGTTCCCGCTTAACCCCTCTGGCGAAAGGCAATTGCTGGAGAAGGTGCGGAGGCGCGCGATTTGGCAGGTCAAATGCCTATCCCTTAGTGCGTGGGCGGCTGTACAAAGTAATTGGCCACGAGCCGGGCATCGCGGCGGCTCATTCCGCCGGGTAAAGCCGCAAGTGGTCCGTGGGCTAATCTCAATCTGCGAGGCTACTCATGTTGGGCACTGTACACAACGATTGGGCAGAGGTACTGAGGGCGGCAGCGGTGGCAATCCGGCGTCGAATTGCGGAAGCGCCGGATCCGACCGAAGAACCGACTGAAGAGCCGGACATGGAGCAATGCCGGCTGGACTACGTCAGACGCTACGGGGCCGTGATGGGAATGCGCATGCACAAGATTGATGGAAGCAGGTTGCCCTAGCGGATGGGCAGGCCAAGTAACCTGGCTGCGGAGTGACTCGCCTTGCATGTTGCAACAGCAAGCCGCCTGAGGACTCCGCCGCATCCCTGGCTCTCGAACACAAGAGCGGCAGGGGCGCGCGCTGCCCTCCCAAGGGCGGCGATCGTCTTCTGAGTCCGTTCGCTGCGCGCGTCGGGCACGCCGAAAACCACTTCATGACCCTTGCCCGTCCACACACGCGCCAGCGCGCCGCCCACGTTTCCAGCACCCAATATTCCAATTCGCATCTCGCCTCCATTGAAGATGAATGTTCCCTGCTCCCTCATTTGATGAAGAGCGAGACACATCGGATGCTGAGTGTGCATGGCCCTCCGGCCCACCTACAGAAGAGACCTTTGTCACCCCCGTGCATGTCGCTGCCGCAGGAGGCACCTACCCAAGCCTGGTAGTTGCCGGGCGGTGAAGCGGGCGGGACACCCGTGCCACTCAACCCGAATTCCGAAGTTGCGAGGCTCGGTGTGAAGAAACCCCTCACCCGGCTCGCTACTCTCGCCACCCTCTCCCCAAAGGAGAGGGCTGAAATCAATCATCGTTAACCGCCCTCTCCCTTGGGGAGAGGGTGTCCCGCAGCCGGCGTAGTCACCAGCCGGTGCGGGACGGGTGAGGGGTTACTTCCGAAGAATCCAAACTCCCGTTCTGTTCTCGAGGCTATCAGGGCAGGCAATTCAGATTCAATGAGTTGGCTTGGCAGTGCCAAAACCAACTTCGGAATTCGAGCTCAACTGAACAGTGCCCGAACCAACTGACGCGTTATCGCCAATGTCTACAGAACCCACGAACGACCCTGTGCCAATGGGCGAGAACGCAACACCTATTGTGCAGTTAGCCCCCGCCTGGACGCTGCTTCCACAATGGGCGCTCTCGCTGAAGGCGCCGCCGGAAACGAAAAGATACGATATGCTAAGGATGAAAGGTCAGTGGTCTTCTTAACATGCTTAACCCCACTTAGTTCATCAAGGAGCACATGTCATGATGATTGATTTGCCCAAACGGACTTCGACTCGCAGATTTCTGTATGCCGTTACTGCCTTCGTGGCTGGAATAATCCTAGTCGCGAGCGGCAGGCTATTCCGGGCGCAGGCGCAAACGGCTTCTCAAGCGGCCACGGTGCATGTCAACGTGACCCCCAAGCACATCCTGAACACGATCTATCCCGACACCGCCACCGGGGCGTGGATGGACGACTTGAGCAAGAAGCAGGTGGACAACCTCTCGAAGCCCGAGACGATTCAAGGCGTCAAGAACCTGGGTTGGGGTTCCATCACCATGCGCAACAACAGCGAGTTGCGCCTGGCCGCGTGGCACTGGAACGAAAACGGGACGTGGAGCGATCCCGCCTCGAAGAGCGGGTATTACGCCGGCAGCGCTGAGCTGGGCGAGCCGATCCATTACGGCTTTTCCTACTCCCTGCCTCACCGCGATTTCATGACCAGCGGAGACACCCCTCTGGTGGCGGGTTTCCAAAGCTACTGGAAGAGCAATCCTTACCTGAGCAGCCATTTCACGGGTGAGAGCGACGCCCTGCACCCGCAATGGGTGGTAGCCGATATGGGCCTTGCGCGCGCCGTCAATGCAATCCACATCCAGTGGGTCAATCCCTATGCGGTCACGTATGTGGTGCAATACTGGATCGGCGACGACAACGCGCTCGACTGGGACATGGGGCCGAACGGCGTGTGGAAGGCTTTCCCATCGGGCACGATTGAGAACGGCGCCGGCGGGGACGTGCACCTGAAACTCTCCGATAAGCCGATTACCGCCCGGTTCGTCCGCGTATTGATGTCGAAGTCCTCAGGAACCTGCGACACGCACGGCGCGCAGGACCCTCGCAACTGCGTGGGTTATGCTCTCCAGACGCTTTCCGTTGGGACGATGGATGAGAGTGGCGCCTACTCGGTCGCCTACCCGGCGGAT
Source organism: uncultured Acidobacteriota bacterium (assembly GCA_963770415.1). Lineage (GTDB taxonomy): Bacteria > Acidobacteriota > Terriglobia > UBA7540 > UBA7540 > CAVROP01. The sequence continues at coordinate 77,821 of CAVYPU010000004.1, forward strand.
GGCGTCGAACCGAAACCTTCCGTGCCCGGCGAGCGTCACCGGCATCCGCCCGGTCAGCCCATGGCGTTCCCCAACTCGGCGGCCGACACCGCAGGGAACTTCTGCGCTTCTTCCGTCAACCCCTGGCACCAGGCCGATAACCTTGTCACCGGCGGCGGCGACGAATACAACGGCATGGACAATTTCTTTACCAGCGGATTAACCATGGGGCACGCGGCGCTCGTGGCCTGCGCGGCGATTTACGATACGCCCGAGGACTGCGCCAATGAAGTTGCATACATTCACAAGCGCGGCTACCCCGTGGTGGGAATCGAGCTTGGCGAAGAATGCGACGGCAAACACACAATGCCGGAAGACTACGGGGCCATCTACTGCCAATGGGCCACGGCCATTCACAAGCTGGTTCCCGGCGCCAAGCTGGGCGGCCCGGTTTTCGAAGGCGTCAACAAGGACATCACCCTTTGGACTGACGACCAGGGGCGGACCTCCTGGATGGCTCGCTTCGTCGATTACCTCAAGGCCCACGGACACCTTCAGGACCTCGCGTTCATGTCTTTCGAGCACTACCCGTTCATGCAAAACGGCATCGGTCCGCCCGACGAGTGGGACACGCTTTACATGGAACCGGGAATCATGAAGCACGTCCTCCAGATGTGGCGTGACGACGGCGTTCCCAAAGAGGTGCCGCTGATTATCTCCGAAAGCGGCATTACTGCCGGCCACAGCTCACGGGGTTACCTGGGCGTGACGGGCCGCGCCATCTGGGAATGCGACGCGTTCGGCACGTTCTTCGAACAGGGGGGCAGGGCGTTCTACCGGCCGGCGATCAATAATGGCGGCAGCGGCGGGGGCTTCCTTGGCGCGGGAAGAGAGCCCAACGGCGGCGGTGCCTACGGCACGCCGGAATACACTCCGTTCACTTCCGCGCACATGATCAACTTCGAGTGGCTCGAACATGGCGGGGGAGCGAACCAGATTTTCCCCGCTTCGGCCGACCTTGTGGACGCCGCGGGACGCACGGTGATTACCTCTTACGCGGTGCATCGCCCGGACGGGGCCTGGTCGTTGATGCTGATCAATCACGACCTGAACGCGCCTCACCAGATTCACCTGGTCATCGACGATGCCAAACATGGTCGTCGTTCTTTCGCGGGGCCTGTCACTCTCGTGCAGTACTGCAACACTCCCGGCGAGAACAAGAACACCACCATGACCCCGACCCCCGACGGCATGTACACCCTGCCCATCGGATCGATTACGGTGATTCGCGGAAAGTTGAAATGAATTCGGCGAGATAATGACACGCGCCGGGTCGCAGTCGATACCTTCGAAGCGCTGAAACTCGAAGGTCTAACCCGGCTTTCTCGCCAAATTCGCCGAGCTTGCGGAAGGTCGAGGCTTCAGAGTCTGTGTGATGACCCAGCCCTCTCCCCCTTGGGGGATAGGGTGGTACGCGACGGAGTTCTCACCAGCCGTCGCGGGACGGGTGAGGGGGTCGAATCCCAATCAATTACGTCGTCATCCAAGGTTTTCACACAGACTCTCCGCCGCCTGAGGGTACCTGACGAGTTGGACCTTAAGGCCCTGAAGCCACGTTGCCTAAGGGGATAAAAAGGCTGCGGAAAAACTCTTCCACACTGTCATTCTGAGCGCAGCGAAGAATCTCGGCAGTTGTGAAATCAAGCACCTGCGGCGATCCTTCGTCGTCTGCGACTCCTCAGGATGATACCAGGAAGAGTTTTTCCGTGGGTGGCGCATACGTCCGAACGATTTTTGTTCGGATGTATGCGCCCCAACCAAGCGTATGATCACCCCGTGTCTAACCCAAAGCACTATTACGGTTTTAATCACTTGCGTTATTTGACCAGGTGCATCTGCCGGCGCGAGGGTTGGTGAGGAAGCCCGGGGATTGGCCGTGGTCGAGTTGGAGGTCTTATTTCCTGAGGGACGCTTCGCTGCTGGCGATGGACAGGGTCCCGTGCGAAGTGGACAGAGGCCTTTGCCGCATGAGGGGCGCATACATGCCGACAAAGAACGTCGGCACGTATGCGCCACCCGCGCGAAACGAATCCATCGCATAACCTGAATTCCCCGCCCTTCGCCTGGCAGAATGTCTCTATAGCAGGGTCGTAGTTTGTCGTGAACACAACCAGAGGATTTTTAGCTGTGTCAACCCCTTTGAGGAGGACTTCGAAAAGCACATCAAAGCACTTGACCAGTTTCTTCCTGTTTGTGGCTGGAATGTCCCGGTACGCACAGAAGACCTCCCTACGGAGCGCTCTTGTTATGGTAGTGGCGTTCCTCGCGTGTCTTTGTACGGAACTCTCTCCGACAGCAGCTAAATCACCGCGCGGACGCAATAACGTCTTGTCGTCTTCTACGTGATAACTCTTTCGAGACCACTCCTCTAGCTCTTCGAGCAGGTGTTCAAGGTCTCGTCCGTCCGGGACCCTTATGATGTCACGTAATAGGGTGGCGTGCTTAAATTGATCCTGCTTCTCCAAATAATCAATAAATTCGCCCATCAACATCTTGCCGAAGGGTTTGCTGGCGCCTGCGCCCAGAAATAATGCGATAGGTGCCGTGATGATGGATTGGTTGTACATCGCTATAACCTCTGGTGGATTGTATATTGTTTAAGCGCGGACCGCCGGGGTTGCGGTCCGCGTCTTCCCCGTCGCAATCATGTCCACAGTGCTGTAGTGCAGCGCCGTGTCGAAGTTGCGGCGTTCTCATGGTTCGGATCGATATCACGTCATCACCTGCGCTTGCTCCACCGGCGTACCAGAGAAGACTGCCGTCCCTGCCACTTACGCCGCGCTCTCAGTATCGAATAGGCTTTCTGCAAACTTTTCCGGCGGTTTTGGAGCCCTATCGGCAGCCTGGGCTTGGCGTTTCGCTACCGTCTCCCTGTACTCCCTCGCTTCGGGTTGCTTAATGAACTGTGCACTCAGCCCTTTGCTTTTCACGAAGTCCTCAACTTCATCAACCATGACGTCGCGGTAGAACTCCCTCCTCGGATTCACCAGATTGAGACGTCGCTCCGCGAACAGTTGGTGCAAGCCAGTCTCAAGTGCCGGTGCGTCGTTCGAATACAGGATAGCGTGGGTATCGAACGGAAAAGGCACAGATGCACCACCGAGTTCTTGGACTCGTTCGTGAGGGTCCACCCGCCGCGTCATTCCAATTTTGTACACGTTTTCACCGAACGAACCGATGTTCGAGATCACGTACACGAAGCCGGACTTTGTAAGCTCTGCTCGCGATATCGCCCGCTCTTTCTTCTGTCGTGCTTCATCCAGCTTTGACTCGAACGAACTAATTTGCTCGGTCAGTTTCTGTAACTGAGCGCCCGTAGCCCTTGCCGCCTCGACGCGGGCCTTTTCCAGGGCCTTTTGGTACATAGCTTCCTGTGTTTCTGCCTCCTGACGTGCCTTCTCGATTTCCTGTCGCGCCTTCTCCTCCTCCCGCTGCGCTTCCCGAGCCCTGCGCTGCTCTTCTCGCTCCTCATACCGCTTCTGTTCGTACTCGTGAGTAAGTCGAATTTCGTCGAGCTTCAGCTTCAGATAGTCTCCAGTAATCGATACCTTTTCTACATCTCCCAGCTTATTTATGGCCTCGAACGATTTGCGGATGCGCTCTTCCATTTTCGTAATATTGTTCCAAGTCACATTGGAGATGGCCGCGTCGCATTCCCCGTTAAATGCACGGAGAAGCACTTTCTCGTGGAGCTTCACCATCCGTTCCCCTTCCTTCAGGCTGTTGCCAACGGTCCAATGTATGGGGCACACTGCTGCCCGCCCATCACGAATCATCTTCCGCGCTTTATCACGCAGTTCTTCAAGAGCGGCCTTATACTCATCTGAGGTCTGAAAGGTGAAATGGGGTTTATAGAGGCCGAAGGATAAATCTTCCAGATTTTCTTCTAGCAAAGAAAGCTCCGCCTTCAGCTCCTTGTACTTGGCAAGTGCCTGCCCGTATTCCTGGCTGAGCTTGGTACGCTGTTTCTCGTTCTCAGTTTGGAACTCCCGACGTTCCTGCCTCGTTTGGTCCAATGTCATCTTGGCCCGCTCCGCCTCCGCTTCCACGTCTACGATTGGTGAGTAACGCTTACGCATCTGCCGAGCCTCCTGGAAGAACTTGAAAGCGAGAAATCCAAGTCCGGAAGCCAACAAAACCAGTATCGTAATAAGCACGGAAACCATTTCATCGCCTCCCAATCGGCAACGGGTGAAAGACAGGGCCGTTAATTCCAGAGTGCCCCAGGCCATCCCCGGGGAAACGAACTATACATCCGACCACCCAAGCAAGCAATGGGCTGGCTGGCGCAGACACCTGAGGTTTGCTGTCTGCGACGTCCCGTAGGGACGCGGCAGGATCGCCGGCACAGCCCACGCCGTCCATGTGTCCCTTCGGGACAACGCAGACTCCAAAAGGCGGGAGCAGCAGAGTCCTTGTTGATAGTCTATTTGTGTAGCGTACTAGTCTGGTCTTGACAACTGGCCTAGGACTCTGGTACCCTGTAAAGCCTGTGAACGGCTGTCTCACCTTTTTCCGGGGACGGCTCCCCTGCCGCCCCTGCCCCCAATTTCGAATCTATGGAGAATACTATGTCTTTACGGAAATCCACTTGTCTTACTCCCGAGCGGATCGAGGCCGCTCGCCGCAATTCGCAGCGCTCGACCGGGCCCCGCAGCGAGGCCGGAAAGCGGCGCATGAAGTTGAACGCCCTGAAGCACGGCGGTGATGCCGCGCCCGAAAACGAGGCGGCCGTGATGCGGGCGCTGGGCGAGGATCCGGAGCGCTTTGCGGCCCTGAAGCGCGATCTCGCGAGCGGCTACGGCGCGGGGGACGGGCTCTTCGAGCGGCAGATCGAAGACCTGGCTAGGCTCTACTGGCGGCGCGACCGCATCGAGCGCATGGAGACGGGCCTGATGCGGGACGCGCTTGAGGGGATCGAGGAGCGGCGGCGGCAACTTCCTCGGGCTCTGGCCGACGTCACCTTCGACGCCTCCCAGTGCGATGCGGTGGCGCTCGGCCTGCCCGAGCCTACGCATCCTTGCGTGCGGCTGCGCATGCTGATTTCGCTCTGGGGAGTGATTCGCGAGCAGGCCGGGCGGCGGGCGTTCACGGGCGAGCAGCGGACCCGGATCGAACCCTACTACCGGGAAGCGCTGGGCTGGCGGCCCCGGCAGATCGGCTACTTACTTGGGCTCTTCCTTAACTGGGCGTACTTCCGCGCGAAGCCGGACCAGGCTGGGCTAGACGAGTACGTGGAGAATAAGTTCGGGGGCGAGGCGGAGGTCGAGGCCCGCTACCAGGAACTCGTGCGCCTGCTCGACGAGCAGATCGCGGAGGAAGAAGCGGCGTTCGCCCAGGAGCTCGCAGCCGAGGAAAGGCAGTACGCGATCGAGCGGGACTCGTGCCTGGCGCCGGAGGGGAAGACGCGCGAGATGCTGCTGCGGCAGGAAATGGCGCTCGACCGCGCGATCGACCGCAAGGTGAAAATTATCCTGACCCTGCGCAAGGAACATGCCCAACGGCAGAGAGAGGCCGCCGGACCTCCTGGCGATCAATTGCTCGAGGCTGGCGCAGACACGCCGTCGAGTGTCTGCGATTCAGGGCAGGTTGGTGAAGCGCGGCCTTCCCTTCGGGAAACGCAGACCCCAAACCGCAGGGGTCTGCGCCATCCGGAGGAAAGTGCGGAGGACGGCGCCGGCGAAACAACAAAATCGGCGGAACAAAGCGAGAATGTTATAGAAAACAAAGGACTGGCGGCGGTAGGGGTGTGCCGATGAGTCGCCCGGCGGAACCAGAGCGGAGCTCTCCGGTCCTATGGAATCGAAGGGGAAAACGGTGGCAAGGGAAAACGGTGTCAGGTACCGTTTCCCTCACCACCTCTACAACCTGCGCTTCTTGATTGATGAATTCACGCGGGATTTTGGCCGCGCTCCCTTGCACTTGAAAGAGTTGGTCGAGAAAGGGTATCTGGGCTGGCTCCCCACCGACCCCTTTACCGGATCAAACGAAACCTGGCAGGAGACCTAGGAAGACGCGCCACTCTCGCCCAGCCAAACCTCGCTGGGAATTGAAGACGTGCACAGCGGCTCGGACCGGAGTCCGACCGATCGAGGGTTCATCCACTGCTCTCGTGTCGAAGGCACACTCCGGCATTGACCTTTGAAGGCGGGGCAATTCTCGGAACGAGGCGCGTACGCCATCCTGCTTGGCCCGCGCGTCGCTAGATTCTCACCTGGCAGCGCTTTACCCCGGCTCCCTCGGTTTTGAACCAGAGCAAGGCCTTTTTGCTATTCTTGCACCATTCCTTGACATCGGATTCAAAAGTCGAGCAATCCGCCACGCACTCGAGAATGTCGCCAGCCTTCAACGACAAAGACTCGACAGACATTTTCAAACGCGGTTGAGGACATTGTAATCCTTTGCAATCCAGAACTTTTGTAGACATTTGATGGTTCTCCTTCAGTGATCGTTCGCGCCTCTTGTGCGAAGCCGGCCTAGCTTCTTGATCGTCTCCGTCATTTCGGTCACGACTTGCACAAACTTCTCGCCTTCGCTGGCCGACACATAGTCGAAGCGGCAGCGCTCCTCTTCGATCCCGTGCTGCTTCAACAATTGCAGAAGCATCCGGTGCCGTTGCGTCGCCCTGAAATTCCCCTCTTTGTAGTGGCAATCGCCGAAGTGGCATGCCAGGATCAGCACACCGTCCGCTCCCTTTTTATAGGCTTGCAGTACAAACTGAGGGTCAATTCTTCCACTGCACATCACCTTAACCACTCTGACATTGGGCGGATACGGAGTTTGCGCCAGGCCGGCTTTGTCCGCTCCCGCATAAGAGCACCAGTTGCACAAGAAGCCGACAATCTTGGGTGTGAACTCAAGACTCCCGTTACCCTTCGGGAATTGGTCTGTCATTGAAGAACCCCCTCGATCTCGGCGAAAATCTGGTCCCGCGTAAAGTGATTCCCGTCCATGGCGCCAGACGGGCAGGCGGCCACACACGTCCCGCAGCCGTGGCAAAGAAGCCCATTCACCACCGACACGCCTTTTTCAGTGTCAAAGCCGATGGCCTTATAGGGACATACTGTTCTGCAGACCCTGCACCCGGAGCAGGCGGATTCTTTGACGTAGGCGGTAATGGGCTCAATCGCGAGTTTCTTACCTGCGGGAAGTTGAGACAAGACGTACCCCGCCGCCGCCATCCCTTGATTTATTGAGGCTTGAATATCCTTGGGACCCTGGCAGGCGCCCGCCAGGTAAATCCCTTTGATTTTGGATTGTGCAGCGTCGGCGCGACCGTGCAATTCCTCAAAGAACCCGAACTTGTCCTCGGACACTTCGAGCAGCTTCGCCAAATGGTGCGATGGTTCCGCCGGCACAATAGCAGGGCAGAGAACAACCATATCAGCCGCTGTCTCTCTCGCTTCTCCAGCGGGGTTTGTGTGCCGAACCACGCTTGATCCATGGTCACCGATGATCACTTCCACGTTCGCCAGGTCCGCGTAACGGATGAAGGTGGCATTGGGGTTCCCCGTCGCCCGTGTAAACAATGCGCACTCATCTTTGCCCGGCGTAACAAGCTCTCTGTGAAAATGAACCACTTTTGTCCGAGGAAGCTGGTGTTTCACCATCTGGTTGAATTTGAAGGCGTATTGGCAGCACACTCCCGAGCAGTACGCCTTGTGCCGGGTGTCGAGACTACCCACACAATGGATGATGGCCAAGGACTCCGGCGGCCTTCCGTCCCTCCGCAACACCTTGCCCGCAGTTGGACCCGTCGCCGCTAACAGGCGCTCGAATTCCAAGCTCGTGTACACGTTCGAACTCTTCCCATAGGCAAGGGTGGGAAGGTTCGCGCAATCGTAAAGGGTGGAACCGACTGCGAGAATAATGGCGCCCACGTTTCTTTCCAGGATCTTTTCCTGGTCATCAAAAACCACCGCTCCATCCACCGGGCATGCGCCTTTGCAGAGCTGGCAGTCCTCCCCTTTGGAGCGCCGGCAGGCCTGGTAATCGATAAATGGCACGTTCGGCAGTGCGCCGGTTTGAGCGAAGCCGATCGCCTTTCTGTCGTTCAAGCCGCAATTGAACTGATTGGTTGTAGTTCCCGGGCAGGGATTGATGCACTCTCCGCAGCCGATGCACTTCACCATATCGACGTAACGAGGAGATTGGCGGATCTTGACCAGAAAATTCCCGCAGTAGCCCGCAACCTCCGTTACCTCGGAGAGGGTCAGAATCTCGATTTCCTTCTCCTGCAGAACTTCCGCCAGGACAGGCTCCAGCAGGCAGGGGCCGCACTCGAGGTTCGGGAACAACTCCTCAAACCGCACCGGCATTCCGCCCAGCATCGGTGTCTTCTCAACCAAAACCACTTTTCGCCCAGCCCCAGCTATCGCTAAGGCCGCTTTCAGTCCCGCGGGTCCGGCGCCAACTACCAACACATCCGGACAGACGTCGATTTCTTTCTCTTCCAGCGGGGCGTGCCGGACGACTCGGGCGGCGGCGCCACGAATGTACTTTGTCGCCTTCTCCGCCGCTTCTTCAGGATCGGATGTCACCCATGCAACTTGCTCCCGCAAGTTCACCATCTGCATGAGATAAGGATTGATCTGGCAATTGGACATGCATTCCCGGAAGGTCTTCTCATAATCGCGAGGCGAGCAGGCCGTGATGATCACGCGGCCGGGCCTTTCGCCTTTCAAATCCCCTTCAAGAAAGTTCTTCCCCTCTTCGGAGCAGAGGTACTCCGCAGTCTTAAAGTAGGCGACGCCGGGGATGCTAAGTACTTCCTCCTGGATCTTCTCCGGATCGATCTTTTCCTTGATATTTGTGCCGCACGTGCAGAAATAGACACCGATTTTCATCGCTACTCCCCTATGCCTGCAGCCTACCCGGCCCTTTAAGTCGGCGAATTATTGCCTGAACTACTCGAGGCACCGCCTCTTGCACCGGTTGGGTAAGACTCTCGCTGAAGTTCGTAACATCGGCGGCCTCGATTGCCCAGATACGGATTTTGTCGGGCAGGGAGAGTCCTAACAACTTGCCGAACTCCAAGGCATCCACCAGGTTCGCGTCATGCGTCGAGCAGGTATTCCGCGTGTTCATCAGGTCGGAAGGTTGAAGACAATACATCGAGCCAGGCCGCCCGCCTTCGGTAACAATGGCATCGATAATGACGGCTTCCTGGTAACCTTCAAGAGCCTCCATCAGGCGAATGCCGCCCGCGCACATCTCCCGCGTCGTCACGTCTTTTTCCCCTTGAAGCTCCTGGGCAAGCGTTCTGGCGACTTTGATGCCAACGCTGTCGTCAGTAAGCACAGGATTCCCAATTCCGATGATGATTGTCGCCATGCGCCCTTTCATCCCTGCCGGCGTAAAGATTTGACGACTTCCCCTTGCGGGTTTCTGAGATTCACCACAAGGGGCATGTCGCCTGGCAAGGAATGAGTTGCGCACGACAGGCAAGGGTCGTAAAGCCGGAACGCCATTTCCACGCGATTCAATAGACCTTCCTCAACAACGCCGTGGTTGTGAATGAGTTTCTCGGCGACCCTCTTGATGGACATCGACATGGCGGCGTAATTGTTGGTCGTGCCGACCACCAGATTGACCCGTCTGAGAATCGCCTTTTCATCCGTCACGTAGTGGTGGGTCAGGGTCCCGCGCGGGGCCTCGACGCACCCCACTCCTTCACCCGCCACATGGTCAGGAATGTTCCTGACCTGAGAAGAGGTAATCTCAGGGTCGACAGCGAGTTCCTTCATGCGCTCGGCTGCGTAAAGCATTTCAATTAATCGCGCCCAGTGTGTGGCCAACCGGTAATGCACAGGTTCGAACCTGCCATTGACTTTTTGGCTCCCAAACGTTTGGTAGAAACGCTCGAACTGCTCCTGAGCGCGCGGTGTTGCCAGAGCGTCCGAAACATTCAACCGCGCGAGCGGGGTGGCCGTGTAAACACCGCTTTCCATGCCGTCCGTAAAGCCCTTCCAGCCCAGTTTCTTGAGGTAGGGGAATTTGAGGTAAGTCCACGGTTCAACGCGCTCGGCGATGTGGCTGGCGTACTCGGAAGGGCGATACTTCAGAAACTCGCGGCCCTCCGGATCCACTACGCGGATCTTTCCGTCATAGAAATTCAGCCGATTCTTCTCGTCCACCGTTCCCATGGAATAGGTTCTGTGGAGATACACATCGGAGGTCACAAGGTCGAGGTAGGTAGAGTTGGCCAAAACGATCTTGTCAAATAACTCAAGAGTAAACTGGGCGAATTCGACGTTCTTGTCTGCAATGGCCTGAATCTGGGCCCGCTCCTCTTCTGAAACCGGTTTACTCCATCCCCCCGGAACCCCCGCTACGGGATGGATGCCGCGCCCCCCCAGCATTTCAATGACGTGGTGATTTCTTGCCCGGCATTCCATGACCTGCTTGCCGATTTCGAGGCCAACCTTTTTGACGACCCCCAGAATGTTTCTTTGGGCAGGCGGGGCGTCAGGCCCAAGAATGAAATCGGGACCGCCCAAAGCATAGAAGTGCGTGGTATGGTCGGTGACAAAGAACGCCATGTAAAAGAGTTCCCGCACCTTCTTGGCGGCGGCGGGCGGTTCAACGGCAAAGAGGCTGTCAAGCGCCTTCACAGAGGCCATGTGGTGAGCCTCCGGACACACACCGCAAATCCGGTTGGTGATGCCCGGCATGTCCTCGGCCGGGCGGCCCACGCAAAATTGCTCGAAGCCACGAAGCTCAGGGACCTGAAAGTAGGTGTTGGCCACATTTCCCTGCTCGTCAAGAAAGATCTCAATCGTGCCGTGCCCTTCGAGGCGGGTGATAGGATTAATGCTGATGCGTTTCATGCAGTCCTCCCGCCCAGGGTCGAGCCCGCCACCCCGAATTTGTAGTAGGTTCCTGCGGGGTCGGGAATCGATCCGAGAATAGTGTCCACCCACTCCGAAAGTTGCTCCGGCGTAACGCCTTTGTAATCTGCTATATCCAAAATCGACCCGAGCGCGGACACCATTTTGGCCCCTTGATCCGCGACGCCTTCGGGCGGTCCATAACACCCTGTGCACGGCATGTTGACCTTGGGACACTGACCCCGGCAGCCGTCCCGAGTCGCAATTCCCATGCAGACGATTCCCTGCTCGAGCAGACAGGTCTGCGGATCAGGGGTGATTTCAAAAGTCCGGTGAAATGCCTTCACGCGCTTGTCGTTTTTGGTTCTTGCGCATTCGTCGCACACCGTGGACGTGCCTGCGCCGATCACACTTCCCTTTGGAGGCAACGGGCTACCCTTGGCGATGGCCTCAAGCACGTTCCAGACCTGATGAGACTCGGGCGGACAGCCCGGCAGGAAGTAATCGACCTCAACGACCTCCGCGAGCGCCTTCACCGAGTCGAAAAACCGCGGCAGGTGGAGGCTCCCCTCCGGAAGCTCCGTGCTTGGCTGGGGAACGACTTTGCCCGGGTTGTCGATCGTAGGGCAGGACAGATAGATCGCTTCAAAGTGACTGTCTCGCGAGTGGAGATTACTCAAGCTGGGGATGCCGCCTTGCCAGGCGCAGGCACCGTACGCAACCAGAAGCTGCGACTTTCGGCGAAGCAGGTGCGCCATCTCCTCGTTTTCTTCCGTTCGGATGGCCCCGTTGAAAAGTGTGATCGCCAGGTTGCGATCCGCCATCGCCTCCACGTCTTTCTTTTTGGTATCCAGAAGACAAGGACAAAAGACGAAATCGAAGTGCTTGTCGATTTCCAGAATTTTCTCGTGGAGATTGACTACCGCAATCTCACAACCACCACACGAAGACGCCCAGTAAATACCAAGCTTAGGCTTTAAGGACATAGCGTGAATCGGCTCCAATTTGACAAACACCGGGCGAGATGTCAGCCTGCCTTGGCCCGCCCGCAGAAACACCATCGGCGGTTCACAGGCCAACTTGAGGAGATTTTGGAGGGAGTGGCGGTTTTGAATGCAGCCGCCGGGAATCCGGTTCGTTTGACCGGCGGTTCAGAAAAGGTTCATCCTCCGAAGGTCCTTGTTGATGGAAGGGCCGAAAATTCATCCTGCCGGTCGCGGTTGCTCCGCCCCCGGTTCCGGGACGAAAACGTCCACTTCGCAGACTCTAATCTCCCGTAACCCAACCGCCGATATTGTGTCTTGGGACACGCGTAATGGGCACGTTTGAAGAGTTGCGCCGTCCGCACAATCAACCCGCGATCGGCCATTCATGGTATGAGTAATCGTGATGCAAATCTCTCTAACACCGACTTTGAGCGTTTTCGCCGACTGGTCTATGAGACGGCGGGCATCAAACTGACTCCCGAGAAGAAGACGATGCTCGAACTGCGGATCAAGCGGCGGTTACGGGCCTTGAATTTGAACTCGTACGCCCGCTACTGCGAGTATCTGTTCACACCGGGGGGACAGAAGCAGGAAATCGTCCACTTCATCGATGTGATGACGACCAACAAGACCGATTTCTTCCGCGAGCCGAGCCATTTTCAATACCTGGTGGAGAGAGTCCTTCCGGACCTCGTGGCCAGCCACGGAACCGCGAGGCCTTTTCTAATCTGGAGTGCGGCTTGCTCCACGGGCGAGGAGCCCTACACCTTGGCAATGGTCGTGAATGACTTCGCAATGGCTCATCCCGGGTTTCAGTTCCAAGTGCTCGCGACCGATATTTCAACTACGGTTTTGGCGAAGGCCAAAACTGGAATCTATAGCGTGGAGCAGGTGCGTCCCGTATCACCGGCCCTGCAACGAAGGTACTTCATGCGTAGCCGGGATCGTGGCTCGAACCTAATGCGTGTGGTCCCTGAACTGCGACGGTGGGTGGAATTTCACCGCCTCAACTTCATGGATGCGGACTTCGGCCTCTCGAGCCGGGCGGATGTTATCTTTTGCCGAAATGCTCTCATCTATTTCGATCGCCCTACGCAGGAGCAGATCCTGCAAAAACTCACGCTCAATCTCACGCCTGCGGGGTACCTCTTCGTCGGCCACTCTGAGACCCTGCATGATTTGAGGATTCCTGTGGAAGCGGTCGCACCGACCGTCTACAGGAAAGTTCGTGCTCGAAATTATTGAGGGTGGGCCACCTCAGGCCGGTATGCAATCGTGAGTGGCTCCGGCATTGCTTTCTATGTCGGCGACACAGGGCGCAGATATACAAGGCAATGTCTGCTCCACCCCAGCGTAGCTTGCTCGAAGGATGACAGTCGGGGCGGGTTCAATCTTAAATCTGGAATCCTGGATTGCGGCCGCAGGCCGCACGCCACTAGGTGTATACTACGGCGGCAAGGCGATAAGGCCAGGTCGCGAGGTATACGCCATGAAGGACATTCTTCGCCGTGAGTTTCTCCAGTCTGCGGGGCTGGCCGTGGGCGTATTGCCGGCCGTCGCGGGGCGGGGCAGTCCCAGGTCCGAGCCTGCTGCTGGCGGCACGCGGCTTCTCTCTGGTTGTTGCGCTTACTCTTACCATCCTTATCTCGAACCCGGCAAGATGACGATGGAAGAGTTCATTTTGAAAGCTGCGGGGCTTGGAGTCGTGGGAGTGGACATGACGGCATATTACCTGAAGTCCACTGACCCTGCTTATCTGGTTGGTCTCCGGCACCTCGCCTTCAAGCATGGGGTGCCCTTTTCGGGAGCTGCCTGCGGCACGGAAATGTGCTTGGCCGATTCCGCGAAACGCGCCGCGGCCACTGCCGAAGTTAAGAAGTGGGTGGACGTGACGGAGTGGCTGGGCGCGTCACACCTGCGCGTGTTCGGCGGCACGCTCCCTGCAGGCGCCACTAACGACCAGGGAGTCCGCTGGGTGGCGGAAGTCATGAAGCCCGGAGCGGATTACTCCGGGGCGAAAGGTATTACGCTGGGCATTGAAAGCCACGGTGGAATTACTTCCCGGGCGGAGAATATTCTGGAAATTCTGCGGCTCGTCGACTCTCCTTACGCCGGATGCAACCTGGACATCACCCACTTCAAGGAAGACGATTACAGGCAGATTGAAATGTGTGTTCCTTACGCCACCCACGCACATATCCGCGACCACTTCGACAGCGGGGAGGCCATTGATTTCGACCGTGTATGGCAAATGTTCGTTAAGGGAAAATATAACGGCTACATGTCAGCGGAGTACGAAGGCAAGGAGGATTGCCTCACCGGAGTGCCGAAGCTGGTGGAAAAGATCAAGGCCGCGTGCCGGAAGTATTCCATCGTTTAGCATGGCCTGCGGCGACAATCGCGGCACGGGAGCAGGAGTGGAATTTCACTGACATTGAATTCAGTTTGTCCTGGCTGCCTGGAGCGCCATCTCGAACAGTTTCTTAGAGTCATCATCACATTTTTAGAAAGGCTGAAAACCATGTTAAGGATTTGTGAGCCATTTTGTGGGGCTGTGTTGAACCATCGGCATGGGCGGCAGGTGGAGGGCGGGCTTGCGATTCCCGTTTGGGGATTGGCTCCCGAGGGTGAGCCGGTGACGGTCAACGGCGTGCCTGCCCGCCGGTTGGGAGAGCGTTTCGCCACCGAGGTCGTGCTGAGCGCGCCTGAGACGGACGTGATCGCGGTCAGCAACGGCGTGAGCGGCAGGTCCGAGCATCGCATCCGCGTGGTGTGGGACCGCCACTCGAAGCCGCGATACCGCTTCGCCATCGACGACAACAGCTTTTTCGTGCGTGACATTGCGACCAAGAAATACAAGTCGCTCTTCGACTGTCACTACCTGGATGGGCTGCGCAAGCTGCACCGAAAGTACGGAGCGAAATTTTGCCTGAATATGTTCTTTTCCACCCCGGAAAGCGACTTCAACCTTTCGCAGTTCCCGGCGCTCTACAAGGGCGAATGGGCGGATTCCGCAGACTGGCTCAAACTGGCCTTTCATGCGTACGCGGAGTTTCCCGATCGCCCCTATCAGAACTGCACTCCGGAAAAACTGGCCCAGGATCTCGACCTGGTCGCGGGAGAGATTGTGCGCTTCGCCGGCGAGGCCACTTATGCTCCGCCCACCGTGGTTCATTGGGGCATGGTTCATCCTTCAGCTTGGCCGGTCCTCACCCGGCGAAACGTGAAAGTCCTCACCGGATTCTTCATGCCCAACACCGGGAGCTCCTACACGACTGACGGAGAAGCCTTCAGCGTGGAGCAGTCCGGCACGCCGTTCGGTTACGACGTGAATTACAGCCTGGACAATGTTCGCTCCGAGTACCTCTCGCAACATGACGCCCTGAAGGACTTTGCGAGCGGTATCGTATTCTCGAGGGTCGATATCGTTTGCAACAACGTTCCGCTGGCACAAATCGAGTCGTCTCTCGAACCCCTGACGCGCGATCCCAACACCGCTGAGATCATGGATCTGTTCACCCACGAGCAGTACTTCTGGCCCTTCTATTTCAACTACCGGCCGGACCACTTCGAGCGAGTTGACGCGGCGCTGCGCTTTTGCACCGAACGCGGATACGAACCGGTGTTCTTGCACGAGGGATTTCTGGGCGGGGAGGAGTAGATCTCGGGATCGCCGCAATTGTTCGATACCGTTCTAAGGGGACGGCAAGCCGTCCCCCTACACTTCCGGAAGGAACTACACCTTGGGCATCATAGGGCAAGCTGTCTTGGTATCGCGCGGCTACTTAGACTGCTGTGCGGAATTGGATTTGAGAGGTGATTGATCCTGATCGGAAATCTGGGATGCCGGGTTCACCTGTTGTTTCGCAGGAACAGGGATCGAGAACGTGCCCCCGCTTCGTCGTGTCCATTCATAAATGCTCGCTGCCATACAAGACATCCTAACAGAAAATGACAGCAAAAGTAAACCCTGAATGTCTCCCGTTTCAGTCCCGGCGGGTCAGACGCAGAATAATTCCGATGGCCACGCCGATCGGCAGGCTTGTAGCTAGGAACCATCGGGCCTCGGGAAGCGCGAGTAGAGTCATGGCAATCACGCCAATTGTAAAGACCAGCCCCATGGCCCCCATAACGGGAATCTTGTGCATCGTAATACCGGGATGTATCATGGTCGCCTCTGACTGCAACTATCCCCCCTTTCCCTGGGCTGGTCAATCGAAATCGAGTCACCCCAATCCGTCGATAGCGAGCGGTGCAGGGGCAGGGCTTGCCCTACCCGCGGGCCAAAGGCCCGCTCGAAGGGGACGGCAAGTCGTCCCCCTACCACTTCGGTTGCGGACTTTCGCTACGAAAATTATCCCGGTTCACTCTTCGCTTGCGCTGTTCCGGATGGGGGCTGATACAAGTCGCAGAGGTCGTCGCCAAGCTTCTGGCAGCGCGCGCGGAGTTGATGGAGCTTATCGGTCTTTGAGGGAGCCTGCGGAGTCCGCCCATCTTGGGCAGGCTTCGGCGCTTTCTCGAGCTCTACAGCGAATTCATGAAGCTTCGAAGCTGTCGAACTCGATCCCACGCTCATCACTCCGATCAGTTGCCGGCTTCGTTCCCAAACCGGCTCTCCATCCTCCTTCTTGGATTCGACAAAATCCCGGTGGTCCACGGGAAGCGCCAAGAGGATTTGATAGGCCACCGACCCTTGGACCGGCAAGTAATACTTAGCGTCATCCCCCGCCGTGTCCTGGTTCCCGACATACATGAAGACGTTGGTTCCCTCCTTGAAGCAGGCACCGGAGAGGCCGAACCCAAACGGAAGCGAAAAATCCCATCCTGCGGTTGAGATTTCCTGGCCGTTGATTCGACTTTCCACGATCACGAGCCGCCTTGCGGCCTGGTCGTAAGTCATGAGGGTGGTTGTGAACTCCTCCCTGTCGGGATCCAGCGCATATTGGCCACGGATTTCCTTATCAAATGCACTAAACAGCTCCATAAAACGGTCCACGCTGGTTGAAGTCGTAGCGAGCTTTCGATGGCTGGCGTGCTCCAGCGATTTTTGCCGGACCTCTTGCGAGCGGCCCACGAGATACTCAAACTCCGCCGACGTCTCCCTCTGGGGCAGAGGCCATGCCATAATGTGACGGGAGCCGACGGGAGGTTTCTTCAACTCCAGGCTACAAGTTCCCAGGGGCGTGAGTTGCAATAGCGCGGTCTCCGCTTGTTCAAGGGCCGAATCGCCTTCCCAACGCACCTCGTTCTTCACCCACTCCGAGTCTGCACGAGGATAACCCTGCAGGACGTTGTCGCGCACCACCTGATCGCGGGGAATCTCGACACTCCCTTTTAACCTCTCCACGCCCAGCGAAAGCCGTTGGGCCAGCCGCGGCGGCAACTTCATACTCATGCAAAAGGTCTCGGTAGGGAACCAGGCGATCCGAGCAAAATACTCCTCCTTGCCGCCCACTTGGGGCAGACTCCGGTCGGCGCTCGGCTGGTCGCCGTAAAGCTGCTTGTTCTCCCACTCGGTCATGGCGTGGCAATTCAGAATCGTGAACGTCCAGTCGAAGCTCAGGGCAGGATTCCCAGGGCGGAGTTTGGCGAACGTGAACACGCCGCTCATTTTTCGCGCACATTCCACTGCGTCTTTGATGGGCAGGGTGAGCTCCCGGCATATCGAATCGGCGTCCCACCTCACACGAAGCCGGCCTGTCCCGACCTTGGGCCGGGTCACATATCCGGCCTCGGACTCGACGACGAAGCGCAGGCCGCTCAGCTCGCCGTCCGTGACTTCGAGCCCCTCGATTTCAAAGTGAAAGAAGGAAGTCCCGTATTCGTCCACCACCTCGGTGCCAGAATACTTCTTGACCTTGATGCCAAGCCGGTCAACAGCGGCGGCAAACACATCTTGCGGGGATTGGGATTGAAGGGCCGATTCCTTTGCCGGCGGCATTGCGATTGGCTGGTTGGGCTGGACTTGCTCGGGAGCTTGCGGCTGCGCCGTGGGGCGTTGCCTGCGCTTTGTGTAAACTGCACCAAGTACAGCCGTCCCCAGGAGCAAAAGGAACGTCCACACGCTGGGGTGATACAGGATCAGCGCGACGCAGCACACTACGACCAGTATCAAAACCGTCCTGAGTGATTTGTTGCCGCTCCGCAAAGCCAATGCCCCTCTGAAGTCGCGCTAATGTTGTGCGGTATCCCCCGGCAGCTTCTTCAGCCGGATATCAATCGGCTTCGCGCTCTCCTCCGGCTCGACGGCTTGCTCAAAGTTCTCGTACCCTTGGGCCGAGGCTCGAAGGGTGATAGGCGCCTTTGGCCGCGTGGGCAGGTCGAAGAAGAAGGCTCCGTCATTGTCCGAATAGGCGGGTGGTTGAACTCCCAGGACGACTTTGGCGCCAACCACCGGTGAGCGGGTTGTTATATCCAGCACCCGGCCGAGATAACTTACCTTGCCGGCTGCGGCTACAAGCCCGTAAGTCGGCGTCTTCATGGGATCGAGATGCACGGGCAGAATCGTGGTTGCGCTCTCCGGGTCCAAATGCTGGTCATAGACCTTATAACCTGAGGCCAGGACTTCGAGCCGAGCCTCTGAATCGGTCTTCGTCTGTTTGACTTTCACTCGAAAGATGCCATTGCTGTCGCTGTAGTCGAAGGGCGATTTCTGCTCGACGATAATTGTGGCTTTGGCGTTTTGCACCGGTATCATCGTCAGGTCATTCTGCACTCTTCCTACATAGGTCACTTCCTGGCCCGTCGAGGCGTCGGATACCGGCGGCGGAATTGGAATCTTCTTGTGTCCTCCGTCGATCTCGTAACCGTGCAGCCCGACCAGGAAAAACACCAGCGCGCTCGCAACCATGGCCAGAAACATGCCGATCCGCACTCGAACCGATTCAGGATTGAACCAGATGTATCCGACAATGAACATGGCCAGAATCACCAGGGCAACGATCCCCAGCGAATTGTGGCTGGCAGCAGTGATGATGTCGCTGGCTTTGTCGATGAACGCCTTCCATGGCGAAAGATCAGACATAGCGCCTCGCCCGATATTCGATAACAGTTAGGTGAGCTCCTGAGACCCCTCTAGTTTACTTGGCAGGCAACAGCGTTTCAACTGAATTAATACGGCTCATAATCCGTCGATAACCAGCGGCGAGGAGGGAATGTAAGGGCCGGACGCGCTAGCTGCTCATTTCGGTCCTGAGCTTATCGCGCTGCGCAGACCAGGGCTACGCCAACCGCGACCAGGAACATGCCTGGCCCAGCGCGTCTTGCTGACCTGCTCCTTAAGGAGTAACTTCGCGCCGAATGCGCCCACGACGTAGTTTGCGGCCGAGGCGGGGACCACGAAACTGACCTTCGCCCAGGAGAGCAATGCGAGCAAAGAGAAGAAGGCCAAGGTCATCTGCGCAATGCCCAACCACATCCATCCCGACTGCAAGGCGCGGAAGAGAACCCGGAGCAGGGCGAGCGGGGCGAAGTTCTTCACTTCCCCGATCTGCTTCATGGCGTGCGTTACGGCTAAGTCTCCCCCCGTTCCGGCGAGCACCACCACGGCAAGGAATAGGAAAGTGCGCATGCTCAGCCTCGCCCCGTGGTACTGGGCGGCGTGCGGCCCACCAGCGCCACACCCAGGAAAATGAAGGCCGCTCCAATCCAGCGCGCGCTTGGAACTGCCTCGCCAAGCAGGAAGTGGGCGAGCAAGGGCGCTAGGACATACCCGGTAGCCGTTACCGGCTGCACGTAACTGTAATCGGCCCACGAGAGGATAAGCATGTAGGATAGGAAGAAGAGCAACAGCGACCCGACGCCCAGCCAGATCCAGACGCTGCCCAGAGTCTTCAGGAAATAAACCGCCAAGTGGGAGGCTGACAAGCGGCCAATCTCACCCATGCCCTGCATCCCTTTGCCAAGCAGGACGTTGCCCAGCGAGCTAAATAGCGGCACCAGGATCAGCAGGGGGATGGTTTTTGCCAGCAGGTTTTTCGACGAGGTCATGGGGGAATTCTAGGGAGCCTTTTGTGGGAGCTCGCCCTAGGCCGCCTTGCGCGCGTACCTCCAGCGCTCCGTGCGCAGGCGGAGGAACTCGACCGCCTCGTGATAAAGGCGCTTGCGTTCCTGCGAGTCCCAAAGCGCTTTGCTCACGATGCGCCAGATTACGCGCCGGCGGAAGTAGTAGGAATCGTAAAAGCGGTTGACTGAAGCCATCATTTCTTCAAGCCCCAGGCCGGGATACTCGAGGTGCGGCAGTTGATGGCCGGCGGAGTCGGCGAGGGCCTCAGCGGCAAGGAAGTTGTTCTGCGCCGCGTAGTCGTACAGCTCGGTTCCCCGGTAGGCATGAGCGATGGAAACCTGGATGGTTTCCGTGTCGAGTTCCTTGGCAAATTCGATGGTACGCTTGATGGATTCCTTGGTCTCGCCCGGCAGGCCGATGATGTAGTCGCCGTGGATGGCGAGGCCGAGCTCCTTGCAGTTCTTGGCGAACCGGCGGGCCATGCTCCACGGTCGCGCCTTTCTTGATGTTCTTCAGGATTTGCGGGTCGCCGGATTCGAACCCGACAATCAGCAGGCGCGCGCCCGCATCGGCCATGGCCTTCAGCGTCTCGTAATCGCTGTGCACGCGCGCCGTGCAGGACCAGCGGAAGCCAAGGGGTTTGAACTTCGCGCAAAGCTCCAGCACCCGATCCTTGCGAATGTTGAAGGTGTCGTCATCGAAGAAAAACTCTTTCACTTGCGGAAAGAGCTTCACGGCCTGTCCAACCTCCCGGGCTACATTGTCAGCCGAGCGCACGCGCCAGGCATGCCCGGAAAGCGTCTGGGGCCAGAGACAAAATGTACACAAAGCCGGACAACCCCGGCTGGTGTAAAACGCCACGAAGGGGTGGAGAAGGAACGGCACGTTGTAGTTCTCAATGACTAAATCCCGCTTGTACACTTCGGTAGCGAAGGGAAGTTGGTCCAGTTCTTCCGTGGCCAGGGCGGGCCGAGCCGGATTATGGACAACCTGTCCGTCTTTTCGGTAGCTGATACCGCCGATTTCGTTGAGAGGCTTCCCGCGCGCGAATTCCACCGTCGCGTAATCGAACTCGCCGCGCGCCACGAAGTCGATGTCCTCGCTGGCCATAAGGCTTTCCGCGGGCTGCACCTGGACGGGAGGGCCAACGAAAGCGACTTTGAGGTCCGGTTTGGCCTCTTTCATTCCTCGCACCAGCCGTAAATCGCTTGCGAATCCCACCGTGGAAGTGAAGAGCACGACAAAGTCGTAGCCGCGGGCGATCTGAATAGTCTCCGCCGGCGAGACCTTGTGCGGCGGCGCATCAAGCAGCCTGCTTCCGGGGAGCATCCCCGCCGGATACGTCAGCCATACCGGGTACCAGTAGGACTCGATCTCGCGCGTCGCCGGCCAGCGCGAACTGGCTCCCCCATCGAAATTCTCGAAGCTCGGAGGATTCAAAAAGAGCGTTTTAAGCTCAGACCCCATCCGTATCTCCCCTCATCACGCCAAGTCGCATATCACGAAGCCTCTTGGACCCTGAGACAAATTGCATTATATAGCATTAAGGGGCTTCATCGCAAAACCCCGGATAAATAGCCATCTGGATACCCCACGTGGCATCCCACTCGAACGACCTGTCGTTCACGCGAAGCTTGTCCTCCGCACACAGGTGCGCAGGTGCTTCGAGGGGGGGGGTGCTTTCCGTCCCCAGTGCAAACGGTAAGTGAGAACAGACAGGGTCTCCCGCGGCGTACTGACGCCGTTGGAGTGAAAGCTCCTTCCCAGCGCCGCTCCTTTGTTTTCATAGACATTCTCGCTTTGTTCCGCCGGTATTGCAGTCCAGGAGGGGGGTAGCCACGGTCACCGCATTTGTGACCGTGGGTTCTTCCTCGATCCCGAACGATCGCCGAATCATCGACGCGGCTGCCGGCGCCTGACATTGGGGTACGTGGGGGACGAAAAGCCCACAGAAAACCGCTGACCGTGGCTACCTGCTTTTTTGGCCTTGTCCTTTGTTTTCATAGACATTCTCGCTTTGTTCCGTAATTTTAAATTTCGCACTGGTCGGCAAGTGGCATATCGGCGTGCTCAAGAGACGGCTGGCAGGGTCTTCCGCGGTGTCCCGACGCTCATGGCATGAAAGCTCATCTTCCTACACTAGCCTATACTAGTGAGCGTAGTATGTCAAGGGGCAACTGCCGACCCCAATCCGTCGATAAGAAAGGCGAGCATGGCAGGGGCGCATGGCCATGCGCCCCTGCGCCGGACCCGGCTCGACCCGGGCGGTGTAGGGGTAGGGGTAGGGCTTGCCCTCATAAGCGCTAAGATACTGCTTGACGCTTGTCGGTTTTCCCTGTACCTTGCTGAGCATGAACGCACTGGACGAAGACTGGGACATCTTAGTGGGCCTGTTACCGCCGAGCTGGCAACGGGCGGCGCGGCTGAGCGGGGCGGTAGAGCGTTTGCGGGAATTGGACTCGGTGGAGGCGCTGCTGCGCAGGTTGCTGATGCACGTGGGGTGCGGCTACTCGTTGCGGGAGACCACGGTTCGCGCCCAGGCGGCGGGGCTTTCGAAGGTGAGCGATGTGACGCTATTGAATCGCTTGCGCCAGTCGGAGAATTGGTTGCAGCACCTCTGCCAGGCGTTGCTGGCGGAAAGTGGGGTGCGCTGGAAGGGGCCTCCGCCGCGGCGGCGTCTGCGGGCGCTGGATGGGACGGTGATCAAGGAACCGGGCCCGACCGGTTCGCATTGGCGGATTCATTACAGCCTGCGGCTGCCGGAGTTGGCCTGCGACCAGTTGCTGATCAGCGCGCGGAAAGGGGCGGGGACGGCGGAGAATCTGGAGCGATTCCGGGTCGCGGCGGGAGATCTGATTCTGGCCGATCGCGGTTATTGCCATCCGGCCGGGGTGGCGAGGGTGCGCGCGCAAGGAGGCGACATCATTGTGCGGTGGAACAGTGCGGTGCCGTTGTTCGCGGCCGATGACCAGCCGTTCCGGGTGTTGCCGGCACTGCGCCCGCTGGCGGCGGGACAAGCGGGGCAATGGGCAGCGGCGCTGCACGCCGGGGAGCAGCGCGTGGAGGGACGTCTGTGTGCGGTGCGCAAAAGTGCGCAGGCCATCGCCGCGGCGGAGCGCCAACTGGATCGGCGCGAGCAGAAGCAGCAGATTCGGGTGCGGCCGGAAACGCGCGAGTACGCCCATTATGTGATGGTGTTCACGACCCTGCGGGTGCCGGAAATGGGGGCCCCCCAAGTGCTCGAGTACTACCGCTTCCGCTGGCAAATTGAACGGGTGTTCAAGCGGCTGAAGTCGCTGCTGGCGATCGGCCACTTGCCCAAGCACGACGCGCGGAGCTCGCGCGCCTGGTGGCACGGAAAACTGCTGGTGGCGCTGCTCACCCAAAAGCTGGTCCGCCTGGGTTCGTCATTTTCCCCCTGGGGCTACGAACTGGGATCCGACGGTCCAGGGCAGTCGGTGGCGTGAGTTTCAATTCGCGCTGCACCAGGTGCAACAGGCCATCGCTCCGAAAGTGCCGCTGGAGTACGTCGTGCAACACTGGAATGAAATCGCCGCGGAGCTCGCGGAAGGGAACCGCGAACGGGCTCCTCAACTTGAGAAATGTCATGTATTATCTTAGCGCTTATGAGGGCTTGCCCTACCCTTGCCGAGGCCGGCAGAAATGCGGGGACGGCAAGCCGTCCCCCTACAGCAGCGAGGTTATCGACGGATTAGAGTCCGAGTTAGTGCTTCGTTGCATTAACAAGCGTAACTATGTTTAGTCCTGGAAGGGCGGGGCTTGTCCTCCGGACACGAATGAGGACGGGGGCCAAGCCCATGAGCAGGATGTCTGATGAGGATTCATGCCAGCGTCGCGTCCGGTAAATGCAGAGACAGTTGCCCGGGCCGTAGCGCCGGCATCCTGCCGGCAAATGCCGCCGAGATGGCGGCGCTACCATTGTCCAGCCAATTAGTCCGCCCCCGCCGGGACTGCTGACGCGCCGCCAAATCGTGGGTGGCGCCGACATAAAGGGCAATGTCTGCGCCACCCCAGCGACTGATATCGCGAACAATTGAGACACAACGCTAGAGCGAGCGCAGAAAGTTGATAAGGTCTTGTTGATCCTTTGCATCCAGGTTGTTGAACGCATCGACGACCTTGCTCGCCTCGCTGCCGGGGCTTTTATGGAACTCGATGGCTTCCACCAGGTTGCTCGTTCGTCCGTCGTGGAGGAAGAAGATGCGTTGCCCGACGCCCCACAGCGGAGCGGTGCGGAACTCATCGGGGCCGGCGCCGCCCTGGGTGATGCCGTCGGCGAGGCCGCTGCCCATGTGGTGGAGCAGAATATCGGAGAAGATGTTCACCGGCTGGTTCGAAAGCGCCGCGCTTGGCACCGTCGATGAGCCGCTGGCAATCATCCTGCCGGTGGTGAAGGAAGGTGTATGGCAGTGAACGCATCCGACCCTCGCGAAAACGGCACGTCCATTGCTAGTCGAGGGCGTGTCGGGCGCCGGGGCGGGCGGAGCCAGCATGCGCATGAAGTCGGCAAACGCCTCGATGTCGGAGAGGGTGGCGGTATTGATGTTCGGATTGCTGGTGGGGGCCGCCGTAAAGTTGAGCGTGTCATTGGGTGTGGCTGTAATGACACATGTGGGAGTCTCGTCACGCTCCTGAGGGAAGAGTTGATTCGAGATCCCCATCTCGACGTTATAGGCCTCGCCTGCAAACATAATAAGCGACTTGTTTTGCGCCTTCCATCCGAAGCGTGTGATAGTCCCATCGTTCCCACTGCGATTCACGTTGCCGCTCAGAATGGAATTCGGACGGCCGGAAATCCCTAACTGCGACTTTGCCGACGTGTTGCTTCGCATGTTTGCAAGGATGGCCGAATCGGGGATCGCTTCCAGAAGCCCGGCTCCGAATACAGGCGTTGGGATGCGAAAAATGATGTTGGGATTTCCTCCCCGGCCCGTGAGGGGGTTACCAGCCGGGAGGAAGTCGGGCTGGGCGATGTTGCAGCCCAAGGCGTCATTGCGGCCGGTGATGACAAAAAGCGCGTGCACGTTGCCATCGGGAGTGCCGTCGGGATTCAGCTTGAAGCGCGCCTCGCGGACGGGGCCATTTGCGGCGACAAACCAGGGAACGACATTTTGTGCGCCATCGAGCGTGGCGACAGCAACCTCGGGGTTCGTGGCTGGGCTCGTTCCACCTGCCGCCGGCTGAGAGTGGCAGGAAAAGCACTGGATCGAGTTAAACCGAGGCCCCAGCCCATTGTTTGTACCTCCCTGCACGACCTCGATTTCCTGGAACCTCGCGAGGCCGTCTTTGAAGAACGCGGTTTCGTCGGCCGTTAGGCTTGGCAGGGCCGTCCCTGCACCTGCGGCGCCGCCGCGCACACCGGGGTCCGTAGCCGTCGGAGCCTTTTGCCTTGGCGTGCATGCGCACATGGCCAGTACTGCGATGGCCAGTCCACCCCAAATGCCCCAAGCACCCATCCGCGGCATTGCCATGCCCCACCTCCAGTAGAAGTGCAGAAGAAGCACCACCACCCCGAAGCGCTATCCATTGTTCGAGAATTCCCTTGTTTCTAGTAGACTTCTACCAGCAAATTCGACATTCTGTCAAGGCGACTCGGCACACAAGACAGGGTCGCGCCAAAGTCGGAGGAATTTGGAGTGCGGGAGCTTGCTCCCGCTTTCCGGGCCGGAAGCTTGCTTCGGCCTCCTGGCGCGCCTGCCAGCATGCTAACCCAAAGCGGCAGCAAGCTGCCGCACTCCACAAACGATTCCCATGGGGCGTGTCCTGTTTTCTTATGGTTCGAGGACTTTGACGCGACCCTGACACACAAGAATAGGCGAGGATGTTAGCGGCACATGGCCATGCGCCCCTGCGCCGGACGGCTCGACCTGGGCGGTGTAGGGGTAGGGCTTGCCCGCATGAGCGTTTAAAGGTTTCGCCATTGTCCGAAGCTGCGTTGGCAGCGCCATAATGTGGCCCACGGCGAGCCAGCCGTGGGATCCGAGGTGCGCGGTCACCCTTGAGCCACGGTAGTGGCGACAGAAGAATCTTCCCCGATCCCTCGGGATTATGTCGCGCCTGCCGGGGTTTAAAAGATCTTCACACTTTCCCCTGTTCCTACGGCTGGCTCGCCGTGGGCCACACTCTATCGCCCGCCAAGGCGGGCTTTTGGGCACGTCTGGCAGTTAAATAAACGCTTATGGGGCTCGCCCTACGCTTGTCGGGGCCGGCGGAAATGCGGGGACGGCAAGCCGTCCCCCTACAGCAGCGCGGTTATCGAGGGATCGGGGACTCTGACACGCATGCTCCGGTGGTGGACCTTTCATCTCCGAACGTCACAATCCCCGACAGGAAAGCGGTGTATACTTAGACGGGAAGGATTGGGAATTGTGTTTGTATGCCGCAGAGGTTCTTGGTCTCCAGCGCTGTACTTCTGATCTTGATTGCCAGCCAGATTTTCTGGGTTCAGCAGGTTCGAAATTGGGTGAAGTCCCTGATTCCCAGCCCGACTTGGCGTCGGCGCGTGGGGATCGTGGGGTGGGCGAGTTATATCCTGTTGATAGCTTATAACTTCCTCCCCGCGTGGATGGGCTTCGTCTTCAGCAGGGCTTCAACGGCTGTCAGCTCTCAACGCCCCGTTCGCGCGCGCTTCAATTTACTTGCCATTCTATTCCAAACGCATTTCTGGGGTTGGATTCGTGGTGCGCCGAGCACCGAACCCACTCACCTCACTTTTCGCGCCGCGCTCATGCAAGCGCCGTTCTGGTGGTGGATGGTTTGTTCCGTGCTGGGCTTTTTAATCATCATCATATTTGGCCTTGCGGACCGCATCGGCCGCGCCGCCCGCCAGGTTTACCGCCGAATCGCAAAGGCCGGCCGCGCCGCAAAAGCGCCCAATCCTCGCTCGCTGGCGCGCCGTCGATTCCTTGAGAGAGCCGCCGTAGCGATGTCCACAGCGCCGTTTGTTGCGGGCGCCTACGGAATGTTCTATGAACGCCTCAACCTCAAGGTGACCCATCGCAGGATCAGAATTCCCCGACTCCCCAAGGCCTTCGAAGGTTTCCGCATCGCCCAGCTTTCGGACATCCATATCGGCCCCTTTATGACCGCCGAGGAGATTCGGCGCTACGTAGGAATCACGAATGAGGTCAAGCCGGATCTGGTGGCGCTCACGGGTGACTTTGTCACCTGGGATCCTTCCACGCAATTTGCCGTAGTGGACGCGCTGTCGGGGGTAAAGGCTCCCTTCGGGGTTTATGGGTGCCTCGGCAATCACGAGATGTGGTCGAAGGTGGAAGACTCCATCACTCGCCTCTTTGCGGCCCGTGGCATTCGAATCCTGCGGAGCGAGCAGACATTGATAAATTCCGGAGGTGAGGCGATCAACCTGATCGGGGTGGACTACCAGACGCGCACCCCTATGGGGCCACACGGCCAGCGCGTTGTGCGGGAGTACCTTCAAGGCCTGGACGGCCTGATGGCCCCCGATACGGCCAACATTCTTCTCAGCCACAACCCCAACACCTTCGACCGCGCCGCCGACCTCGGGATTGACCTCAGCCTGGCCGGGCACACGCACGGCGGGCAGGTAACCCTGGAGTTTATCCATCCCGGCCTTTCGCCCAGCCGCCTCATCACCGCCTACGTCGAGGGGCGGTTCGAGAAGCCGGGCGGCCAACTTTACGTCAACAGGGGTATCGGAACCATCTTTGTTCCTATCCGTTTCGGTGCTCCACCTGAAATCACCATTTTCGAACTGACTCGCTCTTAGCAACGTACACATACAGTAGGAGGCGATCATGGAGAGGGTCTTCACGCGGCTTTCCTTTGTACTCATCACGGTGTGCCTTTTGGTGGCTGCCGGCTGCAACCAAGAAGAGCGGGAAGCTGAAGCCGGCCCACCCCAGGCAGAATCCCGGACCGTTCAATTGGGTGAAGCCAAGACGGCGCGAGTGGAGATCGAAATGGGCGCCGGTGAGTTGACCATCGGCTCGGGCGCGAGGGACCTGCTCGAGGCCGACTTTCAATACTCGGGCGCTTCGGCAAGACCTCAAGTGGAATACAACGTGACGGGAGGCCAAGGCCGGCTCAGCATCCGGCAGCCGGACTCAGCGCGCGGCCCCGGAAATCGCCACAACTCGTGGGATCTGCACTTCAGCAATATGGTGCCGCTCGAAATGAAGGTGGAACAGGGAGCGGGGCGCACGAGTCTCACCCTCGGGGGCCTTTCACTGAGTAAGCTGGACGTCGAAATTGGCGCGGGCGAGACGATAGTGGATTTAACCGGCGACTGGAGGAACGACCTCACCGCCAGTATCCAAGGTGGAGTGGGCCGGGCTACCGTCCGGCTCCCCAGTGACGTCGGCGTGCGCGCCAGCGCCGAAGGCGGCATCGGCGCCATCCACGTCCATGGCATGAAGAAAGATGGCGATGACTACGTCAATGACGCCTACGGCAAATCACCCGTCACCGTTAAGGTGAAGGTCGAAGGTGGAGTCGGGGAGATCAACTTGGAAGTCGGTGGGGCCCCGCCCTCAGTCTGAGGATTTAAGCGTTTGAGGTGAAGTCATGAAAGTTGTAGACCCGGTATGCAAGATGACGATTGATTCCGAAAAGGCCGCCGCTACCAGCGAACATAAAGGCCAAACCATCTATTTCTGCGCCAAGGGCTGCAAAGCAAAATTCGATCAAGCCCCGGAGAGATACATGGGAAAGCAGTGATGAGATCGGCCTCGCTTCTCTCCGGGGACGATGACTGCGCCGCAGGCGCTCTGGAGTGCGGCAGCTTGCTGCCGCTTTCCCTGAGCGAACTTGCTCGCGCCGATTGCGACAGGATAAAACGCGATCGGGACGATCCCCAAAAGGCCCCGGCAATCGCAGTCAATTGCCGTAGGGGGACGGCTTGCCGTCCCCGCCTTTCCGCCAGCCGCGGCAAGGGTAGGGCAGCCCTACCCCTACACTTCCCGGCACTTGCGAATGAGACTCGGATTTTCGTCAACAAGTCCTAATTCCCCCCCCCAAACCACAGGCGACTTCCGCCAACCTCTTCGTTCTGCTAAAGTAGGCGCGTGCATTTCTACAATGATCAATATCATTCATGCGGGAGTGTCGAAAATGAATCGCAGAAACTTTCTCGGAGCTAGCACAGCACTATCTATGGGCGCGTTGATTGGCCCAGGCGTTGCGGAGAACGGCGAGTCGGCGCCCCTTCCTTCTCCCCCGCCGCTTCCCTTTCAGGGAGAAAAGAGCGATCTGAAAATTACCAGTGTGAGGATGGTGAACCCGCGGCCGAAGAAGCCGGCGCCCGCTTATCAGCCCGCACCGGGATCGTGGTCCACGGGTGGAGTCGAGGTCGCCAACCCCATGTCGATCTATCCCAAATACAAGCCCCGGCGGGATCTGTTTATGGCGCGCGATCTGGGACCAGAGGTGGTGGAAATTTCGACCGATAAAGGCGTCAAAGGGATCGGCTATGGAGGGCCGGGCTGTAGCTTTGTGATTGAGAAGCATCTGACCAATCTGCTCATCGGAGAGGATCCCTTTGATGTCGAAAAGCTCTGGGACATCATGTGGCGGTCCACCCTCTACTACGGACGCAAGGGCATTGTGGTGCATGCCATCAGCGGCGTCGATCAAGCCTTGTGGGATCTTATCGGCAACGCCATGGGCATGCCGGTCTACAAGTTGTTGGGCGGGGAAACCAAACCGCGAGTCCCTGCTTACTGCACCGGGAATGACACCGAGCAACACCTCGAGTTCGGCTATCGAAGATTGAAGCTGGCGCTCCCCTACGGGCCGGCGGACGGGCGCGAGGGATTGAAGAAGAACGTGGCGTTGGTGAAACGCACGCGCGACCTGCTGGGCCCCGACGGCGATATCATGCTCGACTGTTGGATGGCCCTTACGGAAGACTACACTCTCGAACTCGCGGAGGCCGTCGCGCCCTACCGAGTTTATTGGATGGAGGAAGTCCTCCCGCCTGATGATTACGACGGATTCAGGAACATCAACGCCAAGATCAAATCCACTCGACTGGCCACCGGCGAGCACGAGTACACGCGCTATGGCTTCCGGCTGCTTTTGGAATACAACGCTGTTTCCATCTGGCAGCCTGACCTGAACTGGTGCGGCGGATTCACTGAGGCGCGGCGCATCGCAGCTCTCGCCGCTGTCTATAATATCCCCGTAATTCCTCACGGCGGATGGAGCCGCGGCGGCGGGCACTTCATCCTCGCCACCACCAATTGCCCCTGGTGCGAGATGTTTCTACCTCCGCCGGGCGGCCCCCCTGAAGTTTATCGAATGTTCGAGGAGGAAAATAACATCACGCGCGGCCCCGAGGGCATTTACATGCGTCCCCCCGATCGCCCGGGGTTTGGATGGGAATTGATTGTGGATTGATTATCGGCCTTGCAGCATGTCGCCGCCCTGGCGTGTGTTCGCGTGCGTCTTGGGACCCAATTCGCTCCAGGAGACCGCACGCAACTGTGAGCGCCAGATCGACGTCAACTTAGCAAGGCAACGCCGATGAAACATCAGTACGGTTTGGTCCAGTCCTCAACCTTCAACTGGCGTATCCGCTGGAATGTTCGGTCGTGGGTAACCAGCACGGCTTGGGAAGCCAACGCGTGGGCGGCGATCATTAAGTCCAAATTGCCCAGAGTCCCTCCCTCGCGCTCCAGGGCTGCCCGCAGTCGGCCATAGTGCTGAGCGGCCTCTGAATCCCAAGACAACCGCTCGACTCGCAACAGAAACTCTTCGACGGCAGTGCGGAGTCGCGGGGCCTCCGGCCTGCGGGCCACGCCATAAAGTAGTTCCGCCTCGGTAACCGCCGAGATCGAAACCTGGGCCATCGGCACTTTCAGCAGGCGCTCCCGCACACGGGGCATGCTGCCCTTGATGATGTAACTGGCAATGTTGGTATCCAACAAATAACGTGTCAGCATCAGAATAACTTCCGTTTCTGCGGGGGCGCGTCCTGGCGGTCCGTCAGGAAGTCATCCGGCACATCAAGGGTCTTCATCAGCTCGAAGAAGTCTTTCCATGATTCCGGCCTCCGCGACAGGATGACATCGCCGCTGGCTGGATCACGGCGGATATAGACCTCCGAGCCTTCGAAGCGGAAATCCGCGGGCAGGCGGACGGCCTGGCTGCGGCCATTGTGGAACAACTTGGCAGTACGGAGCATCGCTTCCTCCTCTGATATATACCATGATAGATCACAACCTGGAAATGGTCAAGCCGAGATCTTCGGCAGGGGCAAGCCAGAACCGCTGGACCTGGATCGTCCTCGCGATTCGGAAGTTTGGGGAGTGGATTCCCGCTTAGACGGGAATGACTGCGGCCGAAGACCAGCACCTTAAACGGCCGACCCTTGACATGACCAGCCCCAAATCCCGATAATGCATGGCGATTCAGTGTGGGTAATTCTTAAATGATTCCCACGGATGAATCTTCGGCCCTTAGGCTGAGCGGTTGGATTTCACTGCGGAGGAGAATCCCCTTGCGCCTAGCCGTCTTGATGTTGTTACAAGCTTCTGTGTTACTGGGTGGCGACATGCCGGTGGCCATTGTCAGGCACGGTAGCCAGGTCGACGTGAGCATCGGAGGAAAACCCTTCACGAGTTACTATTTCAGCAAAGATACGCCCAAGCCCTATCTCTACCCGCTGCGCTCGGCCGAGGGCATCATCGTCACGCGTGGATATCCCATGGTGAAGGACATCCCGGGAGAGAGTAAGGATCATCCCCATCACCGCGCCATGTTTTTTACCCACGGAGACATCAACGGGGTTGATTTCTGGGGCGAAGCACAATTCACGGAGAAAGCCCCCGTGCACGTGGCGGGGAAGACGTATACCTCTTCAGAAGAACTTCCCAAGGGCCGCACCGTGTTCATCCGACTTGAAGAAGCGAAGGGTGGGCCCGATTCCGGCACGCTGCGGGCGGTCTTCAGCCTGCTCGGCGCGAATGGCCAGGTGATGGGCACGGAGACGCAGGAGTACATTTTTCGAGGCGATCAAAAGACCCGCACCATCGACTGCGCGTTCACCATCACTGCCGACCATGGTACGCCGCTCAAAATGGGCGACACGAAAGAGGGGACCTTCGCCATCCGAGTGGTCAAGAACCTGCAAGAACCCTCCGTGAAGATGCTGAACTCGGAAGGCGCCGTGGGTGAGAAGAACATCTGGGGCAAGCGCGCGAATTGGGTGGATTACTCCGGCGTGGTGGGAGGAGAAAGGGTTGGGATTGCTATATTCGATAACCCCGGGAACATCAAGCATCCCACTTATTGGCACGCGCGCGGTTACGGTTTGTTTGCCGTGAATCCGTTCGGCGAGCACGACTTTTATAACGACCCCAAGCGCGACGGAAGCGTGACCATCGCAAGCGGCAACTCAATGACCTTGCGGTACCGCGTGCTGATTCACGACGGGGATGCTGACGATGCCAAGGTCGCCGAAACCTACCAACGCTATGCAGAGGGGAAGTGAGCCCATGGAACGATTGATCAAAGCTCGAGCGGGTAACGGATATCAACAAATCGTCGCGCCGGGAGTCTTGCGTTTTCTCGACTTCGCGCGCTTGAATTTGTCGAAGGGCCAGGGGTATGCGGCCAAGGCTGAGGCACGAGAATGCATTATTGATATATTCTCCGGCACAGCGAATATCGCCATCTCTACCACAAACGGACACCCCAAGATCTTCCCTGCTGTGGGCGGACGTGCCGACGTCTTTTCCGGCCCCCCGGTCATGTTTTACTTGCCGCCGAACGTCTCGTACGAGATTATTGCGGCCTCTGAGAATCTCGACGCGGGCATTTTCTCGGCCCCTGCCACGATTGCGGCTCCACCAGTGCTCTTGGAAGGAGAAGCGGTGGTGGCAAAGCAAGTGGGTCGCGATAACTGGCAGCGCACGGTTTATTCGGCGCTCGCCGAAAACGTTGCGGCCGAGCGACTGCTCGCAGGCGAGACGCTCAACCCTCCCGGCAATTGGTCCAGCTATCCGCCCCACAAGCATGACCGCTCGAACCCGCCGAATGAGGCGGTTCTCGAAGAGGTTTATTTCTTCCGCACCCAACCCGCCCAAGGTTTCGCTCTGATGTGGACCTACACCGCCGCAGACGACCCCGACGGTTTCTCGACGGCCTTCGTGGTGGAAGACGGCGACACGGTCCTCCTGCCCAAAGGCTACCATCCAGTCGTGGCGGCGCCCGGTTATCAACTCCACTATACCTGGGTGCTCGCCGGCGAAGAGCGCCGCTATGGCGCCTGGGCGGACGACCCACAGCACGCTTGGATGAAGAATGCTTAGGTGAGATCCGAAGGGAGAACGATTCATTTGCCATCGGCTCTTTGCCATTTGAGCTTTGGACTTTTTTTCGAGAACACCCAGATCAAGTGACAAATGGCAAAGGTCAAATGGCAAATGGGAAAGAATGCGCGCCGAGCCTGGGCTACGTGGCACCCCCCCAACCATGCCGAAATTCTCCCCAGCATCTGTCCAGCCCGCCCGCCTAGGTTCTGGCTTCACCGTTCCTCGTTTTCGTTGGACCATCTGCGCGCTGTTGTTTGTCGCCTCCACCATCAACTACCTGGACCGGCAGACGCTCTCCGTCCTGAAGCCTCACTTGCAAACCGTCCTGCACTGGTCGGAGAGCGATTACGGCTGGATTGTGTTCGCCTTTCAACTCGCTTACGCGCTCATGATCACTGTTGCAGGCGTGGTCATGGATTGGCTGGGGACGCGGCTGGGGTACGCTCTCTCCCTCACCTGGTGGTCCATCGCCGCCATGGCGCACGCGCTGGCGCGAGGGGCGCTTTCCTTTGGCGTGGCGCGCTTCCTTCTGGGCGCCGGCGAAGCGGGAAACTTCCCCGCCGCCATTAAAGCCGTTGCGGAATGGTTCCCCAAGAAAGAACGCGCGCTGGCCACGGGCATTTTCAACTCCGGCCCAACCATCGGCGCCGTAATCGCACCGCCCCTGGTCGTTTGGTTGACGCTCGGCTGGGGTTGGCGCGTGGCGTTTATTTTCACCGGCGCTGTGGGATTCCTCTGGGTTGTCTTCTGGGTGGCTCTCTACCGCGCCTCCACGCCAGCATCCTTGGATTACTCCCGACGAATTGGAGTTGATCGAGCGGGCGGAAGATGAGGAAGAACCCGATCCGGTCGCCCGAATCCCGTGGCGGAAGCTCGTCACCTATCGGCAGGCGTGGGGCTTTATCCTGGCCAAGATTCATGACCGACCCCATCTGGTGGTTCTACATCTTCTGGCTGCCTTCTTACCTCAAGCAAGGCCGAGGCTTCACGCCTCGCGGAAATCGGCCTGTTCTCCTGGATGCCGTTTTCTGGTTTCAGGGGTGGGCAGCGTGGCGGGCGGATGGCTTTCGGGGTTCTTCCTCAAGCGCGGGTGGCCGGTGGGCCGGGCGCGCAAGACGGCCATGGCCTTGTGCGCGTTTTGCATGCCCTCCGGCATCGTGGCCGTCTTCGCGCCCAATATCTGGCTGGGCGCTCGGCCTCATTTCCACTTTCCCTGGCCGCGCACCAGGGATGGTCGGCGAATGTTTACACTCTGGCCTCCGACATGTTTCCCAAACGCGATGTGGGCTCGGTAACGGGCCTCTGGGGGAACGGGCGGGGCCGCGGGCGGCATGATCCTGGCTTTGGTGGCAGGCTACACCCTGCAGTGGTTCCACACTTACGTGCCGCTCTTCATCATCGCCGGCATCATGCACCCTCTCGCCATCGGCCTGCTGCATTTGATGATTCCGCGCGTCGAACCCGTCCCAACATCCTCGTAGCTCTTCTAGGAAGCTCCTTAGACATGCGGTGAGTTCACTTGGACGGTGGTTGTGAAGACGTTGGCAAAATTATTCTCCAGTGGAATGGGCTCGTCATGTGCGGCGAGGTTTTCAAGATGGAGTTCGATCGCCTCTCTACCGTTCGCCGTCGCCTCCTCGATGGTTCCCCCGTGGGAAACGCAACCGGGAAGGAGCGGAACTACCACCGTGTATCCCCCATCTTCGTCGGGTATGAGTATGATCTGGTATGAGTATTCCTGCCTTCTTTTTCGCATAGTTACATTATCCCCGATACCACGAGAATTCTGAATAGCAAATTGTGGATGGCAAATCGCGCCGGGGCCGGTCGCCTCTGACGGTCAAGCCAACCTCTAGCCGCTCTACCTCACCCATTCATAAATTACGACTCAACCTTAATTGGTCGCACGAGATCGTCTGGACCAACGATTCCAAGAATCGCCGTCTGCAAGCATCTTGATATAGATGCCCCCCACGACCGAGCGTGCCTGGAATCCCACCTGCGTACTATCAGTCGTCCAGTACCAGTCAGTCAGCGGGATGCGACTTGCCGACTGGTTGGCCCAGTCATAAATCGGCGTAATGAGCTTCTCCCAATCGGCCGATGAATCTGCGAGCGTTGCCGACCAGACTTCCCAATCGAGCTTTGTGTAGTTCTTCCGGTTGTCGAGCGGGAATCCAAACCGGTTCTCATGCTCGTAATAAGCAACCTCCCTGGCAGCGACCTGGGCAGGGAAGAGGTGAAAATCGAGGACTTTGTCCCAAACCAGATTGTATTTCTGGCTCCACGTGCCGGGCCGGTCGAAGGCCAAGCGGTAGTGGTCTCCGTCGTCAGCCATCTTCACCCATTGCCGGGCAAATTCCTGCGCGGTCTTGTGGTAGAGCTCGTGCACTTGGTTCTTTCCAAGCACGCTTGCCAGGTCTGCATAGGCGTTGAGCGCTTCGATGGCCTTAATCGAAAGATTGGCATTGTGCGCGAGGTGGCCGGCGAAGTCATCCGTGCAGAGCTGGTTCGAGGGATCGAGGCCTTTGTCCTTCAGGTACTCTGCCCACTTTGTCAGCAGCGGCCAGTGTTTGGCGGCGAAGCTTGCCCTCGCTTCTGCCTTGGTAATGGCGGCGACCATCAGCAACATATTGCCGGATTCCTCGACCGGCATCTGATTCTCATCGGACTTCTCACCACCGCCATAGACCTGGCCGTTGGCCAACGGATAGGTGCCGAGATCGTGCGGGGCAAAGGGGAATGGCCAGCGGGCTGATTCCGCATATTTGAAAAGCGGCGTGAGTGAGGCTTCGAGCAATTCAGGATTGAGCAACAGCAAAATAGGCGATGCCGGATAGATTACGTCCACCGTGCTGATGCAACCATTGCTGAAATTCTCCTTGGGCATGAAGAACGGTTCGCCCTCCGGTCCCGCCGCGAGCACGTGCGCGGCCATGGCTTGCCGGTAAGCCAACGCGGCCAGCCGGGTATATTTCTCGCCCCCCACGCGCCTAAGATCAGCCATGAGCTCGGCATCAAACGTTTCGCACCGCCTCCCAAGCGACGCGTAATCCCGCTCCGCCTCATTCAGCAGGTCGCCCATCGTCCCCCGCTTCAGCCGCCAATAGGGGCGCAAGGGCTGATGAAAATACTCTATGGCATTGATCTGATCGTAGGCGAGAATCAGATGTCGCTCGGTTGCCTCAGAGCCAACTTCGCCAAGGTCAAACGCCACGGCCATCGCCGGGCATCCCGTCACGGGGGGCGCGGGGCATGCGCGTATCAGCCCCAGGCAGCGAACCCTTCGGGGCGAAAGTCCCCAACACTTCACCTGAGCTCGCCACCACACTGCGAGGGGATTCGGCGAGCGGGCGCGGCAACGTAGAGATAGCCCCAGTCGATCCGCAAGTCGTCCCCATGCTTCTGAAGCACCGGCTGCGCCTGCGTTCCCATGCGCAGCACGCTCAATCCGCCCGCGCTATCGTGTTGCCATTCGACCGGCTCGTCATCCGTGTTCACGACGAGTTGCGCGGTGTTGTCGTATTCAAGTGAGACTTGGTGCTGCTTGCCGTCCACAGATCGGACTTTCCAAGTAAGGTAAGTGACGGGCCAGGACATCAGGTCGAGATCCGAAGGCAGCATCGGGGTCAGAAAGGTGAGGGTGATGTGGACGCCGCTCGCCTCGAAGTCGTAAATAGTGCGCGTCGGCAAAACCTGAAGCCCGGTTTGCGGCATCGCCTCGATGTCTCTTCGTGCATCGCCCATGATGCGCCACGGAGTTCCGTCAATCCTCACCAGGCTGTGAAGTTCCTGCTTTGACCCTGTCCAGTGGCGCGCCGCGTCGTAGGTCAGCCGATCCGCAAACGACCAGACGCTGAAGTACGGATTGCACGTCACCAGCGGCACGGCAGGCGGGCGAAAGGCAGCCAGGTCTGAAGCAGCGCACGTCGCGGCGCAGATCGCCCAACAACAGAATAATTGCAGAACTGTTGACCGTACTTTCATCGCAGGTCTCCTTACTGCAAGTTTTGAGACTACGGGGCGGGGCCAATGCATGGGAATTTCCATCGAATCCCGCGAGGTTGCAAGTATACAACACCCTCTCCTGCTGCTCGAATCATGTGTGAACATGGTATCCTCGTTTAGGAGGCGGAAAAGTGTGGTTCACGCGTCATGTTTCTAGCGTCCGGCAGCAAGGGGATTGTGATAGTGAATAAGTAAGTTAGGAATTGCGAGGCAGCGTCTTCGTCGCGAGTTTGAAGCCACTAGCTGTCTTACTGGGTCCACCATTTATAACTTACAATTTACTATTCACTCTTGAGCCTTATGGCAACCGCAATTGCGAAAGATCGTGGTGGGGAGTGGGGCGTCTTGCTGCTCGCGCACGGCGCGCCGGATCGGCTCGAGGACATCCCTGAATTCCTGCTTAATGTGCGGTCAGGGCGCAAGCTGCCGGAAGCCGCGGTGAATGAAATCGTTCGCCGTTACGGGCTGATCGGCGGTTCGCCCTTGTTGCGCCTGTCAACTTTGCAGGCGGAGGGTCTGGCGATGCCCCTCGGACGCCCGGTCTACCTGGGGATGCGTAACTGGAAGCCGTTCATCTCCGAAGCAATTCAGCGCATTAACGCCGACGGCATCGAACGCATCGTAGCGCTTTGTCCTGGCACCACAAAACTCCCGTACCAGCATCGGGCTTTACAGGAAGGTTCTACTCGAGGATGTCGAAAGGCTCGCGCCCAATGTCCAATTGGATTTCATCGAGAACTGGCACGATCACCCGGGGCTGATCGAGGCGTTTCGCGAAAAAGTTGCAACGGCGCTGGCCCGCGCGCAGTCTGAAGCCGGAGGTCCGGTCCCTGTGATCTTCACGGCGCACAGCGTTCCCGAGAAGACGATTCAGGAGGGCGACCCTTACGAGCGGCAGGTGCGGGAGACGGCTGCGCTGGTGGCCAAGGCGCTGGGGCTCCCAGAATATTGCGTAGCTTTTCAAAGCCAGGGAATGACCAGCGAACCGTGGATCGGCCCCACGGTGGAATCGCTCATCGACCGGTTGGCCGTTCAAAGCGCAGGTCCCGCTCTGCGGACCTGCGGCTCTTCACACGTGTTGCTCGCGCCCGTTGGTTTTGTCTCCGATCACGTCGAGATTCTTTACGACATCGACATCGTGTTTCGCGAATATGGAAGGACCAGGGGCGTAACAGTGCGTCGCTCTGAGTCGCTCAACGACAGCCCGCTGTTCCTGAAAGCGCTGGCGGCAATCGTCACAGAACGAGCGGGGTAGCGCAGGTCCCGCTTTTCGGACCTGCGGCATTTCAAGTGACCCGGAATACTTAGATGGCGAATAGGTTCAGCAAACGTGTGGCCGTGTTGGGCGGCGGTATTTCAGGTCTGGCTGCGGCCTACACGCTCGCCCGCGCGCGCCAGGCCGACGTGCCGGTAGAAGAGTTGCTTATCGAGGCGGGTCGCCGTTGGGCGGAGTGATTCACACCGAGCATGTCGAGGGCTTCGTCATCGAAGCCGGGCCGGACAGTTTCCTTGCTGAAAAACCCGAGGCGGCGGCCCTGGCGCGCGAATTGGGCCTGGGTGATTCGCTGATCGGCTCGAACGACAGCCAACGTCGCACTTACATTCTCCACCGAGGGCGTCTGGTCCCGCTTCCTGACGGGCTGATGTTCCTGGTTCCCACCCGCCTCTGGCCCATGGTGACGACCCGCCTGTTGCCGCTCAGCAGCAAACTGGCGATGGCGGCCGAATTGTTTGCCAAGCCGCCATCCTCGAATTCGAAGCGAGACTCTGACGAATCCGTGGCGAGCTTCGTGCGCAGGCACTTTGGAGACGCGATGCTGGAGAACATCGCGGACCCTCTGCTCGCCGGTGTTTACGGTGGGGATTCCGCCGCTTTAAGCGTCCGTTCGGTCCTGCCCCGCTTTTGGGAGATGGAACGTAAGTACGGCAGCTTGACGCGCGCCACGCTGCGCGCCATGCGGGAGCGGCGGAAGGCCGACAGCTGTGCGAGCCCCGCCGCACGACCTGACTCCGCCGGCGCGGGCGCTGCGCCTCGCGAGCCCCTTGCCTCTTTTCATGACACTCGAAGGACGGTCTTGGGCAGCTTACGGAGAAGTTGGCGGAACATCTCGACCTGACCCACGTGAGCCTCGGCCACCGGGCTATCGGCATCGAAGCTCGCGCTCGGCGGTCCGGGCGGGCTAGGAGACCGGTGTAGCCGCCGTTATCAGATCTACTGCGAAGGCGGCGAGACATTCGACGCGGACGCAATTATCCTGGCAATGCCCGCTCACCGAATGCAGCGGGCTGCTTTCGACTCTTCATCCCACGCTGTCCGAGTTGCTGGGCAAGATTCCTTACAGTTCTTCAATGACGGTCTCTTTGGGGTTCGGAGAAGCAACGGCGGAGCACTTGCCCCCGGGTTTTGGATACCTGGTGCCGCGCAAAGAAAACCGTCGGATGCTGGCTTGCACGTTCGTGCATCGCAAGTTCGACTGTCGTGCCCCGGAAGGGAAAGCGCTGCTGCGCTGCTTCCTGGGCGGCTCCCGCGACCCGCAAGTCCTGAACCTTTCCGACGACGAAGACGGTTTCTCTGGTGTGGCAGGAATTGAAAGATATCCTGCGATTCACTTTCGACCGCTGCTTCTGGCGAGTTCACCGTTGGCCGACTTCCATGGCGCAGTACCTGGTGGGACACGCCAAGCGCGTGGAGAAGATTCAGGACCAGATTGCGGACCTGCCGGGTGTTTACCTCGCTGGAAACGCCTATTCGGGCATTGGAATTTCGGATTGCATTCGCACGGGCAAAACGGCGGCGCAGAAAGCTTTGGAATAGCTGCGCAATCACTGCCTACACCGAATCAGGTGCGAATTCCCTTAACGAGCGTTGTTAATTCCTTGAAAAAAATTGAGGGTTATCTTACCCCTTCAGCCTACTCCGAAGCGCAAATTTGGGGGTGATCGCTATGACACGGGAGGAATCATAAACTGGACGCCTTTCGGGGCGCGCACCATGCTCGACACGGGCAGACGGCGACGCCGTCATTTATCGCCTGGAAAGTCTGGAGAAGGCCGGGCTGGGCAGCATTTCGCGTCTGCCATTCTCGATCAAGGTGTTGCTCGAATCGGTGCTGCGGAACTGCGACGGCGCGCTGGTCACGGAGCAGGACGTGGCGGCCTTGGCCGGATGGAACGCCAAGATCCGGCGGCGCGCGAGGTGCCATTCAAGCCGGCGCGGGTGATTCTCCAGGATTTCACCGGCGTGCCCGCCATCGTGGACCTGGCGGCGATGCGCTCCGCCATGAAGCGCCTGGGCGGCGACCCGACGAAGATCAACCCGCTGGTGCCGGTGGACCTGGTCATCGACCACTCCGTGCAAGTCGATTTCTTCGGCAACCCTCAGGCTCTCGAGCGCAACGCCGAAATCGAGTTCGAGCGCAACCGCGAGCGCTATGAATTCCTGCGCTGGGGTCAGAAGGCCTTTGACAACTTCCGCGTCGTTCCTCCGGCCACGGGAATCGTGCACCAGGTGAACCTGGAATTTCTGGCCAAAGTGGTTCTGGAACAGCAGGCAAGGGGCCGAAGCGGTCTGGCTTCCTGACACGCTGGTGGGCACCGACTCCCACACCACCATGATCAACGGCCTCGGCGTGCTCGGCTGGGGAGTGGGCGGCATTGAGGCTGAGGCGGCGATGCTGGGCCAGCCTTACTATTTTCTTACCCGCAAGGTGGTGGGTTTCAAATTGAAAGGCAGGCTGCGCGAGGGCGTCACGGCCACCGACCTGGTGCTGACCGTCACCGAGATGCTGCGCAAGAAAGGCGTGGTGGACAAGTTCGTGGAGTTCTACGGCGACGGCCTCTCCGAGATGACCCTTGCGGACCGCGCCACCGTGGCCAACATGGCGCCCGAGTACGGCGCGACTATGGGATTTTTCCCGGTGGATGCGGAAACGCTGCGCTACCTGCGGCAGACGGGCCGCAGCGAAGAAGAAGTGCGAGCGCGTGGAGCGCTACACGAAAGAGCAGGGAATCTTCCGCACCGACCAGAGCCCGGACCCGGAGTACAGCGAAACGCTGGAGCTCGACCTCGGCGCACGTGATGCCGAGCCTTGCCGGGCCGAAGCGCCCGCAGGATCGCGTGCCGCTG
This sequence comes from uncultured Acidobacteriota bacterium, assembly GCA_963770415.1. Lineage (GTDB taxonomy): Bacteria > Acidobacteriota > Terriglobia > UBA7540 > UBA7540 > CAVROP01. The sequence continues at coordinate 119,133 of CAVYPU010000004.1, forward strand.
TCGGCCATGAAGAGCGCCTTCCGCAGGCGCTCACCGCCCCGGTGAAAGAGCGCGGCTTCGGCCTGACGCGCGGAAGAGAGCGGGCGCAGCGGCAACCGTGGCTTCAACGGAGATCAGCGCCAGCCTGAAGCATGGGTCGGTGGTGATCGCCGCCATCACCTCCTGCACCAACACTTCGAACCCCTCCGTGATGCTGGCGCGGGATTGCTGGCCAAGAAAGCCGCTGGAGCGGGGCTTCAAGTCCCGCCTTACGTGAAGACCAGCCTGGCGCCGGGCTCGAAGGTGGTGACCGAATACTTGAAGGCGGCGGGACTGATCGAGCCGCTGGCCGCGCTGCGCTTCAACCTGGTGGGCTACGGCTGCACCACCTGCATCGGGAACAGCGGCCCGCTTCCGCCCGAGGTGGCCAAGGCGGTGACGGAGAATCAACTGGTGGCGGCGGCGGTGCTTTCCGGGAACCGCAATTTCGAAGGGCGGGTCCACCCGCAGGTGCGGGCCAACTACCTGGCCTCGCCGCCCCTGGTGGTCGCTTATGCGCTGGCGGGCACCGTGGATATCGACTTTGTAAGCGAACCGCTGGGAAAGGACCGCGGCGGCAGCGCCGGTTTACCTGCGCGACATCTGGCCCTCGCAGGCGGAAGTCGACAGCGCCATGGACCAGGCCGTTCGCCCGGAGATGTTTCGCGCAGTCTTATGGCAACGTCTGGGACGGCAATCCCGCCTGGAACGCCATTCCGGTGGCGGGCGGCGCGCTTTACGACTGGCGGGCCGGATTCCACCTACATTCAGGAGCCGCCGTTCTTCACCGAACTCAGCCCCGAACCGCAGCCCCTCGCCGAAATTCGCGGCGCGCGCGTGCTGGCACTGCTGGGCGACTCCATCACTACGGACCACATTTCGCCCGCCGGCAGCATTGCGGAGGAGAGTCCGGCGGGACGCTATCTAATGCGAGCACGGGGTGACGAAGAAGGATTTCAACTCCTACGGCTCGCGCCGGGGCAACGACCGCGTAATGGTGCGCGGAACTTTCGCCAACATCCGGCTGAAAAACCAGCTTGCGCCAGGCACGGAAGGCGGCGTCACCGTTCACTTCCCGGACGGCGAACGGATGTGGATTTACGATGCGGCGATGCGCTACAAGCAGGAAGGCGTGCCGCTGCTGGTGATTGCCGGCAAGGAATACGGCTCCGGCTCTTCGCGCGACTGGGCGGCGAAGGGTGCTTTGCTGCTGGGAGTCAAGGCGGTGCTGGCGGAGAACTACGAGCGCATTCACCGCAGCAACCTGGTGGGCATGGGCGTGCTGCCGCTTCAGTTCACCGAAGGCGAGAACGCCGCCTCGCTGGGTCTGACCGGCCAGGAGGTGTTCGACATCGCCGGTCTGGCGATTGACATTCGCCCCCGTGCGGAGGTCACGGTTACAGTCTCGAGTCCCGGAGGGGGCGCGGCGAAGCTTCCAAGCCGTGGCGCGACTGGACTCCGTGATCGAGGTGAACTACTATCGTAACGGTGGTATCTCTGCCCACCGTGCTGCGAAGCCTGTTAAAGAAATAGTAAATAGTGGATGGTATGAATAGATAAATTGTGGATTTCATAATTTTCTATTCACAACCTACTATTTATGATTCCGAAAGGGGCTCTAATCGAATGAGTTCGTACAACGGTGTGCCTGTGCCCGCAGATGGGGCGCGGATTGGCTATGCCAACGACGAGTTTCTAGTTCCCGACAATCCGATTATTCCTTACATCGAAGGCGATGGGACCGGACGCGACATCTGGAGGGCATCGCGGCGGGTATTCGACGCGGCTGTTGAGAAGGCCTTTGGTGGCAAGCGCCGGGTCGTATGGTACGAGGTGTTTGCCGGCGAAAAAGCCTTCAAGCAGTTTGGCGAATGGTTGCCCCAGGGCACTCTCGACGCCATCAGGGAATTCCGCATTGCCATCAAAGGCCCGCTGACCACGCCGGTGGGCGGCGGCATCCGCAGCTTGAACGTAGCGTTGCGCCAACTGCTGAACCTTTACGCCTGCTGGCGGCCGGTGAAATACATTCCCGGAGTGCCGTCTCCGGTCAGACATCCGGAGCGCATGAAGATCATCATTTTCCGCGAGAACACGGAAGACGTCTACGCGGGCATCGAGTGGCGCGAGGGATCGCGAGCAGGCGAAGTTTGTTATCGAGTTTGTGAACACTCTGCTTCGCGAAGAGGGCGGGAAGAAGCAGGTGCGGCTCGACTCCGGCGTGGGGATTAAACCTATTTCCATTACCGGCACCAAGCGACTGGTGCGGCGCGGCCTCCGTTACGCCCTCGATCACGGCTTGAAGACCGTGACCCTGGTACACAAGGGCAACATCATGAAGTTCACCGAAGGGGCGTTCCGCGACTGGGGGTACGAGCTGGCCAAGCAGGAGTTCCGCCAGCACGTCGTTACGGAGCGTGAAAGCTGGGTGCTCGAGGGAAAGGACAAGAACCCGAATGCCTCGATCGAAGCGCTGGCGGCCCTGCGTCGAGCCGGGCTTGGAAATGGCGACGGAGAATTTCAAACAGCAGATTGCCGAGGAAGTGAAGAGACTGCCTCGATTCCATCTATGCCACGCACGGCAAGGGTCAGTGGAAGAGCAAGGTGCTGGTGAACGACCGGATCGCGGATTCGATGCTGCAGCAGATTTTGACGCGCGCGGACGAGTACCAGGTGGTCTGCACGCCTAACCTGAACGGGGATTACCTTTCGGACGCCTGCGCGGCGCAGATCGGAGGACTGGGCCTTGCCCCAGGCGCGAACATCGGCGACGGTTTCGGGGTCTTCGAGGCCACGCACGGCACCGCGCCCAAATACGCCGACAAGGACGTGATCAATCCCGGCGCCGTCATGCGCTCCGGGGCATTGATGTTTGAATTCATCGGCTGGCCCGAGGTCGGCAAGTTGATCGAGGACGCCTTGGCCAAACCATCGCGCAGCACCGCGTCACCTACGACCTCGAGCGGCTGATGACGATGGACGGCATCGCCGGCGTGCAGAAGCTCAGCACCAGCGCGTTTGCGAGCGCGATAATCGAAAACCTGAAACCAGGGATTAGAGACTAGGGGCCGGGGCCGGGGATGATGCTTGATTTTGGAAGACGCCGTCCCCTGGTCCTTTGCGGCTACTTCCTGGTTCCTGCCTTTAGCTTTCTGCTTTCTGCCTACTATCTTCCTCAAGGGGGACTCATGATACGCAAGAAAGTTACAGTGGTTGGTGCGGGGAATGTCGGTGCGGAGGTGGCGCGGCGCCTGGTGGACAAGCACATGGCGGACGTGGTTCTGATTGACATTGTCGAAGGTGTGCCGCAGGGCAAGGCTTTGGACATGCTCGAGTCGGGACCGGTCGAGGGTAACGACGTCAAGATCACGGGAACCAACGATTATGCGGACACGGCGAACTCCGACCTGGTGGTAATTACGGCGGGCTTCGCGCGCAAGCCCGGCATGAGCCGCGATGACCTGCTGAAAAAGAATTTTGAAGTCGTCAAGGGAGTCACGGAAAAGATCGTGGAGTACTCCCCGGAAGCCTTCCTGATCGTGGTGACCAACCCGCTGGACGCCATGGCGCAGACGGCGTTCAAGGTGAGCAGATTTCCGAAGAACCGCGTGATCGGTATGGCAGGTGTTCTGGATACGGCCCGCTACCGGACCTTCATCGCGGAGGCCCTGAACATCTCGGTGCGCGACGTACAAGGTTTCGTTCTGGGCGGCCACGGAGACACCATGGTGCCCGTACCGCGCTTCACCACCGTTGTGGGGATTCCGGTAGAGAATCTGATGCCCCGTGAGCAGCTCGATGCCGTCATCAAGCGCACCCGCAACGGTGGAATCGAGGTTGTGAACCTCCTCAAGACCGGGAGCGCCTTTTACGCGCCCGCCTCGGCGGTGGTCGAGATGATCGACGCCATTTTCGCGGATCGCAAACGAATTCTGCCCTGCACCGTCTACCTGGAGGGCGAGTACAGCATCCACGGCGTGTTCGTCGGAGTGCTTGTGAAGCTGGGTGCCGGCGGCGTCGAGCAGATCCTGGAAATCAAACTAACGCCGGAAGAACTTGCTGCGCTGCAAAAATCCGCCGCCTCGGTGAAGGAGCTTGTGGAGATCATCGGGGTGTGACGCGGGCCCGGCAGAACTTAGAAAGCAGAATCGGCATGGCTCGAATCCCCGTGCCGTGCACACGTTGCGTGCGATCCGGTCCGAGCGGCGTCGGCTTTGCGGAACCACGCGTCGCGCTGAATTCATAGCTCGAGCCGGGACAGAATCTCACTCCGCACACGCCGAACAGCCTCGATCATCTCGCGGCCGTCCTCTTCATTGGCCTCATGCAAGTCGTCGGGATATTGCGAGGCTACTGCATGGTACGTAAGCCTCTGGCAGTCCCGCTGGAGGGTTGCGAGGTTTGGATCGATCTGAACGCAGGCGGCTAACAGGGCGACAAGGTCGTGGGTGCGAATCAATTCACGGCCGTGGAACACCAGGAAGCCCTTAAGCAGCTTCTCGGAAGCCTGCTGGGCGTGAAAGCAAACGGTGTCCCACGGCACATGTTGCGCCGCGAGATTGTTTTCGATATTCAGGAGGTCGTTCTCTGCTTTGGCCAGCCACGCAGCGCAGTTAGATAGCAGGCCGCTCATAGAGCACTTTCCCCTCGGCTTCAATTACTGAGACCAACGTCCCGTTAATCCCCCGCAACCTTTGGACCTCCTCCGGCGTGTAAACAACGACGTCAAGGGACCAATGGCGCAATCCGAAGATTGAACTCACCTCAACGGCGCGCTCTGGCGGGCGCGCTTCGGTCTCCATTTCGACAAAGAGGTCCAAATCACTCTCGGAGGTAGCCTCACCTCGCGCTTGGCTCCCAAAGAGAATAATCCGCCGTGGATGAAACCGCTCCACGATCTTCCGTGTGATTTGATCCAGCAATTGAGTGTCGTTCATGTGCAGCATCAATGATAGAGCAAGCAGATCGCCTACGGGACGTTCGACGATCTTCACCGCGTTCATCACCACGGGCGTTTTAGGCCGGTCGTTGCGGTCGCGCGCTACAGCCCCGATTTTATCCACGATATCCTGCCCTTTCACCACTTGACCGAAAATAGTGTGGTGGTTGTCCAGCCAGGTCGTGGCCGCGAGTGTAATAAAGAACTGGCTGCCATTCGTGCCCGGACCGGCATTGGCCATGGCGAGCTTGCCCGGCTTGTCGAACCCCACGCCCTTAACGAATTCATCTTTGAACTGGTAACCAGGGCCACCCGTGCCGGTGCCGAGCGGGCAGCCGCCCTGGATCATGAACTCGGGTATGACACGATGAAAGGTCAATCCATCGTAAAAGGGGCGCTTGGCGGACTGGCGCGTTTTCGGATCGGTGAACTCTATCGTTCCGGTCGCGAGGCCAACGAAATTCGCCACCGTTTCCGGGGCGTGCCCTGCAAACAACTCGCAAGTAATCTCCCCTTCGCTGGTCTCAAAGACGGCGTACTTGCCGGGCTTTAAATCGCTCATGGAAATCCTCCCTAAACCTCACCTAAAGATATCATTCGGAGCGCAGCGAGGAATCTTGCTCTGATTCTTTGCTCTGGGTCCATGTGAAAGCAGAGCGAGATTTCTCGCTGCGCTCGGAATGACAGTCTCCAAGCTGACGTTTCTGCTGGACAATTTACAGACGACTGACCACTGAGAACTTGCGACCTCTAATGAACGATGACCGCCGTCTTGATGCTGTCAAGCTGCGGGAAATCTTTGTCGAGATAAGCTTTTCCCTCGCTTGTAATTCGACCCTGGTCAGGACCGCTACCGCCCGGCGCACCCTCACCGTAGCCACTGTAGAACTGTTGAACCACCTGCATGCCCTCAACGACTTTGCCGAACGGCGAGAACCCCATGCCGTTCAAATTCTGGTTGTTGGCAAGATTGATGAAGAGCTGAGTGGTGCGGGTGTTGGGGCCGGCGGTGGCGAAAGTAATGGAACCTTCGAGGTTGCTCTGAGTAACTGGGTCGTCCTTAAGGGTGGCTGAGGCCCAGGCGCGGGAGATCTCAGGTTTAGGACTGAGGCCGAATTGCGCCACGAAGCCCGGCAACACGCGGAAGAAGGCTGCGCCGTCAAAAAAGTGGTACTTGACGAGGTTGTAAAAACGATCCGCGCCCAGCGGCGCCCAAGCGCGTGTGACTTCCACTACGAAGTCTCCCTTCGTGGTCGTGAATTTGGCCTTGAACGTTTCCGGGGCACGATCGTTAAGCGAAGAGGGGTTCAGCAATGAGGCTTTCGCCGCTGCGTGCTGGGACGCTGGCCGGGACTGACCGAGGAGCATCCCAGCGATTAAAAGTACTGCGAAAAATGTGACCACCAGTTTCTTCATAATCGTCTCCAAATCTTAGAAGTTCTGAAAATGGCCTGACACCTGACACCCGGCACCTGACACCTATCTTGCGCTTCGCATTTCGCGACTCGTGCGCTCGACTTCCCGCATAACGCGAAGTAGGTTGCCTCCCAGGATCTTCTTCAAATCCTGTTCGCTATATCCGCGGCGGGCCAATTCGCGCACGAGGTCAGGGATTTTTGAAACATCCTCCATGCCCTTGGGCGCGGAATCAATACCGTCGAAATCAGATCCCAGGCCGACATGGTCGACGCCGCCGATTTTTACGGCATGGTCAATGTGGTCGGCGATGACCGTGTAGCTCGGTGCCGGTAAATCTTTGAGCACCGACTGCTGGACTTTCGCTTCTTCGACGTGGGGGAGCGGCTTGCCCTGGCTCGCGTAACGCGCTCGTGCAGCGGCAAGCTCCGCGTCCAAGCGGTTTGCGACTTTCTTATACGCGTCAGAATACGGTTGGCTCAGGAAACCCGAATAGAAATTGATGTCTATAACGCCGCCGTTCTTGGATAAGGCGCGAATCATGTCGTCCGTCATATTCCGAGGAACATCGCAAAGAGCGCGGCAGGAAGAATGCGAAGCAATGACCGGCGACTTGGTGGCGGCCAGCGCATCGTAAAAGGTCTTGTCGGAAACATGCGAGATATCCACCATCATTCCAAGACGGTTCATGCGCTCGACCACTTGCTTCCCGAAGTCTGTCAGCCCGTTCCATTTGGGCTGGTCGCCGGAAGAATCGGCCCAACCGGTATTGGCAGTGTGGGTAAGCGTCATGTAGCGAACGCCCAGGCGATAGTAGATGTCGAGCGCGCGCAGGTCGTCTTCGATGATGTGGCCGCCCTCGACTCCCATCAGGATGGCGAACTTCCCACGGAGATGCAGACGCACGATTTCGTCCGCAGTTGTAGCCATGCCGAGAACGTCCGAGTGCCGCCCTACCTGCTCGTACGTAACGTCGATCAAATCGAGTGCGCGGTGGATCAGGTCCTGCTTGGGCCAGTCAACATCCACCCAAATAGAAAAGAACTCGGCGCTCAGGCGCCCCTGCCGCATCTTCGCGATGCTCACCATGAAAGGGCTGTCCGGCTGGGTGAGGTCGTATCCGTCATCGAGCATCATCTGCGGAGTGTCCGCGTGAGTGTCAATGATGATGGCTTGCTGGAGAACCCGTTCGGCGACCTTTTCGGCATCCACCGGCGGGCGCTGCGCTGAAAATAAATAGACTGTCCCCAGAGTACAAACCAGCAGGAATTCGAGCGCGTGCCGCAGCTTTTGCATAAGCAATGCCTTCTAGTTTCCTGAGCCTGTGATTATCAGAAGTCGGGGCGGGTTTTGTCAAACGCAATCTCGTCAGTGCTATAATCATTCGCAATCGATTCGGGCAGGCGGCACTTATGGCTAATGTTCTCCCACGTCTCATCGTTCGCGACGCGTTTGGAAACCAGCGCGAAGTCGAAATCGCTCGCACGCCTTTTGCGATGGGCAGGCAGAGCGATAGTGACCTGGTGTTGCTGGATAGCAGAATCTCGCGCCGTCACGCTCGTATTATCCAAACAGATAAGGGTTATCTGATTGAGGATTTGAGGAGCCGGCACGGGACGGCGGTGAACGGCGAAGCGATCACTTCCTGCCTGCTGAAATCGGGCGACCGCATCAGTCTGGGGGTGGCGGATTCCTACACGCTTTCGTTCGCGGAAGACCAGGCGGTGCTGCCGGAACTGCTCAAGAAGCTGGAAAAGGCCGCGACAGGTCCGGCGCCGCAGCTTCAGCACCTCGGCTTGCTGCTGCGCATGGAGCAGATGATGCACCGGGCCCCGGCACTCGAGGAAGTGCTGGTGGCTCTTGTGGATTCGGCGTTGCAACTGACCAGCGCTACGGATTCATTGTGGCGGATGTCTCCGGCAAGGGCCTTCCCGCGGCCATGCTGGCGACAAATCTGCAAGGAGCATTCGGAGGGGTGGCGGCCGGTGATCCGGACCCGGCTCTCCTGTTTCGACGCGTCAACGACTTTCTTTGCGAGCGGACACCAACGGAAATGTTCGCCACCATACTCTATGGCGTTCTCGACCGTTCGGGAAGATTCCAGTTCGTAAACGCCGGCCACGTTACGCCCTTGATCATTCGCGCCGGCGGCGATGTCGAGCAATTGACTTCCTCGAATATCCCCGTGGGTTTGTTTCCCGGCACAAACTTCGAGGTCGCGAGCGCCCAACTGCGATGCGGCGACGTATTGCTGGTTTGCTCGGATGGCGTCACCGAAGCCCACGACGCGAACGAGGACCTGTTTGGAGAGGCCGGGTTGCAGAATTCTCTCCAGGGGTGTTCAGGTTTCACGCCCGACGAAATCTGCCGGCGTGTGCTGGGGGCGGTGCGCGAATTCGTGGGCAATTCCCCGCAGACGGATGACCTCACCCTTACCGTGGTGAGGTTCGGTCCCCAGCCTGAGACCAGAAGCTAGAAAATAGAAAATGGCAAACAGAGATACAGCCGCCTATCATCGGGGGTGTGAGGCAGACCCCAGCTTGCGGGGGGACGGCTCGCCGTCTTCTCGCCGCTGGGAGGGCAAGCCCTACGACTTCACCAGGGGACTATCGGCTCTGTTCTGTCATCCTGAGAGCGTGTGACCTTTTTGGTTTTTGGGCTGTTTAATGGCATTTAACTCCTTTGTTATCAGTGCCACTTTTCAGTGAAATTCGAAAAGGTCACACGCTGTCAGCATGACAGAATTACGATTTCCTCACAGCTTCGTTGTCCTGTGCATTGCTAGTACGCCCTCGGGGCTGGGAGGTCATAGGTTTTGACCACAACCCACATTCAAGGAGCGATTGGCCTTGAATGGCGATTGACAGATCATTGAACACGCCCGTATAATCAAGGTTTTGGATCAGCACAGGAGAGGGAGTATTATGTACGCGATCTTGCGCACAGGTAGTAAGCAGTACAAAGTTTCGCCCGGTGATGTGATCCGGATCGAACAGGTTGAGGCCGAGTCCGGATCTATCATCGAGTTCAATCATGTCTTTGCGGTGCGAAAAGAGAATCTGGTAGTAGGCTCGCCCCTGGTTGAAAACGCGAAGGTGCGGGGAACTATTTTGAGGAATGACCGCGCGCCCAAGATTCGGGTGTTGAAGTACAAGCGGAAGAAGCAATACCGCCGCACGATTGGCCATCGACAGGGTTTCAGCGAGGTACTTATCCAGGACATCTTAAGTAACTGAAAAGTTAAAGAGTTTGTCGCCCGCGCGCGCGGGGGGCGCGATGCCGATGAGAGATGGGTTCGCGCTTCCGCGGGAGCGACGGGCGCAAGACATCTCGGAAACAGGATTTCAATATGGCACACAAGAAGGGTCAAGGAACTTCGCGGAACGGGCGGGACTCGAATGCGCAGCGGCTGGGTGTGAAGCGCTTTGACGGTCAGTTGGTTTCAGGCGGGTCTATACTTGTCCGCCAGCGTGGGACGCGGCTGAAGCCCGGGGACAACGTGGGCATCGGCAAGGACGACACCCTCTTTGCCAAAGTCTCGGGCGTAGTCCGGTTCGAAGACAAAGGCCATTCAGGCCGATTCGTGAGCATTCTGGTTCCATCAACGAATTGAGCAAAGAAGCTCCGCACCCGACTGGTGTGCTGTCCCGGCTAATTCTTTACAACAACCACCCCTACCCCCTCCTACCAGGCAGGGGAGTCCGCCCGCCATTTACCCTCCTCACAAAGGAGAGGATGAGGAGGTGGTGTACCCAGCGTGTTCATTGACGAAGCCAAGATTGAGGTCGTCGGAGGCCCAGGCGGAAATGGCTGTGTAGCCTTCCGCCGGGAGAAGTTTGTTCCACGCGGGGGACCAAGCGGCGGAGATGGCGGGCGGGGCGGCGACATCACCCTCGTAAGCACCGACCACATGAACACCCTGCTGAAGTTCCGGTACAACCGGCTCTTCCGCGCGGGTCGGGGCGGGCATGGGGAGGGGTCCAACTGTCACGGCAAGGACGGTGAGGACCTCGTCGTTGCAACGCCTGTGGGCACCGTGGTCTACGACGCCGCCACCGGCGAGAAGCTCTGGGATTTCGAGGCCATCGGACAGCGCTTCCTGGCGGCGAAAGGTGGGCGCGGCGGTCGTGGAAACGCCCGGTTTGCCACCTCTACGCACCAAGCCCCACGCCGTGCCGACCCGGGCAGGCCGGGTCAGGAACGGGAGCTCAAGCTAGAACTCAAGCTGCTCGCGGATGTCGGGCTAGTAGGCTTCCCCAACGCGGGCAAGTCCACCTTGATCTCCAGGCTCAGCGCCGCCAGGCCCCGAATTGCGGATTACCCATTTACTACTCTGGAACCATGCCTGGGCGTCGTGGCGGTGGATGAAGAACGCTCCTTCGTTATGGCAGACATCCCCGGCCTGATCGCCGGCGCCCACCTGGGACGCGGTTTGGGCACGCGGTTTCTCCGGCACGTGGAGCGAACCCGCTTGCTGCTCCACCTGATCGACGCCGCCGAGCAGTCCGGCCGCGCCCCCCTGGAAGACTACGGGGTGATCATGGAAGAGTTGAAATGCTTCAGCCCCGTTGTTGCCGCGAAGCCGATGTTGCTGGTAGCATCACGGACTGACGCCGCCGGGTCGGGTGAGCGGCTGGCGGAGCTGCGGGACTTTTGCCGCGAACGGAACCTGGAGCTGGTCGAAATCTCCAGCGTTACGGGCGCCGGGTTGGATGAACTGAAGCGAAAAACTTGGGCGAAGCTCGAGGAGATCGGAAAACCGGGTGATCCGGAGACCAGGTGATCGAGCAACCAACGGTAGAGAATGCGATAGTTGTCCTGATGAGCCCGTTCGCTGCGCTAAGGATGCCAAAGGCCGGTGATTTGCTCACCCGATCGCACGATCACCCAATCCCCTCAGGGGTACTCGAAGCGTGAATATTGCCTTATTTGGCGGGACATTCGACCCGATTCATGCCGGGCACGTGCAGGCGGCGCGCGCCGCAGTGCGCGAGTTCGACCTGGACCGGGTTCTCCTGGTTCCCACAGGAAACCCTCCACACAAGTACGGTGATCGCCTGACCCCGTTCCTCGAGCGCTATGGCATGGTGGTGCTGGCGTGCGCAGGGGATCCTGTGTTGGTCCCATCCCTTTTGGAAGTGCCGACTCCGGACGGGAAACCTTGCTACTCGATCGATACCGTTAGGAAGTTGCGCCGCTCGCTCCATAAGAGTGACCGGCTTTTCTTCCTCATCGGGGTGGATGCTTTTCTTGAGCTGCCCTATTGGAAGGAATATCGCCGCCTGCTGGATTCGGTGGATTTCATCGTTGTCTCGCGGCCCGGCTTCGATGCAAACGAGATTCGGAAGGTTCTGTCCACAGCGTTGACATCCTCGAGTAAGTCACGGCACCGCGCCTCAGGCCCCTCCCCGGCGGTGGGCGTTTTAGAGTTTGGCGGTGAACAGCCGGATGCGATTCGATTGCCACGCCGCAGCCTTCACGTCCTGCGGGGCGTCCACATGCCGGTCGCCTCACACGCCATACGCAAGGCCATCCGCGCGGGCCGTAGTGTGACTGGCCTTGTTCCTCCGCTTGTGGAAGAATACATTGTGAAGGAGGGCCTTTACCGTCCCCGCCGCGGCGGGAAGTAACCAGGATGATGACACCGCAATTGCAGGAAGCGATCCATGCCGCTCTTGACCGAAAAGCTCTGGACCTTAGCGTCCTGGACCTGGGGCAGGCGTGCTCGTTCACGAGCTATTTTCTGATCTGCACCGGCACCTCCACGCGGCATACGCAGGCAATTTGCGACGCGATTGGGGAAAAGCTCAAACAGCAGGGGCTGACTCCCACGTACGTGGAAGGGTATCCACAGGCCGAGTGGATACTGATGGATTACTTGAACTTCGTCGTCCACATTTTCCTGGAGCGGGCTCGGCACTTCTATGACCTCGAACGCCTGTGGAGAAATGCCCCACGGCTGACTATACCTCAAGGTTAAAGGGTAAAGGCTAAGGGAAGAAGGATGGAATCTCTGAAGACAACACGAGCCCTCCCAAGTAACACCGCGTCCCTTGCCCTTTACCCTTTGGACTTTACCCTTTAGACTTTTTTCGCATGCGCATTCGCATCCTCTGGGAAGGAAAAACCAAAGATGCTCACTTGCGGGCTCTCCAATCTGACTTGGTCAGCCGCATTGAGCACTTCACCAGCTTGACGGTAGAGCAGTTGCCTCCGAATCGGAAGACAGAACGGCGAACGAAAGCCGGGCTTTCTCCGAGCGAGCGCAACCTGCTGGAGAAAACGCGCGGCAGCACTAAGGTTTTCTTGGACGAGCGCGGCCGCGAGTGGACCTCTGCGGAATTCGCCGAATGGCTTGGGCAACAGGCTTTGCGTGGAACCCGCGAACTCGTGTTCCTGCTCGGAGGGCCGGAAGGGTTCTCTGCCGCGTTCCGAAAAGAAGCGGATGTTCTGCTGGCCGTTTCGCGGATGACGCTGACCCACGATTGGGCGCGGGCCATTCTGCTCGAGCAAATCTACCGCGGCTTTACCATCCTGCGTGGATTCCCGTACCCGCGGTAGGGCGGCGTTAGACGGGCGCAGACGAAGAGGTAATCTTGCCGGAAACTCGCAAGGGATCGATTATCGTCAACCCGGGCCAGGCAAGGGCAAGACCACCGCGGCCCTTGGCGCGGCCCTACGTGCCGTAGGCCAGGGGCTGGAGGTCCTGATGGTACAATTACGTAGCACTACGCGGAGCTTAATGTGGCATGCTGGGCCAGGAGCATCTCGAGTATTGAAGAATCGAGCCATTGAGTCAATGAGCCATTACTGCCCTAGCGAATATCTGGAGGTTTTTCAATCGCCTAATGACTCAATGGCAAGATGGCTCAATGACCCGATGATTCAATGACTCAATAACACCATGGTTTGGTTTCGTAAAGAGAAGCAGCCGATCGAATCGCCCAAGGAGAAGCGCATCCAGACCGAGGGGCTTTGGGTGAAGTGTGACGACTGCAAGAAAACTCTCTGGAAAAAAGATCTGGACAGCAACCTGCTTTGCTGCCCCAAATGCGGCCACCATTTTAAGATCGGTTCACGCGCCCGCCTGGAATTGCTTTTCGACGGCAGACGCTACAAGGAGCACGACGCCTCCCTCGCCAGTACCGACCCGCTCGAGTTCAAGGACAACAAGAGTTACAGCGACCGGCTGAAGCAAGCAGAAAAAACCACGGGGATGAAAGACGCCGTGGTGACCGGCGAAGGCCAACTGGAGGGCAAACCGGCCATCATCTGCGCCATGGAATTTCAGTTCATCGGCGGCAGCATGGGCGCGGTGGTGGGCGAGAAGGTGACGCGAGCCATCGACCGGTGCATCGCGAAGAAACTGCCTCTGGTGGTCGTTTCCTGTTCCGGTGGCGCGCGTATGATGGAAGGCGCCATCAGCCTGATGCAGATGTCGAAGATCAGCGCGGCGCTTGGCTCGCCTGGATGAAGTGCCCAAGCCTTACATCTCCGTTCTGACCGATCCAACCACCGGCGGCGTGACCGCCAGCTTCGCCATGCTGGGCGATTTGAACATCGCCGAACCGGGCGCCCTCATCGGGTTCGCCGGCCCCCGAGTGATCGAGCAGACGATCCGCCAGAAACTGCCGGAGGGTTTTCAGCGCGCCGAGTTCCTGCTCGCCCACGGCATGCTGGACGCCATCGTACCGCGCAAGGAGCTTAAAGGCTTCCTGGCGCGAGCCTTCCGCCTGCTGCGGGCGTGGGACTGAAAAGCAGGAGTCAGGAGTCAGAATGAAAGGTTCTAGCTCTCAGCTCTCAGCTTTCAGCCATCAGCGATGAGTCGGTGATATTCGGTTGTTCACTTGCTGAGAGCTGAAGGCTGATGGCTGATAGCTGCAAATTCTGACTTTTGACTCCTTACATCCATGACCTACCCTGATTGCCTGATATACCTCGACAGCCTCGGCCATGAGATTCACGGCCTGAAATGGGGGCTGGAGACAACCCAGGCGATTCTTGCCCGCCTGGGAAATCCCCACCTGAAGTATCCCACGGCCATTGTGGCGGGCACGAATGGGAAAGGGTCCACCTCGGCCATGCTGGCCAGCATCCTGAGCCAGGCCGGCTATCGCACCGGCCTATACACTTCTCCCCATCTTGTGAGAGTGACCGAGCGCCTTCAGGTGGACGGAGTGGAGATCAGCGGGGACGATTTCGCCCAGGTCATTACCGATGTGCGGCAAGCCGTGGATGCCCTGCTGGCGGAGAAGACTCTGTCGCAACTGCCAAGCTTCTTCGAGTTCCTGACCGCCGCAGCTTTTCAATATTTCGCCCGGGCAGGCGCAGGTTTTGTAGTGCTCGAAGTGGGCATGGGAGGCCGTCTGGATGCCACCAACGTTACACAGCCGCGCGTGGTGGTGATCACCAATGTCGGCCTCGATCACATGGAGTATCTCGGCTCCACACTGGCTGAAATTGCGTACGAAAAGGCTGGAGTGATCCAACCGGGGACCACCGTGGTGAGCGGCTGTGAGCCGGGGGAAGCCGCCGATGTGATCCGGCGGCGTTGCGCGGAGCTGGGAGCGCAATTGCTCGAGACTGAAAAATCCGGCGGGCTTTCGGGGTTACAAAGTTTGCGCGGGCATTACCTGTTCAATCTTTCCTTGGACGCGAACAACTTCTCGAAGCTCGGCTCTCCCTTGCTCGGAAGGTTTCAAGTGAAGAATGCGGTGGCGGCCGTGACGGCGGCGTGGCGCCTCAGCCGGGATGGATTCCACTTGGACCGCTCGGCAATAGTCAAGGGACTCAAGAGGACCTGCTGGCCCGGGCGGCTGGAGAGGCTCCTCGAACATCCCCTCGTTTTGCTCGATGGGGCGCACAATCCCGCGGCGGCGCGCGTGCTCGCGGAGTTCATCCGGGAAGAACTGGCAGGGCGGCGGCTGCGAATCGTCTATGCCTCGATGCGCGACAAATCCGTGCCTGAAATCAGCGAAATCCTGTTTCCACTGGCCGAAGAAGTTTACCTGACGCGCCCCCAACTTTCACGTGCCGCCAGGCCGGAAGAAATATTGGCGGCGGCGCGCTTTCGCCCCCCGCGGCTGGTGATCGAACCTGAACCGTCCAGAGCGGTAGCTCGAGCCTGCGAGGCAAGCTCCGAAGAAGACGCCGTGTTGATCATTGGTTCGCTCTTTTTGGTAGGGGCAGTCAAAAAAGCGCTGCTCGACGGTGAGCTTCGGCTTACGGACCAACTCCGGGCTGCCGCCACCGGAAGGCCTGCCTGAGGAAGCCATGGGGACTGCTCAAATCGCCCCAAGCGAAAAGTCCCGTAAAACGGCGGGCGCCGCGTATTACCTCAGCTATCTGCGTTCTCTGCTCTTCACGAATCTGTTGATTTACTTGTACACGGCGGCCTGCGGGTCGTTTTCACTTCTCGGCTCAGTGTTCGATACCCAGGGGCGCTGGCAGCACACCTGCGCGCGCGTCTGGTCGTGGCTGATCCTCGCCACCAGCGGCATCCGGACTCGAGTTGAGGGGCTTGAGAACGTGGGTTTGCAAACCACCGCCGTCTATTGCGTCAATCACCAGAGCGCCATGGATATCCCCATTCTCTTCGTGAATCTGCCCGTGCCATTTCGCTTCGTGGCCAAGCGTTCGCTTTTTAAACTGCCTTTCCTAGGCTGGCACTTGACGCGGTCCGGGCATATCCCCGTGGATCGAGGGCGCCCCAGAGGGGGCGTGAAAAGCCTGGACGAAGCTGCGGAAAAGGTCCGTGCGGGAAGCTCCGTCCTGCTCTTTCCCGAAGGGCATCGCAGCCGCGACGGCAAGATGCTCCCGTTCAGGTCCGGCAGTTTTTACCTCGCCATTCAGGCCGGCGTTCCTGTCGTGCCGATCACTTTGAACGGCACGCGCGGCGTGCTCAAGCCGGACACCTATCACGTCAGGGCCGGCCAAACTGAAATGATCGTCCACCCTCCCATTCCTACCAGTACATTGACCCTCGAAGATGTTAATGCGCTTTCCGATAAGGTGAGAAATCAGATAATGTCCCGTTTCGTACCCGTCGAGCCGTAAACGTTCGAGATTGCCGTACAGGCCGCCAAGCCGCGAATGGTCACTGTATCCAAGCGCCTACCGTCAAGCCTGCACGATCGTACTCGCGGCGCCTAAACTCGGGCCGATAAAGGCCGATGAAAGAACTTTGGGGCCGCGCCGTATATTTCAATCCGGCTGGTAAGGTGGGTTGTCATTTTTCGAGGCGTGGCGGCCGTTCCGAGTCGCCTGGGAGGAAAAGGCTTTATGAGCAAGATTTCGCGATGTTTTTGGTTGCTCTTAGCGTTGTCCGGCGTTCTGCTGATGTTGGGGTGCGGCAGTTCGAACTTTCCCCCTTTGGGTCTCTATCAAGTGGTGACCGTCTCGGACATTCACTTTAATCCGCTCTACGATCAGACGTTGTATTCCTCCCTTGTGGCTGCCGATGCCAGCCATTGGGCCGGCATTTTTCAGGGGTCCAAGATTACGGCTCCTACGGGAGGCGGAACGGATACGGACTATCCTTTGTTGGTGCTGGCGCTGGCGGATATGAAGCGGCACATGGGAAACAGTCCGGTGGTTCTTTTTACCGGCGACCTCCTCGGGCACTACATACCGCAGAACTTTTATGCCGCGTATTATCACGCCACCCCCACGACCTATCCCCCTCCCGACTCGACGGCTATCGCGGCAATGCAGCAGTTCATCGACAAGACGTTCGCCTTTGTAGCCGCGCAAATCCGGGCGTCTGTGGGCAACGCGCCGGTACTCTACGCGCCGGGAAATATCGATACCTATGGACCAGGGCTGGGGCCGGACAGCACGTTCCTCGCGAACAACGCGGCCAGCGTTTACAACCTGCTTTTGAACGGGAGCGTGGACGAATCGACGTTCCTCGGGACGTTCACGAGCGACGGGTACTATTCGGCCGAGCGACCGGGGTCGCCATTGCGCGTCATTGGGCTGAACACCAATTCGTTTGTGGACATCGCGCCCAGCATCACCCGGGCTCCCGCGGAACTCGAATGGCTCAATTCGCAGCTCGCTTCTGCGCAAGCTGCCGGACAGAAGGTTTGGATCTTGATGCATGTGCCGCCGGGCGCAAACTCCCAGACCACGGCGCAGAATGCGGCAAAAGCCGGTACGCCGAACCAGGTGAACGAGAGCACCACGGCCATGATGTGGGACTCGGGTTACCAGGCAACCTTCATGCAAACGCTGGCCAAGTATCCAAAGGTAGTGACACTGATGCTTGCCGGTCATACGCACATGGACGAATACCGCATCCTGCCGTCCGGCAATGTCCTGCTGCAATTGCCGAGCATCAGTCCCTGTTTTGGAAACAACCCTGCGTATAAAGTTTTGACGATGACTCCAGATATGTTTCTGCCAACGGATTACGAATCGTTTGACTACAATCTTGCAACCATGCCGGCGCAGTTCCATAGCCTCTATACACTCTCTTCCACTTACGGCGCGCGGGGTCCGCTCAGCGATTCGCTCGAGCGGTTATATCCGCAGCTCGTGAGCATCCAAAGCCGGCGTAACGCCTACACGTATTACTATGCTTCCGGAAGCACCGGGAAAAATCCCCTGACCAAGGCGCCGTGGAATCCCATCAACGCCGGCGACTGGCCGATCTTTTCCTGTACCATCAGCAAAGCGGACGAGCCGGATTATATCGAGTGTGTGAATACCTACTGAGGTGATAGGAAGAGGAGGTCAGACCCATCTTCCTTTTTGTTTTAAGTGGGTTTTTCTGTCGAACTGCTTGGGATGACGGCAGTTAATCGTTCTGGTGTGTGCGGGTCTCCTGACTACAGGGATGGTAGGGAGACGCCGAGGGCCTTAAGAATTTCTTGCTGGCGAGCGTCCGGTTGGGGCAGCTTGGTCACGGTGGTTTTCTCATCGACCGCGTAGTGCAGCAGGCACAGTCGGGTCAAGGCCAGCAGCGCATCGGGCAAGGTAATGGCGTCGCTGCGGGTCTCGGTGGTGCCAAACGCCGCTCGTAATCGCCGCTCCATCTCGCGACTGACTTTCAATGCCAGCAGGCAGCAGAACACGTGGCCCCGCGTGCGGCTCTCTTTGCGCACCCAGACGGGCCGCACTTCCAGCAAACCGGTCTTCAGGGTGCGAAAATCGCGCTCCACCTTCTGCAGGGAAACGTAGCTGTCATGCACTTGCTGGGCGCTCAGGGCAGCGGGGAGCACATCGGTGGTCACCACATAGCAACCGGCCAACTCCAGCGCCCGGCGGAGCGCTTCCTCGTTCCGTTGCAGCTGCAACTGCGTGCCTTCGAGCCGGATCGCCACGAGGCCCGTCAGCCTGTGCCGCCCGGCCCAGGCTTCCAGCGCCACCCTTCCCGCTTCCGGCTGGCAGCGGGGGTGCTCGCGCACCTGCTGGTTGCGGGCCGCGATCTTCGCCTCGAGTTTAGCTAGCTTGTCTTCCCACCGATGCTGCTGGCGCTCCGCCTCGGCCGGATTTTTACGCAAGATATAACGCACCCCTTCGCCTTGCACTGCGCACACCTGCTCACTGAACAGGCTTAACTGCAAAATCCCTTGCCCCAGCAACCCCCGGATCTGCGGGTCGGTCAGCGCCGTGATATACCGCAACCCCGCCGCCGTCAGCGCCTCCTTTCCCTTGCTCTTCACCATCCCCCGGTCCCCCACGAAGACCAACTCTTCCACCTGAAATTGCTTCTGTAAGATCCGGATCTGTTCCCCTACCGTGGTAGGATCGTTCCGGTTCCCCTCGAATACCCGCACCGCCAGCGGCTCGCCGGCTTCGTCAGCCAACAGGCCGATGACGATCTGCAACTTGCCCCGCTTGCCGTCGCGGTTGTACCCATAAGCCCCCAGTGCGTTCTTCTCCCCCTCCAGATAACTGCTCGTCACGTCGTAGAGAAACAGCCGCGGCGGCTGGCCGCGACCTGCCACATAACGGCGATACAGGGCCTTCTCGATCTTCTCCTGGCGGGCCGCCAGATCATCCAGAGCCGCATACAAATCGTCCTCGTCGAACCCGCCTAAACCGAGCACTTCGGCGACCGCCTGATCCTCCGCCCAGCGCACCGCCGACAAGCGTGAGCCCTGATGGGCCACGCGCGCCAGCACCAGGAACAAAGCCAGCTTGGCCAGCCCGGCTATGCCCGAGCGCGGCGCCCAAACCCAGCGCGTCGGCAATCTGCTTGAGCGCCAGCAGCAGACCGAAGACGCGTCCCAGTCGGGGGCCCTCGGAGAGTTCGGTAGCCTGGTCGAATTCCCCGGCCAGCAGGCGGCGGAAAGCTGCAATGCGGGCCGTCGGCCAGTGCGACAGGTTGGCGATGGTGCGATTCCTGACCTTGCCGTTCTCCCGGAAGGATTGGCGCAGGAGGAGGGCGGGAGGGGAGTTGCGGTTGGGGACTATGGCGATATACATGACTTCTTTATACAATCAGTATACAGCCATGTCAAGCATAATATATCATTTACATGACTACAATATAGCGCACAAATTCCGCCAACCTTCTCCGATACAAAGACTTCAATCAATTACTGCGAGGAAGATACGT
>CAVYPU010000005.1:0-87593 GCA_963770415.1 uncultured Acidobacteriota bacterium
CAGAGGTCTGCGCCAGCCCGTCAATTTCAGCGGCAGACACGTGTCCCTTCGGGACATCGCAGACCCCAAAATGCGGGGGTCTGCGCCAGCCCACCGCACATTGTGGCACGGCCATCCTGGCCGTGCGCACGGGCAGAGCCTGTCCTGAGCGCAGCGAAGGAATGCCCGTGCCACCCTACCTGGCCTAGGCGTGTGACATCCTGTCTCTTGACAAGCGCTGGCCTCGCTGGTAGGCTATTGACGTGTACTACCCGGCCGGCGGGGGAGTCCTTCTCCCGCTCTCATCACTTTCCGTTTCAGGAGGAATCGTGTCTTTACGCAAAACCCCTCGTCTTACTTCCCGTCGAATCGACGCCGCGCGGCAGAATGCCCAGCGCTCGACCGTGCCCCGCAGCGCGGCCGGTAAGGAGCGCATGCGGATGAACGCTCTCAAGCACGGCTGCGACGCGGCGCCCGCGAACGATGCGGCCATCATGCGGGCGCTCGGCGAAGACCCCGCCCGGTACGAAGCTTTGAAGCAGGAACTCTCGACCGACTACGGGCCGGGCGACACGCTCCGGGACCGGCAGATCGAAGACCTGGCTAGGCTCTACTGGCGGCGCGACCGGCTCGAACGCATGGAGACGGGCCTGATGCGGCGCGCCCTCGGGGCGGTCGAGGAGCGGCAACGCGAACGCCGCCGGGAGATCGCCGCCGTCACTTTCGATTCCTCTTGCTGGGCGGCGATCGACGCCGTCAACGTGGGCGGCTCCGACGACCCTTCCGTGCGGTGGCGCCTGCAGCTCTCGCTGCTGGGCGTGCTGCGCGAGCAGGTGCGGCAGCGGGTGTTCACGCCCCGGCAGTGGGGCGAGATCCGAACGTATTACCAGGGCAGAGTGGGCTGGCGGCCGGCGCGCTTGCGCCACCTGCTGTGGCTGTTCCTGGAACGGGCGAACCCCCAGCGGCAGGACGAGAAGCCGCCCCACGACTTCGTGAGCCAATACTTTAAGGGCGGCGAGGCGGGCGTCGAAAACCACTATCAGGAACTGCTGGCCCTGATCGACGAAGAGATCGCCGACGTGGAAGAAGAGTTCCAGCACGAGCTCGAGGCGCAGGAGGCAAGGGACGCGGCAGACCGCGACGCGTGCCTCGCGCCAGAGGGGGAGACTTGGGAAATGCTGCTGCGGCAGGAAGCTGGGCTAGACCGCGCGATCGACCGCAAGGTCAGAATTCTCCTGACCCTGCGCAAAGAACATGCCCAACTGCAGAGAGAGGCCGCCGGACCTCCTGGCGATGAAATGCTCGAGGCTGGCGCAGACACGCCGTTCAGTGTCTGCGATTCAGGGCAGGATGGTGAAGCGCCGCCTTCCCTTCGGGAAACGCAGACCCCCAACGGCAGGGGTCTGCGCCAGCCGGTGGAAAGCGCGGAAGACACGTCGGCCCACAACGCTCCGCCCCAAAACGCGGCGCGCGTGGAAGCCTCCGCAAACAACAAATCGCCGGAACAAAGCCAGAATGTTATAGAAAACAAAGAGCCGGCGGCGGTTGGGTCGATCACAACAACTCACCCTTCCGGATCGTTGGTGACACGCCGCGAGGGTCAGGAGACGGCGGCTCAACCCTCATAGGAATTGCCTACTGTGCATCGAAGGAAGGCACCGGATCTTACGACTTTGCCAGGATGCGCGCCTTGGCGCCGTGGGGAGCGACTCTCAGGTACTGAACGGGCCAAGGGACGGCATACCCGAGCTCGCGTGCTGCCCGCAATGGCCAGTAGGGATCACGCAGAAACTCTCGCGCCATGATAGCAACGTCGGCCTGGCCGGTGCGGATGATATGGTCGGCCTGCGCCGGGGCCGTGATCATCCCCACCGCACCCGTCAGGATTTTCGCTTCGCGCCGAATTGCTTCGGCGAAGGGTGTCTGGTATCCAGGCCCCACGGGAATCCGGGCAGGCGGCACATTCCCTCCGGAGGAGCAATCGACCAGGTCCACACCGGAATCCTTCAGGCGCTTGGCCAGCGCCACGGAATCGTCGAGGGTCCACCCGCCCTCCTCCCAATCGGTCGCCGAAATGCGCACGAACAAAGGCGCACTTTCCGGCCACGTTCCGCGAACTGCGCGGGCCACCTCGATCAGCAAGCGCATGCGGTTCTCGAGCGATCCGCCGTACTCATCGGTGCGGCGGTTGGCAAGCGGTGAAAGAAACTCCGAAAGCAGATACCCGTGGGCGGCGTGGATCTCGATCACCCGGAATCCTGCCTCGCGGGCGCGGCGGGCGGCGGCTACGAATGCCGCGACAACGGCTTGAATTCCCTCCAGCGTCAGGGCTTGCGGCTGCACATAGTTTGGGGCAAAGGGAATCGCGCTGGGAGCTACGACATTCGTCCAGCCGCCCGACCCCTCCGGGACGGCGCCGTCCCCGTCCCAAGGCCGATAGGTGCTCGCCTTCCGGCCGGCATGCGCCAACTGCATGGCGGCCACACTGCCCTGGGAATGAATGAACCGGGTGATGTGGGCCAGGAACTCGACATGGTCATCGCTCCAGATTCCCAGATCTTGCGGACTGATCCGCCCTTCCGGCGTGACGGCGGCAGCTTCCGTCATCACCAAGCCGGCGCCACCCACGGCACGGCTTCCCAGGTGAACCAAGTGCCAGTCATTGGCAAACCCGCCGGTGCTGGAATACTCGCACATCGGCGAAACCACGATGCGGTTGGGAAGAGTCACGTCCCGGATCGAGAGCGGATCGAACAGATTGGGCATAAGCTTGGCTCCTTGTGGGTCGTTATGCGGTCGAACAGGCGTCGTTCCAGCCAGACCGCAGACTTTTGGATTCCGGTGTTCCTGCCGTGCGCCGATTATCGCATTCTCGACTTCAGCTTGATCATCTCGCCATCCACAGCAAACCTGCCGTATCCATGATGGTGGATGGTCTTCGGGTTCTTTTGGGCAGGGTCAATCCATGCCTTGAGCACTTCCAGGACGAACATGCAGTACTTGTTGATGAAACGAGTATCGGCCACCCTGCATTCGAGGTTTGCGAAGCACTCGGCCACCAGAGGCGGGGCCACAAGCCGGCCGGCACGGGGGTCAGGCTGAATCTCTTGAACTTGTCCACGGTCCGGCCCGAGCAGTTGCCGACCTGCACGACCTTGGGCGCCAGTTCCAGCGCCGGGATGGCGATCACGCACTCTTTCGTCGCCCGCAATGCGGCAAAGCTGTGGCTCCTGTTGCTGACGACACAGGCAACCAGCGGCGGTTCAAACTCCATCATCATATGCCAGGATAGAGTCATGACGTTGGCTCGGCCCCCGCGGGCAGTTGTCAGCATGACAACAGGGCCCGGTTCGAGCAACTGATAGGCTTTCGACAGAGTGAGATTCTTCATTATAGTCCCTCAGCCACGGCCGCCTTCACCTCAATCATCGCGGCAAGTTTTGGCCATTGATTTGGCCGAAAGGCTCATAATCGTTCAGAGGATTCGATTCCGCCAGGCACTCAGGGTTGCGCTTCGAGCCCCGGTGGCTTCCAGCGTGAAGGCGACGGAGATCGTGCATTTGGACTTTGCCGACGCGCCTCCTCCGCGAGGGTTCGGGGGGGAAGCAAAATCGCCGCGGTGTTTACCGGCGAATCTGCTAGGGCAATCCAACGTTCGGGCAAGCGCCGGCATGTTCAGCTTTGACTTCCAGGGTCGCGCACCAGACTCCTCGCCCCGCAACGTTAGAGGTTCAGGATCAGCCACATGATAAAGACGATCCCCATGACCAAAGCGCCACCCATCACCAAACCCTTCAAGTCGTCGCGATAAGCCCGGAAAAAGCCGACGCCATGCGTCCCACGCCGTGGATGCAACAGGTTGACGAAGAGCAACTGGCGGCCCGTTTCAGCAGCTCGACGGCCCACCTCTGCCAGTTCCGCGGGGTTATTTCCTTCAACCTTCGCGGTACCTGGATCAGAGGGGATTTGCAGGTTGGCGAAAAACTCATCGACTTGAGGCCCTCGCTCGGCGGGTGTAAGCAGGCTCAACACGACGAGCGTCGCAATGCCTGCGAGGAGCGCAGCGAGGAAGATATTCGGGTCCCAGTAGTCCAGCCGTTCATTCCTCAAGTGGTACAGGAAGAAGTTGACAGCCAGGGCCACGATCACGCTGCCGGCGGCGCCCCAGCGATTGGCCCTCCGCCAGATGATGCCGGCCACAAGGCTGATGCCCATGTAGGTGGCGATCGTCTCCATGAGCAGGAAAGAATAGAGGACCTTCTGGATGAAGAAGACTGCGTAGGCCACGGCAATCAGCACAGCGGCCAGCCCGCTGAAGCGCCCCACCCAGAGGTAGTGACGGTCGGACTTGCTGGGAGCGAGCCGCGGCCGGTAAAGCCCTTGGGTGAAGAGCGCCCCGCTATCGATCATCAAAGCGGAACAACATGCCAGAGTGGCCCCCATGACGCTCGCGAAGAGCAGGCCGCGAAAGCCGCTGGTCAAGAGATGTCGGCAGGCAAAGCCAAAGGCTTCCTCGGGATCCGCGAGCGCCGTCGTACCGAACAGGGCCCGCGCGACCATCCCTGCCACCATCAGCCCGACGACAGCCCAGCCGATCGTGCACAGCCGCTTGATGACCATGCCGTGCAGGAATCCCACTCTGCAGGTGTACTCGTCCTTTCCCGTGCCCACCGCGGCAATCATGTGCGGCTGCGCCATGACGCCGATAAGACCGTTCACGGTCAGCATGGCGATAAACCATGGACCGACCTCCCGCGGCGTGGACATCGAGAAGAAATGGGCGGGCAGCGTTTGCCTCATCCCACTCATCCCGCCCACCAGGCCCCATCCCAGGGGAACCAGCAAGACGGAGAGGATGATGACCAGCAGCCCTTGAATGGAGCTGCTCCAGGCCGAGGCCACGAGCCCGCCCGTGAAGCTGTAGAGGATAAAGACTACCGCCAGACCTACCACCGCGTCATTGACGCTCAGGCGGCCCCCCAGCACCTCGCTCAGGATTTTCGCGCCTCCCTTCAAGACGCTGCCGAGGGCAATGACAAAGAAGATGAAGGCATACAATACGCACAGCACGCTCATCCCGACCCCGTACCGATCCTCCATCACCTCAGCCAAGGTGGTGCGCCGGACGCGGCGAAACAATGGGGCCATGAGCCAGTAGAAGGGCATGGCGAAGAGATTCTTCCACTGATACCAGATCGCCGAAATCCCCATGCTGTAGACGGCCCCCGACAGGCTTACCGGCATTTCCGCGTGCGTGCTCACCCCGAAACTCTGCGTCACCATGAGCACCTTGCCGAAACGCCGCCCTCCCAAAAAATACTGACCCGTGGTCTTTACCCGGAGGGTGGCCGCAATGCCCACTACAGCCAGCACAGCAAGGTAGACGCCTACGATTAACCAATCCAGGATTCCCATTTGCCTTTAGGTCTCCCCCCTGGCCCTTTAACGAATCTCTTCAATGTTCTCGACGACTCTTCGAATTGTTGCGGCCATGGCAAGTATGTCGTCTTCCTCTGCAAGCAGAGCGTTGTGCCAAACCCATACCGCGTCTTGACAGACCTGCTCGCAGACCGGGCAGCACACCTTGGAATAGTCCATACCTTTGCCCGCAAACGGCCGCTTGATGGGGTGACGGGCACCGCCTTGACTGGCGTTTTGGAAAAGCCCGTTACTATAGATGGGTTTACTGTAGCCGCGATAGGCAAGAACGCCCTCCGCTGCGAGAGCTTCGATGAAACGTGAGACGGAGACGCCGAGCTTCCCCGTATCCACGCGAAAGATGTAAATGTGGTAGCTGCGC
Source organism: uncultured Acidobacteriota bacterium (assembly GCA_963770415.1). Classification (GTDB taxonomy): domain Bacteria; phylum Acidobacteriota; class Terriglobia; order UBA7540; family UBA7540; genus CAVROP01. The sequence goes on from CAVYPU010000005.1 coordinate 5,780, forward strand.
CGCGTCATGCGCGGATCATTCTTGAGCGGGCAGATTCCGGGCACGCCACGAAGCTCACGGTCCAGAAGCGCGGCATTCGCTTGACGCTTGAGCGTCTGCTTTTCGAGCCGGCTGAGTTGGGAAAGGAGTAAGGCCCCTTGAAAATCCGTCATGCGTAAATTGCATCCCAGGTACTCGTGGTCATACCACTGCGAACCTCTGAGACGCCCGACATTCGTGTAGCTGCGGCAAAGCTCGGCCAGCTCTTCGTTGTCACTGAGGATGATGCCGCCTTCGGCGCTGCTGATATTCTTGGTGGCTTGAAAACTAAAGACCCCGCATTCTCCGAGTGCGCCCGCTCCTTTGCCTTTCCACTGGCTGCCCCACGCATGGCAGGCGTCTTCCAGAACGAACAGGTTGTTTCTCCTCGCGATGTCCGCAAGCCGATCCATATCCGCGACGTGTCCCGCAAAATGAACGGGCACGATGCCTTTGGTGCGCGAGGAGATTTTGCGCTCCACCTCTGCGGGGTCGAGACAAAGCGTGTTGGGTAGGATATCCGCAAAAACGGGCACGCCACCCAAGCTGGCAACGGCATTGGCTGTGGCAATGAAGGTGTAAGGCGGAACGATAATTTCGTCCCCTTCACCCACACCCAAGGCCATGAGAGCCGTCTGCAAGGCCGTGGTTCCACTGTTGCACGTGACCCCGAACTTGGCGCCTTGAAATGCCGCGAAGGCATCCTCAAACTGCCGCACTTTCTCGCCATACCACCACTTGCCCGATTCGAGTACCTCGTTGAGCGCCTTCCGTTCGGTGTCATCCCACACGGGCCAGGCCGGCCATTTCCGGTTGCAGGCGGGCTGTCCTCCCGCCAGTGCCAATTTGCTCTTGTTCGTCATGACCACCAGAGTTGCTCCTTGTATATTTGCGCAAGAAACGCATCGGTTCGTAGTGAAGGTCTGCACCTTTTATGCGTTTCAGGCGAGCGTCACTTCTTTCCCTTCACGCGCGGAACGGTAAATGGCGCCGATCACTTCCAACGATCTGCGGCCTTCTATTCCGTTAACCTCGGGCTCGATGCCCTCGCGCACCGCATGCACCATGTTCTCGATGACGGCCCGGTGCAGACAGTAAGGATTATCGGGTTCTCCCCGCTCCTCAAAATCCTTCAAGTCGATGCTCTGCTTGCTATCCATGACGTCCCAGCGGGTGATCCTCGGCGGCAGCCCCTCAAGGATTACCGACCCTTTCTCGCCATGCAGGTCGATGCGGTCCCCGAAGTCCGGGTAGGCGCAAGTGGTGGCTTCGATCGTTCCCAGACCCCCGTCGGCAAACCGAATGATAGCGACAGCCACATCCTCGACTTCCGCCGACGGATGGCCCAGCGTGCCCATTCTGGCCGAGACCGAGCGCGGGGTGCCCATCAAGGACAGGTAGGAATCGATGATATGGATCCCCTGGTTCATACAAGCCCCCCCGCCATCCATCCCCCACGTCCCCCGCCAACTGCTCTTGTTGTAGTAACCCTGGCCACGGTATCGCCGGCACAGGGCATTGCTCAATAGGATCTTTCCGAACATCCCTTTCCTGATTGCCGCCTTGACCGCTTGCAAACCACGTCCAAACCGAAAGGGAAAGACCACCTGCAATTTCACTCCTGCCTCGTGGCACGCGTGCGTGATGGCATCGGCCCGCTCGAGGGTCACCTCCATGGGCTTTTCAACGATCACGTGCTTCCCGGCCTTCGCAGCGGCCATGGCGATCTCGCCGTGCGTTCCGCTTGGAGTGCATACGTTTACCACATCAACGTCCCGGCGGGCAATCAGGTCGGAGTATTTGAGGCAAACGTCCTTGATCCCGAATTTTTTCGCCAGAGCCTGCGCGTTGCGCTCATTCGTGTCGCAAACGGCCACGAGTTCAGCCCCGGGAATCTCCCCGATGTATCGCGCGTGCCATTCGCCGATGCCGTTGTACTGGTCGGTTCCGCTGAGCGAAGCACCCACTTCCCCGCAGCCGATAATGCCGAATCGAACGCCCTCACCCATGTTTCGTCCGCTCCTGTCAGGGTTCCAAAACGACTCGCAGCCATTCCTGGTTGTAGTTCTCCAGGATCTTCTGCAGATTCTCGAGCCGGTCTCGGTGGTCAATCAGGCTCTTCACCTCGATTTCGTTCCGGTGGAGAATCTGGGCCGCCCGGCCGCCAGTTATCTTTGCATTTGACGCCGTTCATAGGGAACTCCACCGTGGCCCCTCGGATACGCAGTTGAGTGTAATTCAGCGTCACTTTCTGGCGATAGGCGCCCATCATCACCAGAGCGCCCCCCCGACCTAGCAGCCGGCACGCCATATCCACCACTTGATCCGAACCGGAGCATTCGATGATCGCCCGAATGTCGCCATCCAACTCCCTGATCTGCTTCTCACAGTCGGGCGGTCGAGCGTCAACTGCTCGGGCCCCGAAACTTCGCGCCAGCTCGAGCCGGCGGGGTTTGATGTCCGTGGCGATCACGTTGACATGCTGGTCCCGAAGTAATTGCGTAACGAGCAGCCCGATGAATCCCTGCCCCACCACCAATACCGTATCCCCGCTCGAAACATGGGCATGGTGGATGTGATTCAGCGCAACCGTCACCGGATCGGCAAAACAGACCACCTCCGGATACCCGCCGTTCACCAGAATGGGCCCGTCGGCCACGGCGTACTCGGCAAAGCACTTCATCTCCAGGTCGTGCGAGCCAAGAAGATTCAACCGGCACACCAGGTCACCCTCTTTGATTCCCTTTACATCCTGCCCGGCCTCCACCACCACGCCGCTTGCTTCATGGCCGTGCGAGCCCGGTGTAAATTGATCCCAGGTGTAGAGGTCGTTGAAGAAATGGTGGCCCTCCCACATCCCTTTGTCGGACCCGCAGATGCCGACCTTGAGGATCTTCACCAAGACCTGATCTCGCCCAATCTGAGGGATATCTACGTCCACGATTTCGAACCGTCTCAACCCTTTCAACCAGGCGGCCTTCATTTTGCCTTGCATGGCGAATTCCCTCCCAACCACCGCGTATTAGACTCCCGCCGTCGTGCGGCGACTCTTCCCGACGACTTGTTTCTACGGAACTTTAGGCCCGTGCCATCGCGTCTTCAATCGAGAACGATCATCGTGGCGGGTGTTGCCTGAAAAGGCGCCGGCGCTATCGTCTGCACCCCACCCGTGGTCGGGAATATGCAATAGACCCATGCACCACGCTTAGGCAAGTCTCGAGTCCACGTTCACGTCATTTGTAAAGGCGGGCCGCACGGGCGGGACATAAAATAGCACAAACCTTAATGACCCGGGAAACTATCGGGTTATTACACTCCCGCTCTTGGGAGCCCGATCAAACGCCACGGCCCTCCTGGCTCGGGCGGCTATTCCAAGGGTACGGCATGTTGCTTGATGTAGTCTTCTGAAATCACCGGAGGCTCCGGCCCAATGTAGTGGAATGCCTCTGCATACTGAAGTCCGTATCGCCCGCCGATCTCGCGATCTTGGGCAAGCACAAATTCTCGGATGTACTCACGGTCTGCCGTTTCGTCATCGTTGCCCAGAATTGGGAGTCGCAGCTTTCGGGCGGCCAGGCTGGCTCGAAGTTGGGAACCGGCTTCTCCCGCAATCCCCTGCGCCTTATTCAAACGGTTAATCGCCACTTTCTTATCCATGAACGGACCAATATCAACAATGCGATTCACCAGTTGCGGGCCCCTTGCAAAATAGTATTTCTCACTCACAAAATGCGGCTCCAGGCCCGCTTCAAAATGTTCCGGATAGTCCTTAACCGTCTCGGCCATCCAACAAGCCGCTTCTACCGCTTTCGCAGTCACGTAGTGATCAGGATTCTCCTCATAATGGCCCCACGGGTCATAGCAAATGACCGTGTTGACTTTCAGCAGCCGAAAAAGAAAGATCAAACGACCCCGTAACTCTACCGGCATCATCTGATCCATTCGGTGGTTGCTATAGCTCAGGTCAAATGCCTTCTTAAGGCCCAAGGCCTTGGCAATCGCCTGGTTATCTCGCTCGTTCCCCAGCACGCGTTCGCCCACCGTGCCCCTGCCGCTCATGTCGTCGCTGGTAGTACGGATCAGGTAGCCGGTGTAGCCCTCGTCGAGAAGTTTGAGGATCGTGCCCACGGCGTAAAAAGGGAGATCGTCGGCATGCGGTTGGATGGCCGCGAGCACCTTGCCGGCATGGCGGCCGGGCGAGGGCCCGCTCGATATGTACCTTGTCCACGGTAAGGGCCGTGGGGCCTTCCGGGGGGCCCTGGTGCGCTGCTTCCATGCGACCGGAGCGGCCCCTCCCAACTGCCGCCCCGGCCATAATGCTTCCCACGAATTCTCGTCTTTCCATAGGGTGTGCTCCTCTTCCCGCTCTCCGATCTGCCGGCATCAAGGTCAAGCAAAGCTAGAAAGAGTATTTCAAGGCTAATTGAATGATGTGGGGAGTCCACAAGTTCAACTCGCCCAGCCCATTCAGCGGCACCAGGGAGCTGAACAGGCAGTTCCCGCTGGCTCCGGAAGTGCAGTTCGAAGGGCTGTTCGTCATGCGGCTGTAAGGAAAGACATTTCCCGTGTGCCAACTGGAGAGGAAATTGAAGATTTCCACACGGAACTGGAGCGTACGCTGCTCGCCGAACAAGTGCGTGTCTTTTGTGAAGGCAATGTCGGCTTGCCTTTCGCCCGGCGCGCGCAGTGTGTCTCGACCCACGTTGCCGTAGGTGCCCGGCGGCGGAGTCGTAAACACATTCGGGTTGAACCATTCGAGAACGCTCTTGCTGAAGTTCTTCGTCGGATCGCCATTGACGTCCGCTCGGAGCCGCTGCTGGTACTTGTCGCCGAATTGATCGACGCCTCGATTGCAGCAGAAGACGGTGAAGGGCAAACCCGTGGCAAAGGTGAGGATCCCGCTGTGGCTCCAGCCTCCCAGCACATAGTTCGCGGGTCCGAGCGACCAGCGCCGCCCTTTCCCTACCGGCAAGGCATAGGAATAGCTGAAAACCAGGCGTTGGGCCTGATCAAGTTGAGAGAGACCATAATCGCCGTAAAGGTGATGCGGATCTTGGGGATGGTTGAAATCGCCGCTGAAATTCTCCATCTCCGATCCCTGGTCCAGGGTCTTGGACCATGTGTAGTTAATCATGAATTGAAAACCCTGCGCGAAGCGCTTGTTGAGCCTGGCCTGCAAGGCCTGGTAGCTGGAATCGAAGAAGTAATAGTCGGCGTCGCTGTGGGCTCCAACGTTCTTGTAAGGCACCCGCGCCATAATCGGCACGAAATTCGGGTCGCTCAGGCAGGGGTCTCCGGCGGGCACCAGGGAGATATCCTGGTAGTAGTTGCACGGATCGCCCGCCACCGGGGGAGGCGCAGCCTCGTTGTAACTTTGCGAATACGGCTCGTGCAGTCCTCGCGCTCCCACGTAACCGAGGTCCAGCAACAGGCTGGGTGAAAAGGCAAACTGGGTATCCAGAGACCATTGCTCCGAATACGGTGGCTTGTTTTCAGGCCAGTGGCTTACCGCACGGAAAGTCCAGGGGGATGGGAAACTGGTGTAGGGGTTGAGTGCGACGGGAGGAAGCCACAGACTTTGCAGGGCCAGCGGCGAGGTGGCTTCGAATCCCGAGGGCTGCGGATAGTTCGGATTGGCAAAGGTGGTTAAAAGTTGGTTGTCGTCATAGTAGACGCCGTCCTCGAACCGCTCCCACCGGTCGTAGAATAGGCCGTAAGCCGCCCGGACCACGAATTTGTCGGTAGGCAACGGGCGCCAAGCCAGGCCAATTCGCGGAGCGAAATTGGTCGCCTTGCCGGGAACCAGGCTGTTGGTAACACAGCACTGAAAGTAGGTCGCCTGCTGCTCGGGATTGTTGCTTCCAGGTCCGACCGTGTTGACGAAGTTCTTGTCAGCCCAGATCAATCCCATGCCGGGCGTCTTCAGATCCAGCGTGTAACCGCTATTGTTGGTGCTGTGGAACGTTCCCGGCCCGCCCGGGAATTCGTAGCGCAGCCCGAGGTTAAGGGTCAGCCGGGGGGTTACCCGGTAGTCGTCCTCGAAGAAGAAGTTCCATTCCGTGCCGCGCAGATTGAAGAGGTCCGAGCCGATGGGGCTCGGGGCAGTAGTCGAGAGGGGAGACCCGAGCAGTAAATCGGCAAACGCATTGCCCGCCGTGGGACCTGCCGTGCCGTTGCGCGCCACGGTGGGATCGGAAGCTGTGTAAGAGCCCGTAAAGTTGAGAACCCCGTCCGCCACGAAGCCATCGGCATTCCAGAGTTGCCCACGCCGAATGTCCGCGCCGAGGGTGAACGTGTGCTTGCCCTTGATCAGCTTGAGGTTGTCCCCATATTCGAAGATGTTCTCGATCTCGCTGTAGCCGTTGTTCTCGTTCCCGGGAGCGGCGTATCCGTCCGACAGAAAAATAGTGGGGATGCCGTAATAAGCGGGAAGAAGAGTGTTATTCACGAAGCCGAGCTGGGCAGAAAGGTTAGGGCCAAAGGCCGTTGACGCGCCCTCATGGAAGTTCTCGCGGGCGTAGCCCACATGGGCCTCATTAATTGAATTTGCGCTGAACGAATGCTGCCACGATAGCCCAACTTGACGCGCGCGGGTAAACACATTGGTGGCACTCGCAGGCAGAGGCGAGGGGTAGTCCTGGATGATGCGCGACAGGTTGAACGTGCCCGACAGCCGGTCATTGGTACTCAATTGGTGATCCAACCGGCTGGTGACAATGTCCGTAGTCGTGGGATTGGTAACGGTGGCTACGAAATTCGCGCATGGCATCTGGCAACTGACATTGGCCGCGGGAAAATAGGCCGCTAGTTTTTGCCCGATACCGTTCATCTCCCCGGGGAGGATGCTGTTATTCGTAAAGGGCACGCGGCCCGCCGGGTTGTCAGGAGTGGCGGGCACTGAGCCAGACGTAACAGGATCGTAAATCAGGTCCGGCCAATCGGAAAAGTCGCCTTTGAGCTCAGCATTGGTCGGAAGCATCATGCTGGTCGGGGGCGTGCCTTCCCGCCGCCGTCCGCCTTCGTAGCTGGCAAACCAGAAGGTTCGGTCCTTGCCGTTGTACATGGGCAGCCTTACGGGTCCGCCGAGCGTGAACCCGAACTGGTTCTGCTTGAAGGGTGTCTTGGTCGGCAGGCTGGTGCCGTTTTGCTTGTTGAGCGCCGTAGTGAGAGGATTTGTGGGATCGAAGACATCGTTTCGCAGGAAATCGTAGGCGCTGCCGTGAAGTTGGTTCGTGCCGGACTTGATCGCCACGTTGACCTGGGCTGAGGCCATTCCGTACTCGGCCGAATACATGCCATTCATCAGCTTGAACTCCTCGATGGCATCTTCCGCAGGGATGATGATGGCCTTGTCGAAAAAGTAGTCAGTGTTGGTAACACCATCCAGCATGAAATAGATCGAGGTGGGGCGCGCTCCATTGACGCTGGCCGAGCGCCAACTGTCGTCCAGCCCCTTCTGATAGAAGAGATTGCCGGTTTGATTGCCGCCTGACGGCTGGGCGACGCCGGCGTTGATGGCAATCATGGTGAGGAAGTCACGCCCGTTTAGCGGCAAGGCTTGCATGAAGTGGTCTTCGACAACCTCACCCACCGTGGCGTTGTCCGTCTGCACCATCTGCGACGTGGCGGTGACCGTCACCTCCTGATTCACTTGTCCAATTTCGAGCACAAAATCCTGCCGCAGCGTGTGATCCACTTGCAGGACGAGCCCCCTGCTCGTGGCGGCCTTGAATCCGGGCGCTTCGACCGTGATGGCGTATGATCCCGGAATCAGGTTTGGGACCACAAAATCTCCTGATTCGCCCGTGACGTAGGTGTTCGTGATGCCGGTCCCCTCATTGGCGACCGTTACCTTGGCCGTCGGCACAGAGGCTCCGGACGAATCCTGAACGTGACCCAGGATTGTCCCTTGAGCGTTCTGCGCGCGCAACGGAGTCACTGCCAATGCCAAGGAGAAAAGGAAAATCCCTGCCAGCATCTCTACTCGTCTACCTGACATGCTTATTCCCCCTTGCGAAGATTTACTCGGGAGCGCACACTGCCGACTCCGCCTTCCGTTCTACTGTCCACAACGTGAATCGCCCATGGCTTTTACTTCAAACCATGCGAGATGTCAAGCCAAATGTTCGGGCGGAAAAAACCGGACAAAATCACCGTCGCGCGCAAATTCTACTAGATAGAATCAAAGGCGGGATTCCATAATTCCACCCCCAGTTCCTGCGGCACGTTGACGCAGTCTCCTGCCTCACGGACCTCGATGGGTGTCTCGTGTGGCTTCCTTCGTCGCTGTCACTTGAGGCCACTGGGGCGAAGGGACCCACGCCATAACCCTTCAGCCTGGACGCGCTGATTCCGTAGTCTGCGGTCAGCGCCTTTACAATGGCGGTAGCGCATGCTTCGGAGAGATTCAGGTTGGAATTCAACGATTCGACGGTGCCTGTATGACCAATCACCCATGCCCGCATGGAAGGATTCCTACCAAAGAACAGACCGCGCTCATGCGGGCTGTTGCTGCGTCAGGCAATGGAGCGTGCCGAAACCCAGCACCAGATCAACGGCATGGACGCCCACTACGATACGATCCTTGAATAATTCGCCAAGGAGTCCAAGCGCCAAGCGGTCTTTGGGATCGTTGAAAGTGGGCACCAGCACAGCATGATTGGCGATATAGAAATTTGCATAACTCGCCGGGAGCCTGTCGCCGTCGAAAAAGATCGGGTCGGGCATGGGTAGCGCGATGACCTCCGGCTTGGAACCGTCCTCAAGCCGCAGATCCTGAATGCGCTCCCAGTTTTCGTTCAGCGGGCCATAGTTGACGTCCTTGGTATTCTCCTCTTTAATGAGAACCAGGGTCTTTCTATCGACGAAACGGCAGATGTCATCGATGTGGCCGTGCGTATCATCCCCGGTCACGCCACCGGCAAGCCAGAAGACATTTGTCGCACCGAGGTAATCGTGGAGCGCTTTTTCAAAGCCTTTTCGGTCCAGGCCAGGATTCCTGACCTGGATTTCCGGGTGCAAATAGCACTCTTCCGTCGTCAACAATGTTCCGCGCCCGTTGACTTCGATTCCACCCCCTTCGAGGACGAATTCACGGTTGCCGATCTGCGCGTCGAAGAGGCGCTTGCGAGAGGTGTCTGGCCGCAACTTCAGGCACCTGGCGATCTTTCTTCCAGTCGGAATACTTGGCCCAGGCATTGAAATGGAAATGGACGATGGCGGTCTCCGTCCTTCTGTTCCGGTGGCGCCGGACAAATATGGGCCCGCTGTCCCGCATCCAGCCGCGATTGGTTGGGTGCCGGATGAACTCGACGCGCGTCGGGTCAGCTCCTGCGCGCTCAGGTAGCGCCGCGCGGTCTTCTCGCCGGCCGCGGAATTGACCAGCATCCTGATGCGCTCACCGGGCGAAATTTTGCGCACGATTTCGCCGTAGACCCAGCAAATCGTATCGAGCTTGTCCGGCCAGTCGGTGGGATTGTGAGGCCACGCGAGCCACGTGGCTTCGTGCGGCTCCCACTCCGCAGGCATCGAGAAGCCCATTGAAAACGGCGTGTTTTTAGAATCTTTCATTCCGTTCCCCTCGTGCGACAGGACTCCCCCCTCACCCTCATTCCCTCCCCGTCTTAGGGTGTCGCCACGTATGCGAAACCCACCGTCAGAAGCCAAGAACGATGTATAATAACTCATGCCAAAGAATGTGATCCACATCTCGGAGGCGGACGCGGCGAGTGATTTTGCCCGGCTGCTGAAACGCGTGCGCACGGGCACGGAGGTTATTATCGAAAGCGGTAAGCGGCCTGTGGCTGTCATCCATGCTGCCGAGCCGGCACGCCGCACCATCTCCGAATCCATTGCATTGGCCAAGGCGCATGCGAAAGAACTGGGTTTCGAGCCAACCATGGACACCGATTTTGCCGCCGACGTTCAGGAAATCATTAACGGCCGCCGCAATCCTTGGAACCCGCCCCCATGGGATTGATCCTCGATTCAAGCGTTGTTATTGCCAGCGAACGGCGTGGCCAGCGCGTGTGGGATATTCTTGAACGCGTTCAAGCCCTCCAAGGGGAAACTGAAAACGCGATCTCAGCGGTCACCGTGCTTGAATTGACCCACGGGATTTATCGCGCGAAATCAGAGACGGATGCAAGACGCCGGCAAGTGTTCGTTGAAGAGCTGTGCCAAGCTGTCCCCGTCGAACCCATAACTCTTGAAATTGCGCAACTGGCTGGAAGAATTGAAGGCGAGGAAGCAGCAAAAGGCATCGTAATCGCTCTCCCTGATCTCTTGATCGGCGCCACCGCCCTGCACCTCGGATATTCGGTCGCCACACTGAACGTCCGCGACTTCCGCAAGATTCCGGGTCTCTCCGTGACCGAATTGTGAGGCAGCACGCTTTCCCCGCTCCACCTCGCTGTGTTAGTCTAATGGACTCAATCCCTGATTTCAATGCGTCGTCCCCGCGGAAGCGGGGACCCACGTACGGTGGATTCCCGCATTCGCGGGAATGACGTGATTTTCGAGAGAGCGGCGCTCATTGTGTTCAAGGAAGGATTCGATTCGACCATGGCTAAAGAGCAAAAGTCACATCATCGTTATCGTGAAGACATGTCGGAGATGCCCGAGTGGATGAAAAAGAAGAAGTGCCCCGACCGCGAGCGCTACCTCGCCGGACAGCGGATTCTCCCCAAGAATCTGACCGGCAAAGAGAAGCTTGCTGATATCGTGGACGAGGTGTTTCTTGCTTACAACTCGGCCCGTCTGAAAGAGGGTTGCAAGCTTTTCGTGGAAAAGATGCTCGAGCCGGACGTAACGATCGGCATGACCCTATCCGGAGCGCTTACGCCGGCCGGCCTCGGGTGCTCCTCGATCGTTCCGCTTATCAAAGCCGGATTTGTGGACTGGATTGTCTCGACCGGCGCCAATCTGTATCACGACATGCATTTTGCCTTGAACTATCCTGTGCGTGCGGGAAATTTCAACATGGACGACACGGAACTGCGCGATAACGATATCGTGCGCGTGTACGACGTCCTGCTCGGCTACAGCGATTGCCTGATGGCCACGGATGAATTCCTGCGCAACATGCTGATTCAACCCGAATTCCAGAAGGAGATGGGCACCGCTGAACTGCACCATTTGCTGGGCAAGTATGCCGCCGAGTGGGAGCGCAAAGCGGGCCTCAAGGACGTCTCAGTGCTGGCCGCCGCCTATCGCGCCGGCGTGCCCTGCTACACCTCATCGCCCGGCGACTCAACGATTGGAATGAACGTGGCCGGCGTGGAATTGCGCGGCAACAAGCTGCGGGTGAATCCTTCGATCGACGTGAATGAGACCACCGCTTACGTTCTCGCGGCGAAACGCTCAGGAGGCAAGAGTGGCGTGGTTCTATGGGGCGGCGGCAGCCCCAAGAATTTCATGCTCCAGACGGAACCCCAGATCCAGGAGGTGCTGCGCATCAAGGAATTTGGGCAGGATTATTTCTTCCAGGTAACCGATGCGCGTCCGGACACGGGCGGACTGAGCGGAGCCACCCCCAGCGAAGCCGTAAGCTGGGGGAAAGTGGATCCCGACCGCCTGCCCGATGCGGTGGTTTGCTACACGGATACGACCATCGCCATGCCGATCCTCACGCACTATGCGCTCGCCAGGCACCCCCGGCGGAAATTGCGCAGGCTTTACGACCAGCGCGGCAAAATGATGAAGGCGCTGACCAAGGAATACTTCACCCACAACAAAGTGAAAATGATCGACGGCACGGATCCTGAAATTGAGCCGACAGCCCTCTCCCCTCGGGAGAGGGCTGTCTGTCCAGGAAAAATGTAGGAAATCCGGGGCAGGGCTGAAGCCCCGCCCTTTCAAAGATCCTGAATAGGACGTTTACAAAGCAACCTGCCAAATACTCCTCACCCTGACTCCCCTCCCTCTCTTCCCTCTCCCTAGGAAGAAGGAAGAGGGGAAAGGAGTGAGAGGGTGAGGGGTTCTTGTACGCCCAACGCGTTGGTCTCGGAAGTGAGGAAGGGCTCATGGCTACAACCCGACAGCTTCAAGCGATCGCCGCGCAGCACGGGACGCCCGTGGTGGTGATCGATCACGAGATCATCCGCCGCAACTACGCCAAATATAAGCGGCACCTTCCTCGAGTTCAGGCGTATTACGCTGTAAAGGCGAATCCGGCGCCGGAGATTGTGCGCACTTTGTACGCCGCGGGCGCGAGCTTCGATGTTGCCTCACTTCCGGAGTTCATGCTGGTTTATGAAAACATAAAACACCTTCCGCCCAAGGATCAGCAGGACTTTATCTGGGACAAGATCATTTTCGCCAATCCGACCAAACCCAAGGAGACACTCCAGGCGCTTGACCGCTACAAGCCGCTCGTTACTTACGACAACCGCAACGAACTGCTGAAAATCAAGCAATACGCCCCCCATGCCGGCGTGGTTCTTCGCTTGCGAGTTCCCAACACCGGGTCAATGGTGGAGTTGTCGTCGAAATTCGGCTGCGACCCGGGAGAAGCGGTGGATCTCGATCTGCGCTGCTTTCGATATCGGATTGGAGGTCGAGGGACTGAGCTTTCACGTGGGCAGCCAATGCGCCAACTTCGAGAACTTCGTTCAGGCTCTTAATATTGCGGCCGCGGTTTTGCGCGAGGCGGCGACCCGCGGCCATAAAATCAAAATCCTCGACATCGGCGGCGGCTTTCCTGTCGCCTATGACCGGCATGTGAAGCCTTTCAGCCTGCTCGCCAGAATGATCAACACCGAGATCGACCGGCTGTTCCCGCAAGACATGCAGATCCTCGCGGAGCCGGGCAGATTTTTCGTGGCCACGGCCGCCACCCTCGTCGCGCGGATCATCGGCAAAGCGGTGCGCGATGGAAAGCTCTGCTACTTCATTGACGACAGCGTCTATCACACCTTCTCCGGCATCATTTTTGACCATTGCCAATATCATCTCAAGGCGTTTAAGAAAGGCGCAACCGAAGTCTGCGCGGTCTACGGGCAGACTTGTGATGGTATGGACGTCATCTCGCAATCCGAGCAGTTGCCCGACCTCCAAATCGACGATCTGGTCTATTCGGAAAACATCGGCGCTTACAGCAATGCTTCATCGACCTGGTTCAACGGATTTCCGCCTGCAACTGTCGTTCACATCAACATGTAGAGGACCGCGCCGCGAAGACTTGGTTCCGGCCACCCCTGCCCTCTGCGATCGTGAGGAATGCCCATGTCATGCTCAAAGCTGTGCCGCTCGTGCGGAAAGCTCGTTCTGCTGGTTTCGTTGTTGTTACAGTGTGTGCTGACTTCCCCGACCCCAGTCGTCGCCCAGCCTGCCGCTCCCAGGTTCAAGGTTGTCGCCATTGCGGAAGCCGGCGGAATTCACAAGCCCTTTGTGGATGCCGCGAAACTGTGGCTCGACAAGCTCGCGGCCGCAGAGAACTTCTCCGTGGATTACATCCAGAACACGGATCGAATTGACGACCAGTTTCTTTCGCAATACCAGGTGTTCATCCAACTGAATTATCCTCCCTATATGTGGACTCCCAAGGCCGAGGCGGCGTTCATCAAGTATATTGACGGGGGCGGCGGGTGGATCGGATTCCATCATGCCACCTTGCTTGGCGAATTCGACGGATATCCAATGTGGAATTGGTTTTCACAATTCATGGGCGGAATTCGGTTCACCGCCTACATCGCGAAATTCGCTACCGCGAAGGTCTATGTCGAGGATCCGAAACATCCGGTGATGAAAGGCGTGCCCGAATCGTTCCTGGTCGAGAATGAGGAATGGTACACCTACGACAAGTCGCCACGGCCGAGCGTGCATGTGCTGGCCCGCGTAGACGAATCCACCTACACACCGGATAGGAACATCAAGATGGGCGATCATCCCGTCATTTGGATAAACCTGCACCACAAGAGCCGGAACATTTACATCTTCATGGGGCACCACCCGGATCTATTCCAGAACTCTGCCTTCACCACGATCTTCCGCAATTCCATCTTTTGGGCGGCCCGCCAATGAAGTACTATTCCCTCGTCCGCCCCGGCACTCCTAAGGCGGGCCAGGACGTTTGGCGCGCCTGGCGTCTTCCATATACTAAAGCGTGCTGTTGAACCTGACATAGGAGACGACGATGAAACGAAGGACCACATGGCCCCTCTGTGCGTGTCTGATTGCGACGCTGTGGTCTATCGAGGCGAAGTCGCAGACTGGACCTGATCCTCTCTTTGAGAAACCGGTACCGGTAAGTATGGCCGAGATCGCGAAGCGATCCACGGGTGGCGTTTCAGCCCTGGAGGTGAACGACTATGCGCCGGGTCATTATACTGGAGCGTTGACCCCTAGTCCTCCGCACGCCGACATGAATGCCCGGAAAGCCATCGTAGTGTTCTGGAAGAACCATTCCCAGCGCTTTGTCTTCAGTCACGAAGCCAGCTACTGCCCTCTCGTCGAGTTGACCAGCGGCGCCGCCATGTGCGACCAGTTCTTTGAAGGCAATTTGGGTGACGCCGAACTGTTCAACAAAATGGGACGGAAAGAACGGAACAGTTTCGTGGACATCATTCACAGCGGACCACGCGATGTCTGGGTTCGATGGACGTATTTCTGCGTCAACATGAAGGATGACACGAAGCCCCGATTGCGCGGGACGGAGGACTACTTCGCCTATCCCAACGGACTGGTCTTGCGCCGGATGACGTACGAGAGCCTGATGCCGAATGACATCATCGGTTACAGCACGCAACCCGTGGAACTGTTTGGCGTGGCGCCGGTTGGCAGTACCATCAAAGACCTGTTCCCGCGTGACCGGGAACACGGAGACTACCTCACCCACACCGTGCTGGACCTGTACAGCGATCGACAATACGACATCTACTGGGATGAACAGGGCCACGTTAGGCGTGATGGTGATGACGTTGCGCTGGCGGCCATTACCCGGTCATCAGGATTTGCCCTGGTCCTGCCCTTCCGCGAGAAACTGCTTTTCGCGGTACTGGGCAAGGCCAGCGGCTTTCCGCCGGAGAAGAACCAGATCGTCGACCACTGCACCAAGGGCGCCGAAGGCGGCTGTGGCTGGGGCACCGGACTCTGGGACCACTGGCCCATTGGTTGGTTGAATTCGCAGACGTCCTACTGGAAGCCAGGATCGCCCTACGCCTACAGCTTCGGATCGGTCGGGCAGTTTTTTGTTCCAGAGAAGAAACGGATCGAGTCTTTCGCGACGGATTACCCGGAGACTTGCAAGGACATGGAATTGAACCGATGGACGGAACGCCGGGTCTTCTATGTGCTTGCTGGGCACGGCGCGGGACTGGGACGACGATACGCCGCATCGGACGAGGTTGGCTCAACCAGGGTGCCGACTGCGCACGTCCGGAGAGCATCTCCAATTTAAAATGATTTCCTGCCCACTGCACAATACAGTTACCTACACGCTGAGGATTGCCCGGAAGGCCCATGTCACTCTACTCGCAAGGCCTCGATGGGATCCACCGCCGCCACGCGGCGGGAAGGCAAGTAACTGGCCAGCGCTGCCGTTGCGATAAGCCCGAGGGTTGCTACGACATAAGTGACAGGATCGACCGGTGTTACCTTGAATAGCAGTGACGACAACAGGCGCATCAGGGCATATGCTGTACCCAACCCGAAGACCACCCCCACTCCGGCCAGCAACAATCCATGACCGACGAACATGCCGGTGAGTTCCTTCTGCTGTGCCCCCAGCGCCATGCGAATGCCGATTTCCCGCCGTCGCTGCGAGACCGAATAAGCGATGACGCCGTAGAGCCCCACGATTCCGAGCATTAATGCCATAGCCCCTGCAATCCCCAACATCACGAGTGTGAACGAAGCACGCGCCAACGAATTGTTATAGTAGTATTCAAGGCTCCGCACATCCGCCAGCGGAAGATTTGCATCGACCGACCACACGGCTTGCCTCAGTTCTTTCATAAAGCTCTCTGAGCCGACGCGGGGGCTGCGGACGGCGACCGCCAGGGATCGGACGACCAGGGGCGACTGATCAAAGAAATGCTTCATCAGGAAAGGCCAACTCACCGTGGCCGGCGCATCCTGGCTCAGCCCATCGTCATGAACATTCGCCACGACGCCTACGATCTCAAACCAATCGTCTTTGGGGCTACTCCGAATGCGCTTGCCCAGGGCGTTGGCTGGGGTGCCCCAGTATTCGCGCGCCAGGTTTTCAGAAACGAGGACCACCGGCCTCATGCCGTAGGTATCGGTCCAGGTGAGATCGCGGCCGGCAACCAGCGGGACACCCAGGGTCATGAAGTAGCCCGGGGCTACGAACCTGAAATGACGGAGCGGTGGGAGGGCACCGTCGGTGTACGTCCGGCCCTCCGCGTAAATGGGATTGATGCTGCCGTTCCCATCCATAGGAATGCTGGTGCCGAGCCCCACTGAGGACACACCGGGAATCGCCCCGATTTTTCTGACAATCTCCTCCTCCATGCGAACTACACGTTCAGGCGTGGGGACCTCCGCGTCGGGGATGGTGATCCGGAAGGTTTGGACCTCGTCGGTCTGGTGGAATCCGGGCTGGACGTGCGTCAAGGCGCGAAAGGTTCGAATCATGAGGCCGGAAGAGATCATCAATACCAGCGCCAGCGCCACCTGGACGATGACCAGCGTGCTGCGCGCGCGGCGCCGTTCACGGCTTTCGCTGAGAGTGCGTCCTCCTTCACGGAGACCCGTTCCCAGAGCCGCGCCCGCATACTTGAAAACCGGAATTGAACCGAACAGGAGGCTGGCCACGAGTGCAACACCCAGGGTGAATAACAACACCGGAGCGTCAATGCCGATCTCAGCGAGGCGCGGCAGCCCGGCGGGTGCAAGTGCCACGAGGACGCGCAAGGCGCCATAAGCCAGGCCCAAACCCAGCACACTGCCTGCCAAGCCCAGGACGAGGCTCTCAAACAGCAACTCTGCGGTAATTCGACCTCGCGTGGCGCCCAACGCGGCTCGGATGGCCAACTCCTGTTGACGCCCTTCTGCCCTCACCAAAAGCAGGTTTGCCACATTGGCGCAAGCGATGAGCAACACCAACCCGATGCTGCCCATCAAAACCCACAGGAGTTTATCCACATCGCCCACTATATCGCGCTTCAGCGGCCGCACGTTGGGGCCGATCCGCGCTTCTTCAAACACCTTGGGGCTGAAGCCCGGCGGGGCCGGAAAGGTGCTGTTGACGATGGGGTACATACGCGCCACGTCCGCATTGGCCGAGGCCACCGTGGCTCCCGGTTTGAGCCTGGCCACCGACTGGTAGCTGAAATTCCCAACGAACGCCTTGTTGCGGTCCAGCCCAAAGGGCAGGAACAGCGCAGGTTCGCCCTGATCCAGAAAGTGAAATCCTCCGGGCATCACACCAATGATCTGCCGCAGCTTTCCGTCCACCCTGAGGCTTCGTCCGATAATCGAGCGGTCGCCGCCAAATCTGCGGTGCCAGTATCCGTAGGACAGCATCACCGTGTCTGGGCCGCTCGGGGAATCGTCCGAACTGCTGAACCACCGTCCCAGCATGGGTGGTACGCCCAGTGCCGGGAGCGTCCCATACGTGACCAGGAGAGCGTCCACTTTTTCCGGATCGCCCACTCCGGTTACGTTTGCGGAGTTGCCGGTGTAAAGCCCGAGATTCTCGAAGCTGCGATTCTGCTCGCGAAAGATGAAGTAGTATGCCGGGCCTAACGGGACATCCTTGATATTCAGGCCTGGGGCAGTGAGCCAGACACCTACCAGTCTTTCGGCGTGGGGATAGGGCAGAGGTTTTAACAGAACGCCTTCGATGACGCTGAAAACCGCGGTGTTTGCTCCCACGCCCACCGCGATCGTAGCCAGCGTAATGGCAGTGAAAACCGACGCATTTCGGAGCCTGCGCAAAACCTGTCTGAGTTGATTAATGAATGCTCCCATGAAACTACCTCCTCCGGCGTCTGCCTCTGCGATAACCGCCCGTCGATCCGAACGCTCAAATGCTCATACGATGCCATGGCGGGGGAAGTTCCGTCCCTGGCTTACCTTCTGGGGAGAGATTGCAACCAGTTCCGAGGCGTAAACGGGGCGCGACCAGAATCGTTTGTCCACAAGGTCGTGATGGATTCAGGGTGTATAACTACTGAGCCGCGTATGATAGGATACCAATGGGCAATCACATCAATGGGACGGTGCTGTAGCGCAGTATGATCACCCTGACGCGGGGCAATTATGCAATTCGGGAGGTTTCAAATGGCAAGTATCCCCAAGCATGTGCAGGAGTTTTTCCCTGGTAAGATGGGCTGGGTCGCCACTGCGACACGGGAAGGCGTGCCTAACGTCACGCCCAAAGGTACGGTAAAAGTTCTCGACGACCAGCACGTCGTATTCGCGGACCTATTCTCCCTGAAGACTCGGCGTAACCTGGAACAAAACCCCCAGGTCGCTGTAACGGTGGTCGATCCCACCACTCACAAGGGTTACCAAATCAAAGGTACCGCAGAACTGATCTCCTCAGGTCCGCTCTACGAACGGATGGCTGCAGAGTTGAAGGCAGCATCGGCGACGCTTCCGGCGCCCAAGTATGTGGTGAAGATCAGCGTCGAGTCGGTCTACGATCAGTCCGTAGGACCCGACGCCGGCAAACAGATTGTCTGAAGCGCGGGGGATCGAAACCACCGCCGAAACCTCTCGGCACCATGAGGCGGTGCAAGAAGAGCATGCCGAGGTCAGAAATGAGACGAGCGACGATAGTTCTTTGCCTGTTTATCATTCTGGCGGGCGGGATCGCGCAAGAGAAGAGGTCTACCGTCGCTACACCAAGTCAGTGAAAATTTACAATCATTCGTATCTCAGCGCCACAATAGGGTCGACCTTTAACGCACGGCGCGCGGGAATATAGCAAGCAGCAAGCGACACGACGCAAAGCAAGAATGTCACTGCCGCATAGGTCCATGGATCGCTTGCGGTGACGCCGAAGAGTACGCTCTTTAGGTAGCGTGTGAGCGCGAGCGACATGACGATCCCCACGGCCAGGCCCGCGACGGTCAAAAACAGTCCCTGGCCCAGCACCAACCGCAAGACCTCAGCCTTTTGTGCTCCAAGCGCCATGCGAATGGCAATCTCATGTGTCCGTTGGCGCGTCGTGTAGCCGATCACCCCGTAGATGCCCACGGCGGCGAGGGCCAGCGCCAACAGTCCAAAGGCGCTTGCGAAGGTCCCGGCGAGCCGTTCAAAAATACTTGCGAACTGCATACTGGCCTTGAGCGTGGTCACACCAAAGACGGGCAAATCGGCATTGAGTTCGTGAACGGTCTTTACCACCGCTTCGGCGTAACTCCGCGGATCACCAGACACGCGCGTGTGAATCATCACCAGACCCTGATAACGCTGGTAAAGGGGCCGGAAGAAGACCGGCTCCGGGGGATAAACCAAGCGGCGGTACTTGCCATTTCGGGCCACACCCACGACATTAAACGACTGCCCGTTTTGGCTGAACCGTTTTCCAATGGCGTCCTGCCCGGGCCAGTATCGGTTCACAAATTCCTCGTTCACGATGGCCACGAGCTGCGTCCCCGCCGTATCCTGCTCAGCGAAGTCGCGCCCGGCAATAATGGTAGTGCGCATCGTGCGGAGGTAATTCGGGCTGACGATAGCGGACAAGACGAGCATGGATTCGCCGCTCCGCGGCAGGTAACCTTCGGGCTGGATATTTTCGGAATGGATGGTGAAACTGAGAGGTGAAAAATCCGCCAAGGTCGCTGACTCAACCCCGTGCAGGGCCGAGAGCTTCGAGAGCAATTGCCGGTGAAAGGCGATGCCTTGATCTTGCGAATAGCCGAGAGCTCCAAGATCATAGGAAGCCACCAGCACGTGGTTAGGGTCAAAGCCAGGATCCAATCGCTGGGCGTTCTCGAGGCTGCGAATGAAGAGACCGGCCGAGATCAGCAAAAGCAGCGAAAGGGAGATCTGCGCCACCACCAAGGCGCGGGAAAGCCGCGATTTGTGAACTCCGCCCGACATACTTCCCGCCTCTTCTTTCAGGACGGTGATGGGAGCCAGGTTGGAAGACCGTAGTGCCGGCAAAATCCCGAAGACCACGGCGGTGAGGACCGAGACGACGACGGTCAAGCCGAGCACCACGTGGTCAACTCGACCATTGATGGCGAGCGGAAGGTTAGTGGGCGGATAGAAGGCGGTCATCGCCCCGGCGGTCCAGCCCGTAAGCAGCATGGCGACTCCGCCTCCCCCGAGCGCAAGCACCAAGCTTTCCGCCAGGAGTTGGCGCACCAGCCTCGAGCGCCGGGCGCCCATCGACAAGCGCAGCGCCATCTCGCGCCGGCGGGCCACGGAGCGAACCAGCAACAGATTAGCAACGTTGGCGCAACCCAACAACAGCAGCACTGCCGCCAGCGCCAGTAGCATGGGCAGCGTCTTGTACAAGAAGACGTTGGTGCCGAAAGGGGAACGATAGAGCGGATCGAGCGTGATCTGGTTCGGACCGCGGTGCGAATCGGGATACTGCTTGACGATCCGTTGCATTTGAAGGTCCAGCTCCGACTCTGCCTGCCGGCGCGCGACCCCCGGCTTGAGCCTCCCGAGCACGTCGAGCCAGAAGGTGCCACGCTGGCGGAACTGATCGTTACCATAAACCAGGGGAGCCCAAAGATCCGAACGGGTCCCCGTCGCAGCTCCTACAAACCCCGGCGGGGCTACACCCACAATCGTGCATAGGCGCTTGGCGATCTCAATTGACTTGCCGATTACGGATCGGTCTCCTCCGTAATGGCTCTGCCACAGGGCGTAGCTGATTATCACGTCCGGCGTGGTCCCGGTCTTTTCTTTTTCCGTCAGCGAGAAGCTGCGTCCCAGGATGGGATGCACGCCGAGCACATCGAAATAATTCGCCGAAACGAACGTTCCGAATAATCGCTCCGGGCTGCCATTGCCTGTGAGGGACATGAAATCCTGCTGGTACGCAATGAGGCCGGAGAAGCTCTCGGTCCTCGAGCGCAGGTCCACGTAGTCAGGATAAGAGAACGGCGGCATGGGATTCTCGCTCCACTCTCCCCTCATGACCGAGACCAGCTTGCTTGTATCCGCCGCTCCCGGAATAGGGTCCAGCAGGGTGGCGTTAATCCAACTGAAAATAGTGCTATTCGCACCAATCCCCAGCGCCAGGATGATCACCGCTACCGCAGTGAAGCCGGGGTTTTTGGCCAGCATCCGAAAACCGAACCGCACATCCTGGAGTAGAGCGTTCATCGTATTGCCTCATTACAACCGTGTGGACAGTAGCTGGAAGGATTGCGATCCCGCCGGCCCCTACCCACTTTTTAGCAAGAAGTGGACCAATCGCAGAGCGGTCGAAGTAACTCTACAGGAAGGAGTTACAAGACCTGCCAGAACAATTACAATGTGCAGAGTGTCCGATTCTGGGATTCGGCTGTCCATTTTCGGACAGGAAAGGAATCTGTCGTATTCAAGAGTGGCTCAGGACGGAGGCCGATCCGTCAACGGCAGTCTGTCCGACTAAGTCTAACATCAAAAACGACTCGCTTGGCCCCCAATGACGCAAGATTGGCCTCTCTCGTGCCGACCGTTCGCGCTGTACTCGAGAGTTAGGAGAGCCTCCAGCTTGCTTCGGTAGGTTGCGGCTCGTCGGGAGTACCGGGTTGCAACACGCAAATTCCGCGACGCTTCAGATGCGCCTGAAATTGCGGCATGGCCGGCTCGGGACACGCAATTGAAACCGGCACTGACTGCCGATCGAGATCCCAATCGGTCCAAACCCACAACCCCATCTTGGAGCTCCGGTAAGGGCACTTTCCGCTGAATACCACTTTTGATGATCCGCTCTCCAAATCGCAAGTGTACCAGGTCCACTGGCTTTGGAAGGGGACGAGTGCCCTCCAAGGAGTCTCGGGCCCGGCCATGTCGTAGCCGATGTGGCCCGCCGAAGAACTCTCCTTCAGCGCCACGGCGCGGCCGTTCACCGTGCACGAGCAACTGCCGGGCAGGTGCACCTTGCCAGGAAATTGCGTAAGAAAGAGGGCCTTACCCTTGGCGGCTCCTTCGGGAATCGAAATCTCGCTCTCCAGCTCGAAAGACGCCGTGGGCATCGGCTTGTTATCCTGGCGAAGCCACTCCGACTCAGCCAACCGGTCCAGCTTTTGGGTTATGATCTCGCCGCGCGGATCGCGCTCTGCAAGAGGTTTGGCGCTCACGACCTGCTCGCCGCCGTGCGCAAGCAATACCCGCACACTGTTCGTGCCCTCCGACGCGAGCCTCATGCTGCCGCTTGAATCCCGCTCCCAACGCGCTCCCATGGCCACCGGCTCAGAAAGTTCCGCGCGCGGCACGATCTCGAGGAAAACCAGCTCCCAGGGGGCGAGGTCCAGCGTGATCTCAGACCTGCCCGTAATCCCTTCCTGAATTCCTTTCCGGTACGGATACTGGGCGTAGCACACGCCATCCGCAAGCCCTTTCGGTGCTCCGGCCTTTGCCAATTCCAGGGTGTACTTCTGCGACTCGTTGCTGGGGTTCCGAACTGCCACGATGCCGCGCTTGCCGCTCCAATGGGCATAAGCGTAAGGCTCGCCAAGCTCCACCCGCGAGGTCAGAACCACCGTGTTCTGAAGCAGTTCCTGGTTGCGCCGCGCCCACTTCAGCAGCCCGGCGTAGACTCCCCAATCAGAATCCGTCATGAACTTCGGATTGATGTAAGTTGAGATAAAGAACCTTCCGCGGCCAAACGTCATAGCGGCGTGATTCGGAAAGCCGGCGGATTCGTCACAGTGAACGATGTCGAAATACTGAAGTGCATTTTGCGGCAGCCAGACTTCCTGCAAGGACGCAAAGATGAAGTACTCCCGCGCCGTGGTGTGGGATTCCCTGTAGTCGGGTGCCGGCCCCAGGCCAAGGGGACAATCGCCCCCCGAATTCCCCCAAACCGAGTCGGCGTATTTAATGATCCAGGGGCTGATGTAGTTTGCCCAGGAATTAACATACGTGGGCTCGGTAAAAACATTCGGGTTCCCTTCCTTGGTGGCTTTGATCAATTCCAGGGAACACTCCGCTAGTGGCTCGACCGAGTCCTCTCCTGGCAGTAAATTGTCGTGGCCCAGGTTCTCCTTGGCGATGAAACCGTCGAACTTGATGTGGCCTAGCTGATACTGCTGGACAAGCGACCGCAATGCATCCTTCGCCGCCTTAAGGTACTTGGGATCTGCCAGGGAAATTCCCTCGGCGTGAGATTCAATGGGATCACTGCTGGCCGCAACTACGGTGTAGCCGTTCGTTTTGGCCCATTCATAATCGATCACGGGTTTGTATACTTCGCTGGGCGACATCCAGAGGCCCAACTTTGCGTGGGCGGAGTTGAGCGTCTCGACGATACTCTGCAAACCGTCCGGGAACTCTGCCGTCTTCACGGCCCAAATGCTGTGAGGATCGCTCCAACCCATGTCGCCCGTAAAGGCATCGAAGAACACCCCGTGCTTCTCGTACAGCTCCTTCACCACCGTCTGCACCAAAGCCAGGCATTCTTTTTCGTTGAAGAGTTCGGGCAAAGTCCACCAGGCGTTATAATCGGCCACCAGGCGCGGAGGCGATAGCCGCACATCGTCGATGTAGCGAAGGAAGGACTCTCTTGCGCGGCCCGGCTCGGCGATTCCCGTAACCGTAGAATGCAATTTCAGCCAGTCGGAGGTGAGCGTTTTGCCCCCCGGCCGGCTGCGCAGAATGAAACCCTCGCGGCCGTACTCATTATGCGCGGCCACGAACTCCACCCCCGCCCAAAGCGTGTCGCAATAGATCGGATGGCTGCCACGGCGCATCCGGTCCGCTGTCGCCGACTTCCAATCCCGCTTTACCCCGTTCCAAACGTCCAGGTCCGCCCTCATCAACCGGCGCGGCTGGCCTTTCCCCGCTTGGCGTACCGAGACCTGCTTGCGCAGATAATGTTTCGAGGAAAGCAGCGAGTACTCGACCCGCACTTCGAGATCGGCCACAGCCTCCGCGGCGCCGGAATAGAGGATCTCGATGGACTCCGCGTCTTTGCGCACCACCTTGGCGGTGAACTCGGAAGGGTCTGCTGCCTTCTTCCCATCGAACTCAAGGGAGAAGTCCGAGTCGGGCAACTCCACGGTTTCGTTGGCAAGCTTGTTCTTGATACGGCGGGACGTAATCCTGCCCTTGCTGGCCACAAAACGAAAATCCAATCCGTCGTTTCCGAGCGTCTGTTCCTGGCGCGCTTCTTTCACTTCACCGGCATCAAGCGCAGCGGGCGCCGACAAAGCTATCAACCCGCCCAACCATTCTCGTCGATTAATTTGAAGCTTATTGGATCTCATTGAAGTTCTCCAGATCAAGTCTCCTGGTGGTACGCGTATAGGAAGCGCGAGACGGCAGGAGGGCCGCCGGGAAGGTGGAAGGAGTTAGCGCGTTCCCAGATTTGGCGGTCGGCCTCGGTCGAGCGCTCGTGCTGGCGGAGGTGTTCGCCCCACGACTCGACTACAAAGGTTTCGAGGAAGCGGCCCTGGTCGGCGACGTCCTCGTAGAGGCCCCAATCGACGGCGCCGTCTCGCCGGCGGACGCGACCGAGTTCGAGCATAGCCACGTTAAAGTCGGCTGCCCATTGCGGGTCGATGCGGTACTCGACGGTGACCAGCACTGGTCCGTGCTCCACTCCCGGGGCATTCACAAAAACCGGCATGGGCCGGGAAGAGGGAGCCAAGTTAAGCCCCTCAGCCAAGCCAACCGGATAGCGGGCCGCCACAAGCAGGCCCAGCGCAAGCGACAAGGCGGCGGCGAGGAGCGCTTGAGGGATGCCCACGTGCTCCGCGACCGCTCCCCAGAAAACGCTGCCCGCGCCCAGCGCCACCGCAAAGGTAAGTTGATAAAATGCCAGAGCGCGGCCCCGCACCCAGGCTGCGGTGTTGAGCTGAACGCTGGTGTTAAAGGTTGAGAAGGCGCTGGTCCATGCGAACCCGGCGGCGAAAGCGGCCACGCAGGCCACCGGGTATAGCTGCAACACCGCCATCAGCACAAGCGCCCCCGCATTGAGCAGTGTAATCGCGCGCAGCAGACGCACGATGCCCATCTGCCGCTGCAGGCGAGGAAGAATCGAACCGGCGAGCACCGCACCCGTTCCGAAAAAACCCAGCAGCACGCCGTATCCCGCCGCTCCGCGCCCCAGTTCCTGGCGCGCGAACAGGGGGACCAGGCTCCAGAAGGCGCTCGCCCCAAGTGAAAATACGCAGGTGCCGATCAGCGTGGAACGAATGGAGGGAGTGTGGGCTACGTAGCGCCAGCCCGCCCTCATGGCTCCGGCCACGCGTTCCGCCGGCAACACGCTCTTGCGCGGCTTGCGGTGCCAGCGGTAGAACACCACGATAACGCCCAGGAACGAAGCGGCGTTAAGTAGAAAGACCGGGCCGGAACCGGCTGCGGCAACCACCAACCCGCCTAGTGCGGGCCCCGCGGCCCGCGCCACGTTGTAGCTTACAGAGTTGATCGAGACGGCGGCCCCCACCTCGGCGCGTGGCACCAGTTCCGGCACGATCGCCGACCATGCCGGCCCATTCAAGGCGTTGCCCAGGCCGAGCAGAAAGGTGAAGGTCAACAACAGGAGCGGCGAGGTCAGGTGAAGGACGGTCAGAATTCCCAGCCCGGCGGCCGCCCCTAGCATCCAGCTTTGGCTGAAAATAAGCACCCGGCGGCGGTCCAGGATATCCGCCAACGCTCCGGCAGCAAAAGAAAGCAGGAGCATCGGCAGGGCGCCTGCCGTCTGGATCAGCGAGACCATCAGCGGCGACGGCGCAAGCTGGGTCATAAGCCAGCTTGCTCCCACCTCTTGCATCATGGTGCCGATGTTCGAAACGACGGAAGCGATCCAGAGAATGCGGAAGAGTTCGTGCTGGAGCGTGACCCAGGCGGAAGAGATGGCTTTGCGTGGCTCAGCGCCCGTCTCGATCTCGAGGCTCGTCCCGGCGGCCTTCTTCTCCGCTCCGATGTTCAGGTCAGCCATCACAGTTCCAATTCAATTTGCACTCGCGCCAAGGTCCACGGTTGCTTCTTTCACGATCTCATCAATGGCCGCAATCTGTTCGGCGGTTAAGACCGGCGGGCTTTCGATGGCGAGCAGCTCACGCACTTTGGCGGCGGCGCGTTTCTCGAAGCGTTCCCGATCCAGGCTATCACCGGCGTCCCACGACGGACTCTCGAAGAACGGCGAGAGCAGTTCTTCGCCGCGATAGTGCGCGGCCGTGTGTTCATGGTCGAAGGTGTGGCCGTTCGTCCCCACCTCTTCCACCAGGCGAAACCGCACGATGCGGCGATCCGTATCCACACGGCAGCCTGCCGTGCGGAGACATTCCAGCGCCTTCGCGTGATCCACCCACATCCCGGTGCGTTCCAGAATCTCGAGCGCTGCTTGATGGATTGCTTTCATTTCGCCTTGGCTGAGATAGCGGATTGGCTCGATCGATGATGTTCTGATGTTGCATCTCCCCGCAACCGCGATGCCGAATTAAATTACCAATACTACCATGAGCGGTTGTTGACTTATGTGCGGGAGGCTTGTATCGTCTGGCCAGGGGACGACAAAGCAAGCTTATAGGGAGGGAATATGGCCAGGGACTCATCCAGCAACCCACATGAGAATGATCATTCCTCGAAGCCTGAACCCAGCCGCCGGGATTTCCTGAAGGGGGCCACAACGGTTGCCGCCGGGCTGATGGCCCCAGGGTTGGTCCGCGGCGAAGCCAGCTGAACTATTGCCGCTGGTGAGCCTGGGGCCCCATCGCGTCTCGCGGCGTGATCGTGGGAAGCAACCCCATCTACGGCTATTCGCATGTAAACCGGCTGTACGATATGCACATGCGGGAGTGGTTCACGGACGAACGCATCGTCAAGCTGCTGGTGGACTGCGAGAAGGCTGGCATCAACACCTGGCAGGCCAGCTTCAATTGGGACATGAAGCGGCAATTCCCGAAGATTCGCGGGGCGGGATGCAACATCCAATTCATATGCCTGGCCGCCTCGTGGCACTACGACGAGAAGATGGGGCGCACGCCGGAAGAGATCCTGGACGGAACCATCAAATGCGCGCAGGCCGCGGCGGAGTTCAAGCCCATCGGCATCGCTTTCCACGGCGGGGCTACCGACATTCTTTTCGCGCGGGGAAGATCGATCTGCTCAAAACCTATATCGACAAGGTTCACGACATGGGGATCGCGGCCGGCATCTCCACGCATAATCCCAAAATCCTGGCCACGCTTCATGAGAAGGGATTTGCGAACGATTTTTACATGACGGGGCTGCACTATCTCACCCGCCACCCCGAGGATTGGATGAAGGAGATTGGAACGCGTCCCAATCGATGAGGGCTGGATCGCCTCCGACCCCCCGAAAATGGCCGAAGCCGTCCGCAAGGTGGATAAGCCTGCGTTGGTCTATAAGGTTCTGGGGGCAGGCCGCAAATGCAATTCCGAAGAACAAAAGCGCCAGGCAATTGCGTGGGCTTACAAGAACATCAAGCCTATTGATGCGACGATCATCGGGCTCTACCCGCGCTATTCGGACCAGGTCACGGAAACTGTCAAGCTGGTGCGCGAAGCTCTGACCTGAAGACTGAGAGAGTCCTGGATCTATGCATGATCACCTCAACCCGCCCTACGGCGGCGAACTGATGAAAAAGGCAATTTTTCTCACTCTAGGCTTTCTTTCCGTCATGGCGTTAACGTCATGCCAACCCGGGGCGTTCCGGGATCGTTGACTGACGGCTGATCGCTGAGATCTGATAACTTCTGAGATGACCAGTGCCTACTCCATTCGCGTGCGCGGCGTTGTGCAGGGCGTTGGCTTCCGGCCGTTCGTATACCGCCTGGCGTGCGCCCACGGCCTGAGCGGTTGGGTGATAAACGCTGAGTCGGGCGTCGAGATTCATGTCGAGGGATCTCACGAGGCGCTCCAGGCCTTCGTTCACGAAATCGAAACCAATCCTCCCCCTGCCGCGCAGATCGCCTCCCTGAATGTGCGTCCGGAAAACCCGATTGGCTTACGCGGCTTCAGCATCCGCGAGAGCGTCCGGCGGGAGCAGCCAACTGTCCGCATCTCTCCGGATTTGCCGGTGTGCGAATCGTGCCTTGCGGAGCTGTTCGACCCCGGCGACCGGCGGTTCCTTTATCCCTACATCAATTGCACAAACTGCGGGCCTCGCTACACGGTGATTTTGGGCTTGCCGTATGACCGGCCGCGCACCACGATGCGGCAATGGGCGTTGGATGACTATTGTGCCTCGGAATACCACGATCCCGCCAATCGGCGTTTTCACGCGCAACCCGTAGCCTGCCCTGCCTGCGGGCCGCACTACGAGTTGCGGGCTGGCGGCGAAACCGTGCACGGCGATCAGGCGAGCGTGGAGCGCACCGCGGAGCTACTGAGGGCGGGAAGAATCGTGGCCATCAAAGGACTGGGCGGCTACCACTTGGCATGCGATGCGCGAAACCCTGACGCGGTGTCGGCGCTGCGTGAGCGGAAATACCGCAAGGAAAAACCCTTCGCGTTGATGGCCGCGAGCTTCGCAATAGCGCGCACTCTGATCGAGCTCTCGCTGGAAGCCGAACATATGCTCACCTCAGTGGCGCGGCCCATAGTGCTTGCTCCGGCGAGGGTTGAGATTTTCGGCGTAGCGCCGGCGAGCGACGAGCTCGGTGTGATGCTCCCCTACACACCGCTTCATCACCTGCTCTTTGCCGCAGGGGCTCCTGAGGTGCTGGTTATGACCAGCGCCAACCGCTCGAGCGAGCCCATTTGTTATGAAGATAACGACGCCCTGGAACGCCTTGCTGAGTTGGCCGATGCGTTCCTGATCGGCGAACGTCCCATCGCTCGACGGGTGGATGACTCCGTAGCTCGTGCCGGCGCCTTCGGTCCCATGATCCTGCGCCGCGCGCGCGGCTACGCACCCGGCGCTGTCGCCGCCTTGCCGGCGCGGGGTCCTTTGCTGGCCTTGGGCGCTGACTTGAAGAATTCGATCACGCTCGTCGTCGACGGCCAGGCCTTCATGAGCCAGCATATCGGCGATCTTGACCATTACGAATCTTTCCGCGCCTTCCAGGAGACGATTCAGGACCTGGTTTCAATGTATGGCGTTCGCTGGGACGACCTCACCGTGACGTATGACGCGCACCCGCAGTACGCTTCCAGCCAATACGCGCAACAGATGACTGCGCGAAGGAAGGTCGCCGTGCAGCACCACCGGGCCCACGTGGCATCCGTGCTCGCGGAGCACGGCGACCTTGAGCGCCAAGTCCTGGGAGTGAGTTTTGACGGCACAGGCTACGGCGATGACGAGAGCATCTGGGGCGGCGAAATATTCGCGGGCAGCGCCGCCCAGGGCTTTGAGCGGGTGGCTCATCTGCGACCCGCCGCGCTCGCCGGAGGCGATGCCGCGGCGCGCCTTCCTGTGCAAGCTGCCGCGGGTTTCCTCACCCAGGTAGGTGACGCTTACGGTATGCCCGATCTCAGCGCACCGCCATTCGAGTTCCCGCCGCGGTATCGCCAGGCGGTCGAACTGGTTCGAAAGGGCGTGCGGACGTTCACCACAACGTCTGTCGGGCGCTTGTTCGACGCGGCTGCGGCGCTCCTTGGTTTCACTCGCGAGGTCACTTTCGAAGGCCAGGCCGCGATGTGGCTCGAGCACCTTGCCCGCTCCGCCACGACCAATGCCGTCCCGTATCCGTTTCCATTCGAGAACGGCGAACTGGATTTTCGCGGATTGCTGTTCGCACTCGCTGCGGATCGCCTGCGGGGACGTGATCGGCGCGAAATCGCGCGCGCCTTTCAATTGGGCGTCGCCCAGGGTACTGCCGACGCTGTGAAAAGCCTCAGCCAAACGAGGAAGATCGGGGCAGTAGTGTTTTCCGGCGGAGTCTTTCAAAATGAACTTCTCCTGCGCGATCTCAAAGGGATCCTCACCGGCACGGGCATCGAGGTGCTGACCAATTGCGTAGTACCACCTAACGACGGCGGCATCAGCTTGGGCCAAGCCGCGCTGGCAGCATTTCAGGACGCACGCCCAGATCAAGATTCGACAGCCTCTGCAATTCCCACCTTAGACCGTAGCGCCGAACCTTAGATCGGCCAGTATTGATCGGCAAACGCAGGCTTAAACTTCAATGCTACGAGTCAATTCAGGACACGTTCCCTAATCCGTCGTTATCGACGGATTAGGGGGCCGCGCGCGTCCCTTGACTTGCCAAGCGAACCTGTTCTAGATTGCAGGGCATGCCAAAACTGATTCAGACGGACGCAGAGCTGGAAGATTTTCTCACTACACCGAGCGCCGAGGACATCGAGTTCTTCCGCAAGGTGGACGGGGACCTTATTGTTGTGGGTGTGGGCGGCAAGATCGGTCCCACGCTGGCCTGTCGTGCGGGGCGCGCTGCCCAGGCCGCCGGCGCGAAAATCCGCGTCATCGGGACGGACGTCCACTGCGAGGACCTCGATGCCGACCGCTTCGAAGCGGCAGGGGTTGAGATCCTGTGCGTGGATTTGCTGGACGCCAAATCCTTCACGCAGTTGCCCGACGCTGCGAACGTCATCTTCATGGCGGGACGCAAGTTCGGCTCGACGGGCGCGGAGAGCCTGACCTGGGCGATGAATGTTTACGTGCCGGCGCTCATTGCGGAGCGGTATCGCTCCTCGCGCATCGTGGTCTTTTCGAGCGGCAACATCTACCCCTTTTCGCCCGTAATCAGCGGCGGAGCCACGGAGGAAACGCCCATCGCGCCCATCGGCGACTACGCGCAATCGGTGCTCGGGCGCGAGCGCATGTTTGAGTACTTCGCATCGCGCTACGGGACCAAGGTCACGCTGCTGCGCTTGAATTACGCCGTCGATCTTCGCTACGGCGTGCTGGTCGATATCGGCACGAAGGTTTTCGAAGGCCGCCCCGTTGACGTCGGCGCGGGCGCCGCCAACGTGATCTGGCAGGGCGACGTCAACTCCGTCGCGGTGCGAAGTCTTGCCTATTGCCAGTCTCCACCCTTCATCTTGAATCTGACCGGGCCGGAGACGCTTTCCATTCGCGCCGTCGCCAAACGTTACGGGGAGATCTTCGGCAAGGAGCCGCTCTTCGAGGGCCAGGAAGCGCCGACCTCGTTGCTCAACAACGCCGCGCGCTGCTTCCGCCTTTTCGGCTATCCCTCCGTCAGCGCCGGTCAGATGATCGAGTGGTCCGCGCATTGGATCAAGTCAGGCGGAAAGAACCTAGGCAAGCCAACGCATTTCGAAGCGCGCGACGGAAAATTCTAAGGTCGAGGGCGATCGCTTCGCGCAACTTTCCTTTTGCCCTTTGGGGCGAGAAGGTGTGAAAGAATCGCGCGCTGTCACCCTGAACAAAGATGCCATGATCCTTCGGCCCACCACTGTGCATGAAAAAGGCCTGGATCCCCGCTTTCGCGGGAATGATAACAACTGCGTCATTCCCGCGAAAGCGGGGATCCACCGTTGATGCGTTGGCCTATTTTCATGGCAGCGAAGGATCCCGGCAGTTGGTAGCGCAGACCGCCGGGTTTGCGGTCTGCGGCTTTCCGTGAAATAGCGCGAGTCCTGATACGGGTAGTGGCCGAAAAGACGCGGACCGCAAAGTCGGCGGTCCGCGCTACCACTCTGCTGCAGAGGCACAGGGTCGAGTGTATTTCGCCCCTACAGGGCTATGAATTTGAAGGCGCGACGTTGACCCAGGCCTTCAGCCTGGGCTTCGTTATTTCGCCCCGTTGGGGCTGAAGGCATGCTTGCATCCGCAAACGTAAAATCCGACAGGACACCAATGGCGCAACAACTCTCGATAGGCATTCTGGGCCTCTGCCACCTGCATCCGCGCAGTTACATGACCCTCTTCCAGGCCATCCCCGGAACGGCGGTGGTCGCCGCCGCAGACGCCGACCCCGCCGTGCGCGAAAGCTTCGCCAAAGATTATCACTTGCGCGGCTATGCCGGCTGGCGCGACCTGCTCGAAAAAGAGCGCCTCGACCTGGCCTTGATTTTCCTTCCCCACGCAGACTGCCCCGAAGCCGCCGTGGCGTGCGCGGAGCGCGGGGTAAACGTGGTTGTCGAGAAGCCCATGGCCGCCAATGCCGCCGGGGCGCGCCGCATGATCGCCGCCGCCGAACGTGCCGGCGTGACGCTCTCGACACCTTACGTCTGGCGCTGCCATCCCGTCGTTCAGGAGATGAAGCGCTTCGTTGACCAGGGCGTCACGGGCCGCGTGGTGGGCTGCGAAGGCCGCTGCGCCGCGGGCCGCCTCTCGCGCTACATCGAGGGCCACGCCGGCTGGATGCTCGAGCGAGCGCGCAGCGGCGGCGGCCCCATGTTCAACCTGGGAGTCCACTGGGTCGACCTTTACCGGTGGCTGCTGGCGGACGAGGTGGCGGAAGTGACGGGCAAGAACGTGCGCGTCAACCAGCAGTACGACATCGAAGACAATTCTTTCGCGCTGCTGACGTTCTCGCGCGGCACGGTGCTCGCCCTCGACATCAGCTACACCGTGCCGGATTCCTACCCTTTTGGCCGCGACTTGTATCTCGCCCTGCGCGGCACGACGGGCGTGCTCTCCTGGAGCCCTTCGTTCGAAGGCACCAAAGAACGCCTGTTCGTATGCAGCGACTCCGGCGAGTACTCGCAAGCCGACCACCAGCACCTCGACTTCGACCTCCCGCCACAGCCCGGCTACGCCGGCCTGATGGGCTTGCGCTTCCTTTCAGATCTTGTGGAATCCATCCGCCAGGGCAAGCCCCCAGCCATCACCGGCCACGACGGCTTGAAAGCCCTCGAAGTCGTCGAAGCCATCTACCAATCCGCCGAGTCCGGCCGGAGCGTAAAGCTCTAGGGTAGCGGCGGGCCACCCTTCCCCCCGGGGAGAAGGCCTGGAGGTTCTACATGTGTGTCCCATGGGTAGAGTGCGGCTCTGCCGCCCCAGGGGATGTAGGGGTAGGGCTTGCCCTACCCTTGGAGTTTCTATATTTGTGTCCCATGGGCAGAGTGCGGCTCTGCCGCCGTGACTTGCGGAAAGGCTTGCCTTTCCCTGGAGTTTACACATTTCACATGGAGGTCAACCGGTTGCTAACGCTCCCACCACTTTCGGCTTCGCCATTGGCTAACGCTCTCACCTCTTTCGGCTTCGCCGCCTGCTCCGTGGAAAGGCTCGGCCTTTCCATCGGCCTCCCACCGTCTTCTATTTTTCACCCGGCGAGGCTGTGCCTCGCCGGGCCCTCATCGTTGTCTGCGCCACACGATCTCGTCCAGGTCCCACGGAGTGTCCCGGGAAATCGTAAGCATGAAAGGATGGGAGGCGCAGCCTCCTCGAAAGAAATAAGTACGGAGAACGCTATGGAAAGGCCGAGCCTTTCCACGGAGCAGCGGGCGGAGCCCTTCCCGCGGCAGATAAACACGACCCAACAAATGCTTCACCCGAAATGTAGAAACTCCAGGGAAAGGCTTGCCTTTAGGGCGAAGGGAGGGGAAGGCGCAGCCTTCCCCCATAAGAAAGTAGGGTGCTGGTTTGCGGAAAGGCAAGCCTTTCCGCAAGTCAGGGCGGCAGAGCCGCAAGTCGACCGGCTGGCGCAGAGCGAAGCTGTGCGGATCGGCAAGTGTCGAATCCAGGAAAATCGCAGAGCTTCGCTCTGCGCCAGCCAAATTCGATAAGTGGCGTAGCGCGGACCGCCGACTTTGCGGTCCGCGTCTTTTCGGCCACCACCCTTTCAGGACTCGCGCGATATGACGGAAAGCCGCAGACCGCAAACCCGGCGGTCTGCGCTACCGACTCGGCGCCAGCCAATTTCGATAAGTAAAGAACTTTGGGACGCACTACCGAAAGCCGCAGACCGCAAACCCGGCGGTCTGCGCTACCAACCAGTCAGGCAGGAAGCTATCCGCCAGGACATGGACAAAGTTACCCTGCATCCTGTTAAGAATTGAATCCCCCAACCAAATGATCTATAAATGTTAGCCCGCGTGGAAGGCCCACGCGATGGTAGTCGGACCTGTGGACGCCGGCGAGCACGTGCATGCCGTAGTGGCAACGGTGGGCGTCCCGGGCACTCGCGAGAGAGGTTTCTAAATTGATGAACATAGGTCTTGTATTTTTCCGCCGGCCGCAACAGGCGAAACCTCCCGTGTTGCCGCCGGTTGCTTGTGCAGGCATCCCCAAGACCTACGGTGGTTCGTCCGCCAGGGTGCGCGCCGTGCTGATCCTGGCTGCGGCGGTTGGTGTAATGGCAGGCGCGAGTTGCAACAGTCCGAAACCCCAGGCTGCTGCTCCGGCGAAGCCCATTTCGGTGGCCGTGGTGAAGGCAATCCAAATGAACGTGCCCGTCCACGCCGAATGGGTAGGAAGTCTGGACGGCTACGTCAATGCGCAGATTCAGGCACAGGTCAGCGGGTACCTCATCAGCCAGAATTACAAGGAAGGCTCCTACGTCCATAAGGACGATGTGCTGTTTGAAATCGACCCACGGCCGTTCCAGGCTGTGCTCGACCAGGCAAAAGGGCAACTGGCTCAGGCGCGGGCGCAGCTCTATTTGGCCGATGTCAACGTGAAGCGGGATACGCCGCTGGTCAAGGAGCGGGCCATCGCGCAGAGCCAACTTGACACCGAAACCGCCGCGCAGATGCTGGCTCAAGCCTCTATTCAGGCGGCTGAGGCCGCCGTCGAGCAGGCGCAACTCAACCTCGGCTTCACCAAGGTTCGCTCCCTCGTGGACGGGATCGCGGGAATCGCCACGACCCAAATGGGCAACCTGGTATCGCCCGCGGCCGTTCTGACCACCGTGTCCAAGATCGATCCGATTAAGGCTTATTTCCCCATCAGCGAGCGGGAATACCTCCAATTCACTTCCAAGCTGCTGAAGAAGACCTCGGCCAGCGGTTTGCTGCGCGACTCGGATGCGAGGGCTCTTGAACTGATCCTTTCCGATGGTTCAGCTTATCCGCACAAGGGTCAGGTGATCTTCACCGACAGGCAAGTGGATATGCAGACCGGAACCATTCGGGTGGTCGGAGCGTTTCCCAATCCCGGGAATATCCTGCGCCCTGGCCAGTTCGGGCGCATTCGCGCGCTGCTTGGCGAACTCCACGGAGCGGTTGTCATTCCGCAACGCTCCATAACGGAGCTTCAGGGAACCTACGAAGTGGCCGTCGTCGCCGCCCAGAACACCATCTCAGTCCGAAAGGTGAAAGTCGGAGACCGCGTGGGTTTATTGTGGGTCATCGAGGAAGGCTTGGCTCCAGGCGAAGAAGTGGTTTCGGACGGCACCTCGAAAGTGCGCGAAGGCATGCAGGTCAATCCCATCCTCGAGCCCCGGCCAGAAGGAAACCGATGATTTCCAAGTTTTTCATCAACCGTCCCATTGTGGCGATGGTGATCTCTATCGTGATGGTGATCGTGGGAGCGGTGGCCATGGTCACCCTTCCGATTGCGCAGTTCCCCGATATTATCCCGCCTGAGATTCAGGTGCGCGCCTCGTTCCCGGGAGCGGACGCGAAAACCATGCAGGAGTCGGTCGCCACTCCCATCGAAAGCCTCATGACCGGCGTGGACTACATGAACTACATGTATTCCACCAACGACAACGGCGGAAACACCAGTTTGACTGTGAATTTCGACGTCGCGACCAGTCCCAATATCGATCAGGTTTTGACCCAACTTCGCGTTACGCAGGCCACTCCGCAGTTGCCGGCCATGGTGAATACCACCGGGGTCGTGGTGCAGAAGTCCCGCTCGGCGGCCATGATGGTGATCTCGTTCTATTCGCCCCACGCCACTTACGACCGGAATTTTCTGACCAATTACGCTCTACATCAACTACGTCGATGAACTTTCGCGCGTGCCGGGCGTGGGCCGGGTGCAGGTGTTCGGCGGCCAGTACGCGATGCGAATCTGGGTGAAGCCTGACAAGTTGGCCAAGCTCGGTGTGACGGTGCCGCAGATTGTCGCCGCGCTTCAGGCGCAGAACACCGTCAACCCCTCGGGCCAGGTCGGCGCGGAACCGGTGCCCCAGGGCCAGGAGTTCACTTACACGGTACGTTCGCAAGGGCGGCTGGTGATGCCCGAGGAATTTGACCAAATCGTGGTGCGCGCCAATCCGGACGGATCAACCCTGCGTCTCAAGGATGTGGCGCGCACGGAACTGGGAGCGCAGAGCTACGGCTTCGATGGACGATTCAATGGCATGCCCGCGTCAAACATGGGCATCTATCAACTGCCCGGTTCGAACGCGATTACGGCCGCCGCCGGAGTTCGCGCCAAGCTCGATGAGTTGGCGAAGCGGCTTCCGAAAGACATGGATTACGCCGTCGGCGTGGACACCACGAAGGCAGTCAGCGCAGGCATTCATGACATTCTGGTGACGCTGTTTGAGGCCCTTTTGCTGGTCATCCTCGTCGTTTACATTTTTCTGCAGGGCTGGCGTCCGACGTTGATTCCCTTGCTCGCGGTGCCGGTTTCCCTGATCGGAACTTTCGTGGTTTTCCCGATGCTGGGGTTTTCGATCAATACTCTCTCCTTGTTCGGGCTGGTGCTGGCTATTGGCTTGGTGGTGGACGACGCCATTGTGGTGGTGGAAGCGGTCGAGCACCATATCGAAGAAGGAATGACTCCGCGTGACGCTACGATTCTGGCGATGCAGCAGGTCTCGGGGCCGGTCATCGCCATTGCGCTGATCCTCGCGGCGGTTTTTATCCCCACGGCCTTCATTCCGGGAATCACCGGCAGGCTATACCAGCAGTTTGCGGTCACCATCGCAATTTCCGTAATTTTCTCAGCTTTCAATGCGCTCACGCTGAGCCCCGCACTGTGCGCGTTGCTTCTCAAACCGCGGAAACGCGTCCGCGGCCCGCTGGGCTGGTTCTTCCGGGGATTCAACCGGGCGTTCGGCACCTCGAGGGATGGGTACATCAGTTCCTGCCGCTTGCTCATCCACAAGTCCGGTCTCAGCCTGATTTTCCTGGCGCTTGTCGCCGTCCTGGGCGTGGGCATGGGAAAGAAGCTGCCTACATCCTTCCTTCCCGAAGAAGACCAAGGCTACATGATGATCTCGCTGAAGCTGCCCATCAGCGCCTCGTTGCAAAGGACGAGAGAGGCCACGCGCAAGGTGGAAGCGATCGCGAGCAAAATACCCGGAGTGGAATCCGTGACTACGATCATGGGGTGGAGCGTGCTGAGCGGTACCCAGAGTTCGTATGACGCGCTATTTTACGTCCGCTTCGTGGACTGGGACCTGCGCCAGTCGCCGGAACAACATGCGCAGGCCATCCAGGAACGCCTCAATCGGGAACTCCCGGAGGTTAAGGAAGGGATCTGCTTTGCGTTCTCGCCGCCCGCGATCCCCGGCATTGGGGCTGCGGGTGGCGTGAACTTTGTGCTCGAGGACCGGTCAGGGACAGGCGGGGATTTCTTTGCCAACAACCTTGACCGCTTTGTGGCTGCGGCGCAGCAGCGGCCGGAACTGGGGCGAGTCATCGTCACCTACGCCGCGCATGTTCCGCAAATCTATGTGGACGTGGATCGTGAAAAAGTGATTCGCCAGAACGTGGACCTTGCGGGAGTGTACCAGACACTCGAGACGTTCATGGGCGGGTATCTCGTGAACTACTTCAACCGCTTCGGACGCCAGTGGCAGGTTTACCTCGAAGCCGAGGGTGAGTACCGCACCAACCCGAACAACATCGGCCAGTTTTATGTGACCAATCCCAAGGGCAACATGGTGCCGCTCAGCACCCTGGCCAATATTCGAAGCATCAGCGGTCCCGAGTTCCTGATGCGCTACAACGAATACAACGCGGCGCAGGTGAACGCCACGGCCGCTCCCGGCATCAGCTCGGGACAGGCCATGAAGGTTATGGAGGAAGTGTTCGCACCAAACCATGCCGCGCGAGATGGGCTTTGACTACATGGGCATGTCGTTTCAGGAACAGAAAGCCGCCCAGGGCGTTCCGGCCGGCGGCGGTTTTCGGGCTCTCGCTCCTGTTTGTCTTTCTGATCCTGGCCGCCCTTTACGAAAGCTGGTCCCTGCCTTTCAGCGTCTTGCTGGGTACGCCGATTGCCGTCGCCGGAGCGTTCCTGGCGCTCATGTCCGGCACTTTGAAAACGATGTTTACACGCAGATCGGCATGGTCATGTTGATTGGCCTCGCCGCCAAGAATGCCATCCTGATCGTGGAGTTCGCCAAGAACGAGCACGAGCGCGGAAAGAGCGTAGTCCAGGCCGCGCTCGACGGCGCCCGACTCCGCCTGCGTCCCATTCTGATGACGTCTTTCGCCTTCATCCTGGGTTGCGTCCCGCTCTGGACGGCACACGGGTCCGGGGCAGCCGGGCGCCGCATATTGGGGACGGTTGTGATCGGTGGCATGGCTGCCGCCTCTTTGATTGCGATTTTCCTGATTCCGGTTACCTTTGCCGTCGTCGAGGGCGCTTCTTCATGGCTGCGCCGCCGCTCCAAACTGCAGCCTGAGGTCGCTGAGCCAAAGGGGGAGCAGCCAGCATGATGCGCGTGACCAGGGGATTCTCAATCCTGCTTCTGCTTCTCTTGTCCGCCTGCACGGTCGGGCCGAACTACCAGCGCCCCAAGACCAACGCTCCGGGCCAATATCGCGGAGCGCCGTCCGCCGTTCCGGTGGCGGCTTCCTCCGAATCGCTGGGAGACGCCAAATGGTGGAAAGTTTTCCAGGATGAGCAGCTTCAGGCGCTTATTCGCACCGCCCTCGAACAGAATTACGACGTGCACATTGCTGCGGAACGTGTCCTAGCGGCTCAGGCAGAGATTCGAATCGCACGTTCGAATCAATACCCATCTGCAGGGGTGGGGGTTGGCGGCACGACTGAGCGCGAGTCCTCCAGCCCCGCTTCCGCCGCTTTTCGGTGGGATTATTTGCAGGTGGGGGGCGCCGCGTCGTGGGACATCGACTTCTGGGGGAAATACCGGAGGGCGACCGAAGCTGCGCGCGCCAATTTGTCCGAAACCGAGTGGGGAAGGCGCGCCGTGGTGAGCACTTTAGTGGCGAATGTAGCCGGCGCCTATTTCCAGCTCAGGTCGCTTGATTTGAACCTCGAAATCACGCAGCGAACCTTGACCTCCCGGCAGGAATCCTTGCGGCTCACGAAGCTCCTTGCGGATCACGGAGCGGTTTCGATGGTGGACGTGCGGCAGGCGGAACAGCTTGTCTATACAGCCTCTGCCACCCTCCCCGACCTCGAGCGGCAAATCGAACAGGAGGAGAACTACATCAAGCTCCTGCTTGCTCAAAACCCAGGGCCGATCACTCGGGGACACAGCCTGACCGAACAAGCGCGGCCGCCCGTGGTTCCCGCAGGGCTGCCCTCCCAACTGCTCGAACGGCGTCCCGACATTCACGAGGCTGAGCAGCAATTGATTGCAGCCAATGCCCAGATCGGTGTGGCGCGGGCCGCCTACTTCCCATCGATCTCGCTGACAGGGACCGCCGGGTTCATGAGCTCTGCCCTGACTAACCTGTTCACGAAACCATCAGCCGCTTGGGATGTCGCCGTTGCCGCCGCCCAGCCGGTCTTTACCGCCGGTCTGTTACAGGCCAATGTCCGGCTAGCGGAAGCTCAACAGCGACAAGCCCTGCTGGCATACCAGCAGACGATTCAGAATTCGTTCCGGGACGTCTCCGACGCTTTGGTGGCCTACCAGAAGACCCGTGAGGTGAGGGAACAACAAGAGCTCTTGACCGCCGCCTCGCAGGACTCCGCTCGCCTCGCGCATGTGCGCTACGACGGTGGCCGCGCCACTTACCTCGAGGTCTTGACCAACGAAACCAATTATCTCGCCGCCGCGTTGAACCTCTCCCAGGCGAGGCTCAATGAGATGCTCTCCCTCGTGCAGATTTACAGTGCGTTGGGCGGCGGCTGGCAGCAATAGCCTCCTTTATCGGGCGATTGGACGCCACCCTGCCGTAGCTGGCTTGTGGATAAACCGTGTGGTAGATTGATGTGGTGATGCCGGTAATAACAACCAGCGATACGCACCCCACGGCTGAAAACTTACAGATTGAAATCCTGCGTTCGATGCCGGCGGCCGAGAAATTTCGGCTGTTGAACGGACTCATCGTTACCGGCCGGATGCTGAGTCTCGAGTGTCTCCGGGACCGTTTTCCGACCGCCGGCCCGAGGAATTTTACCGCCGGCTCGCCACGCTGCTTCTCGGCTCCGAACTTGCCGCCAAGGTGTATGGACCCGAACCGCAGCCTCCGACGATAGGGTAGTTTCCAGCTAAATTACTCGCCTCCGCCTTTCGTCACCTTCACTTCTCCCAGAGTACCGCGGTCCACTCCGCGCTCATCGATGAGGTGCAGGGCCACTCGATCAGTCTCAGGAGGCGCGGGAATGGTCGAGTCCAATGAAACGGCTTCGAGCGGATCGGCCTTCGCTACATCTACGGCTTTGAGCGCCACGCCCCGAGCGTCGTAGAGGCGTGCCACCAGGCGGCCGGAATAGAACACCCCGAAGAAACCTGTGAGCCGCACGCCGCCGGCAGCGGGGAGAGCAACTAGCTCGCGTCCGATCGGCCCGGCATCGGTAACATCAACCAGGTGCGGCGTCATGCGAGTGGGAAACCACTCTGTGTCAAAGGGGTAGGTCTCGCCGGGAGCCAGGGTCACGAGCGGGCTATTGAGCTCAGCTTCCATGTAGTACGGCACGTCCTCGAGCTTCGTCCGCGACACCTCCGGCATTCCGTCCTTGTTAAGGTGCAGGCTGGGCCCGTTGACATAGAAGATCACGGAGGCTCGCTCCGGGTAATCCGCGCCGTGGAAGAAAGGAAAACGTTCCACCATGGCGTAACTCGACGTCCCATCGACGACCGTAACCCAACCTGCGGTCGAGTCTACGCCGACCTCGCCCTCCATATATTTCCAATGCAGCGCAAACAGGTTGTTGTCCAGGACACCGTAAGAAGGGTGGTCGATCGGCCCCGCATGCGCGTCGAATCGGCGATTAAATACGCTCGCGGGATTGGCCAGCGTGAAGGCCCAGAAATCGCGGTTGTAGTTCGTCGCATCCTTGGGCGATGCGGTGTTGTACTGCGACACGGATTGCACCGACCAGCGGATACTGTGCCCCGTGATGTTCTTCATTACCGCGTGGAAGGCGATTCTGGGCGAGTCGGCGGCGATGCTGATCTCGCGCGAGTACTCGAGGCCCGTTTTCTCGTCCGGCGGGCCTTCCATTCGTATCGTGCAGGTCTTGCCGGTGGAGAGAACTCGAAACTGATAAATCCCGTCATCCAAAATATCCGAGCCGACGATCCAGTGTTGCTCGTCCTGCTCGCCCTCGGGAAGCGGCCAGATCTTGTCGCCTCCGTAGTTGAACCATTTTCCTTGGCCCGCACCCTGTTCGGGAGGGAAGTACTTACCAAGATAAACGGGATTTACGAACAAGTACGAGTGGGAACCGAGGGTAACTTGCATCAGCCGCCCGCCGAGCTTGGGTACGAAGATCAGCGTCACCCAGCGATTGGCCATGCGCTCGGCGTCCCAGCCTTGGAAGTGGGTCGGCTCGACAACGCAAGCGGAGGGAGTTTGGTCGGCTTGCGCTACGGCCTTGGCGGGAATGACAGCGGATATAAAGCATGCGGCAACGGCAAGCGCCGCGCGGACGTGACGTGGCATGTTATGTAGTCCCCTTATCACTGTGGCACCCGTTCTTTCGGCGTGGACCCCTGCTTGCGCCGGGCGACGAAGGCTTGACTTCCATTGCTCTGATTGGGCCGGGGGCCTACGTCCACTAAGAGGTGGGTAGCGTGGACCGCCGATTTTGCGGTCCGCGTCTTTTCGGCCACTACCCTTTTAGGAGTCGCGCCGTACCACGGAAAGCCGCAGACCGCAAGCCCGGCGGTCTGCGCTACCAAACTGTGGCGAGCGAAAGCTCAAGGGATCGCCGCTCAGTCTGCCGGCGAATCGGCTCGGAATGCCCCGTTATTCTTCCCGGTGCCGGCGGCGTTCGCCCGAGGGGCTACCTGGCACTTCCACATGGCGGCCGCTATGCGAAATGTAGCTGACCACGTCATCCAACTCGGCGGGACTAAGCCGCGTGCCGTAGTCCGCAGGCATCAGCGAGCGCCCGGTGCGTTCCAGCTTGGCGATTTCAGTTTTCATGAGCATGTGAAAGGCACCGTCGGTCCCCTGTAGTTGCAATGAAAAGTTGTCTTCGTTGCGGACCAAGCCTGACCACCGTTGTCCGCCGATGGTTTCGACGTTGACCACCTCTTCGCCCGGCGACAACTTACGGTCTGAGCGGACGATCGACTCACGGATCTCCTGAGGTGAATGCGCCACGGCAAAGTCCGAAAGGTCGGGTCCGATAAACCCGCCTTTTCCCGCCATCATATGGCAGTCGCCGCATCGTGCTTTGCCGAGGAATAGCTGCTCGCCGTGGGCGGGGTCGCCTTTCACAGGTTCGACGCTGGCCGTCCCACTCAAGGAGCGCAGATACTTCACCACGGCGCCGAGATCGCTCTCGGGAAGGTAGCTGAAGGAAGGCATCCCTCCGGCGGGAATCCCTGTGTGCAGGGTTTGCAATAGTGCTTTATCCGATTCTTGCTGGACAGTTTTGGAGTTTGCAATCCCTGGCGCGTGCTCTCCGCCACGCGCGTCGAGTCCGTGGCACAAGGCGCAGTGGGATTGGAAGCTCTTCCGGCCGGCGGCGAGAGCCGCGGAATCCTGCCCGCCGGGCCGCGAGGCGGAATGGGCCGGGGCTTGCTGCGCCCACCCTGTAAAGGCGATAGCCAGACAGAACGGAAACAGCCACACTCTCAGGACCATTTTGGACGCACCGGTCATACCGTTTGAGATCCCCATCCCGCCTATGTGCGGGCGGTGCTTACCCAGGGCCGAAGGCCCTTCGGCCCTATGCCAGGCAGACTTTATCTCTTGTCGATGGGGGCGCCATTTGCAGCCTAACTTACGGTTGTTAATCCTAACATTCGCGGTGGACCGTGTCCAGCGTCCGACTGGCGTACTGGCAGACTGGGTCGAGCTCGCCCCCATAAGCGTTTACATAAAGGTTTCTCCATTGTTCGAAGCTGCGTTAGCAGCGCCATAATGTGGCCCACGGCGAGCCAGCCGTGGGATCCGAGGTGCGCGGTCACTCTTGAGCCACGGTAGTGGCGACAGAAGAATCTTCCCCGATCCCTCGGGATTATGTCGCCCCTGCCGGGGCTTAAGAGATATTCTCACTTTCCCCTGTTCCCACGGCTGGCTCGCCGTGGGCCACACTATATCGCCCGCCAAGGCGGGCTTTTGGGCACGTCTGGCAGTCAAGTAAACGCTTATGGGGCTCGCCCCCCAACCTCCGCAGTGAATCACCCCTGCCCATGGAACGATGCTCTCCCTCTCCTCGAGGGAAAGGGCCGTCAACGATGATTGATTTCAGTCCTCTCCCAGGGGGAGAGGGCGAGAGTAGCGAGCCGGGTGCGGGGTTTCTTCCCATAGAGCATCGCAACTTCGGAATTCGGGTTTATGCCACATGCGCTACGAGTAATGCTAAGGCACTATTTCCTTCCTGTTAAAAGCATTGACGAGGCAACCCCGGTTGTACTAATTTCATCTACAGGTTCAAGTTAGACTTGAACAGCAAGCTAGGGTTCTTGCGTTCTGCTAGACTTCAGGCGTCGGCTTTGGTAAGTGTCCAAAAGCAGTTCCATATAAACTGTAATTTCAAGGGGGGCCTAGAATGCGCTTGAGATACAAGTTCGGTCTGGGGATAGCTCTCTTCTTGATGTTTGGGACGCTGGCGGCGTGGGCCAGCATTACGGGCAGCATTTCCGGGGTGGTTGCGGACCCCAGCGGGGCCGTAGTTCCCGGAGTGACAGTGACCGCGGTGGACACGAACACCGGGGTGAAGCAGACTGTAGTCACGGACCAAAAAGGCTTCTACGAATTTCCGGCTCTGGCCATTGGCACCTACGAATTGGACATTCAGCAGACCGGGTTCAGGCCTTATCGCCAGACCGGCTTGGTGATCGACGCCAACTCCGCCCTGGTTGCGGACGTTAAGCTGACCTTGGGCACCTCGCAACAGGAAGTTACGGTTTCGACCACGGCCGCCCATGTGGAGACCAGCAGTACGCAAATGGGCGAGGTGATCGAAGACAAGAAGATCGAATCGGTGCCGCTCAACGGGCGCAGCTACACGGATTTGCTGGCGCTTCAGCCCGGCGTCTCGCCTTACTCGAACGTGGCTGTGGGAAGCGACCGGC
The DNA here is from genome assembly GCA_963770415.1 of uncultured Acidobacteriota bacterium. Taxonomy (GTDB): domain Bacteria; phylum Acidobacteriota; class Terriglobia; order UBA7540; family UBA7540; genus CAVROP01. The sequence goes on from CAVYPU010000005.1 coordinate 50,074, forward strand.
CTACCTCCGGCGACATCTCGAACTCCGGCAATGAAGCCATGAACGGCCAGCGTGAAACTTCCAACGGCTTCATGGTGAATGGCGCGAACGTCGAAGAAGGGCGAAACAACGGCGCGGCCATCATTCCCAACCTTGACTCCATCGCGGAGTTCCGTATTCTTACCAATAACTTCGACGCCGAGTACGGTAACTACAGCGGCGGCCAAGTGAACGTGGTGACCAAGTCCGGCGCCAACACAATTCATGGCGACGCCTTTGATTTCGTTCGCAACACCAAATTTGACGCGCGGAATTTCTATTCCTACGACCAGACGAATGCCACGACAGGGGCCGATATTCCCGGAACGGCCATTGGAACCTTCCAGCAGAATCAGTTTGGAGCCACCTTCGGTGGACCTATCAAGCGCAATAAGGCGTTCTTCTTCGTCGACTACCAGGGAACCCGCATGGTTCAAGGCCAATCGACGGGGCTGATTCCCGTCCCTTCGCCGGCGGAGCGGAATGGAGATTTCTCGGCTAACACAGACGCTTTGACGGGATCGGTGGTTGGTCCTAATTGGGCCAGCGCACTCACGAATCAACTCGGCTACCCGGTTCAAGCCAGTGAGGCCTATTACACTCCGGGATGCACCACGACGGCGCAGTGCGTGTTCCCCAACGCGTACATACCGCCAACCTCCTGGGCGTCCCCAACACCGAACTTACTGCCTTATATCAAGTCGCCCAATATCATCACACCAGCGGGCGACTACTTCACAACGTCTGCAATCGACGAGCGCTTGCGGGACGATAAAGGTGGTGTTCGCGTTGACGGGAATTCCCGTTTCGGCATGCTCTCCGCCTACTATTTCATGGACGACTACCTGCTGAACAACCCCTATCATAACGCGCCCGAATTTCCCGGCTTCAACGCCATAACACCCGGCCGGGCCCAATTGCTCAACCTTTCGGATACGAAGAGCTTCGGTTCCGCGTCTGTGAACCAATTCCACTTCAGTTACATGCGCGATGCCAATATCTTTAACGAGCCCTCCGGCGGCCTGGGGCCCTCAATGACTTCTCTGGGTTTCAACGGGACCTTCAACGCCCAGGGAGGCATCGGCTCGGTGGTTCCTGCGGATGCGGGCGTCCCCCTGATGCAATTCAATAGCTACAATTTCGGGCTACCGGACGGTTCCACGGGGCAATACAACAACACCTACCAATTTCTGGATAACTTCGCCCATATTATTGGGACACACAGCTTGAAATTCGGGGCCGAGTTCCATTACGCCGAGATCAACGAGCGCAACACCTACGCGGAGAATGGCGTCTTCGCTTTCAACGGCAGCGAAACCGGCATCGATTTTGCCGATTTTCTGATCGGCGCTCCCGGTCAACTAATCCAGTCCAGCCGGCAGTTTCTCGACTCGCGCACCAAGTACATCAGCGGGTTCGTGCAGGATAGCTGGCGCGCCAAGCCCAGCCTGACGCTCAACTACGGCTTGCGCTGGGAAGTCAGCCAGCCCTGGTACGACACGCAGGGCAAGACCGAGACCATTATTCCGGGCGTGCAGTCCGTAGTCTTCCCCGGCGCGCCCAAAGGTTGGCTGGTTCCGGGTGATCCGGGCGTGCCTTCCACCCTTGCACCTACCAAGTTATGACGGAATTGCTCCCCGAGTGGGAATCGCATATTCGCCCAAGTGGGACAGCGGTTTGCTTGGCAAGCTGTCAGGCGGTCCCGGTAGGACCAGTTTCCGAGCGGGCTGGGGACTCTTCTATACCTCGGTCGAAGACTTGACCCAGTTCGTGGAAGTCGGCGACTCTCCGTACGGCCTGTTTTATGTCAGCCCCTCTCCACCCGAGTTCGCGACTCCTTACATCGATCGGGCGACCGGGCACAATGAAGGGCAGCGATTCCCCTTCCACTTCCCGCCCACCAATTCATCGGCCAAGAACCCCGATACCACCTTCAATTGGCAGGCGGTGGAGCCGATCTCCGGCGCGCCGGTGTTCTTCCACACCAACCGCATGCCCTACGCCGAGGATTATGAAGCGTCGTTGCAGCGTCAATTCGGAGCTAATACGACACTGGGTATCAGCTTCGTTGGAACGCAGGGACACGATTTGATCTCCTTCCTCGAGTCCAACCCCGGCGACCAGTCCCTATGCCTGTCGCTCAACGCCGCTACGCTTGCGCCCGGACAGACGCCCTGCGGCCCGTTCCTCGAAAGCAATACTTATGTGACCAACTCCGGACAGACCGTCCTTGGAACTCGTCCCATCCTGGGCAATCTCTTTATCAGCAATGCCTACATGGATGAGATGGCGAACTCCAACTACAACTCGCTTCAGGTGAACCTGCGCCACACGAGCAAGAATTCCTCGTTCCTTATCGGCTACACGTACGCCAAGTGCATGGATAACGCCTCCGCCCTTGAACAGGCGGTCAATCCCCTGAACTACAAGGCGAGCAAGGCGCTCTGCTCTTTTGACGTCACGAACGATTTTGTAGCCAGTTACAGCGTCCGGCCCTTCGATAGCTTGTCTTTCGCCAATGGCAGGGTTGGGAAATATGCCATTAAGGGCTGGGAACTTTCCGGCATCACCACTTTCGCCGCCGGACTGCCCGTGGGGCTCTCCGAGAATGACGACCGCTCCTTGCTTGGAACCAGCGGCGTCGACGAACCGGAGCGCGCACCCGGCAAGATCCTCAGTAACACCAACCCGCGCAACGGCCAGGAATACTTCAATACTTCGCTGTTCAGCGCCGAGCTTTTGGGCTTTGTCGGCGATTCCGGCCGGAACTTCTTCCACGGCCCCGGCATCAACAACTTCGATCTGGCCCTGTTGAAGAACTTCAACATCACCGAGTCCAAAACACTCGAGTACCGGTGCGAGTTTTTCAACGCCTTCAACCACGCTCAGTTCAATAACCCGAACGGGAATTTCACCGCCGGTCCCGGCGCCTTCGGCTATGTTACCAGCGCCCGAGATCCTCGCATCGTTCAGATGGCGCTGAAATTTATCTTCTAAACTGCGAAGCGCGGACCTCCGCTTTTGGAGGTCCGCGGCTTTTCTCTCGCTCCCACGACCTGTAGGGGGACGGCTTGCCGTCCCCCTTACCGCTGCTATGCCAAGTCAATGTTGCCTTCCTGAAAGCACGATGACTTATCTATTTCTCTGAGAATGTTATTGAAAACATAGGTTGTTAGCTTTAGCCTGTGTTCTTGATTGAAAACGCCGCGACTTTGAGATGGGCCAGAAGCCACATTTAAGACCTGCCGTCCTGGTTGCCGCACTTCTGCTGGCGACCTGCCCAATCTTGACGGCTGGGCCGCCGCAGGCAAGTGGTAACCAGTCGGCTCAGCACCGCGCCGGTGACTCGCTCGAAGCGAAGGCGGATGCCGCCTACCGCGAGGGACGGCTCGACGACGCTCGCCGCTGGCTCGAGCAGGCGATCCGGCAGGACCCACGCTCCGCGCCTGCGCAGGGTCTATTAGGTCTGGTCCTCGCGCGGCAGAACGACTCGCAGGAGGCGCTTCGCCATCTGCGGCAAGCCCATGAGATCGAGCCTCAGAATCCCAACTACGCTTACAACTACGCGGTGCTGCTGCTCCAGGAGGGCCGGTTCACCGCTGCTGCTCCCATGCTCGAAGGCCTGCACGAGAAGTCGCCCGGGGCTGACGACATCCTGGTGAATCTTGCCCGAGCCTATGCCGGGGCGGGGGATTCTGAAAAGCTCGCCGCCACGGTAAGCCATCTGCCCGCTTCGGACTATGGCAATCAGGCGCTGCTGAAAACGTTGGCTACGATACTGGCGGACGCGGGACAGGCCGCAGCCGGGCTGTGGAAAGCGGCAATTCGCCACGACCCGAATCAGTCGTTGCCCTACGCTGCGCTCGCGGAGCTTTGGAATGGCCAAGGGCAATCGAAGCAAGCCCTGGCGCTGCTTGATGGCGCGCCTGCCGCCGCGCGCGACCCTCTGTATCTCTACGCCTACGGTGACACGCAAATGGCATTGCGGAACTACGCGAAGGCGATTCCCGCGTTTCTCGAGCTGACCCGCAAGTCGCCATCAGATCGGGGCCCCTGGCAAAAGCTTGTGCGGTGTAACCTGCTCGCAGGGCATCTGAACGATGCGGAGCAGGCGGCCGAGCAGGCCGCCCGGCGGTTCCCTGATGCCGTGGAATTCGAGTACCAGCAGGCTGTGGCGGATTACATGCTGGGCCGTAGCGGTCCGGCCATCAAAATTCTGGCGCCGCTAGTCGAAAAGCCGGGCGAGAAGGACCTGCGCCCGGTCCTGCTGATGGCGGTTTTGAAGTCACAGAGTGGAGACTACCAGGAGGCTTCGAGCTACTTCGAGCGCGTCGAGCAGATGCAGGCGGGGTGCAATGCCCTGGCTTCCTACTTCTACGGCGCCGCACTGCTGCGCATGCACCGGCCGTCCGATGCCCAGGCCAAGCTCGAGGCGGCCGTTCGCTGTCATCCCCACTTCGCGCTGGCCGAGTATCGCTTGGGCGAGGCCTTATCCCAGGACGGTAAGTTGCCGCAAGCCGTCGAAGCGCTCGAGCAGGCGACCCGTGACGACCCCAAGCTGGCCGAGCCCTACTATGCGCTGGCCCAGATTCGGCGGCGGCAGGGCGACGAGGCCGGCGCCCGCCAAGCGCTGGCGCGATTCACAAGCCTTCAGAAGCGCGGAGCGAACTCGGATCGAGATCTGCTCACGAAGGGCCTGCCATGACTTGCCTGGACTTGTCATCTCGGTTGCGAAGTAAAGCCACGTCATTCCCGCGAAAGCGGGAATCCATTGGGGTGAGGTGGACCCCCGCCTTCGCGAGGGTGACGAAGTCCCAGCTTTGGATTCTGTTGGACCTATATTTCAGAAAAATCCATCTTGGGAGGCTGGGCGCGAAAGCCGCGAGTGCGGATGGCGGCGTAGACGATACCGGCTGCGAACCAGATTCCGCCTGCCCATCGCGCGGGCGTGGGCAAGCTCCACCAGATCCCGGCGCAGAACAAGAACGCGAAGCCGGGCGCGACGAGGTCAGTCAAAAGGTTGCGGCGCCGGCCGGTCTGCGGGCGCAGGCAGAACTGTCGAATGCAGGTGATGTTGACTCCCATGAAAGCCAGGAAAGCGCCGAAGTTGAGCATCTCCGCCGAGCGTTCGTAGCTTATGAGCAGCGAGCCCGCGAGCGTTAGCAAGCCGATCAGGATTACGTTAAAGGCGGGAATGTTGCGCTTCGCATCCAGGCGCGCGAAAAACTTTCGCGGCAGCACGTCGTCGCGCCCCATCCCGTAAAGCAAGCGCGCCGCCCCGGCGATTCCGGCCAGACCCGTACCGAAGCAGGCCACGATCAGGATCACGGACAGCGCCTGAAAGAGCGCCATCCCTCCCACCCGGGCGCACACATCCAGAAAAGCTGTTTCGATATTACTAAAACTGCTATAATCAGGCCATACAAGGTGCCCCAGGTAGACTTCCAGAACGCTGAGCAATCCACAGATGACGCAGACCAGGACCGTGGCGATGGGAACCGTGCGTTTGGGATTCTCCACCTCTTCGGCGAGGGTCGTCACGCCGTCGAAGCCGATGTAAGTCAGCGCGGCGAGCGAAGTCGCGGTGCGCAGGGCGCCAAAGTCGAAGGTCTTCGGGTTGTAGAAGGGTGCGGTCGAAACCATCCCTCCGATTCCATGCAGGTGAAGCAGGTAGCGGACCGCCGCGTATACAAAGGCCACCACCACCACCGATTCCACGAACAGTAGAATCTCGTTGGCGCGCATCGTGAAGCGGATGCCGACCAGGTTCAGGAAGATGATGATGCCCACAATCAGCACCACCCAGAGGGCGTAAGGCACTTGCGGAAAGAGGCGCTTGAAGGTCAGAGCGGGATAGATGACGTTGATGATGGGGATGAGCAAGTAGTCGAGCACCATCGCCCAACCGATCAGCGAACCGACGTAGCTGTTCAGGCCGCGGCCGACGTAGGTGTAAGCGGAACCGGCGGAAGGATAAATGCCGGCCATGCGTCCATAGCTGACGGCCGTGAGCACCATGGCCGCCATCGCCACGAGAATCGCGGTTGAGATGTGGCCGCGCGAGAGCCTCTGGCCGATACCGAAGATGCCGATGGGGGCAATGGGCTGGATCAGGATGATCCCGTAGAAAACCAGGTCCCAAAGTTTCAAGACACGGCGCAGTTGGGGCGGATTAGCGACAGCGGTGGTTGCCATAATCGTTCGTTTCCGGAATTGGTTGTTTGCCCACTCGCACGGGGAGACGCGACCCCCTCACCCGTCCCACACCGGCTGATGAAAGCGCCGGTGCGGGGCACCCTCACCCCCCAAGGGGGAGAGGGCCAGCTTCCCGACGGGGGGCGGGACTTGCGGCGCGATACCAAGCTTACGACAACTGCTCGAGCGGGGTGAGGTCGAGTCCTTCGAGTTCGGGGTCGTAGTATTGGTCCGAGGCCAGCAGCTCATCCCAGGTGACTTCGCGGCCGGTATAAGCCGCCATGCGTCCCAGGAGCGCGCTCAGCGTGGACTCCGCGCCCTGCGCCGCCTGGTTGTGGTACTTGCCGGTGAGGATGCTGTCGATGAAGGCCTTGGTCTTCTCGTTGTCCGCCTCATCGAGCGCGCCGTGGAAGGTGCCCGCGTTCTGCTCTTCCGTGCCGCCGCGTCCGATGGCGTAGAAGTTGGTGCTGGGAGAGATCTTGCCATCCCCCCCGCCTTCCCACTTCCAAGGCTCTTCGCCATAGATGCCCACCACGCCCGAGTAGTGCGACTCGGAAACGCCGCGCGAGCCGAAGAAGCGCTCCGCCACGTCCCACAGCCAAGTGCCCCACTGCACGTGGTTCAGGCTGACGCGCACGTTATTCGGGTAAGTGAAGATAACATCGAAGTGGTCCCAGGTGTTGCCCCAATCTTCGCGCACCTTGCGCCCACCCGTGCCGATAGCCTTGAGGGGGTGATCCTTGAGCACCCAGTTGCAGATGTCGATCACGTGCAGGCTCTGGTCCACGATGATGTCGCCGGAAAGGACTCGGTCCCAGTAGAAGTTGCGCACCCGCAGCTCGAGCGGGCTCGCGTCCGGCCGGCGGGGCGGATAGGTAAGCGTCGTAGCGTGGTAATACACCGAGGCCTGAGCGATCTTGCCGATGGCCCCGTCGTGAATGCGTTTCACCATCTCAACATAGGGCGGGGCGTAGCGAATCTGGAAGCCGATTTCGAGACTCATGCGGCCTTCGGCCTTCTTACCCAGTTCCTTGATCTTTTTCGCGCTGCGCACATCCACCCCGGTGGGCTTCTCGCAATAGCAATGCTTGCCCGCGGCGACGACCGCCTCGAGATGGATTGGGTGGAAGAAGTCCGGCGTGGCGATGTGGATTACGTCGAACTGGTTTGACTCCGCCATGGCCTGGTAAGCCTTCGGCCCTCTGAACATGAGCTTGGGGTCGATGGCCGGGTGGCCTTTGGCGGCATTGATGGAGTCGAATTGCTGCTTGGCTTTATCAAGCTGGTCGCTGAAGAGGTCGCCCAGCCCCACGTAACAGGCCTTAGGGTGCCTGGAAAGGGCCGTCGCTACACCCTTGCCGCGCCCTCCGCAACCGAGCAAGCCCACACGCAGCGACGAGTTTATGGCTGTGCCCCGCACATGTTGCGGTTTGATGATCATGAATCCCGCCGCAGCCGCTGCCGTGCCGATGAAATCCCTGCGTCCAACTTTCTTTGGATCTTCGCTCATGGTCGATCCTCCTTCTAAGAAATAATCAATAACGGTCTATGCGCAGCCAGTGCTCCGGCCGTCGCGATAGGCGCGTGGCGGCATAGAGAGGCAGTGTGAAAATCTCTTTTGGAGTGTCATTCCGAGCGATGCGAGGAATCTCGCTCTGAGTATTTTCCAGGCACTGCGAGATTCCTCGTCGCCTGGGGCTCCTCGGAATGACAGCAAACACGAGTTCTCACACAGACTCATAAAGCCGCCGCTACACCCATCACGGTTGGCTGCCAGCTTCAAATCCTCACGGTGCGCGAAGTCCTCGCCGATTCGTAGCAGGCCTCGAGAATCCGCTGGTTGCGCAGGCCCTCGGCGCAGTCGAGCTTCGATTTCCTGCCCTCGAGTATTGCCTGGCTGAATTCCTCGATCTCGGCGCGGTAAGTGTTGACCGGGGCCGGCTTGAGCGCAATCCCCTGGCCCGCGTCGCGGGCCTGTTGGGCTTCGTATCCCTTGCCCTGCGGGCGCGGATAGAACACCATCTCCCCTTGGCTCCCCTGGCCGACAGTCCCTTTGGCAAGAATACTGCCGTCCGACCCGTACAGCTCGAGGACGTTCTGGCTGCTCTCGTCCGGTATGCAGAAGAACGTGTCGACGGTCCCTAGCGCCCCGTTTTGAAACACCAGCATGGCAAGGGCGCTATCTTCCGAGCGGTAAGGGTGCACCAGGTTGCCGATGCAGCAACTGACCGAGGCCACGGGACCAAAGAACATCTCGAGCAGGTCGATGCAATGGACTCCCATGTCCGCGAGCGAACCGCCACCGCCTTGGCTCGGGTCCTGCCGCCAAGCGCCTTCGATCGGCGGATACCAGCAGGAAAGCTGCGCCCGGCCGAAGACGGGCTTTCCCAGTTTTCCTGACTGGACGATCTTGAGCGCTTCCTGGTGCTGCGACTGAAAGCGCATCATGAACGCCGCGCCGAGCTGTACCTTCGAGCGCTCGGCGAGCGCCGCCATTTCCTTCCCCTCCGCGACGCTCGAGGCCAGGGGCTTCTCGCAAAGCACGTGCTTACCCGCTTTGAGGCATTGCGCCGTGTGCTCGCTGTGCAGATTAACCGGCGTGGCGATGTAGACGGCATCGATCTCCGCCGCCAGCAACTCTTCCAGGCTCTTGAACGCCTGCGTCCCAAACGTGCGTGCGGCCTCCGCGTTGCCTTCCTGATTGCAGTCGTACAAACCCACCAGCTTGGCATTCGCAGCCGGAACGATTCCTTCTGGAATGGTGCGCCGGCGCGCAATTCCGCACGAACCTACAACTCCCCAAGCGACTTTGTCTTTCATGATCCTCCAATGGTTGCCGAATTCAGATTCTCGAGTGCGCCTGCGACCCCCTCACCCGGTCCGTACCGGCTGATGAAAGCGCCTGCGCGGGTCAGCCTCTCCCCCAAGGGGGCGAGGGCTGGTATGTGGACGGGCGGGTACGTCTTGCACAAATCTAATGCGAGGTAGCGCGGACCGCCGACTTTGCGGTCCGCGTCCTTTCGGCCACCACACTTTCAGGACTCGCGCCATACCACGGAAAGCCTATGTCGGCGACACAGGGCGCAGACATACAGGGCAATGTCTGCACCACCCCAGCCTCGTTCCATTATCCCTTCTTTGAATACGCCTTGATCACTTTCACTATTGCATGCGCGATCTGCTTCGTGTCTTCTTCCGAGAAGGTGGGGAAGGGGAACACCGTGAACGTGTGCGTCTCGTGCCAGAGCGCATTCGGGACCTTGACCTGCGAGTAGTCCACGCTTGCGGGGTTGGCGTATTCCTTGGAGCGGAAGGGGAATCCCGACCGGCCGAAGGAGTTGAACTCGCGGAAGGCGCGCTCGGTGTGGCATTGCGGCCAGAACACTTTCCAGCACGGTGCGCCCTCTGCGCCCGCCGCTTCGACGAATTGCTGAATCGTACAATTCATGTTCTCGATATCGAGCGAGAACGCCATGGTGTACCAGCCGTTCTGGCGCTCCGGCGTATCGATGGGGCCATACTTGATCTCCGGCCTCGCGCACAGCGCCTCCATTATGATGTGGGCGTTCCTGCGGCGCGCCGGCATGTTCCAGTTGTCAATGCGATCGAGTTCTGCAAGCCCGATCGCCGACTGCATTTCCGTCATGCGGTAGTTCCATCCCACCATGTTGTGGATGTAGGGGAGTTTCTGCTCGAGCTCCATAAGCGCCAGGCGCTCCTTCACGTCGTAGCCGTGGTCGCGGAAGCTGCGCGCGCGCCACGCCAGGTCCTCGTCGTCAGTCGTGACCATTCCGCCTTCGCCGCCGGTCGTGAACGTCTTGTTCTGGCAGAAACTGCAGGCCGACATTTCTCCCATGGTGCCTGTCTTCTTGCCTTTGTACTTCCCGCCAAAGGCTTCCGCGTTGTCTTCGATCAGGAAAAGGTTGTGGCGCTTGGCAAAGGCCAGCAGCTTGTCCATGTCGCACACGTTGCCATATAGGTGCACGGGTATGATGGCTTTGGTACGCTCGTTCACCAGCTTCTCAGCCGATTCAACGCTGATGCAGTGGTCCTCGATGTTCACGTCCGCGAAGCGCGGGATCGCGCCCGCCTGCACCACGGAGAAACTGGTGGCGATGAACGTGTAGCTCGGGACGATCACCTCGTCGCCCGGGCCAATGCCCAAGGCGGTCAGGGCCACATGCAGCGCCGCCGTGCCCGTCGCCACGCTGATGGCGTACTTGCTGCCTTGCCATTCCGCAAACTTGCTCTCGAATTCCATGCCGCGCTTTCCGGTCCAGTAGTTGACCTTCCCGGACCTCAGCACGTCCGTGACGGCTGCGATTGCCTTCTCGTCGAAGTGCGGCCAGCCTTGCAATTTGTTTGTTACCGCCTTCGGGCCACCTTCGATGGCTAGTCTTTCCATTTCAAATCCTCCTCTTGTAAGTTCAGTATCAACCAAGTACAGTATCGCCCCCCAAAAGCCACACCTATCAGCCTTGGGGTTCTTATCACCTTTAACGGAAGGATGTCAAGGATAGCGGATCACACCTTGGTCGGCGCAACCTTCTTGATCCACTCGCGAGTCCAATCCACCGCCTCGAAGCCCAGGTCGAAGGTGGTTCCGCCGTACACGCAGATGCCCTCGATGCGGCCGCTGCGCAGCCAACTCAGAGCCTGTTCGCACTGTTTCTGCATGAGCGGAACCGGCATGCCCGTCCACGCCGGAGTCTTGCCTTCGTTCAGTGCAGTTGTATAGAGGCCCACCATCTTGCGGCACCGGGGGACGAGCTTGTCAAGCTGGGCGATATAAGAATCCACGTTGGCCAACTCTTCGGGCTTCCACATCCAAAGCGTGATCACGTCGATCTGCTTCAGATGTTCGGCGATAGGCAGTTTCAACTGGTGGGCGTAGAACGTCAGGTAAATGTCCATCTTCTTTGTCGGGCCTTTGAGCTGCCGCTGGACGTCGCGTAATTGGTCCACCGAGAGGCTTCCGACCCCTTCGCCGGTTTTGGGTTTGTCATGGAAGAAGTCGTCCAGGTAGACGCCGACCATGTTGGGAAACTTCTGAAGCATGCTCAGAACTTGCTTTCTTTCCCAATCATGGGTAACGCCGCCGGCGCCCGTCAGCGACCATGCGACGCGCTTGAGCATCGTGAGCGGCACCATGTACTGCTCGAAGGGCGGCTCGAACGGTTTGTACTGGCCCTCCTCGCCCTTGCCCGGATACTGTTGCACCATGAAGATGTTCGGAATCCCCATGTAAACGGCCGCCTCGAATGGCGACATCACCGAGCGCTTGCGGAGAATACCCCAGTCGGCGTTGGTGGGGTTGCTGAACAGCCACAGCTTGTCGCGGACTGTGCCCTCCTTGGGCGCGGCAAGCTGCCCCCAGGCGGGCAGTGAAAGTCCGCAGCTTGCCGCCGCGGCAGTTTGGAGGAATTGCCGCCGGTGTATCTTCAAGCCTGATTGATTGCTGTTCATTGAACGTGCCTCCAGGTGATTGAGAGTTTCAGATTAGGATGTTACGGACGGCGTTCCTGCGATTCCGTCACTGTCAACGTGAGCGACTATTCCATGAAGGTGTGAAAAAATCAAGCGGTGTCATGCTGGGCGAAGACGCTATAATCCCTCTGCTCACCACTGTGCATGAAAAAAGGCTGGATTTTCGCTCCCCCGCTTTCGCGGAGGACAAGTTTCGCGGGAATGACAGACTAGGCGTCAACCCCGCGAAAGCGGGGGATCCATTGATGATGTCTCGGCCTATTTTTCATAGCAGCGAAGAATCTCTGCAGTTCCGATGATTAACGACGTAATTGGTCCGGATTGGACCCCCTCACCCGTCCCGCGACGGCTGGTGAAAACGCTGTCGCGCGCCACCCTCTCCCCCAAGGGGGAGAGGGCTGGGATTTCACGCTCGGAGGAGGGAATGATCAGAGCCTAGTCTCCCCGACTTTTTGAATCCACTCGCGAGCCCACTTGATGGAATCCCAGCCAAAGTCAAAGAAGTTTCCGTAAATAATGATCCCTTCGATCTTGCCTTGCCGGAGCCATTCGAGACCCACTTCGCACTGATGCTGCATCTTGGCAACTGGGAGTGGCAGCCACTTGGGAGTTCGCTTTCCATCGTAGTCGGCGGTATAACACCCGAGGAGGATTCGCGACCCGGGCGCCAATTTCTTCAGGCTGTCAAGATTCTCGTCGAGGTGGTCGATATCAGCGGTCTCGCCCGTCCAGAAAGTAATCACATCAATCAGCTTCAAGTACTCGGCGACCGGGCGCTTCAACATCTGGGTATAGAACGTGACGTACAGATCAAGCTTCTTGCTGCCTCCCTTGAGTTCATGCTGAACAGCGCGCAACTCCTCAAGCGACAGACTCGCCACCTTCGCTCCCTCCTCGGTGAAGAAGTCGTCCATAAAGACGCCAACGAAGTTGGGCGTGCGGCGGGCCATTGCCAGCACTTGCTTCCGCTCCCAGTCCATGGTGACCCCGCCTGCATCCACAATGGACCAGACCACCCGCTTCTCGACTTGCAAGGGAAAAGCATACAGCTCAAACGGAGGCACCCAGGGCATGTACCATCCATCCTGGCCTGGTTTCAAAGGAGCCCTGCCGTTTCGCTCGGGATACTGATTGACCATGATCATGTTGGGAACGCCGAGGTAGACTGCGCCCTCGAGAGGCGTAATTACCGACCGCTTGCGCACATACTCATAGTCGCCATTCACGGGATTGCAGAACACCCACAACCGGTCGCGGACCGTGCCCGGCTTGGGCGGGATGAGCTGTCCAAAAGCGCACAGTGAGAATCCGCAGCTTGCCGCCGCAGTTTGGAGAAATTGACGACGGTGCATCGCTCGTGTCCTGTTACCCAAATTCGTTGCATAAATATCCGGCTGTGAGGATGTCTCCGCAGCCCCGTCAGGGGCGGCAGCATGTAGCCTACGGCGCGAGCCGTGGGTCAGGATGGGCTCCCTCACCCCCGTCCCCTCTCCCGCCGACGCGGGAGAGGGGTGCCGAAGGCGGGGTGAGGGCTGTCCAACCCAGGGCTTTCGCCCTGGGCCGCATGCTGTCGCCCCTGACGGGGCTGCGGTAACGCTTGACTTAGTCAACGAATTTACGTTACAGGACACTTGGCCCGCACGATGGTTTGACATGTCACAAGCCTCCACGTTCAAGAAAATACCGGATCAGAGCTGGGTGTCCCCGACCTTCCGGATCCACTCGCGTGCCCAGCGCATGCATTCCCAGTCGAAGTCGAGGAAGTTGCCATAGATGCATATGCCATCGATTCGGCGCTGGAGGAGCCATCGCAAACCCACCTCACACTGGTGTTGCATGGCGGGAACCGGCAGGGCCGTCCAATGGGGAACTTGCTTGCCGTCAAAGGCGGCAGTATAGCAGGAGAGGATTATTCGGGATTGGGGAGCGAGTTTCTCGAGCTTGGCCAGGTTCGCTTCCAGATTCGCGAGCTCCGCCGGCTCCCAGGTCGCTATCGAGATCACGTCGCACAGCGCCAGATACTCGCCGATGGGCCGATCCAACTGGTTTGTGTAGAGGGTCACGTACAAATCCAGTTTCTTTCCGGGGCCTTTGAGCTGCCGCCGAATGCCGCGAAGTTGATCGAGTGTCAGGCTGGCGGGCGCGGGATCCGACTTGTCATGGAAGAAGTCGTCCATGTAGATCCCCACAATATTGGGTTCCTTGAAAGCCATGGCCATGACTTCTTTTCTCTCGGAGTCATGGGTGACACCACCCGCGCCCACAATAGACCAAACCACCCGTTTAAGCATTCTCAAGGGGAACGCGTATTGCTCGATAGGCGATTCCCAGGGCTTATACTCTATCTTCCGGTACATCTCTTCCTCGCCGGCCCCGGGGTATTGGTTGGTCATGATGATGTTCGGCGCACCCATGTATACCGCGCTTTCGAACGGCGACATCACAGTCCGCCGGCGGACGATATCGTAGTCGGCGTTAATGGGATTGCAGAATACCCACAACCTGTCCCGAACCGTGCCCGGCTGCACGGGGCATAGTTGGCCGGCGGCGGAATGAGGCAATGCCAAGCCCGCAGAGATGGCTGCTAGGGACTCGAGAAAGCGGCGACGAGAGGCCACGATACCGGCTTCCGTCCTTTTCATTGGACGCCTCCATCACTCAGGGTGGTCCGGCAGCTTCCGGGTTGGAACTCGCTAAAAGTGAAGCTTCACGGCGACCTGTCCGATGCGCGGGCTATTGGCCGAGGTGATATCGCCAAAGTTGCCCGCCGTGATGTTGCCCACGGGCGTCGTGAACTGAGCGTGGTTGAACACGTTAAAGAACTCCGCCCGAAAATCAAGGGACGTATGCTCGGTGATGCGGACGTTTTTGAAAAGCGACATATCCCAGTTGTTCAGGCCGGGGCCATGAAAGAAGCGGCGATTCGCGGTGCCCTGCTGGCCGAGCGCCTCGGAGGTAAAGGGGTCCGTCGAAAACTGTTGGAAGCCATTCGAGTTCCGCGGGTTGAAATGCTGGATCGGCTGGTTGTTATAGTCGGGGAAATCCACCGCGGAGTTGCCCAGGATCTCGCAACCACAGAGTGAATTGTCATCCGTCTCGGAGAGCGAAACCGGGACACCGGTGGTAAAGCGAGTGACGCCTGCGATCTCCCAGCCCGAGAGCGCTCTGAATAAAATGCCGTTTTTGCTGTGCGTGAGGTGGTGGAACGGCAAATCATAAGAGTAGCTGAACACAAAGTTGTGCGTCATGTCGAAGACCGAAAGCGATTTGCTGAGCCTGTAGTTGAACGGGTTGATCAGGTCCAGAAATTGCGAGGCGTCGTCGAGTGCTTTCGAATAGGTGTAGGCGCCGAGGAGACGGAACGCTCCCACTTGCTTGTTGACGGAAAGTTGCAGGGCGTTGTAGTTCGAGTTGCCCATGGTCGCTTCCCAGGTGCTATCCAGGAAGTCCAGCAACCCTTGGCTGAGGTAGCGCCCCGAAGTGACCGAGTAGGGGCGCGTGCCATTGAAGGTTTGCCCGCCGATCGAGTAAATGCCGTCTTCGCCGCCTGGGCCGCATCCCTGGCCCGCCAGCCCTGCGGCATTGTACAGGCTGGCGATTTGAAGGCATTCCGCCGCGTTGGCGGGGTTGTAATCCACCTCGGAGAAGAGGTGGTGGCCGCGCGTCCCCACATACCCGATGGTGAAAACCGTCGATTTGGCAAGTTCCCGTTGAATGGTGATGTTGAAGTCCTCCGAGTAGGGAGTGACATTGGTGGTTTGATAACCCACGCCATTGATGGGCAGGAACGAGGCGAAACTCACATCGGGCGACAAGGGTGGAACGGGAAAACGCTGCCCCGGATTGTTGCCGTTAAGGCGGCTCTTGTAGGGTTCTTCGAGGTAAACCAAGGTCGGGACTACGAAAAAGTTCGAGAAGGGAGGATCCCCAGCTTCGTAGCCCTGCCAGTTCGTATTGAACGAGGTGTAGAACATGCCGGCGGCGGCGCGGATGCTGGTCGAGCCGGGGCCGCCAAAGAGTTTACCCAGGAAGCCATCCGAAGACGAAGGCGAATAGGCTATTCCAAGGCGGGGGGCAAAGTTGTGCCGCCGCGTTGGCGCGATGGTGCGAGGGATACCGGGATCGAGGGGGAAGACCCAGCCTTCCGGAGAGTTGGGATAGAGCTTGGACTGCAAGCCTGGGACGAAGCTCTGCAGCCGGTTCTTGGTGTCGTGCCAGGGTTCGCCCAGTTCCCACCGCAACCCGTAATTCAATGTGAAGTTGGGCCTCAAGCGGAAGCTATCCTGGGCGAATGCCCCGGCGGTTTTCACGCGCGATTCGATCCAGACTTGCGAATCCTGGTGGAATCCATCCGGCGCACCCAGCAGAAAATCGGCGAAGTCGTTGCCGGTCTCGTTGCCGTTGAAGCTGTATACGCCATCCAGGCTTCCTCCGCCCAGGAGGTTCCATTGGCTGTACCCAAAAAGTGCGCCGAACTTCAGGGTGTGTCTGCCAATGATCTTTGAGTAGTTGTCCTGGAAACTCCAGGCGTTTTGGTCGAGGCCGCTTGGCAATGCCGCACCAAACGACACGCCCAACTGGTTTAATGAGATATGGGGAACACCTTCGACCGTTGGATTCTGGGGGAGCAATCCGAGCCCGCTTTCCTCGAATCCGAAGGAGCTGACTTTCCCCACCCCTCCTGAGGGCAGGGTCCCCGGGTAGGCTACGCGAACGAAGTTGGCGCGGAACTCGTTGACGGCCGTACTGCTGATGGTGCGAGTATTGCTCATGTTGACTTGCTGGGCCCGGGAAGGACTTGTGGCCGTGAAGCCGGGTACATTCGAGCTGGCATAAGGGTTAATCACCGACGCATCGTCAAAGTGATAGTAGAAGCTCCAGTCGCCCGTCAGCTTGTTGACAAAGTCAATACGCGGGGCGAACTTGTCGTCGCGCGTGGTGGCGGGGAAGGCCGCGCTCGAGAAAAACGGCGTGCCACTCGAAAGCGAAGCCACAGGCGCGGGAATGAATTTCAACAGCCCTTTGGCGGCCGGAGACCACGCAGATTGCGGTATGACCTGGTTCGGGAATACGCACATCCCGGCTTGGGCGTTGGCCAGCGTGGTGCAGCCGGGGACCCAGTAAGGCTCGCCGGGATTGACTGTGTAGCCGAGTCTCTGGCTCAAGACAGTCGGCATGGCGCCGTCCGCGGGGTTGTTGTCACCTCGCACCATGCCCGTGAGCGGTTGATAGCCGGTCGTAGCCACATCCGAGAAATCCCCACTATCTTCCAGGGCGGAGGGTACGGGGACAACACCCGTGGAGGCGGCGCGCGACTCTCGTGTGCCCTGATAATCAATGAAGAAGAAAAGACGGTCTTTCATGATGGGGCCGCCCAATACGCCCCCGAACTGGTTGCGCCGGAATACTCCGATGGCGCTATTTGGTATTTCTGCCCCTGTGATAGGGTTGATTTGATTGACATCGAAAAAGTTGCGCGAATCGAGCTTCTGGTTGCGCACGAACTCAAAGGCCGTCCCATGAAAGGAGTTGGTGCCCGACTTGGTGACGGCATTCATGATGGCGCCAGAGAAATTCCCGTATTCAGCGTCAAAGGAGTTCGTCAGCAGGCGAAATTCCTGGATCGAGTCGAGCGTGGGCAGGATCGAAGTTCCATTGTTGCCGACTTCTTCGACATTGCCGCCGTTCACCATGAACAAGTTGGCATCCTCTCGCGCCCCATTCACGGAGAGCAACCCGCCGGTTATATTGCCCGAAATCGCCTGGCCCGAGCCCGTGGTGTTGACCGGAACCACGCCGGTCTGCAAGCCCATGAGGTCGAGGTAACTGCGGCCGTTGAGCGGTAAGTCCTCCATTTTCTTGTCCTGGATGACGTCGCCAAGCTGGGTGTTTACGGTTTCCACTTGAGCGATATTGGCGGAGACGCTTACTTCCTGCGTTACCGCGCCCACTTGAAGCCGGAAGTCGGCGCGGAACCGTTGGTCCACAAGGAGCTTGATACCCGATTGAGCGGACTTTTGAAATCCGGTGGCTTCCACCACGACTTGATAATCCTCGCCTACCGGAACTGCCAGAAATTCATAGTTTCCAGCCGTATCCGTTACAGTTTCCCTCCGCAGGCCAGTATGGCTGTTTTGAAGAATGACTTTTGTTCCTGGTACCACGGCTCCGCTCTGATCGGTGATAGTTCCTAGTACGGTGCCGAAGACGTCTGCCCGCAGCGGCACGGCGGCTAGAAAAAGTGTCACCAGCAAAGCGAAAAGGACGGTTTCCGTTATCGCCAATGAATTGAACCGATTTGACTTATCCATATTTGCCTCTCCCCACTGAAAAATGGCGCGGCCTAACCGCGTGAGAATCCTTGAACTCAGAATCTCACCAGGTTTAGCTCGCTTCGAATCCTTCAAATATGCAAAAGTGCAGGTTATGGATTAAGTGAAAGGCTCTACTTGCAACCCTACGAACTGAGGTGCCATCTGAGGCCGCAGCGTCTCGTGGCAGCACAGTCTATTCAAACTGCGACAAATTTCCCGAGTCCTAAGCCCCCGACATTTGAATGGGTAACCCCACGAGAACCCTAGCATCGCGAATGCAGGGAGTCAAGGAAATTACAAACCGCAGGGATCGGGATGGGCAATTGATTTTGTGATCCGTGCCATTGACATTGATCTCCGTCAAGAGATAGACTACTATGTTTGTGCTGTGCATTCATTCTCATCATAGCCGAGGAAAATTATGTCGTTTCAGATAGGCGATAAAGTAGTCTATCCCAATCAAGGTGTGGGTGTCGTCGAGCAGATTTCCACTCGGAATTTGACAGGCCAGCCGGAAATGTTCTATCTGCTTCGGCTCACTTCGGGGAGTATGCGGGTGATAGTGCCGATAAACAGCGTGGTCAATGTTGGGCTGCGGCGAGTGACCCGGACCAGCGAAATAAGCACCATCGTCGATTTCCTGCAGAAGGGGAAAAGTAAGTCGCCGCAGGATTGGAAGGGGCGGTTCAAAGAGAATTCCGAGAAGATGCGAAATGGGTCGCTGCAACAAGTTGCGGAAGTGCTGAAAGCTCTAATCATCCTGAACCAAGCTAAACCGCTTTCATTCCGGGAGAAGAAAATGATGGACCGCGCCTGGCAATTGCTGGTGGACGAAATCGCCGTCGTGCGCGGGACCACAAAGGAAACAGTGGAAGGCCAACTCTCCCGCGCCCTTACCAAGTCAAATCTGAAGGCGCCGCTCCCAAGCTGAGGCTGTCCTCAAGTCTTGGCCCCCGACCCCCCGCCCTGCTATGGGCAATCAAAAGTGACTCCCCGAGTGAAAGGGTAAGTGTGCCCGCCCGCCTTGTGCGCTCAGCCTGGCAGCGAAGCGAGGACGGCAAGCTGTCCCCCTACAACGTGTAGGGATAGGGCTTGCCCAACCCTGTAGCAGGCCCAACCCGGCCCTCGTCATTCCCACCCCACGTCGTTCCCGCGAAAGCGGGAATCCAGACCCCACGCAATAAATTTCCCAAGGAATCCTGAGCGGATTCCAGCTTTCGCGGGAATGTCGAGGCCTCGGGGCTTCGCGATCGGCCAATTGAAGGCGGCATGAAACCGATAGGGAAGTCGTATTGATTCATATATAATACGTTATCTGAGCCATATTTGATGAGAGGGTTTTCATGGAACTCCTTCATGTGCCGGAAGCGGCGCGAGAGTTGGGCGTGAGCTATCCGACTCTGAAGCAGTGGATCTACAAGCGCAAGATCAAGACCGTAATGACGCCTGGAGGGCATCATCGCGTGCCGCGCTCGGAGGTTGATCGCCTGCTATTTCAAAAGGGTGAGCGGGGACATGGCGGGAACTCAACTTCCACAGCCCAAGTCCTGCCCAACGCGCCGGTCTCAGGCGTCGGGGCCGGTCTTGAGCACGTGATCAGCGGACGAAATCAGTTGGTGGGGCGCATCATCAGGCTGCAAACGGTGGGGTTGCTGACCAAAGTGGTGCTGGATGTAGGTGGACAAACTGTCACTTCCATCATCACCAGCGACGCTTCCCATGACCTCGACCTCAAGGTGGGGGAGACCGCGGCGGCGCTCATCAAAGCCACCGAAGTCATGATCATCCGCCCCCTCCAGAGGAGGTCGTAGGCGTTGGGAGCGGTAGCCAAAGCGGAAGCACAAGCCATTCGCTGGCCCTTGACGCGCTGGGATGTCGCCGGCGCGTTCGGCGACATCGGTGTGCTGTTTCCCATCGCCATTGCCCTCATTTCCCTCAACCACGTAAATCCTACCGCAGCGTTTCTGGTCGCCGGGGCAACCTACATTCTGGCTGGCCGTTATTTCCAAATCCCTATGGCCGTTCAGCCCTTCAAGGCGGTGGCGGCGATTGCCCTGGCCATGGCGCTTCCACCTTCCTCGATCGCGAGCGCCGGGCTCCTTATGGGTGCGCTCGTGGGGTTCGTGGGGGTCACCAACCTTGCTACTTGGCTTGCGAAGTTGTTCACCCTCCCCATCGTCAGAGGCATCCAACTGGGTCTTGGTTTGCTGCTCGCGCGCGAAGGCTTGCGGCTGATGTTCAGCCCGCGTTCTGCGGTGGCTTTAGGAACCGGCCGGTTGGTAGCCGGTTGGGAAATCGCAATGGTTGGCGCCGGTCTCTTGCTGTTGCTTCGAAGCTCGCGCCGGCTGCCTGCGGCTTTGGTATTGTTGGCCGCGGGAATCACGCTGGGATTCCTGAGTCAATGGGGAAAGCTTCCGGCGCTCGGCTGGGGGCCGGTGCCGCTGACTTTCCTGCACCCGCAGCTTGGCGAACTGCGCCGAGTTTTGACCCTGCTGGTGGTTCCGCAATTTGCCTTGACCTTCGGCAATTCCGTCGTGGCGACCGAGAATACCGCACAGATTCTCTATGGCCCACAGGCTCGCCGCGTCACGGTGCGAAGATTGTGCACGAGCATCGGCATCATTAACCTGCTGGGGGGAATGATTCAGGCGCCGCCGCTCTGCCACGGCTCGGGAGGGGTGACCGCTCACTACCAATTTGGCGCGCGCAGCCCCAGGTCCAGCTATGTTATCGGCGCGGTTTGCCTTCTGCTGGCATTATTTGGCCGGGCCGCCCTGGGCCTCCTGCACCTCATTCCTGCCGCCGTTCTGGGAGTTTTGCTCGCCTACGTTGGAATCCAACATGCGGCTTACCTGCGCGACATTATCCGTCGCCTACCGCTGCTTGCCATCGCTGTGTGCGTGGGAGTGGTTTCCCTCGTAACGACTAACCTGATGTGGGGTTTCCTGACAGGATTCGTTTTGCAGGGCATCCTGCTGATTGCACGCCCGTCGTCGGCTAGGTAAAAAAGGCTGGCGCAATCCGCCCCAAACCTGTATAATCAATAGACTTGATCAGTTTATGTGACCGGCAGGCTAAAAAGTGAGGTGGCCGCAAAATACATGATTCTGTGGCTTTTTTGCTTTGGGCGCTTGGTTGCAGGGCAGAGCAAGACAATTTTCAATTCCAAAAGGAACAACAACAAACATGGAGAAGGAACAAGGTACGGTAAAGTGGTTCAACAACGCGAAGGGGTACGGTTTCATCCAACGCTCCTCCGGTGATGATGTTTTCGTTCATCACTCCGCCATCCAGTCAAACGGTTTCAGGTCGCTTAATGAAGGCGACTCCGTGGAATTCACGGTAACCAAGGGGCCCAAAGGCTTCCAGGCTGAAAACGTCACAAAGCTCTAACACTTCGGGCGACCCCCGGCCGGCGGGAGTCGCCCGACTTTGGAGGTATCCAGCACCGTGAGCGCTGTTATCCAATATACCGGGTTTCAACTAAAACCCCGCGGCAGGGACTATTGCTATCGGGTGGTCGCCGCACGATCTGAGGACCGGGAATTCACTCTGACTATCTCAAACCGGGCTTTTGAAGAAAGGCACTTTCCTTATCAGGACGGAGCCGCACTCTGCTATCAGAAGCTGCAAAAGGAGCTGTCCTCGGAGACTGCCAAGCTCCCGCTGCACAATCATCTTACGGTCTCAGATCAAGACGTCGAGGATTACCTCGCCAAGTATCGCCCCGCCAGGAAGCGCTCCTGGTAAAGTTATGAATAGTGAATTGTAAATGGTAAATTTCGGTGAGTTTGCCGGCGTCACAAGCGGAAAGCAAGGGTTCGCCTCGAATTCACTATTTAGAATTTACTATTTACTATTCTGAGCTCTTATCTTGATTAGAACGGCGCCGTGCCTCGGGACGTCGCTCGAGTATTTCTCGGCGATCGTACCAAGGTTCTTGTGTGCCCACAGGTCGCGGACCTCGGCGGAGTGACCGGCGCCAAGCGCCGCGAACCTTGCCGTGATGGGCAGAGTTGACCCGCTGCGGTTGAAAAGCCCCACAGCCTTGCTGCCGTCCGCAAGCGGCTTCATCCAGACTTCGAGTGGGCCTTCTTGCCACACCCGGCGCCCTTCCACGCCCAGCGAGTCCTGATCCACGGCAATCACTTCCGGGTTGGTCAGAATCTCGAGCGTTTCCTTGCTCATCTTGGTAAGGTCATTCCCTGCGAGCAATGGCGCCGCGAGAATGCACCACAAGGTCATCTGAGTGCGCCCTTCGTCGTTGTTCAGCTTGCCGATCCCGATCTGCAGGATGTCCGGGTCGTTCCAGTGTCCCGGTCCCACGAACTTCTCGAGGCCGTTGTGCTGGAAGCCGAATAGCGTGGCCCTGTCGTAATCGCCGCCAATGTCATCCGTGGTGCGCCACATGTTGCCGCCCACCTGCGGCCCCCACCGCCAGACGGCCTCCAGGCCATACTGGCAGAGGCTGTAAACCATGGGACGCCCGGTGCGCCGCACGGCGTTGTACATCTTGCGATAGGCGCCCTGCATTTCCCCGGGTTTGTAGACCTCGCCGCCGCTGCACCAGTCGTACTTCAGGAAGTCCACGCCCCACTCGGCGTAGGTGCGCGCGTCCTGCTCTTCGTGCCGGTAGCTGCCTTCGTAGCCGCCGCAGGTCTTCGGCCCCGGCGACGAGTAGATGCCGAACTTCAGGCCTTTGCTGTGAATGTAATCGCCCAGGGCCTTCATATCGGGGAAACGCTCGTTGGGACGGATCGCTCCCTTGTCGTCGCGTTTGCCCTGCCAGCAGTCGTCGATATTCACGTAGACGTAGCCGGCGTCTTTCATCCCCGTGCTCACCAGCATGTCGGCGTTGGCGCGCATGATGCTGTCGCTCACCTTGCACTCGTACTGATACCAATCGTTCCAGCCCATGGGCGGCGTCCGGGCGAGTTGGTTATCCTGCGCGGCCAGCGTGCTGCCTGCCGCCCCGAGAATCAACCCCGCACAAACCACTCCGAACAACCGGCGCACCAGACGTCTGTTCATAGAAATATCCTCCCATAAAAGGGGAACGGAACCCTTGCCCTCTCCCTTGGTGAGAGGGCTGTCTCTTCGTGCCGGAAGCCCCCTACGCCAGCCAGGGCCGCGTCCGGTCCAGGTTTCCAGCCAGGATTTTCTTGGCGAGCCCCACGTCTTCCTTAAGCTGGAAGTCAAACATGCCGGCGCAGATGAAGTCCGCTCCGCCCTGGTAGGCAAACCGGAAGCCCTTTTCAGGGGAAATAGCGCCCGCAGCCATTACCTTGAAGGCAATCCAGGGCTTGTGGACCGTGGCCATGAATTCGCGCGTCGCCTCGGGCTTGATATCCCAGATGTTGTCGTGGTTGTTGGGGCCGCTCTTGATGATGTCGAACTCCTTCAGTTGGCCGCGTGGCGTGACTGAAAAGTAGTTGTCCGCGTGATAGGTCTTCATGAAGAAGTCGGGTTGGAGGCCCGCCTTCACGCAAGCTTTGGGAGTTTCCACCGAATGCGCGCCCATGCCGGAGGGCAGACCTGTCTTCTTCATCAATTCCAGAACCTCGCCCAACTCCTCCATCAAGCCCCGATCGACAAAGGAATCAGCGACTCCGCCTTGAACGTATATCGCGCTCGGCTCATTGTCGAGGATCTGCCTCAGGGTCTCCTTTATGTCCGCGAGGCGGGTTTCGTAATAGGACTTGTGGGGATGAACCTCTGAAATCCACTGGATCTTTCCGCCCCGTTCTTTGCGGTACCGCTTGATGATCCGCACCGGCTTCTCGAAGGGATCGGAAAGCACCGTGTTGATGCCCAGTTCTTCGGCCAGTTGCCAGGTGTCCATCACCCGCTCTTCCGTCTGGTATTCGTTCATCAAGCGGGCTACATAGGCCAAATCGCGGGAATGCGAGTAGCCGCTCACCTGGTTGCAGCCCAGGAACAAGCGAGTCACAGTAAGCGTCCCGAGCTTGCCGGTAGGAAAGCCTTGATGAAAAGTTTGGGGCATGGCCATCGGCGCGGCCGCGGCAGGCGCGGCAAGAAATCCTTGCCCGCGAGACCCCAGCGTGGCGGCGCTCCCCAGCGCGGCCAGCGCCGAGGTCTTCAAGAAATCACGACGGTTATGACGGTCAGACATATTAAGCCTCCAATTAATAAACTATGAAAAGGTACTTCGAGAATGGCGGCACTGCTCGCTCCGGCAAATGTGCCACGTATTGCAGAGCGTTACCGATGTCTTTGCATTTCGTATCGGGCTGGCGCAAAGCGAAACTCAGCGGTTCTTAGAAATTGGAACCCCACTGACGCGCCGAGCTCCTTTCTCATGCGCCAGCCTGGCTACCTCGTTTCCGGGAGGACGCTCCCCGGTCCCCCACAGCCTACCAGGATTCCCCGCCCGCTTCAACGCATTCCCGAAGTGATTGTTTTCGCGGTCTGACTCACGGCGGCGGCCTCGAAGCCGCGTTTTTTCAGCCGCGGCAGTGCTTAATCCGGGGCGCCCGCCAGATCACCACCCCCAACCCCTCCTCATCAGAGGAGGGGAGTCGGCAATTCCCCTCCTTGTTAAGGAGGGGGTGGGGGGTGGTTGGCGCAAATAACTGGCGAGGATGGCCCAGGCGCCTCACCGGCACAAAATTTCCTCCGGCCTACCCATAGCTAATCTTCTTAAGCCTGAACCTAAAACCTGACAAGGTCATCTCGTAACTTCGCAACAACTAGGCACAATGCACTTTCCTCTTGTGGTAGATGATCTATGGGAGTATAACAGCAGCATGCCAAAGAAGGGTTCACCTCCGCTCGAAGGCGAACTGCTCCAGGGCACGCTCGACCTGCTGATTCTGCAAACGCTGGTGCTGGGTGCCGCGCACGGGCACACCATCGCTTACGCTATCGAACACCGCTCCGAAGATGTCCTGCAAGTCGAGCACGGCTCGCTCTATCCGGCGCTGCACCGCCTGGAGGACCGCGGCTGGATCGCCTCGTTCTGGGGCACTTCGGAAAACAATCGCCGGGCGCGCTACTACCGGCTGACGCCCGCCGGCCGCAAACAATTGGCCCAGCAAACCAGCCGCTGGGATGAACTGGTGCGCGCCATCAACCGCGTGCTGGGCCCGCGGAAGGAGTGGCATAGAAGTTAGTGGCAGTCGTCAGTTGTCGGTTTTCGGTTCTCAACCCACAAGTCAGCCACGTGCCGTCACTAACCACTCATCACTGGTGACTGAATGCTGAGACTGAGGGCTTCGCATGAGCTGGACTCGATTCTTTCGCCGCCGCTATTGGGATGAGGAACGAGCGCGCGAACTCGAAGCGTATCTCGAAGACCGAGACGGACGAGAACATTGCCCGAGGCATGTCGCCGGAAGAGGCGCGCTACGCCGCGCACCGCAAGCTCGGCAACACCACGCTGATTCGCGAGGAGATTTATCACATGAACAGCCTCGGCTGGCTCGAAACGCTCTGGCAGGACGTGCGCTTCGCCTTGCGGATGTTTGTTAAGAGCCCCGGCGCGACTGCCATAGCGGTGATTTCCTTGGCCATTGCCATCGGCCCGAACTGCGCGTTGTTCAGCGTGGTGGACAGTCTAATATTGAAGCCTCTTTCGGTCCCGGGCGCCCCACAGATGTTCTCGCTCTACACCTGCACCGACAAGCAGGATCAATTCAAAGGTCTCTCATATCCCGAATTCCTGGATTACCAGGCGCAGGCGGCCAAGATAGGTTCGTTCGTCGCCTACGAGGGGGGCTCCGCGCTCTTGATGGACCCGTCTGGCCATCGGGAGTTAGTGCCCGCGCGTTCCGTTACCGGAAATTACTTCTCGGTTCTGGGAGCGCGGGCGGCGGTGGGGCGGATTCTGGGAGAAAATGACGCCCATTTCGATGGGCTGCCGCCGGCAGTGATCAGCTATTCGTTGTGGCAGCGTCAATTCGGAGGAGCGGCCGACACTGTCGGAAAAACCCTCTTCATGACCAGCCGCGCCTTCTCCATCGTAGGTATCTTGCCCCGTGGGTTTCGCGAGCCCGGACTGGTGATCCTCCCACCCGACGTGTGGATTCCTTTCAGCGCTGATACCTCCAGCCAGCGTAAGTCCCTCATGCGACGTGACGCGCAGTCTCTCAACACCTTGGTGAGTTTGCAGGACGGCGTGGACCGAGCACGGGCGGAAGCCGTGTTGAAAACGGTGGCGAAGCGCCTCGCCAGCCAGTACCCGGATACCAACACGGGCAGGACGATCCTCCTCGAAAACCCCGGCAGGGGCGTGATAGGAGCGATCGTCCTTTCTCTGGCTGGCCTGGTCTTGCTCGTCGCCTGCGCTAACATCGTGGGCATTTTGATGGCGCAAGGGGAATCGCGGCGGCAGGAGTTCGCCGTGCGTGTGGCTGTGGGCGCCTCGCGAGCACGCCTGGTGCGCCAGTTGATTGTGGAAAGCCTGCTGCTGTCGCTCGCGGCCGCCGGGGTTGGCCTGCTCGCGGCGCTTTGGCTGATTCGACTTATGCCGGCGCTTAATCCCATCCCAATATTCAGGGTGGACTTTGACTTTCGCGTGGACAGCAGGGTGCTGATCTACACGCTGGCGGTCGCCCTCGTTACGGCGTTGTCAGCCGGACTGGTACCTTCGTTGCGGGCTTCCCGGCCCGATCTGGTCCCCACGCTGAAGGGCGACGCCCCTAGGGTGTGGAGGCGTTTTCAGCTTCGTGGAGCGCTGGTGATCGGTCAAGTTGCAATCTCCCAATTCCTCTTGGTTGGCACTGGCCTCTTGGTTCGAAGCTATCTGGAAGTCGAGCGGATGAGGCCCGGATTTGATCCTGGAAGAAATGTGCTGGCGGCATTCCTGGGAGATCCTACGGAAGGTAAGGAGGTTGACTTCGCTCGGTTAGCTGACAAGCTGCGCGAGCTTCCAGGGGTCACGCGAATAGGTTTCACGAGTGATCTTCTCCTCAGCGGATCGGGAGCTGCGAGACACCCAGTCGTGATCCCGGGGGTGACCTCCGAGCCCGTCGGGGTTGGGGGAAGGACCGCAGGGGCCGGCTATTTTTCGATCATGGGCACTCGGCTCCTTCGCGGGCGCGACTTCGACCGAAGCGATTCCAAGGGCACTGTTGTGGTGAACGAGACCATGGCGCGCCAGATCTGGGGCAGCCCCGACGCAGCGATGGGGAAGGTTTTTCGGATGGACGGAGTGGATTGCCGGGTGATCGGCGTCGCGGAGAACGGCAAGTACTTCGAGTTGAATGAAGACCCCATCCCCTTCGTGTTCTCAGCGGCGCCGCTCGGTAAGGGCGGCGGAGGCACGCTCCTTGTCGAGACCGCCGGGCCACCTTTGGCCCTGGCGGGAACGGTTCGAAAGACAATTCATGATGCGGAACCCGATGCTCTCATCATGAGCCTGACCAGCTTGCGCCAGAGTATGCGGTTGTCGCTCTTCCCATACCGTGTAGGGGCGGGCCTGATTGGGACCATCGCCATCTTAGGGGTATTTCTGTCTGGTGTTGGGCTGTACGGACTCGTTTCCTATAGCGTCAGCCGGCGCAGGCACGAAATCGGAGTTCGAGTGGCGATGGGAGCGCGGCCAGCGGACGTGTTAGCGCTCGTGTTCCGTGAGGCGGCGTCGCGACTTGCTATTGGAGCGGCGATCGGCCTCGCCGTGGCGCTGGCGGCTGCGCATGTCATCAGGGCGGTGCTGTACGGGGTGAGTCCAACCGACCCTATTGGGATCGCCGCCGCTGTGGCCGCGGTAGCTACGGTCGGGTTGCTCGCCGCGTACCCACCCGCACGGCGGGCGCTTCGTGTAAATCCAGTTGACGCCTTGCGGGAACAATAGCGAGCGCGGACCTGCGTTTATCAGGTCCGGGGTAGCTTAACATCGCCCCCGAAGAGGCGGACGTATCTTCAGTCTGCTACGGAATCACGCTTCGCTGTCCACCGCCTGCAGGAGCGCCCGGATGTAGCCGTACTCGAAAGCAAAGGCCTGCTTGGATTCTGTGTCCCCCGCCATTTGTGGCGCGTGGTCAGGCATGAGCATGCCGTCGTACCCCACTTCCTTATACACGCGCATAGCCCGCACCATGTTGACGTCGCCGTTATCCGGGAAGGTCTCCTGGAAGTTCAGAAAGTGGCCGTGAATGTTGCGGAAATGCACGTTGAAGATCTTCCGCCGCTCGCCAAAGTAGCGGATGACGTCAAAGATTTCTTCCCCGGGGCGCTCCAGCATTTCGCTCACAGTCCCCTGGCAGAAATTGAGGCCGTGGTACGGGCTGGGATGAATCTCGACGAAGCGCTTCAAGCCGTCGACGCTGCCCAGCACGCGGTGAATGCCTCGAAAGCCCGCCTCGCGCGGCATGCCGGGATCATGTGGGTGGCAAGCAATCCTGACTTTGCATTCCTCCGCCACCGGCACCACGCGCTCGAGGAAATAGGTGATGCGCTCCCACATCTGATCCGCGCTTACCGGGCCTGCCTCGGTGAGCGTCTCGGTTTGCTTGGCAATGTCGTAGTTGAAGGTGCTGTAAAGCGCCCCGCCGCGGCCCTTGGTCGGTGCTGTGCGCGGCACGCCGAGCAAAGTGAGGTTGTACTTCACGGCGGGAATCCCCGCTCGCCCCACGTTGCGAATCATCTGGCAGATCTCGTCGATGTCGCGGTCGCGCTCGGGGGACTTCCCCAGCATGATGGACGGGAAATCCGCTTTGTCGATGGGACTCGAACTCATCGGCAAGGGGACCATCAGCAATTCGATTCCGAAGGACTCGACCCGTTCCTTCAGCTTGGTCAGTCCTTCGACGCTCCAGTGCTCATCGAAGCGCGCCGAAGGCAGCCCGCTGCAGATGTGGTTGACTCCCAACGCAGCCAGGTCTCGCAGCGTCTCATCCGAAGGGCCGGAGCCAAATTGCGAGCCGAGTTTCATCCGGCCTTCGGCTGGAGCAGAACCGGCAGGCGTCCTCGCCAAGTTCCGGCTGGCAGTGAAGCTCGAGGCGGCTGCAGTGCTGACTTGAAGAAATGATCGGCGGTCCATTCGACGCTCCTCTCCCCTGCTCAGGATCGCTCGCAAGTTTCGCGCCTGGCAGAGAACAGAGATTTGTCCTTATAACCTACACCTGATTTCGCGGCGTGGTCGCTGCAAAACGCTGCACGGCCATCCTGGCGGTGCGCACAGTCAGGTTACCCGCGCCACGCCGCGAGCGAGGCTCACTTGCCTGGTTCAAGCGGCCGCAGCTTAAGGCTGAAAGTCTTGATCTGATACGGCCCCAAGTCAAATTGAATCGTGTTGTTCGCAACCTCAAGAGCCGCGCTGTCATCCTCGATGAGATTCACCTCGCGGGCAGAGGCGATCTCGGCATTCAGCTTAATCTTGATCCCAGTGCTCGGGCGGCCTGCGGCTTCGTAAACTCTCAGGACCGCGCTCCCGTCGCGGCCCGGTTTCAGTGCGGAGACGACGACGTCAGGCTGAGAGACTTCGAGCAGTCCCCAGCGTTTTGGCAAGGGGCCTGGGTGTGAACTTACTTTGCGAATTGTTAACGGATGATTGAACTCCCAGCCCGTCCGGTAGACCTCAGCGGCGCGCCAATCCCCTTCGTGAGGGAGGAGCGCGTAATCAAAGGTTCGAGTTACCCCCAGTTCGAGGCCCAAGTCCGACGAGACTCCCGGCTCGTAGCCGCCGAAGAAGGGGTACGCGGATATGCGAGCCGAGCGTAGCAGAGACAGCATCAGCGTTCCATCCGCAACGTTATTTCCCGGAAGCCCGCGATTGATGAGGGCAACGCCCCTCGACCCGTCGCTCAAATCGATCCAATTCTGCGTTGGAAATTCCTGCGCGAGAGGCCGAGCGATGGCGCCAAAGGGGATTTCGTCGAACCGCTGCCCGTTCTGGATGGAAGTGGGAAAGAGCACCCGGTAGCGCACGAATTTCTCGTTATTCGAGATACTGGTCCTGATATCGATGCGGCGAATTCCCGGGTAGAGCCTGACGCCGGTTTCGAAACTGCCGTCGCCGAAGGGGTGCGAGATGTGGAACTCGGAAAATACCGGCCCCGCGGCAGTCCGTCCGTCACCGCCCACCCACTCGTTGCTGAGGTGGGTCGTCTCGTGCGGCGGCAAGCCCTGCTTGCGGTTCATGGCGGTGAGCCGCCCCCCGTTGAGCGTGCCATAGAGCTCCCAGAAATCTCCTCCGTCCTGCTCACGCGCCACCACGTTTGCGGGGCGGTCGCCGAGCGCCTCCCAATCGCCGGGCTTCACATGGAGCTTTGTCATGGCGCCGGTCCAAAGGTCAAAGGCGGCCCGGTAATACTCGTTCTCGATATACCCGACGTCCTCGTGCATGGTCGAGCTTGGCGCCGCGGCGGTGGCCTTTAGGTTTTCGTCGATCGCTGCGCTGGCGTGCCTAGGAAATACCTGGTACAGCAAATACCCAATTGCCGGAACGTCGCGGGCAATGAACGCAATCTTCGCGTGCTTGATTCCCCCGTCGCCATAGCGTGAGGTTTCGAGGTACTGGACCGGAACGGTTTCGCCGGAAGGCGCGAGGAGTTCAACCCCTTGATAACCCGCATCCGAAAAGCCGATGTCAACTTCGGCAAAGTCGTTGCGCGGCCATCCGAGCGGGTTGAACACCACGACGGGCGCGCCCTCGGTGCGCGTATCGATTTTGGCTGCGATGGCGTCGAGGTTTGTCTCTACCATTTCTTCCGCGAGGCTCTTTGAGAATTGATAGCCGCGAACGGTGTCTCCGTAAACCTTGTTGACCATTGTGCCGGATGATAAATCATGAGCTTGGTTGAAAAGCACCGGTTCCCAGGCGCGGGCGAGGCCGGCGTTATCCGCCGGGAACCCCAGCCAGGAGGCGAGTGCGCCCAGATGTTCGGCGGAAGCAAGGACGCGTTCAAGCTCTCTCATCCATTGCTTGATTTCAATGCGCGAGCTGTACACTCCCTGAAAAACGGGGTTGAGTTCGCCGCTCAACACGGGGCGGTCCGGCCGCTTGGCGACCGCGACTTCGAAATCGCTCGGGACCCCAAAACGCAGGACAAAGGGCAGCTTCCCTTCGCGATTGCTTTCGGCCACCATGCTGGGCAGCGCCGCTTCGGGCTCGATCACGTCGGCTCCGGCCACCGCCACGCGCTCGGGCCAACGCGAGTAGTTCCCAAGCGCCTCCCACTGGCCGCGCGCGTAGCGATCGAACTCGAAGAGGCCGCCGGGCGTGGGGTAGAACATGCCGTAGCCGAAGGGAAGCCAGAAAGCGGGAATGCGCGTCCCATCGATTCCTTCCCAGAGGAATTCCGAGGGAGTGTCATTCGAGTGCACCCCGCGTTGGAACCAATACGACTTGTACCCGGCGAGCTTCAACAGTTGCGGCATCTGGGCGTGGTGCCCGAAGGTGTCGAGCGCCCAGCCCACCGTCACATCCGCTCCCAGCTTTTCGCGGTAGTAAGTTTTCCCGTAGAGCGCCTGCCGAACCCACGACTCCCCGCTCGGAATATTCACGTCCAGCATGACGTCGTTTGCGCCCACCAGTTCCAGTCTTCCTTCCGAGACCAGTTTGTGGAAGACCGCCGCCTGCTCGGGGTACCTCTTCGAGGAATGGTCTGACGTAGGCGACCTGATCGAGGACGAAACGATACTCCGGATGCGTCTTCAGCAGCTCGAGCGCGGTGAGAATGTAAGGCAGGCCGAACTCGAGGTATTCCTCCCGCGTTTTGAAGACAGCGCCTTCCCAGTGCGTGTGGGGGATGATCCAGAACGTATTGTTCGGCGGGCCTGCCGCCGACGCTCGCGAAGCTGCGGAATCACTGCTCGCTTGACCGCAGAGGGCGAGCGACGCGAATAAGAGCGTGCCAAGGACGAGTCCCAGAATTGTTCTCATGATCCTATGACTCTCTGTTTAGGGATTGGAGTTTAGTGCTGCCTCTCGGTTCGATACTTCGCATACCGTCAGCGCAGTAGAGCTCGAAAGCCGGCCTGGGTGAAATGCTAATCATTGGTCAGGGCGGCTTCAATTCCCTCTGCTTCCATAATCAGGAAGCTGGCGCAATCGGTCAGGCTCCAGTCTTTGTCAAGCCTCTCCTGGAACCGGTTAAAAGCCGCCTCGAACTGGTCGCTCGTCTGTCGAATCACGGTCACGTTGGGGCTGCTCCTTAGAACCTTGACGGCCTTCGAACTTGCCGCGCGGAGGCGGGGGCCATTATCGCTGAACCCATTCAAGAGCTCAACCAGTACCATCTCGCTCGTGACAAGTTGATCTTCAGAGTGGTTTTGAGTAGCAGCGACGGCCTTGTGGTGAAGTTCGTCGCGGGGATTGAGAAGGGCGATCCAGTAACTCGTGTCAGCGAAGATTCGCTTCATGGAGATTGTTTGGAGGTTCCGTAGAGGTAATAATCGAGGTTCTTAGACAGGTCCGCGGGGACTCGCTCCCAATCTTCGTCTGGGACGGCCTGCGCGATGGCAGCAAAGGCCTTGTCAATCGACTGCGCGGGCGGGGCAGGCATCATCACCGCTACAGGGCGGGCGTCGTGCTCGATGACGACTTCCTCACCGGCTCGCACGCGTTCCAGCAACGAGGCGAAATCGCTCGCCGCTTCGGAGTCCGAGATGTGGATCACACGGTTGCCCATTCGCATATTATACACCGACTGATAGTATGAAGAGGATGAAGCTATCGGGCCATGACGAAGTTGCCATTCGGCGCGCGTTGCTCGGATGGTTTCGTCGCAGTGCGCGTGCGGTCCCCTGGCGAAGGAACCGTGATCCTTATGCAGTCTGGGTTTCCGAGGTCATGCTTCAGCAGACTCAGGTGGCGACGGTGATTCCGTACTACGAGCGATTCCTCGAAGCCTTTCCGACCGTGGACGAGCTTGCGCGTGCAAGCCTCGAGCGAGTCCTTAAACTGTGGTCGGGGCTTGGCTACTACCGCCGCGCCCGCCACATGCACCAGGCGGCCAAGCAATTGGTTCGCAATTTCTCCGGGGTGTTCCCTCGCGAGTACGACAGGATGCGGTCGCTCGCCGGAATCGGGGACTACACGGCGCGGGCCGTGCTCAGCATTGCTTTCGGATTGCCGTACACGCTGCTGGACGGGAATGTGGCTCGAGTGCTGGCCCGTCTCGTGGCGCTCGAAGGCAATCTTCACCAGGTCAGCTTCCGACGTGCCGTGGAGGCTCAACTCGAGCGTCTGCTTTCGCGCCGCAGCCCCGGCAATTTCAACCAGGCATTAATGGAGCTTGGGCAAACGATTTGCTTTCCACGCGGTCCGCAATGTGCTGCCTGCCCGCTGCGCACCTGGTGCCGCGGACACTTGTCCGGAGAGCCTCAGCGTTATCCCCAGCCGCGGCCCCGACGCGCGGCGGAATCCCATTACCTTGCCGCCGCAATTCTCAGGTGCGGCCCGCGAGTCGCCATGGTGCGGGGACTAGGGGAAGGCCTGCTGAGCGACCTGTGGAATTTCCCCTCCGCCTTCGGCCACACCCGCGCGGAGGCGCTCGCGAACTTACGAGAGAAACTCGCGGGTCTCGTGCCTGATGATTGCGCCTTCGGCGACTCGATTGTCGAGCTGCGCCATGGCATTACGTACCGCTCGATTCGAGTCCATGCATATGCGGCGGAGTTTTCAAGTCCCCTGCGCATGAAGGGACTTCGATGGATGGCCGTTGCGAGCTTGAAGGAGGCTGCTGTTTCGCAACTGGCCCGCAAGATCGCACAGAAGGCAGAATGACATTGATGTTTCAGCTAAAAAGCAATCCCCGCTCACCGTGTCCAGCCGGGAAAAGATAGATTTCTATTTGTTGGGAGGCTGGCAATCTCATGGCGCAAAGCTGGAAATAAATAAATGAAGTTACAGGGTTTGCCATGACAATAAGTCTATCCGCCTCTAGGGTTTCCCCTACAATATTTAGATCATCCAGACAAAAAACTACTATATGTTGTGCTTTTTGGCTTGACAACCCTTCCGCGTTAGGTTAAATTCCTTCGAGTCGATTGAAGGGGTTGGCTGCCGGCGGAGAGGGCTGCAGTCGGAGATGACGGGCGGTCCCGATACTCATTGGGAGCACGCCGCACCCGCAGTTCAGAGGCAGGCATCAATAAATAATTAGGGGGGCCAAACATGGCGGAGAGGGAGACCGTTGTCACTTCAACAGAGCTCGCGGCTTCAACCGCGGAGAGCGACGCCAAGAAGGGGATTACTCTAAAGCGCTTTTTTACCCAGCCCGGGATACAACCGTTCGATGAGCTGACGTGGGAGATGCGAACGGCCTCCATTCAGAACGAGAAGGGGCAAGCGATCTTCGAGCAGCGGAACGTGGAAGTTCCGAGCGACTGGTCGCAGACTGCCACCAACATCGTGGCGTCAAAATACTTCCACGGCAAGCTGGGCACACCGGAACGCGAGTCGAGCGTGCGGCACCTCATCAGCCGCGTGGCGGACACCATCGCCCAGTGGGGAGTGGACGACGGTTACTTCCGCAGCGAAGCGGACGCGAAGAACTTTCACGACGAACTGGCTCACATCCTGGTTCGTCAAAAGGCTTCATTCAATTCACCGGTGTGGTTCAACTGCGGCCTGTGGCACAAATACCACCGCAATTCGCCTGCCAGCGGCTGGTACTGGGACGCGGCCACGGGCGGCGTCAAAAAGGAGACCGAGGCCTACCGTCATCCGCAGTGCTCTGCCTGCTTTATTAACTCAGTCCAGGACAACCTCGATAGCATCCTGTCTCTGGCCAAAACTGAAGGGATGCTCTTCAAATGGGGTTCGGGCACAGGAACGAACCTCTCCCCACTTCGCTCCTCAGTCGAGCCGCTGTCGGGCGGCGGCGTGGCCTCCGGTCCCCTGTCGTTCATGAAAGGGTACGACGCTTTTGCGGGAGTCATCAAATCGGGCGGCAAGACGCGGCGCGCCGCCAAGATGGTGATTCTAAATATAGACCACCCGGATATTGTGGATTTTATCAAGTGCAAAGCTAAGGAAGAGCAGAAGGCCTGGGCGCTCGTTGACGCCGGCTACGACAGCGCCATCGACGGCGAGGCCTACGGTTCCATCTTCTTCCAGAATGCCAACAACAGCGTGCGCGCCACCGACGAGTTCATGAAGGCGGTGGTGGAGGACAAGGATTGGACCACCCGCGAGGTCGCGAGCGGAAAGCCGGCCAGGACCTACCACGCCCGCGATCTGATGAAGAAGATTGCGGAAGCGGCCTGGCAATGCGGCGATCCGGGGATGCAGTTCCACACCACGATCAACAAGTGGCACACCTCGAAGGCGACGGCTCCCATCAACGCCTCGAACCCGTGCAGTGAGTACATGTTCCTGGATGATTCCGCCTGCAACCTCTCCTCCCTGAACCTGATGAAGTTCCTGACCCCGGCGGGCGAGTTTGACGTCGAGGCCTTCCGCCACGCCGTGGACGTGATGATCATCGCGCAGGAAATCCTGGTCGACAATGCCAGCTATCCGACCGAGAAGATCGCCATCAATTCCCACAATTTCCGTCCCCTGGGCCTCGGCTACGCCAACCTGGGCGCGCTGCTGATGGCGAATGGCCTGCCTTACGATTCGGACGCGGGGCGCGACTTCTCTGCCGCCATTACGGCCTTGATGCACGGCGAGGCGTATCTGGAATCCTCGCGCATTGCGGCGGAATTGGGTCCCTGCGCCGGCTACCCTTTGAACCGCGATCCCTTCCTGGGCGTCATCGAGATGCACCGCCAGGCGCTCACCAAGATCAACCCGCGCAACGTTCCGGCGGACCTGTGGGAGGGCGCGAAAAAGACCTGGGACGATTGCCTGGGGAACGGCATGAAGTACGGTTATCGGAACGCCCAGGTGACGGTGCTTGCTCCCACGGGCACTATTGGCTTCATGATGGACTGCGATACGACGGGCGTCGAGCCTGACCTGGCGCTGGTGAAATACAAGAAACTGGTGGGCGGCGGGCTTATCAAAATCGTCAACAACGGGGTGGGCGGCGCTCTCCTGAAGCTCGGCTACACGGAGCAGCAGGCCGCCGACATCGTGAGTTACATCGACCAGCACGGCACCATAGAGGGCGCGCCGGGCGTCAAGGCGGAGCACCTGCCGGTTTTCGACTGCTCGCTCAAGCCCCAAAACGGCAAGCGCGCCATCCATCACATGGGGCACGTGCGCATGATGGCGGCGGTGCAGCCGTTCCTCTCCGGCGCTATTTCAAAAACAGTTAATATGCCGGAGGAAGCGACCTCCGAAGATATTGCCAATGTCTATACGGAAGGCTGGCGTCTGGGACTGAAGGCCATCGCCATTTACCGCGATGGATCGAAGCGCGTGCAGCCGCTCAATACGTCGAAGGGGAAAGATTCGGAAGCTAAGAAGCAGGAGTCAGGAGCGAGGAGTCAGAAGCCGGAGGGGTCGAGGTTGCCAACACTGAGCGCTCTCGCCCAAGCCCCTGGCCCCGAGTCCCCAGCCCCCGCGGCGGCGCCCACGCCCAAGCCTTATCGCCACAAGCTGCCGGACGAGCGCTCCGCCATCACCCACAAGTTCTCCGTGGGCGCGCATGAAGGCTACCTGACCGTGGGACTTTACGAGGACGGGCCAGCCGGGCGAGATTTTCATCACCATGGCCAAAGAGGGCTCGACCGTTTCCGGCCTGATGGATTCATTCGCCACCGCGGTCTCCCTGGCCCTGCAATACGGCGTGCCGCTCAAGGTGCTCTGCGACAAGTTCAGCCACATGCGCTTCGAGCCCAGCGGCTGGACCAATAACCCCGAGATCCGCTTCGCCAAGTCCATCATGGATTACATCTTCCGCTGGATGGCTTATAAGTTCCTGCCCAAGGACGCTCAGCCCCAGGAAGATGCCAGCGTCGCCTCGCTGAACGGCACGGAAGTCGAGAAGGCCGCCGGCCTGGCCAAGCAGTTCACCCAGGCGGCGGGTGGGACGGTCAGCTCCCCAGTCGGAAGTGAGCCAGCCGGGCTTGGCGGGCGTCGCCCACAGCGAGGACGCGCCAAGCTGCTCCGATTGCGGCGCCATCATGGTCCGCAACGGCTCCTGCTACCGCTGCATGAATTGCGGCTCCACCAGCGGATGCTCGTAGCGGGCGAGTAGGCAGTATGCAGAAAGCAGAAGGCATTAGGTCTCAGCCGTGAATCCCCCAAGGGATTCATGGTATTGAATGTTAACGCCCATCTGGCGTTGTCCGGCTACTTCATAGTGCCCCTGCGGGGCAGGGCTTTGCCGCAGGAGGTGAATTTGAGTCTGACCAAAACACGCAGGACCTCTAACCTGGACGTCCCTGCCGCTCTTTTCGCGATCTGCACGACGGGCAAAGGCCGCTGCTGGCATTGCGACCGGAAGTTGCCTCCCTTTCGAGAAGCCATCGAAGCGGGGTGGGATGTGCAGCGCATAGGCGGGGAGCCCGTGGCCAGCATAATCCTGATCTGTCCGAAATGCCAAAGCAAGCGGAGCAGGACGAGCAAGAGAACTCTAGAGGCATCCCCCCTTCCTCCCTCGTCGATTCCCTCCTCTGACCCGGCCCCCAAACTTTTCTGACCTG
>CAVYPU010000006.1:0-32944 GCA_963770415.1 uncultured Acidobacteriota bacterium
CCCGACCGTTGCGCTTGCAGGCGCTCGCGGTATTGGCCCAGGCTTTGATGAATCTGCAGAAGCCGAAGGAGGCCATCCAAGTCCTGACAGAGGAGCCCGGCGTTCGTCGGCGCGCGGACCTCTCACTCCTGTTGGCCAAGGCCTACGAGCAAGCGGATGACCTCCCGCAAGCCGTGCATTCCTTTCAGGAAGTGTATTTTGCTTTCCCGGCTTTCCCCCCCGCGAAAGAATCCGGTGATACCCTGGCCCGCCTGCGATCCACCATGGGCGCGAGTTTCCCTCAGCCGACGGAAGAAATAGAAACGGCTCGCGCCGAGTTGCTTTTCACTGCGTCGCTGTACACGGAAGCTCTCAAGGAATACGAGTGGCTGCTATCATCTCACCCTGGCAGCGCCCATATCGGTGAATGGCAGTTGGGACGGGCGAAGTGCCAGGTCCGGCTGCGGCGCGATCACGAGGCGCTCGAATCGCTCACCGCCAGCCTTGCCAGCCCCGCTTTGAATGCGCAGCGGCTCGTCCTTTCGATAGAGGTTTACGTCCGGCAGGACAACCCTGCGGCGGTGCTCGCGGCGCTCTCTGAGATTCAGAGCATCGACGGGAACTCTGCCTCATACGAATCGGCACTTTATTCGGTGGGAATTTCCTTTTCAGGCTGGGCAACTGGCAAGACGCGGGTCGCCAGTACCAGGCGCTACTCGATACGTTTCCACAGGGCAGCCACACACAGGACGCGGGCTGGCGGCTGATCTGGTGCAGTTACCTGGCAGGCGCGCACGACCAGGCTCGGCAAGCTTTTAGCGATTACTTGACCCATTACCCGCGCTCCTCGCACACTCCGTCGGCGCTCTATTGGTTGGGCAGGCTCGAAGAAGAGCAAGGCAATGCAAGCGAGGCCCATGCGCTAAATGTACTCCTCCGGACACGATTCGCGCACAGCTTCTATGCCGAACAGGCGAGAGTGCGAGAGCGCAAACTCCCTGCCCGAGCCGACCGCGCCGCCGCGCGCCCTCGGCGGGTTCAATTGCTTCGGAGGTGGCAGAGGTGATCCCGCCGCGTGTCCCCTCGCCCATCCTTTCCTGCTTCGAGCCAGCCTGCCGAGTCATTGCAGGGGGTATGGCGCTTCAGGCGCTGAGCCTGGAGGGCCTGGCAGAGCAGTACCTTCGGGTCGTCGCTCGCCGCGCGGCCTGACCAGCCTCAGGCGCGGCTGTTTCTCAGCAAGCTCGAAGCGAAGCAGGGTAACGCCAGCGCCGCGCTCTTCGATGCCGGCAAGATCGTGCCCGACTATACCTTTTACGAATTTTCGGAGTTGCCGAAGGAGATGTGGAATTTGCTGTTTCCGCAGAATTATTGGGCGCTCGTCGAGCGACAGGCGCGCGCCAATCGGATTGACCCGTATCTGGTCATGGGGTTGATACGCCAGGAGTCGGCGTTCAGCCCTCGCGCTACCTCCTCCGCCAACGCCCGCGGCCTGATGCAAGTGGAGCCGACGACCGCCACCAGCAGCAACCGCCCCGCCAGGGTTCGTTCCACCGGCACGAGGCTTTATAACCCTACCTATAATATTCGATTTGGTTGTTCATATTTACGAACCCTCTTAAAGGATTTCGACAACAAGCCGGAGTTGGCGCTGGCGGCTTACAACGCCAGCGACTACCGCGTCAGGGATTGGACCAAGGGCAATGCCTTCCGGGATTCCTCGGAGTTCCTCGAGGCCATCCCCATTCGCGCCACGCGCGTCTATGTCGAGGCGGTGTTGCGCGACGCCGCCATTTATCGCCAATTGCTGACAGGGACGGCGAAGTTCGCGATGTGCGCTCGGTAGGCGGAGAGAAGGCTGAAAGCAGAAGGCAGAAGGCTGA
This sequence comes from uncultured Acidobacteriota bacterium, assembly GCA_963770415.1. Lineage (GTDB taxonomy): Bacteria > Acidobacteriota > Terriglobia > UBA7540 > UBA7540 > CAVROP01. The sequence continues at coordinate 1,860 of CAVYPU010000006.1, forward strand.
AAGCAGAAAGCAGAAGGCTGAATGCAGAAGGCAGAAGGCTGAATGCAGAAGGCAGCATGCTCGAACATGCATACCCGCAACTCGCGAATGAGCCCTCAAGGAGGACCAGAGGGATATTCAAAAGGACTCACTATTGTCCTGTAACGTAAATTCGTTGACTAAGTCAACCGTGACCCTAGCCCCGTCAGGGGCGGCATCTAATAGCCCACGGCGCGAGAAGCTGTGAACAATTTGCAGGAACATAGCGCTTCCAGTCTCCCGCAGTGGGTTATTTTGCGGGGATCACGCAGTACCAGTGAAACTGCTTATGGCCACGGCATACGATCACCACTTTTCGTCTGGGGCTTTCAGCCCCTCGCCTTACCTTTCTTCTTTAGCTTTCCGCCGGCTGGAGGCCAGCTTTCCAGCGCAGGCGGTACCATTGCTGAATGTTGTACGTCAGACAGGCCCACAACACCTCACAGCGGACCTTGCGCAGACCCCGCACGGCAAACTGCCGCAGTCCCAGTTTGGTCTTCAGCCAGAGATTCGAGAACTCCGCCACCGGAGCCCGCAAGCGATATAGGGACCGCGCGGCTTCGGTCTGCATCTTGGCCAGGTACTCCGCCACCACCCGGACCGGCTCGCTGCGTACGATTCTCCGGCCCTGCTTTCCCGCACCACACTGCCCGCGCAAGGGACAAGCCCGGCAATCCGCCGCCCGCGCCTTATAAACGTGGCGCTCCACTCCCACCCGATCATGTTTGGTGGTCTGGTAAGGAAGGGGCTTGCCCTGCGGACAGGTATAGCTGTTGCGGCCCGCATCGTAGCTGAAGCGGTCGGGATAAAAGGCGGCGTCCACACCGCGCTGCTGAAGGCGGCGCGTGGTCGCCTCCCGATCTGGCTCCAGACTGCTGCCAATCAAATCCACATTCTGCTCGGCGGCGGCAAGGATGTTCTGCCGGGTGGTGTAACCCTCGTCCACGACCAGACGCTGCGGTTTTTGCCCGGTCTGCCGCTCGACTTCCGCCAGCCCCGCGACCAGTTCGTGCTGATCATTCGCCGCCTGCGTCACCCTCGCCCCCACAATGATGCCGTGCGCCGTGTCGGTGGCAATCTGCACGTTGTGGCTGGGAGCAAAGCCGCCATCGCTCTGCTTCATGTTCCGCGCTTCCGGATCGGTCTCGCTCACCCGCTGCTCCGACTCCTCCACCCGTGCTTGGGGGGCGGCTTGCACCTTCTTCATCTCTTCCAGCGTCTGTTCCAGCCTCTCCACCTTCTCCGTCGCCACGGCCCGCTGGCGGGCCACCGCCCTTCGGCTCGATGCCTCTTGCCGCGGATCGCCCATCTCCTTCACCCGCTGCCGTGCCGCGGCCAGATGCGCCCGCAAAGTCTTCTCCCGATGAAACGAGTTGCCGCTGGCCGAGGCCTTCACCTTCGTGCCATCCAACGCCACATTCTCCAAGCCGATCAGACCTTCGCTGCTCAGCACCCCCAGCAACTGCGCGAAAAGCTTGTCCAAGGCCTCCTCATGCTCCACCCGGAAGTCGGCCAGGGTGTGGTAATTCACCACCTCCATCCCCGTCAGCCACTGAAAAACGGGATCGTATTCGCAACGCCGCGCCACTTCCCGTGCCGAACCTATTTTCTGGCTGTAAGCGTAAATCCAGAGACTGATCAGCAGTCGCGGGTCATAGGCGTCACGCCCTGCCACTCCCTCCACCGCCTTAACCGTGCGGGTGTAGCGGCTCAGGTCCAGGCGGCTCACCAGTTCCCAAATAGCGCGCACCAAGTGGTCCGGGCCGACCAGTTTCTCCACGTCCACGGCGTGCCAGCACAATTGGTCACGGTTCACGGCTTGCAAGCGGGGTGGGGCAGGCGAGGGAGGTGGAACCGGCGCCTCTTGCGACTGGGGATGGGGCGGCAAGTCGGCCTCCGGCCAAATGCCAGGTTGGGGGTTCTCGTCAGGGGGGCTCAAATGGTCTCCTCCAAACAACGAATGGAGATAGCTTAGCTTAGTAGGCTAATATGTCAAGAACTATTTTCGAGGTTTAATTTTTTCACAGCTTCTAAGCCGTGGGTCGCGAGAGACCACCCTCACCCCTCCCATAGGCGCTAGGTTAAGGGCCGGTGGGGCGCCCAACATGCCCGAAGGGCATGAAGGTCATTAGCCGTAGGTGGAACCTACGGACGAGAAGGCATACTTTGAGTTTGCCCGCGACCCCGAAGGGGTCGAATTCACTTATGAATGATAATATCTTTTGTGGTATAGACATTGGTGGAACGAAGACCGCAGTCGTAATCTCCGCGGAGCCGCCGGCGGTCCTGGGCCGCAAGGAGTTTGCCACGCTTCCGGCGAAAGGCCCGGAAGGGGCCATCAAGCTGGCTAAGGAAGCGATTCGCGAGCTGCTTACCGGGCAAGGGTGCGCCACAAGGGCCATCAAGCGGATCGGCGTCAGTTGCGGCGGGCCGCTGGACCGCATCCGTGGCATCATCCAGTCGCCGCCCAACCTGCCCACCTGGGATAACGTCCCCATCAAGGCGATCATGGAGGAAGAGTTTGGCGCGCCGTGCCAGGTGGAGAACGACGCGAACGCCGGGGCAGTGGCGGAGCATCGCTTCGGCGCGGGGCAGGGAACGCAGAACATGGTGTTCCTGACCATGGGGACCGGCCTCGGCGCGGGCATCATCACGGATGGCCGCCTCTATCACGGCACGAACGACCTGGCGGGGGAAGTGGGTCACATCCGACTGACGCGCACGGGACCGGTGGGGCACAACAAAGCGGGCTCGGCGGAAGGCTGGGCGAGCGGCGGAGGGATGGCGCAGTTGGCTACCCAAGCGGTCGCCGCAGCCGCAAAGAAGAAGCAGAGGACCGTGCTGGCCGCGCTCGTCCAATCGGGAAAAGCGCTCAGCGCGCGGGACGTGGGCATGGCCGCGCAGCAAGGGGACCGGGTCGCCCTCGAGATTCTCGAATCAACGGGCCGGCGGTTGGGCGAGGTGCTGGCGATTCTCGTTGATCTGCTGAACCCGGAACGAATCGTGATTGGGGGCTTGGCGATGCGCCTTGGAGACTTGTTGCTCGACCCGGCACGGTCGGTCATGCAGCGGGAAGCGCTGGCCCCGGCGGTGGCGAGCTGCCGGATCGTCCCGGCGGCGCTCGACGAGCGGATCGGCGACGTGGCGGCGCTCTGCGTTGCCATGGGGTTTTGAGGCAGGTGTCAGGCGCCGGGCGCCAGGTGTCAGGAAATACAGGTGTCGCTGGGGTGGCGCAGACATTGCCTTTTATGTCTGCGCCCTGTGTCGCCGACATAGAAAACAATGTCGGCGCCACCCACGTGAGGAGGGGGGCATTTTCAGAGCAGATGATGAAACAAGACCGCATTCTGTCTTCGGCTGTCGAGGCCATCGGCGAGACCCCGCTTGTCGAGCTCGCGCGGATCACGCGGCGCCTGGAGGGCCGCATACTCGCCAAGCTCGACTACCTGAATCCGGGCTTTTCGAAGAAAGACCGCATTGCCCGGCAGATTGTCGAGGATGCGGAGTCCGAGGGGTCGCTCGAGCCCGGCCAGACCGTGGTCGAGCTGACGAGCGGGAACACAGGAACCGGGCTGGCGATTGTTTGTGGGGTTCGTGGATATCCGTTCGTAGCGGTGATGTCCAGAGGAAACTCCGTAGAGAGAGCCAGGATGATGTCCGCTTTAGGAGCGGAGGTGGTTTTGGTGGACCAGTTGCCGGGTTCGGAACCCGGCAGGGTTTCGGGCGGGGATCTCGAGCTCGTCGAGCAGGCCACGCAGAGCATCGTGCTCGAGCGCCGGGCTTTTCGCGCCGATCAGTTCAAGCTGCGAGGAAATTTCCGAGCCCACTATCTGCACACGGGGCCGGAGATTTTACGGCAGTCGGGCGGCCAGGTGGACGCTTTCTGTGACTTCGTGGGAACGGGAGGCACTTTTGGCGGGTGCGCCGCCGCGTTCAAGGAGGCAAACCCTGAAATCCGATGTTACGTGGTCGAGCCGGAAGGAGCGGCGGTCCTTGCCGGTGACTCGGCGCGCGAGCCGAACCACCGCATTCAGGGCGGCGGCTACGCGATCCGCGAGCTGGAGTTTGTGAAGCCTGAATACGTGGATGGCTATCTGAAAGTCAGCGACGCGGAAGCCATTCAAGCCGCGCGGCGCCTCGCAAAAGAGGAGGGTATCTTTGCGGGGTTTTCGTCGGGCGCGGACCTTTCCGCAGCCCTGCAACTACTCGATGGACCCTTGAAGGGCAAGACGGTGGCCATCATGATCTGCGATTCAGGACTGAAATATCTGAGTACCGAGCTTTGGGTTTAGAAAAGACGCGGACCGCGATGTCGGCGGTCCGCGCTACGCCGCTTCACGAAAGGGAGATTAATGAGCCACGACATTGCCCAACTGATTCGCGCCTCGATCGAAGATAGCCTGAAGGTGAAGCAGGCCCTGCTTGAGGACGCGGAGCTCCAGAGCCTTATTGCAACTGTAGTAGCGCAATTCGTGTCGGCTTTGCGGAACGGTCGCAAGATCCTCCTCTTCGGGAATGGAGGCAGCGCTGCCGATGCGCAGCACATCGCCGCAGAGTTCGTGGGCCGATTCCAGATGGAGCGGGCTCCGCTTCCTGTGCTGGCGCTCACGACCAACACTTCGGCGCTCACGGGAATCGGCAACGATTACGGGTATGAAAACGTGTTCGCTAGGCAGGTGAACGCCCTTGGTGTCGAAGGAGACGTTGCGGTCGGCATCTCGACCAGCGGAACGTCCGCGAACGTGGTGAAGGCTCTTCGAGGCGGCGGAAGCCAAGGGCTTAGTCACCGTCGCCCTCGCCGGAAGAGACGGCAAGCGGCTGAAAGAAGTGTCGCGCTACTGCCTTTGCGTCCCCGCCGACACGACTCCTCGCATCCAGGAAGGCCACATCCTCATCGGCCACATTTTATCCCAGATAACAGAGCTTGAGCTCTTCGCGAAGTGAGGACGATGCGCCCGCTCAGGCGCGCGGGTCCACGGCCGGGAAGCAATTGAAAGCCTGCTTGTCCACCTGCCAATAGGGCATGAATTCCACGCCCGGATTATTTTCAACGTGGTAATGGAGCGGCTGGCCCGGCACTGGTCTCAGGTGCTTTAGGAGATCATCCGATTTCTTGACGTTCGCGAGGCGCAGCCTGATTTCGGGCGCGCCCACGGCAGCCAGCAAAATGGGACCCCAACTGATCGAGTAACGATCGTGATTGGGGATCTGGTCTACTCCCGTGTAGCGCTCCGCCCAGAGGGCTGCGGGCAAGGTGAAGTTCACCGTATCGCCCTCGGCCCAGGCGCGGTCAAGCACCACGTAACTGCCGGGCCGGCCGGTCGCAGCAGCCTTGCCGTTGACGTTCACAGCCATCTCACCGCGCGCCCAGGAAGGCACGCGCACGCGGACCTTCGCCTGCGTCGGATGGGCCGCGGAGAACTGCATGCGAACCTCGGGATGGAAGGGGAAGCCGGTCGTCATCTTCACCCGCAGCGACGCTCCTCCCTCCGTCCAGTGGAGAGTCGAGGGCTCAAAGAGGTTGACGTAAAAGCCGTCGGAAGCAAGCGAGTAGATATGCTCCGGCAGCGAGCCGATAAGGCGTGTCCCTTGGCCCTCGCAGCAGGTATTGATGCGCGTAGGCTTCTCCTTATGGTGCGCGAGCAGGGCGTGGTAGCGGAAGCCCTCGGCGCCTCCTTGATTCGCCATCCCGACGTTGTAGATGGACTTCTCGATTTCCGTGACGTACTTCTCCTCCTCCGGATTCAGCAGATGAAAGCGCTGGCTGAAAAACGCCCAAAAGGTGTTGCCGCAAAGCTCTTCGAGTTCCGCATGGAGCATGTAGGACTTGGGCGGCGAGACAGTGAACTCGATAATGGAAATCGAGCCGCCGGGGTTCTCCCACTTGTCGTGATAAAGGTCCCAGGCGCCTTCCATCGCACGCAGATAGCGGGGATCGCCCGTTGCCCGGTAGACGTCCATGTAGGCCTCAAGCGTGGTAAGCAGATAGCAGTGCGGCCGGTCGTAAGGATATTGCCAGATGGCGCGGTCCTCGCGCGCGGCCAACTGCTTCATCCAGTAGTTTTCCTGGAAATGCCGCTGGATCACCTGAATGTCCGCGGGCTTGCCCACGGGCGTGAAATACATGCGGGTGTTGGCGATCATGCCCTGGCCGCCTTGAGGGGCGAAGCGCAGCAGGTGCGGCAAGTATGAGCACTGGTTGAACCAGTCCGAGTAACTGCGGAGCATTTCGAAGGCCTTGGCGTTTCCTGCGTAGCCCGCCTCGATGAGCCCGTGCACCAGCCAGGCGCGCGTGTAGGCGCCGCGTTCCGAGAAGAAGACCGTGTCCTCGGGATAGGCCATGACGTAGCCATTCGGCTGGCGGCACTCGGCAATGCCGTCCACGACGGCGTTGAGACGCTGGCGTAGTTCGGGGTGGTCGATCCAACGCAACGTGTTACCCGCCGCCATGAGGAAGCGGCCGGCGTTCGAACCCGCAAGATCCTCCTCCCAGAACTGGACCTCGCCCGAAGGCTTTTCGGGAGGCTTGGCGGTCCCGACGCGCTCGCGGAATTGGCGCAGCAGGTCATCCACTGAAAAGGAATTAAGAAGATAGGTAATATTATCCTCCATAGCCTTCTGGAAAACGCCGCCTTCGAGCGTCACGCCCTTCAAGGGCACGCGGGCCTTGGGCGCGGGAGGCTTCCATGTGGCGGGATCAGTGACGTTTTCGGGATGGTCCATGAGGGTGGTTTCACCTCCCGGGCGCGGGGGGCGCGTCACCTGGGCAACGTCGTCGTCGCTTCCGTAAGTCAAGTCCGCCGTGACGGGACGCAGCGCGGCGATTTCGCGGCCGCCTGAGTTGACGTCGATTTTCCCCAGGGCGAGGTAATAGCCGCCCCCGGCGACGTTCATCAAGCGCGTCACCGTCAGGCGTACGTAGCGGCCGGACGCTCCCTGCGCCGCATACTTTTCGATGTTGCCCTTCGGGTTGGGATAATCGGCGTCGGTGTGGTCCACGATGACTTGGGGGCTTTGAAAGTCAGGGTCGTTCGAGCATTCAATCTTGAAGCGGGCCGGATAACCCTCGCCTGCGTAGTCTTCGTCGCGCCCTGGAACCATGCGTTCGTTGGCAGGGTAAACCTTGACGAAATCGATCGGATGGCTCTCGCCCAGGTCGATCTGGACCCAGGTTGGGGCATCATCAGTCTTGGCGGGTTTCGAACGATAGGCCCGGTAAGCGCTGGCCGGCGTGTTGGTCATCCATTCGCCTGTCGGGGCGGGAACAACCTGTTCGCTCGGCGGCTCAATCGCCGGCGAAGCCGCGCCACCGTCGGCCTTCATCGCGCGGGGAACGGCCATTAACGCGCCTGCCCCTATCGAAGTTCCCAGGAAACTGCGCCTTGTGAGACTCATGTTCAAACCTCCTAGTCGTTGGGACGTGCCTGTGGTATTTCATTTTGAGCCTTCCGATGTTATTCTCCCGCGGTTGGATTCTCTTTTCGATGCTGCTGGTCGCCGGCTTGAACTGGCGCCCTCACTTTTGGAGCACGGCGGCGCGGGTGCTTAATGGTGCTTCAAGCGGCCGAGATCGTCAACTAGAATCCGATTCAGATTGCCTGTGTGTTTCACGGACGAAACGCGCTCCGCCAAGATGTCCAGGGAGCTCGAATACGATCAACGCGACTTTTCGAAAAGGATTAAACCCATGAAACTTCTGTCCCGTAATCTCACCGGTCGGCAACTAATAAAATTGTCGCTCTTAGCGCTCGCCGCAGCAGGCTTCTCACTTCCCGTTGCACTTCATGCTGCGTCATCTCCGCTACCTATCCGGGGACTTCATATGTCCGCCCCGGATCCGAGTCAGGTGGGCCTGGCGGTGCGGTTCATCCGGGAGGCGCTGCCCAAGGAAGGCGTGAACGTGCTGGTGATGGAATTCGACTATCGCTACCAGTACAAGTCGCATCCGGAGGTGGCGGATGCGAATAGTCTCACACAGGAACAGGTTAGCGAAATCGTGGCGGCGTGCCACGCCGCCGGGGTGCGGTTGATCCCGCTGATCAACATGCTGGGACACCAGTCGTGGGCGGGGCAGACGTTCGGCCTGCTCAGAGCGCATCCGGAGTTTGATGAAACACGCGGGAAATACCCCGGCAACAAAGACATCTATTGCCGAAGCTATTGCCCGCGCGCGCCGGGCCTGCACAACGTCCTGTTTGACCTGATTGATGAGCTTGCCAATGCGTGCCAGGCCGATGCCGTTCACGTGGGAATGGACGAGGTTTTTCTTCTGGGTGAGGACGGCTGTCCGAATTGCCGGGGCAGGAACAAAGCCGAGCTATTTGCCCAGGAAGTGCGCACCTTGCATGACCACCTGGCCGCGACCCATCGGGAAATGTGGATGTGGGGAGACCGCTTCCTGGATGGTGAAGTGACCGGCCTGGGAAAATGGGAAGCAAGCCAGAACGGCACCGCGCCCGCTATCAGCATGGTCCCGAAAGACATTGTGATATGTGACTGGCATTACGACACCGCGGTACCGACGCCGGCCTACTTCGCAATCCAGGGGTTTCGCGTGCTGGCGGCTCCATACCAGATGCCTGACGTGGCGCTCGATGAGCTCGCGATGGTTCGTGAAGTGCGCGCTGAGGCGACAGATCCTCTGAAGTCGCGCACCGTGGGCATGCTGCAAACTTCATGGGACGGACTGAACGACTTCGTCGAAGCGTACTTCGGAGAGGGTACGCCCGCGGCGGCCAGTGTCAGGACCGCCGAGTGCTTCAAGGCCCTGTTCAGGAAGATCCGGCAGGAGAATTAGCGGTTGTAGCGGAGGCGTCCCGCTTCCCTAGACTCTCGTCATTCCCGCGAAAGCGGGAATCCACCGACGTGGGTCCCCGCTTTCGCGGGGACGACGACATTTGTGGTTTTGGATAATCGGCATTTTCATATCAGCAGCGGCGCGGCAGAGCCGCGAAAAACGAGAGCCTCAGTGGCTTATTTGGACGCCATTGACAGCCTAACGTCTTGCTGCCATGCTGGCTCCCGGAAGTTCTAAACGGAGGTCTTGGGTATCGAATCAAGTCGGTTCTTGAGAGGTTGTGCGATGAAGAAGCTTTTGTGCCTGATGCTTTTTGCAAGTTGCGCGATGGCGGGCGAGATTCATTTTCGTCAGTCGGGGGCTGCGAGCCCTTCGGGGTGGACAGCCTGGAGCGACCGCGCCGAGACGGCTCCCCGGTCGTTTGTCGATCCGATTGTCTCGCGCGGAAATCACGGCTCCCTGGGAGTTTCCGGAGACGGGAACGTCGCGGCTTTCGGCGGGTGGCAGCGGAGCATCGCGGGCATCAAGGAGGGCAGTTGGTACAGGTACGTTGTTCACTATCGCGCCGAGGGCCTGACCAGCGAAAACTGGCAGGTTCTGCCCCGCCTGGACTGGCAGAAGGCAGACGGCACTCGCGCGGGGAGCTACGAGCAAGTGGACTACGCCTCCCGCTCCATGCGCAAGGGATCGTGGACGGAGGTGAGTCTCGACACCCAGGCCCCGGCCGGGGCAGCGAGTGCTGTTCTTGAACTCTATCTCGCCCACGCGCCGACGGGAATCATCTGGTGGGATGATATTGCGTTCGATGAGATCCCCGCTCCCAGCCCGCGGAAGGTGACGATTACAACGGTTAATCTCATGCCCGAGAAAACAGGGTCAGCAGCGGCCAGCGTGGGAGAGTTTATTAAGACCGCAGAGAAGCTGGCCGCGGCGAATACGGACCTCATTCTGTTGCCCGAGGGCATCACCGTGGTTGGAACCGGCAAGTCCTATGCGGAGGTTGCCGAACCGATCCCGGGGCCGACGACGGCCCGGCTGGGTGAACTTGCCCGAGAGAAGCATTCCTACGTGGTCGCCGGCCTCTATGAGCGCGAGCGCGGAGCCATATACAACACTGCGGTGCTCATCGACCGCCGGGGTGACCTGGTGGGAAGGTATCGAAAGGTGTATCTGCCGCGGCTTGAAATGGAACAACTGACTCCGGGGAACGAATTTCCCGTCTTCCGAACAGATTTCGGAACCGTGGGCATGATGATCTGTTACGACGTGTTCTTTCCGGAGCCGGCGCGTCAACTGGCTATGCGCGGCGCGGAGATCATCCTCCTGCCGATTTGGGGCGGGGATGAGACGCTGGCCAAGGCGCGGGCCATCGAGAATCAGATATTTCTTGTGTCCTCGGGCTATGACCATCCCACTTACATCATGGACCCCACGGGTAAAAGGCTATCGGAAGCGCCCAATCGCGGAACCGCTGCTACCGCCACTATCGATCTGAGTACCCGCTATCTCTATCTGGGGCTATGGGACTGGAAGAACCGCCGGCCGCGCGAGTACAGGCCGGATGTGCAAACGGAATATCTGTTCTCCGATGATAAGGCCCAATAGTAAGTCCCGCCTCGCGGGACCGCGGGCTACGACCCCCTCATGCCTACAGTAATTTCATGCACACATCTCAGTAATTAATCGCATCTCCATGAGTGGGTGGTTCGCGGGGTGTGCCACACGCGCACTGCACAGTGGGAGGAGGGCGGCAATGATCAAGAAAGTTCGAGGGGGCTATAAGGTTGTGTCGGAGAAGACCGGCAAGAACCTGGGCGGACCGTACAAGACTATGGAGGAAGCCAAGAAACGGTTAGCCCAGGTTGAGTTCTTCAAGCGCAAATAGGCCTGATCGCCGAAAGTGGTGTGCCTCTACGTGGCACGGGCATCTTGCCCGTGCAGACGCATGGCCAGGATGGCCATGCCACCCCATGGTGCAAGCCGCAAACCGTGATTTGGGCAAGAGCAGCGTCTATGCGGCCATGGGTATATGCGCCTCGGATCCTTCTGCGATCCCCGCGGCCGCGAACGAGACTCGCCGTACGTTTTGGGGCCGTAGCCTGAGTCGCGAAGAACCGTACATAACCTTTTTCGAAGGCGTGTGCGCGCCCGGGAGACCCGCGATTTCACGCCGTTGACGGACAACCCGAGCTTGGCCGCGGTCTCCTTCACGGAGAGATCTTCGACGTTGCGAAGGTAGAACGCCGCGCACAAGCGTGGACTTAAACCTGTGAGCGCGTCGTCCAGAATTCCGTGGAGTTCTTGCTGGGCATAGCTTTTTTCGGGATAGTTGCTCCAATCCTCGCACTCACGGCGAACCACGCCGCGATCGGAGTCGGTCAGCTCATCCAGGAGCACCTGGCGATCGCCGTGGCGCCGGCGCAGATTCATGAGCGCTTCGTTGATCGCTATGCGCACAAGCCATGTGTAGAAGCGCGAGGTCCGTTGAAACTGATTAATGTTGCAGAAGGCCTTGACCATGGCTTCCTGCAACACATCCTCGGCGTCTTCGCGGTTGCGGACGATTCCGATCGCCATACGAAGGGTCGGCTGATAGCAGGAACTCACCAGGACGTCGAACGCTTCCCGGTTGCCGGACTGCGCGGCTGAAACCAATTCTGCCTCGTTCTCTAAATGTCTGGCCATAACAGTTCACCTCCGTCACAAAAATCCCTTCTTTTGCAACGTAACTCCGTCAAGGGATGGCTACAATCGGGCGGAATGGGTAGATAAATAGGGGAAATGCTGTAGGCGGGGAAAGCCGGCTACCCCCGGCGGCTAGAAGGTTTGAAAGAAACCGAATCTGCCATGCTGAGCCCGTTCGCTGCGCTCAGGGTAAACTCCGCGAAGGATCCCTGCAGTTCTTCTAGGTCGTTGGATTAAAAGCAACTGCAGAGATTCTTCGCTGCTATGAAAATAGGCCGACGCGGCATTCAGTGGATCCCCGCTTTCGCGGGGATGACGCAGTTGTTGTCATTCCCGCGAAACTTGTCCTCCGCGAAAGCGGGGGAGCGGGAATCCAGGCCATTTTCATGCACGGTGGTGAGCCCAAGGATCATGAAGTCTGCGCTCAGGATAACGGCGCTTGATTTCTTCACACTTTCCTACGCGGGGGTAATGACACGGAGGGCAATTCCAGTTCCTTGAAGTAAACGCAAGCCCTTGGCGGTACGGTGAGTGGCCCCCATGCACCACGACGGCGCCCGGTGCGAGGCCACCTCCGAGCGCTGTGACCGCACCCGGATGCGCTTTCTTAGAGCGTCGTCGATATCGGCAACCGTGGCGAGTTTTCGCGGGCTGCTCGCCGTGATGTCTTGCGGGCGAGGCGTAGCGAGCTGTGAAACTGCAGCTACGCTCGCCTCCCCACGTGCATGACCAGACTGATCAGGAAGAGAATCAAGAAGAGGAAGAACAGGAGTTTTGCAATCCCGGCAGCAGCAAAGGCCACCGCCCCGAAGCCGAGCAACCCGGCTACAATCGCCACAATCAAGAACATCAGCGCCCAATAAAGCATGTACTCCTCCTTCTGGTGAGCATTGAATTCGTCTTTGCTAAGCGCGCCACCCGGGCGGCGCGGAGTCTCGTCTTCATGCTCCTGACCTTTGATGTCTCGAAACAGTTTTTGGGGTTCTTAATGCATCGAGTCCGCGAGAGTGCAGGGTTTGAAATATCCTGCACCCTGCCCCACCGCGCGAACCATCGAAGTGTCGGCTGCGGGATTAAATCCAATTGATCTCGGCGCGCTGTGCGGCCATGCCGATCGGTTGAGGAGGCTATATGCCGGAACGGGAAACCATCGAACGAGCTCGCGAGGATGAGAGGAGAGGGAAGTCGCCCTCGACGCAAGCCGGCGAATTCGTGCGGGAAGAAATGGAGCACGTGCGGGAAGGGAAGCATGGAGCGAGGTCGCCCAAACAAGCCATTGCGATCGGCCTCTCCAACATCCTGAGGAGTTTCCATTGGCCTTTGGCCCACCCGGGGGAATGAAAATCGCCCACAAGGTCACCCCCGCGAAAGCGGGGGTCCATGTCGCCTAAATGGATTCCCGCTTGCGCGGGAATGACATATTTGAGGGTGGTTTTCAGAAGAGAGAATGAAAATCAGGGTCGTCGTCCCCGCGAAAGCGGGGGTCCATGTCGCCCAAATGGATTCCCGCTTGCGCGGGAATGACGTAGTTGAGGGATTCTACCCAAGCGTTTTTCCGCAGCCTCTGGAGCCGGTCGAAACATAAGCCGAAAAATGCGCCCACATTCCACCTCGTGCACATCCAAGGCATGAAAGTGGAACGGGGCTCTGAAAATGAATTTCCTCATTGAGGAGGGGTTGGGGGCATAGGTGCTAACACCGTCACCGCACGCCAAGCCCCGTCAGCGGCGCAAGAATGTGGCCCACGGCGCTAGCCGTGGGATGACGGAACAGAGAGAGCGTGCTGAGCCACGTCGTGGCGACAGAAGATCTACGGTTATCAAGACTGCTCTGTCGCCCCTCCCGGGGCTTTTTCAGGATCATTGGCGCTGCCTTTTCCGCACGGCTTTCGCCGTGGGCCACATTCTTGCGCCCGCTCCGGCGGGCTCCGGAACCCGATCGAGGTTATTCTAGCGCCCATGGGGGTGAGGGCGGGGTGGCATACGCGCTAGATTAAGCGTTGCGACGGGGTCCCTTCGGGACCCCTCCCGTCCGGCTCCGGAACTGAGGTATAATCTGGCATCGACGCAACTGGGCGGTTTTCTTCGTTGCGCTTCTGTGCCTCGGCCTGGTTGCTGTTGGCGTGGCCCTTGGCCTCCGGGGATTCATTCGGCGCCAGCTCGTGGGCGCGGTCGAAGATCGCTTCGGCGGCAAGGTGCAGGTGGGCCATGTCGAAGTGTCAATTTGGCCTGCAATAACCGTGTCGGGTGAAGATGTGGCCGTTCGCCAGCCGGACCAGGCCAATAATCCAGTGCTCGTTTCTGTCAAAAAGTTTTCGCTCGAGGCAAGCTTGTGGGAGCTCCTGCGGCCCACCAAGCACGTCCAGAAGATTCAGCTTGAAGGCCTACACATTCAACTTCCGCCGCACGAAAACCGGAAAAAAGAAGGCGGAGCCAGGCGGATGAAGTTTGTGGTTCGTTCCGTGGTTGACAATATCACGGCTCGTAATGCTGAACTTGATCTGTTACCCAAAGATGCCGGGAAACCCGTGCGAGTCTTCACGATTCAACAGCTCGATATGCATTCTGTGGGCCTGGGGCGGCCGGCATCATTCCACGCCACGCTTACGAATCCGAAGCCTATTGGGCAGATCAATGCCGCGGGTGATTTGGGACCATGGAATCGCGACGACCCGGCTCGGACGCCGGTTTCAGGGGATTTTACGTTTGATCATGTGGACTTGAAAACGATTAGGGGGTTGGCAGGGACGCTTGCTTCGCGCGGGAAATTCAGGGGTGCTCTCGACCGCATTGAAGTTGAGGGTGAGACTGACACGCCGGACTTCTCCTCGGATATCAGCGGCAACCCGGTACATCTTCGCACCCAGTACAAAGCCGTGGTGGACGGCACAAACGGCAATACGCTTCTCGATCCCGTTCGGGCAGAGTTCCTTCACTCCCAAGTTAAGGCCAGCGGCGGAGTTTATAAGTCTGGTGGCTCGCCAGGCAGGACGGTGCGGCTCGAAGCGGATTGTCGAAACTCTCAATTGCAGGACATGTTGGAATTGGCGGTGAAAGGTGGTCAGCCGATGACAGGAGATATCGACTTCGAGACCAAGCTGGAGGTTCTTCCGGGGAAGGAAAATATCGCCGACCGCCTCGATCTGGATGGACAATTCACGGTCAAAAAGGCGCACTTCACCAAGCTGAACCTTTCCGAAAAGGTACAGGCCCTGAGCCGTGCAGGAAAAGGTAAGCCAGGCGAGATGTCACAGGGAAGCGACATCTTCGACTTCAAAGGTCGATTCAAACTGAAGGATGGAAAACTGAGGCTCTCAAACCTGACGTTCAACGTACCCGGCGCGGCTTTCCGCTTTAACGGAACCTATGCTCTCCATTCCGGGGCCATAGATTTTCACGGAACCTTGTCGCTTCAAGCCAAACTTTCCCAGACCACAACCGGGGTCAAGTCGATTCTCCTGAAGCCCGTGGACCCGTTCTTCCGCAAAAATCACTTAACCGTTATTCCCATAAAAGTAACCGGATCGCGCGCTGACCCTTCCTTTGGGCCGGACCTTCGCCAGAAAGCTGGCAAGCCCGGCGGGTAGGGGGACGACTTACTGTCCCTTTCGAACGGGCCGTTGGCCCGCGGTTAGGACAAAGCCCTACCCCCAAACCACCTCATGTAGCCCCGTGGGTCGTAGGGGCTAAAAGGTGCATTGGCCGAACGTGTGCGCCGAACGTCCCAATCAGCCAAGCCTGTGAGCTAGGACCCTAGTGCTCGAGCAGCTTCTCGGCCTTTGCCCGGCTTCGGTGCTCGGCCACCATGCGGTCGTACTCGGGGCCAAAGCGGGCTCGAAGGCGCTCCGTCCGCTTCCTTTCGGCGCGCCGCGCCATTGCGAAGAGGCCAGCCAGAATAAGAACCGCGGCAGCCGCGACGAGTATGACGACTGTATGTTGGCCCATATAGATCTCCAACCTCCTAGCGGTTCGATGAACCCCAGTCCGGCTGGGGCGTCACTTCTTTATCCCGTCTCTTTAGAAAAGGTCACGCGTGTAATTTCTTCTCTGGGGTGCTCTGAATTTTCAGACGAGCCAAAAGGCTCCAACCTTTGCGCAGTTTTACTATCATGTATTTCAATGGCTTGCAGCCAGCTCAAAGGGTGGCTTGCGAATTGCTTTAAGGCTGAAGTTACGGTTCAGGATAGTGCGCCCGGCTGCAGGGCGTTTGCGGATGCGATTGTTAGTTCAGGGTGGGAATCGAATCCAAAACGCAGGAGAACATACTGCCATGTGGGCTGAGTATAACCGTCGCTTGAATGAGCGTATACGAATCCTGGTCGCGGATGACCACGACTTGGTCCGGCAAGGCCTTAAGGCGCTTCTTGAGGCGGAGCCCGACTTTGAAGTGTGTGGAGAGGCGAAGGATGGGCACGAGGCGGTGACAGCAGCGTGCCGTCTGGCGCCGGACATCGTTGTCCTCGACTTCAGCATGCCTGGGCTGAATGGTCTCGAGGTCACGCGGCGGATTCGCAAAGCGCTTTCCAAGACGGAAGTGCTCGTGCTGACCGCCTACGATTCGGAGCAGTTGGCCCGTGACTTACTCCGCGCCGGGGCGCTGGGATACTTGTCGAAGGCGGACGCTGATCGGGACGTAGTGGTCGCCGTACGTTCGGTTTTCGAGCGGCGGCCTTTCTACAATTCCCACGTAGCCAGAATGGTTTTGGAAGGCTATCTCAAACTGGTGGCGGAAACCGCTCCCGCTCGAGACTTCCCTTATCCTCTCACCGCAAGGGAGCGGGAAGTCCTGCAGCTTGTAGCCGAGGGGAAGAGCAATAAGGAGGTCGGAAATATGCTTGGGATCACGGTCAAGACAGCAGAAACCCATCGAGCCGCCCTCATGCGAAAGCTCGGGCTAGATTCCATTTCCGACCTGGTGCACTACGCGGTTCGCAACCAGATGATCGAGCCGTGAGAAGCCGGTGACGAGTGACCAACCACGAGTCGCACACTGTCCCCCAGTGTTGATTTCAGCTTCATCATTGGGCACTCACTCCTCGAATAAGGAACCCTTGATGTCAGGGCTACAAATCCTGCTTGCAGACGACCATCCGGTGGTACGAAAGGGTCTCCGCGCGTTGCTTGGGGCCCATGCGGGGTGGCAGGTGTGCGGGGAGGCAATGAACGGGCGGGATGCCGTTGAGAAGGTCAACCAATTGAAACCCGACGTCCTCGTCCTGGATCTAAACATGCCGGAATTGAATGGCATTGAAGTAACGCGCCATGTCCGGAAGGCATTCCCGCAGACTGAAGTGTTGATTCTGTCGGTGCAGGATTCGGAACAAGTAATGCGGCAGGTGTTCGCGGCGGGCGCTCGAGGCTACGTGCTGAAATCGGATGCGGGCGAGGAATTATTGGCCGCCGTGGAGAACGTGCGCCACCACAAAGTGTTTCTGAGTTCTCAGGCCTCGAGAATGCTTGGCGGCGCTTCTGCCGTCGCAGCCATCAACGATGCCTCACAAGCCAAGGAGCCATTGAGCCCCCGCGAGCGCCAGATTCTGCAGTTACTCGGGGAAGGAAAGACCACCAAGGAAGTCGCGAAGGCTCTGGACATTACTGTCAAAACTGCCGAGACGCACCGCAGCAATATCCTGCGCAAGCTTGATCTTCATCATATTTCGGATTTGATCCGCTATGCCATACGAAACCAAATCGTGCAATTGTAGGCTATCTGGCGAGCGCCAAGTCCGTCGTAGGGGGACGGCTTGCCGTCCCCGGTGCACCGGGTAGGGCAAGCCCTACCCCTACAAAAGCAGGGGCCGGAAGCCTTACTGGAAATCCTATCCTTGTCTACAGAGTGTGCCGGATTGAATGCGCCCGATGCCCATTCTATGGTTAGGTCGTGGGGCAGGGCTACATTCCCTAGTTCCCTGAAGAAAACAAGGAGGCATTCGACTTATGAATTGGGATCAAATTCAAGGCAAGTGGAAGCAGATGAAGGGCTCCGTCAAGCAGCAATGGGGGAAGCTCACAGACGACGATTTGGAAGTCATCGCCGGTAGCAAAGACAAGCTGGTGGGAAGAATCCAGGAACGCTACGGAATCAAGAAGGAAGAAGCGCAGAAGGAGCTCGACACTTGGACGCAAACCGCTATTGAGACCGATACCGCCGCCCGCCGGCACGAACACGTTTCACGATAAGCCGGAATGCCAGTCGCTCGCGGCTGGCTGCGGGTAGCCTAGTGGCTCTGCGTGAGCGGGTATCCAGGCACAAACCTTCCGAAGCCGCGCCGGATGCCCGCTCTCATGCCACGGACCCGCGAGTTTGAGTTCCCTGCCGTTGCGTGATCCACTAAGTAAACTCGCTTAAGGGAAAGTGCTTATTGACGTGCATGGGCGGTCACGGTACATTTTGTCTGTTGATTACACCATCCTCACCTCATCAATTACTCTGGGAAGGTGAGGCGAGCCGCCTGGGAAGGCTCGAGCCCTAAGCACTCATTTGCCGCCCCAGTTGACGAGCCGGCCCTTCGAACCTAAACGCCATGCTTGAATCCTACAGCGAAATCGAAGGCATTTCCCCTCTCAACGCCAATAATGACTTGCTGGGGACAATCCTCGCGAATATGACCGACGGGTTTGCAGTGATCGACTGCAATTGGCGTTTGACGTACATCAACGAAAGCATGGCCAACCTGGCCGGCCAGGAGAAGGGCCAGCTTCAGGACAAGAGTATCTGGGAGATATTTCCAGAGGTGCTCGGAACCGCATTGGACCGGGAACTGCGCCACGCACTGGAACACCAGGCGCCTAACCACTGCGAGTTCTACCATCCTTCCGTGGGCCGGTGGTCCGAGCACCGCATGTATCCGTTCGATGGCGGACTCGCGATCTTCTCGACCGACATTACGGAGCGTAAACGGCGCGAAGAGCTTCTACGGTTTCAGGCGAATGCCCTCTCGCGAGTCATGGACGCGGTGTTCAGTCTGGACCCCCAATACCACGTCACCTACTGGAACAAGGGTGCCCAGGACTTGTACGGTTACACCGCCGAGGAGGTTCTCGGCCGGCTTGTCCAGGATGTGGTGCGCTACCGTTGGATCAAGCCTGAGGACGAACCTTCCTGCATCGAAGCGTTGAGAACGGCGGGCTTCTGGCGGGGGGAAATTATCCACCTTAAGAAGACGGGAGAAGAAGTCTACGTCGAGGGGTCGGTGACGCGTTTGGAGGATGGCGAGGGCAAAGGCCCCACCTATCTCGCCATCAACCGGGATGTCACGTCGAGAAGGCGTGCGGAAACCGCCTTGAGGCAGGCCCGCGAGGAGTTGGAAGAGAAAGTCCAGCAGCGCACCGCCGAAATTCACGAGGTCAACGAGGGATTGCGAACCGAGATTGCCGAGCGCCGGCGGGCGGAAGCGGCATTGCAGGCCACAAATCAGACGCTGCAGGAGCAGGCTCACCTTCTCGATCTTGCTCATGATGCGATTCTGGTTCGCGACCAGGGCAGTGTGGTCACGTTCTGGAATCGGGGCGCCGAGGCGACCTACGGATGGACTAGAAAGGAAGCGTTGGGAAGGGTCACTCACGATCTGCTGCAAACGGTTTTCCCCGAACCGTTTGAGGAAGTCGAACGGAAGCTCCAGAGCGGGTCATGGGAGGGCGAACTTGTTCATACGCGCCGCGACGGGGAGCGCATTTTCGTGGCCAGCCGTCAGGTATTGCAGCGAGACCGGCAGGGGAACGCGGTTGCCATTCTCGAAATCAACCGGGATATCACAGAGCACAAACGAGCCGCTGAGGAGTTAAAGGAAAGCGAGGATCGGTTTCGGCTACTGGTTGAGGGCGTCAAGGACTACGCCATTCTCATGCTAGGCCCCGAAGGCCACGTCTGGAGCTGGAATCCGGGGGCGGAGCGAATCAACGGGTACCGAAGTGAGGAGATTATCGGCGAGCACTTTTCGATTTTCTACACTGAGGAGGACCGTCAGGCAGGCAAGCCGGATAGAGCGTTGGCGATCGCCGAGGCTGCAGGGGAATTTCAGGAGGAGGATTGGCGCCTGCGCAAGGACGGCTCCCGGTTCTGCGCCGATGTCCAAATCGCGCCGCTTTTTGACAAGCACGGCAATTTGAAAGGGTTTGCCAAGATCACGCGCGACGTTACGGAACGCCGGCAGGCCGAGGCAGCCTTGCGCGACAGCGAGGCGCGGCTGCGCGCCCTTGTGACCTCCATCGATGACATCGCTTACGAGATCGACGACCTGGGAAGGTATGCGGATATCTGGACGGCCAACGAGCGGCTGCTGCCTCGCCCCAGGGAGGAGATGATCGGCCGGCGCGTAGGCTATTTTTATAGCGAGGCATGGGACCGCCACTTTTTCCGGGTGTTCAACCGCGTTTTGGCTTCCGGCCAGCCCGAAACCGTAGACTACGCGCTCGACTTGCCCGACGGCAGGCGATGGTTCTCCGGGCGTATCAGCCCCATCGTCCCTCGCGGCAGCAACGCCAAGAGTTTTTGCCTCCTGGTCCGCGAAGTAACCGAGAGCAAGCGGGCGGAACTGAAATTCCGCGGCTTGCTCGAGGCAGCTCCGGACGCGATGGTGGTGGTTAATAGGGAAGGTAAGATCGCAATCGTCAATGCCCAGGTCGAAAAGTTATTCGGTTATCAGCGCGAAGAACTGTTGGGCCAGTTCATCGAGAAACTGGTGCCGGAGCGGTTCCGGGGCCGTCACCCGGCTTACCGTAAACACTTCTTCAACCACGCCCGCGTCCGGCCCATGGGGGCAGACCTGGATCTCTACGCGTTGCGCAAAGACGGTACGGAATTCCCGGTCGAGATCAGCTTAAGCCCCATCGAGACCGAAGAGGGCGTCCTGGTGTCGAGCGCCATTCGGGACATCAGCGACCGAAAAAATGCCGAGCGGGAGTTGCTGAACCTTTCAGAGCGTTTGCTCACGGCACAGGGTGAAGAGCGCCGCAGGCTGGGAAGAGAACTGCACGACAGCACGGCGCAGACTTTGTCGGCTCTCACTCTTAATCTCGCCCTCGTGGACCAGATGGCCCGCGCCTCGCTCGACGAGGCGGCCTCCCAGGCTCTCAGGGAGAGCGTCGAATTGGCCCGCCAGGCGTCGCGAGAGCTTCGCGCTTTCGCCTTCCTGCTACATCCCCCGGTGCTCGACCAGACGGACCTGGCTCAGGCGTTGCGATGGTACATCGACGGCTTCACCCGGCGAACTTCCGTGGACGTTCATTTCGAAGTCTCGCCCCTGGAATTCGATCGACTGCCGCCGGACCTCGAGACCACGCTCCTCCGCATCGTCCAGGAAAGCCTCACCAACGTTTATCGTCACTCGGGCAGCAAGCAGGCCGGAGTGCGTGTGGTGAAAGGCACCAGCGCGATTACTTTGCAAATCTGGGATAAAGGAAAGGGCTTAACCCAAAGCCTCGGGGGAGATGGGATGCCCTCCAGCATGGGAGTAGGAATCCTGGGCATGAGAGAGCGAGTAAAGCAACTTGGCGGTATAATGGAGGTTCAATCAAAGAACCCAGGTACCCTCGTCGAGGTGGTTTTGCCGCTGGAAGCTGCAAAAGGCAGCCTCGGCCAGAGTGACTAACGATGGCTGACGGCAGACGAATTCTGGTGGTGGAGGATGACGAGCGCGTTCGGAATGCGCTCAGCAATCTGCTTGTTGCTTGGGGTTACAGCGTTGACATCGCCGCCGATGGCAAGCAAGGTTGGGACAAGATCGCCTCCGGAAGGCCGATGGTGGTTATTTCCGACCTGCGAATGCCGGGGCTGGACGGTCTCGAACTACTACGACAAGCCCGCAAACTCAATCCCAATACCAATTTCATCGTACTGACGGGTTATGGCACCATCCCGGACGCCGTCGAAGCTACGAAGCTTGGCGCTTTCAACTTTTTGACCAAACCGGTTGATCCCGAGCGCCTGCAGATCGAGCTCAGAAACTGCCTGGAACGAAGCGAGAGTGAGCGGCGGCTCGAGATTGCCAACCGGAAATTGCGCGACCTGGGCGTGCTCGGCACGCTGGTGGGCCGGTCGAAGAAGATACAGGAAGTCCTCTCGACTATCACCATGGTGGCGCCGTCTGTGGCCTCGGTTTTGATCGTCGGCGAGAGCGGAACGGGCAAGGAATTGGCCGCCCGCACGATTCACGAGCTTAGCCCGTGCCGGAACAACCCCTTCGTGGCCTTGAATTGCGCCGCCATACCCGAATCGCTCATCGAGAGTGAACTGTTCGGCCATGAAGCGGGAGCCTTTACGGGAGCGATCCAACAGCGCATGGGGTGTTTCGAGCTGGCGCAGGGTGGTACGCTGTTGCTGGATGAAATCGGCGAGATGCCCGCCCTATCACAGGCCAAGCTTCTGCGCGTTCTCGAAGACGGCAAGGTTAGGAGGCTCGGCGGCGCGTCTGAAATCCAAGTCTCGGCGCGCGTTTTGGCTTCCACCAATCGAGTACCTGAGGAAGCGGTGAAGAGCGGGCGGCTGCGAAGCGACCTGTTTTACCGGCTGAACGTGGTTATGATCACCATGCCTCCCTTAAGGGAGCGCCTGGAAGATCTTGAAACACTCGCTGCGGCGCTGCTCGAGGACTTGAACCGTAAACACGCGCGATCAGTGGAGGTCATCGATCCCGAGGCTCTCGAACTCATGCTCCATTATTCCTGGCCGGGAAACGTGCGGGAGCTTCGCAATACCCTCGAACGCGCCGTGGTGACTTGCTCCGGGAATGCCATAAAAAGCCGGGATCTTCCGCCCGCTTTGAGAGGCGAAGTCAACCCGCCCGACGACGGGCAGTTTCGAATTGTGCCGGGTCTTTCCGTGGCGGAGGTCGAGCGCCGTCATATCCTGGGAACCCTCGCCTCGAATAATCAAAACAAGACCAGGGCGGCGGCAATGCTGGGCATAACTGCGCGCACCCTTCACAACAAGTTGAAGGAATACTCCAGAAACCACTCCGAGCCCACTCCCGCCGATGGCCCTTGAAGTCCGCGAACTCGCGCCCCGACTCGTGTAGGGGTAGGGCAAGCCCTCATAAGCGCTAAGATATTACATGACATTTCTCAAGTTGAGGAGCCCGTTCGCGGTTCCCTTCCGCGAGCTCTGCGGCGATTTCATCCCAGTGTTGCACGACGTACTCCAGCGGCACTTTCGGAGCGATGGCCTGTTGCACCTGGTGCAGCGCGAATTGAAACTCACGCCACCGACTGCCCTGGACCGTCGGATCCCAGTTCGTAGCCCCAGGGGGAAAATGACGAACCCAGGCGGACCAGCTTTTGGGTGAGCAGCGCCACCAGCAGTTTTCCGTGCCACCAGGCGCGCGAGCTCCGCGCGTCGTGCTTGGGCAAGTGGCCGATCGCCAGCAGCGACTTCAGCCGCTTGAACACCCGTTCAATTTGCCAGCGGAAGCGGTAGTACTCGAGCACTTGGGGGGCCCCCATTTCCGGCACCCGCAGGGTCGTGAACACCATCACATAATGGGCGTACTCGCGCGTTTCCGGCCGCACCCGAATCGGCTGCTTCTGCTCGCGCCGATCCAGTTGGCGCTCCGCCGCGGCGATGGCCTGCGCACTTTTGCGCACCGCACACAGACGTCCCTCCACGCGCTGCTCCCCGGCGTGCAGCGCCGCTGCCCATTGCCCCGCTTGTCCCGCCGCCAGCGGGCGCAGTGCCGGCAACACCCGGAACGGCTGGTCATCGGCCGCGAACAACGGCACCGCACTGTTCCACCGCACAATGATGTCGCCTCCTTGCGCGCGCACCCTCGCCACCCCGGCCGGATGGCAATAACCGCGATCGGCCAGAATCAGATCTCCCGCCGCGACCCGGAATCGCTCCAGATTCTCCGCCGTCCCCGCCCCTTTCCGCGAGCTGATCAGCAACTGGTCGCAGGCCAACTCCGGCAGCCGCAGGCTGTAATGAATCCGCCAATGCGAACCGGTCGGGCCCGGTTCCTTGATCACCGTCCCATCCAGCGCCCGCAGACGCCGCCGCGGCGGAGGCCCCTTCCAGCGCACCCCACTTTCCGCCAGCAACGCCTGGCAGAGGTGCTGCAACCAATTCTCCGACTGGCGCAAGCGATTCAATAGCGTCACATCGCTCACCTTCGAAAGCCCCGCCGCCTGGGCGCGAACCGTGGTCTCCCGCAACGAGTAGCCGCACCCCACGTGCATCAGCAACCTGCGCAGCAGCGCCTCCACCGAGTCCAATTCCCGCAAACGCTCTACCGCCCCGCTCAGCCGCGCCGCCCGTTGCCAGCTCGGCGGTAACAGGCCCACTAAGATGTCCCAGTCTTCGTCGAGTGCGTTCATGCTCAGCAAGGTACAGGGAAAACCGACAAGCGTCAAGCAGTATCTTAGCGCTTATGAGGGCTTGCCCTACCCTTGGAGTTTCTACATTTGTGTCCCATGGGCGGAGTGCGGCTCTGCCGCCCTGACTTGCGGAAAGGCTTGCCTTTCCGCAGCTTCGCACTCTCTTACCTCAGTCGAGGCTGTGCCTCGACTGAGTCTTCGCAATGCTCATCAATAAAGACAACCTGTGCCTGTTCTGGTGGGATGGAAGAGCAACCCTGAGTTGCTTCAGCCCCGGAGGGGCGACAGATACTCCGTCACCGTCACTGTCGCCCCTTCCGGGGCTGTGATTATCACCGTGCAACCTCGTCCCACGGCTCAGAAGGTGTGAAAAAATCATCTGCCGCCGACAAACCATCAAAGCGCGTGTGTGTCATTCCGAGCGCAGCGAGGAATCTCGCTCTGTTTCTCCTCCATTATCAGTGACTTCCATCGGCAGGGCCAGATTCCTCGCTGCGCTCGGAATGACAGGTTCCTACGTAGGATTGATTTTTTCACACCTTCTCACGCCATGGGCTACTTTCTGCCGCCGCTCCGCGGCTCGTTCGGGCTCGCCCGAAAGTCACGTCATTCCCGCGCATGCGGGAATCCATTTAGGCGACATGGGTCCCCGCTTTCGCGGGGACGACGACGCTGATTTTCATTCTCCCCCTCGAAGATCACCCTCAAATACGTCATTCCCGCGCAAGCGGGAATCCATTGTGTTCCAGACCGAAAATGGACCCCCGCTTTCGCGGGGGTGACTTTGTGGGCGATTTTCATTGCCTGGGGTGGGCCACAGGCCCATGGAAACTCCTCAGAATGACAGCGCGGAGGCGTTTTTCCGCAGGCTCTGAAGCCCCGCTATTCCACAGCATCGTGAAAACTACGGGCTAATAACACTTAACAGTAAGACCTCCGTCGATTACCATGGTGCTTCCCGTTACAAACGAGGACTCGTCCGAAGCCAGGAACACGGCGAGTTGGGCCACCTCGCGCGGGCTGGCGATGCGCCGCAAGGCGTACTTGGAGGAGACTTCCTGCCGCAGCCGGGCAGGGTCGGGGTCCTTGTTGAAGTAGTCCTCGACCAGCGGAGTCTCGACATCGCCCGGGCAGATGCAGTTCATGCGCACGCCCTGCGGCCCGTAAGTCAGGGCGCCGGCCTTCGAGAGCGCGATGACGCCCCCTTTCGCCGCGCAATAGGCCGCGAGGTCGGGATCGCCCACAAATCCCAGCACTGAGGCCATGTTGACGATCGAGCCGCCACCCGTGCGTATCATGGCGGGAATGGCGTATTTGCACCCCAAGAACACGCCCTTCAGGTTGACGCTGTGGATGCGGTCCCAAACCTCTTCGGACGTCTCCGTAAGCTTCGCCATGATCTGAACGGCAGCATTATTCATGAGCACATCCAGCCGTCCATACTTTTGCACAGCGGCATCGACCATGTTCGCGATGTCGCGGGAGTTTGAGACGTCGGCGAAACAATAGACGGCTTCGCCACTCTGCGCGCGAATCGATTCCGCAGCCTGCACGCCGGCCTCCCGGTTCCAATCCACCACGACGACCGACGCCCCCTCTTGAGCAAAGATCTCCGCGCTGGCTTTGCCGATTCCTGAACCTGCTCCGGTCACAATAGCTACTTTGCCTTTAAGTTTCATCTGGCTCCCCTGAAAGTCACCCTCAAATACGTCATTCCCACGCAAGCGGGAATCCGTTTAGGCGACATGGATCCCCGCTTTCGCGGGGATGACGCTTAGTGCTTGTGTTAATAAGTGGAATTATTCGGAGTGCTGGAAGGGCGGGGCTTTAGCCCCGCCGCACGCAGTGCACGATTGAAGGGGCCTTTAGGCCCTGAAGCAACGCGGCTTCAGGGGCTAAAGCCCCCACCAGGGAGTGGCCAGTTCTCTGCGGCGGGGCTGAAGCCCCGCCCTTCCAACGCCAAACGAATAAGAACGCTTGCTTCTGCAAGGAAGCACTATTCCGTCCTTCCCGCGGCAGCGGGAATCCAGCCTTGCTTAACGCCGTGACCCTTACGCGACTCCTCCGATCTACATTGGCTTCGCCCACAAGCTGTTGATCAGCTCCACGCTGCGGTCCACCAGGATCTCGCCGCCTTCCGGGCCCACCACGCTGCTGAGCACGTTGGCGCTGTAATCACCGCCCCGCGCGGCCTTTTCAGTGGGCAGATAGGACCCCCAGGGGCGGGATACCGACCAACTGGATGACCATGGTTTGCAGGGCTTTGCTGCGCGCCTGGATGCGGATCCCGTAATCGGTGTATAGCTCGAATTCATTGGTGCACAGAGCAACATCTCCGAGGCGGAGCACATGCAGCTCCATATCGTATTTGGGCTGCGGGTCGGTTCTCTGTTTCTCGAACCGGTTTATGACTTGTCCACTCCACTTCATCCGCATATAGAGACCGTCCGCCGCCTTCGGGTCAGCGGCGATGGCGGCCGCGTCCTTATCCACCTCGGCCCTGGCTTGTGCGTATTCGAGTTCCGTAATCAAGCGCATAGGAAGGCTGATCGTCTCCACCTTGTGGACAAGCGGCGGGTCGGCGTGGCGGTCGTTCTTCACGGCCTCGTAGGCTTCCTCGACGGCAGGCACGATGCGCTGGGCCAGCTCTTCCAGCCGGGTTTGATTGCGAAGCTTGCGCATGCGTTCGTCGGCCGCTTTGCGGTACATGAGGTGCGGCGACTGGTCACCCGCAGCGCCGACCATGCCCACAACCGACAGGTCCTGGCCAAAACGTTGCCGCAGCGCCACGCGCACGGGATGCCAGAAGTCAGCGTTCACCACGCTGTCACCCTCGACTTCTTGGGCGGGGCAGGGGACTTCGACAACCATGGCGATCACCTTCCCGTCCTGGTTCCAGAAGAAAAGCACGTTGACATCGTGATCTTCGTAGCCTTCGAGATTCAGGAACTCCGGCAGGTTGGTAACCCCGTACATTTTCGCCGAGCCGTTGGCATAAGCCGCGCGCCGATTCGAGGCCACCACCGCGTGGCTGAGCCCCCACGTCACGCTGCCGGGGTGGCGGCCGTTCCAGGCTCGCTCAATCCCTTCGGCCACTCGCTCCACAAAGAACGCCCGGTAGGCATCGACCTGCGTGACGCCCTGCTTGGGAATCAGATAATGGTCATTCTCGAGAACCGGCGCAGTGTGGGTGTGAATTGCGTTCATGAAGATCTTGTTCACATCCACCTGCGGCACGCGCCGGTGCACATCCTCGCGGACCAGGGCGAGCACGTCGTTGGGAAGCCCCACGAGATCGCAGGAGACCATGATCGCCGAGTCAACCGATCGGCCGCCCTCGCTTGATTCGAGAGCCACGATGTTGGCCGAAAGAGGCGTCGCCGCCGTGCGGGCAATCCGCAGCTCGAACTGCCCCCACAAAGCCACCGGCAGCTCCGGGGAGATGTCCGCGGTCGCCGCACCGACGCGCAGTTCCGCGGCGCTCAAGGCCGTCGTGCACGACAAAGTGATGAGAAAAAGTCCGGCTGTGATTTGTTTGAGGTACGACATGAGTTCCTCCTGCGTTTCTATTTTGAAAATCCGATTCTCAGCACCGTAACTGAATATGCGGGGAAACTGTACTTGAAACTGGCGCCGGCGGCAAAGGCGCCTGCCGAGGGAACTATCTTGGTTGGATTGGCAAGTGAGTTCTCGTCGAGCGGCGCACCTTTCAAGGTCATGGAATGGCCCGCCGGATTGACCCTGGCGGCGCCCTTGAGAGTTACGTTCACGGCTTCCGCGGCGTCTGACTTGTTTACTACTTTGAGGAGAACATCATTCCGGCCGGATGCAGTGTCCAAAGATGCGGACCAGAAACTATGGGCGCCATTTTGAGTGAAAGGCAAAACGCGGGTCCCCTGATTATCGGAAAATAACGTCTTTTGCATATAGTAGGAAGGTGATGCGAAGTTTGAAACGGCATCATTCCAGACAATGCAGGGCCCGAAATTGCCATGGCCCGCTAATCCGGCATAATTCCCATATCCCGTCCACCAGATTCTCTCCGAATTCTTCTCGCATCCCAGCATGAACGCAGCGTCCCCGAGCGCATCTCCAAAGTTGCCAATGACGTTCCCGCCATTTCCGTAAAGCGAAGATGCATATTCGGCGACGCATATTTTCTTCGAAGCCGGATCGATGCTGTCATATTTGTGGTATAACTCGGAAAGGTCTTTCATATAAAAATGCTCATCCACGAAGTCCAGAGCATTGCCGAAAGTGTGCGAAACCACATTTTCCTGCAGGAAGCCGTTGTACATGATCTTGAGATCGGGAAAGCGGGCTAATAAGGCATCATGGATCATGGCGTAGCGCGGGCGGTATTCCTTCGCCGTCTGCCAGCCGTTTTCATTGCCGATTTCGATGTACTTAAGGTTGTAGGGCGACGGGTGGCCGTTGGCGGCGCGCCTGGCTCCCCAGGTGGTCGAGGCGGGTCCCTTGCAGTACTCGAGCAAATCCAAAATATCGCTGATGATGGGTTGCATCTTGTCCAGAGGACATAGACCCCACCACTCCTTGTCACCCGAATTTTCACTGATTCCGGCCGAGGTGACATAAACCGGCTCGGCCCCCAGGTCTTCACACAATCGCAAATACTCATCCAAACCAAAGTACAGGTCGTTCTTGTACCCCCATCGGTTCCTGGTGGAGCCGGGCCGCTGCTCAATCGGGCCGACGGAGTTTTTCCAGCCCCAGGTGACATCCATGCCGGCGGATTCTGCGGTGCAACCTCCCGGAAACTGTATGTATTTGAGCTTCAGGGCGGCTAACTTTTCCGCCAAGTCGAGCCGCAGGCCATTGGGCCGGTTCTTCCACGTGGGCGGCATGACCGTCACCACGTCAAGATACACATCTCCAGGCGTCGAGGCGTAGATTACGAAACGGTTATCGCCGCTAGGCCGGGCCGGGCCGCTGGTGATGAGGTCACAGGTGAAATGCTTCCAGTTCGCGGTGGGTTTGAAGGACTGCGATTCGGCATAGACAGCCCCGGCATTGCTCTCGAGCTTTGCCCTCAGTGTCCCGGCAAAGGTCGGGCCCTTCTTAGCCCAGAAAGAGACCTTGTAAGTCGTGTGGTTCTTCAACCCGATTCCCCAATAGCCCCCATTGGCCAAACCCACACTTCCGGAGTCAACAGAAGCAACCTGGATCTTAATACAATGATTTTGGTGGCTATTCAGCATGGAGGTGTCGGAGGAAGTTTGCGCGAATAAGGTGGCGCTCGAGGTCCCCGCCTTCACCAGTTGCCACTCTGCTATGGGGTTCTTTAGTTCTTCAAAGGAAGGATTGTTGATCAACTGCGCGTACAGCCCTCCTTCGAACTGGTAATTGAATTCCTCGAGCTGCTGCCCTCTCGAAATTGCGGCAACCAGTGCGCCGGGTTTTGACACATCAACAGTGCAAGTGCCTTGTGCACGCGCCGGAATCGCTCCGGCGCCCCACAGGAGGGCTAAAGCTGCAACCATCAGTCGGCCATCTGCGCATCGCGTCATTTTCTTCATCCCGTAGTGATTTGTAGATACATATTCAGAGAGGCCAGGCGCGGCGGTACCGCCAACGAATACCGGGTCCGCAAAGCCTTGTGAACCTCTTCAGTGCGACGGAATGTTACACGATTTCCTTTGATAACGAAAATGCAACCGCTGACCTTTCATGTGTATTTGAAAAATTCCGGCCGATTGAGCAAGGAGGCGCGATGAGTTCGCAATGACGTGGCCACGCGAAGCAAAACGGCACTGATCCTCTGAAATGAATCTCATGTGGTCAAGCCAACATGCCGATTGGATTCAGGGGGGCAGACCGGGCCCCGCTCTTCTTGAGGGGAATCTTGATTTGCCCCGCTTGTCAGTGAATTAGTGCGCGTCACGCACGGACCGACCAAGATCGTGGGCGGTGGGATCGTTTCCCGGGCCCCACCAATCGGACGATGCGCTGTTATCAGATTATGGCCAAACGGATCATCGCGTTGCTGCTCTGCGCTGCGCTCGCCGCCCTGGCGCCGAAGCCCTTGGCCGCGCAAGATGCACAGGCTCAAGCCAACTTAATGGACATGAGTCTCGAAGACCTGATGAAGGTCGAGATTGACTCGGTTTACGGCGCTTCGGGATTTAAACAGCAGGTGGTTGATGCGCCCGCCTCGATCACGATCATTACCGCCGATGAAATCAAAAGGTACGGGTACCGCAACCTGGCGGATATCCTGCGCAACGTGCCGGGCTTCTATGTGACCAATGACCGGGAATTCAGCTACCTGGGAGTGCGGGGATTTGGCCCTCCGGGAGACTTCAACAGCCGAGTCCTGCTGCTTCTGGATGGCCATTGGACCAACGACAACGTCACTGGAGGGGCTGTCTTTGGGTCGGAAATGCCCTTCGATATCGACCTCATCGAGCGGGTGGAAGTGATCCGGGGCCCCAACTCATCTATTTATGTCGCCAGTGCCCTTCTGGCCATCGTCAACGTAGTCACCAAGCGGGGACGGGATTGCAAAGGCCTGACAGTTTCTGAGGAATTGGCCAGCTATCGGACCTACAAGTCGCGCCTTACTTACGGCCGGCAATTCAAGAACGGGTTGGACGTACTGCTTTCCGGCTCTTATGATTACAGCCACGGGCCCGACCAGCTCTACTTCAAAGAATTCAACAATCCAGCCACGAATTATGGCCTGGCGGAAAATGCCAATGGCGGCCGATGGTCCGGTGAGTTCGCCAAGCTTTCCTACCGCGGCCTCAGGCTGGAAGGAGCTAGCCTCGCTTGTCGTGCAGGTGACGGTGGACGGGCATCCCTTCCCGCTTCTCCCAGCGCTGGACGGTCGTTACGTCGCGGCCAAGATAGGCGGCGATTTCCTTCCACGAGTCCAGCCGGTCTTCGGGTGGTTTCTCGGACAACGGCGTGTCTGGGGACGGTTGCCCATCGCGGTCCACCCGATTGTAACGCCGCCATTCAGGGACTGCAAAAGACGGCATTAGACGGTAAATGGGCAGTTCCGCGCATTGCCGCTTGAGCCAGCAAGCAAGTAAGCCGATTCTGAACCTGCCTTTCAGCAGTCGACCGATCCAGGCATGATTCTCAAATTTGGAGGTTGTTTATGAAGATCAAGACTATCGGATGTGTACTGATGCTAGCCGCGGCTACGAGCGTTCTGGCCCAAAGTCCGCTTCCAACGCAGTTCAGCGGAGTAATCAACGACTATACGCCCTCAACGAGCAGCCCCACGGGTCCGTGGGAAATGCACAGCCCCA
>CAVYPU010000007.1:0-7127 GCA_963770415.1 uncultured Acidobacteriota bacterium
TCGCGGGGAAGACCGGGTGCTGGGATTTTGAGGAGATTGTGGGGAAGCTGGGTTAGTCGCTCCGCTTGGGGCGGGGCTTGATGGGTTTGGCGGGGAAGCCGTAGCAGATCATGCCGGGAGGCAGATCGCTGAGAACGGTGCTGCGCGCGCCGACGATGGATCCTTTACCAATGGTGACGCCGGGGCCGATGAAGATGTCGTTGGGAAGCCAGACCTCGTCTTCGATACGGATGGGTTTCTGAAGGATCGGGAAGTCGATGCGGGTGTAGTCGTGGATGCCGGTGCAGAAGTAGACATCATGAGCGATGGCGACGTGCGAGCCGACGGTGACTTCGCCAAGGGTGTAGAAGACGCAGTCGTCGCCGATCCAGACATAGTCGCCGATGGTGAGCTTCCAGGGATAGGTGACACGGGTGGTGGGGCGAAACTGCACGTGGCAGCCGATTTTAGCGCCGAAGAGGCGGAGCAGGAAATTGCGCCAGCCATAGAAGGCCTGGGGCGACCAGCGGAAGAGGGTGTCCTGGACGATCCACCAAATCTGGACGAGGGCGGCGGAGCGGCCGCGGAAGCCGGGCGGCATGCGGAAGCGGCTGAGGTCCTGATATTGCCTGGTCTCATCCATGCTGAAGAATCCACGCGGCGGTGATGCGAACGCCTTCGTCGAGTGTGAAGGGAGCGGGGCCTGCCACGGCGGTGGTCGCGGACAAATCGTAATGCATAGGGGTGAGAAGGTTGTTGAGGCGGAATGAGGTGAGGGGAGGGTTGGACATGCCGAGCTTTTTGAGCGCGTCTCCGGCGAGGGCGATGGTTTTCAAGACGGGGAGTGGGACCTGACGGACGGGCGGTGCGGCGAAGGCTTTCTGGATGGAGAGGGCAAACTGGAGGACGTCCATATTGTGGTCGTCGGAGACGTAGAAAGTGTGGCCGGCGACGAGGGAGGGGTCGACGGCGAGGAATTGACGGATCTGGTGGACGACATTGCCGACGTATCCGTAGGACTTGCTGATGAAGCGGCCTTTGGGATGGACGTAGAAGCCACGGCGGACCGTATCGAAAAAGCCGCGGTAAGGGATGCGGAACCAGGGTCCCCAGATGGACGTGGGGCGGATGAGAACCCAGGGGATTTCAAGTCCGCTGGTGCGGACGATGCGCTCGGTTTCGATCTTGCTTTCGCCGTAGAGAGTGAAGGGCGAGTACTCGTCTTCGTGCTGGGGGAAGAATTCGGTGCGATGGACGTAGCGGGTAGAGGCGAAGACGGCGCGCTGGACGGAGCCGGCGGCGCGGATGGCGTCGATCATGTTCTGGACGCCGGTGATGTTGGCGTCGTAGCCGGCCAGGTTGGGACCGTCGAGGTCGCAGCGAGCGGCGAGGTTGACGACGTGGGTGGGGCGGAAATCGCAGACGGCTTTGGTGAGGGCGGCGCGGTCGAGGATGCTGCCCTTGCGCAGGAGGTGAGTGTGGCGGACGTCGCGCACGTCATCCTGATCGAAATTGAGAATTTCCCAGTCGTCGGCGAGAAAACTATCGATGAGATTTGTGCCGATGAAACCCGATCCACCGGTTACGAGGACCCGTGCCATGAATGCTCCGAGATGAGAATATCAGCGTGCTGTGGTGGGATGAGGACGACCCGGGTGTCTTCCATTTTGAGGGTTGCCGCGGGCCGGTTCGAAGGGCAAGGCTGTTTTTATGCTAACAGCCTGACGAGAGGAGACTCAACGGCGCCGATGCTGTGCGGAGACGCGGTGTAGACTCGACCTGTTATGAATCAGCAAGGCTGCGGGACGGCGCTGGTGACACCGTTTCGGGCGGACGGAAGCATCGACGAGCGGGCGCTGTACGATCTGGCGCGCTGGCAGGTGGAGAGCGGGATCGACTGGCTGGTGGCGTGCGGGACGACGGCCGAGACGCCGACGCTGGACGAGGCGGAGTGGCTGGAAGTGATCCGCATTGTGGCGGATGCGGCCGGCGGGCGCGTGCCGGTTTGGGCGGGCTGCTCGCACAATGCGACGAAGCTGGCGGTGGCGCGGGCGCGGGCGGCGGCGCAGGTGCCGGGCGTGACGGCGATTCTGACGGCGAATCCCTGGTATAACAAGCCGACCCAGGAGGGGCAGTTCCAGCACTTCAGGGCGGTGGCCGATGGGGTGAAGCTGCCGGTGGTGCTCTACAACATTCCTGGGCGGTCGGCGGCCAATCTGGAGCCGGCGACGGTGCTGCGGTTGATCGAGGCGGCGCCGAACATCGAGGCGGTGAAGGAGTCGAGCGGGAACCTGGTGCAGATCACGGAGCTGATCACCCAGGCGCCGAAGGGATTTCAGGTTTATTCGGGCGACGACGGGATGACGCTGGGCGTGCTGGGCGTGGGCGGCGCGGGGCTGGTTTCCGTGGTGTCGAACATTATTCCGGCGGAGATGGCGGAGATGGTGCGGGCGGCGCTGGGGAATGAGTGGACGACGGCACGGCGGATCAATCGGAAATATTTCCGGCTGATGCAGGGGATTTTCAAGGAGACGAGCCCTGGACCGGTGAAGGCGATTCTGGCGATGATGGGCAGGCTGGACGAGCAGTATCGGCTGCCCATGGTTCCGGTATCGACGGGGACGCGGGCGTTTCTGGAGCGGATGGCCGGGGAACTGGGGCTGCTGGTGCATGGTCCGAGGGCTGAGGGCGATCCGCATCTGTATTGATGGCGGGACGGGACAAAAGTACTGTGCAGGGACCCCCCACCCCCCTCCCCCTCCCCCCTCCCCTCACTGCGGGCTGGTGATTGATTGCATTGGGGTTGGGAGGGGGGTATTTCTGTTGTCGAGCTCGACAACAGATAACTGCTTGCGCTTCTATTAATTCCGACACGGCCGCGTTTGTTACACAAGCGGCCGTGTGTGTTACAGAGGCGGTCGTGTGTGTTACAAAGGCGGCCGGGTTGTGTAACGTGGCGACCGCGTTGGCGAGGGGACCTGGTCAGGAGGCGGGGAGCCTGGAGCCCGGAGTAGGGAGCTGGGGGCCGAGCGCCGGCAACCGAGAGCGGCATGCGTTGTCTCCTTTCCGAAACAGAAAAGGCCGCACGAGGCGGCCTTTTTCTTTTTCTATCCTATAAGTTCAGGATAGCAGATGGAGAGAATAAAACCGCCAAAATACTTTGAGGGTATAAGGGTGTAAGTGGCGTGGAATGTTGGGTTATTACTTTGGATTTTTCCACGGGGGGTTGACAGATCTGTGGATTTCTCGGGGTTTGGGGGCGATGGCGAAATCAGGGAAGCGAGGGCTTGGGTGGAGGGCGCAGTGAGGGGTTCCTGTCGTCACGCGCTCGGCTAATTCTGCCCAACTGGCCCGGACGGCCCGGCTTGAAAAAGACGAATGGTTTCGGACAATGCCTGGGCTGTTCTCTTGGCCTCCTCCAAGCTGGAATACAAGCCAATCATGTCGTTGGTCGCTATCCGTTGGTTATTCTCCTGACGGTCTTCTGGCTGGTCCTGCCCCTGAACTTTCATCCGCTGAATCACGCCCGCGGTGCGAGTCAGTAAAATAAATTTGCCATCTTTGGCTTTGACGTACACACTGTACAGACCGCAATTGCCCACAGGCCATGCCCACTGGCTTGATGCCCTTGTTCCCGCCTCTACGTTGGTGTCCAGATCCGCAAAGCTGACGGTGTAATCGTCTCTTGTGAATTGCTCGTTGGAACTGGTGTCAGCCCAGCGATTGTTCATGTTTACGAAAAACGTATAGCTCATGACCACGTGCGCCACCAGTGTCGAGCCGCTAAGTTGCCAAGTCGTGGTCGCTTGAAACCGATATTTCTCACCACATGGCGAGTCGATATTTGAATTCTGAACTGGCCTGAATGATTCCGCGAGTTTACTGGACAACGCTTCTTGCCTTGTCGCGTAGGTAAGTTTCGCCTCCAATTCATCGGCATCGTGTTGGATCGAATTTGGCAAGCCTAAATCGGACGCCTTCTGGACATCAATGAGAGCTGTCTTCGCGTCACCACTTTTTGATTCGACTACGGCAAGGTTGTACCAAATCAAAGCGTTTTTTGGAGCCAGCTTCGCCGCTGCATTTAGTTCCTGCAATGCTGTTGTGAGGTCGCCGTTCTTCAGGGCTTCCACCGCAACGAGGTAGTGTTTTTGCGCCTGTCTCTCCTGCGGGGTCAGAGCGGCCGTGTGGGCGCTCGTGGGCTTCTTTGGAGTCCGTCCCGGGGAACCGGCGGTTGAAGACTGCCCCAAACCCCAAGGGGAAGCGCCTGGACCCAGCACGGCCAATGCGACGGGCACCACCATCCACGTTATCCTCATTGCGGTTCTCCTGTGTCCCCGACTACTGCGGAGCAAGATGAATATTGGGATTGTCCGGCGAGTTGTAGATCTGAAGGGTCATGTTGGCAAGCCACTGGCGCTCGGAGTCAGTCCATACCTCGGGGTGCTTCGCTTTTGCGACATAGATTGCCTGCAGAGCCGCCGCTCTCTGGTCAAATGAATAATGGGACGGCTCGTTGATCACGCTCATCGGGTCGAAGTCCTGGGCCGGTGTCTGCGTGGACGAAGAGGAGAACGTGATCGAGCCGACTAAACCCACTGGCCCTTCCAAGACTCTAGACAATTGCGGCGACAGCCGTTTGAGCACGTATTCGAATCCGTTGCTCTCGCAATCGCTCACGAAATCGTTCCACCCTTTCTTGAAATCGCTGGAAGCCTCCCAGGCGTCTTTAAGAAAAGGAGCGAACTCTACGACTCGATTCAGACCCTTCAGATATGATTCGGCCTCCTCGATCTCGGCCTTATAGACCTTGTACTCGGAGGGATTCAGTTTCAACTGAGCGTTCTCGAGATTCCTATTAAGGGTTTTTAAGGCCTCGTTAGATTTCTCTTTGATGAGCTCAGAGGCCTTGTCCCAACCTATTTCTTTGGCGTTGTCTTCGGCCACCTCTTTGTCTGACCCCGATCGCCCGGATGCAGCGTTTGCAAACGGATCTACGAGTCCAGAATCTCCGCTCGTTGAATCCCTAGACGCGGCCGAGTTGCCGAATGGATCAACTACCCCATTCGACCCAGTTGTCGATTTGTTCGCAGAAGCGCCTTTGCCCGATTTACCAAAGGGGTCGGCCATTTCGCTAAGAGCTTGCTCACGCAATTCCTTTTGTTCGCGATCCTTTGCGGCCTGACGAACTTGTTCCGCCTCCAGAGTGTCCGGGACCTTCATGCTAGCGACCGCGTAGGGCTGGCCGGTTTGCTGGCTTGGAGGAAGCACGCCCGGATTGTTCGTAGGACTTTGGGAAGCAGGTGTCGGGGAAACGCGAGTTTGTCCCGGCCTGCTTCGCTCCTCTTCTTTTCGCCTGCTTTCGGCCGATTCCTGATTCTTTGCAATTTCTTCGTTATCGGCTCGCTCCCGTTTTTCCGCCTCGCGCTTCTGCGCGACTTGTTGGTCCTGATATTCCTTGACCTGGGCGTTACAGGTATCGATCCTCTTGCGAAGCACCTTCAAGCCATTCAGGTCGGATTCGGAAAAGAGTCGATCGTGGAGAATCTGGCAGGCAAATTTTGAGCACAGGGGTGAGTTCGGGGGCAGATTCGGCCGGTCTTCTTTCCCGGGTCTATCCAGGCAATCCTGATGTTGCTTCTGCACTTCTGCTTCGTACTTATCCAGGTCGGCAGCAAACGTCGCGCACTGTTTCGGGTCTGTCGGCGCGATCGGCCAGTTGGGCGAAAACGGGAGTTGCGCTCGCGCCGTCTCGACGCCCATTGCGAGCCAACAACACGTTGTCAAGAAAGCGATTGACCGAGGTCGCATAGACCCCCCCATGACTCAGCCGTTGCGCTCTGCCCCCGATGGACTGTGCTTGCGCGCGCGACCAGGGTTATTGGGTGCCAGAACATAGCCGAATGGCGTCAGATATTCTTCCCGCCGCATCTTTTGCGGCGTCGCTGCCCTTGAAGTACATATAAATGTCCTTCTTTACGTCCATGCGCCTGAAATCATTGTCGGTGTTGCTGGATTGTCGAGTTCCCTGTGACCAATATTCGTGGTCCTCAGGATAATTCACCGCGACTGAGAAGGTTTTCCCTTCCTTTGCTGCGACCACCACCCAATGTCCATCTGCATCGCAGTTCTGGAACATGCGATCGTTTTGCGATACATTCACATCGGGCAATGCGTCGGCGAGATTGAATTGGTATTGCTCATTGTAGTGTCGGGTCCAAATTACCCCAAAGCCTAAGTTGTTTGTTCTAAGATCGCTGACAAGTTGACTGTTCCAGGCCACGCCGATGTGGCATGTGCCATCGTTCGTTATCGCCCAAGATCCGGATTGGGAGCCTCTCTCGTTCAAAGTGCAACTAAATTGTTGTCCTATTCCGTTAAGCGCGGCATGGATGCGATCGGACAGCTCCTTTCTC
Source organism: uncultured Acidobacteriota bacterium (assembly GCA_963770415.1). Taxonomy (GTDB): domain Bacteria; phylum Acidobacteriota; class Terriglobia; order UBA7540; family UBA7540; genus CAVROP01. Next base: position 6,396 of record CAVYPU010000007.1, read on the forward strand.
TTGGCCTCGTATGACAATTTAGCTTCCAATTGGTCTGCTTCGTCTTGCACCGTCTTCGGGAGACCAAGAGCCTCTGCCTTCTCAAGGTACTCGAGGGCAGGTTTCGAATTTCCTTCCTCGGATTCGACAACGGCGAGGTTGTACCAGATCAAGGCATTCTTCGGGGCAAGCTGCGATGCAGCTTCCAGTTCGTCGGCCGCCGTTGAGAAATCGTTGTTCTTGATCGCTTCTAATGCGACTCGATAGTGCTTTTGAGCTTCCTTCTCCTGCGGCGTTAGCGCAGACGATTGGGTGCTGGCAGACTTCTTCGGTGGTTGCTGTGGTATGGACTGCGCTACGGCAGGGATCGAGCTCGCTTGGAGCCAGAGAGCTACGCTGAGAACGACAAGCATAGGATTCAAAGTCATGGCTAGCTTTCTATCAGGGTCCGCGCACGCGGCGGACGGGGCAACGAAGTATACCGCACGTTTTGCGGTTGAAGCACTGGGTTTCTCGCGGGCGAGTGGGCTGCGGCAGCCAGGAAGGTGCTGCGCGCCGTTTATTTTCGGTAGTTCGACTCGGGGTCTTGACTACGCCGCGCTCAGGGCGGGCTCAGCGAAGTCGTGCCCTGACACGGTACTGTTGCGAAGGTGAGTTTAGTGGTGGTGCTCAGCTTTGTAACGGGACGCCGGACCTGGGCAGCTGTCCATCGAAAGGCGCAGGGGCTAAAGCCCGCTCGCTTTTGGGACGTTA
>CAVYPU010000008.1:0-143847 GCA_963770415.1 uncultured Acidobacteriota bacterium
TTGATCTTCCCGGTGCGGACTGCAACCACGTGATCCGCGTACCTGGTCAATGGGAGTTTGACCGCATCGCCTCCCGCCGGCCGGAGATTTACGGCATCCTCACGGAGCCTCAAGCAGGGTCGTAATGACCACGGCTTGAGAGAGGTGGTGGCAGCGAGGTGGCACGCGCGTTCCCAGATGCCGTCATTCCCGCGAAAGCGGGAATCCAAATCGCGAATCATCGCCGACGCCCACTGAGGCCTGGGTTCCCGCCTGCGCGGGAACGACGACGATGTGGAAGCGTATGCAAGATCAAATGCGACGGGTAGCGATTCGGGCAAAATTGCATCCTCAATCCCGAAATGGCATAATAATCAAGGGGCTTAGTATTCATGCCAACGAACGGATCCTCAGGGTTTGAAGGGTTGATCTTCACCAAGCTCGACCAAGCGGTGAATTGGGCGCGCAAGTCCTCAATCTGGCCCATGAGTTTTGGCTTGGCCTGCTGCGCCATCGAGATGATGTCCACCGGGGCCTCGCGTTTCGATATCGCCCGCTTTGGCGCGGAGGTATTCCGCGGCTCTCCTCGCCAGGCGGATTTGATGATTGTCGCCGGCCGCGTCGCCCAGAAGATGGTCCCTGTGATCAAGAAACTCTACGAGCAGATGCCGGAGCCCAAATGGGTGATCTCCATGGGCGCCTGCGCGACGTCCGGCGGGGTTTTCAACAATTACGCTATCGTTCAAGGAGTAAACCAGTTCCTTCCTGTTGACGTGTACGTCCCCGGCTGCCCGCCCCGGCCTGAAATGCTCCTCCAGTCGATCATCATGCTGCAAGAGAAGATCATGCGCCAGCGCGGGACTTTCAAGGAAACCGTCCTTCATGGGTTGTGGAAATAGGCTCGACTTTACGCTGCGGTGGTTTCCGCCATTAAGGCGCGGAGTTGGCGGCATAAACTCGAATTCCGAAGTTGGTTTTGGCGCACGCAGGCGAACTCGTTGAATCAGAATTGCCTGCCCTGATAACCTCGAGAACGGAACGGGAGTTTGGATTCTTCGGAAGTAACCCCTCACCCGTCCCGCACCGGCTGATGACGAAGCCGGCTGCGGGACCCTCTCCCCAAGGGCTGAGCATGTCCCACATTTTTTGCTGCACACCGGGGGTGCACATGTTCTAAGCTGCCCGCATGAAGGTTTGCGGGCGAGAATTCAGTCCGCAGCTTCTGCAGCGCATTCAGCGGACCGTCGATCAGGAACCGGACTTGTCCCGTCGGGATCTGTCGCGGCGGGTTTGCGAATGGTTGGACTGGCACACGGCCTTGCATCAACCCAAGCAGGTCAGTTGCCGCGTGGCGCTGCTGAAGTTGCAACGTCGTGGGGCCCTGGATCTGCCCGCGGTGGCCCCGGCCGTGATTTCTCCCAGGCGGCGAGTTCCGGCCCCCTCCGCCCCGCCGGAGATCGTGCCCACCGAAGCCTCGCTGCAGGACTTGCAGCCGGTGAGTTTGCGGCGCCTTGAGCAGGCGGAGGGTGCGGCCTCGCGCCTCTGGAATCAGAGGATGGAGCGCTATCATTACTTGGGATGCGGGCCGCTTTGTGGGGCGCAGATGCGTTACGCCGTGCACAGCCGCCAGGGCGAGTGGCTGGGTGGGTTGGCCTTCAGTGCCGCCGCTTGGCGACTGGCGGCGCGGGATGACTGGATTGGCTGGAGTGAGCCCGCGCGTCGTGAACACCTGCAGGAGGTGATCGCCAACAGCCGTTTTCTGATTCTGCCCCATTGGCGCGTACCCAACTTGGCTTCGCATGTGCTCAGTTTGGCGCTGCGGCAAGTGGCCGACGACTGGCAAGAACGCTACGGCTACAGGCCCCTGCTGGTGGAAACCTTTGTGGACGCGGAGCGTTTTACGGGCGCCTGTTATCGGGCGGCCAACTGGCTGGAGGTGGGCCAGACCCGGGGGCGAGGGCGTCAGGACCGGAAGCATGCGGGCGGGCAAGCCGTGAAGCGCGTTTTCCTGTATGCTTTGCATGCGCAGGCGCGCCAGCGCTTGGGCGGGCAGGCGCCGGGTTCGCCCCCTGCTCCGGCGGACTGGGCGGAGGAAGAGTTCGGCGGAGCACGCTTGGGCGATGCGCGGCTGCGGGAACGGCTGTTGATTCTGGCGCGGGATTTTTACGCGCGGCCGCAGGCCAACCTGCCGCAGGCCTGTCAGACTCGCGCCCGCACCAAAGCCGCTTATTATTTCTTGGAGCATCCGGGGACCTGCATGGACGCGTTGCTGAAACCCCATTATGAAGCGACCCAGCAGCGGGTAGCGGCGGAGCCGTGGGTGTTCGCGGTGCAGGACACCACCTTCCTCAACTATAGCGCCCATCCGGAAACCGACGACCTGGGCCCGATTGGTTCGGATAAAAAGATCCTCGGGTTGGTGCTGCACTCGACCCTGGCCTTCAATGCAGCGGGCACGCCCTTGGGATTTCTGGACGTGCAGTGCTGGGCGCGGGACCCCCAGCAGTTTGGCAAACGGTCGAAACGCAAGGATCTGCCGGTGGAAGAGAAAGAAAGCAGGAAATGGCTGAAGAGCTTCCAGCAAGTGGCCGAGGTGCAGCGGCGCACGCCCTCCACGCGCTTGGTGAGTGTGGGGGATCGGGAAGCGGATATTTACGAACTGTTCAAGCTGGCGCTGGCCGAAGAGAACCATCCCTGGCTGTTGGTGCGAGCCCAACGCGACCGGCTGCGCGAGGACGGGCAAGAACACTTGTGGCCTTGGATGGCGCAGCAAACCGTGGCCGGCATTCAGGAAGTGCAAGTGCCGCGCCGGGGCAAGCAGCCGCGGCGGGTGGCGCGGCTGGAAGTGCGCTGGGCGCAGGTCACCTTGCGGCCGCCCCACGGCAAAGAAGCACGGGGCGAGTTGACGCTTTGGGCCGTGCTGGCACAGGAAGTCGGCGCGCCCCAGGGAATCAAAGAACCGTTGTGCTGGATGCTGCTGACCACCTGCCCCGTCGTGAACTTCCAAGCCGCTTGCGAGAAAGTGCATTGGTACACCCTGCGTTGGGGGATTGAGGTTTATCATCGCACCCTGAAAAGTGGCTGCCGGATCGAGCAACGGCAACTGGGTAAGGCCGAGCGTATTGAAGCCTGCTTGGCCATCGACCTGGTGGTGGCTTGGCGCATTTTCCATCTGGCCAAGCTGGGCCGGGAAACTCCTGACGTCCCCTGCACCGAGTACTTTGAGGAAGCCGAATGGAAAGCGTTGGTGGCTTATATCCCCAAGAACCCCACCCCACCCGAACGGCCTCCCAGCCTGCGAGAAACGATGCGCATGGTGGCGACGCTGGGCGGCTTCCTGGGACGCAAGAGCGACGGCGAACCCGGCACCCAAACGCTCTGGCTCGGCTTGCAATATCTTGAGCCACTCACCGCCATGTGGAAACTCCTTACTCATCCTGCGCACTCACCCCCGGTGTCCAGCCGAAGATATGGGTAACGATCAGCCCTTGGGGAGAGGGTGGCGAGAGTAGCGAGCCGGGTGAGGGGTTTCTTCCCATAGAGCCTCGCAACTTCGGAATTCGGGATAAAGCTGCCGTTACCTTGGCTCCTCGTCCCGCTACCGGCGCAAATAAGCAGAAATGAAAATGACCGCAAAGGCGAGGCCGACGGCGACCGAGAGCCAGATTTGTCCTCGCACGCGCGCCCGGTCGAATATCTTGAGGGGCAGAGTCAAGGCCAGCATAATGACGAAGACGATCAGCGAGAGGACGATCTTTACAGTTAGGATAACCCAGGATTTCCCCCAGGCCACTTCCCAGTAGTACTGCCGAATGCTGTACACACCGGAAGACAACAGAACAACAATCGCCGACCAGATGACCCATCGAAACCGCGCCATCACTCGATCTGCGGCGAGATCGTGCTGATCGGGCTCGAGGGGTTCGAGCGAAGGGATCAGGACAAGAAGCAGGAATACCATCCCTCCCACCGCGACCACGGCGGCGGTGACGTGAATCCACTGTAGGAGTGTAGACATCAGCTCCTTTCCTAACCAACGTATGGGCGGATTCTAAGCGCATTCGGCCCCCAAGGGCAAGAGGAGAGTCGAAATAGAAATGCTGAACCCTCTTGGACTCACCACAGCGTATGAAAATGAAAATCTATCCCTCTCCCCCTTGGGGGAGAGGATGGCCCGTGACGGCGCTTTTACCAGCCGGCGCGGGTCGGGTGAGGGGGTCTGTTTTCGCGGCAGTCCCTCATGCCCTCCGCTGACGGGTACCCGGAAACCATGGAATCAACTCCCCTCCTTAGCTAAGGAGGGGTAGGGGGTGGTTGGCGGGGTCGAGTAGCCGTCAACCACCCCCAGCCCATCTTCAATAAGGAGGGGAGTCACTCCAGAGCAGCGAAGAATCTCGCTCCGATTCCCTGGCTTCCCGCTCAGCTTCCGGCAGCATAAATCTTGCCAATAACCTCAGCCAATTGGAAGTCCTTGCGCGTGATTCCGCCCTCGCTGTGCGTCGAAAGGCTGATGCCAACTTGGTTGTAATTAATCGTGATGTCGGGATGGTGGTTGGCCTGTTCGGCGGCTTCGGCAATTTTGTTCACGAAGGCAATTGCCGGCATGAATGATTTGAAGGTGAATTTCCTGTTGATCGAATTTTCGGCCTCCGACCACCCCGGCATTTGCTTCAACCTATCCTGAACCTCAGTTCCAGTGAGTGCAGCCATGGCGCCTCCTAATCCTAATTTCGGAAATTCGACATTCCCATCTGGCCTGACCAGCGGGGAACGCTTCGGGTTTGTGTCGGTAGATTCGGCATTAAGCGAAGCTCCTTATTTTTCAACAACATTCCCGCGTTTTATCGCTAAGTGCATTTGTTTTCATAGACATTCCCGGTTAAGCCGCATCCCTACAGGCATCGACCCTTTGTTTTCATAGACATTCTCGCTTTGTTCCGTGATTTTAATTTTCGCAGCGGCCGAATTCGCCGGTAGAATGGACATATTAGCCTTCCGAAGAGACGCCTGACAGGCCCTTCCGCGGTGTACCGGCGCTTTTGGCATGAAAGCTCCTCTTCTTTACTAGCCTATACTAGTGAGCTTAGTTTGTCAAGGGGCCGCTCCCAACTCCTACCCCACTACGCCCAGCCGTTCGCCTACAAAGCGGCAGAGCGCCGGGTTCCACCAGCCGCCCCTCGAAACAGTAAAGACTTGTCTCCCCGCGGCCGGTTCGAGTGAACCTTCCGGCGGGTCACCCGGCTCGCGCTCGGCTTTCACAATGACGAGCGCATCGGCACGATCCAAGGACCGCCGCGCCGAGGCTTTCACCTCGCTCCTCGATTCATCCGTCACCATCAGAAAAACAGACGGTTTAAGGAAGCCCACTACGCTCGTGCTTTCGATGATCACATGCTCTCCGCCCTCGAGCGCTTCGACGAGGCAAGGGAGCCCGTGCGAGAGCCCGACGCCGCGTGTCCGCAGCCACAGCGCGCGCCGCGCCCCCGCCGCGAGGTACAGCGACGTGTCGCCATCCCCCGTGGCGTCTGTTTCTTCGCTCAACATGAAATTGAGATGCGGGGGCAGGTGGCCGGGCGTCGAATCGTGCGCAGGATTGGCTCTTGGTGCAGCCTGGGCCTCGGCAAGCCCCAGCCCAGCATGGAACGCGGCGGTGTTTCCCGGAAGCCGGCCTGCTGAGAGCGCATCCTCGAAGCCCGCATCGCCTTCGTGATGGCTGATCTTTACCGCTGTCCACGCAAGCCCACTCAGCCCGCGAATCAACCCGGCAATCACCGAAGTCTTGCCGACCTTCCGCGCCTGCCCGCCCACCACCACTAATCTCATTTGTCGCCGCGCACCCTGCCTTGAATCGAGTATAGGAAAAGCGTTCGAGGCAAGTCAACGAAGGCAGGGGGTAAGCTATACGCGGCTGGCGCACACGTGCCGCGTTCGGGCATGTCTCGGTCTTGCCGATCCAGAATGCCCCATACATGCCGGCAAAACCCTCGGCACGTATTCGCCACCCGCAGGTTTCGACCGCGCTGGCAGTGATGGCTACCCGTTGCATTTTGCCTCTTGCATTCAAAACCCATTTTGGGTTATTTTGTTGACATGGAGGTATTCACTCAGTGCGTGGACAGGCTGCGTTAAAGTTAGATGAACACCGTTTCGACGTTAAACCCTGGTTAAAGGATGGTGCAAGCATCGAGCCAGTTTATACGTCTGCGCTTGGAGCTCTGTTCGCCGCCGACTGCATGGAAGTGTTGCCGCAGATTAATTCGGGAGTGGTCGATATGGTCTTTGCTGATCCTCCCTTCAATCTCGGAAAAGAATACGGGGAGAATTGCAATGACCTGCGGCCCGACGATGAATACGTGAAGTGGTGTAAGCGCTGGATGGCTGAGTGCGTCCGGACTATCAAGCCGGGTGGGGCGTTCTTTCTTTACAATCTTCCCAAGTGGAATGTCCTACTCGGAGCATACCTTGCCGAAATTGGTATGGATTTCCGCCATTGGATCGCTGTCGAAATTTCTGCCTGCCTCCCAATTCCAGGGCGGCTCCATCCAAGCCACTATAGCTTGCTATACTACGCAAAGGGAAAGCCGAAAACCTTCCGGCGCATTCGCACCCCGATTCAAACATGTCGGCATTGCGGCGGTGAGATCAAGGACTACGGTGGTCATCGGGGTGCGATGAACCCCAAAGGAGTTACTCTCAAGGATGTTTGGACTGACATCCCCCCGGTGCGACACTGGAAATTCAAATCCAAGGACCGCAAGGCCAACGCGCTCTCAACGAAAATCCTTGACCGAGTAGTGGAGATGTCAACCGTTCCCCAGGAGCTCGTCCTTGACCCATTCGGTGGCAGCGGGACCACGTTTGCCGTTTGCGAAAAGAAGGGCCGCGAGTGGATTGGAGTGGAGATAGACTACGCCGAGGAGATAATTGACCGTCTGGAAAGCGGTGAGGTCCGCTCGCACAAAAACGACGACTACATCGAAGGCTAACCCGCTGCGCGGCCATCCGTCGCCTTCGGTATGCGGGGCACCTTCAAACTCTCGGCATCCTGTTCGATCACGACTATCTCAAGGACGCCTTTCTTGCACGGGACGGATTTCCAGAGACTTAAATAGGGCTCTAATTCCTGGTAGTTCCCAATTCTGTCGGTGAGGTAAACGTAAAGTCAACGCGAGGGAACCACTAGGGTCCCTGCAGCAATAACGCGATCAGATACGAGCATGGTGAGCTTGTTCATTGAGCGGTGGCTCGACGAAATATTGCCGGTCTCCCACTCCACAACAATTGGACCTTCGGGGCCAAGACACACGGCATCAAAATCGCCCAGGGGCTGCCCACTCTGATTCTTCGCGACGCCTTCAGTGCTCCATTCCAGTTTCCTCAGCTCGGCTAAAAACTCACTCTTGATCGGGCCGACGCCGTTTCCTTCTCCGCGCTTCTTACCACTTTGCGGGTAAATCGTGAATTTTCCGCTACCCGGAGGCCACGAGCACCTTTTTATTGCCGCATGGATTGAATTGCGGGTTCGCCTCCAGTGCTTCGATATGGCATAACTTCCGCAGCTCAGGATAGTCTCCACATGAACGATTCTCATGCGATCTCCTTGTAGAGCTTCGCGAGAAATTCAATGGGGTTTACACGGAGGCCACGGGCCACTTCCCGAAACTCGAGCACGTCCAGCCGCCGCTCGCCACGCTCGTACTTTGACACGAATGACTGTGGTCGATTGAGGCGCGAGGACAGTTCGGCTTGGGTGAGATCCGCTTTCTTGCGGGCCGCCACGAGAAGCTCGCGAAACCTCATTTGTGCCTCGTTGCGCATTGGAACGCTCCAGTGGGAAGGAAGTATAGAACCTCATGTGGAATAAACCCAAAACGGGTTTAAGCGAGTAGCGCGGACCGCCGACTCTGCGGTCCGCGTCTCTTCTGTAGCCATTGCCACCACCCTGTCCTGTCGTCACAGGGCCGAAAAGCCGCGGACCACAAATGCCGTGGTCCGCACCACCGGCTACCACGCGCAGGCCACACGACGCAGAAGTTTCCTTACATGCTACTGGCCCGGAGGGAGGGCAGCGCCCGCGCGCTTGGCGGTTCCCTAGCGGTGTGGACCTAATGTCCGAGTACTTATTACGATTAAAAGCAACCTTTCCCTCTTTTGCATCGTCTAGAATTGGCAGGGAGGCGAGCCGATGCACCAACGCATAAGCCCTCCTGGAACACTCCCGTTGTTTATCATCAATCCAGTGAGTCGAGGCGGCAAACTCTGCTGCAGGCGTCGATGCCATGTGTCAGTCCCGATGCGCCGGGAAGTTTGGACCTCCTTTGTGCAGTCTGACGTATTCACCAGTTGAGAACGGTCCGATCAACTCAGGAGGAATTACATGAGACGTCGTGTTTCTAAGTTCCATGACCTTCTACTAGTTCTCTGTGGCACGCTGCTCACCCTTGCGCCAGTTGGGAACTTGGAAGCCCAGCAACCGGCGCCCGCAGGTTCCGAATTTACGCTGCGTAGTGAAGTCAACCTCCTCTCCGTCGCGGTTCGCGTAACGGATCGCAACGACAATGAGGTTCATGGCTTAGCAGCCAATCAGTTCTCCTTGTACGAGGATGGCGCTCCGCAAAAGATCTCGTTCTTTGAGGCAGAGGAGCAACCTGTAAGTCTTGGAGTTTCTGCTCGATGTGAGCGGCAGCATGGGGGTCTCGGGAAAGCTCGATCAGGCGAAAGAGGCTCTATCGCGCATCATCAGCACCATGCGCCCGGCGGATGAGATCTTCTATGTACGCTTCCACACTGAGATTGCCAAAGTTGTAGACTTCACGAATGACTCACATCGTGTTCTTTCCGCGATCTCAGCGACCACCGCGACCGAGAATAGCACCAACTTGTACGATGCCATCGCGCGAGGACTCTGCTACATGCGCAAAGCCCGGCACCATAGGCAGGCGCTGATCGTGGTGACCGACGGCACGGACGAGAGCAGCCATCGCACCCTCGAGGACCTCACGCCGATCGTTCAGGCTTCGCAAGCCCAGGTGTTCATCATCGGCTTCCTCGAGAAACAGGAGTATGAGTCATTCAGAAAGTCACGCAATCCGAAGACCATGCTCGTGACTCGCAAGGAGGTGGATAACCCGATACGGGCGTTCAACCAACTGGCAGCCGACTCAGGCGCGGAGTCGTTCTTCCCCAACTCGACGGCCAGTTTTCAGCGGGCGGTGGAAACCGTAGCTCACCAACTCAGGACGCAATATACGCTCGCCTACTACCCACAATCGAAGGGAACGGGTTTCCATAGGATTGAAGTGAAAGTGGCGCAGCCAGGACTGCAGGTGCGTGCGCGGCGCGGTTTCGTGATTGCTCCCGAGCCATCGGGCTCGTGTGAGGATGAAAAGCTGAAGCCGTATCCGTATGAGTCCAAGGTGATGATTAAAAACGGGTGTACCATCTATCACGAAGATTTCCAGGACGTGGCGAGCGGATGGCCCAATAAAAAGAGGTATCAATACAAATCTGGAACGTACCAGATTATCAATGCGAAAGCGTCGCAGGGCCCCGACTACGGGTTCGACTTCGACCATAGTTCCTGGGGTGCGGCCAATAACGTCAAAAACCAGCAACCTACCGAATCGATTCCGGCGGAGGGTGTGCTGGTTGGCAACGGCCCATTGTTAACGGGTGACCAGAATATCTCGGTCGGCGTCGAATGGAAGTCCGGCGGGGCGGGCGCGGATATGGCAACGGTGCCCGGTTTGGTATTTCGTCTCAATAACATTGGGTATTACGCCGTACTTGTCTCGAGAGACGCGCCGGAGTTTCATGGATTGGCGTTCAAGCTGGTCAAGAAGTACCATTCTGAACCGGAGCCCCGGGACCTCATTCCCTGGAGAGAAATCCCTCTCAGCAAACATACGCGTGAAGGAAAGATTTCAGTGCAGTACCGCGGCCCAGTGATCTCGATCCTTTTTAACGACACGCCAGAGGCCAAATTCGAGGATCCCGAATTCAAAGAGGGTACGGTAGGAATGATATTGTATGGCGTGGGACGCGCTGCTTTTAAAGACTTACTTGCCGAAGAGGTGCGCCCCACAACTCTGGCGCCACCACTCGGCGGCGGTCTAGGACAACATTAGGCGGTTATTATGGCTTGCCACAGCGAGTTGCGCGGACCGCCGACTCTGTGGTCCGCGTCTCTTCCGTAGCCATTGCCACCACCCCTCCCTCTCGTCACAGGGCCGAAAAGCCGCGGACCACCAGGTCCGGCAGCGGCGGTTCATCCTCGCGCGGCCACCCCTTCCAGCATCGGACACTGGACCAACAAAAACGCAAGGTATCAGAAGTCTTAAGAGGGCCGCTGGTGATGATGTGCAGATGATCGGGCATGATGACATAGGGAAAAATCGCGAACTTCCCCGAGTGACGGGCTTCATCCAAGGCGGCGCAAACGATCTGCTTCAGGGCGTCCGTGCGAAATACCGGCAGCCGGTCATGTGCCACGGTGGTAATGGAGAAACACGGAGTGTCCCGGGAAATCGTAAGCGTGAAAGGATGGGAGGCGCAGCCTCCTCGAAAGAAATAAGTACGGAGAACGCCGTGGAAAGGCCGAGCGTTTCCACAGAGCAGCGGGCGGAGCCCTTCCCGCGCCAGATTAACACTATAGATGCTTCACCCGAAATGTAGAAACTCCAGGGTGCAGACATTGAAGTCAATGTCTGCGCCACCCTTCGTCATCAAGAATTACAGGGGACACCACACTAGGCAGCGGCGAGCAGCCGCTCCGTTTCGTCTTTCACCACCCGATAGCATTCGCAAGCCTTGGCTTCCAAGCGCGGGCGGTCAAGGATAGCGATGCGGCCCCGGACATAGCGGATGATTCCGGCATCTTGCAGGCGACGCGCGGCCAGGGTGACGCTTTCGCGGCGTCCCCCCAGCATCTTGGAGATGAACTCCTGGGTCATGGCCAGCTCCTCGAATTTCGTCCGATCGCGGCTCAACAAGATCCAGCGGCAAAGCCGCTTTTCCACGGAATGCAGCCGATTGCAGACGGCCGTCTGTGAAATCTGGGTAATGAAGGCTTGAGTGTAGCTCAGCAGCAAACGCTGGAAAGAACCACCGCGCGCAAACTCCCGCCGAAGTATCTCCGTTCTCATGCGCACGGCGCCCCCGGCGATTTGGACCACGGCCTGATGCGTGGTCGTGTGGCCGCCCAGGAACAGGGCAACACCCGCCACCCCCTCGTTTCCAGCCAGGCCCATTTCGGCGCTGCTGCCGTCTTCCATGGTGTAGATAAGAGAGACGACAGCACTGGTGGGGAAGTAAACGTGGCCCAGGAGTTCGCCCGGTTCGTAAACGACCTCCCCCAGACGGAGAGTTACAGGCTGGAGGCTGGGACGAAAGCCGGTCGAAGTCCTGGGCCGGCAGCGCAGATAGAAGCCGGTTATCAAGGGGATTGGGACGTTCGATGCGTGAGGAATTGGTTCACCTCTTCAGAGCATTCAACTTTGATAAGGCCCGGGAAAGATTATAAGCGCGGTAGCGCACAGACGGGAATGCAAAATGGGTATACTCTCGGCCCGCCTTAGGTAGTCGTTCGCACGCACAGTATTACCGCCGGGCGTGGGGAAGCGGCCGCGGTGGCTTGGTACGCAGGTCACCAGCCGGTCGCGGTGGCGAGAACGGTTGGGGGCGCTCTGCCCTTGGATTTCAGGGCCGCCTTTCCAGTGTGTGTCGGGGCCCGCGAAAAAAGGCTTGCTCCCCCGCGCGGCGCTTGAAAAGGAGAATACACTTTGAACATCGGAAAGAAGTACTCCGTAACCCTGGCACTTGCACTCTTCTTGTCTTTAATCGCCATGGCCTCGGCCAGCGCCGCCGAGCCACAATCGAGGCGGTTGCCGCAGAATATTCAGGCGGCGGACCTCCGCGCGCCCGTGGCGGAAGGTGAACTTCAAACTTTCGCCGCGGACATGACCACCTATATCCGCGCCCTCCATGATTTGAACTCCAAACGGCCCGATATTCAGAACCGCTTGCTTGAAGTGCAGCAGAAGATTGAAGCTTTCACGCCGGAAGAACTCGCCATCTTGGCGAACAGCTATGACCGCCCCGGCCTGTCACGGGCTGTGCAGCGCCTGAAGACCATCATGCCGCGCCTCAACGCGCGGTCGGAGCAAGGTGGCGCCACGCCGCTGCTGAATTCAGTGGCAACAGGGTCGCCCCGCTCTACACCCGAGGACGGCTCGACAAGCCCGGCAAACCCGAATCTCGCGGACTCTCACGATGGCGAACTACAGCAGCACCTGCACGCCCACCAGTAACCCTGCTGGCCCTATTCCTTCGGACTCCACCGTGGACTCGGACGTGTACCTGGGTCTTTCGATCGCAGAGGATGCACTAGTCCCGCTGAATTATGCTTGCTGGACCGTTGACACGGTCTTGGGGGAAGGGTCCAATCTTGCCTTTTGCGTCGTCGCGGGGGTCGCTGCTGAGGCAGTCGAGGTGACAAAGGTGAGCTTGGAGGATGTGGAGTTTTGTGACGTTCCCGTTCTTGGGGCGGAAAATGATGCCGCTTACGCCAACACCATCGCGATTTTCAATAACCTGGTAAACGACACCATCGGCATCAACAACAATATCAACAATGTCGATACGGACATCGACACCCGCGTGGCCGCGACTGACCTGGACATCGACACCAGGCTGGCGAACGTCGATACGGACCTGAACAATCATTTGACGGCGGTCAACAACGACGTCAATGCACAGGGTAACACTGGTAACACGAACCAGGCGCTTGATCTCCGTGTGGAAATTGAGAGGAGCTTGGCTTCAGGACTTAATGTTGGCCTGTTTCAAACGCCCAAAGCGCAGGGCGGTTATTTGGAATTGGTCGGTACCATCGTCGAAACCGTTATCAACGGGCTTGCTGCAGCGGGACAGAGCGTGGGCAACGCTCAAACGCTGATGAATCAGGGACACACCGCCTACGGCGCTAAATCATACAAGAAGGCCTACTCCTACTATATGAAAGCGTATGCAGTTGCTACTCTAGCTCGCCTGGACTGACTTTCCAGAAACCCACGATCGGGATAGGGGGGAGCGGTCGCCCGCTCACCCCTCCCACACCGCCTCGGGTCGCGCAGACGTGCCGCTTTTGGGCAAGTCTCGGTCCTGCCGCTCCAGAATGCCGCATACATGCCGACAAAAACCGTCGGCACGCATGCGCCACCCATGTGGCACTATCCACCTTCATAGGGCTCGCATCATCACACTAAAGCGTCGGCGGCCTTGGTGGCGTCGTCTTCGGGGGCGAGGCCGATGAAGGAGGTTTGGGCGCAGGGGGCGAGGGGGGCGCAGTGATCGGGGCTGCGGGCGTAGCTGCCGTCGGATTGCAGATAGCGGGCCTTGGCCTGGTCGGAGAGGTAGACATCGAGAATCTCTTTCAGGCGCTGGACGAGCCGGGGTTTTCCACCGGGAAGATGATCTCCACGCGGTGGCTCAGGTTGCGGTGCATCAGGTCGGCGCTGCCCAGGAAGACCTCCTCGGCGCCGCCATTTTGAAAGTAGTAAATACGGCTGTGCTCCAGGAAGCGGCCCACAATGCTGATCACGCGGATGTTTTCACTCACGCCGGGGACTCCGGGGCGCAGGCAACAGATGCCCCGCGCCAGCAGATCGACCTTGACGCCCGCCTGCGAAGCCTGGTAGAGCAGGCGGATCATCGGCGGGTCTTCGATGGCGTTCATTTTGAAAATCAGCCGCGCCGGCCGCCCGGCCTTCTGATGTTCGATTTCGCGGCGAATCAGTCTCCACCAGCCTCTCGCGCATGTTGACGGGGGCCACGAGAAGCTTCTGCGGCTCCTGGCGCGCCGCGTAGCCCGTCAAGGCGTTGAAAAAGTGAGTGGCATCGGCGGCGATCCGTTCGTTGCAGGTCAATAGGCCGATGTCAGTGTAAAGGCGCGCCGTGATGGGATTGTAATTGCCCGTACCCAGGTGCACGTAGCGGCGAATCACATCGCCTTCGCGCCGCACGACCAGCGCGATCTTGCTGTGCACCTTCATCCCCGCAATGCCGTAGATCACGTGCACGCCCGCGTCTTCCAGCGTCCTGGCCCACTCGATGTTGCTCTCCTCGTCAAAGCGCGCCTTCAGTTCCATGAGCACGGCCACCTGCTTGCCGTGCTCGACGGCATCCAGCAGCGCGGCGACGATCGGAGAGTTTCTCCCCACGCGATACAGGGTCATCTTGATGGCGAGCACGTTGGGGTCCCGCGCCGCCTGGCGCAGGAACTCCACCACGGGCTGAAATGAATCGTAGGGATGGTGCAGCAGAAACTCGTCCTGGCGGATCAAGGCGAAAAGATCTCCCTGGCAGTCGGGTCCAGAGCCCGCGGGAGTCATCGGCACAAAGGGCTTGTCCTTCAGGTCCGGCCGGTCGAGGGAATAGAGTTCCATGAATCGGTCGAGACCCAGCGGCCCATCGACGCGGTACACATCCTGAGGATTAACTTTGATCTGGCTGGTGAGGATGCGAGAATCTTTTCCGGCATGTCGCGAGCGACTTCAGGCGAACCACCTCCAGGAAGCGGCGCTCCCGCATGGCCTCGTCGATGGTTTCCAGCAGGTCATCGCTTTCTAATTCCTGAATAGCGACTTCCGCATCGCGCGTGACGCGAAATGGAGACGACTCCACAATCTCCATGCCCGGAAACAGCAGGCCCAGGTTGGCCGCGATCAGTTTTTCCAGCCGAGACGAATCTGAACGCCTTGAGCGCCGCAGGGGCCGCCTCGGCATCGGCAGGAGTTGACTTGAACGAGTTGAGGCAGGATGTCGGGAACTTTGACGCGGGCGAAGTGCTCCTCGCCCTTCGGGTCGCGGACCACCACGGCGAGGTTCAGGCTGCGATTCGAGATGTGCGGAAACGGCCGGCCGGGATCGAAAGCCAGAGGCGTCAGCACGGGAAACACGTGCTCGTGAAAATAGGCGTCCATGGCGGCGCGCTCTTCCGCTCGCGAGGGTGGACGAATCAACGATGCTGATGCCTTGCTTCTCCAAGGCCGGCCGGATTTCGTTCCTCCCAAAGGCCGCGGGCTTGCGCGATGATCTGGCGAACCTTTTCCCTGATCAGCTCAAGCTGCGCCGTCGGAGGCCGTCCGTCAGCGCCCGACCTCCGCCGTGCCGCTCACCACTTGCTTCATCAAACCCGCCACCCGAACCATAAAGAACTCGTCCAGGTTCGATCCGAGGATGGCAAGGAACTTCACGCGCTCGAGCAGCGGGTTGCACTCGTCCGCAGCCTCCTCCAAAACCCGGGATTGGAATTCCAGCAAACTCAGCTCGCGGTTGATATAGAGGCTGGGATTCTCGGTTTCAGCGCCGGCCTTGGCAGGCCTCGGCTCCCGAGTCGCGGGGGGCTCTTTAGCGGATTTCACAGTCGTGCGGGTGGAATGTGTTCTGGGAGCCATGAACACTTCATCATAACGGATTTCGTGCCCATGGACAAACTCTCGGGTGTCGAAGACTTGAGTCGTTCGGCGATACCGGCCGGCCGCGTGAATCTCGCCTCGTTATGGCCACTCGACGCGCCGCGGCCGGCGCATCATGATCACGAATGTAGTTACAAATGTTGGTGAGATCGCGCGCGGCAGGGTCTGTCCAGCGAATGCGCATCAGCCGGGATAACGCTGATCGATGAGTCTGCCGATGTCCGCGTGTTCGGAGAGTTCGCCTCGGTCAGCGGCGGCTGATCCCTTCTCGACCTCCCGCGCAAACCATTCGTCGTAATCCAAAAAACGTTCTAGCGCCTCCCTCACGAGCGCTCGGGTATCGCGACCCTGCTCGGCAGCAAGCCGGGTCAACTTGGCTTCAAGGTCAGGCGTCAAGTCTACTTCCATAGTTCTTTCATCGTAGAGACAGGAAGTCGGCGTGTCAAGTGCGTGAGATTCGGAGGTGATGACAGGGCAGTGCCTTCGTCAGAGGCGGCGCGGGCAAGCGGCTCGTGTTAATTCATGGCCGAGACGGCCGTGCCAATTCAAACTGAGGCAGCACCGGAGACCGCGCAATGTCTCCCCGCGGCGGCGGAATCGAGTACAATGTTCGAGGGCGAAAGGAAGGTTATTTGAGGATGATTCACGAGATTTTTCCTGTAGGAATGCTGGCGTGCAACTGTTCCATGGTGGGTGACGAAGAGACGGGCGACGCCATTGTTATCGATCCGGGCGACGAAGTCGAACGTGTGCAGGAAGTGCTGGCCCGGCACAAGCTGCGCGCCAAGTACATCGTTGCCACGCACGCGCATATCGACCATGTGGGCGGCCTCGAGCAGTTGAAACGCGCCACGGGAGCCGCCGTCCTCATGCACCAGGACGACCTGCCGCTCTATCGGAACCTGGCCATACAGGCGGAATGGTTGGGGGTTCTTCCGCCGGGTGTGGTGGATGTGGATCAGTTCCTGAAAGAGGGAGATGTGCTGCGCTTCGGCCCGCATGCACTGGAAATCTTGCACACACCCGGGCATTCTCCCGGCAGCCTCTGCCTTCACCTTCCGGGCGACCATGAGAAGATTTTCAGCGGCGATACGCTTTTTCAGGGAGGCATCGGCCGGACGGATTTGTGGGGAGGGTCATACGAGGAAATCATGCGCTCAATTCACGACCGGCTGCTGGTTTTTCCTGATGAAACCCTCGTCTATCCCGGGCATGGACCCTCGACTGTCATCGGCGAAGAACGGGCCACGAACCCGTTTCTGCAAGGGAGCTAGGAGATTTTGGATTTTAGATTTTGGATTCACATCGCCAGTGCAGTAGAGGTGTGGGACCAGCGTCTCGGCCTGGGCAAGTAGGGGCACTTGATTGGATGCGGTAACGACGGGTCCAAAATCTGAAATCTAGAATCTGAGATTTGAAATTCAAACCCCAAACCTCAAGTTTCAAATTTCAAATCCAAAATTTCAAATCTGAAATTCCCCCAGTCCCTGCCTCCTAAGTTTGGCCTGTTCGTGACTTGGCTCGATTGGCTCTTTACAGGCTGGCCACAATGGCCTACTCTGGTCTGGTAGCGTAGCAAAGAGGATTTGACTGTCGTGCTTGTAACCCTCGATTCCAGTTTGCCCAAGCCGCTTTATATGCAGATCCGCGAGCAATTGCGGCAGGGGATTGTTTCCGGGGCGCTCAAGCCGGGCGATCGCCTCGATCCCAGCCGCGAGTTGGCGAAGCGCCTGGACGTGCATCGCACTACGGTGGGCAACGCTTACGCGGAGCTCGAGGCCGAAGGCCTGATCCACGGCGCGGCGGGCCGGGGAACGTACGTCACGACCATGGCGGAAACGCTGCGCTCCACGCCGCGCTCGACGCGTCCGGCGGGGAACGACATGTTCTGGGAAAGTTATTTTGCCGAAGACCCGCGTGACGACTCGCTCGAGCGGCTGATGGCCAGCGCCTACGAGTCGGGCGTGATTTCATTTGCCGCCGCGCATGGCGCCGATGAGATGACGCCTCACGATCTGGTGCGCCACGCTACGGACGCCCTGCTGCGGCGCGAGGGCGGCAGGGTGCTCCAGTACGGCTCGAGCGACGGATATCAACCGCTCAAGAACTACTTGCGGGGGCGCTTGCGGCGCGACGGAATTTCGGTGGAGCTGGATGAACTGGTGATCACCAACGGCTGCCAGCAGTCCATCGATCTGCTGCGCCGCACGCTGGTGGGCCCCGGCGACGCCGTGGTTTCGGAGAATCCTACTTACACCGGGCTTTGGAATACCTTCGAATCGCCCGGCACTCGCTTGATCGGGGTTCCCGTAACTACTGAGGGAATGGATTTGGATTTCCTGGCCGCGGTGCTCGAGCAGACCAAGGTGAGACTGATTCTCGCCAGCCCCAATTTTCAGAATCCGACGGGCCACTCGATGCCGCTTGCAGCCCGCAAGAGGCTGCTGGATCTGGCCGCGCGCTATCAGATTCCCGTGGTGGAGGATGACGTTTACGGGGCCTTGCGGTACAACGGGCGCGAGGCGCCTTCCTTGAAGGCTCTCGATGCGAGCGGCCTGGTGATTCATCTGAACAGTTTTTCGAAAGTCGGCTTCCCGGGATTGCGCGTGGGATGGATTGCGGCCTCGCGCCGAGTGATCGAGCGCCTGCGCTGGGCCAAGCAGCGTGCCGATCTTCATACCAACCTGCTGGGACAGGCGGTGCTGGAGGAGCTCGGCAGGCGCGGCTGGCTCGACAAATGGATTCGGGGCATTTGCAAAGCTTACGAGCATAAGCTCGATGTCTTGCGCCGCGCTTCCCAGCGCCATTTCCCCGAGGCCGTTCGAGTGGTCTACCCGGACGGTGGGATGTCCGTCTGGGCTGAGTTGCCGGCAGAGCTCGACACAGCGGAGATTTTGGTGAAAGCGCGGGAGCGGGGCGTGATCTTTGCGCCTTCGAGGTATTTTTATTTTCAAAACCCGAAGCACAATGCACTGCGTTTGTGCTTCACCGGCCCCACCGATGTGCAAATTGAAAAGGGAATCGCTATCCTGGGTGACCTGTTCAAGGCGGAAATCCGTAAAGCCAAATCGGTCCGGAAGCGCTCGACGGAGGGGGCCGGGGTGGCGTTGGTGTGAAGAGCAGGCGAGGAGTCGAGAAGTTGAGGAGTCCAGGAGTTGCGGAACGCGCTTTCCCTCTCCGAACTGAGAAGCCTTCGGTCCCTGACTTTCGTCTCCCAACTTCTCGACTGCTCGACTTCTTGACTATTTAGGAGGCTAACATGTGGGAATATGATCAAGCAATGAAACTGAAGGTCGGTCTGGCGGAGATGCTTAAAGGCGGCGTGATCATGGACGTCACCAACACCGAGCAGGCCAAGATCGCCGAGGACGCGGGCGCCGTGGCGGTGATGGCGCTCGAGCGCGTGCCGGCGGACATCCGCAAAGAAGGCGGAGTGGCCCGCATGGCGTCGATCAAAATCATCAAGGAAATCATGGACAGGGTGACGATTCCGGTGATGGCCAAGGCGCGCATCGGCCATTTCGCGGAGGCCCAGGTGCTCGAAGCGGTGGGGGTGGATTACATCGATGAAAGCGAAGTGCTGACTCCTGCCGACGAGGAGCACCACATCAATAAATGGCCGTACAAGGTGCCGTTCGTTTGCGGGGCGCGCAACCTGGGCGAGGCGCTGCGGCGCATCGGCGAGGGTGCGGCCATGATCCGCACCAAGGGCGAGGCGGGCTCGGGCAACATCGTAGAGGCGGTGCGCCACCTGCGCGCCATCACTAGCGAAATCCGCCTGCTCACCACGCTGCGGGAAGAAGAGCTGATGGCGAAGTCGAAGGAACTCGGCGCGCCTTACGACGTGGTGAAGTGGGTGAGCGAGCACGGCAAGCTGCCGGTGCCCAACTTCAGCGCAGGCGGAATCGCCACGCCCGCCGACGCTTCGCTCGTGATGCAACTGGGCGCCGAAGCGGTGTTCGTCGGATCAGGCATCTTCAAGTCCTCCGACCCCGATAAGCGCGCCAAGGCCATCGTCCGTGCCACCACGCATTACAACGAGCCGGAAGTCGTGGCCGAGTGCTCGGCCGAAGTCGGCGAAGCCATGCGCGGCCTCGACGTCCAGAAACTCGACCCGAAAGAGCTGCTGCAGACGCGTGGCTGGTGATTGTCGCAATTGGCCTGCGACAAAGGCTGGACGGCGAAGGTGAAATTTCGAGACGTCATTAAGCTGATTGAAGAGGACGGCTGGCGGCTGACAAGGACGACGGGTAGCCATCGGCAGTACACGCACTCCGTTAAGGGCGGCACCGTGACGGTCGCTGGCAAGCCCAACCTCGACGTGCCAGCGGGGACGCTTAACAGCATTCTCAAACAAGCCGGATTGAAAGGACGGCAACTTCAATGAGATACCTTGTGGTCATCGAAAAAGGTGTCAACAGTTTTGGTGCGTACATACCGGACTTGCCTGGCTGCGCGGTAGTGGGGGAAACCCGCGAGGAAGCTCTTCAGCTCATCCGCGAGGCAGTAGAGCTTCATGTGTTGGCCATGCGAGAGCAAGGTGCTCCCCTGCCAGAGCCTGCCTCGTCGACCGAGTACGTTCAGGTTTAGAGGGGCACCTCTGTGCCAGAGACTGCAGGCAAGTTGCCGCGCGGAGAACGAATGGAGGCTAGAGTGGGCCTGATGATACGGACTTGACCCCCTCACCCGGCCCGCCCCGGCTGGAGAAATCGCCGGCTGCGGGCCACCCTCTCCCCCAAGGGGGCGAGGGCAACTCGATCGAAGGCCGAATGCTTTAAGCAACTGACAACTGGCCACTGAAAACTGACAACTATCCATGAACAACGGCCACAAACCCATCGGAGTACTTGCCATTCAAGGCGATTTTGCCATGCACGCCAAGATGCTGGAGCGTATTGGCGCGCCTTACAAGCTGGTGAAGCACGCTTCCGAGCTTAGCGAGGTTGGCGGCTTGATTATGCCGGGGGGCGAGAGCACCACCATGCTGAAGTTTTTCTCGAAGGAAGGCATGGGTGAAGCGATCAAGCAATTCGTAACAGAGGGCAAGCCCGTGTTTGGGACGTGCGCGGGCGCGATTCTTCTAGCCAAGGAGGTTTTGAATCCCACCCAGGAGCGTCTGGCTCTTCTCGACATCAGCATCGAGCGCAACGCTTACGGCCGGCAGGTTGACAGTTCCGTCCGCCAAGGTGACTGCCCCGAGCTCTCGCCGCGTCCTGTTGAGATGGTCTTCATCCGCGCCCCGATCATCCGCCGCGTGGGCGAAGGCGTGCGGGTGCTAGGGCGCTGTGACGGCCTGGCGGTGCTCGTCGAGCAGGACAATATCCTTGCAGCAACTTTCCATCCCGAACTTACCGAGGATGAAACGGTGCATCGCTATTTCATCAACAAATTGAGCCGTTGAATCATCAGGCCATCGGGCCATTGATTCCTTCCGGTCCGGGACCATTCCTGAGGCGAATCAGCTTCAGGCAGGTCCTCCGGTGCGCTCTCCGTTCCCTCTTTCAAGCACACAGTGACTTGCCCTGCGAAGTTGTGGTATCAATTTGAATATGCACGAGGCTGGCAAAAGTAACGCTATCCGCATTCTCTTTGTATGTTACGGCAACGCCTGCCGCAGCCAGATGGCGGAAGCTCTTGCCAACCGGATGGGCGGCGGGAAGATCCGGGCCTACAGCGCCGGGACTCACCCCCTGGGCGCGATCCCCCAGGACACGCGTGCAGTGCTGCGCGAAAAGGGCATCTCGCTTTCTGGACACTGGTCAAAAGGGCTGAAGGACGTCCCGGTCTCCAAGATGGACATGGTGGTGAAAATGGGTCTGGCGGTGAAATTTCGTCCGCCGCCGGATTTTAAAGGCCGTCTGGTCCAGTGGCACGTCCCTGACCCTTATACACTAGACCAAGGCTTTTATCGGGACGTCTGCAGCTTAATCGAAAGCGAAGTCCGCAGATTGCTCGCCGACCTGGCCCGCGAGACTGGACATTCGAAAGACAAAACCGGAAGTTCGAAACTCGAAATTCGAAATTCGAATCTCGAAACTCCGACCCCGAAACGCCCTGAGTGAAAGTCGGTCGAAAGGACCTGGAGACGCTGCGGAAAAACCCTTCAACGCTGTCATTCTGAGCGGAGCGAAGAATCTCGGCAGTTGTGAATTCATGGAACTGCGGAGATCCTTCCTTCGTTCCACTCAGGACCGCCTGTGGCTCCTCAGGATGGCAGCCTAGACAAGTTTTTCCGCAGCCTCTTAAGCCGCAGCGTCTGCATTGCGATCCTGCCGAATTTCGCTATTCCATCTTTAAATTTCGAGTTTCAAAATGCGCGTTTCGGTATAATCCCTCCTTCTAAGGAGGGGATTGCCGGTTGAATAGGGACCTGCTGCAACACTGGCCGCTCTACGTGGCGTTTCTGATTCTCTCGGTTCTGTTCGTGCTGCTTTTAGCCACTTCCTTTTACCAGAACCAGGGGCATCTGGTTTATGCGCTCGACGACGCTTACATCCACATGGCGATGGCGAGGAATTTCGCCCTGCATGGCACCTGGGGCGTCACTCAATACGGCTTCACGTCTTCTTCATCCTCAATATTGTGGACGCTTCTGCTGAGTCTTACCTACTACCTCGCGGGAGTCAGCCAGGTCGCGCCACTCGCGTGGAACCTGCTGTTTGCGTTTCTTGTATTGCTCGCCGCTTATTCCATCCTCACCTGGTACATGCTGCCGGCGGGGTTCAAGCTCGCAGCGCTCGTGGCTATCATCTTTCTGGTGCCGCTTCCCACCCTGATCCTTTCCGGCCTCGAACAGAACCTTCAGACGCTTATCGCTCTCGTGGCAACATTTCTTGCCGCGCGGCTGCTTTCCGGGGAAGCGCCAAGCCGCGTGGCTCGCGATTCCACTTTGCTCCTTCTTCTGGCTCCATTGCTCACGGCCGTGCGGTTCGAAGGGATGTTCATGGTTATGGCCATCGGCGGCCTGCTCCTGCTTCGACGGCGATGGCTTCTCGCTCCCGCCTTCGCAATTTGCGGGTTTCTCCCGGTGGTCATTTTTGGGATCTTCTCGGTGCGGCAAGGCTGGTTCTGGCTTCCGAGTTCGGTTCTGCTCAAGGGCGTGATGCCGAATCTGGCCTCTTTGAGCGGACTGTTTCTCTCGCTCGCGATCAACGCCTTTGTGAACCTTCACCTGGGTATGCACGTGTTTGTGCTGCTGCTTGCGGTTCTTCTTGTTTACATCCTGGCCGCCGGCCAGGAACGCGGCGTTTTCGATAGCCGCCAAGCCATGGGCGCGATCCTGCTCCTCGCGGCGATTCCCCACGCGGAATTCGTGCAGGTCAGCCCTTTGTTTCGCTACGACGCCTATCTTTTCGTGCTGGGAGTCGTTTTCATGGTTTCGCAAGTTCCCGTGGTCATGCCCGAGCTCTCAGCGCGAGCTCTCTTGCACCGCCGGCTGGCTCCCCGGAATCTTGCGGCGGGCGCACTGGCTCTGCTGCTGATTTTCCCTTGGGCGGTGAAGGGCACGCGGCTGCTCTGGTTTCTGCCCCTTTGTACCAATAACATCTTTGAGCAACAGTATCAAATGGGGTCTTTCGTTCGCGAGTATTACCAGGGCTCAACCGTGGCGCTTAATGACATCGGTGCCGTCAACTTCCTGGCGGATATCCATTGCCTCGATCTCTGGGGATTGGCCAGCCGCGATGTGACTTTGCTCAAACGAGCGCACCGCTATCGCACCGCCAATATCGCCGCGATTGCCACGCATTCCGGGGCGCGCATCGCCATGGTCTACGATTACTGGTTTGCAGGCGAGGTGGGCGGCCTGCCGCCCGATTGGGTTCAGGTCGGCCGGTGGACGGTCCGCAACAACGTCATTTTGGGCGGGGATACTGTCTCAATCTATGCCCTGTCCCCTTCCGAAACGCCTTACCTGATTCAATGTCTCCGGGAGTATTCGCCCCAATTGCCTCGGGACGTGATCCAAAGCGGCAGTTACCTCGATACCAAACCCTGACGTCGTCCCCCCTCTTACCGGCGAGATAGGGTTATTCCATCCGCGCGTACGTTGCTGTAGGGGGACGGCTTGCCGTCCCCGCATTTCTGCCGTCCCCAACAAGGGTAGGGCAAGCCCTCATAAGCGCTAAGATAATACATGACATTTCTCAAGTTGAGGAGCCCGTTCGCGGTTCCCTTCCGCGAGCTCTGCGGCGATTTCATCCCAGTGTTGCACGACGTACTCCAGCGGCACTTTCGGAGCGATGGCCTGTTGCACCTGGTGCAGCGCGAATTGAAACTCACGCCACCGACTGCCCTGGACCGTCGGATTCCAGTTCGTAGCCCCAGGGGGAAAATGACGAACCCAGGCGGACCAGCTTTTGGGTGAGCCAGCGCCACCAGCAGTTTTCCGTGCCACCAGGCGCGCGAGCTCCGCGCGTCGTGCTTGGGCAAGTGGCCGATCGCCAGCAGCGACTTCAGCCGCTTGAACACCCGTTCAATTTGCCAGCGGAAGCGGTAGTACTCGAGCACTTCGGGGGCGCCCATTTCCGGCACCCGCAGGGTCGTGAACACCATCACATAATGGGCGTACTCGCGCGTTTCCGGCCGCACCCGAATCGGCTGCTTCTGCTCGCGCCGATCCAGTTGGCGCTCCGCCGCGGCGATGGCCTGCGCACTTTTGCGCACCGCACACAGACGTCCCTCCACGCGCTGCTCCCCGGCGTGCAGCGCCGCTGCCCATTGCCCCGCTTGTCCCGCCGCCAGCGGGCGCAGTGCCGGCAACACCCGGAACGGCTGGTCATCGGCCGCGAACAACGGCACCGCACTGTTCCACCGCACAATGATGTCGCCTCCTTGCGCGCGCACCCTCGCCACCCCGGCCGGATGGCAATAACCGCGATCGGCCAGAATCAGATCTCCCGCCGCGACCCGGAATCGCTCCAGATTCTCCGCCGTCCCCGCCCCTTTCCGCGCGCTGATCAGCAACTGGTCGCAGGCCAACTCCGGCAGCCGCAGGCTGTAATGAATCCGCCAATGCGAACCGGTCGGGCCCGGTTCCTTGATCACCGTCCCATCCAGCGCCCGCAGACGCCGCCGCGGCGGAGGCCCCTTCCAGCGCACCCCACTTTCCGCCAGCAACGCCTGGCAGAGGTGCTGCAACCAATTCTCCGACTGGCGCAAGCGATTCAATAGCGTCACATCGCTCACCTTCGAAAGCCCCGCCGCCTGGGCGCGAACCGTGGTCTCCCGCAACGAGTAGCCGCACCCCACGTGCATCAGCAACCTGCGCAGCAGCGCCTCCACCGAGTCCAATTCCCGCAAACGCTCTACCGCCCCGCTCAGCCGCGCCGCCCGTTGCCAGCTCGGCGGTAACAGGCCCACTAAGATGTCCCAGTCTTCGTCGAGTGCGTTCATGCTCAGCAAGGTACAGGGAAAACCGACAAGCGTCAAGCAGTATCTTAGCGCTTATGAGGGCTTGCCCTACCCCTGGAGTTTCTACATTTAGGTCTGGCAAGGCAATATTTCTATTGACAGACCGACCTGGCTTCTGCTACCTTCCTCCTGAGCTTCGGCTCCGGAGGTGATCTTGTCCGACGATCTCAAAGATTCCATTCTTTCGATATTCGAAGCCTCTCTCGACGCCCAATTGCGGGCGGTTCGCCGTCTCCGCAAGGGTTCTCCCGACCCCCGCACGCCGCGCCCCCGTGCAAGTCTGTCTCAAGTAGACATGGCCTTCGACATTCTCAAGAAGGCCCGCGCCCCCTTGCACGTCTCTGAGCTCCTGGCGCGCCTCCACGCCGCCTTCCACGTCACCGTCGATCGCGAAAGCCTGGTCTCGTCGCTCACCAAGAAAGTTGCCCGCAGCGATCGTTTCCTGCGCACCGCGAAGAACACTTTCGCTTTACGCCCGGAGGTCCGATGACACTCTTCCCCGCTTGGTCCGAGATCGTCGCCGACTGGCACGCTAGTTTTCCCCAGCAGCGCACCGTGCAGCGCGCCACGCGTCAAGCCTTGGGTGCCTTGGTCTGCGTGGGCCGCCGCTGTCTGTCGCGCATTATCTGGACGCAGGGCCGCCCGCAGCGCAGTTGGTCGAGCGAGTACTTTCTCCACTCGCGTTGCCGCTGGGAACCGCAGACCTTGTTCGCCGGCGTATGGCGGCGCGCCTTGCCCTATTGTCGCGGCCGTCTGGTGGGCGTCGCCGTCGACGACACCCGCCTGCGCAAGACCGGCCTCGCCATTCCCCAGGTGCGCTATCATCGCGATCCCCTCTCGCCCCCCTTTCATGTCAACCTCATGCGCGGCTTGCGCTTTCTCCAGGCCTCTCTGCTGCTGCCCCTGCACCGGCGGGGGAACACCAGTTGTCGCGCTCTGCCCGTGCGCTTTGAAGAGGCCGCGCCGCTGAAAAAGCCTTCGCGCAAGGCGGGGGTGGAAGCTTGGCAAGAATATAAAAGGATGAACAAGCTGCATAATCTCTCGCAGCGTTTGGTGCAGAGCGTGGCCCCCTTGCGCCAAGCGCTGGATGACGCCGGGGGTTCCGGCAAGCTGCTGGTGCTGGCTCTCGATGGCAGCTTCTGCAACCGCACCTGTTTCCGGGCTCCCCGCCAGCGCACCCATCTGATTGCCCGTGCCCGCAAGGATGCTCGGCTCTGCTTTCGCGCTCCCCAGCCCTCTCGGCGCTTTTACGCTCTCTCCAGCTTTACTCCCGAACAGGTGCGCCAGGACGAGTCCCAGCCCTGGAAGCAGACCAAGCTGTTCTACGGAGGCAAGCGCCGCCGCATCCGTTACAAAGAGGTCGCGCAGGTCTACTGGCGCCACGGCGCTGGCCAGATCCCCCTCCGCCTCTTCATCGTGGCTCCTACCCCCTATCGCAAACGCCAGAGTTCCAAACTCTACTACCGCCAGCCCGCCTACCTGCTCACGACCGATCTGGAGCACTCCGCCCCCCAGTTGCTGCAAATCTACTTCGACCGCTGGCAGATCGAAGTCAACCACCGCGACGAGAAGGATACCCTGGGCGTCGGACAAGCCCAGTTGTGGAACGTCGATGCGGTGCCCAAGCAACCCGCCCTCGTCGTGGCTGCCTACAGCGCTCTGCTCTTGGCCTCTCTCCAAGCCTTCGGCACGGAACGAAGCCAGGTTTATGCCGCCCTGCCCAGATGGCGACGCCACGCCCACCGCCCTTCCTGCCTCGACCTCGTCACCCGGCTGCGCCAAGAAATGGTCGACCACCCCGAATATCCCCAATCCCTGGGCTTCCAACTCACCGACCGCGCCCTCACCCACGCCGCCGACGCGTGAAAATGTAGAAACTCCAGGGGTAGGGCAAGCCCTCATAAGCGCTAAGATAATACATGACATCGCTCAAGTTGAGGAGCCCGTTCGCGGTTCCCTTCCGCGAGCTCCGCGGCGATTTCATCCCAGTGTTGCACGACGTACTCCAGCGGCACTTTCGGAGCGATGGCCTGTTGCACCTGGTGCAGCGCGAATTGAAACTCACGCCACCGACTGCCCTGGACCGCCGGATCCCAGTTCGTAGCCCCAGGGGGAAAATGACGAACCCAGGCGGACCAGCTTTTGGGTGAGCAGCGCCACCAGCAGTTTTCCGTGCAACCAGGCGCGCGAGCTCCGCGCGTCGTGCTTGGGCAAGTGGCCGATCGCCAGCAGCGACTTCAGCCGCTTGAACACCAGTTCAATTTGCCAGCGGAAGCGGTAGTACTCGAGCACTTGGGGGGCCCCCATTTCCGGCACCCGCAGGGTCGTGAACACCATCACATAATGGGCGTACTCGCGCGTTTCCGGCCGCACCCGAATCTGCTGCTTCTGCTCGCGCCGATCCAGTTGGCGCTCCGCCGCGGCGATGGCCTGCGCACTTTTGCGCACCGCACACAGACGTCCCTCCACGCGCTGCTCCCCGGCGTGCAGCGCCGCTGCCCATTGCCCCGCTTGTCCCGCCGCCAGCGGGCGCAGTGCCGGCAACACCCGGAACGGCTGGTCATCGGCCGCGAACAACGGCACCGCACTGTTCCACCGCACAATGATGTCGCCTCCTTGCGCGCGCACCCTCGCCACCCCGGCCGGATGGCAATAACCGCGATCGGCCAGAATCAGATCTCCCGCCGCGACCCGGAATCGCTCCAGATTCTCCGCCGTCCCCGCCCCTTTCCGCGAGCTGATCAGCAACTGGTCGCAGGCCAACTCCGGCAGCCGCAGGCTGTAATGAATCCGCCAATGCGAACCGGTCGGGCCCGGTTCCTTGATCACCGTCCCATCCAGCGCCCGCAGACGCCGCCGCGGCGGAGGCCCCTTCCAGCGCACCCCACTTTCCGCCAGCAACGCCTGGCAGAGGTGCTGCAACCAATTCTCCGACTGGCGCAAGCGATTCAATAGCGTCACATCGCTCACCTTCGAAAGCCCCGCCGCCTGGGCGCGAACCGTGGTCTCCCGCAACGAGTAGCCGCACCCCACGTGCATCAGCAACCTGCGCAGCAGCGCCTCCACCGAGTCCAATTCCCGCAAACGCTCTACCGCCCCGCTCAGCCGCGCCGCCCGTTGCCAGCTCGGCGGCAACAGGCCCACTAAGATGTCCCAGTCTTCGTCGAGTGCGTTCATGCTCAGCAAGGTACAGGGAAAACCGACAAGCGTCAAGCAGTATCTTAGCGCTTATGAGGGCTTGCCCTACCCCTACTCCGTCCAGGTCGAGCCCGCGCGACTCGTGGTATCATTGTTCGCTGTGAAGCCTGGCGACCTTTGAGAAGAGGGTTGGCCAGAATGAAAGACAGGGCAAAATCCCAAGATCATCCAGGGAGGTGCGTGTGCGAGAGAGTCCGGATAATTACGATGCCGAGTTGTTGCTGCGTCTCTATGAACTGCGTCGCGATGAGAAATTGCGCCGGGCGCGAGAGTGGATTATCGGTAAGTTCCAAGCTGAATCGGTGGAAGAACTCTTCAAGCAATTTCCGCCAGGATCGGAAGAGAATGCCTTCTTCCGCATGGCGGTGAGCTATTGGGAAATGGCTGCTTCACTCGTCAACCACGGCCTGATCAAAGAGGAACTATTCTTCGAGAACACAGCGGAATTCTGGCTGACTTGGGAAAAGGTAAAGCACTTGGCGCCTGGCCTGCGCAAGGCCCGCAAGAATCCCCTGGCCTGGAAGAACCTGGAGACGCTTCCCGGCAGGTACGAAAACTGGATGGCTGGACGCGCTCCCGAGGCACTGGACGAAATGCGCAAGATGCTGAAGACGATGCGGGCGTAGGTTTCAGGTGTCGGGTATCAGGTGCTTGATGCCAAAAAGCTAAGAGGTTAAAGGATAAAGGTTAGTTTTACCCTTTATACTTTACCCTTCACACTCTGCCCGGCACCTGACACCCGAAACCCGGCACCGATACCTACCACCTGACGCCCGGCACCTGACACTTACAGTCGGCGTTTGCACTCGTCGAGGATGGCGGCGGTTCGGCTGGCGCCGACACGCGTAACGCCCAGGGCGCGGACCGCAAGAAGCGTGTCGAGGTCGCGCACGCCGCCCGCTGCCTTCACTTGCACGTGCGCCGGTGAATGCGCCCTCATCAGCTTCAGGTCCTCGAGGGTTGCGCCGCCGCTGCCGTACCCGGTGGAGGTCTTAACCCAATCGGCCCGCAACTCGCCGCAGATTTCGCAAAGCATGATCTTGTGCGCGTCTTCGAGGTAACAGTTCTCGAAGATGACCTTGATTCTCTGGCCGCGATCGTGGGTGATGTCAATGACCGCCTTGAGCTCCCCTCGCACGTAAGCCCAGTCTCCGCTCAAAACCTTGCTGATGTTGACCACCATATCCAGTTCCGCGGCGCCGTCGTCAAGCGCCTGCTTCGCCTCGGCAACCTTCACCGGCGTAGCATGCCCGCCATGCGGGAAGCCAATGGTGGTGCTGGGCTTGACCGTGCTCCCGCGCAGAATCTCCGCGCAGCGCTTCAAGTAGTAGGGCATGATGCAGACGCTGGCGCAGTTGTAATCCACGCCCACGCGGCAACCTAGCTCGAGGTCCTGGTCCGTTATGCCGGGGTTCAGCAAAGAGTGATCCATCATCTTGGCAATATCTTCGTAGGCGTAATCCATCTGTGTCTCCTCACCGCAATTCCACAAGGAGGCTGCGGAAAAAGGGTAGCGGCGGGTTTATCCCGCCATCTCCGTGTTGCAATGACTGACGTTCTGGCGACGGCGCGCTCGGTTTGATGGGGAAAAAGACTTGGGGGAAGTGAGCAGGCTGGCGCAGACCTCTGTTCTTGGGGGTCTGCGATGTCGCGGAGCGACACAAGGTGTTGCCCGTTCCCACTACGTACAGTCCCCCCCTCTCCCTCTGGGAGATCGCAGACTTCAAACCGCAGAAGTCTGCGCCAGCCAACGAGATCATGTCGGCTCGGCACTGCGTGCCATTATCCCACCTGCTCTGCTGCTTCGCCTGCGTCCTTGTAGACCTCTTCCCGAATAATACGTTCTGTGGCTTCGTTGAGATAGGCGCGGAGCGCTTCCGATAGGGCGAGGAATTCCGGCCAAAGCGATTGATCCACAAAGGCCCGCGGCGCACGCACCACTACCGTGCTGTAACGCTGGCCCCTGTAACGATACGGTTCCAGCCCGTATCTCCGGCACAGCGCCAAAAACAGGCGCCGCTGCCATGGGTCGGGCAGGGAGAACTTCGTCTCGGGCGGAGGCTGCGTTTTGATTGCGGCCTCAAGGGCTTGTCGGACCCGCTGCATCGCGGCGGCCGCGGCCTGACGCTCGCCAACGGTCGTGGCGCCCTCGAACAGGGCAGTAATCTTGCGCAGCTTTTCGCGTAGCTGAGGCTCGGTGGTCATCGTCTGAACGGGTTAGGACGGCAGGCGGTGCGGAGAGCCCAGTGGGTTTGATTTGAGCGAAACAGCCGGACACTCCGCCTCTACCTCAACGGGAGTCTCAACCACTACCGCAAACGACCGTCATGCAGATTCTACATCCGTTTGCTGGCTCCCTCCAACAGTATGCTGCAGGCTGTCGCAGGGCGAGCCCAGCCCTGCGATTCTGGTGGGATCAGATGACTTGAAACGCAGAGCTGGGTTCGCTCTGCGACAGCCGCGATGTTCAGAAGTCGTGGATTAGGTCCGTTGTTTGCGGCATTGATTCGCAACCAATAACGTCATGCCCGCACACGGCGGTTAATGAATTCACCGCATTCACGACACTTCTTCCTGTAAAATTGCGAACCTTTCAGACTAGTCCCGCAGTTAGGACAACTGTAGAAAGCATACCGCAGCCACGATACCATGAGCACCACACCATACATCGCCGCAACAATATATGTTGCAATGTACGTTCCAGATAGCAGGGGAAGAACATACCCGATAAGCAGCCCGAACGGAATCCATCCGCATATGAGCGCCAATAAGGTCATCTTCAGCCGTCGATATTCTCTCCAGCGCCTCAAATACTTCGCATCTGGTTCATTCATCAATTAACACCCCTTGTGAGTTGAGGCTGCTACCGTATGTGTAATGAGGGAATAACTGACCTAAACAGCGCATACATTAGAACAAGAAGCGTTCGAACGTATGCGCCACCCGCGTGCCCCATGACGACTCCCAGAAGCTATTGATGTAGGGTGCGTTGTTAGTGACGGAGCTCGTACCCTTGTGGGACTGCCCTAGATTGTCAGGGAAGGCAATGAATCCGCTCCCATTGTACTCGTTGGAGGTTACCGTGACTGTCACCGACACCGGCTGGCGCATCTCTGAGCGAAGCTCTGCGTTTCGGTTCCTGGTGCGGCATGCTGACGCTGCCGTGTCTGTCTTCCGGCGCCATTTCGCTCCAGGCCAGTTGCAGTTTATCACCTCCAGCGTCTATCTCTGCAGGAAGCTCTTCGACAATCCTGCCAGCAGGTCATGAGCTTGCCGCTGCTTGCACGCGCAAGGCGGCCAGTGTTAATTTCAAAAGAGAAGGACATGCTCGAGTTGGCGAGGGTGAATCATGCGCTGGTCCTGGAGAATCGGAACCGTTGCCGGCATCGGCGTGTACATTCACGCTACATTCGTCCTGCTGATCCTCTTCATCCTGGGACTGTATTTGCATCAGGGACGCACACTCGAGGGCGCCCTTGCGGGCACGTTGTTCATCCTGGTCATCTTTGCGTGCATCGTGTTGCACGAGCTCGGCCATGCCTTGGCCGCACGCAAGTATGGCATCAAGACCCGGGACATTACGCTGCTACCCATCGGAGGCCTCGCCCGCCTCGAACGCATGCCCGATGTCCCCATCCAGGAGCTTTGGGTGGCGCTGGCGGGCCCGGCCGTTAACGCGGCGATCGCCGGGGTGCTGTACTTCGCGGCCCATGCCACAGGTATTTCTCCTCAGCTTCAGCCTTTCCATTGGGCAGGGGGAAGCTTCTTGAACAGGTTGATGGTAGTCAACCTCTGGCTGCTCCTGTTTAACCTGATTCCGGCATTCCCTATGGATGGCGGACGAGTGCTGCGCGCTATTCTGGCCACGCGCCTGGAGTACACCATGGCTACTCTGCTCGCCTCTCGCATTGGCCAGGCCATCGCTTTCGTGTTTGGCTTCGTGGGGCTCTTTACCGATCCTTTCCTGATATTCATCGCCTTATTTGTCTGGATGGGCGCGGAGCAGGAAGCCGCCATGGTGCAGGTGCACAGTTCGCTGGGCGGCATCCCGGTGCAGCGCGCCATGCTTACGGAATTCCACACCCTCAATCCCGACGATGCGCTTCAAATCGCCCTCGACCATACCCTGCATGGTGGGCAGCAGGATTTTCCCGTCGTGTTCGGCGATCGCGTTCTGGGCGTGCTGGATCGAGAAGACGTGGTCCGCACCATCGCCCAGAGAGGTTCTGAAATCCGGGTCCGCGACGCCATGAAGCGTGATGTCGCAACGGTTGACTCTCACGATATGCTGGAGAGCGCCCTCGTCGTCCTCCACGATTGCAAATGCCGGTCTCTGCCGGTCGTCCATGACGGCCAGTTGGTTGGCCTGCTCACGACGGACAACGTGGGTGAGTTCCTGATGATTCAGTCAGCGCTACGACGCGCCCGCCATAACGGGGGGCCGAAGTAAGCCCCTGACTTCGGCCTGTCGTAGTTGTGCCCTCAGGGTAATCTTGACTTAGCTTCAGGCCATTTCTGCCGAACGTGTGCGAAACGACTAATCCACCTCAGAATTAGGCCGATAACTGTAGCGAGCCCATTTGGGGAGAGAGGTTTGCATGATTCCACCTTCTACGCCCTCGCGCGTTGCCTATTTTTCGATGGAGGTAGCTCTCGATCCGGCTATGCCGACCTATAGCGGCGGCCTGGGAATGCTTGCGGGTGACACTTTGCGCTCTGCCGCGGACCTGGGCGTGCGCATGGTCGCGGTAAGCCTCCTTCACCGCAAAGGCTACTTTGTACAGCACTTGGACGGCCAGGGCAGTCAGGCGGAATCGCCCGCCAACTGGAATCCGGAAGATATGCTGGAGCTGATGAAGCCCGTGGTCTCGGTGAGGATTGAAGGCCGCGAAGTCAAGGTGCGGGCTTGGCGTTATCTGGTGGAAGGGATCGGCGGGGATGTTGTCCCGGTTTATTTGCTCGATACGAAGCTGCCTGAGAACTCGCAATGGGATCAGGGACTGACCGATCATCTCTACGGCGGCGACCTCCACTATCGCCTTTGCCAAGAAGCTGTTCTGGGGATGGGCGGCGTGGCTATCCTCCCCAAGCTCGGGCATCATCACATTTCCAGCTATCATATGAACGAAGGGCACGCGGCACTGCTGGTGCTCGCCTTAGTGGCCAAGCGAATGGCGGGCCGCAATATATCCGAGGCCAAGCCGGAGGACCTTATTGCAGTCCGGCACAAGTGCGTGTTCACGACGCACACGCCTGTCCCCGCCGGACATGACCAATTCCCCACGGACTTGGTCAATCAAGTATTGGGCGGAGACCACGCAACTGCGCTCCGGAACCTGAATGTCTGCCTGAACGGGCATCTCAACATGACTTACCTGGCTCTCGCAGGCTCGCGCTATGTGAACGGCGTGGCAATGCAGCATGGCGAAGTTTCGCGTCATATGTTCCCGAGCTATTCTGTGCGGGCCATAACCAATGGCGTCCACGGACTTACTTGGACTTCGCCGTCTTTCCGCGAGCTCTATGATTTGCATATGCCGGAGTGGCGCAGGGACAATTTGTACCTGCGCTATGCCATTGGCATCCCTCTCGATGAAATTCTCAACGCTCACGCAAAGGCCAAGCGCGCGCTCCTGGACGAGATCCAAAAACGCACGGGCGCGCAGCTCGATGAAAAGGTCATGACGATCGGGTTCGCCCGGCGCGCCGCAACCTATAAAAGGGCAGACCTCTTGTTCTGGAATCCCGAGCAACTGAAGTGGATTGCCCGCAACGTCGGACCCATGCAGGTGATCTATGGAGGAAAGGCTCACCCCAATGACGGCGGAGGCAAGGACCTGATCCGTCGCATCTGGCAGATGGGCGAGGCATTGAAAGATAGCATTAAGATTGTCTATGTGCCTAATTACGACTGGACATGGGCGCCGCTGCTTTGTAGCGGGGTTGACCTGTGGATGAACACTCCTAAACGCCCGCAGGAGGCCTCGGGCACGAGCGGCATGAAAGCGGCTCTCAACGGCGTCCCCAGTTTCAGCATCCTGGACGGCTGGTGGGTGGAGGGATGCCTCGAGGGCTTTACCGGCTGGTCGATCGGTAATGGCGCCGAAACCATGGATAACGACCAGGCCGAAGCTGCTTCTTTGTACGCCAAGTTCGAGATGATCATTCTTCCCATGTTTTATGGCCGGCCCAAAGCCTATGCCGAGGTCATGCGTTCTGCAATCGCCATCAATGGTTCGTTCTTTAACACCCAGCGGATGGTATCGCAATACATATCGAACGCTTACTTTCAGATTGGGGAGTTTTAAAGTCACGGCTTTAGGGTTTAGTGTTCGGGGACTAGCGGTTTGGGACTGGATTCGCCTTGCCGAGCGATGTGGAAGAGCCAACCACTTGCCGCCTTTATTCCTATGAAGGGGGGAGCCGACCTCCGAAGAAATCACGTGATAACTCATACAGCCCCAACCCGAAACACTGGATTTCACCCGTCGCGGCCAGCGGGGATCTGAACCTGCATTCTGCGTGTTTCTTCTCGATCGGTTTTGTCTCTCACCCCATCTTCGAATTCCCCCCGATTCTCTCGCAATATATAATGATCCCTGAATCCTGGGCCCTGGGTCCCGAATGGAGCCGGCATGCATCCCTCGAAGAACTACCTGATGGATATGGATGGAGTGCTCGTTACGGGCACCAACATTGTTCCCGGCGCTGACAAGTTTATCGCCCGGCTGAAGGAGCGCGACGCCAAGTACGTGGTGTTGACGAACAATCCCCGCTACACTCCGGGTGATCTCTCCCATCGCTTGCAATGGATAGGGCTCGACATACCACCCGAGCACATTTTCACCTCGGCGCTCGCCACCGCGCGCTTTCTCGATGCCCAGCATCCGCGCAGCACGGCCTTTGTGATCGGGGAGAGCGGGCTGACGGTCGCCATCCATGAGGTGGGCTACATCATTACGGACCATGATCCCGAATATGTCGTCCTGGGCGAGACGGGCAGCATCGATTTTGAGCAGATTACCAAGGCTATCCGGCTGGTCAGCCGGGGCGCGCATTTCATCGCCACCAATCCCGATCCGGCAGGGCCAACGGAGGAAGGCCTGGTGCCTGCCTGCGGAGCTATAGCGGCTCTCATCGAGCGGGCGAGCGGAGTCAGCCCCTTCTTCGTCGGCAAACCAAACCCGCTCATGATACGGCTGGCGCTGAATTACCTGGGGGCTCACTCTGAAAATGCCGTCATGGTCGGCGACCGAATGGATACTGACATCGTGACCGGAATTGAATCCGGCATGGAGACGGTTCTGGTGCTTAGCGGGGTGACCCGAGAGGAAGACGTCCGCCTTTTCCCCTACCAGCCGACCAGGATCGTCAAGACCATTGGCGATCTTGAGCCATGACAAAGGGACGCATTGTCCGATGGGCGGGTTCGGAAGGACACCCTCATCCGGCCCGCGACCTTTTTTTTTCATAGACATTCTCGCTTTGTTCCACCGACAACGATGTCGAAGAGTCGAGAAGTCGAGGAGTTGAGAAGCGGAACCTCCGCAACCCCGGCCACGGTTGGGGCCTCGGTCGCATCTTGCCTTTACGCCTCTCGACTCTTCAGCTTCTTGACCATTCGACTTCTTGACCTCTTCCTTTGTTTTCATATACATTCTGGCTTTGTTCCACCGACAACGATGTCGAAGAGTCGAGAAGTCGAGGAGCTGAGAAGCGAAACCTCCGCAACCCCGGCCACGGTTGGCGCCTCGGTCGCATCTTGCCCTTACGCCTCTCGACTCTTCAACTTCTTGACCATTCGACTTCTTGACCTCTTCCTTTGTTTTCATATACATTCTGGCTTTGTTCCACCGATAACGATGTCGAAGAGTCGAGAAGTCGAGGAGTTGAGAAGCGGAACCTCCGCAACCCCGGCCACGGTTGGGGCCTCGGTCGCATCTTGCTTTTACGCCTCTCGACTCTTCAACTTCTTGGCCCCTCGACTTCTTGACCTCCTCCTTTGTTTTCATATACATTCCGGCTTTGTTCCTTCAATTGTGGAGTTGAAAAGTTAAGGAGTCGAGAAATCGAGGAGGCATTCGCGTGTTCCGGCCTGCGGCCCGAGGGCGAGACTTTCGGTCAGGTCTTGGTCTTTCACTTCTCAACTCCTTAACTCCTCGACTTCTTGACCTTGTCTTTTGTTTTCATATACATTCTGGCTTTGTTCCGTGAATTTAATTCTCGCAGCGGTGGGCGGACCTGCCGGTGAAGTGACATATTGACATATTGGAGGGACGACTAGCAGGGTCTTCCGCGGCGTCCCGGCGCTTTTGGCGTGAAAGCCCATCTTCTATGCTAGCCTATACTAGTGGGCATAGCTTGTCAAGGGGCCGCTCACAAATCAGGGAGGGAGGGCACAGGCGCGGGGGCAAACCGATCGCGAAGACGCGAAAGCCGCTATCCCGGCGCGTAGGCCCAAGCGGCAGAAGGTGGCGATTGTATACTACCCGTTGAGTACCGCCGATCTGTGGCCGCCTACTGCATACTGCCTACTGCCTACCGCCTACTGCCTACTGCTTCTGTCTTTTCCAGGGTGGGACTTCCGGCAGCAACTTCTCGAACTCCTCGATCAGCGAGATCTCGTAGCTACCCGAGTAAGTTTGGTTGAAGAAGCGCTCGATGCCCTCGCGATAGAACCTCTCCCAGGATTCCTCTTCGTGTCCGGGATTGATGGGGCAGAACAAGGCCCCATTGGCGCGCGCGGCGGCCAAGTCGCCCGGAGCGTCGCCGATCATAAGGACGCAATCCTTCTGGTACTTGCCTCCCGCGGCAATTTTCAGGTGTTCTTTCTTACTTCCCATTTCCTGGCCTGCGATGACGGCGGCGTACTTCGCGATATCATGTTCCTGCCATTCGCGCTCCAGGGCTTCGCCGGGAGTTGCGGACACACAGATGACATCGGCTTGCGGGGCGAGTTTCTCCGCACAGGCGCGGAACCAAGGGAAGGGAGGCACACCTTCGACCATATCCGCGATGGAGCGGTTTACAGCCTTGCTCCATTCGAGCGTCAGCTTCAACACCGGGTCGCTTGTCTTCGCGATCTCCGCTTCAAGCGCCGGGTTGCCGAGCGTCGCGCCGGAATTGATCCAGGCTTGCAACCTCGCGACGTCGGGCAGAGTGGAGCCGCGCCGCATCGCCTCCGGCCAGTCGTGGAGCAGTTCGATGGTCTTGGTGAGGGCAGGGAAGCGGTTGACGCCCCGCCACTTGGAATAGAGGTTGACGAACTCGGCTGCAGCACGCGCGTATTTCGAGATGGCCTGGAGTTTCCAATACTTAATGATGTTGGGGATGAAGCACTCCTTGTGCTTGATTTCCATGCTGTCGAACACGCAGCCATCCGAATCTATTCCCACGAAAAACGAGTGCTGGGGTTTGAAGGCGTAGAGCTTATCTTTTGGTGACGATTCCATTGATCCTCCGTCGAGTTTGGGTAGACAAGACTGTAGACGATTTCATTTCGGCGCGGGCGACCGGCGCAGGGCGTTGCCCGCGCAAGGCAATACGGGTGTGCCCCATTTATTCTCGAATGCGCCATCTTAGCGCAAAACCGATACGGCTGTCATTTGCATGGAGCATGATTAGCGCGATCGCGTGTCTCGTCCCTTCCCGCCGGAGCGAGTATCGGCTGGCAAGTAATGAACTTCCGAAATATCGCAGAGCGAATTCCGGCTTTTCCGGGGGTGACTAGCCCCGCCGCCTTCGCTATCTTCGAAGTGAGCGAACGGCGTCGGCCTTCGAGCGCTTGACAACCCCGCTGAGCATCCTCTAATTTAACTTAGGGAGGTCTGGACCCGGAAACCTCAACTCGTTAAACGGAGTAGTATTGTGCGCATTGTTTTTGTAGCTTCTGAAGGTGTGCCCTTTTCGAAGACTGGCGGACTGGCCGACGTCGTGGGCGCGTTGCCAAAAGCTCTGGCGAAGCTGGGCCAGAACTTGAAGTCGTGTTGCCGCGCTACCGAATGACCAAGCCCGGCAAGCCGGAGAGCAAGATGCAGAGTCTGACCCTCCCGCTGGGCTCCGGGTTCAGGTTGCCTCCATTCAGAACGCCGGCGTGGCGGGCGGTGTGCATGCGTATTTGGTGGATTCGCCATTTTACTTCGACCGCGCCGGCCTTGTACCAGGAGAAGGGTGAGGATTATCCCGATAACCACGAGCGCTTCGCGGCGTTCAGTTTCGCCGCCCTGGAACTGATCAAGCGCTCGGCGACCCCGCCGGATATCATCCATTGC
This sequence comes from uncultured Acidobacteriota bacterium, assembly GCA_963770415.1. Lineage (GTDB taxonomy): Bacteria > Acidobacteriota > Terriglobia > UBA7540 > UBA7540 > CAVROP01. The sequence continues at coordinate 38,336 of CAVYPU010000008.1, forward strand.
CACGACTGGCAGACGGCGCTTGTTCCCATCTACTTGCGCACCCTCTACCGGGACGATCGAGTTCTTCCGCAACACGTCAGTGGTTTTCACCATTCATAACGTGGGGTATCAGGGACTGTTCCCGCCCCAGATTCTGCCGCAGATTTCTTTGCCCTCAAATTTATTCACCTTGGATTTCCTGGAATATTACGGAAAAGTCAACCTCCTGAAAGGAGGGATTGTCTTTGCGGATTTCATCACCACGGTCAGCCGGAAATATGCCGAGGAGATCCAAACGGCGGAATTCGGCTGCGGGTTGGAGGGAGTCTTCCGGTCGCGAAAGGGACGGCTCCTGGGCATCCTCAACGGTGTGGACTACGACGACTGGAACCCCGCCACCGACAAGCTGATTCCGGTGAAATACAACGGGCAGAATATGGAGGGAAAGGCGGCTTGCAAGAAGGCTCTGCTGGAAAGAATGGGAGTGCGACAGCCCATTGTTGACCGGCCGGTGGTGGGCATCGTTTCCCGCTTCGCCCCGCAGAAGGGCTTCGACCTCATCGCAGAAATCGCGGAGCAGCTTGCCGCCCTGGACCTTTACGTGGTGGCGCTCGGAACCGGCGATCCAATTTACGAAGAACTCTTTCCGCAACATGGCTGCCACCTATCCGGACAAGTTCCTGGTGGCGGTCGCTTATGACAATACCCTGGCGCACCAGATTGAGGCCGGGTCTGACATGTTCCTGATGCCTTCGCATTACGAGCCTTGCGGGCTGAACCAGATTTATAGTTTGAAATACGGCACGGTGCCCATCGTCAGGGCCACCGGCGGCCTGGATGATACGATCGAGGCTTTTGACGGCCAGTCCGGCACAGGGTTCAAATTCAGCGATTACACGGGCTCGGCGCTGCTGGGCGCGATTGAACAAGCCATCGCCGCTTATCACCGGCCCAATATATGGCGGCGATTAGTCGAAAACGGGATGCAGCAGGATTTCTCCTGGGGAAAGTCGGCAAAGCAATATTTGGAAATTTATAAATCATTGCGGATGCACAAGACGGACCCCGAAGCTGGGACCGCGAAGCTGTAGCTGGACGGCAATCATTCATCTTGGGAGGTTGGGTAACGATGGCAGGCGATCATACCTTGGAGTTTTCAGAGCAGAACTTTGAGGAAGAAGTCTTGAAATCCGATAAGCCGGTTCTGGTTGATTTCTGGGCGACGTGGTGTGCACCCTGCCGGATGATGGCGCCAGCTCTGGACGCGATTGCGGAGCAGTATGCCGGCCGCGCCAAGGTTGGAAAACTCAACGTGGACGATAACATCACGCTAACCGGCCAATACAGGATTCGAGGCGTTCCCACTCTTCTTCTTTTCAAAGACGGTCAAATCCAGGAACAGATCGCCGGGGCCGCTTCCAAAGAGGCCATCAGCAAGCTGCTTGAGAAGCACCTCTGAAAAGCAGGTGCCGGGTACCAGGCGCCGGGTGTCAGGGAAAAGCATGACGAGGCGCCGGGCGGCGGTGGAGCGAGGCTCCGAGGTTTGCAAAACCTAACTACGGTATCCTAACCTCTGCTTTCTGGTCTCTCAATTATCGCCTGCCACTCATCACCGTCGTGCGAGGAATGAAATTATGAGCCACAGAGTGTGTCCCTGGTGGCTGGGATACCTGCTGGCAAGCCCCCTTCGGAGGCTCTACCATGACCCGGAGGACATTCTGAGACCTTACGTCCACGACGGAACGACGGCTCTCGAAGTGGGAAGCGGAATGGGATTCTTTACTTTGCCGCTAGCGCGCTTCGTCGGGGAATCCGGCCATGTGGTGTGCGTTGACCTCCAGCAGAAAATGATCGACGTCGTCAGGAAACGCGCCACCAAGGCAGGATTGATCTCGAGAATTGAATTACGCGTTAATAACTCCGCTTCCGTGGGCATTGAGGATCTCGCGGATAATTTCGATTTTGCGTTGCTCTTCGCGGTGGTCCATGAGGTTCCGGATGCGAGGCAATTTCTGTTCGAGATTCATAGGACCTTAAGGAAGGGCGGGTCACTCTTGTTATCGGAACCGTCAGGCCACGTGTCGAAGGAAGCATTCGATGCAACCTTAGCAACCGGGTGCGCCCTGGGGTTTAGAATTGCGGATTCTCCGAAGATAAGGGGAAGTCACTCCAGTTTTTGGGTGAAGAACTAGTGCCGTGTCTCAATAATTCGCGATATAGATCGAGAGGACTCGGCGGCGTGTCAGCAGCCCCGTTAGGGGCGGAATAGAGTAGCCCAGGGCGTGAGCCCTGGGTTGGACGGCCCTCACCCCGCCTTCGGCACCCCTCTCCCGCGCGCGGGAGAGGGGTGGGGGGAGAGGGAGGTCCGCCGGACCCACGGCTCGCGCCGTGGGCTACATGCTTACGCCCGCTCCGCGGGCTGACATATTCAGCGCACTTTAGAGATACGGCACTAGGCATCGCGGCGCGGCTCTGAACCGCGCGCCACGACGAAGATTTGTCTCCGTCGCCTGTCAGATTTGCTCGAGCAGGCTTGGCAGTGCTGACCTTCAGTTCGGCACCAACACAGATGCCGGTCTCGCAGTGCGGGATCGGCACTACAAAGCGGCAGTCCGCCCATGGGCGGGAATGAACTGCGAAAGCGGAAAAGATCAATATGCCAGCAAACGTGGTAGTGGTAGGCGCCCAATGGGGCGACGAAGGCAAAGGGAAAGTGGTTGATACTTTGGCGGAGCACTTTGACATCGTGGCCCGCTACCAGGGAGGCGCGAACGCCGGGCACACCGTCTACGTGGACGGCAAGAAATTCATTCTCCAGCTTCTCCCCACCGGCATCGTGCGGCCGGATAAGACGGCGGTCATCGGCAACGGAGTCGTCGTCGACCCCGAGGCCTTGTTGCGTGAGATCAAAGCCGTGGAAGCAAACGGCGTGCAAGTGGAAGGGCGACTGCTCATCAGTGATCGCGCCCACCTGATTCTGCCTTACCATCGGGCTCACGAAGTGGCTGCTGAAGAGGCGCGCGGAGTGGGAAAGATCGGCACTACGGCGAAAGGCATCGGCCCCTCTTACGAGGACAAAGCGGGCCGGCGCGGCTTGCGGGCAGGCGACCTTCGGCATCCGGAATTGTTCCGCCGCCGGTGCAGCGAAGTCGTGGCGGAGAAGAATCGCATTGCCTCGGCGTTGTTCGGCGGAGCTGTGGTTGACGCGGCGAAAGTGGCTGACCAGTGTCTCGAGATCGCCCCGCAGATCGTGCCGTTCATCACCGACGTCTCGGCGTATTTGAATGCCGAAATGGATCGGGGAAAGCGAGTCCTCTTCGAAGGCGCGCAAGGGACGCTGCTCGATTTGGATCACGGAACCTATCCTTTCGTGACCTCCTCCAGCTCTACGGCGGGCGGCGCTTGCACGGGGACGGGCGTTGGTCCGACACGAATCAATTCCGTTGCGGGCGTCTCAAAAGCCTATGCAACTCGCGTGGGTAGCGGCCCCTTTCCCACGGAGGCCAAGGGGCCGGAAGGTGAGAAGATTCGCGAACGCGGCGGGGAGTATGGCGCGGTCACCGGGCGGCCGCGCCGTTGTGGCTGGTTCGACGTGCCGGCCGCTCGCTACGCTGCTCGCGTGAATCATCTTGAGGCGCTCATTATCACCAAGCTCGACATCCTGGATAATCTTCCTGAGATTCCCGTGGGCGTGGCCTACGAATACGAAGGTAAGCGATTCACGGACTTCCCGCCGGACGTCGACATCCTGGATAAGGTGCAAATTCAGTATTGCACTTTGCCAGGCTGGCTCAGAGCCCACCTTCGGCACCCATGACTATTCGAAACTTCCGCAGAAGGCCAAGGACTACTTGCAGTTCCTCTCAAGCCAGGTGGGCGTGGAGATTGCCTTGGTCTCGACGGGGCCTGAGCGCGAGCACGCTCTCTGGCTCGAAGAAAGCCGATTTGCGGCATTGGTCCGAGACGCTTCCCGCTGACGGGACGTACACGTTGCCCAATGGTTGTCAGCTACGAGCAAGCCCTTTCCATAGTCGAGCAGAATATCAGCCGGGCATATGCCGCCGGCGGTCGAGACTCTGCCGCTCGATCAAGTCCGGGGACGAATTTTGGCGGAAGATGTTTCGGCGGACCGCGATCTGCCCCCTTTTCACCGGGCTATTCGTGATGGTTATGCCGTGCGCGCCGCCGACCTGACTGCAGTTCCTGCCATTCTTCGCTGCGTGGGCGAGGCGCCTGCCGGACGGTATTTTGAGGGTGAGATAAACCCCGGCCAGTGCGTCTCAATCATGACAGGCGCGCCTTTGCCGGCCGGCGCAGACGCCGTGGTGATGGTCGAGCACACGCGGTCGTCGGGCGGCGACATCGAGATTCAGAAACAAGTGCGGCAGTGGGAGAATATCGTCCTCCAGGGCAGCGAGGCCAAGTCGGGTGCGCGTGTTCTGGCCCGCGCAAGGCCGCTGCAAGCGCCGGAGGTTGGGCTTCTGGCCGCAGTCGGGAGGGTGGACGTCGGGGTTTATCGCGAGCCCCGCGTTGCCATCCTGCCTACCGGCGACGAGGTGGTGCCCGTCGAGCAGCGCCCGCAGTGGTTCCAGATTCGCAATAGCAATGCCGCGACTCTGGCCGCCCAAATCTCAGCCGCCGGCGGCGTGCCCCTACAGCTTGGCATCGCGCCTGACCGGAAAGATGTCCTGCGGGAGATGATCGGGAAGGGACTCGATTCAGACTTGCTTCTCTTGAGCGGCGGCGTCTCAATGGGGAAGTTCGATCTGGTGGAAGAAGTCCTGGGCGAGTTGGGAGCGGAGTTCTTCTTTCAGGGAGTCGCGATCCGTCCGGGAAAGCCATTGGTCTTTGGCCGCGTTCGAGAGCGGTTCTTTTTCGGTCTGCCCGGCAATCCGGTTTCGACTTTCGTCACTTTCGAGCTGTTTGTCCGCCCCGCTCTAGCCATGTTGGGCGGGTCGGTGTTCGAGCCGCCGGTGTTTCTCCGCGCGCGCTTGGCTAAGCCGTTCCGCCAGAAGACCGGACTCACCGCGTTTATGCCCGCGCGGGTGGAAGTTCGGGACCACGACCCGGTTGTGGAACCTGTCGGCTGGCAAGGCTCGGGTGATCTGGTGGGCGTTGCCGCCGCTAATTGCTTTCTGGTGATTCATCCCCAGCAGACTGAACTCGCGGCTGGCGATTGGGCGGACGTGATGCCGAAAGGGTAGTGAAGAGCCCCTGCCCTTCTGACTCCTGGCTCCTTGCAGGAAAATATGCATGCGGAAGAAATTGACTCATTACGATTCGGCCGGGCGCATCCGCATGGTGGATGTCTCGGCTAAACCTGCCACCGTGCGCCAGGCGACGGCCAGCGGACTTGTGAAGATGAGTCCGGCGGCTCTTCGCGCCGTGAAACAAAATCCCAAGGGAAGCCCCCTTGAAATCGCGCGTATAGCAGGAATCAGCGCCGCTAAGCGGACCTCAGAGTTGATCCCGCTTTGCCACCCGCTTTGGCTGAGCCATATAGACGTGCAGGCGGATTTCTGCAAGAACGGTATCGAGCTTTCGTCAACCGTGAGCTCGACAGGAGCGACCGGTGTCGAGATGGAAGCGCTCACGGCAGTGGCGGTGGCGGCGCTCACGGTTTATGACATGTGCAAGGCCATCGACCGGAGTATTGAGATCACCGATATTAAGCTGCTGGAGAAGAGCGGGGGGAAAAGTGGCGCCTATCGGGCGGCACGGTAGCTATCAGCTTTCAGGCGTCAGCTTTCAGCAGCGCGGTTGATCGTCGGCCTTGCCGGTCATTCCCGCGCAAGCGGGAATCCACTTCGCCGTGGAGCGCCATGGACTCCCGCTTGCGCGGCGGTGATGAAGAAGGCCCGTTTGCTGATGGCTGAAAGCTGACGGCTGAGAGCTTCACATGTCTTCACCTCTACGTGCCAAAATTCTCGTCCTGAGTGACGCCACGGCGGCCGGCAAGCGGGAAGACCGCTCCGGCCCAACAGTTCGCGAGTTGCTGGAAAAGCGCGGTTGGACGGTCAACGCACTCGAGGTCCTGCCTGACGACATGGAGCGCATTCGAGGTACTCTTCTAGCCCTGACCGACGGCGACGATTGCGATGCCATTTTCACCTCGGGAGGCACTGGACTCGGACCGCGCGACGTCACGCCGGAAGCCACTCGCGCCGTCCTCGATAAAGAAGTCCCGGGTCTCGCCGAGCTGATGCGCGCTGAAGGGGTGAAGAAAACGCCGCTGGCAGCGCTCTCGCGGGGGATTGTGGGTGCGAGAAACGGCAAGCTTATCGTGAACCTGCCCGGCAGCCCGCGCGGCGCGCGCGAATCGCTCGAGAGCATCATCGATCTTTTGCCCCATGCCGTAGACCTTTTGCAAGGCCGCACTGAGCATCCCGGCCAGCTCGAGCCCGATGGCAGGCATGGATCAGTGCCGGCCAAGCACGACTCGAGCTGGGAAACCAGCGACCGCTGACCACTACCCATGCTCTACGCCACGGTTCTCATCCTGATCGTCCTCGTGCTGCTCACCGTAAGCGTCACGCGCATGGTGAAGCTCAAGAGCCATGCGGACTTCATGGTGGCGGACCGCAGGCTGTCGGCGGCGGTGCTGGTGTTCACGCTCCTGTGCTCGTGGATCGGGGCTGGAAGCCTTTTTGGAGGCGCGGAGTTCGCTTATCGACGGGGACTCGCGTCGTTATGGCTGCCGGCGGGTGGCTGGGCAGGTCTGCTGGTGGTCTATTTCATCGCGGGGCGTGCCCGGGCCTTTGCGCAGTACACAGTTCCCGATCTGTTGGAAGTCAGATACAGTCCGATCGCTCGCGTTTTAGGAACGCTCTGCATTATCGTTTCGTATACCGCAATCGTCAGCTATCAGTTCCGGGGTGGCGGGCGAATTCTGAATCTCGCCTTTGGAGTAAGCGAGAGGACAGGGACGTTCATCCTGGCGGGGTTCGTCATCATGTTTACGGCGCTCGCGGGAATGTCGTCGGTGGCGTACACGGATGTGGCGATTGGCCTGTTGGTCACGGCCGGGTGCATCGTTGCTTTGCCGGCGATGCTCGTTCGCGCCGGCGGCTGGAGCGCCCTTCATGCCGCGCTGCCTGCCAGCCACTTCACATTCCGGGGCGGAATGACCTGGGCTGAAGTGCTAGGCTACTTCCTTCCCACCTTCACGCTGATGGTGGGGAATCAGAGTTCCTACCAGAAGTTTTTCTCCGCCCGCAGCGAGCGTGACGCGCGGCTTTCCGTGGTGGGGTGGATTGTCGGCACAATGTTCCTGGAAACGATCATCGTCCTCTTGGCCATAGTGGGGGGCGTGTTGTTCCGACCTGAAATCGAGTCGGGGGCGCTTCCGGCATGGGGCATCGTGCCTTACGCGGCGCGCCATGGAGTGCCGCCGCTGGTGGGAGCGATTTTCCTGGGCGCCGTCTTTGCCAAGGTGCTGTCTACTGGAAACAACTACCTGTTTTCGCCGGCGACGAACGTCATTCATGACGTCTTCGAGCGCTTGATCTCGAAGCGCGCCAGCGATCGCACATTGCTTTTCCTCTCACGCCTCGCGGTCGTGATCCTTGGGGTTATCGCGCTGGCGCAGAGCTTTCAGCCTTCGGTACTGGCAACCGCAGTCTATGCTTACGACGTCTATGGCGCAGGGCTGACCCCTGCCATCGTGGCGGCTTTCTTTTGGAAGCGGACCACCACCGCCGGCGGGCTCAGTTCGATTGCCGCGGGCACGATGGTGGCGGTTTTATGGAAAATGCTCGGCCTCGAGGCCCACGCTCCCATGATTTTTCCTGCGCTCGCGGCTTCGCTCGCATGCCTCGTCGGCGTGAGCCTGCTCACGACGCCTCCGCGCCTGGAACAGTGGCGGCCTTTCTTCAAAGAACCGTGACGAGTGAAAGGCATCAGCTACGTACCGACGACAAACTGAGGCAATATGGAACTAGAACAGATTCAATCGACGCTTCGGGAAGACGGGCTTGATGGTTGGCTGTTTTACGACCATCACCGTCGCGACCCCATTGCTTATCGTGTACTGAAGATCGACCCGCCCATGTGCACGCGGCGGTGGTATTACTTGATCCCCGCCCAGGGGTCGCCGTGCAAGCTCATCCATCGGGTGGAGCGGCAGAATCTGGCCGCGCTGCCTGGCGCTGAAATTCAGTACTCGTCCTGGAAAGAGCAGCACGAGGGGCTGAAGAAGTTGTTGGAGGGCAAGCGTCGAGTGGCCATGCAGTATTCGGCCTTGAACGATATTCCTTATGTGGGTCTGGTGGACGCGGGGACGATTGAGTTGGTGAAGAGCCTCGGCGTGGAAGTGGTTTCATCGGCGGATTTAGTGCAGTTGTTCGAGGCGCGATGGCCGGAGGACGCGCTGGCTTCGCATCTCGAGGCTGGAAAAGTTGTGCATGCAGCCGTCGAGGCGGGTTTTGCCGTGATCGCGGAGGCCGCGCGCTCAGGGAAGGGAATCCGGGAGTACGACGTCCATAGGGAGATGCTGCGCGTCTTTGAGAGCGGCGGGGTGGTTACGGACGAAGGTCCTGTGGTGGCGGTTAACATAAACACGGCCAATCCCCACTATATGCCGCAGCGCGAGGGGTCGTCGCAAATTGGGGTGAATGACTTCGTGTTGCTGGACGTGTGGGGGAAACTGAACAAGCCTGGCGCGGTTTATTTTGACATTACGTGGACAGGTTTCGTTGGCACGAAGGTCCCGCCTCGCTATGCAGAGATCTTCGATATCGTGCGAGAAGCGCGGGACGCTGCGGTGAACTTTGTTCAATCCGCCATGAAGAGCGGGCGGGCGATTCACGGTTATGAAGTGGATGACGTGGCCCGCGCACTTATCACTCGCCGGGGATACGGGCCTAATTTCATTCATCGCACCGGGCACTCGATTGGTGAGACCGTGCACGCGAACGGGGCGAATATCGACAACTTCGAGACGCGCGACACGCGCCAGATTATTCCGCGCACCTGTTTCTCCATCGAGCCGGGTATTTACCTTGCGGAATTCGGCGTGCGCAGCGAGGTCAATGTTTTCGTCGAGGAATCCGGTGCGCGGGTGACCGGAGAAGTTCAATCGGCTATCGTCCCGATTCTCGCGTAGGAGTTCGATTGGGCAGCGCCCTGCTGCTGAAACCTGCTGCTGAAAACTTGCCACGCCGGCCAACGCCTGATGCAATTCCCAGGCAGATGTCATGAGCTTTAACTCGCCAATGTGCGTGAAAAAGGCCTGGATTCCCGCTTTCGCGGGAATGACAACCCGTGCGTCATCCCCGCGAAGGCGGGGATCCACTGGTGCTGCTTCGACCTATTTTCACGGCAGCGTCCCCCAGACTTTTGCTGGTTGCGAAATGTTTTGACTTTCGCTTTGTATTCGCCTATGCTCAATCGTCTGAGCAGCCAATTCCAAATCTGGAGGGTCCTATGACGATCAGCCAAGCGCTTCTGTCGGAGCTTGATCTGGAAATTGCCAATACGCGCAAGACCTTGGAGAGGATTCCAGACAAGCCTGATTTCGCACCCCATCAAAAATCCATGCCGCTAGGAAAACTCGCGCCCCACGTGGCTCAACTTGCCGGCTTCGGCCTCACGGTGCTTACTACTCCACAGTTGGACTTTTCTGCCACGAGTTACAAACCTCTGCCGTTTGAGTCTGCGGCACAGCTTGTCCGAGTGCTTGAGGAAGGCGCAGCCAAGGTGCGACAGGCTCTCATCAACACGACGGATGAAGCCTGGAATGAAAACTGGAAGCTCCTCTTCGAAGGCCACGTCTTTTTCGACGGGCCTCGATTCCTGGCTTACCGGGAGATGTTTCTCAACCACCTTGTGCATCATCGTGCCCAGCTTGGCGTCTACCTCCGACTGAACGGCATCCCGGTGCCTGCCACCTACGGGCCGTCGGCCGACGAGTCCTGAGGCCGGAATGCCGGACGGCGTTGGAGGGCCGCGGTCTCAGGCCATCCTTGCCGCAGCGCTGTGAGGTATGCTAACGTGTTGTGTCAGCGTGCTGTCGGCATTCTCACGGCGCGCGTCACATCGAGCTATGGCCGGAAAAGTTCGCGAGGAAGAAGCTGCAGCCAAAACGGAGGCTGCCACTACGCATCCGCCAACCATCACTTTGGTGCGGCTCTGCGCTGCGGGTTGGCTTGTCCCCGGGTTGGGTCACCTGCTGCTGGGCAGGAGGTGGCGGGCGCTGATCCTCTTCGCATCGATCGCGACCATGTTTGCGCTGGGCCTCGCGATGCAAGGGCAATTCTTCTCAACCAGTTCAGGTTCATACCTGCAAACCCTCGGGTACTACGGCGAGTTGTGCGTAGGTCTCGCGATGCCCGCCGCCAGGTTTTTCGGCTATGCGGGCGGTGATCCGTTTTTCGTAAGCTCCGATTTCGGGACCGCCTATCTGGTTGCCGCGGGCATGCTCAACGTGCTTGCGGTCCTGGATTGCTTCGACATTGCGATGGGACGAAAAAAGTGACGAGTGACAAGTGACGGGTGACGAGTAAGAAGCAGAAAGGTGAAATCAGCATTTGGACACCCGGAGCGGGTCTTTGCGAACACTTGATTTCTACTTCCGCCGCAATGGGTGCTTGAAACGCAGCATTCATTGCTGCGCTCGTCACTTATCACGCATCACTCGTCACTGAATTCATCATGGCTCTGACACACTTTCCCGCTCTCGTCATTTTTTCCTTCCTCGTGGCCGTTGTCTTCGGGGTTTTGGCCAAAGACGCTCCTCGCGAGCGGCTTGTTTACGGCGCCAAAGTCTTCGGTGCGTTCGTGGGCTCTGCACTGGCGCTCGGTTGGCTGATGTATTTTCTTCCCCACTAACTCCATTCCTGCCCTACCCGCAAATCGTTAGCGAATGATGGAGACTTAGAAACCCTGAAGGGGTCGAAGTGGAGACCGTCTGCAGGTGCTCCGGGCTCGAGCGCCACACCCGTGCTACGTTCTTTCGACGATATTAAAGAAACTCAGGTAAGGTTCCCGGTCGGCTTCGCGCAGAAGCAGCAGCGCCAACTCTCGCGCATGATAGTCGCCCCACATGGAAGATTCCCCGCAGGGTATCTGGTGGCCGGGAGGGATGTGATCCCAACCACGCGGGCGATGATAGACGGAGTGAAGTAGTAAACCCTGGTGTTTCGGCTCAGTTGAAAGATAGGGCTGATCAAATAGCGCATTGGCAATGGTGAGGGCGGCCTGCCGGTAATGTAGCCCTTGTTCGGGAGGCGCGGGCGGGCCTTGAAGATATGTTCCCAGACGCCAGAGTCCCTGCGCGGCGATTGCTGCCGCCGAACTATCCACCGGCTCGAAATTGTTGAACGGATCACTCGGCTTGTTGCCCCAGTCACCCAGCTTCGCAAGGTGCGGCGCGCCCGTGTCCCAATACGGAATCCCGTCCGCCGCAGCCTGGTCGAGGTAGTAGTCGCAGGCGGCTTGGGCGGCCCGGCGCATCATGCCTTCCACTTCCTCTCGCCCGCCGAGAGGGTCCAACTCCCGGTCGGAAAGGGTCTGTAGAAATTCCAGTTCTTCCGCGTAGCCGCACATGATCCATGCCAGGCCGCGCGTCCAGGTAGTGAACGGTGAATATCCTTGCTGCGTCGAAGGGCAACGGTAGCATCCGTCGTTCACGTTGAAAATAGACTCGTGCGCGACGCGCCCTCGAACGTCGAACACGTCCCGCCCTTCGCCGTAGTAGACGGAGAACTCCGCCGTCACTGAAGCGTGATGCACGAGCCGTTCGAGAAGCGAAATGCGCCGGTCGTTCTCGCCCATCAGCACGTGCCCCAGCCGATGCGCGAGCGCCAGCGACCGCAGCGACCGGATGGTATCCGCAAAGAGCGAGTGAGGGCCGTTGAAGGAATAGATGAAACCGCGCCCGTCACTGATGGGCGTCCACCGCCAGGCCTGCACCGCTCCGCTCACTTTCAGCGCCAGCACGTAGAGATCTTTTTCAGCCGCGCCCGCCGCAATCTTTCCCTCGCTCGCCAGGCGCAGCAGGTTCCCATACGAGCTGACGCTGTTGAACCCGTGATCGTGCACTCCCGTGTGAGTCAGCCGCGCTGCCATACGCTCACGGGTGTTGCGCCGTCCGTAATCCAGGAACCACTCCTCGCCCGTGGCGTCGTACTGAAGGAGTGCTGAGCCATACATGAAGCCTTGCGTCCAATCGGTCCATTCCCGCCCAGTGTAGACGCCTTCGACCGTGATTACCGGCGACCCTTTCGTTACGTCGAAGTTCTTTTCGATCGCCCGGATCTTCGCGGCGGAGATCTCGAAGAGGCGCTCGAGGCGAGGTCGCAGTGTTTCCGGCGTGAGGCCGGCGTTAACTAAAATCATAATTCTTGCCCATGATGCGGAGCAGCTTGGGGGGGTAAAAGACCCCTCACCCGTCCCGCTCCGGCTGGTGGAAACGCCGGAGCGGGACACCCTCTCCCCAAGGGAGAGGGCCGGTCACTTGTTTTACAGCCGGCGGATGTGGAATCCCCCGTCTACGTTGATGACTTCGCCGGTGGAAAAGGGGAATCGGTCTTCGGCGATGGCCGCCACCGCAAGGCCGACGTCCTCCGGCGTTCCCCAGCGTGCCAGGGGTGTGAACCCACTGGAAATCATCGCGTCGTACTTCTCTTTTACAGGCCCCGTCATGTCCGTCAGCACAATGCCTGGCCGGATTTCGTAGACCTTGATCCCGTATTCGGCCAGACGAACTGCGAAGAGTTGCGTCATCATGGAGAGCGCGGCTTTGCTCATGCAGTAATCGCCTCGGTTGACGCTTGGGGCATAAGCGGAGACTGAAGAGATGTTCACGATCTTGGGTTTTGCAGCATTCTCCGGCTTGTGCTTCATTCCGCCCAACCAGAAATTCGCCACTGCCTGAGTCAGGAAGTATGGGCCGCGCACGTTAGTGTTTATCAGCCGCTCGAAACTTTCCTCACCCGCTTCGAGCAAATCAACGCGCGCGGCGGGGGCCACGCCGGCGTTGTTTACCAACAGGTCGAACCATCCAAAGCGCTCCTCGACTGCCTTCAGCAGGGTGGCGCGATCCTGCTGTTTCGAGATGTCCGCTTGGAATATTTCGAAAGCAGGCGTTGCGCCGGCCTTCGAGACCGCATTGGCTCCCTCCAACGCAGCACGAGCGCAGAGCGCCTTGCATTCCAGCGCTGCATCCTCATGATGGGCATAGTTGATGGCAATGCTGAAACCAAGCCGAGCCAGCTCAATTGCGATTCCGCGCCCGATTCCGCGCGAAGCCCCGGTGATGAGAGCCACTTTTGGAGTCATAGTCATGGCAGTCGCTCATACCCGTCTGCTCTCGGAAACCATGAAATGTCATTCCGAGCGGAGCGAGGAATCTTGCTCTGTGTCGAGTGTTCACTGGGCAATGACCAGGGCGAGATTCCTCGCTCCGCTCGGAATGATAGGCGATTTCAAAGCAGCAGATAGCGAACAGGCAATAGGCTACACGCGGCACTTCCGCATGTCGCCGTCGAATGGGAAGGGAGGTACCTAAGAAATTCTCTCCGTTCCCTATTCCCGATTCACTGCCTCCTATCCCGCGTTCCTCCTCAACTCAGCCTTCCTGGCTTGTAATGTTGCCGCCTCCGGCCGCCCTTTGTAGAAGGAGTCGAGGGGGTAGCATCCCGAGATCAGGCCCTGGCGCGGCCCGTTGGTGCAATCACTGAAAGTGCGGCAGATTTTCTTTCGGTCCATCGCGCCTTTTTCCAGCAAGTCAGCGGGGAGCTCCGGATAGGACAGCATCATGCGGCCGAGACCCACGAAATCCGTCCATCCGTCCCGCAATGCCGCCTGTGCGAAGTGCGGAAGATAATCCTGAAAGTACGTCGCGCCCGTGGAAACGAAAACCTGGTCAGGCGAGGACTTTTTCAATTCTGCCGCCGCCACCCACATGCGAGCCGCCCCGGCAAGCGGGTCCTCGGGAGGCAAATAAGCGTCGCAAGGTGGAAACAGCGCCGGGCGCTGCAGATGCGCGGAGTAGTAGGGGCTGCCGGCGGTGATGTTGATTAGGCGCACATCCAGGGAACGAAGCAGCGCGAGCAGGCGTTTCGCTTCAGAAAGATCAGGTCGCGTCGGGTTGTCGGCCTCCACACCGAACCCCCAAGTGTAGGGAAGTTGCGAATCAGCCGGAACTCCCCTGCCGGTTTGCGGATGGGGCACAAAAGGAATCGAGTCATAGGCGCTCAACCGCACGCCGATCTCGAGTGCGGGCGCCGACGCGCGAACGGCGCTCACGAGCTCGCACAGGAAGCGAGTGCGATTCTCAAACGCGCCGCCGTAGGGGCCGGGCCGATGATGCGCGCTCAGGAACTCGTGCCCAAGGTAGCCGTGGCAATGCTTCAAGTCCACAAAATCGAACCCGCACGCTTCGGCAAGGTGCGCGGCACGGCCATAAGCCTCGACGATTCGGCCAACCTCGGCGTCTCGAACCGGCGTGACGCTTGCGGAAGGCGGGAAACGCGCGTCCAGAATCGGATGATGATAGGCAATGATGGGCTCGAGCCGCGCTTTTTCACGCGGGCGCGAGAAGCGTCCCGAGTGCGTAAGCTGAAGGCCTATGACAAAGTCGCGGCTCTGGCCGAAACGCGTCTCGTGAGCCTCAACTACCTCGCGTCGCAACTCACCCAAAGCGGGGGCGGTCCGCTCGTTCAATAGTAATTGATCCGGGTTGGCCCGCGCCTCGGGAAGGACCGCGACGGCTTCTCCTCCCCAGACAAGCTTCGCGCCGCTGCGGGCGAAACGCATCCAACGTCGGCGCGTCAGCTCTGACGGCCTTCCGTCCGGCTCGCTGTCCCAACCCTCCATGGGCTGGACGGCAAAGCGGTTTCCAACTTTACGCGATCCCTTATGCCAAGGGATCTCGAAGGGCGCGGCGAGTGGCGAGTCAGGAGCGGAGAGGACGGCCTCATCAAAAGGAATCTTCCATCCCAACTGATTGAGATGCGCCGCCAAGCCGGCTGCGGTACGAAAACTAGCCACGCGAGGATAAGCAGAATCGTTCACTGAAATCAGGCCAAAATACGACAAAGTGTCACTGAGACGCCGCCCGCACGGAAATCCCGAATCGAACATTATGCATCAATAGTGACGACAGGGTTGTCGAAATTGAAACAGTTTGTGGAACTTCTTGCAGGTTTGAAGTGAATACTGGGTGGGGACGCCACCAAAAGGTAGCTTATCTGGTAAAAACCCCTTACAATATGGCGCGCATGAGGAAGCTTGTGGAGGTGGAATGAAACACGCACGGTCACTGTGGATTGAAGCTTTATTGGCATTTGCATTTGTCCTGACTTCTACGTTGATGGCAGCGGGGCAACAGGCAGCGGCGGTCCCGGCACGCATCATTCAACCCGTGAACTTGGATAATCTTGTCACGTTGCGAGGAAATACTCACCCCTTGGCGCGGCCGCAGTACGATCAGGGGCTCGCGCCCGACAACCAGCCCGCGGAACGCCTGCTTCTCGTCTTGCAGCGCTCGCCGGCGCAGGAAGCGGCGCTGCGGAGTTTGCTCGACGACCAGCAGGTCAAGGCCTCGCCCAACTATCACATGTGGCTCACCCCCGAGCAGTTTGGCCAGCAGTTCGGCCCCGCCGATGCAGACATCGACGCCGTAACTAACTGGTTAACGTCGCAGGGGTTTCAAATCCGTCGAGTGGCAGCGGGCCGCACGGTGATCGAGTTCTCCGGAACAGCGGGGCAAGTGCGCCAAGCTTTTCGTACGGAGATCCACAAGTACACGGTGAACGGCGAAGAGCACTGGGCCAATGCGAGCGATCCCCAGATTCCAGCCGCATTGACGCCAGTGGTGGCCGGCTTTGCGTCGCTGAACAATTTCCCCAGGCGGCCCATGTCGCGCGTGCTGGGCACGTTTTCGCGGGCGAAAGCCACGGGCGCCGTGAAACCGCTCTTCACATATCCCTATCAGACCGGCTACCTGCTCGGCGTCGGCCCGGGGGATTTTGCCACCATCTACAACAGTTCGCCACTCTACAGTGCAAGCCCGGCCATAAACGGCGCAGGGCAGCAAATTGCCATCGTGGGCCAGACGAATGTCAACATCCAGGACGTCGTGGACTTCCGTACTATGTTCAACCTGCCGTTACAAGCTCCGCAGAGCAACCCGCTTTGCCAGGCTCAAACCAACGTGCCGGTCAACATATGCCTCAATGGCCCCGACCCGGGAATAATCCCGCCCTCGATGTCGGGCGATGAGGGTGAAGCCGACGCCGATATCCAGTGGGCAGGCGGGGTTGCGCCCGGCGCCACCATTGATTTTGTCGTCTCCGAAGGGACCGAGCTCACTCAAGGCACCGACCTCTCCTCTCTCTTCATAATTGATAACAACCTTGCGCCTGTCATGAGCGAGAGCTACGGCTCCTGCGAGGCCGCGATCGGGAGCAGCGGCAATGCTTTCTACAGTGCGCTGTGGGAGCAAGGGGCTGCGCAAGGGATTACGATACTCATGGCCATAGGAGACAGCGGTTCTGCGGGATGCGATTCCTCGAACTTCGGTGAGACTGCAGCGCGGTACGGCCTGGCAGTGGATGGTCTCGGTTCAACACCCTTCAACGTGGCAGTGGGTGGGACGGACTTTAACGAAGGCACTGGCGCGACCTGGGAACAATACTGGAACGTTCCGACCGGGAGCGGAGCCTTATACCCCTCTGCAAAATCGTACGTTCCCGAAATGACCTGGAATGATACCTGTGCGAGCGCAGGATTGACGGGCTGCACGGCTGGAGCCAGCGCCTATGGCACAGATCTTGTCGCGGGCGGCGGGGGACCCAGCAATTGCATCAACTCGACGTTTGACTCCTTGGGAAACTTAACGTGCAATTCGGTGGGTGGGTTGTTGGGGAACAAGAAACCTGCGTGGCAGAGCGGTCCCGGCGTCCCTCAGGATAGCGTGCGGGATACACCTGATATATCACTCTTCGCAGGCGATGGCATGAACGGCAGCTTCTACATGTTCTGCGAAATGGATGCGAACGCGGGCATCGGAGGTAGTGCAACCTCCTGCGATCTGCTCTCCCCTTACACGAACTTTCAGGGCGCCGGGGGGACCTCCGTGTCCACGCAAGCCTTCGCAGGCATCATGGCGCTGGTCAACCAGAAGTACGGCCCCCAGGGCAATGCGAATTACGTCTTGTACCCGCTGGCGGCGAAGACTGGGGCAAGCTGCGGCTCGAATCCCTCGATGGCTTCGACGGCCAATAGCTCTTCCTGCGTTTTCTACGATACGCAGGCAGGGAACAATTCGGTGGCTTGCGCGCCGGAGTCGCTCAACTGCAGCGACCAGACCACTACCACCGATGGCATCCTGGTGAATCCAAGCAGTACCTCCCAGCCGGCCTGGACAACCTCTGCCGGCTATGACCTTGCCACCGGCCTCGGCACCGTGAATGCCGCGAATTTGGTGAATAGCTGGAATACGGTCACTTTCACCCCGACTACCACCTCGCTCACCATAACACCGGCAACTATTACTCACGGTCAGGCTGCGAATTTCACCGTCAGCGTCTCTCCGACTGCTGCCACAGGGGACGTTTCGTTGGCGGGGGGGCCAAGCGGCGGCAGTCTTGGTATCGGGCCTTTTACGCTTGGCAGCGGCGGGACGATTTCAAGTTCCACGAACATGCTGCCCGGTGGGACCTATAACGTGGCCGCGCACTACGCAGGTAACGGGGCGCTTGGGGCAAGCAATTCGGCCGCTCAATCGATTACCGTGAACCCTGAAAATAGTAAAACACTGGTGCAGTTGGTTACGGAAAGTTGTGGCGGGATGGTTTACGGCGCCACGACGGTCCCCTATGGGTACAATATCGTATGCAATGGCGGTCTCTATCTGGGGTACTGGTTGAAGGTGGACGTGACCAACAGCTCGGGCGCCCTCAATCCCGCCAATTCTGGAGGCATCGCCGGCGGCTGCATCAGCAGTACCACCGGCCTTCCCTCGTATCAATGTCCCACCGGGTATGTGGCTGTGAAACTCAACGGGTCCACCTTTCCCGCGTCGGATGATGTAGGCGCGCCCTCCGATAACACTCCTGGGACGTACACTTTAAACAGCCAAGGCAGCGCTGAAGATCAATACATTCAGCTTCCCGGCGGGGCTGATACGTTGCAGGGTACTTACACTCCTCATCCCATCGCGCCCAACAACAGCTATAACACGAGTACCTCCGCCAATACCACGGTTACCGTAACACCAGCGGCCACTACAATGACGGTTTCGGCCAGTCCGAATCCCTTCACGGCTGGGTCCAACGTGACCCTTACGGCCGTCGTCAACACGACGAGTATCGGCAACCCGCCCACCGGTACCGTGGCCTTTTACAACTCGAGTAATCTGATCAGCGGTAACGTGACCTTGACTCCGGCCGGCTTTACCGTTACTTCCTCGGGTGTTGTTTACGCCACGTTAACGGCTACGCTCTCGGCATCTTTCGGGACCAACGCGAGTGTCACGGCGAATTACAGCGGCGATGGGAATTACCAGGCATCCACATCGTCTGCGGTAGCGGTCACGCTCTCGACGGGTACGGCCGATTTCAGCTTGGCCGCAAATCCACCCAGCTTCAATATCACCTCGCCCGGCCAATCGGCGAGCACGACGGTCTCCGCGAGCCCCTCGGCCGGCTTCACTGGCACGGTTAGCCTCTCCTGCGCGCTCCAATCGACGATGACCTACAGCACTTGCACGCTGACCCCCACCTCCTTCTCGGTTCCGGGCGGCTCCAGCATTCTCGAGGTGACCACCACGGCTTCGTCAACTGCCTTACGCCCGTTTAACGGCCCAAGCTGGTTCATTCCCAGTGCCGGTGCTCTTTTGGCTTCTCTCCTGCTCCTGCTTATCCCGGGAAGAAAGCGCCGGGCGAAGTTGGCCTTCGGCCTGGTCGTCTTCGCATTGCTCGCGGCAGCCTTCGTCGCCTGCGGAGGAGGGAGCGGCTCAACTCCTGTTTCAACCCCTGGTACGCCCACAGGGAACTACACCGTTACTGTGACGGCCACCAGCGGTAAGCTTTCACATAGCCTAAACATCCCGGTGACTGTGCAGTAAGCAACATCTGTTGATGGGCCGCTCCTCGGGGGCGGCCCAAACGGTGTATCATCGAGCGCTCACGCGACAGCCGGCGGACTGCAACCCCAAGGGTTGCGATGGAAAGTCGAGGAGAACTCATGAAATCGACGATCACCGCAACGACGGCGGATTAATATCCTCCTCCGGAATCCCCCCCCTGGAAATTTTAGGCACGCCATGATGCGATTTCGGCTCCTTCCTTGAAGCCGGGACCTTTCTGGGTTACCATTCAATAAATTGAGCAGAGTGTAGCGGCCAAAGGGCGCATTGGGCTGAATAAGGTAAGATTCTTCGAGCAGAGGGGCGGTCGATCTGTGCGCCGGGCAAGGCGGCTTGGGGGTGCAGCGATGGTTTCCCTTCGAGACGATCAGAAACGCGATTTCTGCGGCGTGGTTTCTCACGGCGCGACTTTGCGCGCCTTTCGCTTTTGCTGGGCGCTGCCGCCGCGCTCCCTTTCTACAATGAACCTGCCCTCGCGCAACTGTCTGACCTCGGCGCCCTGCCGCCGGACGCGACTAAGCTGAACGCCAATGAGAATCCCATGGGCCCGTGTGCGGAGGCGGCGGAGGCGATCCACAACGTGGTGCAGAAGTGCGGGCGCTACATGTACGACGAGGGCAAGAAAATGGCCTCAACCCTGGCGGAACAGGAAGGCTTGAAGCCGACTTATGCTGTCGCTTTTCCGGGCTCGAGCGATCCTTTGCACCGCGCCGTGCTTGCCTGCACCTCGCCCTCGAAACCGCTCGTGATTGCCGAGCCGAGCTATGAAGCCCCGGAGCGTGCGGCGGGTTTCATCGGCGCGCCGGTCATTCACGTTCCTTTACGCCAGGATTATTCACACGACGTGAAGGCTATGGCCACCGCTTCGCCTGATGCGGGTCTCATCTACGTTTGTAATCCCAACAACCCCACCGGAACGATCACCAGCAAGGAGGATATCGAATGGCTGGTGGCCAATAAACCTGCTGGTACGGTTGTCATGATTGACGAGGCCTACATCCACTGGAGCGGGGAACCGTCCACGGTCGGCTTGGTCAGCGCCGATAAGGACGTCATCATGCTCCGCACCTTCTCGAAGATTTATGGCATGGCGGGCCTGCGCGCCGGAGTGGCGCTCGCCCGGCCTGATCTGTTGAATAAGCTGCAGGACTACGGTTTCCCCTCGATGCCCGTTCCGGCCATGGTGGCCGCCACGGCCAGCCTGGGAGTGAAGAACCTTGTCCCCGACCGCCGTAAGATTCTTGCCGATATTCGAAGCGGCGTCTTCGACTGGATGTCCCGGAAGAACTATTCCTTCATCCCTTCGCGATCCAACAAGTTTATGGTGGACGTGAAGCGCCCTGGCGAGGAGTTTGTGACCGCCATGGCTCAAGAGAAAGTCTACGTCGGGCGAGTTTGGCCGGTCTGGCCAACCTATGTGCGCGTAACTATCGGCTCGCGCGACGATATGGAAAAATTCAAGGCCGCATTTGAGAAGGTAATGAATGCTTGACCTGGCATCTGTCAGTGGTCCGTAGTCTGTTGTCCGTTGCTGTCAACCGCCCTTCCCAGGCTGACAGGCGGTATTGCCCAACCCACTCAAGAGTTCGGCGCAACTGACAACTGACGACTGACAACTGACTACTATCGTGGAATTGCAAACGCCACATACGTCCCGCCTGATGGCGAACCCCACTTCCCACCACCCGCGCCGATCACCACATACTGCCGGCCGTCTAACTCGTAGGTAGCGGGGGTGGCATTTCCCGCAGCGGGTAGCACAGATTCCCAGAGCAGCTTGCCTGTGGCTTTGTCGTAGGCGTGAAATTTCTTGTCGTGATTCGTGGCCGCGATAAAGAGCAGCCCCCCGGCCGTCACCAGGGGCCCGCCATAGTTCTCGCTGCCGGTGATGGGCATCCCTTGTGCAACCAGTTCCGGGAACTCGCCGAAGGTTATCTTCCACGCATACGACCCCGTATCGAGGTTGATCGCGTTCAGCGTTCCCCACGGAGGTTCGACCGCAGGGTAGCCGTCAGGGTCAAGAAATTTGCTATAACCATCGTGGGTATATTTAAGTGGTTGAGGTAACTCCTCCTTTAAGGGCTTTGCGAACTCGGTGTCTTTGCCGGTGGCCAGCAAGCGGGCCACTGCTTCGATGACGCCTTTCCCGAAATAAGCGAAATTGGGCATTCGGCCTCGCCCCTCGTGGATGACCCTGGCAATCTCGTCCTGCTTGTATTTTTTCCCTATCCCGATGAGTGTTGGGAACTCGGGCGGGGTCCCGCGCATGTCCGCACGATGGCAGCTTGCGCAATTGGCGGCGTAAACCTCGCGGCTGCTCGCCTGGCCCTTCCCCCCCGGTCTCAAAACCAGTCTCGAGACCCAAGCCATTTCATTTGAGTTCACGTACAGCACGCCTGTCTCAGGATCAAAGGCCGGGCCGCCCCATTCACCGCCGCCGTCGAAGCCGGGAAAGACCACCGTCCCTTCGAGGCTCGGGGGCGTGAACTGTTCGCCACTGCGGACTCTTTTCAGTTGCTCCAAAGCCGCCTGGTGCGCCTCCGGGGTTCGGTTGGTAAGGATGCCTGGCGTCACCACCTGGCGCGCAAAGGGTGGCGGGCTCGCCGGAAGCGGTTGCATCTCCGCAGTCACTTCACCTTCTACGTCCGACGCGGGCGCCTTCCGGTAGACGATCGGGAAAAGCGGCCGGCCGGTTTCACGTTCGAAAACGTAAACAAACCCTGACTTGGTGGTTTGCGCCACCGCGTCAATCAATTCCCCTCCTCTCTTCACGGTGACAAGTGCCGGCGCGGCGGGGAAGTCGCGGTCCCACAGGTCGTGCTTCACGCCTTGAAAGTGCCAGACGCGCTCGCCCGTGTCCGCTTTGAGCGCGATCACGCAGTTGGCAAAGAGATCGTCGCCCACTCGGTCGGCGCCATAGAAATCAAAAGCTGCGGAGCCCGTCGCGCAGAACACCAGGCCACGCTTCTCATCCAGGCTCATGCCCGCCCAGTCGTTGACGCCCCCCGTGTAGGTCCAGGCGTCCTTCGGCCAAGTCTCGTAACCAAGCTCGCCGGGGCGTGGAATGGTGTGGAACGTCCACCGAATCTTTCCCGTGCGTACGTCAAAGGCGCGAATGTCGCCAGGAGACGCAGGCAGGTCTTCACCGACGAGGCTGCCCAGAATGAGCAGGTCCTTGTAAATAATTCCGGGCGTGCTGGCGGAGATGGATTGCTTTTCGGGGTCGCGGCCCAACCCCTCGCGCAGGTCCACCCGCCCCGAATCGCCGAAGCTTGCGATAGGCTGCCCGGTGGTCGCGTCGATAGCGTAAAGATATTGCCGGGACACCACGAAGATCCTGTGATCGTTCCCCTCTTCCCAATACGTGACGCCGCGGTTGCGCCGCTTGCTCTGGACCTTTTCGCCTTGATTCGGGTCGAAGCTCCAGCGCAATGTGCCGGTAGCCGCATCGAGAGCCAGCAGGCGCAGCTTGGGCGTGGTGACGAACAATGTGCCGTGCGCCACGATGGGGTTGCACTCCATTTCCGAGTTGGGAAACGCATCGCCCGAATCGTATGTCCAGGCCACCGCCAGCTTCTGCACGTTGCCGCGATTGATCTGGCGCAGGCTCGAATAGTGTATGTTATCCGGCGTTCCGCCATACACCTTCCAGCCACGGTACGCTGCGGAGGAAACCGTGTGGCGGCTACACGAGGTCAGATAAATCACCGACAGCAGGACGGGCAGCAGTGCGACCTTCAAGAAATGGTTGCGCATTATCCCTCCCAGTTTTCGCTCACCGCCATGGCAGAGCCTCTGCATGCGCGAACGGCCGAGCGCTCGACCTGACTCCATTGAGTGGATGCAAACTCCCTTGACGTGGCATAGATTCTATCATTTGTCGCGCCGCGCGTTGAGTGCACTTTCACTTGTAGAGGGCCGGCGCGAAGATTGAAACCAGTATCACCTTCGTTTTGCAGCCGGGCGAGCGCGTGGCATAATCTAGTGCGTAGCGGCCACCCTTAATCAGAAAGGAAACAGGGAAATGAAGATGAAAACGCTTTTGCTGATGCTTGTTCTGGTTTCTCCGCTGGCGGCGCGCGAGCCTTTGGCGCAGCGCATTGCTCACACCGATCCGGCCAAATACAATCCTGCCAAGGCGGCGCACGGCGGGGCCGGGCAGATGGAATACATGGTACTGCTCGATGAGCATTCGCTCGACACTAACTTGCGTTTTCTTCATCGGGGCGTGCTCGAGCCTAAGAGTGGGATTGGCCATCACTTTCACAACCAATGCGAGGAGATGTTCGTGATCCTCGACGGCGAGGCGCAGTTCACCATTGACGGCCGCACGTCCGTGCTCAAAGGACCGGCCGGGGCGCCGTGCCGGATGGGGCATTCGCACGCGATCTACAACGCCAGCGACAAGCCGGTTCAATGGATGAACATCAATGTCTCGATGCTGAAAGGCGCCTATGACAATTTCGATTTGGGTGACGACCGCCACGGCGCGCCGCTCGATCCGATACCCGTATTCATGACCATGCGCCTCGATCGCTCGCTGCTTCGTCCTGCGAGCGGCATGAGCGGCGGCCACGGAGCGGTCGAGTATCGGCGCGTGCTCGAGCCGACGGTCTTCACTACATCATGGGCCTATGTGGACCACCTGCTGCTTCCGCCCGGCACTTCCCTTGGCCCCCACCTGCACCGCGAGGTTGCGGAGTTCTACTATGTGATGAGCGGGCAAGGGGAAGCAAAGGTTGCGGCGGAGGGCGGCGCATCCGACTCTGCGCCGATTCGTGCCGGCGATGCCATCCCGATTCAGTTGAACGACGTGCATTCCTTTGAGAACACGGGCAGCGAACCGTTGGAATTCATGATCGTGGGCGTGTCGAGAGATGGCGACAGGAAGATCGATAGCGTGGATGTGCGGAACTGACGCGACGTCGAGGTGCTGGGCCATGTCAAGCAAGTGTACTGGCAGGGCAGACGCCGCAGTTCGTTCGGAGCCGATACTTACATGCCTACACGGGTTCCCGCCGCGAGACTTACGACCTGCGATATAATAGCGGCAGGCTGGGGCTGGGCCAGGAGGGGCAATGACGAACGAGTTTACTGCCGTATTTGAGCGCGATGGCAAATGGTATATAGCTTATTGCCCGGAGATTCCTGGAGCGAACGGACAAGGCGAAACCAAGGAAGAAGCTCGCGCCAGTCTGGCAGGGGCAATTGCCCTCATCCTGGAAGACAGGCGGCAAGACGCCCTCCGGGGGCTTCCACCCGAAGCTGAACTACTGACAACTGGCCACTGACAACTGACAACTGAGTACTGACAACTGCCCTCAGTCCGCCGGATTGCTCCGTACGATTGGAACATGGATGAGTGTTGGTTGCTTCCGCGACAAGCCTTTCACAATGGCCGGTTGAACCTCTTCCGCTTTCGCAACGCGAACGCCGCGTGCGCCAAATCCTTCCGCGACTTGGTCGAAGCGGATGTGCCCGAGTTCACTGGCCATGCCGTGGCCGTGGGCGCGCATATGTTCGGTGAGCGTGATGCCCCAGGCTGAGTCATCGGCGACGATCACCACGAAATTGAGACCCTGACGAGCTGCGGTTTCGAACTCCGCAATGGTGAAGGTCATGGCCCCGTCTCCCGAGAGCAGAATGATCGGACGCTCGGGATACATCAGGCGAGCCGCCATGGCGGCCGGCAAGCCATATCCCACGACGCCACTCGCTCCGCAAGTGAGCCAATGGCCGGGGTAGCGATCGAATAGAACCTGGTGCGCCCACTGGCCGATATTGCCGCCGTCGAGCAGCAGGACCGTTTCATCGGTCATGACGCCTTCGAGCGCCCGCAGGATATCCAAGGCGTGAAGGCCCTGAGGGGCCCGCTCGCGCGCCGCCCGGCATCGTGCCTGGAATTCCCGCCGCCGAGCCTGGGCTTCCTGCAACCAAGACGTGTGGGGTGGCACGCGCCGTCGTTGCGCCTCTTCAAGAAGTTGCTTGAGGACGGAACGCGCGTCGCCTTGGATCGTCAGCGGAGCCTTCACTCCGCGACAAAGCTCAGTTGGATCGACATCAATTCGAATGACTTTGGCGTCGCGCCGGACGGCGGGCGGTTGCAGGTAACCAATTCTGTAATCAAAATGCACACCGGCCAATAAAACCAAGTCCGCATCCGCGAGCAAGTTCGGCCCGCCGGTTGCCGCTCCGACGACGCCCATGAATTCAGGCGAGGGTTCATCGACTGAGCCTCGGTCCCAGATGGGCACCACCACAGGAACCGAGCAGGCCTTTGCCAACGCGGCCAGCGCCTGCGCTCCGTCGGAATAGAAGACGCCGCTGCCGGCGACCAGCAGGGGCTTCTCGGCTTCGCTCAGCCATTGCGCCGCCTCAGCGACCGACTGCGGATCGGCGCAGGCGCTCTGGCGCACCTTGGCCGTCCGAGTCGCAGACTCAACCACTAATTCCATTTTCACTTCTGCCGTTTGGACATCGAGTGGAATGGTGAGGTGGACCGGCCCCGGCCTTCCCGAGGTCGCCGCCGCAAACGCCTGCTCGACGAGTTGAGGAATGCGCTCCGGTACAGTCACCGTCTGGGCAAATTTCGAAAGGGGAGCCGCGAGCGCCACCTGGTCGAGGTCCTGGAAGTGGCCGAGGCCCATGGTCGCGACAGCGCCGCTGCCCGTGAGCAGGAGCATGGGAGCGCCGTCGAAATGTGCGTTGGCGACGCCGGTCAGGGCGTTCGCGTGCGCCACGCCGCTGCTGACCGCGCACACGCCCACGCTGCGGCTGAGCCGGCCATAGGCTTCCGCCATATAGGCCGCCGCTTGTTCGTTGCGAGTATCAACGAGCCGCAGTCCGCTCGAACGGCAGGCAACATAAAATGGATTCAGGCCGTGGCCGCACAGAGTCGAGACGAATTTCACTCCCCGATGGAGTAGTTCCTGAACCAGTAATTCCGCACCGTTCATCACACCCCTCCTTTCGTCCAAGCGGGATCGAGGGTAGAGCCGGAACCCTGCAGCACCCGTAAGTATACCTCGCGGGTCATCCGTGCGATTTCGTCCCAGGAATGCGTGCGCATAACGAGGTCACGAATCTCCTCGCGGCGGCTGTCCAGGTTCTTGAAGAGGCCGCTGTCAAAATACTTCTCAAGGGTCCTCGCCAAGTCAACCGGATCGCGCGGCCTGCAAACAAAACCTGTCTTCTCTTCGATGATATCTTCCCGGAGAGAACCCACGTCAGTCGAGATCGCGGGCAACCCGAAACTGTATCCCAAAAACAGGACGCCGCTTTGGAAAATGTCCTTATACGGGAGCACCAGGACGTCGGCGGCTTTGAAGTAAAACTCCGTTTCGCTATCGGGGATGAATTCGATCCTCTGGATCACTCGGTCGCGGCTGCCGTCAGTCGCAATAGTTTTCTGGATGTCGCGCAGGTACGATTCGCAGGCCCTCTTGCGCTCGCCGGCGATGATCAGGCGGTAGCCCGGGTGCTTGGGCGCTATGAGCTGGAATGCCGCCACCAGGTACTCGAGGCCCTTGTATGGCCTGATGCCGCCGAAGAATAGAATCGCCCTGTCGTCCATCTTAAGGCCCAACCTCAGCTTAGCCTGGGCGGCGGTGAGGTTTGTATGGGGCACCGCGCCGTTAATGCCAAAAGGAATAATAGTCACTGCTTTTGAACGAACCCCAAAGTCATCGAGCAGCTCTTGCTTCATCTTCGCCGTGTGAACGAAGATGTGATCCGCAAGCCGGTATTGAATTCTCAAAGTAAGCCGGTTCAGCGTCGAATCGCCCCCGTCCCTTTTCGCTACGTTGACGTCATGCGCAGTGAGGACGAGCTTCTTCCCCAGCAGTTTATAAAAGAGCATGAGCAGGGTTCGATCAACGGACTTGAGGTTGCTATGCCACAGGATGTGGAAGATCCTGGGCCGTGCGCCCAGAGCATAACGGATATACCTGGCATAATTCGGCAGTGCCCTGAATACTTTCCCTGCGCCCGGCAGGTTGTTCTTTTGCAGATTGAGGAAGTGCAATCGGGGAGTCGTATGCATTTCGGGGCTGTCCACCCCGCTGCCGCCGATGACGTCCAGGCATAGGCCTCTTGAGGCTAAGGCCCTCGTCAGACCGAACATGTAATGTCTTCCGAACCCACCTGCGAAGATGGCAACTTCGATCTCAGTCGGTTGCCTTTCGGCGGCGCTCGCTGGCTTGGCGAGGCCAGCGACTTTGGTCGCAAGCATATTTGTGTGAGCAGATTTCTTTATGGAATCATCTCCGGGTCTGGACTTAGTTCCGAGCCGGCAATATACACCTGCCTGACTCCTTAGACAACACGAGGAAGCTAGGCCGACTTTCGCAGTTGGGGCAGTAGCTGGCGGGTAAGTAGTTTATTTTCAGCGACGCGATCTCCAAGGTCTACACTACATTTTGAGCTGCACCGGTTGATCGATTACGGTCTCCGCCGGTTTGATGCGGGGCGGCGGTTGCGACGGCAACGCCAAGTGGAGGTGATGGAGCAGGAGCATCTGCTCCGGTTCCGGCTGCGTATAGCGCGGCATGATCAGCCAGCGTCCGTCGGTGGTGGGCAGGCAGACATCGAGCATCTGAATCGTGGCCAGTTTTTCCAGCACGGCGCGCGGTGTCAGCCCGGGGGCGCAGGGGGCCAGCCGGTGCCGAAGCGTGACCGACAAGGCGTAGGCGAGGAAAGCCACGAAGATGTGGGCCTCCACGCGCTTCTCCACCTGGTGATAAATCGGACGCAGTCCCAATTCGCTCTTCAAGGTTTTGAAGGCCGCTTCGATCTGGGTCAATAGGATGTAAAGCTCCCAGAGCACTTCCGGCTTCTCCCCCAGCAGGTTGGAGCGCAGCAGATAGTGGCCATCGCGTAACTCTGCCTTCTGCAGCTTCTCTTTGTCCAAGTGAAAGGAGAACGTCTGGCGGGTGACTTCTTCTCCTTCGCGGGGCAAGCGCAAGGGGACGAAGCCGAAGGCGCGGCCGGCGTCCTTCTTGGCCGCGCCGATCCGCAGCAGCAGTTGATCGCGCGCCGGGGCACTGCGGCGCAACTTGCGCAGGGTCTTCAACAAGCGCACTAACTTGCGCCGCCGCATAGCGCGTTCCTTGGCGTGCCTTCCTTCGCTCTTGGCCAGCACATACAGTTCGCCGTCCTCGGCGAATAACTTCACTTCCACCGACTCGCGCACTTTCTGCCAGGGCAATTCCAGCCAGCGCTTGGCGTACTGCTGAATCTTGCCGCGCGGCGTGCCCACCAAGTAGAACACTTCCCGCTGTGAACCGCGTATCTCTTCCAGCACCTCTTCGGTGGGAATCCCACGGTCCATGATCCACACGCGCCGCGCCCGCCCGTACTGGGCCTCGATCTTGTCCAGAAATCCTCGCAGCGTGGTGCGGTCCGAGGTGTTGCCCGCCAGCACTTCGTAAGCCAGCGGAAATCCCTCCGGCGTCACCACCAGTGCGATCACCACCTGCCGGCAATCGCCGCGGTGATCCCGGCTGTAGCCATGCTTGGCCTTGGGAATCTCCTCCCCTTCGCCTTCGATGTAGGTGCTCGTCAGATCGTACAGCAACACGTCGAAGCGCGCCTGGAACAGCTCTTGCCAGCGTTGCCGCAGGTGATCGAACAACGCGGTCTTGTGTTCGCCGATGCGGTCCAGGCAGCGATACAGCCGATCCTTCTCCGCCACGGCAAAGCCCGTGCCCAGCAGATCTCCCAGGGCGCTCTGGTCAAATCCTTGCCGATGTAAACGGAACTCGCTGCCCGGCGCCACCCACCGGCTCACCACCAGCAACTCCAGCACCTTCGCCCACGGCACCTCTTCCCGCCCCTTCCCCAAACGCTCTTCCCAAAACGCGCTCAGCCCCAACTGCCGCCACAGCTCGCACCCCAGCCAGTAGTTGCCAAAGGCTCGCGGCCGCCGCAACTCCATCTCCTTCAGCTTCACCTGCACGCCATCCAAGGCGTCGGCCGGCAGCGCCCGATCCTCCGGAAACAAGCTCAGGCTCGCGGCTCGTTGTTCGGCCTCATCAAACACCTCCAACGTCTTGCGCCACGCCGCCTGCTGACTGTCGTTGATCTCGCCCAAATACAGAACCCGCCGCTGCACCACCCGGCCTGAACGCAGCCGCCGACTCTCCTCCACGCTCCAATAGCGGTGCTCCTTGCCGTCTTTCTTGCGCTTGTTCGCACGCAGGTACATGGCGGCATTGTGCCAAGCTTGATCGGCAATGAAAAGGGGGTAGGTCTACACTACAAGCCCTTGCGCACAACCAACGTTGAAGACTCAGGAGTTACCACAATGAGCACACGCAATTTCGTCCGAAATGGCTCCGAGCTGCGAAAGTTGGGCTAGCACGAGGAAGCTAGGCCGACTTTCGCAGTTGGGGCAGTAGCTGGCGGGTAAGTAGTTTATTTTCAGCGACGCGATCTCCAAGGTCTACACTACATTTTGAGCTGCACCGGTTGATCGATTACGGTCTCCGCCGGTTTGATGCGGGGCGGCGGTTGCGACGGCAACGCCAAGTGGAGGTGATGGAGCAGGAGCATCTGCTCCGGTTCCGGCTGCGTATAGCGCGGCATGATCAGCCAGCGTCCGTCGGTGGTGGGCAGGCAGACATCGAGCATCTGAATCGTGGCCAGTTTTTCCAGCACGGCGCGCGGTGTCAGCCCGGGGGCGCAGGGGGCCAGCCGGTGCCGAAGCGTGACCGACAAGGCGTAGGCGAGGAAAGCCACGAAGATGTGGGCCTCCACGCGCTTCTCCACCTGGTGATAAATCGGACGCAGTCCCAATTCGCTCTTCAAGGTTTTGAAGGCCGCTTCGATCTGGGTCAATAGGATGTAAAGCTCCCAGAGCACTTCCGGCTTCTCCCCCAGCAGGTTGGAGCGCAGCAGATAGTGGCCATCGCGTAACTCTGCCTTCTGCAGCTTCTCTTTGTCCAAGTGAAAGGAGAACGTCTGGCGGGTGACTTCTTCTCCTTCGCGGGGCAAGCGCAAGGGGACGAAGCCGAAGGCGCGGCAGGCGTCCTTCTTGGCCGCGCCGATCCGCAGCAGCAGTTGATCGCGCGCCGGGGCACTGCGGCGCAACTTGCGCAGGGTCTTCAACAAGCGCACTAACTTGCGCCGCCGCATAGCGCGTTCCTTGGCGTGCCTTCCTTCGCTCTTGGCCAGCACATACAGTTCGCCGTCCTCGGCGAATAACTTCACTTCCACCGACTCGCGCACTTTCTGCCAGGGCAATTCCAGCCAGCGCTTGGCGTACTGCTGAATCTTGCCGCGCGGCGTGCCCACCAAGTAGAACACTTCCCGCTGTGAACCGCGTATCTCTTCCAGCACCTCTTCGGTGGGAATCCCACGGTCCATGATCCACACGCGCCGCGCCCGCCCGTACTGGGCCTCGATCTTGTCCAGAAATCCTCGCAGCGTGGTGCGGTCCGAGGTGTTGCCCGCCAGCACTTCGTAAGCCAGCGGAAATCCCTCCGGCGTCACCACCAGTGCGATCACCACCTGCCGGCAATCGCCGCGGTGATCCCGGCTGTAGCCATGCTTGGCCTTGGGAATCTCCTCCCCTTCGCCTTCGATGTAGGTGCTCGTCAGATCGTACAGCAACACGTCGAAGCGCGCCTGGAACAGCTCTTGCCAGCGTTGCCGCAGGTGATCGAACAACGCGGTCTTGTGTTCGCCGATGCGGTCCAGGCAGCGATACAGCCGATCCTTCTCCGCCACGGCAAAGCCCGTGCCCAGCAGATCTCCCAGGGCGCTCTGGTCAAATCCTTGCCGATGTAAACGGAACTCGCTGCCCGGCGCCACCCACCGGCTCACCACCAGCAACTCCAGCACCTTCGCCCACGGCACCTCTTCCCGCCCCTTCCCCAAACGCTCTTCCCAAAACGCGCTCAGCCCCAACTGCCGCCACAGCTCGCACCCCAGCCAGTAGTTGCCAAAGGCTCGCGGCCGCCGCAACTCCATCTCCTTCAGCTTCACCTGCACGCCATCCAAGGCGTCGGCCGGCAGCGCCCGATCCTCCGGAAACAAGCTCAGGCTCGCGGCTCGTTGTTCGGCCTCATCAAACACCTCCAACGTCTTGCGCCACGCCGCCTGCTGACTGTCGTTGATCTCGCCCAAATACAGAACCCGCCGCTGCACCACCCGGCCTGAACGCAGCCGCCGACTCTCCTCCACGCTCCAATAGCGGTGCTCCTTGCCGTCTTTCTTGCGCTTGTTCGCACGCAGGTACATGGCGGCATTGTGCCAAGCTTGATCGGCAATGAAAAAGGGGTAGGTCTACACTACAAGCCCTTGCGCACAACCAACGTTGAAGACTCAGGAGTTACCACAATGAGCACACGCAATTTCGTCCGAAATGGCTCCGAGCTGCGAAAGTTGGGCTAGATTAAGGGCTGGTGGGGGCTGCCCAACATGCCCGAAGGGCATGAAGGTCATTAGCCGTAGGTGAAACCTACGGACGAGAAGGCATACGTTGAGTATCTCATCGACCCCGAAGGGGTCGAATTCAACCCCTCCGGGGTTGAATTGAATACTCTGCGACGACGTTTACCGTAGGTTTCACCTACGGCTAATGACGTTGGGTCCCTTCGGGACCCCCTGGACTTTGGCCTTTACTAGAGAGAATTCTCTTCACACTTTTTTCTTGCAGAAAAGCCGGACTTTTGGTATCTAGTATAATGACTAGATATCAAAAGGAGGCTTTCTATGGGATTCCCCACCAAAGTGCAGCTCATCAAGCGCCAAGCCAGCGAACAGTGGTACATCAATTTCCCTTCCGCCCTCGCCCAGGCCATGGAGTTCTCCCGCGGCGAAACCGTCGAGTGGTTCGTCGAAGACAAGGGATTGCTGGCCCTCCGCCGCGCTTCCACTCCTCCCGCCGTGCTAAAAAAAACTCTGCCGGCATCCTCCCCCAACTCGAACAACTCTGGAGCCAATGCTTCCCCGGCTTCCACCAGCGCCGCCTCGCCGCGCGCGCCCAAACTCTCGCGTTGAGTACGCTGCTTTGTCTGGGACGTCATACCGTGACCGGTTTGCTCACCACCTGCGGCTCGCAGTTCCGTGACTGGACCTCCAGTTACCGGCTCTTCTCCCACGACCGTCTTCCCCTCGCGGCACTTCTTCGTCGTGCGCCGCGCCGTCGTGAGCGAACTGCCTCCCCAAGCTCCCGTCTGCGCCGTCCTCGATGATTCCCTCCTGCGCCGCTCCGGCCTCCACACCCCCGGCGTGGCTTGGCGACGCGATCCGCTCGGCCCGCATTTCCAAACCAACTTCGTGCGCGCCCAACGCTTTCTCCAAACTTCTCTCGCTCTCCCCGCTCCCGACGGCTCCTGCCGCCTGTTGCCGGTCGCCTTCCGCCATGCCCCCACTCCTCCCAAGCCGGGCAAAAAAGCCACCCCCAGCCGAACAGCAGGCAATATCGTGAGGAAGTTCGCGCCGCCCGCCTCAGCCAGCGCGCCCGCGAACAGATTCGCGAGCTGCGCACCGATCTCGACGCCGAACCCTCCTCGGCCGCGCCGCCGCCTCCTGGTTGCCTTCGACGGAGGCTACACCAACCAGCACCGTGCTCCGCCACCTTCCCCCCAACACCACCGCCATCGGCCGCCTCCGCCAGGACGCGCATCTGCTCTTCCGCCCTGATCCCGCCACGCAGAAAGCGCGCGGCCGCCGCCTCCGCTATGGAGCCTCCCGCTCCCACTCCCGAACAGGTCCGCACCGACGATTCTCCCTGGCAGACCTTTACCTTCGCCCACCACGGCACCGCGCACGAACTGCGCTTCAAACGCCGCACCGGACTGATGTGGCGCGCCGCCGGCGCCCACCAAGTCCTGCAACTCATCGTCATCGCCCCCCTCGGCTTATCGCTTGCGCCAAGGGTTCCAAACTGCTCTATCGCCGTCCCGCCTTTCTCCTCTGCACCGATGAAAACCTCGACCCCCAACTCGTCATCGAAACTTACTTCCCGCGCTGGGAGCATCGAAGTCAATTTCCGCGAGGAAAAAACCTTGCTGGGCGTGGGCCAGGCGCAGGTCCGCTGCCCCCGCTCCGTCGAATCCGCCCCCGCCCTCACCGTCGCCTCCTACGCCTTGCTGCTCCTCGCTACCCAGCGCGCCTTCGCCGACTCGCGCGACAGCCCTGCTGCCGCGCCCCAAGTGGATCCCCGCTTCTCCCTCTCCCCGCATCTCCACTCAGCAGGCCCTCCATCAACTGCGTGCCGAAGTCTGGGGTCGCGGACTCGGCCTCGATAATTTCTCCGGCTTCGCGTCCACCCCCCCCCTGCCACGAAGCCCGGAGAAATTCTCTTTCCCTCTCGCCTCGGCCGTCTGCTACGCTAATGCCTGACGCCCGAAGAGCCAAAGTCCAGTGGGTCCCTTCGGGACCCCGTCGCAACGCTTAATCTAGCCCGTATCCCCCTCAGCCGTCGCTCTACCGTCCGGCAGGCGCCGCCCGCCTGTTACCCTCATTTCCCCGCCGACACCTTGATCGACCCCAGGCGGTAGCGCCGGTGGCCGTCGTCGCCCTCGAGTCCGAGCGCGATCACAGGCTCTCCGGTTGCGGTCCCTACCGAGATATAAACCTCGTACGTCCCCGGTTTGACAATGTGCGCCGGGGGCAGCGTGTAAGTGATGAGCGGCATATCGTTCTCTTCGAACTTCGTGCCGAACTGTTTACGCGCAAGGCTCATGGCCTGGTCCGGCGGCCCAACCGGCAATTCGCGGACGTTGAAGTCTTCGTCCACAAACACCCCCGCCACGCCGCCCTTTTGATCCTTAAAGGTGATCGTAGGGTGCCCGCCGGGGAGGCAGGGGGCGACGCCGGCGTTGCGCCAGCGGTAGCCGATGGCCACGGGGCCCGCCGCCGCGACCTCCGCGGGCCACGACGCCTCGACGAGTTGCAATCGATAGCCTAGGCGCAGGTTGACCCGACTCACGAGCGCGCGGTTTTCCGCCAGAAACTCGCGCGGATACCAATGCACGGTCAGGTAGCTCGCGTGATAATCCTCGACGGCTTCGAGCAGCAGGTGGCCGTCGCCCCAGGCCCCGGCTTTCTTTGACTCCCCGTAGTGCGACGTCTCGAGAATCACCGGCAGCCGCGGCCAGAAGTTGTAAGCGAAATAGGCGTGGAAGTAAGCGTTCGCGCCCGCCTCGACCAGGATGCTGTCGTCCCTCAGGCTCAGCCCCTGGTCGCGAGCGTAGCCTAGCGCCCCGATGCCCCGGCCCTGGATCATGAAATCGTCATTGGCCACGAGCAGCGTGCGCTTGAAATGTTTCTTGTAAAGGTCGATGTGGCGGCGGATAGTGGCGACGGAATATGGGATCTTGGTGCTGGCCACGGTGTGGCCCTCCCCCCAGACGCCAAACGACCCGACGTCCACGAACGCCACGTGCGGGTTGCCGTCGTAGCGGGCGGCTGCGGCGGCCAGGAAGTGGTCCAGCCTGTCGAGAAAGATGGGGTCATCGAAATCCGGCTCCCACATGGGGCCGTCCGTGGCCATCTGGCCCTCGCCTTTCAAGTGGTAGCCTTTGGCGCCGGCCTTCTCCACCCAGCGCGGTGTAGCGTAGGGCTCTTCCGGCTCGGCCTCCGAGGTGCAGAAACAGAAAGCGATGGTCTTGCCCGCCTCCACCCACTTCTGCATGGGCGTGTCCACAATCGACCAGTTGAACTTCCCTTCCTCGGGTTCGAGGTCGGACCAGTCCAGGCGCATATAAATCGAGCTGACCCCGGGAAATTCCGGCACCGTGTCCGTGGGCGCGAGGTTCACGGTGTAGGTCTGCAGGTTGTTGTCGTAATGATGGAACATCCACCCCATGCCGGGGTTGATGAGGGCCACGCCGGTATCTTGCGGGTGGACGACGGTTCGCTCCGCTTGCGCCCGAAGCAGACCGGCGGTCCCGCCCAGAAGCACAAGGCTCCAAAAGATGGTCCGCAAGTTCGTCATCGCAGTTTCTCCTTCGCCGGCGGTTCGTGGCACGGGCCGGTTGCGCCAGCCTACCGGAATCGCAACCGAAGCGGCGGCAGCGCCTCCATCTTCCGCACGGGCAGGATGCCCGTGCCACCTGCCTAGCCTAATTCTCCTCCAGATGGTCTTTATCAGGAAGCTTTGGAAATGGCGCGTGCGGCTCAGTCTGGTACCAGTACGCCATAGAGGAGATATCATCCTGCAAGGCCAGGTAGCGCCCGCCGGCTCGCCAGCCGAGCGCCTGCATGGTCACCCGGATATCCTTGTCGAAGCGGATGGGGTCCATGATATGCCAGCGGTAGAGGCCGAAGCGCTGCTGCGACTCGTAATGCCCGTCCGGGCGGATCACCTGCGCGAGGCCCGAATAGGGGGAAGTGAACGGCTGATAATGCGAACCGCCGGGCGGCGGCGTGCCGGGGTCGAGCAGATTGGGCGCGGCGGCAGGCGCGGGCGCATCAAAGTCGTACGAGCCGCAGAAGTAGTCCTCAGTGCCGGTGCCGTTGATGGTGGGGAACTGGGTGTCGCCGTCCAGGAAGAATTTGATTTCGCCCTCCCCCCACCAGCCCGTATTGCGCACGCCCCAGGCAAGGTAAGTGCCCACGTAGTGCCCCCAGCCTTTGACGCCGTCGAGAATGGTGTGATTGGCCTTGTAAGGCAGCGGGTTCGAGCGCCGGAATTGCGCGTGGAAGTAGGCCGCGTCTTCGGGGACTTCGGTGAGGACGTAATCGATCTGGTAGTAAATGGTCATCGGCTCGTCGTCGAGATTTTCAAGCGTCACCTTGCAGGACTTGCGGAAGGGCATTTCCCAATAAGAATTGAGGCCGCTGCCGGGGTTCACGCAAATCGCGAGCGAGGAGATTTGCGCGTACTTTCCCCAGCCGCACGCGAACAGGTCGCCGATGGGCGCCTCGACCGAAGGCTCGCGCTCCCCATCCCAATAGATGCGCACGATCGTGAATCGATAGTTGCCTGAAGGCGTCATCCAGATGTGCTCGATCGCCCCCGGCCCCTGAATTTCCGCGAGCGTCATCACCTGCTTGGGTTTGACATTGAACGAGGGAGATAGCTTCCAGCCCTGGCCGAGGTCGCGTGCCGCACTCGAGCCCGTCCCCTCGGTGGCCATGCCGCCCTTGCCCTTTTCACCCGTCAGGTTTTCGGGACTGACCGACCGCGACTTGGCGTGCGAAAGCCGCGCCAGGTTCCCCATGCTCAGGCTAAGCCCGTTGTAAGGCGCCGTTTGCGCCGCGGCATCGAGAGCCACGAGAGCTGCAACTATCATTATGCCGATTATCCAGCGAGACGTCCTCATGCGTATTTCCTCCTTGGTGCGTGGATGTGCCGAAAGGCTTATATCTGCTCGGGTCGCGGGCCGATTGTCAAGAGGTTCTTTCCGGCCCCAATCCGTCCATAAGAAAGGCGGGGATGACAGGGGCGCACGGCCGTGCGCCCCTGCGCCGGACCCGGCTCGACCCGGGCGGTGTAGGGGTAGGGCTTGCCCTCATAAGCGCTAAGATACTGCTTGACGCTTGTCGGTTTTCCCTGTACCTTGCTGAGCATGAACGCACTCGACGAAGACTGGGACATCTTAGTGGGCCTGTTACCGCCGAGCTGGCAACGGGCGGCGCGGCTGAGCGGGGCGGTAGAGCGTTTGCGGGAATTGGACTCGGTGGAGGCGCTGCTGCGCAGGTTGCTGATGCACGTGGGGTGCGGCTACTCGTTGCGGGAGACCACGGTTCGCGCCCAGGCGGCGGGGCTTTCGAAGGTGAGCGATGTGACGCTATTGAATCGCTTGCGCCAGTCGGAGAATTGGTTGCAGCACCTCTGCCAGGCGTTGCTGGCGGAAAGTGGGGTGCGCTGGAAGGGGCCTCCGCCGCGGCGGCGTCTGCGGGCGCTGGATGGGACGGTGATCAAGGAACCGGGCCCGACCGGTTCGCATTGGCGGATTCATTACAGCCTGCGGCTGCCGGAGTTGGCCTGCGACCAGTTGCTGATCAGCTCGCGGAAAGGGGCGGGGACGGCGGAGAATCTGGAGCGATTCCGGGTCGCGGCGGGAGATCTGATTCTGGCCGATCGCGGTTATTGCCATCCGGCCGGGGTGGCGAGGGTGCGCGCGCAAGGAGGCGACATCATTGTGCGGTGGAACAGTGCGGTGCCGTTGTTCGCGGCCGATGACCAGCCGTTCCGGGTGTTGCCGGCACTGCGCCCGCTGGCGGCGGGACAAGCGGGGCAATGGGCAGCGGCGCTGCACGCCGGGGAGCAGCGCGTGGAGGGACGTCTGTGTGCGGTGCGCAAAAGTGCGCAGGCCATCGCCGCGGCGGAGCGCCAACTGGATCGGCGCGAGCAGAAGCAGCAGATTCGGGTGCGGCCGGAAACGCGCGAGTACGCCCATTATGTGATGGTGTTCACGACCCTGCGGGTGCCGGAAATGGGGGCCCCCCAAGTGCTCGAGTACTACCGCTTCCGCTGGCAAATTGAACTGGTGTTCAAGCGGCTGAAGTCGCTGCTGGCGATCGGCCACTTGCCCAAGCACGACGCGCGGAGCTCGCGCGCCTGGTGGCACGGAAAACTGCTGGTGGCGCTGCTCACCCAAAAGCTGGTCCGCCTGGGTTCGTCATTTTCCCCCTGGGGCTACGAACTGGGATCCGACGGTCCAGGGCAGTCGGTGGCGTGAGTTTCAATTCGCGCTGCACCAGGTGCAACAGGCCATCGCTCCGAAAGTGCCGCTGGAGTACGTCGTGCAACACTGGGATGAAATCGCCGCAGAGCTCGCGGAAGGGAACCGCGAACGGGCTCCTCAACTTGAGCGATGTCATGTACTATCTTAGCGCTTATGAGGGCTTGCCCTACCCTTGTCGAGGCCGGCGGAAATGCGGCGACGGCAAGCCGTCCCCCTACAGCAGCGAGGTTATCGACGGATTAGGGTCCGGTGAGACGGCGCTTTTGCGATTTGCTGCTTCACGATTCTTTATGGTGAGAGCCTGCTATGTATATGCATGGCATATACGATCGACTGTGCCATGTTCGACCTCGAGGCACTTAGCAGGAGAGTGAACGCAATGAGCTCAAAACAACTGCAGATGCCAAAATTCAAAACCGAGAGCGAAGAGGCGGATTGGTGGGCGACCCCCGAGGGTCGCGCATACGTCAAGCAGCGGTCCGCTCAAGCTCGTTCGAAGGGTGTCAACCCCCACGGATCGAAACTAGTTGCAGAGTTGAATGAGAAGCGCAGTATCCAAATCGCCCTTCGCCTGCCGGGAGCCGATCTGGCGCGGGCTCGGGAGGTCGCGGAGCGCAAAGGCATTGGCTACCAGACGCTCCTAAAAATGCTCGTCCACCAAGGCCTGGCCCGCGAAGCCCGCCGGCGCTGAAGCGGGCCAGTCTCTCCGTTCCCCTCGACCCCCGGCCCACGCCGCACAGGCGTTAGCTCAATATTGTGCTTTCCGCGAAGCCTGCTATGTGGGCGCCGCCGACTAGCCCACGGCGGAGCCGTGGAACTGGAGTTTATGAATTTCACATGGAGGTCAACCGGTTGCTAACGTTCTCACACCTTTCGGCTTCGCCTGCTGTTAACGCTCCCACCTCTTTCGGCTTCGCCGCCTGCTCCGTGGAAAGGCTCGGCCTTTCCATCGGCCTCCCACCTTCTTCTCTTTTCTTTCTCACCCGGCGAGGCTGTGCCTCGCCGGGCCCTCATCGTGGCCTGCGCCACACGATCTCGTCCAGGTCCGGCAGCAGCGGTTCATCCTCGCGCGGCCAACCCTTCCAGCATCGGCCACTGGACCAACAAAAACGCAAGGTGTCAGAAGGCTTAAGCGGGCCGCTGGTGATGACATGCAGATGATCGGGCATGATGACATAGGCAAAAATCGCGAATTGCCCCGAGTGCCTGGCTTCATCCAAGGCGGCGCAGACGATCTGCTTCAGGGTGTCCCTGCGAAATACCGGCAGCAGGCCATGCGCCACGCTAGTAATGGAGAAACACGGATTGTCCCGGGAAATCGTAACCATGAAAGGATGGGAGGCGCAGCCTCCTCGAAAGAAATAAGCATGGAGATCGCCATGGAAAGGCCGAGCCTTTCCACGGAGCAGCGGGCGGAGCCCTTCCCGCGCCAGATTAACACGACCCAGCAGATGTAGGCGACATTCGGTGCTCGAGCCCTTCACGGAATTCTATCCAGGGCCATCCCGCCAACATGAAACTTTGCGGACGAGCTAGGGGCCTGATCGTGCGCCGAAACAGCGCCTACATCCCGACAGAAACCATCGGGACGTAGGCGCCACCCGCGATTAGCGAGAACCACATCTCCACAGGTAAAGGCACTTCAAGGAATGGACCTTTCGAACGGCAGGATCGCAGGTGCAGCATTGGGCCGCAGTGATGATGATGCGGTCCCCCAACTGCGTTACTTCGGCTGGCCGCGACAGCGCGACGCAGCAGTCGCCCTCATCCTTTATCTCGAAGGAA
The DNA here is from genome assembly GCA_963770415.1 of uncultured Acidobacteriota bacterium. Lineage (GTDB taxonomy): Bacteria > Acidobacteriota > Terriglobia > UBA7540 > UBA7540 > CAVROP01. The sequence continues at coordinate 77,837 of CAVYPU010000008.1, forward strand.
AACGTCAACAAGCGCGCCGCCTCCTTAGTGCATCCCCGGCATTCGAATGTCGATTTCTGCACGCTCTCCAGAGCGGCCTGCTTCAAGAGAGGGTGGCCAGTTGCCTCCGCCAATTCAATGGCGCCATCCATTCGGAGGGAGGCAGTGACTTTTACCTCCCCGATAATGTGGGCCACCCGCGCAAGCGGGGGGTATTTCGGCGTCGAAAGCGTTATCAATACGGGCCCAGTTTCGGCCTTAACGCTACCCGCTGTTTGTGCTGGCGCGTTCGCAGAGATGAAGAACAAACACAGTGCAATTCCGACGAGCCGAAGGTTGGTGAACAAAATGCGGCGTCCCATAGCACGTAATCCTACGACGACGAGCGGTCAGATGCAATCTCTCCCAGCGCAGTAGTAGCCACAGTCATTCCGCCTCTTGCCTGACGATGGGCTTTGAGTTGGCACAATGGGCGCATCGATTCGTGAAGGGTGGCGAAGGGTCAGGAAATGACTTCCAATGGAGGACATGCAATCACCGCGGGTGGCGCCTACGTCGTGACGCCCTTTGTCGCGATGTAGGCGACATTCGGTTGCTCGAGCCCTTCGCGGGATTCTATCCAGGATTATTCCGCGAACATGAAACTCCGCGGACGAGCCGGGGGCCCGATCGCGCGCCGAAAGAGCGCCTACATCCCGACAGAAGGCGTCGGGACGTAGGCGCCACCCGCAGACTCTAGTGTTCTGTAACATTTAATTCTTTACAGCGTCTGACCTTGTCGAGAATGATGTCCGCGGTGGCTGTCCAAACGAATGGTCTGGGGGTCTGGTTCCAAGCCGCCAAGTACTGGTAGATGGTTGTTTCGAGTTCTTTAACGCTGTGGAAACTTCCCCGCCGGATCTGTTGGCGGGTGATTTCGGCAAACCAGCGTTCCACCTGATTGAGCCAAGAACTGCTGGTGGGGGTGAAGTGGAAATGAAACCGCTGCCGCTTCTGGGGTTTCAGCCAGCGTTGAACGGGTGGGCACTTATGAGTGCTGTAGTTATCCAAGATCAGGTGGACTTGCAAGTCCGGGGGTACGGCTTGCTCCAACTGGCGGAGGAAGATCACAAACTCGCGGCCTCGATGCCGGGGCAGGCACTGACCGATGACCTTGCCGGTGAGGATGTTAAAGGCGGCAAACAACGTGGTGGTGCCGTGCCGGATATAGTCGTGCGTCTGACGCTCGGGCAAGCCGGGGCGCAGGGGCAGGATCGGTGCCGTTCGGTCCAGGGCCTGGATCTGGCTCTTTTCATCGACGCAGAGCACCAGGGCACGATCCGGGGGATTCATATACAGTCCCACCACGTCGCGCACTTTGGTCTCAAACTGGGGGTCGTTGGAGAGTTTGAATTTCTCCACCCGATGGGGTTGCAGGTCGTAGCGTTGCCAAGCCCGGTGAACGGACATGTGGGACACTCCCAGTTGCCGAGCCAAGGTGCGGGTGCTCCAATGGGTCGCGTGGGGCGGCGGGGTGTGCAGCGTCGTCTCGATCAACTGCTTTTCCAGGGCGGGCCTCAGCTTGCGGCGCGAGCGCTGGCGTACCGCGTCATGTCGAAGGGCTTCCACTCCGTGTTGGGCGAAGGCGCTGCGCACGGACAGGACGGTGGGCCGAGAAACACCCACTTGTCGGGCAATCACCCGATTCGGCGTTCCTTGCGCCGCCAGCAGAATCACTCGGCAGCGGCGCGCCACTCGTTGGGTCGTACTTCCGGCCCGCGCCAGGGTTTCCAAAGTAGTTTTGACCTCGCTGCTGATGCTGATAACTGTGCCCGGGTTCAACATCCACCCAGCATACAATATCGACCCGATATGGTCAATTATTAAATGTTACGTTACACTAGATATTGATCCGAATCTGACGAAGTGCCACAACGGTTGTGAACATGCTCTCTCTGCCAACATTCAGTCCTATATGCTCAGATGCTTGTTGGTGCAGGTAGTCTGCAATCTGGTCATCAGTGCCACCTGTCGTCAATAGCCGAAATATCCCGCCAATGCAGCAGTCGTATTCGTCCTGAGGAACATCTCTGAACCCGATGGGATTCCACACCTCTAACAAGACATTCCGAATTTCTTTCCATATGCGTCGCGATTCTCTCTTTTCGATCATACCGCTGCTCCCGGCTTCGGTGATCACGGGTGGCGTCAGCCCGCGAAAGCCCTACCGCACATACCGTTCGACCCAGTCGAGGTGGCGTTGCATGATGTCGAGGCGCTGGGCGGGGGTGACGGAGCCGTGGGGCATGCCGGGGTAGACGACCATTTGCGTCGTGACGCCCTGGCGTTTGAGGGCGTTATAAAGTTCGTACGATTGTGAGATGGGCACGCGCTGGTCGGCTTCTCCGGCCAGGATCAGCGTGGGAGTGGTGACGCCCTTCACGAAGTACATGGGCGAGTGTTCGAAATAGAGGCGGAACCGGTCCCAGGCTTCGCCGGAAAAGTAATAGGGCAGGAAGCTGAGAATGTCGGACGTGCCGGTGAAGCTCCACAGGTTGGTGACGCCGGCGCCGTCGATGGCGGCCTTGAAGCGGTGCGTGTGGGTGATCACCCAGGCCGTCATGAAGCCGCCGTAGCTCCAACCCATGATGGCCATGCGGTCGGGGTCGGCGATGCCGTCGGCGATCAGTCGATCGACGCCCGTCATCAGGTCCTGGTAGTCCTTGCCGCCCCAGTCGTTCATGTTGGCGAAGCGGAATTTCTTGCCGTAGCCGCCGGAGCCGCGCACGTTGGGCCGCAGAATCGCGTAGCCATTTTCGGCGAAGGTTGCGTAGGGGTAGACGCCGTTCTCGCCGAGGAAGGTGTCATTAAACCGGCTCATCGGCCCGCCGTGGGCCACCACCACCAGCGGACACTTCTTGCCCGCCTCGTAGCCCACCGGAAGCGTGACCAACCCCTCGATATCCAGGCCGTCGGTAGATTTCCAATGGATGGACTTGGTTTCACCCAGCGGCAGCTTGGGCAAGCCGGTGTTGGCCGAGCTGACCTCGACGGGTGTGCCCGGCGGGCAGGCTCATGACAAAGGCCTCCGGCGGCGCGTTCGAGCTTTCCCGGGAGAAGGCAACGTGCGTGCCCGTCGTGTTCAGCGTGGCGCCGTGGAGCGCACCTTTGGGCGCGTAAAAGGCTTTGGTCTGCCCATCGAGCGAGACGCTGTAGAGCACCGAGTTCATGCCCTTCTCTCCCGCCAGCAGCAGCCGGGTCGAGTCCGCAGACCATCCCAGCACCAGGCCCATGGCCTTGCGCGGCATCAGCGCCGGCGGCAGCAAAGCCGAGTCGTCGAGCGACGGGCCCACGTCGTAAGTGTCGGCGATCGCGCGGGGAGCGCCGCCCTGGCGCGGCACCAGCACGATGTGGTCCTCTCCCACCCAGCTTGCCTTGTCGGCAGTGCTCCAGTAGGCGATGTAGCCCCCATCCGGCGAGTAGCGCGGCTCGCCTACCGCGGCGGGCCCGCTGGCCACAGATTTCACATTGCCGCTTGCGACCTCGACTTCCGAAACTTCGGTTTGGACCCATGTATCCTCGCTCGCACTGGGCTGATGGTCGAAAGCGATGAAGCGCGAGTCCGGCGACCAGTCGAAAGTGACCACGTGATAAGGCGCGTCCACGAGCCTGCGCAAGGGGTGCTTGCCGGCGCTGTCCGCTTCCGCAGGCGCGAGCCACAGGTTGTCACTGAGAAGCTCCTCGCCCACCACTCGCATGACCACCGGCTGCGGCTTCTTCTCTTCGCCCGATGGATCATGACCGAGCAGCGCAATCCACTTCCCGTCCGGTGAAACCTGGTACCCAGCGAGGCGCCCCGGCCAGTCGGTGAGCCTTTCCGCTTCGCCGCCGTCCACGGGGATGCGCCACAAGTTGGTCTTGCCGGAACGGCCGGAGAGGAAATAGACCATGCGCCCATCGGGCGAGAACGCCGGCGAACCTAGGCCGGCCTCGTCCTGCGAGAGCTGAATGCGTCGCGAACCATCAGCGTGCGCGAGGATGAGCTGCACGATCCAGTGGCTGCTTTCGTGATCGGGGGGAGCGCAACTCTGCGTGTAAGCGACCAGGCGCCCGTCCGGAGACGGCACGACCGCGCCGAGCGTCCGCACCTGCAGCGTGAGACGCGGCGTCCAGGAATTTGGCTGCTCTTGAGCCTGCGCGGCGATCGCGATCAACGTCAGCGCGCCCATCACACCACTTGCCACTAACCCAGCCGTCAGTCGTTTCATCAGCCCTCACCTCATCGATTCTCCGCAGAGGAACGGTCCATCTGCGGTTTCGGCTCAGATTCCTTCGGCCCGTGCCGGACGTTCAGGTATTGAAGATGATCCTGCCCGCAACAATGCAGCAGGCGTAACATGGGCGCAGTTTACATCACACAGCGAAGGCGCGCATCCATAAAAATCAATGTGCGCGCTGCGCGAAAGGCAGGCTTGATGAAAGCTGAGAGGTGGCAGCTCTAGAAACTGTTTCAATACCTCAGCCCTGAAGGGGCGCGACTAACCCCGATATCTCGCCCCTTCAGGGCTCCACATTCGACGCATCGGCCTGAGAACCCTGGGCGCTGCCCAGCGCTTTGTTGGGCCGCCCCTTCGGGGCTTAGGAGGTTTTGAAACCAGCTCTAGAAACTGAAAACCATCTGGAAATCGATACGGCGGTTGGCCGCTCCACCGCCGCCGAAGACACCGCCCAGCGAGTTCGACTGGTCGAATTTCGGCGATCCGATCACGGCGATGGGCGTTCCGGGATTAACATTGTTCAGGACGTTGCGCGCGTAGGCGCTGAAAGTGAGGCTGTAGCGCCGGGGCGCGGCATTTCCCGCGCCGCCAAAGGCTCCGCCTCGGCCACCGCCCATTCCGCGGCCGCCAAAACCACCGCCGCCGAAACCCCCTCCGCCCCGACCGCCACCGCCGAAGCCACCACCACCCCCGCCGCCGGCGCCGCTCGACCCCTGCCTTGCCACTTCCTTCCCGAAGGAGAATGTCTTACTGAGGCGCAGGTTCAGCGTGAGTTGGCCGGGGGCGGTGAAGTCGTTCACGGGGATCAGGGCCTCATTCGCCTGCGGGGCAATATTGAATGTGCCGAGAGCGGTCGCCTTGATGTTGGGCCCGGAAGCGCCGGCCGCAGCGAAGGCAGGCCGGGCATTGAATACTCCCGTGCCGAACAGGTCCTCGCCCATCGTGACGCTGAAGGGCGCCCCCGAAGAGGTGACCAGGAATGGGTTCACGCTGATGCCGTGCGTCACATTCCACGTGCCTGCCAGGAAAAGTCGATTGCGCACATCGAACGCCGCGCGCCCGTAGCTCTCGAGAAAGTTGTACGGGTTCATGGCGACGCCGGCGCTGTTTCCGGTGGTGTCGGAATTCGCGTAGTTGAGAGTGTAATAGCCGAACAAAGATAGCTTAGTGCTCATGCGCAAATTGAAATTGGCGATCAACTGGTTCTGGCTGAAGAGGCCCACGGAATCGTACTGATAGAGATTCCCCAGATTCTCACCCATGGGGCGCGTGCCGAGCTCGGGCTCCCCCAGCGGAAAGCTCCCGGGCAGCGGCGCGTTGATGTCATCGAGAAGAAATTGATGCAGCCCGCGTGAGTGGAGATAAGTCAACGAGACGTTGGCGCTCTTCGAGATCTGCTGTTCGAGGCTCACCGCCGACTGCCAGGTGTAAGGCGCCCGCAAATTGGGGGCGATCTGATAGCTGCTGGGGAGTGTGCCAGAGAGGCTCTCGAGGGTGCTGAGGGACGGAATGTTGGGGAAAAAGTCGGGGAAAGGAATGATGACCTGTTGCTGGTTTACGCCGTTCAACCTTTCCGCATTCAGCACGAGGCCGGAAGGGAAGCGGTCGTAGAACATGCCGGACCCGACCCGCAAGACGGTCTTCGCCGGCCCCCTCTGCGCGCGATGCAGTCCCCAGGCAAAGCCCACGCGCGGGGCGAAGTCCGAATGATCGTTGATGTCATTCTGCAACTCCCAACGCAGGCCCAGGCTGAGCGTCATGGCGGGGCGCAGTTGCCAATCGTCTTGCGCGAAGAGGCCAGCGTCAACAAGGTTGAGGGTGGCGAGCGGCCGGCCGGCGGTGATCATAAACTGGCTCGCCCCGCTCACCCCGCAGGCGGTTCCCCCTTGAGCGGTGCAGGTTTGGAGCGCTTGCTCCGTCGCCTGGTAGGCGCTAAGCGTCGGAAAGGTGAACGCGCCATTGAAATCCGCGTCGGAGGTGTTTGAATCCTGCACATCCCGCAAGCGGCCACCGACTATCAGGGTGTGCTTGCCGATGAAGAACGACGTGAGGTTTTGAAACTCGTAATGGTTCTGGGAATCGGTGGAGACCCCGCTCGAATTGCCTCCGCCCACAAACGCTCCCAGAACCGAGATGGTGGGCTGAAGGTTCAGCGGCGTCTGGGTGGAGTTGTCGTGCAGGTATTGGAAGCGAAACTGGTTGAGCGTCTTGGCGCTGAAGACCTGCGTGTCGCTCACCTGGAAGGTGTCTTCCAGGCTGTGGGTGTTGATGCCCAACGACGGAAGATTGAGTTGCCCGATTCCACCGTTGCGCGAGTTGTTGTCGAAGAACTGGTAGCGCATCGTCAGGACGTTGTTCTGGCTCAACTGGTAGTCAAAGCGCGGGCTCAAATTGGTGCGGTTCGAGGGGCTCGCCACCGCCTGGCTGAACGGAGTCTGGGCAAGCGTGGGGCTGAGAACGTAGGCGGAGACGATGGAATTGTCCTGAATCTGGCGGCGGAAGATAGTGAAGAAAAATGAGGCCTTCCTGCTGAGCGCGTCGCCAATGCTCCCGTTGAAGAATTCCGAATGGTAGCCCGGCTCCTGCGCAACGTAGGGATTCCGCGAATTGAGCGCCGAGTCGTTCAGATTGCCCAGGATCTGGCCGTGCAGGTGGCTCGCGCCGGGGCGGGTCGTGATCTCAATGCGGCCGTAGCCCAACCTGTCGTATTCGGCGGAGAAAGGATTGTGGTTGATCCTGATCTCGAGTATGTCGGCCTTGGGAGGAAGTTGCCCGGCCGTAAAACCGTCCACATAGATCTGACCGCCATTGGGCCCCGCCGACGGCCCCGCCAGCGCTTCGAGTTCGGATTGCATTTCGTCGGGGTCGTCCGAGAGCACCTGGAGGTCGTCCCCTTTAATCACCAGGGAAGAGGCATTGTCCTGCGGGGCGACGCCGACTTGGGTGGATTGGGCTGAGACGGTGACCTGCTCCTTCTCCTCGGCGATTTCGAGCGAGATATCGAACTTCTTGCCCTGGCCGGCGGCGAGCTCCACGCTCTGCTGCTCAAAGATGGCGAAGCCCTTGGCCTGAGCGCGCACCGTGTAGATTCCCGGCGCGAGGCCGCGGATCTCATAACTTCCGTCAGGCTTGGCGACCCCGGAAGTGGTTTGGCCGGAGGGCGAGACCGCCTGTACGCTTGCGCCCGGAATGGCGGCGCCGGAGGGGTCCGACACCTGGCCGCGAAGCGTGCCGGACGGGGTTTGGGCCGACAGACGGCCCGGTGAAAGTAATAATAATGATAGCAATACGATGGCTGTTATGACACTGTGCGGCTTCCTGAATTCCATCCTAACCTCATGTACGGCGGTTCTTATGACTACAAAGGCTCAGACGAAGCAATGCACAGAGGGGTTTCACAGTATGGCAATACTATCAGTCAAAATGTCTATTCCAAAGACACGTTGCATCCATAGCCTCAGGTGTAGTGGGCACTTTGTCTGGCGCGCCTTACCGCCCCCTGAGGTAATCGATCCAGGTTGACGCCCCTTCTCTAAGCGTCATTCCCGCGTAAGCGGGAATTATCGACCCGGGTCTTCGCTCCCCCGCCTTCGCGGAGGACAAGTTTCGCGGGGAAGACGTCGTTTGTGGTATTGGATTAATCGACAATTTCAAGGCAGGCGCTCATGCCCGTCTGCGGACGGGCACCCGGAAACTACAAAAGTTGACTCCCCTCCTTGGCTAAGGAGGGGCTGGGGGTGGTTAGTTGGGGTCCGCTCCGTCCCACCACCCCATCCCCTCCTCAATGAGGAGGGGAGTCATTTTCAAGGCAGGCGTAGGCAAGGAAATCCCCGAATGAGACGACTCAACACCCCGCGAACCTGGGCGCCTGCACCGAACTGTGCCAGGCGTCACTCAGCCTGGTGGAAATGACCTCGGCCCTATATGAGTGCAAAGGAAGGTACAGGCTATCAATCTACAGAGTCCGCGCGGGAATCGGGCTGAACCCGGCGCGGTCTGCCATGAGCCTTTTGACCGCGTGGTTTCTTGACCCGATCCTGGACGATCACCCGGTGACAGTCCGCACACAGATGGTGTTGACCGCTCGGAGATTTATGGACCTTCGACGACCCGCAATGGGGACAAATTAACGCTTCCATACCTGGAGGTCAATGTAGCACATCTGAGTCAGTGTGAATAGGCATCCCAAGCCAAGGTTTACTCGGTAGTAACTTGAATTCTTTTGATACCTCCACTCCCTCGCCCCTCTTTGATCAAGGAGGGAAATCCCTAGCGCCGCTCCTTAGATAAGGAGGGGTTAGGGGGCATGGGCGCTAGATTAAGGGCTGATGGGGGCCGCCGAACATGCCCGAAGGGCATGAAGGTCATTAGCCGTAGGTGAAACCTACGGACGGGAAGGCATACGTTGAGTATCTCAGCGACCCCGAAGGGGTCGAATTCAACCCCTCCGGGGTTGACTAGAATACTTTGGGAGGACGTTTACCGTAGGTTTCACCTACGGCTAATGACGTTGGGTCCCTTCGGGACCCCGTCGCAACGCTTAATCTAGCGCCTATGGGGTTGGGGAGAGAGGAAGGTCCGCTTGACCCGCAGCTCAGAAGGTGTGAAAAAATCATCTGCCGCCGACAAACCATCAAAGCGCGCGTGTGTCATTCCGAGCGCAGCGAGGAATCTCGCTCTGTTTCTCCTCCGCTATCAGTGACTTCCATCGGCAGGGCCAGATTCCTCGCTGCGCTCGGAATGACAGGTTTTTACGTAGGATCGATTCTTTCACACCTTCTCACGCCGTTGGCCACATTCTTACGCCCGCTCCGCGGGCTTGACACATTCAACGCGCTTCTGAGACACGACACTTGCCACTAATTTCTTCAGTCGAGGTCAATATCTTTGAGGGGAGGGCCCACGGGGGTGTCTTTTGTCTTTTCGAACGCCTCTTTGAACCGCCGCTCCAGCAGTTCGGACTTGATCTTTTCATCCTCGGCGCTTTGTTTAAAGAGGCTCTCGCGACGCTCAGCTTCTTTCTTGAGGAGTTGAGAAGCGTGGTCCAGGTCCGGAGCTTTGGCCGCTCGCGGGGGTGGCTCATGGAAGAGGATCTTCCCCAGTTCCATGTCCACTTCAAGGCGCGCGCCGCAGCTTGGACAAACCAGGTCCACCGTTTTGGGTTTGTGCTTTTTCATCGGCTTGGTTCGATGATATACGCCGGAAGGCGCTGAGTCAATTTGCCGGCCGTCGGCTATCTGTTGTCACTCGTGTCCAAAACAGGAGATCTGAGTGGGTGGACGATCTGCGGCTTCGCCGCTTGCTATGCGGGCTGGCTCTGCCTGCCCGGACTTGCGGAAAGGCTTGCCTTTCCCCAGGAGTTTCTACATTCCGGGTGAAGCATCTGTTGGGTCGTGTTTATCTGGCGCGGGAAGGGCTCCGCCCGCTGCTCCGTGGAAAGGCTCGGCCTTTCCATGGCGTTCTCCATGCTTATTTCTTTCGAGGAGGCTGCGCCTCCCATCCTTTCATGCTTACGATTTCCCGGGACGCTTCGTGGGACCTGGGCGAGATCGTGTGGCGGAGACCACGATGAGGGCCCGGCGAGGCACAGCCTCGCCGGGCGAGAAAGAGAAGAGGGTGGGAGGCAGATGGAAAGGCCGAGCCTTTCCATGGAGCAGGCGGCGAAGCCGAAAGAGGTGGGAGCGTTTGCAACCGGTTGACCTCCGCGTGAAATGTAGAAACTCCAGGGAAGGGCGGAGCCCTTCTGGAGAGCGGCGCGGCCGAGCCGCAACGCCCAGCCATTTTGGACAGTAGTGATCTGTTGTCAGCCATCCGCGGCGCAATCGTGTACAATGGACGTTCGAGCCGATTGATGCCAAATTCCATGAGCGAGATCTGAGAGGTCGCTAAACGTCACAAGTTGGAACGGGTTTCGACTCTCGACTCTCGACTCTCAACTCGTAAGATTCTGAATGCCCAATCTCCTGGACCAATTGAATAAGCAGCAGCGCGCCGCCGTTGAAGAGACCGAAGGGCCTCTGCTGATCCTGGCGGGCGCGGGCAGCGGCAAGACGCGCGTTATTACATATCGGATTGCTTATCTGATCGAAGCCAGGCAGGTGCCGCCCGAGAATATTCTGGCGGTGACGTTCACCAACAAAGCCGCCGGGCAGATGAAGGAACGTGTCGAGAAGCTGCTCGCGGGGCGCGTGAAGCTGCGGCCTGGGGCGCCGCACGTTTCCACTTTCCATTCGTTCTGCGTCAGCGTGCTGCGCCGGCACATCGACCGGCTCGGTTACAGCCGCGATTTCACCATCTACGACGAAGACGATCAGTTGCGGGTGATGAAAACCTGCGTGCGGGAGCTCGGTCTCAGCGAGCAGATCACGCCACCGCGAAGCATGCTGGGGAAAATCAGCTACACCAAAAATCGCGGCTGTTCTCCCGTCGAGCTGAAGGAGGAGGCCGCCGACCCGGCAACCCAGACGCTCGCCGCCCTCTATGAGCTGTATGAAGAAAAGCTGCGGCGCGCGGACGCGCTCGACTTCGACGACCTGATGCTCAAGACCGTGGAGCTCTTCTATAAGGCATCTGAAGTCTGCGAAAAGTACAACCAGCGTTTCCCTTACATCCACGTGGATGAATTTCAGGACACCAACCACATTCAGTACGACTTGATCCGCCAGTTGACACTGCTTCAGCAGAACCTCTGCGTGGTGGGCGACGAGGACCAATCCATTTACCGCTGGCGCGGCGCCGACATTCAGAACATCCTCAATTTCGAAAAGGACTATCCCAAGGCGAAGGTCATTCGCCTGGAACAGAACTATCGCTCGACGCAGCTCATTCTCGATGCGGCGGGGGCGGTGGTGAGCCGCAACCTGGAGCGCAAAGGCAAGACGCTCTGGACGGAAAGGAGCCGCGGCGAAAAGCTGCGCTTGTTCGAGGCCGCGAGCGCCGATGAGGAAGCCGAATTCATGGCCGGCGAGGTGGCAGGCGCGCTGGCCGAGCCGGGGAGCGCCAGCGTGGCGGTCCTCTACCGCACCAATGCGCAATCGCGGCTGCTCGAGGAGGCTCTGCGCCTGCGGGGAATCAAGTACCGGCTGGTGGGCGGTTTCAGTTTCTACGCGCGGGCGGAAATCAAGGATGCTCTGGCGTACGCGCGTCTGGCCAACAACCTGCGTGACGACGCGGCGCTGGCGCGGATCATCAACACCCCGCCCCGCGGGATTGGCGACACCACGGTCGAGGCGATCGCGGATTCTGCGCGGATGAACCGGCTGAGTCTTTGGGAAGGGCTCGAAAACGAACTCGCCGCGAAGCGGCTGCCGGCGCGCGCGCTGCGGGCGCTCGAGGCATTCCATGCGCTCATGAAGGACCTTCAGAGCGAACGCCAGCACTTGCACCTGGGCGAGTTTTTCAGGGCTGTCCTGGATCGGACCGGCTACCTCGAGCTTTTGGAACAGCAGAACGAGCCGGCCTCCGAAGACCGCAAGGAGAACCTGGAAGAATTGGTGAACGCCGCTACGGAAGCCGAAGAGGCGGGGCAGACGCTGGCGGAGTTTCTGGACCACGCGTCGCTGGTCTCCGACACGGACGATTACGACGAGCAGGTGCGCGTAACATTGATGACCTTGCACAGCGCCAAGGGCCTGGAATTCGATTCCGTGATCCTGGCGGGCATGGAGGAAGGACTGTTCCCGCACCAGTTCTCCATCAACGATGAGGCAGGCATTGAAGAAGAGCGGCGGCTCTGCTACGTCGGCATGACCAGGGCGAGGGAGCGCTTGACCCTTTCCTGGGCGCGGCAACGCCGCTCCTTTGGGCGTGACTCCTTCGAGGCATCGAAGCCTTCGCGTTTCCTGCAGGAGATCCCGCGAGAACTTCTGGAGCCTTTGACCTCCGCGAGTATGAGCTCGAAACCGCGAACCAACTGGGACAACGCGCTCAACTCCGTCTCGAGCGTCCAGCGCTTCATCCGCGAGCGTGCCGTGCGTTCCGCCCAGCCGGGTTCCGGCGCGCAAACTGGCGGCAACTCTCACTGGCGAGTCGGGTCGAAGGTCCGGCAAACCAAATTCGGCGTAGGGACCATCGTGGGGGTGGAAGGCGAGGGCGAGAATACCAAGTTGACGATCAGCTTTCCAGGCTACGGACAGAGGAAATTCATGGCACAATACGCTGGGCTCGAAAAAGCGTAGGACCCATAGGAGCTATTAGCACATTTATGAACACCAAAAACACCAAGGACAAAGCGGAACGCAAAAAACTGAAGCGTGTGGCGCGCAGCAAGCGCCCACCCAAACCGAAGCAGACAGAGCCACGCGGCTCCCGGAAACCGAAAGTTAAGAAGCGGGGACCGGGCTCGCCTCCTCGACGCTAGCTGAGATTTTGGGCTAATCGAGTGATCGGTTGATCCGGAGACCGGGTGAAGGAGAGCCCGCCAATCGGGTCACACGGAGATGGGACGGACGCGTTCGCCGTTCTCCCGATCTTCCGATCGCTCGATCTCCATATCCGAGGGGTCGCGTGGCCAGTCAATTTCTTCGCAAGAAAAGCATCGACAAGCTGCTTGCTGAGGCCGACGCCCCGGGACAGCAACTCCGCAAGACGCTGGGGCCTTGGTCGCTTACGGCGCTGGGCATCGGCGCCATCATCGGCACGGGGATCTTCGTCCTGACCGGCACAGCCGCCGCAGGCGAGGTCCTTGAGGTCCGTTCGATTCTCAAGGCCCCGCTGCTGGACGTGCTGCTGCACGGCCAGAAGGCGCTGGGCATGGCAGGGCGGCCGGGCGCGGGACCGGGGATCGCTCTCTCCTTTCTGCTTGTGGCAATTGCCTGCGCGCTGGCGGGCCTTTGCTACGCCGAACTGGCTTCGATGATTCCCATTGCGGGCAGCGCCTACACGTACTCGTATGCGACGCTCGGCGAAATCGTGGCGTGGATCATTGGCTGGGACCTGATCCTCGAATATGCTGTCAGCAACATGGCGGTGGCGGTGGGCTTTTCCGCTTATGTGGACAGCCTGCTGCGAGGCTTCGGCATCGTATTGCCTCGCAAACTGATGGAGCCCATGATCGTGAGCGGAAAGGCGACGGGGGCTTACTTCAACCTTCCGGGTTTCCTCATCGTCATGGCCCTCACCGTGATTCTGGTGATCGGAATCCGCGAGAGCGCCGGGGCCAACAATTTGATGGTGGGCGTAAAGCTCATCGCCATCATTGTCTTCCTCGTCGCCGCCTCGCGGTTTATACACGTCGCCAATTGGAAGCCCTTCATGCCCAACGGCTTTCAGGGCGTGCTGACCGGCGGGGCGATCGTTTTCTTCACCTACATCGGTTTTGACTCGGTATCGACAGCCGCCGAAGAGTGCCAGAATCCGCAGAAGGATGTTCCATTCGGAATCATCGCCTCGCTGGTGGTTTGCGCGGTGCTCTATGTTTCGGTGGCGTTGGTGCTGACGGGCATCCAGCACTGGCCGACACTGCGCAACGCCGCGCCCGTTGCGAATGCGCTCGTGGCCATCGGCCTTTCGAACGTGATGAAGTGGGTGACCGTCGGCGCGCTCACCGGGATGCTCAGCTCCTTGCTGGTTTTTCAGTTGGGGCAGGCGCGCGTGTGGTTCGCCATGTCGCGAGACGGCCTGCTGCCGCGCGTGTTTCTCGAAGGTTCATCCGCGCTTTCGCACGCCTCACGTCAGCACCTGGGTGGCGGGCTTCTTCGTGGCCATCCCTGCCGGCATCTTTGACATCGGCACGCTGGCCGACCTCTCGAATATCGGCACTTTGTTTGCCTTCGTGCTGGTGTCTCTGGGCGTGCTGGTGCTGCGCCGCACTCAGCCCGAACGCCGCCGCTCCTTTCGCACGCCGTGGGTGCCCGTCGTTCCCGTGCTTTCCATTCTGTGCTGCATGGTCCTCATGGCCAGCCTGCCGATTGAAACCTGGGTGCGTTTCCTGGTGTGGCTGGTCATCGGCTTGACCATCTATTTCGCCTACAGCCGGCACCGCAGCGAGTTTGGCAGGAATCCGCGAGTGAGGGTTCCCGAGGAAGCTTAGCCGGTTGGGGATTCTCGCCTTTCCGGCAGTTAGGGGAACACATTGCCGTCCCCGCTTGGGAAGGTTAACTCCTTCCAATGGCGAGGGATAGGTTAAGCTTTCCTCACAAATCTCCTCGGACCTATTGCCTGGGGCCGGACCCTTAGTCCCTGCCGCCAGCGCGAAATGCCCCTTTTTACCGAGTGACACGAAGTTGGCTACCCTCCCCCATCCCGCCGCCTTTACTTGCAACTCTTTTGCAATAAGCCATTTGGTTTTTCGCCCTACCCCCGCCCATTTTATTGTAGGACTGGAACGCCTCTTGCCCTATAATGCAGTGCGATGTCACACGACGCGAACTTTGACTCACCCTTGAATCTCTACGAAACAGAAGGCCAGTCTTATCTTAAGATTCAAACCATTCTTGGCGGTTGGGAAATCCGCAGGTCATTCAACCAGATCGGGATCCATCCTGGCGACCGCATCCGGGTGGTCTGCCGGGCGCCTTTTGGAGGCCCGCTGGTGATCGACAACCGAGGCACCCAAGTTGCAGTCAGTAAGCAACTGGCCGAGAAGATCAAGGTAGAAGTCCTGCCGTGAAGGTCGCTCTGGTCGGCCAACCGAACTGTGGTAAGAGTACACTGTTTAATGCCGTCGCGGGCTACCGCTCCCTCACCTCCAACTTTGCCGGAACCACCGTCGAGTACACCTTGGGCCAGGCCCGGGTCTATGGGCACAGTAGTTGACCTGGTTGATCTGCCCGGGCTCTATTCCCTCACCGCCACAACTCCCGTGGAAGCCGTGGCGCGCGAGTCCCTATTGAGCGGCCAATGGGATGTGATCATCAACGTCATCGACGCTTCGCAACTTGCTCGCAGCCTGGAACTTACGCTCGAACTCAAGGACCTCGAAGCGCCCATGGTCGTCTGCCTGAATATGATGGACGAGGCGGTGCGGAAAGGCATCCTCATTGATTCGAAATCCCTTAATGTAGCCCTCGGTGTTCCGGTGGTTGAGACGATCGCCGCCCGTGGGCAGGGTATCCTTGACTCGTTCCGCGCCGCACTCTCCCTTTCCCGCCAGACTGCGCGGGTTCATCCCAAACCGTTCATTTACGCACCGGAGGTCGAACACACCGTGGAGCGGCTGGCGCAGCAACTCTCTAGCCTTGCGATGCAGGGTGATGGGCGCCGGCACGGAGAAACGGGCTTGGCAGAGAAAGAGCAAGATCACTCCTGTCATTCCGAGCGGAGCGAAGAATCTCGCCCTGCTCACACCCTCGCGGAATGAGGGCCAGATTCCTCGCTACGCTCGGAATGACAGCGATGTCTTAAGCGACGGATTTGTCGCGACCGCTGTTGCCACCGCGCCCGCCCCGGCCATGGCCTTCCCGCCCGCTCGCTTTGAGGCCTTGCAGCTTGTGCAGAGTGATCCTGCCGCGCTGGTGCAAGCCGAACCCCCCCAGGCAGCCGTGGCCGTCGCGCACGCCCAGGACGAGATCACGCGCCTTCTGGGCCAGCCTGCGGATGCGGCAATCTCCTCCGCGCGGCATGCCGCCTGTCTGAACCTTTTCGAGCGGGTGGCCCGCGTCACGCGTCCTCCCCGCGACTGGCGCGATCAGGCGGACCGGCTGGTGATGCATCCGGTTTGGGGCTATGCGTTGCTGATCCTGGTTTTCCTGGGCATATTCCAGTTGATCTTCTCAGTGGGCAAGTTGGGCGAGGACCGCATCCTGGGCGTGTTCAACGCCCTCATCGCTGCGATGTCGCGGCACATGGACCCGCACAGCATGGTGCTTGCAGCGTCGAAGGGCGCGGTGCTCGGAACCGCGGGCGCCGTGGCCATCGTTCTGCCTTATCTGTTGCCGTTCCTCGTCTGCCTCGCCGTGCTTGAGGACCTCGGTTACCTCTCGCGCGTCGGTTACCTGATGGACGCGCTCATGCACCGGATGGGCCTGCACGGCACGGCCACACTGCCCGTGCTTCTCGGATACGGGTGCAGCGTCCCGGCGGTGATGGCGACGCGCATACTCAGTTCGCGGCGCGACCGCTTTATCGCTGCGTTCTTGGCGGTCCTGGTGCCCTGCTCGGCGCGCATGACGGTGATCCTGGCGCTGGTGGGCGTTTACCTCGGCGCCTATTACGCGCTCGGCATCTACGTCTTGAACCTTCTGGTGGTGGTCGTGGCCGGGCACATTCTGGCCCGGATCTGGCCTGAGATTTCGCCCGGAATGCTGATGGAAGTGCCGGCCTTCCGCCTGCCCGCGCCCAAAGTGGTCATGATGAAAACCTGGTGGCGGCTGCGCGAGTTCGTGATGGTGGCGTTCCCGCTGCTTGTCGTGGGCAGCGCCGTTTTGAGCCTGATCGAGTTCTGCGGATGGCACGAGATCATCAACACCGCGCTCTCTCCTTTGACCGCTTTGTTGGGGCTGCCCCGCTCCGTGGGCCTGACGCTGATCTTTGGCGTGCTGCGCAAAGAACTCTCCCTCCTGATGCTCATGCAGGCGCTGGGAACCACGCACGTAGCGACCATGATGAGCACCGCGCAGATCCTTATCTTCACCCTCTTCGTTACTTTCTATCTTCCTTGCATGGCCACGCTCGCCGCCATGTTCCGCGAGCTGGGCTGGCGCCTCACCGTCGCCGCCGCCTCTGCATTGCTCCTACTGGCAGTGGGCATCAGTCTCGCAGCGCGCGGTATTCTCACAATCTTATAGCTGCGCATCGAAAGGCCCCCAGCCGTCAGCTATCAGCTGCTTTGAAAACGCTTGCGCCGAAGGCGCCTTGGAGTGCGGTAGCGCCAGCTACCGCCCTTTCCTGAACAAACCTCAGCATGGGACGTGATTGGCGGCTACTCTGCCGCGCTATGCTACAATCTTCCGCCACAAGCGGTGCTGTGAAGCCCCCGATGGGAGGTTGAACGTGAAACGAAGTGAGACGTACTTATCTGCTGTGGTACTGATGGCAGGGATTCTGTTGGCCGCGAGCGGCGCTTACTCGGCCCAAATTGCCGACAGCCCCAGGGGCGACGGGGGCGGGCCTCGCGTGATCGACCTGAGCCATGGCTGGCGGGTTCTTCAGGACGTTCATGAGGTGGGCGAGAAACTTGGAATCTATCGCCGCGCCTGGAACCCGTTTCAGGTGGGCCCATCGGTTTCGGGTTGGGAACCGCTAGCGCGCCTCGCGCACCTTCAACTTCTCTTCGCGCCTCAACCCTACTTCGGGAGGGAGCTTCGCTATTTCAACCAGGCCCCCTGGTGGTACCGGTTGGAGTTCGCGACGCCGCCCGGCGCCACCAAGGCCACGCTCCGATTCGAGGGTGTCGATTATTACGCCAAGGTGTGGCTGAACGAGAAACTGCTGGGCCAGCATGAGGGCTACTCGCAGCCGTTCGAGTTCGAAGTGGGGCCGTTGCTGAGCGAGGACAAGCCGAACCTCCTGATCGTGAAGGTCTCCTCGCCATGGGACAACGAGGTCCTTACCGGAAACGACCAGGACCGCGTGTGGGGCACAGTCCGGCACATGATCAAGGGCACCTACGAGCACGCCGACACCTTCGTGCAACGCGATGTGAACCCGGTCGGCATCTGGCGGCCCGTCCGGCTGATCGTCCATGACGGGCTGCGCGCCGCCGCAGACCCTGCGATCACGACGAAACTCTCCGCCGATGCGCGCCGCGCGACCGTCTCGGTTTCATGGCCGGTCGAGCTCGACGAAGGCGAGCGTGAGGCGGAACTCACCGCGCGCATTCGCACCGTGCCCGGCGGAGTCGAGGTCGCGCGCACTTCAAAAACGATGACTCTCAAGGCGGGCGCAACCGAGCTTGCCGCCGACCTCGCCGTGGATTCGCCGAAGCTCTGGAGCACCTGGGACCGGGGCGGGCCGGCGTTATATCGTCTCGAGCTCAACCTTCGCGAAGCCGGCGAAACCAAGCTCGCCTCGAACACCACCTTTGGCATACGAACTGTCGAGCTGCATCGCACGGCAAACGAAACCCGCTTCCGGCTGAATGGCAAGCCCATCTATCTGCGGGGGGCCACGTACTGGCCGGACCTTTATATCTCGAATGTCGACCGCGCGCGCTACGAGCGGGACCTCGCGGCGGCAGTGCGGGTGGGGATCAACGCCCTGCGCATCCACGTGCACACCGAGAACCCGGAGTTCTACGACCTCTGCGACCGCATGGGGATCGTCGTGTTGCAGGACGGCGATCTCAACTGGGTATTCCCCACGGACGACCAGTTTTCCAAGCGCGCTGTAGCAGTCGTCGGCGGGATGATCAAGCAGCTTCGCAACCACCCCAGCATCATCTGCTGGGTCACCATGAATGAAGCCCATGAGACCGCTCGCGCCACGACCGCTCCCGGTCCGCAGCTTGTGGCGGAAGCGAAGCGGCTTGACCCCACACGTCCGACCATACGGAATTGCGGCGACCAGGACGATCTCGAAAGCGGCGACACCCACGATTACCGTGGCTCGCTCGGGGGCGGCCAGTACACGGATATTTTCGGTTCAACGGCGAAGCTGGCGACGGAATTCGGCGTCGACGCGCCGCCGGGCCCCGAGAGCGTGCGGCTGGTCCCGCGCATCGCCGAACGCCTCAAGGAGGTGATGCCGCGCGTTGCCGAACTGCACGATTACCAATACCGGCTGATGAAATACTACGTCGAGCATTACCGTATCCAGAAATACGCTCCGAACGCCGGATATTTCCTCTTCATGTGGATCGACTTCTGCCCGCAAAGCTTTTACGGCGTGTATGACTACTGGGGCCAGCCGAAGGTGGAAGGAATAGGCGGCGGGTTGCGGGCGCTCGAAGAGAGCAACGCCCCCATCGGGATCTTCATGGAGTATAAGGACACACCTGTCGCGCTCCACGCCGTCAACGATACGCTAGCGGATCTTGGAGATTGCGTGGCCGAGTGGACCGTTACCACAGAAGCCGGTGAGGAAGTCACCAAGGGGAAGGCCCCTGTTCGCCTCGCGCCGGACTCGCACGCGCGTGTGGGCGCCCTGTCTTTTGACCTCAAGAAGGGCGCCAAGTATCGAGTCGCGTTGCTGCTGCACGCCCCCGACGGCCGGGAACTTGCCCGCAATATCTATCTTGACCCGTTCAATCATCCTGCGCACCCCGAGGGACATCCCGGCAGGATGGACCCCGAGATCGGAATGCGGCTCTGGTGGGCGGGCGAAGAGCGTTAAAGGGGAAGATCGCCACTCGGCTTTAAGACGGGTTGCACACTGGAGTGTTCACGGCGCCTCAGCCGCGTGCAGCACAAACTGAATACCCTCGTGATGAAGTAAATAGGAGACGATTTCAAAGAGATTCTGCGCCTGAGGATTCCCATGCGGACCCAGCATCCGCATCAGACTCTTGGAGGAACGATGCGTGACCTCGGCGAGTTCACTGAATCCGATAGTGGCATTGATATAGTCGCGTAAGACGACCTTGCCGGTCTCTACGTCTCCGTTGAGCATGCTTTCCACTCCCTCGCGGAGCAATTCACGGCGGAAACCGGGATCGCGCTGGACGCGCGCTTTGATGGTTTCCGTGAAATCGCGGGTTAAAGCCATTACCAATCTCCTTCTTTCTTCCTCCGCTTGTAGTCTTGCCACCTGGCAGTTGCCACGGTAATATCAGCGTCCTGCCGCTTCTTCGTCCCCCCGCCAAGAAGTATCACCAAGCAGTCTCCGTCCTTACCGAAATAAACTCTGTAGCCAGGGCCGAAGTCAACCCTGCACTCAAATATGCCGGACCCCACGCCCTTGACATCGAGAAGTTGCCTTGGCTTAACCGCGCCAGAGCGATGGCCACCTTCGCGGCCGCCTGCGCGCTCAGGCCGCTGAACCAAACTTCGTAAGGACTGCATCCCTCCTGGTTCAGGTACTCACGCACATCAATCATACGTGATGGTAACACATATGGTACCTTTGTCAAGGGGAGGCGGTAGTCCCATCCCTCTACCTTCTTTATCGCTCATAATCGAGGGATTCAGGTCTGCGCTGGCTTCTCATGGAGTCGGCCGAAGAGAGCGAGAGGCGCCATTCTCCCATTCCTCAAGCATTCGCTCTCCTGTCTCTCTAAACTCAGGCTGTTGCTTGATGTACGCACGGACATCTGCGCTCGTGCGAGAAATTGCCTCGTCGATGCGTTCCAGAATCTGCTTTGTCCTTGAAGGTGAGATTGCCAGTCGGGTTTCGCCGAGCTTGCGGAGTTCCTTTGCGCTGGGCCAGCGCGTGGTTCCATTGAGGGTCAGGGCCATGGTGTCCTTGGCCAGATAGACGGAGGTGGTCACAAGGTCGTAGACAGGGGCGAGCCTTGCCTCCCCCAGCACGTCGTCATAGACGATCCCGAAGTTCTTCAAATGCGCATCGCCGTTTCGGAGCGCGCAATTGAGCGCCATGAGGGTAAATAGCTTTTCCAGATCCTCGTTGACGAAAGGCGAGCTTGCGAATTGCTGGAAGCGTTTGATGATTGAAGTTTCATAGCTGCCGCGGTATTTTTCTTCGGTTCGTCGCGCGTTAAGAACGCAGAAATCCTCGAATCCGCGGTAGGTGCCGTCCGTGCGGAGATCAAAACGGTCTATGACGAGGGCCATGCCGTCTTCCGCAAGCCGGTAGGGCGGAACTTCAAGTCCGCACCTCGAGGCCACGGTGAGGCAGAAGTGCTCGTTGGCAGCGAGCTGCGGATATTCGTTCGGCTCCCAAAGTTTCACAATGTGGGTCGCACCCCGGTAGCTTTGGGAGAGGCGGGGGCCGTTCTGCATTTGGGCAAAAGCCTGCTCGTCACGGACGAGGATTTTGGGCTGCACGCCGCTGATGCCGGAAAAGGAGGCGAATTTCTCAAGCAGGTAGCGAAAGAGATCACCGCCGCGCCGCCGCGCCAGAATCTCGTCGAACGGATTGAAAGGGTACTTCTTCGTGAAGCTGCTCATTGCCGCCGGTATACCGATTGCGTCCGACCTGCGAGCGGCCGACAACTGAAAGCAGGTCGTATTCGTCGAACCTGCCTGTGGCCTTTGCAAAAGCGAGACGGAGCCGCTCGCGCAATACGCCTTCGGGCAGGTTCATCTCGAAAATAGGGAGCAGGCCGAAGGGTACGCTCCAGGACTCAAGCCTTACCGGCATGGTGACGGAGACGGCGCACGCGGGCATCGCGCCGGGCGAATACGCGAACGTGCTGCCGCGTTCGCCGTGACGGTCCAGGTGCCCCGCCTCAGCGGTGTCGGTCCAGACTTTTATCATTGCGGTCCTCTTCCATGAGCTGGTCGAGCGTTGGTCTCGCGGAGGCGGCGTCCTGTAGTTTGAGGTCAAGGCCGAGCGCGGAGAGTAGTTTCATAATTTTGGAGAAGCCCATTTCGCCCGTGCGGCCGTTCTCCAGCGCATCGAGCGTGGCCCGGCTGACAGATGCCCTTCGTGCCAGTTCGGACTGGCTGAGGCCAAGCTTCTTCCGTCTGGCAACGATCTCAGTCCCGATGGAGGCCAGGGTGGACATATGCCTAATATACTAGGCATTTATCCTTTTCTCAAGGAATATTGCCTTATATATTAGGCATATACATTGAGGGGATACCCCGAATAGGCTTGGTTAGCATGTTTCAACTCGCCGGGTGATTACTACAGTGGAATATTCCCGTGTTTCTTGGGCGGGGAAGTGTCGCGCTTGGTTTCGAGCATGCGCAGAGCCGTGATCAGTTTGGGGCGCGTGTCGCGGGGCTGGATTACGGCGTCCACCCAGCCGCGCTCGGCGGCGACATAGGGGTTGGCGAAGCGCTCGCGAAACTCCGCAACGCTCTGGCGCCGGAAGGCCTCCGGGTCCTCGGCTTTCTGAAGCTCGCGCCGGTAGACGATGTTTACTGCCCCTTCAGGGCCCATCACGGCAATCTCGGCGGTGGGGTAAGCGAGGTTCACATCCGTGCGGACGTGCTTTGATCCCATCACGCAGTAGGCCCCTCCGTACGCCTTGCGGGTGATGACGGTGATCTTGGGAACGGTGGCTTCAGCGTAAGCAAAGAGCAGCTTCGCGCCGTGGCGAATGATGCCGCCGTATTCCTGTTGCGTTCCGGGCAGAAAGCCAGGGACGTCCTCGAAGGTGATGATGGGAATATTGAAGGCGTCGCAGAAGCGGATGAAGCGCGCGCCTTTGACGGAAGCATTGATATCCAGGCAGCCGGCCAGCACTGCGGGCTGGTTGGCGACGATGCCCACGCTTTGACCCGCCAGCCGCGCAAATCCAACTACCAGGTTCTTCGCGAAGTGTTCGTGGACCTCAAGGAAATAGCCGTCGTCCACCACGCGGTGGATGACCTCCTTCATGTCGTACGGCTTGTCCGGCTCAACGGGCACGATGGTATCGAGCACGGCGTCGCGGCGGTCGGTGGGGTCCTGGGTATCGAGGCGGGGCGGATCCTCATGATTGTTCTGCGGCATGAACGACAGCAGTTCGCGAATCAGGGCCAGGCAATCGGCATCGTCGTGAGTCACGAAGTGGGCCACGCCGCTCACGGAATTGTGCGTCATGGGCCCGCCCAGGTCTTCCTTGGTAACGTCCTCGTGCATGACCGTCTTGATGACCTCGGGGCCGGTCACGAACATGTAGCTCGACTTCTCGACCATCAGGATGAAATCCGTGATGGCGGGCGAGTAGACCGCGCCCCCGGCGCACGGTCCCATGATGCCGGAAATCTGCGGGATCACGCCCGAAGCCAGAGTATTGCGCAGGAAGATGTTGGCGTAACCGGAGAGCGAGGCTACACCTTCCTGAATGCGCGCCCCCCCGGAGTCATCGAGCCCAATGAAAGGCGCGCCCACCTTCATCGCCATGTCCATTACTTTGCAAATCTTCTCGGCATTGGCCTCGCTCAGCGAGCCGCCGAAGACGGTGAAGTCCTGCGCGAACGCAAACGCCACGCGGCCATTGATGCGCCCGTGTCCGGTCACCATCGCATCGCCGGGCACGCGCTGCTTGTACATGCCAAAATCGTGGCAGCGGTGCTCGACCAGCATGTCGATCTCTTCAAAGCTGTCGGGATCGAAGAGCATCTCCAGCCGCTCGCGGGCGGAGAGCTTCCCTTCGGCGTGATGCTTGGCTCGACGCTCATCGCCGCCGCCAGCCACGGCGCGCGACTCGCGCCGGCGTAATTCCTCGAGTTTGTCCTGAAAAGTCATGCAATAAAGGGGCTAGGGACTGGGTGCTAGGGAACCTGTGTGAAAACTCGTTTTGCCGTCATTCCGAGGAGCCGCAGGCGACGAGGAATCTCGCTCCGCCCTTGAAAGCATTCAGAGCGAGATTCCTCGCTTCGCTCGGAATGACACCGTGAATGAGGTTCCCTCGGAAACTCCCGGGTCAGCGACTCGGGCTCGGGCCTGGTGGCTAGTTGTCCACTGCCTTCTGCCTTCTGCCTTCTGCCTACTGCTTACTAACTTCCCTCTCCCCCTCCTCCTCTTCCATGAGTTCCCAGCCTCCGGTGGGCAGCCCGGTCCATTCCTCACAGGCAACAATGGAATTCGCGGGCCGTTTCGTATCGTACTTGACGCTGACCGTGCGGCCCGGCAGAAACTTGGCAATGGCGGCGATTTCGGGAAGCGGTGAAACGTCCTGGGCGGCCTCGTAAGCTACGCCTGCCACTTCATATGAGTAGACCACCAGCGACGATTTTGAGCCCGCCACTTCGGATTCTACCAAATCCACGATATGCCCCGCGCTGATCCGGCCGCGCTTGTGGATGTCGAGGCGTCGAAGCCTTTCGACTTCGGCAGGTTCCTTGCGCCGCCAAAGCAGGAAACGGGCACGAGCCAATCTTCCGCCCAGCCCCCGGGCATGTTCCGGCATCGATCCCAGTGCCGGTCGCGAGGGAGGAGTCGCCGGCTTTTCACTGGCCCCCCGCACATCGGGGATTGTGCCCCCTACTGCTTCCTTCTTGGGTAGTAGCGTATCCACAAACGTACCTTTCTGCGAAGGCCTTGAGAAGATCAAAGGGATTATAACACCACCTCACCTGCGGGATCATCGCTTTCACATTGACGATATAGGACTTATTGTCATCTCATACAAGAGCCTGGAGTTAAGTCCAGTGTCATTTTGGTGAAGGCTCGGGCTGGGCGGCAGATTGTCGCTGCTATCCACTTTCCACGCCCTGCTTTTGAATAATTCCTTTATTTTCAAGTACATTCCTGAGTATGCGGATAAGTCATTTGTTTTCATAAACATTCCCGCTTAGCTCGGGTGTTTTTCATGACGGTCCTTTGTTTTCATAGACATTCCCGCTTCGTTCCGTGAGAATTAAATCTTCCTTCGGGTTATGGCCACCATCATAATTCAATCGCCGCAAGCCTGAGTTGGACAATCTGTCATGTCTTGAGCCAGCCCCGATGCTTGGTGTCAAGGCCCGCTGAGGCGCGGAGTCAAGGCGAGGCGCTACGCGCTGTCCTTCCCATACCATACGCTAGGATGATAGCCTATAATGTGAAATCCGTCAAGGATTGCCATTGAGGCGATGCCGGCCTGGGCGCTCCACGGGTCCAGCCCGGTTTTCAATTCATCACCGCGGGTCCGATTCGGGTTTCCACGCGAAACAGCTTGAAGTTTGAGTAGGTGTGGATGTTGCGGAAGTGGCGGTGGTCCAGCCATACATCTACTACCACGGTAGTGGGCAGCCAGAACGCGGTGGCCTCGCGAAGCGGAATGGCGCTGAACTCAATCCGCGTCGTCTCCTTTTCGAGACTCACACCGGGCGGCGGCGGCAACGCATAGGTTTGGATGCGCAGAATCTGGTAGGTTTTCGCATCGATCCAGGCAATCCCTTGAAGAAACAAAGGCACGACGGCATTTCCGCGGCGGAACTCCGTCGGCTGTGGGTACCTCCCGGGGATTTCCGTGAAGCCCACGACGTCTGCCTCGCGCCCCATGACCGATTGCCGGCCGAAAAGGCGAAACCGGCAGCCCTCCTGATATTGGGGCCGAAAGTGCTGCAGTGGCGCGGTCGTGAAGCCGTAGGTGAGGATAACCTTCCCGTTGCCGAGGCGCCGGTAGTCAATAGGGCGTCCCTTCGCGTCGCTTCGGTACTCGCCGAGAGGCTGGTCGCCTCCCCTCGGATTGGTTATCACCAGATAGCTGAACTTGTCCCTGAACTTCACACGGCATCTATCGCTCGAAGGATTATCGCAGGGCCCCGACCGGACTTGTTCGGTGGAAGACGTGTCGGGGAAATCCTCAAAAAACGCGTCCACATGCTCACCCACGGCGCGGAGAATTGCAGGAAGGTCTTGCCGGCTTTCGCGTGCTTCTAACCCGCGCAGTTCGGGAAGGGCGCGAATCTGCTCGGGAGTCCAATCGATAAGGGTTTGCACGTTTTCATAGCGCCGCATCTCCTGCGGAGTAAGGAGAGGCGAGGGCGCGAGGACTTGCGATGGTTTCGTCTCGGAGGGTGTCGCCCCTGGCTGCTGCAAGGTTTGCCCCATTGCGTGTCCGGCGCCGTGAATAAGGACGGCTGCAAACGCGCATACCAAGACACTGGCGAGCCTCGCATGGTCAGCGCTGCGGCGCAGAAGGTTCATTGGTTTCCTGCAAAAGACTGATCTCGAGGAACCCTTCCCTTAGACTTCATCATACCCTCCGGCCTGGTCGGGAGGCGAACCATTCTTTGTTGATTCAAGGGTAGAAACTATATCGTAGAATACTATCAACCATGGACTACGACGACGAACCGTTGCGCATTCCGATCACCGATGTTTTCGACCTGCATACGGTGCGGCCGCAGGACGTGAAGGAAGCGGTGGAAGCGTATCTCGAAGAAGCTCACCGGCTGGGGCTGAAGGCTCTGCGCATCATTCACGGGCGAGGCATCGGTGTGCAGCGCGAAACTGTGCGCGCCGTGCTTGCCCGCACGCCTTTTGTTCTCTCCTTCCAGGACGCCCCGCTCGAAGCCGGAGGCTGGGGAGCCACCATCGTGACCCTGCGCTGACGCGGTCGCGGCAGTATCGAGACGTTCACCTCGTCGAAAGTCACGTCATTCCCGCGTAAGCGGGAATCCAGGCCCGTTTCGGCGATATGGACCCCCGCTTGCGCGAGGGTGACGAAGGGTTGACTTTCTCTCCAGTGGGTGGGCTGCAAAGCTGCTCAGAGGTCCGGCCTGACGGCTGATTTAGACGGCTGTGGGCGCACCCCCATAGGCGTTTACTTAAAGGCATCGGTATTATCGCAAGCCGCGTAGCGGCGATATCATGTAGCCCACGGCGAGCCAGCCGTGGGAACCCGTACAGGAGGAATGACCCCTTGAGCCCCGTAGGGGCGACATCCGTGTCTGATGGACGGCAATGCAGATGTCGCCCCTACGGGGCTCGGTAAGTATTTTCCGGGGCGCTCATACCCACGGCTGGCTCGCCGTGGGCTAAATGATGCCGCCCGCTTTGCGGGCTTTCGGATGTCCCTGATCGTTAAGTAAACGCTTATGGGGCGCACCCCTAGGCTCGAATGGCAGACCGAATCCGCGGCGAGCCCGCAGCAGTTTTCAGTTCAGGATTTCCGTGGATGACCTCCATCATCTTCCTGGCCATTTGGCTGTCGATTTCAGCCTCCCTGTGGATTTCGACCGGGTAGCGAATGATGAGGTCCAGACCGTTCTCCGCCAGTTGCAGGTGCGCTTGCGGGCTGGACGAAGAAAACGGGCTTTGCATCAAGCTTTCGGAAGATGCGTACTGCCGCTCGATGTTCTTGCGATAATCGGCATAGACGGTGTTGACGGCCTCGAGCAATGTGGTCTCGGCAAGTTTGTAGTCGCTGCCTTGGGCTAAGGTGACCGCCAGTTCGTGCCACACATAGGCGGTACCGGGGATTTGTTTGAAGAAGGGTATGCCCTGAAAGAGCACGGAATTCGAAACCACCACGATTCTGCCGGTGGGGTGCAGGTTGACGCCGGTTCCCGCCAGTTCCATCAAGTACAGGCGAACGATTCCCACATCCACCACATCGCCCGTGACCCCGGAAACCGTGATGCGGTCGCCCACTCGCACGCCGTAGCGGCCCACCAGAAAGAAATAGGCGGCGACCGAGAGGATGACGGTCTGCAGAGCCACGGCGATCCCGGCGGTCAGAAAGCCGGCGAAGGTCGCGAGCGATCCGAACTCACTCGCAAACCCCACGATGATGACCACCACCATGCAGAAGCCGGTGACGAAGCGCTGCAAGATCAGGAGTTGGTGCCGCCGCCGCGGTTCGCGAACGTAGCGGATCGTAGCTCGCCGCCAAAATCTTGCAATCGCCACCACCACGCCGATCCCGATGAAGATCGCGGCCAGTCGGATCAGGACCAGCTCCAACACCCGCATGGAGCCCCTATGAATGGAGTTTCGCCACTCCCGCAGGTTGGCCCGGCATTCATCAAGGACCATGGTTTCCTGGGCCAGAGGCAGGGCGGCAGCGGAGATTTGCTTGAACTGCGCCGTAAGCGCAGCCACGTTCTTCTGCGTTGACTCAACTTTCGTGGCGTCCTCGGGCACAGCCTGGTTGGCGCTCGCCATGTCACGTCCCTGTTGGATGTCCGCCTTGAGTTTTGCTCGCAGAGGCGTTTGCAACCGGCGAGCCAGGTCGCTGAGTTTGGTCGTCCCATCAACCAATTGATTAAGCTCGTTCAGGTCACGCATCCTCGAGACGAGAAGCGATGCCTGGCTGATCAAGCCTGCCGCTTGCGGCGCCCCGGATTGCGCGCCGGCCGGCGTGGCAACGGATGTCGTCCCTTTCGCCGGCGCATTCATGGCGAGCTCCGGGACAGATTTCTTCAGCTCGTTGATCTCCCCTTTTAGGCCCGCTTTCTTGCTCGCGCTGCCCTCCTCGAATTTCACCAGCTTCTGAATGGCCTCTTCCACCGCCTGGTCGAGCCCCAATTCGGCTTGCAAGTTGTCGTGCTGCAGAAGAAGTTGTTGCCGCTTCGTCCCCGAAGCCTTTGGAATTTGCTTGTTGATGGCATCAAGCTGAGTTTGGACCTGGCTGACTTGGCTCGCTGCGTTCGCGGCAGCCGCAGCGAAGTTCTTCTGTTGGTCGGAGGCTCCCGGGCCGGCAGGGTTCGCGCCCGCTGCCTCGCCGGCTTTTCCCGCCGACGCAATTTCTGCCTCCGCTTCGGCCGACTGGAAAGCGAGTTCGAGCGCCTGCTTGGCAAGGCTTTTGGCATTGTCAAAGTAATAGGAATCGCTGGCTTGACCCGCCGACGGGTTGGCGCTCGCCATCTGCCGATACCAATCAATCGCGGCATTGAGATGATTAATAATCATCTCGTCTTCCGGCGTCGCGCGTTGCGCCCACACCATAACCTTACCGGCTCCAAAGAGGAGCAGGGCGATTACAACCAGTGCTGCACTGCAGCGAGCTGCAAATGGCGTGAGCCTACGCATGAAGAGTTGTCCTCTCGCCCATTGTAACCCAAGAAATGACGCGTGGTGCGGTGGCACGGGCATCCTGCCCGTGGGCACGGCCAGGATGGCCGTGCCACATTTTGGTTGCGGCCTTTCGTCGCTGTCCTGCCTGTTAACAAATTGCCCCGTCGTGCGTTATAGCCAGTGAAGGATCTTCAGCGTATCGAAAATGACGGAGGTTGGTAATCATGCAGAGTTCATTCAGGCGGCACGTTTCGCGGTTTACAGTTTTGATAATGGCAACAGGAATTGCGGGGGCGACTTTCCTGCACGCGGCGTCGGCGCCTCAGGAAGGTGCGAGCCAAAGCGAGGCAGCGGCGGTATCATCGGCGCAACAGCAATTCATCACTTTCCTCGCGGCGCACCCGAATATCTACGCGGAGCTTGTGAAGCAACCCAAGCTGGTTCGCGACAAAGGTTATCTCCGCCAGCATCCGGAGCTCGCGGCCTTTCTGAGCGGGAATCCGGCGGCCGGGCAGATTCCCTCGATCACCCGGGGGTTGCCGGTTTCTCCCGAAATGGCGTCCGAGCCGGTCCCCGATCCCGCAAATCTGGCCCTGAACGGACCCTGTGGCCCTGCCTTGAAGATCCAGGCACTCCAGTACGAGGCGGAGCGCGCCAGCAGCAGGTCTCCCGAGCATTACGGCATGGGTCGCCTCATGAGTGCTGTGGGTCCCTTCCTGGTATTTGTGCTCATCCTCGGCGCTCTGCTCTGGGTACTGAAGGTGACTTTGGAAAATCGCAGATGGAGCAGAGTGGCGAAAGTCCAGGCTGAAGTCCACACGAAGCTGCTGGAAAAGTTCGGCGCCAGCCAGGAACTGCTCGCCTACATGGAGACGGAAGCGGGCAAGCGCTTCCTCGAATCGCAGCCCTTCCAGCTTGAGGCCCCGGGGACGCGGCCGACGCCTTACCCCTTCGGACGAATCCTCCTGTCGATGCAGTTGGGTGTGGTGGGTCTGCTGGTCGGTGTGGGGTTGCTTTTCCTGCGCAGCCGCTTGATTGAAGGCGCGGAAGGCTGCCTGGTGCTGGGCACGCTCGCGACCACCGTGGGGTTGGGATTCCTGCTTTCGGCGGCAGCTTCTTACGGAATTTCCCAGCACCTGGGATTGCTCGAAGGTGTAACATCGAAGCGTCCGTGAAGAAGGGCGACTGGGCCTGCTATGAATAAGCCGAGAGGCAGCCGCCCCGACAAAGACGAGCGCTGCGCCGCCATGCGGGAACTTACATATACCGAACTCGCCCAAGCCGAGGACGCCCTGCGAACCGAAGCCGCTTTTGAGATGGATGAAGCGAGCTTCCGGGCCTTCTACAACCGGACGGCCCGCGCGCTTTGGGCGTACCTTGCCAAGGTCACGGGTGACTACGCCGCGGCGGACGATCTCGCGCAGGAGTGCTACTACCGCTTTCTGCGCGCTCGCCACACCGCCATGACCGACGAGCAGGCGAAGCGATACCTTTTCCGAACCGCCACGAACCTGCTTCGCGACCGCTGGCGGCGCGGCCAGGGCAGGGTAAACGTCCCGCTCGATGAAATGGAGGAGCTGCCTGCGGGGGAACGGACTGCAGAGAGCGTGCAGGCAAGATCTGATCTGACGGGAGCCTTGCGCAAGCTGACCCCGCGCGAGTTGCAACTGCTCTGGCTCGCTTACGTCGAGGGATCGAGTCACAAGGAGATTTCCGACGTGGTTGGGTTGCGAACTGCCAGCGTGCGTCCAATGCTTTTCCGCGCCCGGCAAAAGCTCGTGGGGATCTTGCGCCGGGCGGGTATTTTCGGCGCAAAAAGCAGGTAGCGCGGACCCTCGATTCTGTGGTCCGCGGCTTTGAGCAAAGACATGAAACTGCCCCAGTGCGAAAACGAACAGGCCGTCGCGGAGGCGCTGCGGCGTGGACACTGGCCGGAGGCGTGCGATGCGGCCCTGCGCGCCCACGTGGAGGGTTGCGCTGTTTGCTCGGAAACCGTTCTCGTGGCCGAGGCCCTGCGGGAAGAACAAGCCTCTTTGTTGGCTGATGTGAAATTGCCTGACGCCGGGCTTGTCTGGTGGAAGGCACAACTGCGCGCGCGGCGGGAAGCGGCAGAACTCGCTACGCGCCCCATTGCGCTTGCAGAAAGGTTCGCTCTCGCCTGCGCCCTGGCAACTCTGTTAGCGTTTGTAGCCTGGAAGTGGGCCGGCGTTCACGCCTGGCTCGATCGGTTCGTGAACTTCGGCCATTCCGACGCGCACTGGCTGGTGAGCCTTGTGATCAATTCCTGGAACCAGCCTACCACCCTCTTTTTTGCTTCCGCAAGCTTACTCGTGCTCTTCATGGCCTGCCTGGTTTACGCCCTCTGGGCGGAGAAGTAGAACTGTCGAAACATTCGGCCTGCGGCAAACCATCCTTCCACTCTCATTCGATTCGAAAGCCCTCTCGCCGCAGGGGCATAGGCGCTAGTGTCGTGTCTCACCTTATTGTTGACATAGGGTCGGTGGGCAGGAACCCCCTCACCCGGCCCGCCCCGGCTGAAGAAACCGCCGGCTGCGGTCCACCCTCTCCCCCAAGGGGGAGAGGGACATTGTCAAGGATTACGTGGGACAGGGCGCTAGAACGGTCTCGATGCGGTTCCGGAGCCCGCCGGAGCGGGCGCAAGAATGTCACTCGTGTCCAAAACAGGAGCACTGGGCGGGCGATCTGCGGCTTCGCCGCTTGCTCTGCGGGCTGGCTCCGCCTGCCCGGAACGCGCCGCAAACACCCAACCTCATCCTCACCGTGCCGGAGGCTCAGCCTCCGGCACGGTGAGGATGAGAGAAACGGGGCCGTTTCGGCTCGGAAGGGCGGAGCCCTTCCGCAGAGCGGGGCGGCCGAGCCGCAACGCTCTGCCATTTTGGACAGTAGTGCAAAAATGTGGCCCACGGCGAAAGCCGTGGGGAAAAGGCAGGGCCAATGCTCCTGATAAAGCCCCGGGAGGGGCGACAGAGCAGGCCTGATAACCGTAGATCTTCTGTCGCCACTACGTGGCTCAGCGTGCTTTCTTTGTACCGTCATCCCACGGCTTTCGCCGTGGGCCACATTCTTGCGCCGCTGATGCGGCTTGGCTTGGGGTGACGATGTTATTCTAGCGCCTATGGCCGATGGGAGAGGGCTGTCAACACGAATAGGGGAAAGGGTTGTCGCACTTGGCCGGGTGAGGGGGTCCCGCTTGGGATGGAACATTCCCCACCGCGCTGCGTATAATTAGACAGTAGGACGCTCTGGAGGTCTGCCGATGGTCAAATTCCTGCTCTGGTGCATACTTCTGGTAATTTGCTGGCCGCTGGCGCTTGTGGCGCTGATCCTCTACCCGTTCGTGTGGCTGCTGCTCTTGCCCTTCCGGCTTGTGGGCATTACGGTGACAGGCGTCTTTGCGCTACTGGCCGCGATCATTCTGCTGCCGGCCCGCGTGCTTCGAGGTCCGCACCGCGCCTGAGGCGGTTAAGACAACTGCCCCTTGGTCGCGTCCCACGCCACTTTCATCCCGCGCTTAAGGGCGATGTTTCCAATCCAGGAAGTGCGCGCCGCCTCAAAGGCCACGTGGATGTTCGAATTGGGAGTCTTGCGCGAGCGCACGCAATCGAGGAAGTTCCTGACGTTGTCGATGGTCCCGTCGCGCTCGGAGCGCATCAGGATTTCAGGCTCGGGCGTGAGCGTCCCGGGCACCGACATGGCGCCTTCCGGATAAACCGCCATGTGCGAGCGGTCGATTTTGAGCGTCGCCTCGCTGCCCCGGAAGATAATGCCCCCGTCATCCACGCCGCTGTTGATCGCGCCGGTGAAGGTCACCATGAACTTGCCGGGATACTCGTAGGCTGCGGTGAGGGTGTCCGGGGCCTGCCAGGGCATGTGGTAGAGATCTCCCGTAGTGGTCGCGGTTAGAGGAGCAGGCTGACCCATATACCACTGGATAACATCAATCCAGTGTGTAAATAGATCGGTTAATATCCCGCCTCCAAAGTCCCAGAACCAGCGCCACCAATAGAACTTTTCGAGCGTAAACGGCTGCTCGGGCGCATCGCCAAGAAAACGCTTCCAGTCGAGCTGCGACTGATCGACCTCCGGCAGCCCCTTAAAGAAGCGGGTGTAGTTCTGGTACCAGTAGGTGTGGACGAAAGTGATTCTGCCCAGCTTGCCGGAATCCACGATCTGCTTGCCCATGATCCAGTGCGGCCAACTCCGCTGCTGCGTGCCCGTCTGCACGATGCGCTTCGACTCCTCGACGGCTCGCACCATCTCGACGCCTTGCTCGATGGAGTGCATGATGGGCTTCTCGACGTAAGCGTCCTTGCCCGCATGCAGCGCGTCGATGAGCATCTGCTTGTGCCAGTGGTCGGGGCTGCCGATGATGACGGCGTCGATGTCCTTGCGGTCGAGCAGTTCGTGATAATCAAGGCAGGCTTTGGCGTCCGCGCCGGCAATCGATAATGCCTGCTCGCGGCGCGGGCCGTAGGCATCGCAAATGGCCACAAGTTCGACCTCGGGGTTGTTCTTGAAAAGGTTCATCAGGTACTGGCAGCGCTGGCCGGTGCCCATGGCGCCGACGCGGATCTTGTCATTCGCGCCCAGCACGCGCGCCGGGGCTAGGCCTCCGATCGCGGCTGCCGCAGCCCCCGCCACCGCCGCTTCCTTCAGAAAGTCGCGTCGAGTAATTCCGGGTTCGCTTGTCATGAATTAGCTCCTTCGTACAGGATTCGGGATTCGGGATTCAGGGGCACAAGCTTCCGAGTTTCGAATTTCGCTTTTCGCGCGGCGCGACTCACGCACCGAAGGACAGGCCCAGTTCCTGGGCGATACCTTGGATGTAACGTCGTCCTTCGGCATATTCGTCGGCGGTCTTCAAGTGTTCGAGCATCAAAGGCGCGTTGACAGGGAGCTTTGCCAGTTCGCTCAGATAAGCCTTGTAATCGATCTGGCCACGCCCGGGAATCACTTCGCGCAGGCTCACTTGGACGTAATCTTCCCAATTCAGGTCTTTGGCGTGGCAGGAAGCAATCCACGGCCCGAGCTTATGGAAGCACTCGCGAATGACGGCGCCGTTGTGGTACATGCGCTCCGGGCTGTTCATCACGTTGCAAACGTCGAGATGGACGGCGAAGGGCTTGCGATCGACCCCTTTGATCAGCTTCAGGTATTCGTCCGGGCCGCTCGGGAAGTTGAAGGGCATCATCTCGATGCTGAACCTGGTGCGGCGCGGCTTGACGGCATCAATCAGCTTGCGGCAGTTCTCGATGGTGGCGTCGATGAATTCCTGGCTGAGGTTCTTGGGGTCAGGGCCGTCCCAATGCTTAGGGTTATAAGAGCCCGCGATGTCCACGCAACAACGCGTGCCAAGCTCTTCGGCGAGCGCCAGCCGCTCCTGCACGTAATCCAGGTTCTTGCGGCGCTTCTCAGGATCAGGGTCGAGCATGTTCACCCAGGCGCCTACTTCCGCGAGAGCCACGTCCTGCGCGGCAAATTCCTTGATGATGGCCGCGATCTTCTCCTTGTCTTTCAATTCCACTTTGGGAGCGTAAGCGGCGCGGTAACCTCAGCCGGCGGTGCTCTCGCGCCTGTTCGCCGGGATCATCGGAGTTGATGAACATAGGCCCACCCAACCGCATCGGACGGCCGGCAGCCGGTGCGCCGGTGCGCGGGAACGCCGCCGTGGCCGCCACGGCCCCTGTCTGAGCGAGAAACGTTCGCCTCGAGAATTGGTTTTCCATAGTGTGTTCCTCCTCGCCGTGCAATTGGCCCGTCAACCGGACCACGACGGGGGGTGAAAGCGCCGTCGCATTCCACCCTCTACCCAGGGGAGAGGGCTAATTTCTGACACTATTGTCCAAAATGGCAGAGCGTTGCGGCTCGGCCGCCCCGCTCTGCGGAAGGGCTCCGCCCTTCCGAGCCGAAACGGCCATGTTTCCCTCATCCTCACCGCGCCGGAGGCTGAGCCTCCGGCGCGGTGAGATGGAGGATGGGTGTCAGCGGCGCGTTCCGGGCAGGCGGAGCCAGCCCGCATAGCAAGCGGCGAAGCCGTAGATCGTCCACCCACTCAGATCTCCTGTTTTGGACACGAGTGAATTTCCGGCACCCACGTAGCGCGGCGCCTACTGCGACCATCCCGTCGGTTTCCGGTCCCAGCGGTGCGCTCTCAACTTCTCATAAAGTTCCTTCGGAAGGGGCCCGGCGATGCAAGCGGCGGCATTGGCTTCCACATGCCTCGCCCGGCGCATTCCGGGAATGATGGTGGCGACCGTGGGGTTATTCAGAATGAAGCGCATCGCCATCTCGGGCATGGTCATGCTGCTCGAGATCAATGGCCGGAGCGCGTCCGCACGCGCCACACTGGCCTTGAGGTTTTCCGGGACGAAATACGTGTTACGCCAGTCGCCTTCGGGCCACTTGCTGTTCACCGTCAGCGTGCCGGTGAGCGTGCCTTCATCAAATGGAACGCGCGCAATCACCGCCACGTCCTTCGCCGCGCAAGCGGGGAAGAGTTCATCCTCCGGGTTCTGGTCGAAGATGTTGTAGATCACCTGCACAGCATCAACCAGGCCGGATTCGACGGCTCGCACGCCGTTCCACGGTTCCCAGCGATTGATGCTGATACCCACGGCATGAATCAACCCCTGGCGGCGCAGTTCGTCCATCTTCTTCGCCCAGCGATCGTCGGCCAGCCAGGAATCTTCCCAAACGTGAAACTGCATCAGGTCGAAGCTCTCAAGGCCGGCGTTCTTGAGGCTGCGATGAACGTAGTCCTCGATGTGATCGGGCGGGAAACAGTCGTCGAGCGTGAATTCGCGCCGGCTGGGCCACTGGAAATTCTTGGGTGGAATCTTCGTGGCCGTATAAAGCTTCTTGCCCGAGTGCCGGCGCACCAGCCATCCGAGCAACCCTTCGCTATGACCTGCCCCATACCCCCAAGCCGTGTCGAAGAAGTTGACGCCTAGCTCGACGGACCTTTCGAGAGCTTGCTTCGATTCATCATCGTTCGAGCCGGTCCAGCCTGCCATTCCCCACATGCCGTAACCGAGTTCGCTCACCATCCACCCGGTGCGGCCGAATCTTCTAAGGTTCATCGTTATCCCCCGTTTGATTGACAATTGTCGATTGACGAATGCCGATTGCAGCGCATCATGGCAATCGAAAATCGCCATTCCTCTATCATCAATTCCGTATTCCAAGGTTCTGCATCAAGCGATTGGTCTCGCGATACGCTTCCGTGACCCATTCCACGATTTTCGCAGGCTCGGGCGAATACTCGAGCTCGATACTTATTGTGCCATTAAAGCCCAGGTTCTTGAGTTCCTGGAGGTAGGGAGTGAAGTTCACCACACCGCGGCCGGGCGGCAGATCGCCGTGGACCTTGCCGTCACAATCGGAGAAATGAACGTGGGCGATGCGCCCCCTGAGATTTGGAACGGACTCCGGGGGCGTGCCGGCAAGCGCCAGGTGCGAGATGTCGAGGTTGGCGCGTACGGCGGGGTGGTCCACATCCTTCAGGAACCGATCCATCTTATCCAAAGTATTAACAATGGAAAGCTTGAAAGGCTCGAGTTCGATAGCGATTTCGAGGCCCAGTTTGGCGGCGTAATCGCCTAGCGTCCTGACGTTATCGACGGCGGTCTGCCACTGGACCTTGGGCGGAATAACCTCCTGCTGCCAGATGTACTCGCCCACCACGAGTAACAGGTTCCTGGCTTCGAGTTCATAGACGAAGTCAAGATAGGCTTTGCAGCGGGTGACGTGGAAGCGCTCGACGGCGGCGTTGAAGTCCGCGATGCCGAGCGCGCAGCAGCAGACCGAGACCACCGGCAAGCCAACGGCGCGGCAAGTGTCCTTGATCAGCCGCCGCTCCTTGATGTCAATGTCCAAAGGGTCGTTGAAGATGTCGATGGTGTCGAACCCGATCTCTTTCGTGTTGCGTATGCCTTCAGCGGTCGAGACCGAAGTCCCCAGCCAAGCCGAATTGATAAGTCCTAGTTTCATGATGCCCTCCCAAGAGTCGAGGAGTCGAGAGTCGAGAAGTCCTTAGCTCCTCGACTCTCGACTCCTTGACTTCTCGACCCATCCGAATTCTTCGACCCTGACCGGCCGATGCTCCTCGATGGATTTATAGCAAGCCTCGACCAAGGCCATGGTCTTGAGGTTATCGCGGCCGCTGATCGCAGGCTCAGCGCCGGTGGCCAGCGCCTCGAGCAATTGGCCCATAGTGCCCTCGAAGGCGTCAGGAAACCACGCTTCTTTCCAACGCGGAGAGAACCAGCACCCGGGCTCTTGCCTGGTTGTGAAATCGAGGGTGCTCGGCGTGTGGGCCGGGTAAGCGGGCCAGCCGATGGTCCCCTGCGCCATGCCTTCGGTGCCTTCAACGCGCCACTTGATGTAAAGGTCGGGTGGCGTGCCTTCGCGCGCGGGGCCGGCCCACACGTCGTCCCAGGCGGTGGCGCGGAAGCCACCCGGATATTCGAGGATGTACAGCACCACGCCATCAACGTGCTCGGAAGGCGTGCGGGGATCTTTCCGGGCGCTTGCGTAG
Source organism: uncultured Acidobacteriota bacterium (assembly GCA_963770415.1). GTDB lineage: Bacteria > Acidobacteriota > Terriglobia > UBA7540 > UBA7540 > CAVROP01. Next base: position 115,007 of record CAVYPU010000008.1, read on the forward strand.
ACGCTTTCAGGCTCCCCAAACAGGTAACGGAAGCTGTCGAGGTGATGGATGCTCATATTGAGCAAGGTCAGGTGCGTGTAAGCGAGTTGCCATGGCTTCCAGTGCGGGATGGCTCGCATCTCGATGCTGGCCAGCACCGGGTCGCCCAGATAACCGCGCTTCAGCAGGGTCTTGAGGGCGCGCATAGAATGGTCGTAGCGCATGTTCTGATTGACGGCCAGTGTGATGCCGGCTTCCTCGCAGAGGCGCACGATCTCTTTGCAGTCGGCGAAGCTCATGGCCAGCGGCTTTTGCGCCAGGATGCCTTTGATGTGCGACGAGTGTCTTACCGCCTCGCGCACAATCATCAACTGCTGGTCGGGCGGCACAGCGATGTCTACAACTTCAATGGAAGGATCCGCCAGCAATTCCTGATACGTGCCGTACACCTTCGATATTCCATGCGCGCTGGCCACTCGCGCCGACTCCTCTCGAGAGGCGGAGGCAATCCCCACCACGTTGTAGCCGGCGTGGCCGTACGCCACCAGGTGGCAATCACTCATGATGAACCCCGCGCCGATGGCCCCGACCCGGTAGTCCTTGCGCTGGGGCGCTGGGGCAACGTGCTCGAGATTTAGGTTGATGGCCATGGTCGCTCCTGTCAGGTGGCTGGCTCCAGGTGTCGGGTGTAAGGGACTACCGAGCGGTGTTGGGGTATGCAACCCCTGGCACCTGAAACCCGACCCCCGGCACCTGCTTTGAACGCGGCGGCCAGTATATCGCCACGGGTGAATGAGCCGCAAGCCGAACTGTTATTAATTCCACATGGCCCGAACGGCGCAAACAACAAGCTTGACCCGACTTGCGCGAGGCGGTACATTCACCCCGTCAGCTTGTGTCATCAAGAAAGCTGCGGCGCGCTCCATTCTGCCGCGAAAATCAAGGGTCCGCGATCCCAGAGGAGGCAGGTTCACATGGCGACAATCCACAGCCGCGAGAGTCGTCGGGAGATGCTGTCTCGACTCGCATCGCTTGCCGGCGCCGCGCTGCTCAGCCGGCCGCTCGGGGGGGCTAGTCAGGCTACCGCAAGCCGCTACGCTCCCAAGCTCTCGGTCGAGGTTTACATTTGGATCCAGCACCTCGCCGCCGAGAAGAAAACTCTGGCCGAGGGGGTGGAGGAGGTTCTTGCCAGTTTTCATGGCGCCGGGTACCGCCGGGTGGAACTCAATCAAGACTTCTTCCAGCCGGCGCTACGCGAGCAAACTTTCAAGCTGCTGGCCAAATACCACCTGGCTCCGGAGACGATCTACGCGGGAACAACGCTGCACGAGACGGCTGCGGCCGAGAAATCAGTCAAAGAGGTTGTCGAGCTGGGGCGATTGCTCAAACCGCACGGGACGCGCCTAATCGTTACCAACCCGAGTCCCAAGCCCGCCCAAGCCCTGAAAACAGCCGAGGAACTGAATACCCAGGCGAAGTACGTTGACCAGTTGGCCGTCGAGCTGCACCAGCAGGGAATCAAGCTGGCGCTTCACCACCACACTCCCGAGCTCGCGGAGCACGCTCGCGAATGGAGCCATCTATTGCAGCACACCAATCCTCGCCGCGTGCTGTGCTGCGTGGACGTGCACTGGGCCTATCGCGGCGGCCAGGAGGTGATGAGCTTCGTTCGCGAAACGGGCGATCGCCTTGTGGAGCTACACCTGCGCAATTCCCATCTGGGTATCTGGGCGGAAGATTTCGGACCTGGTGACGTGGACTATTTGTCGGTCGCCGATTACCTGCGCGGCATTAACTTCGCGGGCTACCTGGTGGTCGAACTCGCTTACGAAAAGGGCACAGAAATCACTCGCTCTCTCGACGAGGATTTGCGTTTGAGCCGCGAGTATACTGAGAAGGTATTCGGGCTTGGGGCTTCCGCCTGAAGGCGTGTAATGAGATTCATTGTACCGTCGGCAGCTCACCCTTGGTCCCAACGATTCGTAGGGGGACGGCTTGCCGTCCCCTGTTCATCGCGCGGTCCTTGGACGAGGGTAGGGCAAGCCCTACCCCTACATCAGGCTGAATGAGTTGATGGAGTCAAAGCCAGGCAAATCCGAATTGATCAGCGTGGTCATTCCCGTCCTCAATGAGAGCGAGAGCATCGCGGAACTGGGCAAGATTTTGCTCAATGTAGCCTCGACCCACAGACTTCAAATCGAGATAATATTCGTAGACGACGGCAGCCGTGACGGTTCGTGGGACAGGATTCGCCGGCTCGCTGAAAGCGACCCGCGCATTCGCGGCATTCGCTTCCGGCGCAACTTCGGCAAGGCCGCCGCGCTGGCCTCGGGGTTCGACGCCGCGCAGGGGCAAGTGGTGTTCCAGATGGACGCCGACCTGCAGGACGACCCGACTGAAATTCCCAGGTTTCTGAGCAAGCTGGCGGAAGGGTTTGACGTGGTGAACGGCTGGAAGCGCGTCAGGAAAGACCCGTGGCACAAGGTGTGGCCGAGCCACGTGTTCAACTGGCTGGTCAGCCGAATGTCGGGCCTTGAGCTTCGCGACCACAACTGCGGGCTGAAATGCTTTCGGGCCGAGGTAGTGAAGGAACTGCCGTTATACGGGGAGTTGCACCGCTTCATACCCGTGATGGCGCACGCGCGTGGCTATCGAGTGGCAGAGTTGCCCGTCGAGCATCATCCGCGGCTCCACGGGCGATCGAAGTACCATTTTCACCGGTTCGTAAAGGGCTTCCTGGATCTCCTTACGGTGATCTTCCTGACCGTCTTCGGGCAGCGTCCGCTGCATCTGCTGGGCGGAATCGGCCTGCCTGCTTCCTGCCTGGGGGCGCTGGGTCTGTCGTACCTTGCCGTGTGCTGGGTGCTGGCGCGCTTCGGGGTGCACGGCTTCGGCCCCATCGGGGCACGGCCTCTGCTCCTCTACTCTCTCGGCTGCCTCATAATAGGCTTTCAAATGCTGGCCATCGGATTTCTCGCTGAGCTTGTGGCGTCTCAAAATATCCGCAAAGAGCACAAGTACAGCATTGCCGAATTTACTCCACCCTCTCAGGGGAATGCCGGATGAGCCGCTCGAGAAAACGCGACTCGTGGAGCGCCTCTGCCTCACCTCCTGCCCCGCTCTTAAGCGGGACGGGGGACACCGGGGCGGGGGGCGGTGCCCCTTCGCACAACAGGAGCGGGGATTCAGCAATGGCAAGGAGGTCCCTGGACTTTATCCTGATCGCGGTGACCGCAGGGGCTGTGCTGGGTTTGATCTTCATTGCGCGCGCCGAACGGAACTCGCGCGGCGTCGCTCTTCCTATGCACGGCATGAACGACCTTTCGCGCTGGGCAACCGTCTACAGCCTCGCCGAGCGCGGCACCTACAACATCGATGAGACGCCCTGGCCGGAGACGATCGACCGTGTCCGCCTGCACGGTCACTTTTATTCCTCCAAGCCGCCCCTCTTCGAAACGTTGCTTGCCGGCGAATACCTTCTCCTCAAGAAGCTGAGCTTCGGTATCTTCAGTTTTCGCAATTGCCCGGAAACCGTCATCCGCACAATTGTGGCTTCGGTAAACCTTGTGCCATTGATTATCTTTCTGGTTCTGTTCTCGAGACTCCTCGAGCGGCTTGCCCCTGACCCCTGGATTCGGGTCTACGCCATGACCGCCGCGGGCCTCGGGACTTTTCTGACGGGTTTCAGCACCACACTGAACAACCACACCATCGCGGCGTTCAGCTCATTTTTCGCGCTCTACCCTGCGTTCCTCATCTGGTACGAGGGGCAGCGGCGGTGGCAGCTTTTCGCAGTGGCAGGGTTTTTCGCCGGATTTACGGCGGTGACCGAATTTCCGGCCGCAGCATTCCTCGTAGCGCTCGCAGCGGCTCTCGCTTGGAAAGCCCGGCGGCAGACACTGACCTGGTTTCTACCCTTGGCGCTGATTCCCATCGCGGGCCACTTCACAACGAACTACCTCGTCACCGGAAACCTCCAGCCCGCTTATGCGCTCAAGTCCGCCTACGTTTTCCCCGGCTCGTATTGGCTGATTGATCCGGCTTCCGGGCGGCTCGCGGGCAGCAGTGTTGATCCGGCAACCGGAAAGTTCACAGGTCAGCCCGGTCCAGGAGTTGACAGCCTTTACGAGCCCTGGCCCGTTTACGTGTTCAATATGCTGCTCGGGCACCACGGGATTTTCTCGCTTTCACCGATTTTCATCTTTGCGCTCATTGGGGCCTGGAGGTCGCTGCGCTCGCCCATGAGCTCGTTGCGCGCGGTCGCGGCGCTCGCCGCCTTCCTCACCATAGTCTTGCTCGTTTTCTACACATTCTTCGCCGGACAGCGTAATTACGGCGGCATGTGCTGCGGCCTGCGCTGGACTTTCTGGTTGATTCCTTTGTGGCTGATGCTGCTCCCCGAGGGGTTGCAAGGCAAAATCGCCCAACGCTGGTTCCGAGGCATGGCCCTGGCCTTCTTGCTCGTTTCCGCGGCCTCGGTCTTCTACTGCGCCCGCAATCCTTGGACGCGGCCCTGGATCCAGCAATACCTTTTTTATAAACAATGGATCAACTATTAAGCCGGTGTCATTCCGAGCGCAGCAAGGAACCCCGCTCTGCTTCTGAATCGGTCGCAGAGCTGGGAATCGGAGCGAGTCTCCTCGCTGCCATGAAAATAGTCCGACGCAGCACCAGTGGATCCCCGCTTTCGCGGGGATGACGCACGGGTTGTCATTCCCGCGGAAGCGGGAATCCAGGCCTTTTCATGCACAATGGCGAGCTAAAGCTCATAAAATCTGCGCTCGGAATGACATGGCACGGTTTAGCCCACTTAAAGAACGGCGCGGGTACAGGACGACAACTTCATGGAGGTCAACCGCAATGGAAAATTCAAATCATAACGACAAGAGTCGAAGGCAGTTTCTGAAGTCTGCGGTACTGAGCGGCGTGGGGTTGGCCGCGGGCCGGATCCACACACTGGCAGCCCCGCTCGATGCGGCGAAGCAGCCGCTGGTGCTGGTGAAGGAAGGGAAATCGACCTATTCCATCTGCCTTTCGGAAGCTGCCTCGCCTTCGGAGAAGCACGCTGCCGATGAGCTGCAAAGATTCCTCGAGGAAATGTCGGGCGCGCGCCTGCCCATCGTCACGGATGCGGAAAATCCCCAAGGCGATTTGGTCCTGGTGGGTAACAGCAAGCTCGTCGAGCAGGTGGCCCCGAAGATTGCGTTCGAGCGGCTTGGCCCCGAGGGCTTCGTGCTGAGGACGGCAGGTAAGCGTCTTGCGATCGTGGGAGGCGCGCAGCGCGGGACCCTGTACGGCGTCTACACGTTCCTGGACAACCTGGGCTGCCGGTGGTTTACGCGCGACGTAAGCGCGATCCCGCGGAAGCCGACGATCGCGGTCGAGCCACTCGATGAATCGCAGAAGCCTGCCTTCGAGTATCGCGAGCCGTTCTTCACGGAAGCTTCTGACAAAGACTGGGCGGCCCGCAACCGGGTGAATGGGTCGTCGATGGCGCTCGACGAGTCAACGGGCGGCAAGTTCATCTACTTCCCCTTCGTGCACACCTTTTACTCCATACTGCCCCCCGACAAATATTTCGCGGACCATCCCGAATACTACGCTCTGGTCGATGGCAAGCGCAGAAGCGAGCGCGCCCAGCTTTGTCTCACCAATCCCAACGTGCTTGCGCTCACCATTAGGACGGTGCTCGAATGGATCGAGCAGCACCCCGAGGCCAGCATTTACTCCGTCTCGCAGAATGACTGCGAGGGATCGTGCGAATGCGAGAACTGCCTGCGCGTCGAGCAGGAAGAAGGCGGCGCGCACTCGGGCCCCATCCTGCGGTTCGTTAACGCCGTGGCCGCCGAGGTCGGGAAGAAGCACCCGGAAAAGCTGATCGATACCCTGGCTTACTGGTACTCGGAGCCTCCGCCCTTGCACGTGCGCCCGCTCGCGAACGTTCGCATCCGCCTCTGCCCCATCGGGGCCTGCGAAGCGCACGCCTATGAGACCTGCAAGGACGATGCCTACTTCATGAATCACCTCCGCGCCTGGTCCAAGATCACGAACCAGCTTTACATCTGGCACTACGTGACGAACTTCGCGCACTACCTGCTGCCTTTCCCGGACTTCGACGAGCTGGCCGCCAACATTCCCATGTACGGGAAGAATGGGGTGGTAGGGATATTCCTCGAGGGCGACTTTGCCGAAGGCGGCGGAGGAGAGAACGCCGAGCTTCGCTCCTACGTGATGGCGCGCCTGCTGTGGAACCCACGCGTGGATGTTAACAAAGTCGTCAACGAGTTCATGGCCGCGTGCTACGGTAAAGCTGCGCGCCCCTTGCGGGCTTACTTCGACTTGTTGCAACGGCAAGTTCGGCCCGCGCCCCAGGGCAAGGGGAACCACATGTGGATTTACACGAGCCCCGGAGCAGCGTATCTGCCGGACGAGTTTCTAGCCCAGTCGCTGAAGCTTTTCAAGGAAGCCGAAACCGCCGCCGCCGATGACGCGACGAAATCGAGGGTGAAAAAGGCGCGGCTCTCAATCGATTACGTGAAGCTGATGCACGCGAAAGCCTTCGAGGTCCGCAACGGAACGTATGCGCCCGCGAACCTCGAGCAGTTGAAAGCTAGCTTTGGGAGTTTCATGAGCGACGTGCGCTCCTTCGGCATCACCCAGCTTCACGAAGGTGTGCCCCTGACCGTGGACGAAGAGAATTTCAGCAAGTTGATTCGGCCCTATCGTGTGGCGACGCTTCAGAATGCGGCGCTGCGAGTCGACGTGGCGCCGGAGCTGAGCGGCCGCATCATCCGCATGATCGATAGGGAAACCGGAAGGGACGCGCTGCATCGTCCCGACCCCGGCGAGCGAGCGTATCCGGATGCGGGCGGGCTGAGCGTGGCCGTCTACCCCGACTATCTCGCCGCCCGGGCCTACGAAGTGAATTGGGAACTCGAGCCGCAGAGCGGCACGGCGGAGCTGCGCCTTACCGGCACGTTCGCAAATGGCCTCAAGGCGAGGCGCGTGATGCGGCTGGGCAAGGATGAGCCCGTCGTGCACACGGAAACCACGCTCGAGAATGGCGGCGCTTCGGCGCTCGATGCCGTGATCCAGTCGCGATGCCTGGTGGGCTCAAGAAGCCTGGACCGGGCCGCCCTCTCCTTCCACCAGCAGGATGGAAAAGCCGTGGAGCAGAAACTCATCGAGCCAGGCCAGGAGCCCAGGGGCTCGAAGGTCTACGACGCCTCGGAGCAGCCCGACGGAGAATGGGTGTTCGCTAACCCCGGGACGAGCGAGGGCGTGGTCAATCGCTTTCCCAAGGGTCAGGTTTCGCGCTGCTTCGCACAATGGGCGGGCAAGTCAGAGCCCGCAGTGACTCTGGGCTTGTGGTCAGCAAAGCGCACGCTGGCGCCCGGCGAAACGTTGAAACTCGAGGCGGATTATGGGATCCCCAAGAGGATTTCCTGACTGTGGCCGGCGAGCCCGAAAGGATCAGGGCTTTCTAGCGGCGATGTCAGCCCGGAGGACTTCGATGAAATCACGGGCGGATTCGAGCGACTCTTCGGCTTCGTGGCGCGAGACGAAACCCGAGTCGTCATAGAGAGCCATGTTGCGCTTTCGCCGGAGATGGTCGAAGACTGCGAGCAGGCCAGCGTGCTTGGCATCAACTCGCCCGCGCACGAACTCGATGATCGCGATGTGATGGCCGGGTTGGCTCCTTGCCCGGAAGCCGTGGCTGAACATAAAACCCAACGAAGCCCGGAGCATGGCTTCATAAGCTTGCTGCAGGCACGCCTCCTCATCAAAGGCGAGGATTCGATGTGCCGACGCCAGCTTTCTGTCGGCGCTTGCAAGGAACCGCTCGATTTGCGCCCAGTCAACGCTGTGTGGCTTGAACTTTTTCATGTGGAGCTAGGAGCGAAACTCGTCGATTGCGCCAGACGTCCTCAAGGAAAGCGTCCTTCCGCCTGCGGCGCGACTCGAATTCGTCCCGCGATAAAATCGTGTAATTAACTTCCCGGCCGAGTTGCCGCTCAAGCTTCGACATGGCTTCCGCCAAAGCATCGCCTCGAGGCCTGCCAATCACCAGCAGATCGATATCACTCGCAGCATCCTGTTGGTTCCGCGCGAATGACCCGTAGAGGCAGGCCTCCTCGATGCCTTCAATTGTCCGCAGGGATTGCGCAATCAGGGGCGCCGCACCGATGGTTTTCGCGACGATGCTGCGCACTTCCCGAAATAAAGGATACCGCTGGTTGAGCCGGAAATACTTTTGGCGGCCGCTGACTTCCGCCTGGAAAAGCCCTTCGCCCTCCAAGCGTCGGAGCTCTCGCGACAGGTTCGAGGGGTCAATACTCAGGCGATCCGCCAAGTCCCGCAAATGGTGACGGGCCAGAGGATTAGTGACGTAATAGGCGAGGAGCCGCTGGCGTGCCTTGGAACGTAAGTCAAGCATACGGTCAAAGAATACCACAAATGTGGTCAAACAAAGCAACATTCGGGGAGAGAGCGCGATAGCGACAGTAACCCTTCACCCAACCAGCGTGCCTCGCGAAAGCACCCTCGCGGGGCACCCTCTCCCCAAGGGAGGGGCTACCATTCTCATGGGTCAATCACCAGCAAGTGTGATCTCAACCACCTTCAGTTTTCTCGGGCCCAAATTCTCGGCTCGCTCGACTGGTCCAGTGACGGTGGTGATGGGGGTCGCGCCCTCAGGGGTAATTTCTTTCAAGTCGAATCGCTTCCCTTTCAGTCCAAACTTGGCCGGGTCGAGGTGATACTTGAACTCAACCGGCTGGTCAATGTAGTTGGCGAAGAAGATGGCCAGGCGGCCGTTCTCCGCCTGCCACAGTCGAGCCTCCGCGGCGGGAGCCGTGCCCTTGTGTTTAGCGCCGAATCCGAACCCTTCCTCGGTAAAAGTGGGGACTGTGTTTTCGGGCTCAACGGGGCCCAGCAGATGCCCGTAGACAAGGTACTGCTTGGTGGCCACGCGGTAGCGCCCGCACTGGCGCAGATATTCAGCCTTGGTGGAGTTCTCCGGCTTGAAGACAGCCAAGCCAATCCAGCCGTTCTGCCGGCCGTCGATCAACCCCTCTCCCTGCGCGTAGCTGAAGAAGCGCTCGCTTTTCGAAATGTCGCAAGGGCTGCCGAAAAAGATGGTGTAGCCGGAGTAGACAACCTCCATGAGCGGGATTTCCCAATCCGTAGGCTCGGCCCAGGTCAGGTAGCCATCCAGAAGGTCCATGAAAACTTCATCCGTGCCTTCGGAGGTAATCACAGGATGGCGGCCGGTGCGCCCGGCGAGGTTGCGCACTTTTTTCAAGAGGTCCCGGTTTCCGTCCGCCCAGTAGTGCCCGCCGCCCAGCGGGTGGCCGTGTTCGCGATTGAAGCAAAGCTCGTGAGGCATAGCGGCGATCTGATCGATGTACACGGCGTTCACGCCCTGCTCTTCTACAAGACTATTCACCAGGCTCGAGATGGTGTTCTGCCAGAAATCCTGCGAGGGGCACATCGAGAGGAGCCGCCCGGAAGTCTCGCCGTAGAAATACATCTTGTAGCCGCCGGCTTCGTCAACAATAGCGTGCGGCCCGAAGCGGTCGAAGTCCGGAATATTGTAATCGGCGCTCGAGCCGTTGATGTAGGGCATCACCAGCACGCCGTGGCTTTCGAGGTCTTTCACGCGTTCCGCAAACCCGGGCTTGGGCGGCAGGAAGTGCGGATACTCATTGTCGAACGCCTGGTGATGCCAGTTGTACCAATGCAGGGCAGACCGGCACGCCCAGCCACTTCTGCGCTTCGATGAGCGGCTTGTTCATTTCTTGTGGAGAGCCTTGCGCACCCGACCAGACCCAATCGTCCATAAGCCACACGCCCACGTTCTTCAAAATGTCGGGCACGTCGGCGCGTTGCGAGAGCTTGCCTCCCTGCGCCCACTTCTGTTCGAGCGCCCATCGGCGATAGCGCTCCGCCGCTTCGAGCCACCCGCCCTGGTAGACTCCGAACTCCACGGGGTAATAGCCCGCGTAGTCCGAGCCCGTCACACCCATGTTGTCAGGGTAGTGAACAATCGAAATAGCGCTTTCGCCCGGGTCCACGACGAAGTCCTTGGCGCGCGCCTCCGAATCCATGGTCGCGAAGTAAATGGAATCACGCGAGCGGGTGAGCGCCAGGAACTGCATCGGCCAACTGCCGTCGGGATAGCGTGCTTGAATCTTGCCCCGGAAAGCTCTCAACAACTGCCCGCCGCTTCCAAACGCCGGACGCGCGAGGTCGTACTTGCCCGGTTCGGGGAGGCCACTCACATCGGGGAAGGCCAGTGACCACAGGCCCCAGTAGTTGCTCCTGTTGCTGACGGAGATCCGCCACTGGGCGATGCCCGAGCCGGGCGGCAAGTCGATGGTTACACGCACGCTCAGCACGCGGTCTTCGTGCCACCATTTGAGGTCGTTCCATTCGAGCACGGCGCGCTGGCCACCTCCAGGAGGGTTTTCCAATTGAGCGTAATTGCACGGCGCGTAGTTATTGGAGATAGTTTCGATCTGCCTGCCTCGGCCCATGGACACCTGCCACAAGCGGTGCTTTTCCTTGACGGGCTGGATGTGGTTTGCGCCGCTCGCGAGATCGACCAACGCGGAGAGGCCCATGCCATTTGGTTCAAGTTCGAGGCGCACGTAGCGGTTCGCGAGAGTCAGCCCCTTCGATGGGTCCACTTGCTGGGCAGCCCGCGATCCTGCGGTGCAGATTGCAATCATGAGGCAGGCGAGAGATCGGTTTCGCATGAGTCCTCCAGGCAGTTTGAGAATTACGTTTGAGTCCAACTGGCGTGCAAGTATACCACCGGTCATTGCGAAGCTTTGGAGTGCGGCAACTTGCTGGAAGGGCCGGATTTTAGAGGCTGTGTGAAAACCTGGTATGACGACGTAATTGATCCGGATTGGACCTCCTCACCCGCCCCACGACCGCTGATGAAAACGCCCTCGCGCGCCACCCTCTCCCCCAAGCGGGAGAGGGATTGTTCTTGCACAGTGGCGAGGCGCAGCCGCTCTCCAAAAGGCGCTCCAAAAAGTGGTTGACGCAACCAGGAAATCAGCATATGGTTTGGGGCCAGGCGGCGCCTGCGCACCAGGCAGGACGGCTCAAGCCTCAGTATAGTTGGGAGTGGACCCATGGGTAGAGAGATTGACCGACGCGAATTCTTTCGAAACAGCGGTGCTGGCTTACTGACCGTGGGGGCGGCGCTATACCCGCGCGAGGGCCGAGCGGCGGCGCTCGCGGCAAACCCCGCAGCGCCCGAGTCGCCCTCCGACTACAAATGCAAGTGGTACGAGTTCACCGAGCACAAGGTCTCGGACACCTGCTGGTCGCTGTCGGTCGGGCCGGACGGGCGCATTTACGCGGCCGCCTGCGCCGAGGGCGTGCCGGGCGGCATGGTGAAGCTGACCCGCTACAACGAGCAGAAGGACGCGCTCGACTATCTCTTCGATCTCGACAAGATGGTGGATGACCCGGGCGACTCCGGCCGGGCCACGCAGTGCAAGATCCACTACAGCTTCGCGCCCTCCATGCACGACGGCATTATCTACATGGCGACGCACCTTTCGGGCCCTCCCATCGACCTGCCGGCGTATTCGCCCTGGCTCTCCTGGCACGACGAGAAGCGCTGCTTCCGCGGCAGCGCGCTGTTGGCCTTCGACACGAAGACGGACCAGGTGAAATGGTGGGAGACGCTGATTCCCAAAGAGGGCTGCCGCTGCCTGCTGCACGACGAGGAGCGAAGCCTGCTCTACGCCATCAGCTATCCGCGCGACCACTTCTTCATTTTCGATTTGAAGACGCACAAGCGCCGGGACGTGGGCCGCATCGGGTCCATCAACGCGCAGACGCTGTTCCTCGACAAGAAGCACCGCGTCTGGACGACCAACGATTACGGCCACCTGATCCGCTACGATCCGGAGAAGGACCGCCTGGAAATGTCGCCTTTCGTCCTGCCCCACAACGAGGAATTCCAGACGGGCTGGCACAGCGTCTTCTACGACGTTGCTCCCTCGCCCGACCGCGAGTGCGTTTACGCGGCCACCTGGATTGCCAACTCCTACATGATGCGCATCTGGCCGAACGAGGGCGAGTGGCCGCGCGTCGAAAACCTCGGGCCGGTCACCCAGAAGCGCGACCCGAGCGTTTCCCGGGATACTTTCGTCGACCATTGCGGCGGGCTGACCTTCGCAGGGGACGGCCAGTTGTACTTCGTGGCGTCGCGCTGGCGCGATCCGGTTTACAACCCCATGGGTCCCGACCACAAGGAGCGCGAAGGCGTGGTGTGGCGCTTGAATCCAGCCACGCTCGAGAAAGAGGAAGTGACCTGCCTCGTGCACCCGCACGAGCTTGCCCAGTACGTTTCGCGCGGCGCCGTGGACCACAACGGCGACCTCTTTTTCGGCCACGTGGGTTCGCGGCCTTCGGGCATTTTCAAAGTCGAGATGCCGGCCAGCCGCAAGAAAGAGAATGCACACCTGCCCATTCGCATGTGGGGATGAGGTTCCAAGATGAGCGATACGAAACCCAAGACCAAGAAGAAGATCGATTACAATTCGCCGGCCGTGCAGGATGAGGTGAACAACATCACCCACGGCACGTTCGTGAAGCAGGGGACGATGATTGCCTTTCCCACCGGCTTCCCGGGCGCGTCCATCCCCATCGTCGGGGACGAGAGCCACATCACGGCGCTCGACACCAGCCGCCAGAACTTCGTCTACGGCGGCACCAGCGGCAAGCGGGCGCACGTTTTCGTGGGCATGTTTCACGGCGTCACCGGTGTGATTCTGGATATGCACGCCGTGGATGATGCCACCGAGTGTACGGCCGTCTGTTGCGGGAAAACCAATTTTCTGGCGTGCGTGAACGGGCCGAACGGCGGGGGTCGCATTCTGACCAGCAACCTCGAGCCGTGGCCTTACGACCTGATCCAGGAATGGGGCTTTAACCGGCATCCCTTCGGCGATCTGGGAGAGGCCGCGTCAGGCGAGCCCATCGTGCACGCCGTGGCGAGCGCCACGCGGGACATTGCCGTGGGCGTGACCTCGCACCACCTCTTCACCGTGGACTTCGCATCGCCCAAGATTCAAGTCGTCGAGGAAGTTTCAGGCTGCGGCCGCCTGGCCGTGGCATCAAAGGGCAGCATCGTGGGCGCGGACGGCGCGGGCCACCTGTGGCGCTTCGATCCGCAGGCGCGAAAACTGCAGCGCGAATCCTTCAAGCTGCCCGCCGGCCGCTGGACGAAGACGCCGGCGGTCTGGGCGAAGGTGCCGCATTCCGGGCTGCTCTACACCGCGGACGATGACGGTCAGCTCTTTTCCTTCGACGAGCAGCGTGGCTTCAGCGCTTCGCTCGGTAAGACCATGTACACTCCCGTCACCTGCATGGCCGCTACATTTGACGGCCGCGTCTTCGGTTCCTGCGGAGACGGCATCGCCAAGATGTTTGGCTACGATCCTGGCCGCCGCCAAGTTACCGACCTGGGCGTGGCCGTTTCCCTCTTCGAGCGTCGCCGCTATGGCTACGTTTTTGGCGACGCTGTGACGGGCCGCGACGGCGAGATTATCTTCGGCGAGAATGACGACGGCGGCCACCTGTGGCTGTACTTCCCCAGAATTCAGGCCGCCAACGCTTAACGCTGCCTGCCGAGGCTGCGGAAAACCCCATTACTTTGTCATTCCGAGTGTACACGGGCCTGTGGCCGACCCAGCGAAATGAAAGCCCCCCAGTTGTCACCCCCGCGTAAGCGGGGGTCCACCTCGACCAAGTGGATTCCCGCTTTCGCGGGAATGACGAGACTTCCGAGAGGGCGAAGCGAGGAATCTCGCTCTGGTTTCTCTCGAACGACTACATTGCCATCGAAACTGCCCTACGTGAAGCTGACCTTGACGTCCTCGCGGTCCGTTTCGGCCACTTGCAGCAAGGGATGCGGCTGCAGGCCCATGAACGCGGCGACAAACTTGGCAGGGATCTGCGCGATGCGGATGTTGAACGTGTTCACATCCTCGTTGTAAGCGCCGCGTTGGGCGGCAATCTTGGATTCGAGATCGGTGATGCGGCCCTGAAGCTGCATGAAGTTGGTGTTGGCCTTCAAGTCAGGGTATTTCTCGGCCACGGCAAACAGAGTTTTGAGCGCCCCGCTCACCATGTTGTCCGCCTGGGCCTTTTCCGCCGGCGTCGTGGCGCGCATGAAGGCCGTGCGAGCCTCGGTAACGGCTTGCAGGGTCTTCTGCTCGTACTGCATGTAGCCCTTGCAGGTCTCGATCAACTTGGGAAGCTCGTCGTGGCGCTGCTTGAGCAGCACGTCGATGTTCGAGAAGGACCGGTCGATATTATTCTTGAAGGCAACAAGGCTGTTGTAAAGGCCCACGAAATACATGATCACGGCAATGACAATAATGACCAGCACTGCCAGGATGGCGAGTACACCGAATGCAGCAACCATAGTAATGCTCCTCTCAGCGCCTATTGACCAACTGCCACTTCCACGTCGCGGCGTTCTTCCTCCGTCACCTTGAACAGCTCTTTGTGTTGCGAGCCCATCAGGTTCGCAATGAAAACATCCGGCAGTTGCTGGATGCGGATATTGTAGGTGTTCACGTCGTCATTAAAGAACTCGCGGCGGTCGGCAATCTTCTCCTCCAACTCAGATATCCGGTTTTGAAGCTGCATGAAATTGTTGTTGGCCTTGAGGTCGGGATAATTCTCCGCAACCGCAAACAGTGATTTCAATGCACCGGAAATCAGGTTGTCGGCCTGGGCCTTCTCCGGCACCGTGTTGGCTCTCATAAACGCGGTGCGCGCTTCGGTAATCAGTTGAAGCGTTTTCTGCTCGTATTGCATGTAGCCCTTGCAGGTCTCGACGAGCTTGGGCAGTTCGTCGTGCCGCTGCTTGAGCAGGACGTCAATGTTGGACCAAGCTTTATCAATATCATTTCGCAGGCGCACCAGGCTGTTGTAAATAGTGATGAGGTAGGCAAAGACGCCCACCACAATCAGGATTACAATCAATCCAATCAGGATTGCAATTCCCATCCAAGGACTCCTTCCACCACTGACGATTTACCGGCATCTGAAACCTGGCACCTGACACCTGGAACCTGACACCTTTTCGTCACAGCCAGCCCAGCTTGAAAAGCAGAACCGCCAAGCAAACTACCGAGAGCGCTGCCCCACCGAAAATGTGAAGAGCGGCACGATTCCTTAGCGTCTTCTGAAGGTCCTTTTCACTTCGCCACGAAATCACGAAGGTCGGTTCGTTCTGGCCCTTCATAAGCATGTTCCGATCATGTTCGTCCTGGGGGGCGGGATTCTCAACGCAAGTGCCGGCGACGCCGTACCAATGGTCAGGGATTATACAATACTCCGAGAGGCGGTAACGGTGCCCCGAACCCATTCCCAGGTTAATCGTACCTCCTCCCAAACCAGAGAGAAGACCCCCTGCTCCAAGCGAGAAAGCGTGGTGGGAAACCACCGACTCCGCGTAACCGAGCAGCTCGGAGTCGGAGACCCAGGAACCCGTAGCAAGGCTCGGGTCTGGAGAGCCGCCGAACAGGCGTCCCAGCGATCCGCCTAACCCTCCTCCTGTTTCACACTTCGCATTACGAATCAGGTCGTACTCAGCCCCATGAGCATCCACGATGACTTTGCCCGTTGTATCTTCGAGGTAAAACCTGACGCCTTCGGCATCGGTCGCCGCATGGGACCAGTGCCCGCCATTCTTATCCCTTACCCACTTCTCAATGTCAACCTTATAGAAAAAGCAAGGAGTCTTGGTGACGGGGCTAAGCACTGTCTCGGCGCCCCTGGCTTTGCCGTGGACTTCCACGAGCCCCATGGCCATGCTGCGAATCGGGATCTCCGGCGTATCGGCCAGCACGCGGTACTCGCGGTAGACGCGAAACCCTTTGAAGAACCAGAAAAGACCGGCTCCGAACCCCACCACTACGGCAACGCCGAGATCATTACCATGAGAAGACATAGGACCCCACGAATCGCCCGCCCATCCTACTCAACGGTTGAGGAAAAGTCTAGAGGCCGCGAGCACGGGTAGTGTCTCGATTTGACGTGGCATGGCCATCTTGGCCATGAAGCAATACGGGCTGGATGCCCGTGCCACTTCAAACTGAGACACTACCCGAGCACGCCTCATTGCACCTACCCGAAAAATGCAAGGTTGAGTATGATGTGAACCTGTCTCCAGGCAGGTATATATAAAATGACGGAGCCACAGAGGACGCCACTCTTCCGCATACTCGAGCACACGGCGGACATCGGCTTCGAGGCGTTTGGCGCCACGCGCCCGGAAGTGTTTGCGAACGCAGCCCGCGCCCTGACTCACTTGATGGTAGACCTCGAAGCGATAGCGACCCGGGAAGAAACCCTGCTGCGCCTCGAAGCTTCCGATATGCCCAGCCTGCTGGTAAACTGGTTGAGTGAAGTCCTTTATCAGTTCGACGCGGAGGGCTGGCTGTTTCGCGACTTCGAGTTCGAGCGTCTCACGAATCACTCTCTCGAGGCCACGGCGCGAGGAGAAAAGTTCGACCGGACGCGCCATCAGGTGAAGTTGCTGGTTAAAGCGGTGACTTACCACCAGCTCGATTTGAGGGAAACAGCACAGGGATGGCGCGCACAGGTGTATGTGGACATCTAGAGATAGTCGAGAGTCGAGGAGTCGAGAGTTGAGAGTCGAGGAGTCGAGATTCGGCTGTTCCTATGCTTCCCCGAAGGTAGGGGCTCGTCCTCGAAAGTGGAGGGCGTGGGGCGGGGCTGCCTACCTTCTGCTTGCTGCCTTCTGCCTGTTGCCTTCTGCCTACTGTCCGGCGGCGGGCTGGCTCTACAAGGTCCATGAAGTGAAGCCGAATATTTTTGTTTGGGTTTCGGATGATGTTCTGGACCAGGAGGGGGACCCGCTGTTTGACCGCGCGGGGACAGCGGGATTCATCGTTACCTCAGAAGGGGCGGTGGTAGTAAACACCACGAACTCACCTTTTCACGGCCGTGAATTGCTTTATGAGATACGGCATCACACGGAGTTGCCGGTGAGATACGTTATCAACACCAATTCCAGCGGTGAGCAGATTCTGGGCGATGAGGTCTTCTCCGAACTTGACGCCACGCTGATTTCGTCCGCGAAAACGCAGCAAGCCATTCTCCAGTACCGTCAACAACTGGCGCGCCGCATGGTCGACGAAGAAGCCACCTCCAGACTGGGAAACCGCATGCGGGGTTTCCATATCGCCGTCCCCACACAGACTTTCGGCAGTGAAATGTCCTTGAAGCTGGGCGGGCAGGAAATTAAGCTGATCAGCATGCTCAAGAACGGGTCCGGTGATGACTCGGTTGTTTACCTGCCGGCGGCAAAAGTATTGTTCCTTGGTGAGCTCTTTCAGAACAGCTACTTTCCTCACATTGAATCCAGGAACATCCATGATTGGATTGACGCCTTGCGACGCGTCGAGGGATGGGACGTCGATGTCTATGTCCCCGGCCATGGCGAGCCGGGCGGGAAAAAAGAGGTGGCGCAATTCCGGGAGTTCCTCGAATGGTTCGATAACGGAGTTGAGACGCGTCTACGGGAAGAAAAACCCATCGTCGTAGTGAAGCACGAAGTGGGCCCTCTGCTGGAGAATTACAAATGGCACGCACCGGAGCTGTTCCCCGAAGAGTTTGAGGACCTATTGAAGCAACTCGGGAAAGCGCCGTCCAAAGGGACCGCCCCGCAACCGGTCTTGAAAGCTCCACTGCGGGCTCAGCCTTCTCCTCAGCGGTAGACATGCGAGCTGGAATCGCGGCTTGATGCTCCGAGATTGGTCGTGACGATAAGGAGGTAGGCAATGAATATATCGAGGCGGGAAGTCTGCGTTTGGATCCCTGCACTCGTGGCCTCCCGCAGTCTTGCGGCCGAGACCACAATCCCCTCCACAACCTTCCGGTTCGAGGACCTGCCCGCCAAATCGGGCAAGGGAGCGACGGTTCGCCATATCCTGCAGGGAAGAACACACTCTGGATTCGACCTGGAGACGCACGAGACCGACCTCGCGCCCGGCGCCATGCCTCACCCCGCGCATCACCATGCGCACGAGGAGATGTTTCTCATTCGCGAAGGCACGGTCGAGATCACCATCGCCGGCCATGCCTCCCGCCTGGGCCCCGGCTCGGCGGCCTATGTAGCCTCGAACGAGGAACACGGCATCAAAAACGTCGGCTCCACGCACGCGCAGTACTTCGTTGTAGCCCTCGGACCCGATGTGTAGTGATGCCTTGCTGTCCCCTGACCCCAATCTAGTTGAATTTACCGGCGGGGGTAAGGCAAGCCCTACCCCTACACGCTGGGCTATTCTCGTTGACTCGCTTAGCGAGAATTTGGGACAATACTTATAGACTCCAGGGCGAAGGAGAAAAAACACTTTGGCGCAGCTATACATTCCAGTGGGGGAAGTGGTAAAGCGCGAACCGAAGTCGGAAGGCATCGACACCCCGCGCAAAAAGAAGCCTAAGGAGCTTGCAGTCATCACTGAGTGTTGCACCGGTTGCGCAGGGTCCCCGGCGTGTGTTCCTTATTGCCCGGTGGCCGATTGTATGTATTGGGTAGTTGATGAGGAGAATCCTCCTTTTGGCCGCATCGAAGTTGATCCTCAACTCTGTATTGGCTGCAAGAAGTGCACCAGCAAGGGCCCCGACGGATGCTTCCTGGATGGTTGCCCATGGGACGCCATCGAGATGATTCCCACTGAAGATGTGGAAGCCCGGATGGGGACGAAATTCACGTTCTAGGCCCACTCAAAACAAACTATTCGAGTACAGTGTCATTCTGAGCGAAGCGAAGAATCTCTGCAGTTGGTTCGTCCAAATACTGCGGAGATTCCCCGCTGCTTTGAAAATGACTCCCCTCCTCACGTGGGTGGCGCCGACATTGCTTTCTATGTCGGGGACACAGGGCGCAGACATACAGGGCAATGCCTGCGCCACCCCAGCCCATTTTCATGGTTTCTGGGTGCCCGCCAGCCGACGGGCATGAGCGACTGCATTCTCTTTACTTCATTCACTTACTTCCGGACTCCCTTTGCCGGATTGCCTGGGCTGTGAGGAGCGCCTGCCTGCGGACGCGCTCCGACATTCCCGGAACCACGGAGGCGTAGCGCTCCACCTGCGGCAAACATTCAGAGTCTCCAATCAGCGCCAGAGCGCGCAGGGTCTCAAACACCTGGGTCTCGCCGGGGTCAATGATGGCAATCGCATCGCCGCCGGCGATTTCCGCGCCATCGTTCGCTGCCAGCCGCGCAACCTTGCCGGCTACGGGGGAGAGAACATCCATGGGGTTCACCCCGCTCGCATAACTAATTCGCGCCACAATGCTCCCGCTTTGAACTGCGTCCCTTTCTTTGAGGCGGAATTCGATCCTCCCGGCCCGGGGCGCAGTCAGCGTGAAAGGCTCGAGCATGGCCCGCAACTGCGGTTCCCCCGCGGCGTCGCCGAAGCGAGTCAAAGCCAGTGCGGCATTCCACCGCACGAGCGGTGCAGGGTCGTCAACAAGCCTGCGCAGTATTTGGTGAAACTCCTCCGAGTGGCTGTCCTGGCCCATCACCCAGGCAGTCATTGCCCGCAGTTGCGGCTCCTTGTCGCCGGCCAAGACAACAAGTTCGGGATACCAGCGCCGCACCGTCCCATCGCCGCGCCCCATACGGTCGGAAAGCTGCGCCAAAGCATGTTGGGTTTTATGCGGCACCGAAGTGTCTGAGAGATACTGGCTCATTTCCCCAACGCTCAAGGACCTGCCAAACCAAGTCTGGTACCAGAAAAGAAATGTGATGAGGACCACCAGAATCGGAATGACAAGGATGAATGTGTTTCGTGGTGAACCCGCACTGAAACTCGAAATTTGAAGAACAGGACTCGCTTTGCGCAAGGGAACACCTCAGAGAACCCAGAGAAGGATGAATCCTCTCGAAGATGCCCGGCACTTCGAAGGCCAATCTGTTATCAACAATGCACAAACCTGTGTGTGCACCGATGCGAGACCACCCCGGCGACATATGGTATCCTACATTTACTCTGGCAGATGAGAATCGACAAGCAAATGGCGACGACGGAAAAGCCTGGCCCGGACTCAAGCCATGTTGGGCTCTGCACCCGTTGCAGATCCGTTCGAATCGTCCGGTCCGACCGCGGCTCGATTTTCTACATGTGCCGCAGGAGCTTAACCGATCCCTCCTACGAGCAATATCCGCGCCTTCCTGTGGTCTCTTGCCGGGGTTACGAAGCCCAAGGTACGGACGTTGCTCCCGAAGGCAACGAACCGTCGTAAATTATTCGGAGCCTAATCCGGTTTCTTACGAATCAGAGAGTCCAGGCTGATGGGTCCGGCTCCGGCCGTGAACAAGTAAAGAAAGACGAAGCAGTAGAGCGCAGCCAATTCCCCATGGTTGACAAGAGGTAAAAAACCGTGGGGAAAATGCACCCTGAAATAGGCCACGGCCATCTCGCCGGATAGAATAAAGGCTACGGGAGAAGTGAAGAGCCCCACCAGAATAAGCAACCCGCCGAGTAGCTCCAGGCCCCCGGCTAGCCCAAAGAAAGAAGCGTAGTGAACCGCCCCGCCCTTTCCGTCCACTCCGCCAAAGGCGCCGAGGATCTTCTGCATTCCGTGCAGCGAGAAAGTGAATCCCGCCACGATGCGGAGCAAGGAGCGTACAAACGGTTCGAGGGCACGAATCGCCGACATAGGTTCCTCCGTTGTGATATTAGGCGCGACGGCGCCCGAATGCGACGTGCGATGAATTGGTGGAATGCCCCGCCCTTACTTGATGTGGCATTGGGCGAGGCCGCGTTTTTCAAGATATTGCTGGTGGTATTCTTCCGCCCGCCAAAATGTTGAAGCAGGCACAATCTCCGTCACTATTGGTCTTTTGAAGGTCCCCGAGCGCTCCAGGTCTTCCTTGGATGCCCGGGCAGCCGCCTGCTGCTCTGGCGTGTGATAGAAAATAACTGACCGGTATTGCGTTCCCACGTCAGGCCCCTGACGGTTTAACGTGGTCGGGTCGTGGTTCTGCCAGAAAACGTTTAATAAATCGTCGAAAGGGGTCTTTTGGGGGTCAAAGGTGACTTGTACGGCTTCGGCATGTCCAGTCTTGTGCGTGCAAACGTCCTGGTAGGTTGGATTTTCAAGGGTCCCTCCCATGTAGCCAACGGCGGTGGACACGACGCCCGGAACCTGGCGAAACACTGCCTCGACTCCCCAGAAGCATCCTGCGCCAAAACTGGCTGTCTCCATGACCCGCTCTCTCCCACTGCTATTTCAAATTCGAAATTTCAGATTTCAAATGCCAACCGCCCCAACCATAGGAACATTGTCGCTCGCCGCCGACGGGAATGCAAGGCGCAAGCGTAGGGCGTGATCGGCGTCCAATGAAGTCGAGAACGTGATCAGGCCGCGCACATAAAGCTCCGTGCGCGAAGAAGCATCACACCCGCCGCATGCGGTCATTCGATTGGCGCTCGATAGTGCCTGCCCTTCCAGGGAACGCCTCCCCCGAGGATACCCGCGAACGTCGAACTCACAGCCACGCAGGAATAAAACAACGCAGCTAACGGCAGCGCAAAAACGTACGGAAGCGGAACACGCAGGAAACGGACGAAGGGCAAGTACACCAGCGAAGCAAGTGCGCACGCCAGGAAGGCAGCCAGAAGCACGGGATCGCGAAAGGCGAGTCCATGCACGCTGGCATCGCGCAGAATCCGGGCGATTAGAGCCACCCAGGGAAAGGCCGTCAGCAGGTTGGCCAGGAATATTGCCCCCAGTATTTTGGGGACCGAAAACCCTGACCCTTCAAAGGCGCTACGGCTGAGCCCCTCGAACATCTCTCTGCCACTGCTGTACATGCGGGTGTGAAATAGGCCGCGACTGGCCGCCAGATAGATATGGCGCCCGTGGCGTTTGAAAAGCTCCGCCATCCGGAGGTCCTCGATCAACACGTTCTTCAGGCTCGCATAACCACCCAGTGCCTCGAGATCCGCACGCTTCATCAGGATGAAGGCGCCGGCGGCGAGGGCTCGCGAAGCGGATGGGTCATTGACCCGGTGAAGGGGGAAAATGGATGAGATGAGAAAGCTGAAAGCCGGAAGCACCGACTTTTCCCAGAAAGAACCATACTCAAACTCGGGGATCATCGAGAGGAGTTGTAAGTGGCGAGCGAGCGCGCAGGACATGGCCACGCGCAGAATCGTGGGATGAAAAACCAGATCGGCATCCGTCGCCAGGATCCATTCGCCCGTGGCGGACCTTGCCGCCAGATGCAAGGCATGCACCTTGCCGCGCCAGGATTGTGGTAGTTGATGGTTGTGAAGAACCTTGAGCCGGCCTTGGGCTGACGGCTTGCCCGCCCACTCATCTGCGATGGCGCCCGTGCAATCGCAAGAGTCGTCGTCCACCAGAATAATCTCAAAGTCGGGGTAATCGAGAGCCAGCAAGGATTCGAGCGCGGCAGGAAGCGCATCTTCCTCGTTGCGGGCTGCGAGGATTATTGACACCTTGGGAAGGGGCTCAATTGAGGAGGCGGGTTGACCCGCACGCAAGACCGTCGTGCCACGAAGGCTCCGAAAAGTGCGGGCTCCCATCGCACACCAGAGGACAACCACAAGGACCAGCAGCCAAAGCATAAGGTTTCAGGTGCCGGGTGCCGGGTGTCAGGTGTTAGGCGCCCGTGCAGAAGTGATAAGCACAATTATGAGTCGTAAATGTTTTGAGAGGATTTCGCCCCGTCCAGCCATGGCTCCTGACCCCTGCATGCCTCAATTCTATTCAGAATTTCGTATCGCCCTGACCTCTGAAACCCGACACCTGACCTTACGCTCGAGGCGACTTGCTCTTATGCCTGGTGATGTACCGCGCCGGAGCGGCGACCCTTTTCTTCTTGGGCGGCTCGGGATCGGGCTGCGCGGGTTCCTCCGCCGGCGCCTCCGGCTCGGCCTCGGGGGCGGCTGCAGTCTTTACTAGCACCTGTTCGAACAACGCGGCACGTGAGCCTGGCTTCTTCTTAGGGGGCAATTCCGCATTTCGGTACGGGTGCTCAGTATGGCAAGTGTGGCAGACGACTTTCACCACCTTGCCGTCAACGAGGCTGGCCACAGCATGGTTCAGGAGCAAACGGCAGCGAGGGCAGTAGTCGTCAATGGTATCGCCAAGTCGTGGAGCGGGCTCAATCATGAGAGATTCCTTTGAGGGTCCTCGTCGCGAGGAAGCACGGTTATGAGTGCCCATTATAACGCGCTCCGGGCAAGAATCAACCGAATCAGGGAGTGGGTACAGGCGTAGCTCCGACCCCGCTCCGAAGGGCCGCCATGCGCCAGCCCAATGTTGAGCGATACGAGAGAGCACCACGAATCACTGCGCCGGATAGAGGTAATAGAGCATCCCGTAAATGAGCACCCCGGTAACCGAAACATAAAACCAGAGAGGCAGGGTCCAACGCGCAATTCGCTTGTGCAGCTGGAAGCGCGCCCGCAGGGCACGGTAAAGCGTGGTGAGCGCAAGCGGCACGATCAGGACCGCAAGGATGGTGTGTGAACCGAGCAGGGCAAAGTAGAAACTCCGAACGGGGCCCTGCCCACGGAAGTGGGTTGTCCCGTGAACGTAATGATAAGTGAGATAGCAGACCAGGAAAATCATCGAGGTGGCGAAGGCTGAAAGCATGCAGGCCTTGTGAGCTGGGATGTTCTTCTTCCGAATGAAGATGAATCCCAACGCCAGCAAGATGGCACTGGCAGCGTTCAGAGTGGCGTCAACACTAGGAAGGTAAGGGATCATGGGGAAGTCTGCGAGTTCTCGCCGGGGGCACGCTTCGCGGTGGACCCCTTGCGAAGCTGCTGCACTAGTTGCTTCGCCTCTCCGGAGTGAAACGACCAAGCAAGGATGCCGCCGAATGCCGCCGCCAGGGTCAGGCTGATCAAGGTCAGCCACAGGCCGTCAATATCGAGGACCCGGCCGCTTATAACTTCCCAAGCTGTTACGGCCAGTCCCGCCAATGTGACCAGAAGGCAAAATACCGATAAGGCTAGCTCTTCAACCATGGGTTTTCGGCCCCCGCCTATGCCGAAAGCGGCAATAGATTCGTGTGGAGCCATTCAGGTTTCCTTCGGGACAGCTTTCTACCCGCTGCCGCAACGTCAGCCACGGGTAGCCTAAAGTGGGCATTCTGACCCAACCCAGTTTCTTAGAATACCCCTCATCACTTATAAGTTGCTTCACAGCAACACATTGCCATTGGCCACCGAATTGCTGAAATGAAGGGTGCTGGTCTTGGTAAAGACGGGGATCACCCCCGAAGGAGGTAAGAGGGCCATGCCATCCGACCTCAAAGAGATTATAGAGCAACTGAAGCTAGAGAGAAACATTCTCAAGAACGGCGGGTACGGACGGTCTGTTCGTACCCCGTGGAAACCCACAAGGCTCTTCCGCGACTCGGTCACCTGCCTGAATTTTGACGAGGTGGTCAAGCGGCACCCCTGCAACGAATGCCTCTTGTGGGAGTGGGTGCCGGAGAACCGTCGTGACGAAGATATCCCTTGCCACTTTATCCCATTAAACGATCGTGGGTTAAACATCGCCTCTCTTGAAGACACGCAGCATCGCGAGGAGGCAGAAAAGGCTCTCCTCGGCTGGCTGGATTCGGTCCTGGAGCATCTGGAGGCAAAGCTCGTTCAAGAAGATGCGCAACCTGCCTTATCCGGTGATCGGAAGGTTTGATGATCGGGTGAACAAAGCAGGCCCAGCGGCTTTGGTTCTTGCTCACCAGATCACCCGATAACTGCAGGAATCTTGTCTAACATCAGCAAGGCGAATACCAGTGGCAGATAAACGATCGAGGCAAGCACCAAGCGCCGTGCCAATGAGTTCGAGCGGTTAAGGGCAAGCCGCACGCCCGAGTGCAGGAACCCCAAGCCGAGCACCAACGCCCCTATCAAATAGGCCTTCCCGGCCTGGCCCAGTAAAGCGGGTATCAGGCTGGCAGGAATAAGCACGAGCAAATACCCAAGAATCTGGCCCACGGTCCTCCGGCCCTCACTATCGTTTCTGGGAAGCATCTGGAGGCCGGCGCGGGCGTAATCTTCACGGTACATCCATGCAATCGCCAGCAGGTGAGGGAACTGCCAGAGGAAGAGGATGGCATAGAGCACCCAGGCATCAAGCCCAGGTGGTTGCGTACAGCCGCCCAGCCGATGAGCGGCGGCATGGCGCCGGGAAAGGCCCCGACGAGTGTGCAAAGAGGGCGTCCTCTTCTTGAGCGGCGTGTACAACGTCAGGTAAGCACCCAGCGTCAGCAGAGCGAGCCCGCTGGTAAGTGGATTCGTGAATTTCCACAACTCCCAACCGCCGAGCGCCGCTAGCAAAATTCCGAACCAGAGGGCCTCTGCCGGCGCCAGTCGTCCAGCCGGAAGCGGGCGGTTGGCGGTCCGGCGCATCTGCTTATCCGACTGGCGTTCGATGTACTGATTGAGCGTCCCGGTGCCGCTCGCCACCAGCAACGTGCCGAGCAGCGTGTGAATAGCCGCCAGAAATCCAGCGCGCCGCGCGAGGCGAGATAGAAACCCACCAGCGTACTCACCAGCACCAGGAAATTCACTTCCGGCTTGGTCAGCGTCCAGTAGTCAGCCAGGCGCGCGAGCCATCGCTGTACCGCGTGGCTCCGATCCAGCGGCAGATGGAGAGGAATCTCCACGCGCCCCTCCACGCCGGACTGCGCGGCAACGCTTCCCGGGTTGTCTAAACGACTGTTCATATGGCAGCCCCGTGGGGGGCCGAAGCCATCCGCAGGTCCTTGACTGGAGTCGCGAGAAAGCGATAGGTCTGATAGGTCAGGTACAGGCTCGTCACAAGCACGAGAGCGCCCACGGCCACGTGCGCAGTAGTCATGTTCACCACCGGCGGCAGCGGCTGCGGAGCATGCGGGTCAGCCATCTTCACGATGTAGGAACCGATGCCGAGGGAGAGCTGAAGCACCAGCAGACCGCCCAGCAAGAGCGCGGGCCTCAGCCAGCGCGCGCTCTTGCGAAAACTTCATCATGATTCGAGTGACAACGTAGGCCACGAACATGATGACCACGCCGGCGCCCACAACGTGCGGCATCGATGCCCATCCCGGAGTGGCGGTACACAGCCCCCAAAACCAACTG
Organism: uncultured Acidobacteriota bacterium; assembly: GCA_963770415.1. Taxonomy (GTDB): domain Bacteria; phylum Acidobacteriota; class Terriglobia; order UBA7540; family UBA7540; genus CAVROP01. The sequence continues at coordinate 141,170 of CAVYPU010000008.1, forward strand.
CACCAGGATGACGCCCGTGGTGACCACGGTCAGGAGTTGAAGCGAGGGAGTAGAGGGGTCCGTCGAGCTTGGGTTCGTCCCACCGCCAGCCGGCTCGCGTGAAAAAGGCCAGGCTCGCCGCGAGGCAGAAGAAGATCTGGCCGAGCGTGGCGTGGCTGGTGGAGATGGCCACGGGCAGATAGAAGAGCACGGTGATGCCGCCCAGAACCGCCTGGGCCAGCACGGCCAGCACGGCGGCACCCGCCATCCATTTCACCCAGCGCCGGGAATCCTTGATCCAGAGTGCCAGAGGCGAGAATGATCGTCAGGATTCCTACGGTGCCGGCAATCATGCGGTGGCCATGCTCAAATTTGACGCCGCCCACCATGCGCGGCATGCGGAAGCTGCCGAAGGAAGTCGGCCAGTCCGGCACGGAAAGGCCTGCGTCGTTACCGGTCACCAGCGCGCCCGCGATAATCAGAAGAAAAGTGCAAAACGTGACAAACATTGCGTAGCGATGTAACCAGGGACTGTACGGTTTCGATGCCATGAGGAATTTGGGGTCGTGATTTGTCCGTTCGGCGGACTTCGCCTTGCCCGAGCTGGAGAGCGGCGTCGAGCGGCTGCGCATTGCGGTGGCGGAGGGCCATTTCGCGACGAGCGGAACCGACGAGGTGCATGGCGCCGTCGCCAAGGTCGCCGAGGCGCTCGGCGCCGCGCGGCGCGTCACCCTGCCGGAGGCGGCGCGGGCGCGGGCCGCGGCGTTTATGATTACCCCGCGAGCGAGGGCGCGACCATCATCTCGCCGACCTCAAGACGAGGGCGGTGGACTTCGATCCGATGACGCGCGACCGTCTGCTGGCCGGCGGGGCCTGTGCCGGCGGCTGGTATCTTGCGGCGCAGCGCTTCCGCCGCTGGTATCGGCGCCGTCGTCCGGCGCTGTTCCGGGAGGTCGACATTCTACTGGCGCCGGCGACCCCGTGCCAAGCGCCGCCGGATCGGCCAAGAAACGATCGAGCTCGACGGCGTCGGAGGTGCCGACGCGCCCATCTCGGCGTCTTACCCAGCCGATCTCGTTCATCGGCCTGCCGATTGCCACCGTGCCGGTGCGCCGTCCGGGCGCCCTACCGCTCGGGGTGCAGGTCATCGCCGCGCCGTGGCGCGAGGCCGATGTGCTATGCGTGGCCCGGGCGCTCGAACGGACGGAATCACCAACGGAAGCCGGCTATTAGGCCAATGAATGAGATCAACAAGCCGAGCAATCGTCGAGGAGGTGACTGCCGCGTTCCAGCGCTACGAGGCGGCACTCAACGCCAACAACGTCGCGGTGCTGAACGAGCTGTTCGGCGTCGCCGCACACCCTGCGCTACGGCATCACCGAGAAGCTTTACGGCCACGACAGATCGCCGCGTTCCCGGGGCGCGCACACCGCCGGGGCTCCGCGCGGGACCTGCGCAACACGGTCATCACCGCCTTCGGCGACGATTTCGCCGCCGCCTCCACCGAATTCCTGCGCCCCGGCGGCCCGGGGCCGCCAGAGCAGACATGGGTGCGCATTGCCGAGGGCTGGCGCTTGTCGCCGCGCATGTCAGCTGGCTGAGCGCCGCCGCGCTGATAGCGCCCCGGGCGGGAAATTGGCCCGCGGATTGCATGGAGCCAAGCGCGGGGAAGCCAGGACGACCGTTCCGGGATAGTGAGCTTCCCTTGCATGGCACGGAGGCTCTGCATGCGTGTGGTCGAGGCCGAGCCCATCAATTCGAATTGGAGGTTAAGAGCAGCGCTCGTCATCATCGACATGCAGCGCGACTTCCTGGAACCGGGCGGTTTCGGCGCCGCCCTCGGCAACGACGTGGCGCAGCTTCGCTCCTCTATCGGCCCCACCGCCGAGGTGCTCGCCGCCTGCCGTGCCGCCGGCATGCTGGTGGTGCACACCCGCGAGGGCCACCGCCCCGACCTGACCGACCTGCCGCCCGCCAAACACCGGCGCGGCAACTTCGTCACCTGCATCGGCGATCCCGGGCCGATGGGACGCATCCTGGTGCGCGGCGAGCCGGGCCACGACATCATCCCCGAGCTCGCCCGCGCCCGGGCGAACCGGTCGTCGACAAGCCTGGCAAGGGCGCGTTCTACGCCACCGACCTGGAGGCCATGCTGCGCGGCCGCGGCATCACGCGCCTACTGGTCTGCGGCGTCACCACCGAGGTCTGCGTCAACACCACGGTGCGCGAGGCGAACGACCGCGGCTTCGACTGCCTGGTGCTGGCGGACTGCACCGGGTCGTACTTCCCCGAATTCCAGGCGATGGGCCTGGCGATGATCAAGGCGCAGGGCGGCATCTTCGGCTGGGTGGCGCCGTCCGCCGCCTCAGCGGGTGCGGTCGCCTCGCTGAGCAATTGCCGCCGACAGGAGAGGCAGGCGAGCGCGCGCACCGCGGCAACTCCGGCCTGGTGGGTCCCTGGCGACTGGAACGGCTTCTTCGGGCTGTTCACCAACGTCGCACTGAACGTCATCGTGCTGACCGGGCTGTGCCTCGGCGTGGTCAGGCTGCCCGAGGACATCGTGTTCGGCCGCATCCTGCCGGCGTTGGGCATCGCGCTGCCGCTCGGCAACCTGTTCTACGGCTACCTGGCGTACCAGGCTTGGCAAGGCGCAGGGGCGCGACAACGTGACCGCCCTGCCCTACGGCCCGAGCGTGCCG
>CAVYPU010000009.1:0-86377 GCA_963770415.1 uncultured Acidobacteriota bacterium
GCTGTTCGACTACCTCGGGTGAAGGCTTCTTGAGGCGCCCGCGCCGGTCGTGCGCTGAGCCCGTGGCTGTCACCTTGACTTCGCCGCCCACAGGTCCAAAACCGGGCACGCGTTCGGGGCAATCGATTTCGTAAGCCGCAAAGGGAGCTTGGGCATCGATCGCAGGTCGCGCGACCGGGGCCGGCTTGGCCAGGGCGGCGTCATCCACCGCCTCCGTCGTCATTCCCACTTCTTTGTCGGATAGGAGCACCACCGGAGAACGCAGCCGCTCCGACCAATAGAACGCTTGCTGGGTGAGTTCGTAGCACTCGGCCGCAGTACTGGGAGCAAAGACCGGTATGGTGTAGCCGCCGGAGGTAGAAAATTCAGCCAGGAAAATGTCGCCTTGAGCCCCCTGGGTTGCCCCACCGGTGCTCGGGCCGAGCCTTTGAACCAAGGCGATCACGACAGGCGTTTCGGTCATCAAGGCGTACTGGACGGTCTCGATCATGAGCGCCCACCCGGGGCCGGAGGTGGCCGTCATGGCCTTAAGACCTCGCAGGCTGGCGCCCACACAGTAGCACAAAGAGGATATTTCGTCCGGTGCGGACAGCGCCAAGCCACCCTGCGCAACTAGCTCACGCATCATGACTTCGTAGATTTCTGAGGCAGGGGTTATAGGATAGCCGGCAAAGAACCGGCACCCGGCCTCGAGCGCGCCTTCCGCCACCATTCGATTTCCAGAGGTAAGCCTGAGAGACATCCTGGGTTCCACGTGAAGACGGAGCAAAACTAGGGCCAAGATTGCCCTTCACTTCAAGATATCAAGTCTTTTGTTTTCTTAAGTATATGAGAGTATCGACAGTGCTTCAGTCGCAGGATGGCAAGTCGAGGGCCAGAACACACGCCGGTGGGTGGAAATCCGCGATATTTGTTGGGGGTTTATAAAGACATAATGTCGCAAAGGAGGCACCTAGCGTTAGGAACCCAGAGCCAAAGGCCAGGAGGTAAAAGATCCAACCTGCGGCATTTCGACCTATGTAGCCGCAAGGAATCCGGGCGACAGCTCGGGATGCGACAGGTTCCGGCCGGTCAAAAGTGGGCGTAGGCTTTTCTTGCAATTTTTTCGACAGCAGCTTCCGCCTTGGCGCTGTCCGAAATTCCATAAACCGATACGACGAGGGAGTCGCCACCCCGGTAGACGCTCAGCATGGTGCCCCCTTGCAGGTTCTCGATGATGAGCGCTTTCTCGCCGAGGCCCGGCAACTCGCGAACCTTCGCACTAGGGAATCGCTTGCGAACGTCGGCGGCCAAATTGTTGAGGTCGTACTTCCCTTTGTTCCGTGAGATGACGATCTTGACTCTATTCCCCTTCGGGTTTTCATAGGCGCAGCCATCGGCTCTGACCGCCCGCCTGCGGCACTCCCTTTCCTAAACCTGCCCCAATAGCTTGCTCGATTTCAGCCTTGCTAACGATAGTGCAGGCCCGGCCCGGCTCTGAGCCCAGGCTGGGCTTGACCACTTGGCCGGCATACGCCGCACCCACCCACGTACCTAGAATAAAAATCAAGACACATGAAGTTTTTTGCATGCTCAAAATATTCTCACCGCTTGAGATGCCTGTCAAATGATCCGGAGATCAGGAGATCGGGTGAACGGGAGAACCTGTGATCGGGAATGCTTCTAATTTGTGGTCCACGGGATCAACCGAGTGGTTCCCAGAGTGTTGCTGATATTCGTAAAAATAGCACTCAAGCTGGTGACCGAAGGGTTGGCAGTTGAGGCGCAGCCATTGGCGTTGTCGGAATAGAATTTTGACGGGTCGGAGGCCAAGCTCGCCATGGTTGTACATCCGGAAATTGCGGGTGTATCTGTTTGACAGCTTGAGGAGGTTGAAGTGGAGGCGCCATAGGCGATCGAGTACACCCAGGTCGTAAGCCCACTAGGGGGAATCGGCGTGTGGGCTGCTGTATAGGCCGCGCTGATCGCGGCGTGGCATTCGTTCACGTCCAGGCTGGGCTGTTGCGACAAACTTGCGGAAGTGAAGTTGCTGCTGCCGGCCTTGGCGTCGCCGTCGCTGAGAATGATAATAGCGCTTTGCATGCTCGATCGCGGATCAGGAAGCGCGGACAGGTCGTTTTGCGCCTCGGTGATTACGCCCGCGTAAAAAGTGCTCTGCCCGCCGGGATTTTGAAGGCCATAGGCACTCGAAGTACAGCCGACGCCGTCCGCCCAGTTCGACTGATTTAACCAGGTTCGAAGAGGATCCGTTCAGTCCGCTGGTGTCGGAGGTCTTGTAATCGCTGGACAGTGGGACAATGGTGAAATAGGGGGGTGTTGATGCGTTGGTGCCGTACTTCGAGATGTATGAGCTGATGTTGTGTGCCTGGCAGCTCGTGTAATCGTAAGAAGCATAAGAGGAGCTTGTCAGGCCCGGAAATACCAGCAAGCCGACCTCGTCTACCGGGTTGCTGACGTTGCCGTTGGTGGCGGCGCCGCAGGATGTTTGGGTTGGGGAGCAGGGCGCAAGGGAGTTCAAGAAACTTCTGACCCCCCACTCGGCACAGTCGAGTTTCGTGGGATTGCTGATGCCCGTAGCTGATTTGCAGGTGTTGTCGCTATTGCCCATTGACGACGTCGTGTTGACAATGACGATTATGTTGGAGGGCGCCGGTGGCTGCCCTTGATGCTCGCCAGTGAGGTTGCCGTCAGGGTAAGGGACCGAACACCGAAGACCTTGGCGAAGAAAGTCGAAACGGTCACTTGCTCTTTTACGGCCATGGCATTGTAGCCCGATGCGTTGCTGCACGGACAACTGCTGCAAACCCCTGTGGTGGTCAGGCACTTTCCCGTGGGATAGCCGGAAACCATCGTAACGCCTTTTAGATCATTATAGGCATTTTGGGACCCCGATAAGCCGCTGTAGGAATTTGCCGTCGCCGCTGCTGAGGTGGCCGCAAGGTTGTTGGACAGATCCAGCGCACCCGCCGTCGCCGCTGCGTCTGCAGAAGCTTGCAGTTCGCGTTGAGCGTGCATGATGAAGCCGATATCGATCGAGACGGCCGCAGCCCCTAACAGAGCGGTTAAGAGGAATGCGACGGTGATAAGAACCTGTCCATCTTGCCCGTGAAGCGTCCGTCCAAAAGGAATGTTCATACTCAACCTCATTCAATGCGCACCGTGGTTTGCGAACTAATGGTAGTGCCGGAACACAAATTACCTACGAAGGGGATCGAAAGGTTGCATGGATATGTGGCTGTCACCGTGCCTGCGGTGCCTACAGCCAGAGCCGTGCAGGACCCGGAGGCGAGCGTTGGGGTCGGCACGCTGAGCGAGGTTTGGTTGAGGTTCAATGCGGCATTCTGGACCGCCGTTTGCGCCAACTGGCAGGCGTTCGGCGTTCCGGTCCCAACCGATCGGCTGGTGGCCAATGTCCTCGCGCCGGCCGCTACGGAATCGGCCAGCACCACGTAGTCATAGAAGAGAATGCCGAACTTGATGATGCCCACCAGCAACATCAAGAGCATCGGCAACACCAGCGCGAATTCATACAGCGCCTGGCCTGAGTCGCGGCGAGCCCGCCTGCCGGTACGCCGTGCGGCGCACCAGACCGGCCGGCAGTAGGTCCTTGCGGATTTTTTCATCGAAGTTTAACCGTGCCTTTCTCGAAATCAGAGCGGCAGAGCCAATTAAGAGCTGGTTTGGACTTTTCCCGCCCGCCACTTGCGGCGGCCCCCTGTCCGCGGCAGAAACCCACCCCTACTCTATATAGATCGGCAGTTCTTTATAAGTTGATAAGATCCTTTCTGCTTCGCTCTTATCGCCTTACTGCGCCAGCCCCTGAACATCGACCGGCGCACGCTTGTACAATGCAACCCGTGCTTACCTGACCTGAATGTCCTTGTATGCCGACCTGTGAGCAAGTGCTTCCCACGCGGCGGCAATCAAGTTTTCCGCACGGGTGTCACCCCAAGGTTATTGTCGATCCATTGGGCCATTTTTCCAACAGTACTGGGGTACTAGCACATTGGTCATAGGGCCGTGCGTCACAGGCACTTTGGAGTGCGGCGGCTTGCTGCCGTTTTCCTCGCGGCCGCCTCACTGGCCATCAGCACACGCTGAACCAGAGTACGGAAGAGCGAGCAAGCTCGCTCAAAGAAAGCGGCAGCAAGCTGCCGCACTCCAAAGCCGGGGTCCGGCCCGTCAAGCGCGGCGTTTCGTAAAGACTTTGCGGTTTGCGTGGGCCCGATCAGGCGTATAATCCCGTCTCACACTTTAGGAGGAGCAATCATGAAATGGTTAGCCATGGTCAGTGTTCTGATTTTTTCCTGCGGAGTTTTGGTGTCACCGTCGAGGCCTGCCGGAGGCGCGGCGCCGGGTTTGAAGATCGGAGTGGCGAGCGCTACGATCACTCCATTCTTGGATGTGCCGCTAGTGGGTTATTACTACCCTCGCATGCCGGACGGCGTTCACGACGACCTGCACGCGAAAGCGCTGGTGATCGACGACGGGCACGAGCAGGCGGTGCTCGTGGCCTGCGACCTCGTCGAGGTCACTAGGGAAGCAGTGGAAGAGGCGCGGCGCCAGATCAGCGCCAAGTCCGGGATCCCCGCGGACCATATCCTGATCAGCGCCACGCACACGCATACCGGGCCCGAGGCAGTTCCAAGCTACGTCGCGAGCCTCGCACACTCGATCGCGGACAGCGTGCTTAGCGCCGAAGGCAGAAAGCAGCCGGCGACGCTTCGTGTGGCCATCGAGCAGGAACCGGTGCTGGCCCACAATCGCCGCTACCTGATGAAAGACGGCGGTGTGATGACCAATCCCGGATTCCGGAATCCCAACATAGTGCGGGCCGCCGGGCCGATCGATCCCAGAGTCGGCGTGCTCGAGGCCGAGGACGAGCAGCACAATCCGATGATGACCTGGGTCAATTACGCGATGCATCTCGACACGGTCGGCGGCACCTGGATTTCCTCAGATTACGCGTACTACCTGGCCCGCACTCTCGCGGCGGTTAAAGGACCCGATGTGCTGACCATCTTCACCATCGGCCCGGCCGGAGACATCAACCACTGGGACGTTTCGCGGCCCGGCCCGCAACGAGGGTTCGAGACGGCGCGCGGCCTGGGGGAGACGCTGGCGGGCGATGTGGTCAAAGCTTACACGCACCTCGAAGCGCTCGATTCGGTCCGCATCAAAGCGGTTTCCGAAACCATCGAACTGCCTCTCGCGAAGATCACACCCCAGGACGTGGCCGAGGCGGAGAAAGTTGTTGCACAGCCTCCCCAGATCGGCGTGGACTTCACGCTCGACCGGGTGAAGGCGGAAAAGGTTCTGCACGTTGATAAGCGTAAGGGTGAGAAGCTCAAGGCCGAGGTGCAGGTCCTGAACGTCGGCCCGGTGGCCTTCGTGGGCATTCCTGGCGAGTATTTCGTCGAGCTCGGGATGAGGATCAAGAAGGAATCGCCCTTCCCCTACACGTTCATCGTGGAGCTCGCCAACGGCGACCTGGGCTACATTCCTACACGCAGAGGGTTCGAGGAGGGGGGCTATGAGCCTACCTCCACCCCCATGGCCGCCGGAAGCGGTGAGAAGCTCGCCGACACGGCCATCGAGCTGCTCAAGCGGTGCAAGGAGTAGAACCACTCGTCGCCCCCACGGAAGCGGGGGCCAGAGGGCAGGGGACTGGCCGGAATAGGGCGATTCTGAGGACTGCGGAGGACTGAGGGCATGCCAATGCCGCGACGCCGAATCACCGCCGCGTGGCTGATGTTTCTGCTGGGTACTGCGGCTGCCGTTGCCTTCGGTGAGGGAAAGCGAGCCAAAGAGATTGAGGCAATATTCGAGCGCGCCCGGACTCAATCCCAGCTCGAAGTCGAAGGTGGCGCGCCCTATCGGCTCGAAGCCACAGTGTACGAGCAAGTTGGTGGCGCCAAGGTTGCGGGGCACTACATGCGCACTTGGCAGTCGAAGCGCCGGTGGCGCGACGAGATGATGTTCACAAGGTACAGCCAGGTGCGCGTCATGACGGAGAGCGCTCTGTGGCGGCGGCGCGACACCAACCACCAGCCCTCCTCGGTGGTCCAGTTTCTGCAGGGATTGGGTTTCAACTTGCCGAGAACGCCGGCGCAGGGATGGAAGTGGACAATTGACGACCGGGCGGATAAGGGACGCGCGTTGAAGTGTGTCGAGTCCCAGCACGGTGGCGAAATGGTGAAGGAGCCGATGTCACACGAATGGTGCTTCGATACCGCTACCGGCCTCCTGGCCTACGAGACTTGGTATGACTGGGATACGCGATGGGAGTTTCTCGACTACGCACCCTGGAACGGGAAACAATACCCGCGCCAGATCAATATCCAGCAAGGCGCGGAACGGGTGGTGGAGGCGCGCATCACCGAACTCGTAAATGACCCGGACCCGGGCACTGCTGCTTTCATCGCCCCTGACGGTGCGGAAGAATGGCCGCAGTGCGATAAGATACAGCCTCCAAGGTTCCAGGACATGGATCGCTCCATGCTGCCCCCACGCCGCGAGGTCAGCAAGGTATTCTGGCCGGTTGAGATTGAGGTCGGAAAGGACGGTCACGTCCAGGACGTCATCTTCCTTCGGCCGATGGCAGACCATGAGCGAGAACACGAAATCCTTATTCGCCTGAGGCAGCGATGGAGATTTCACCCTGCGCAGTGCGGCAAGGTACCGACCCCTATCACCATGATGGTCGAATTGCCCATGTAGGGCCGTCTGTTGAGTTGGGTAGGTTTGACCTCTGAGGCCAAGGGCCTTGGTGGGCGGATTGCACTTGGCGTAGAATCCGATTGGTGGGATGCTGTGGCTACACGTTTATTGCCTGCTCGCGCCAGAACATCTAGTTCAAATGGCAAAGGGCAAATGGCAAGATTCAGATTGATTTCCATTTGCTGTTTGCCATTTGCCGTTTGAAATTGCTTTCCGACTCGCCGGGAGTGAAGGCCCGTACCATACTTAGAAGCGGGGTTCCATGATCACACGCGAGCTGACCCCTTACGATGAAGTTGTCTATCCCTCGTTTCCCATTTCCTACACTCATCCTGACCGCTTGGCGACGGTAGCGACGCTTTTCGGCATGCGGCCTGCTCCGGTCGAGCACTGCAGGGTGCTGGAACTCGGGTGTTCGAACGGGGCCAACCTGCTGGCCATGGCCGTCGCTCTGCCGGACAGCGAGTTCGTGGGGATCGACTTGGCGGGGCGGCCGATTTCGCGCGGCCAAACCAGGGCGGAGGCGCTGGGACTCGAGAACCTCACTCTCCGGCAGCTTGATCTGCTCGACATGCCGCCCGACTCCGGCCGCTTCGATTACATCATCGTTCATGGCCTCTACGCCTGGGTTCCGGAAACGGTTCGCGACCGGATTCTGGCCATCTGCAAGGGAAGCCTTGCGCCCCAGGGCGTAGCCTATCTCAGCTACAACACCTTTCCGGGATGTTATTCGCGGGTCATGGTGCGGGACATGATGCGGTTCCACAACCGGGATTTCCATGATCCCCAACAGCAGACCCGGCAGGCCATGACGCTGCTCAAGCTGCTGGCCAATTCGCGCGCCCAACCCGAGATTCATGCCAAGGTCCTCCAGGACGAACTCGAGCGTCTCTCCAAGCGGTCGCAGGAGAGCCTTTACCATGACGAGTTGGCGGAGGTCTTCTCCCCCGTTTACTTCTACCAGTTCATTGAGCACGCCGAACGCCATGAACTGCAGTTTCTCGCGGAAGCCGATTTCCACGAGATGCAGACCGGGGGCCTCACGCCGCAGGCCCAGGAAGTGCTCGGCAAGATTTCCGGTGAGGTCGTCTTGAGGGAACAGTATCTCGATTTCATGCGCGGCCGCGCTTTTCGCAAGACGCTTCTATGCCACCAAGAAGTGGCGCTCGACCGCTCGGGCCAACGCGTCCCGGTTGCGTCGTTCTACGTCTCGTCGCAGGCTCGGCCGGGCTCGCCGACCCCGAACTCCTCTCCGGCGGCTGAAGAAACTTTCACGAGTAGCAGTGGAGCGGAGCTGATCACTGCCAACCCTTTGGGGCGGTCGCTGCTGTGGTGTCTCGTCGAGTCGCAGCCGCAGCGAATCCCTTTCGGGAAGCTCACGAGCGAAGTCGAGCGCAGGGCTCGCGAGGGGCTGGGCTTTGTTCCGGCGCCTGACGAAGATCTCGTCGCGGAGCTCAAGGACTTCGTATGGCAGACCTATTCGGCCGGGTTGCTCGATCTGCACGTGTACGTTCCGCCTTTCGCCGCTGAGGTCGGCGATAGGCCGGTGGCGAGCCCCCTGGCTCGGCTGGAGGCACATGACGGCGACGTAATCACCACGCTGCACCACCGCAGCCTGCGCCTGGGCGATTCGTTGCAACGAGGTCTGGTGATGCTTTTGGACGGCACGCGCGACCACGCGGCGCTCCGCAAAGACCTCCTCAGCCTGTTTGTATCCGGGGCACTAACGCTGCGCGAAGAAGGCAAGCTCGCGGACCACGCGACGATCGAAAAGAGGATCGCCGCGGAGACCGGGGGAGTGTTGGGGGAACTGGCGCGGATGGCGGTGCTGATGAGGTAGCGGCTAGGGGCTAATTGCTATGGCGATTGGGTTGGGACTCTTTCGAGAGCACGTTTATTACATTTGCGGCCTCGACGGACGCCGAGGGTCTCATCCATTTGGATGCCCAGTATATCTTATCTTGTTACTAACCACTCGAGTGTAGCCTTGGAAACCCGTCACGCACCCCCACGAGGAGGCACGGCAATGCCATTACGGCTCGAACCCTCGCACCAGTTCGCTCACTTGCGTGATTACCTGCGCGGGCTGCAATTCAGTGAGGGGTCCATCTGCCGCCGCATGGGGATGGCGGGACTCAACGAGTTTCTTTCCAGTGACCGATTGCGGGCCACTCTCTCTAATGAATCCGATGGGCTCGGCTTCCTGATCCGCCTCTTCCTGGTGGGAGAGGCCCTCCCCACGAAGGATTTGGATTCCGTGATACCAGCAGGCGCATTGCAGGCGATGAAGGATTTGGGCTTGCTGGTTGAAGACCCTTCCGACCACGCGAAGGTGTGCTCCAGCGCGGCGCTCTACCCAAACGGGACATTGTTCATTGTTTCCGACCGTTGGGCTTCCCCGGAGGGCAAGGCTCCTGACCTGCCCGGGGACTTCGTTTTTCCCGCGCTTACCGCGAACACGTCGCAGTTCCTGGCGACCTTGCCGCAGGAGCCTTGCGAGAGTTTCCTGGAGCTTTGTTCGGGGGCAGGCGCGGCGGCGCTCGAGGCCGCCCCGCACGCCAGACACGCATGGGCGGTTGACATTACCGAGCGATCCACCATGATGGCGGTATTTAACCGCCTGCTCAACGGAGTTGACAACCTCACGGTCATGCAAGGCGACCTTTATGCATGCCTGGGCGACCTGACGTTTGACCGTATCGTCGCCCATCCCCCGTACATGCCGGTGATTCAGCGCGCTCAGATTTTCTACGACGGAGGCGCGGACGGCGAGCAGGTGACGCGGCGCATTGTGGCGGACTTGCCTCGCTATCTGCGGCCCGGCGGGCGCTTTTATTGCCTGGCGCAAGGCTCGGACCGGGCCGACGGGCCATTTGAGCGGCGTGTCAGGGCTTGGCTGGGCGCGGCGGAGCCGGAGTTCGACGTCCTGTTGATCGTTCGATTGACTCAAAGCCCTTCGGACGCGGCCATGCACTACGCCGTGAAGTCCAAGGCGGGCGGCGAAGCCGCTCATCAAATGCGGGAAGCGCTGAGGAACCTCGGCGTCGAAAGCATGGTTTATGGATGGATCATCATCCAGAGGAAGGAGAATGAGCGTCCGGTCTTCACTACGCGGCGAACTGTCGGCCCGAATTCAGGAAGGAAGGAAATCGCCTGGCTCCTGAAGTGGGAAACCGCCGCCGCCGAGCCCGAGTTTGTTGAAGTCCTTGCCGACGCGCGCCCTGTCGCATCGCCTTCCTTCGAGCTTCGCACCATCCACCGGATGAAAGGGGGAGATTTGCTGCCGGAGCGGTTTTCGCTGCACGCCGACTACCCCTTTGGTGTTGACTGCCCCGTTCAGCCTTGGGTGAGCTTCCTATTTCCGCAATGCGACGGCAAGCTCACCGTGCGCGAGCTCTTGGAGTTTTCGAAACAGAACAATTTTATCCATGCGGAGACACCTCTCACGGAGTTTGCCAAGCTGCTGATGGTTCTCATTTCGGGAGGGTTCCTGGAAGTCGAAGGGTTTAAGTTTTAGATTCCATATCCAGTCTTGCCTCTTGGCAGGCCTCGACTTACGGGCTCGCCACTCGTCCGCGGTGCCTCACAGCTCAACTGGCGATGCGCCGCGCCCGAGCCTGGGTTACACTTTGTCCAATTTTTCGTTGACAGAACACCCTTGATTTGCTAAGAAATAGCTGGACTCGGAGAGTTACTCAGCAATAAACAGAAACTTCAATAAAGGGGTGCCCCATGGCGCAGAGCGTCCAGAAGAAGCTTGAGAGGGTGCGTCCGCCACGTGTCCACGTGACTTACGACGTGGAAGTGGGAGACGCCATAGAAATCAAGGAGCTCCCGTTTGTGATGGGGGTCCTGGGTGATTTTTCAGGGCAGCCGGTGGAGCCTCTTCCACGGCTGAAGGACCGGAGGTTCGTCGAAATAAACCCGGACAACTTCGACAGTGTGCTCGAGAGCATGAAGCCGCATCTGGCGTTCTCAGTGGAGAACAAACTCAGCGAGGATGCCGATGCGGGGCAACTGAAGGTCGGTCTGGATTTCAAGAGCATGGATGACTTCGCGCCGGAGAACGTGGCCAAGCAGGTCAAGCCTTTGAGAGAACTCCTCGATCTGCGCACCCGCCTCAGCGATCTGAAAGGGACGTTGCAGACCAACGAGAAGCTCGATGAGGTCTTGCTTGATGCCGTCAGCAACACCGAGAAGCTGAATCAGTTGAGGGCGGAAATGGGCGACAAGAAGGAAGGGGAAGGGAAGGAGGGATCCAATGGGTAATCCTGAAATGACCGCGGCGGATCGGCGCGGTGACGGGGCAGGCGGCGGAAAAGGGTTTGCTGGACCAGATTGTTGAGCAGGGCAAGGTCGGAACCGATGCGGCCACCCGTGAACGCGGCAAGAGCCTGGTGAAGGAGTTCATCAACCAGGTGCTGGAAGGGCAGGTCACGATCTCGAAAGACACCGAGGCGATGATCAATGCCCGCATCGCGCAAATCGACCATCTGGTTTCCATCCAGCTCAATGAGATCCTGCACCATCCCTCGTTTCAGAAGCTGGAAGGAAGCTGGCGCGGCCTGAAGTACCTCATCAGCCAGAGCGAAACCAGCTCCATGCTGAAGATCCGCGTGTTGAACGTCTCGAAGAAGGATCTGCTGCGCGATCTGCAGCGGGCGCCGGAGTTCGATCAAAGCGCCCTGTTCAAGAAGATCTACGAGGAAGAGTTCGGCGTCTTCGGCGGCGATCCCTTTGCCGCGATGATCGGCGACTACGAGTTCAGCAAGCACCCGGAGGACCTGGAGTTGCTGGAGAAGGTGTCGCAACGTCGCGGCGGCGGCGCACGCGCCGTTCCTCACCGCGGCCGCTTCGCAACTTACTGAACATGGAGAGCTTCACGCAACTGGACCAGCCGCGCGACATCGGCAAGATTTTTGACACCACCGAATACGCCAAGTGGAAGAGCTTCCGCCAGAGCGACGATTCCCGCTACGTGGGGCTCTGCGTGCCGCACGTCCTGATGCGTCTTCCCTACGGCCGGGACACGGCCCCCGTGGATGCCTTCAACTACGAAGAGGGCGTGGACGGAACCGACCACACCAAGTACCTCTGGGGCAACGCCGCCTATGCCATGGGAGCGCGCTTGACCAACGCCTTCGCCATGTACGGCTGGTGCGCGGCCATTCGCGGCGTGGAGGGTGGCGGCCTGGTGGAGGGACTGCCCGCCCATACTTTCCGCACCGACGAAGGCGACGTGGCGCTGAAGTGCCCCACGGAAATCGCCATCACGGACCGCCGCGAGAAGGAACTGGCGGACCAGGGGTCTGATTCCGCTGGTGCATTGCAAGGGTACGGACAAGGCGGCGTTCTTCAGCGTGCAGTCCGCCAACAAGCCCAAGCTGTACGACAGCGACGCGGCCAACGCCAATGCGCGGCTCTCCGCGCAGTTGCCCTACATCATGGCCACCTGCCGGTTTGCCCATTACTTGAAGGCCATGATGCGGGATAAGATCGGCAGCTTCACTTCCCGCGAAGAGATTCAGAAGTTCTTCAATCGCTGGATTGCGCAATATGTCACGACGCGACGACAGCGCAACCCAGGCCGACGAAGGCAAAGTACCCGTTGCGCGAGGCGCGCGTGGATGTGGAAGAGGTGAAGGGCAAGCCGGGCGTGTACCGGGCCGTGGCTTTCCTGCGCCCGCACTTCCAACTCGACGAGCTTACGGTTTCGCTGCGGCTTGGTGGCATCGCTTGCCGCAGCCCGCCAAAGGTTAGTTGAACAGCTCTCGGGGCGGACTTGCGGCACGAGTCCGCCACGTGTTCATTCGAAGATTCCAAATCCTACGAGGAGACGAACTATGGCGATTGAATACCATCTGAAGTTCGGCAGCATCAAGGGTGAAAGCGGCGCAACGAAGCACAAGGAGGAGATCGAAATCATGTCCTGGAGTTGGGGGGCAAGCAACCCCACAACCATCGTCGGGCAAGGGTATGAGCGCGGGTAAGGTTTCGATGTCCGATCTCAGTATTACCAAGAGAGTGGATAAGTCGAGCCCCAAGCTGCTGGAACTTTGCGTCACCGGCAAGCACGTGGAGGAGGCGACGCTTTATTGCAGCAAGCAGACCGGGCAGAAGACTCCGGAGGACTTCCTTACCATCAAGTTGACGGAAGTCTACGTTTCGAGCCAGCAGTGCGGCGGCGCGTCGGGCGAAGACGTAGGCACGGAATCCCTCTCGATCACCTATGGCAAGATCAATTACGACTACAAGGAGCAGGATAAGCGGATGGAACGCTGACCTCGGCCGGGAACGTCGAGTACGACCTCAGGAAGAGGGAGCAGACGGCGTAAACTGGCGCCTGCAGTCGTTCGATACTTGATTTCGCAAGACCCCCTCACCCGGTCCGCGCGGCCCGAGAAAGCGCCGCTGCGGTCTACCCTCTCCTACCAAGGGCAGAGGGCGGGGGTGAGGGGGTTGCAGCACTGCAAATAAGCGTTGGCCCTAAGCCTACGCCCCCGAGCCAACATGGAAAACGCGAAGCAACTATTTCAAGCCGGGAGACTCCAAGAGGCCGTGCAGGCGTTGAGCGCGGAGTTGCGCAACCACCCTGAAGACTCCAAGCGCCGCACTTTCCTCTTTGAATTGCTCTGCTTTTCGGGAGAGTACGATCGCGCGGAGAAACAACTGGACTTGCTGGCGGAAGGCGGCCCCAACAGCGAGATGGGGGCATTCGTTTACCGCAGCGCTCTTGCACGCTGAGAGGACACGCCAGGATCTGTTTCAAAAAGGGAATACCCAAAGCCTCCCGCTGCCTCTTCTTCCAGACGGCCAAACCATCACGGTACACTAAACGGCAAGCCCTTTGAGACCATCACCGACGCCGATCCGCGCATTGGCCCTCGCCTGGAGGTTTATGCCGGCGGCAATTGTCTATGGATCAATTTCGAGCACTTGGCCTCCATTCAAATCCAGGCGCCGCGCCGCTTGCGCGACCTGCTCTGGACTCCCGCGGTGGTTCGTGCCGGCCCTGCCTTGAAAGGCACCGACCTTGGTGAAGTCTTGCTGCCGGCCTTGTCCCCGTTCGCGTGGCAGCATTCCGATGATGCCGTTCGCCTTGGCCGGATGACGGTTTGGGAAGAAGACGAGTCGGGAGCGGCGGTGCCGGTCGGGCCAGAAGATGTTGCTGGTGGATGGCGAGGAATTTCCGCTTCTCGAAGTCCGGCAACTGGAGTTCAATTTACCTCAGGGTACGGTCTAGCTCAGCATGCCTCTTCCAGATAACTTGCTCAACCCGATCGCAGGAGAAAATCCCAGCGGGGAAGACATCCGCTACACACCCATCTACGACGAGATCAAGGAAGCGCGGCGGCAAGAAGAAGAATCGGAACAGGGCGAGTGGAAGACCGAAATCAAGAAGGCGGATTTCCCACTGGTTTTGAAGCTGGCTTCGGAAGCCCTCGCTACCAAGAGCAAAGACCTCCAGCTTGCCGCCTGGCTCACCGACGCCCTGCTGCGGACCGAGGGGTTCGCCGGGCTGAAGCAGGGTTTGGATCTGATGCGCGGGATGCTTGGGACCTTTTGGGATACGCTGTACCCGCAACTCGAGGATGGCGACGCGGAGTTGCGGGCCGCGCCGCTCGACTGGGTCGGGTCCAACCTGCTTCTTCCCCTTCAGATGGCCCCCATCAATAAGGCCAAACACGGTTGGCTCGACTACACCGAGTCCCGGAAGATTCCCTACGAAGAGCAGGCCGACACCGACGCGAAGAAGGAAGCGCGGGAGAAAGCTTTGCAGGACGGAAGAGTCGCGCCCGAGGCTTTCGATAAGTCTTTCAGTGAGACTCCTAAGGCTTTTTACGCGGGCGCGGAAGCGGTGCTCGACGGCTGCACGGCCACGCTCAAAGACGTGGACACTCTCTGCCAGGAGAAGTTCGGTAACAATGGGCCAAGCTTTGGGCCGCTGAGGAAGCAACTCGAGACGGTTCGCCACAGCGTTCACTTGCTCCTCCAGAAGAAAAGGGAAACGGAGCCGGACCCTGTGGAAGCTCAAGCGACTGAAGCTGGAGCGAGTGCGGTTGGCGAACAGCCCGCAGCATCTGTGGGAACGCCTGGGCTGGCAACTGCCGTCGCGGCAGGCATCTTAATCCCACTCGCTGACAAGGAACCCCCCGGACGCCGCGAAGCGATTGCCGGCGTGTCCCGCGCTGCGGCGACTCTGCGTAAGCTCGACCCTTCGAGCCCCGCGCCTTACCTCATGTTGCGGGGCTTGCGGTGGGGCGAGTTGCGGGCGGCCATCGACAGTTCTGATATGACCTTGCTCGAAGGCCCGCCGACGGTGCTTCGGCAGCACATCAAGAGGCTGGCCATCGAAGGCAAGTGGGAGGAATTGCTGGAAGCGGCGGAAAACGCTATGTCGCTTCCGTGCAGCCGAGGCTGGCTGGATTTGCAGCGCTTCGTCGTGGACGGCTGCGCCGGACTGGGTAGGAAATACGCGGGAATTGCGGTGGCCATCCGTTCCGAGCTGAAGGCGCTACTGCGCGACCTGCCGCAGTTGCTCGAGATCAATTTGCTCGATGACACGCCGGCTGCTAACAGTGAGACTCAGGCGTGGCTGAAGGAACTTGTGAGTGAGCCCGCAGCGACCGCGCCGTCCGACGCCGCGCCCGTGGAAGCGCCAATCATCGAGGACCACTCCGCCCCGGGTTGGCACCGGAAGTTTGTGGATAGCTACGATCTGGCCCGCGAGGCCTTGCGCGCCGGGCAGCCCGAAAAGGCCATGGGGCTCATGCAGCGCGAGGTCGAGAGGCAACTCTCCGGACGTGGCCAATTCTTGCGCAAAATGCAGCTCGTCGAGGTTTGCATCGCAGCCGGAAAAACCCAGATCGCCCAACCCCTCATCGAGGATCTGGCTGCCGCCATCGAAAACAATCACCTGGAAGTCTGGGAGGATCGGGAAATTGTAGCCAAGGCGCTCGTCATGATTGTGAAGAACAGCCAAAGGGTACAAGCGGACGAGGCGGAAAAAGACAGGCTCTTTCAAAAGGTCGTCCGTCTTGATCCTGTCCAGGCGATTTCCTGTCTTGAAGCCTAATGCCGACAACCCCAAAGGAAGGTCCAGTTACGTTGTCGGTGCTTGATCGCTTGATCGATCAGGAGCCGGAGCGTAAGCTGGAGCCTCCCTTGACGAGAGCACAATCCGTGCGTGAGCTCAAGGCCGCGCTGCGGCGCGACCTCGAGTGGCTGCTCAATACGCGGCGGACCATCGAGCCCTCCCCGTCGTCTCTTAAGGAGGTGGAACGCTCCCTGTACAACTACGGCCTGCCGGACGTCTCGAGCCTCTATCTGCGATCATCCAAGGACCAGGCCAGCTTGCTCGAGGCCATCAAGTCGGCCATCGACTTCTTCGAGCCGAGGCTTATGAGCATCAAGGTAACGCTCGAGCCCGCCGCCGGCGAGACGCGCGTGCTCCGCTTCGGCATCGAAGGTTTGCTGCGCATGGACCCCGCTCCCGAGCACGTCTTCTTCGATACGGTGCTCGAACCGATGAGCGGCCAATACCAGGTCAAAGGCTCTTAGCATGCGTGACGATCTTCTGGAATATTACGAGAGCGAACTGAGCTTCCTCAGGCAGATGGGAGCGGAGTTTGCCGAGAAGCATCCGAAGATTGCGTCGCGCCTGCAACTGGAAGGCAACCGCTGCGATGACCCGCACGTCGAGCGGCTGCTCGAAGGGTTTGCTTTCCTCGCGGCGCGTGTCCACCTGAAGATCGACGATGAGTTTCCCCAGATCACCGAGGGGCTGCTCAGCGTTCTCTATCCTCATTTCCTCCGCCCCATTCCTCCCATGACGGTGGCGGAGTTTCGCCTTGATCCTACGCAGGGCAAGCTCACCACCGGCTTGAAGATTCCCCGCGGCACGGTGCTTTACTCGAGACCCATCGAAGGAGTGCCTTGCAAATTCCGCACCTGCTACGAAGCGACCCTGTGGCCGATTGAAGTCGCCGAGGCGAAGTGGACGACGCCTGACAAGCTGAATCCTCCCCTGCGCGCCCCGGAGGCGGTGGCGGCCTTGCGCGTGGAGCTTCGCTGCCTCTCTGACGTGGGCTTCGACAAGCTCAAGGTCCCATCCCTGCGTTTCTACCTGCACGGTGAAAGCGACATCGCGCACACGCTCTACGAGCTGCTCTCGAACAACTGCACACAGATTGTGTTGCGGGACCCGGCGAACACGCGCAAGCCTCCCATCACGCTGCCCGCAAACTCTCTGCGGCCTATGGGCTTCACCGAAAATGAATCCATGCTCCCCTACCCGCGGCGCTCCTTCGTGGGTTACCGGTTGCTCCAGGAGTACTTCTCGCTGCCGGAGAAATTCTTCTTCTTCGAACTCCAGGGCCTCGAGGGAACGGCACAAGCTGGGTTCGGTGGCCGCGCTGAATGCTGTTTCTCATCGCGCCCTTTGAAGCGAACCATCGGCAGCAACGCCTGGAAGTCGGCGTAAGCGGCAAGACCATTCGCCTGGGATGCTCTCCGATTATCAATCTGTTTCCCCAAACGGCGGAGCCCATCCTGCTGACCCAAACCCGCTCCGAGTACCCCATCGTGCCCGATGCGCGGCGAAGAAACGCTACAGAGATCTTCTCGGTCGACGAGGTGCTGAGTACGAACCCTCAGACCCATGAGGTGATCTATTACGAGCCGTTCTACGCTTACCGGCACCGAGCCGCGCGGGACAAGAGTCGGACCTTCTGGCACACCACGCGGCGGCCCTCGCGGCGCAAGGGTGACGAAGGCTCGGAGGTGTACTTACACCTGGTGAACCTCTCCTCGCGCGCGGCGCTGCCGGATGCTGAGACCGTCACGGTCCGCTGCACCTGCACCAATCGCGACATCCTTGCCCGGCTGCCCTTCGGCAACGAAAGCGGCGATTTCGAAATCGAAGGCGTGGGGCCGATCAAGGGCGCCGTGGCCCTGCGCAAGCCCACTGCCACGCTTCGGCCACCCATGGGCAGGGGCGCATTCTGGCGGCTGATTTCCCACTTGGCGCTCAACTACCTTTCTATTGTGGAGGAGGGCAAAGAGGCGTTCCAGGAGATACTGCACCTCTACAACTTCTCGGATTCGGCGGACCTCGAGAAACAAGTGGCGGGCATCGTGAGTCTGGACAGCCAGCGCCACTTCGCGCGCATCCTTTCGGAGAACGGCATCACCTTCGCCCGCGGGACGCGCGTGCAGATGGAGTTTGACGAGGACGAGTTCTCGGGCGGCGGAGTCTTCCTGTTTGCCGCGGTGATCGAAAGATTCCTGGCGTTGTACGCGTCGCTCAACAGCTTCAGCCAGCTTGTGGTCAAGACTCGCCAGCGGAGAGAGGTATTAAAAGAATGGCCACCTCGAGCGGGCCAGGCAATCCTGATCTAACTCGTTCCGCCCTCGAAGAGCGGCTGCGCAAGGAGCCTTACCTCTTCGAGTTTTTCCAGGCCGTGCGCCTGCTCGAACGCTTCCTGCCGGGCAAGGTGGGGGTGGGCAAGTTCGCTCCGCCCGCGGAGGAAGTGGCCCGCTTCAAGGCCCACTCGACGCTGGTCTTTCCGCCGAGCGAGATCGCGGCCCTCGATTGGCCCGGCAAAGGCCCCGTCGAAATGAAGGTCAACTTCATGGGGCTGACGGGGCCGGAGGGCGTGCTGCCCTCGAATTACACGGCCTTCATGGTCGAGAGGGCGCGGGCGGGCGATACTTCGGCACGCGATTTCCTCGACAACTTCAACCATCGCATCATCTCGCTCTTCTTTCAGGCCTGGGAGAAGTACCGCTTCTGGATTGCTTATGAGCGCGGCGACCGCGACCAATTCTCGCATCATCTGCTGGATTTGATCGGCCTCGGCACGCGCGGCCTCGAGGATCGTCAGACGGTGGCGGATGACTCGCTGCTTTACTATTCGGGCCTCCTGGCGCAGCATCCCCGCTCGGCAGTGGCACTCGAACAGATTTTGAGCGATTATTTCGAGGTTCCGGTCGAGGTGGAGCAGTTCGCCGGCGGCTGGTACCGCATGGAGCAGAGCGATCAGTGCAGCTTCGAAGGGCGATCCAGTTTTTCCGAGCAATTGGGGGTTGGCGCCGTGGTGGGCGATGAAATCTGGGATGAGACCGCTCGCGTGCGCATCAAGATCGGTCCCCTCTCGCTCGCCGAGTATCTCGATTTCTTGCCCACAGGCTCAGCCTACGAGCCGCTGCGGGCGCTGACGCGCTTCTTCTCGAATGACGAGTTCGATTTTGAAGCGCAGCTAATCTTGAAGCGCGAGGAAGTCCCGCGTTGCGAGCTCGGCGCTGACGTGCAAGCCGCCCCAAGGCTCGGCTGGACGACCTGGGGCCGAACCAAGGATATGGACAGGGACGTGGGGGACACGATTCTGCAACTTTGGGAGGGACGCGCACATGGCGATCAACCTTAAATCTCTAATCGGGAAGCTTAACGACTCCACGCGCAATGCGCTCGAGTCCGCAGCCGGCTTGTGCTTGTCCCGGACGCACTACGATATCGAAGTCGAGCATTATCTGCTCAAGCTTCTGGACCAGGCGGAAGGCGACTTCGCGCGCATCGTGAAGCACTTCGGCCTGGACAAGTCCCGGTTCACGGGCGAGCTGAACCGCAGCCTTGACAAGCTCAAGTCCGGCAACGCCCGGACCCCCGCCATCAGCCCGTCTGTCGTGAAAATGATCACCGAGGCGTGGACCATCGGCTCCATCGATTTCAACGCCGGGCAGGTCCGTACCGGGTTCACCATCCTTGCCCTGACCAGCAACGATGAGCTGCGCAGGATGATGCGCGAGATCAGCAAGGAATTTCAGAAAGTCGACGGTGATGTTCTGCGCAAGGAGTTCCTCTCCCTTGTAAGTGACTCGGCGGAAGAGACGACGACAATGGAGGCGGCGCCCGCGGGAGCTCCCGGCGCGCCTCGCCCTGCAGGCGCCGGCAAGACGGCCAATCTCGATCAGTTCACGGTTAATCTTACCGACAACGCCAAAGCCGGCAAGATTGATCCGGTGCTCGGCCGGGACATGGAGATTCGCCAGATCATAGACATCCTGATGCGCCGCCGGCAGAACAATCCCATCCTCACCGGCGAAGCTGGGGTGGGGAAGACCGCTGTGGTGGAAGGCTTCGCCCTCCGCGTGGCCAAGGGCGACGTGCCGCCGCCGCTGCGCAATGTCACGGTGCGCTCTCTCGATCTCGCGCTATTGCAGGCGGGGGCGGGCATCAAGGGTGAGTTCGAAAATCGCCTCAAGGGCCTGATCGAGGAGGTAAAGGCTTCACCGATTCCGATCATCCTCTTCATCGACGAGGCGCACACCATGATCGGCGCGGGCGGCCAGGCCGGCCAGAACGATGCGGCCAACCTGCTGAAGCCTGCCTTGGCGCGCGGCGAATTGAGGACCATCGCCGCCACAACCTGGTCCGAGTACAAGAAGTACTTTGAGAAGGATCCGGCGCTGGCGCGGCGTTTCCAGGTGGTCAAAGTGGAGGAGCCCATCGAGACGCAATGCGCGGTAATGATGCGCGGAATCGTTCCCGCGCTCGAGAAACACCACAAGGTCCGCATCCTCGATGAAGGCCTGTCCGCTGCCGTGAAGTTTTCGCACCGATATCTCGCCGGCCGCCAGCTTCCCGACAAAGCGGTGAGCGTGCTCGATACCGCATGCGCGCGTCTGGCGCTCGGCCAGAGCGCTACGCCGCCCGCCATCGAAGATGCCATCCGCCAGGTGGACGACCTGGAAGTTCAGCAGCGAATCCTCGAGCGCGAGAGCGCCCTCGGCGCCGACCATGCGGAACGTCTCGCAGAGATCGCGGAACAGAAAGCGGAGGTTGAAGCGCGCCTCGAAGACGCTTCGCGAACAGATGGACCAAAGAGCATGAACTCGTATCGAAGATTCGGGATCTGCGCACGCAGCTCGAGGCCGCGGTTTCGGGCGACGGCCACGGCGCGGCTCCGGCGCGCCAGCCTGCACCGGCGGGCGCTGCACCGGCATCTGAATCTGCGACCTCTAATCCTGCGAGTGCGGCTGCCACCGCTACCGAGCCAGCCCCGGCTCCCGAAACCGTAGCGTTGCGAGCGGAACTCACCAAACTCGACGCGGAACTAGCCGCCTTGCAGGGCGAGACGCCCATGATGAGGGTGGCAGTCGACGCCCAGATTGTAAGTGAGGTGATCTCCGCCTGGACGGGAATTCCGGTGGGCAAGATGCTCAAGGATGAGATTTCGACCGTGTTGATGCTCAGTTCTCATCTCGAAAAGCGGGTGATCGGTCAGACTCACGCCCTGGATATTATCGGCCAGCGGATTCAGACTTCGCGGGCGAGTTTGGACGACCCCAACCGGCCCATCGGCGTGTTCATGCTGCTCGGCCCGAGCGGCGTGGGCAAGACGGAAACGGCGCTGGCCCTTGCCGACTTGCTCTACGGTGGGGAACACAACCTGATCACCATTAACATGTCGGAGTTTCAGGAGCCGCACACTGTTTCCACTTTGAAAGGTTCGCCGCCCGGATACGTCGGCTATGGCGAAGGCGGAGTGCTGACGGAAGCGGTTCGCCGCCGCCCCTACTCCGTCGTGCTGTTGGATGAGGTCGAGAAGGCGCACCCCGACGTGCTCGAGCTTTTCTACCAGGTGTTCGACAAAGGCATGATGGAAGACGGCGAAGGCCGCGAAATCGACTTCAAGAACACCATCATCATCCTGACTACCAATGCGCTGACGGATCGCATGATGAAGCTCTGCGCCGATCCCGAAACCATGCCCGGCCCGGAGGCGCTGGTGAAGGCGCTCAAGGCGGAGCTGAACAAAATCTTCAAACCGGCATTCCTGGGCCGCATGGTGGTGATCCCTTACTACCCGATTCGCGACGCGGCGCTCAAACAGATCGTGGTGCTGAAGCTCGGGAAGATCCAGCGGCGCATGATGGAGAACCACAAGATTCAACTCAGCTATGACCCGGCACTCGTGGACGCGGTGGCCAGCCGCTGCACGGAAGTCGAAAGCGGCGCGCGCAACGTTGATCACATTCTTACGAATACAATGTTGCCGGATATTTCGCGCCAACTGTTGGGACGGATATCGGAAGGCGAGAAGATCAGCGCCCTGCACGTGGACGTGGGGCCGGACGGGGCGTTTGTATATCGGTAGTCGAGGAGTCAAGAAGTTAAGAAGTCGAGAAGTGGAGGAGAAGAGGTTCAGGCCATTTCTTCGATGCAGCGCTGCCTGACGCTCAGTCCGGGACCCTCGACTCTTTGACTTCTAGGCTTCTAAACTCCTCGGCTGTTCTTAAGGTGAGCCATGGGCAATTACACTCAAGAAGGTGGTCTATTCAAGATCGACACTCCACTCGGGAAGGACGTTTTGCTGCTCCGAGGTTTCGAGGGCACGGAGGGCATCTCGCGCCTTTTCAGGTTTGATCTCGACCTCCTTTCCGAGAACCGGTCGATTTCGTTTGAAGACATCATCGGCAAGAATGTGACCATCTCCTTGAAGCAGCCCGGCCACTCCTACCGGTACATCAACGGCATCATCAGCCGCTTCGCGCAGCACGCGACAGAAGAGGAGTTCACGTCGTACAGTGCCGAAATGGTGCCCTGGCTTTGGCTTCTGACCCGCGATGCGGATTGCCGAGGTTTCCTGAACAAAACCATTCCCGATATCATCACCCAAGTGTTCAGCGATCTGGGTTTCAACGACTACACGAACTCACTGCAAGGTTCTTATCAGCCACGCGACTATTGCGTGCAATACCGGGAGTCGAGCTTTAACTTCGTTTCCCGCTTGATGGAACAATACGGAATTTTCTACTTTTTCAAGCACGAGCAGGGGAAGCACACACTGGTGCTGGCGGACTCTCCCACCACCCACATTGCCTGTCCCGGGCAGAGCAGTATTCGTTACGTGGCTGTTGCCGGGGGGCCCCAGAAGGATGTCATCACCGGGTGGCAACTCGAGCAGGAACTGCGCACCGGAAAATACTCTCAGCAGGATTACAATTTCAAGACTCCCGGCACCAATTTGATGGCCACCGAACCCACCATGTACGACGTCGGAGGAAACTCCAAGTACGAGGTCTACGATTATCCGGGAGAGCATCTGACCAAGGACGCGGGACAGGCCCTGGCCAAGATCCGCATGCAGGAGATCGAAGCCGGGCACCTTGTTGCACGGGGAACAGGCCACTGCCGCATGTTTGTCAGCGGCTATAAATTTACCCTGGAAGAGCATCCTCGCCAGGACATGAATACCGATTACGTCCTGACGGAAATCCACCACAGCGCCAAGACAGACGCTTTCCCTTCGACGAGGGTTGCGGAAGGGGAATCCTATTCGAATACCTTCACGTGCATTCCTTTTTCAGTTCCTTTCCGGCCCCTCGCGGGTGACCGTGCGGCCTCACATCCATAGCCTCTCGTCCGCAGTCGTCATTGGCCCGGCGGTGAGAGATCCACACGGATGAATATGGGCGGATTCAGGTTATGTTCCCCTGGGACCAGTTCGGATGGCACGGGCACCGCCTGGTGCCGCGTCTCGCAGGTTTGGGCCGGCAATAACTGGGGAGCGATGTTTCTTCCCCGCATTGGCCAGGAGGTCTGGGTCGACTTCGAGGAAGGCGATCCCGACCACCCGATTATCGTCGGCTGTGTGTACAACGCCCAGCAGATGCCGCCCTGCCCCCTGCCCGATAAGCAAAACATCAGCGGCTTTCGGTCCCGCAGCACCAAGGGAGGAGGCGAGCACGACTCTAATGTGCTGACCTTCGACGATACGATGGGGTCCGAGGTTTTCTACATGCGCGCCCAGAAAGACATGGCCGTGCGCGTGGAGAACAACGACGACCTGAAGGTGATCAATGACCAGACCATTACTATCACCAACAATCGCACAGAGGTCGTCCAAAAAGGGCAACGAGAAGATCACCATCCAGAAGGGCAATCGCAACATTGTTATCAGCATGGGAAGCCAGACCACTGAGGCGATGCAGTCGATTGAACTCAAGGTCGGCCAGAGCAGCGTGAAGCTTGATCCCACCGGAGTGACCATCCAAGGCTTGATGATTAAGCTCCAGGCGAGCACCGTGCTGACGGTGCAGGGCGCGATTGTAAAGATCAATTAGCAGGCTTTGAATTGACGTTTGGAAAGGAAACTGGATCATGGCCAACGCGCAGCCTGTTGTCAAACCGGCGGCCAGCCTGAGCGACCTGTGCGAGCGCGCCAAGCTTGGAGAAGATGCCAGGGCACTGCTGAACGCGGAGCACACGCCGCGGCAGTTTCTCGAACTGCTAATTGCCAAAGAGTTGCACCTCGATGCCATTCGCCTTCTTGCCTACACGCTTCCCAAGCGGGAGGCGGTGGGGTGGGGATGCCTCTGCGTTCGTCACAGTCTTGGGACCGACGACGCAGCGAAGATTTCGGAAACCCAGGTGGCGGTGGAGCGATGGGTGTCCAGCCCAGACGAGGCGAACCGCCGCGGGGCCCAGGCCGCAGCGGATAAGGAGGGGTCGGAGAGTAGCCCCTCGGCTCTGCTGGCCATGGCGGCGTTTTTTAGCGGGGGCAGCATCGCGCCGGCGAATCTTCAGCCGGTCGCTCCTCCAGACCACGTAACGCCCCAGTTTGTGGCCGGAGCCGTAATGGTGGCTGCGGTGAAGAGCCACCCGGAGAAAGCGGCTGAGAAGTATCGCGTCTTTCTGCAAAAGGGCCTGGCGCTGCTCGCTAGAATCAAACCTGCCACGTCATGACTGAGGAATCGGACGAGCGGCGGCCAGAGAGCCGGGTAGAGCAAGCCCTACCCCTACCGCATGTAGGGGACGGCTTGCCGCCCCCTCTTGTCCGTGATGGCGGCGCGCGTGGTACGTTCGGCCATACGAGTCAGAATTAGGGAAGGCGAGTCGGAGGTGAACTTTGGGAATGCCGGCTGCGAGGGTAGGCGACGCGCATGTCTGTCCGATGGTGAGCGGAGTTGTCCCCCACGTCGGGGGCCCGATACTTCCACCCTGTTGCCCGACCGTTCTCACCGGGAGCATACCCCAAGCCCGCATTTCGGACCAGGCAACTTGCGTTGGCCCGCCCGATATGATTGCTCAAGGGTCGCCCACAGTCTTGGTGGGTGGGTTGCCCGCTGCCCGCCTCGGCGACATGACGGTGCACGGCGGCAATATTGTGGTCGGCCTTCCGACCGTTCTGATCGGATAGGGATCAACTTGGGACTTTTCCACTCGCATCCTCGCCTCTGTTTATCTGCGAATTCCCGCACGGCAACCTTGTTCCTTACTCTGAAAGATGCTAGCATCTTCCAATCGAGTTGGGATAATACGAGACGGAGAACAAATGTAATCCCCTGCATTCGAGTCGGAAAGCGAGGGCTGGGGCTCACGAGAGTTTGGATTCACCTTGTGGAGGGCACAAGAAGCGGGTATAAAGGGTTGCCTTCCAAGCGTGAGGCAAGGGAATGCCTGCCCAGATGTCTTCGAGTCTCCAACTTCTGTTAGGAGGATAGGAAATGAAGAAGCTCCTCGGAATCACCTTTCTCATGGTTACGCTGGTGCCGGCCGGATGGGCACAAACGAAGAAACGCGTAGCGGTTATGGACTTTGACTACGCGACGGTCAAGAGCACTGTGGCTGCCGTATTTGGCACTGACACCGACGTGGGCAAAGGTATTACGGATCTGCTGGTCACGCGTCTGGTGACCGACGGCGCCTACTCCGTGATCGAGCGGAAAGCCCTGGACAAGATCATTGCCGAGCAGAATTTCTCCAACAGCGATCGCGCCAATCCCGACACGGCCGCGAAAATCGGCCGCATCCTGGGCGTGGATGCGATCATCGTGGGCAGCATCACCCAATTCGGACGAGACGACAAATCCACAGGCGTGGGCGGCGGCGCCATCGGAGGCTTGACCGGCCGGTTTGGAGTTGGGGGCGTGGGGAAGAAGCAAGCAAAAGCCGTGGTGGGGATCAACGCCCGAATGGTAAACACCGAGACAGGTGAGATTCTGGCGGTGGCAGAAGGAAAGGGTGAATCCAAACGCTCCGGGCTGATGCTCGGAGGCGCCGGCGGCAGTTACGGGGGCGCGGGCGGCGGCGCGGTGGATATGTCGAGCTCGAACTTCAGCAACACCATCTTGGGTGAAGCGGTGGGCCAGGCCGTGACCGACATGGCCAAACAACTGGACGACAAGGCATCAAGCCTTCCCACACAGGTTCTTCAGATTTCTGGCCTGGTGGCGGACGTGTCCGGCACTTCCCTGATCCTGAACGTGGGAAGCAAGGCGGGGGTGAAGGTTGGCGATCACCTGGGCGTTTTCAGGCAGGGGCGCCAGATCAAAGACCCGGCGACAGGCAAGGTGCTGAAGACTGTCGTGACCAAGCTCGGAGACGTAGCCATCACGGAGGTTGAGGATACTTCTGCCACAGGGACCTATACGGGTGCGGGCGAATCACCCAAGGTAGGCGACGTGGTGCGGAATTCGCAGTAGCGGAGGCCGCTTCGAGCGTTTGTCATTCTGAGAGTTTGTGACTTTTTTGAATTTGGCCGAAAACCGACGCTGATAATAAAAGAGTTAACTGCTCCCAAATGGCCAAAAACGAATAAAGTCACAAACTCTGAGCGCAGCGAAGAATCCCTGCAGTTGCTTCCCTGCCTATCGCTCTTTGGATAACTGCCGAGATGCCTCGCCGCGCTCAGAATGACAGTGGGGAGACGTTTGTGGCAGGAGGCAAGCCATGAGTTTCGAGATTGGCGACAAGGTCGGGGATTATCAGATCATCAGCGTGCTGGGCGCGGGCGGCATGGGTCGCGTCTACAAGGTCAAGAACCTGATCTCCGACCGCGTGGACGCGATGAAAGTCCTGCTGCCGGACCTCGCCAACGACTCGGACCTCGCCGACCGCTTCGTTCGCGAGATCAAGGTGCTGGCGAGCCTGACTCACCCCAACATCGCCGGCCTCCACACCGCATTTCGCCTGGAGAACCAACTCCTGATGATCATGGAGTTCGTCCAGGGCGTGACGCTCGAGGAGAAGCTGAAGAGCGGGCCGTTTGCCGTCCATGAAGCGATCGGATACGCCTCGCAGGTGCTCGCGGCCCTCGGCTACGCACACTCGCAGGGGGTGATCCATCGCGACATCAAACCGGCCAACATGATGCTGACGCCGGAAAACGTGGTCAAGCTGATGGACTTCGGAATTGCGAAGTCCAAAACGGATCGCAAGCTGACCATGACCGGCACCACCATGGGTTCGCTTTACTACATGCCTCCCGAGCAGGTTCAGGGCACGGAGCTTGACGCGCGCTCCGATCTGTATTCGTTCGGCGTGTCGCTCTATGAGATGGTGACCGGCTCTCGGCCTTTCAAAGGCCAGAGCGACTACGACCTCATGGTGGCCCAGTTGCAGAAAGCTCCTCTGCCACCCATCGATATCCAACCCGAATTGCCCAAGGCGCTGAATGACATCATCATGATCGCGCTCGAGAAGGACCCGGCCAGGCGCTTCCAATCGGCGGAGGCCTTCCGTTTCTCCTTGCAGAGCGTGCAGGGCGGGCTGACGAGCCTGCCGGTTGCTTCTGCTCAGGCTGCAATTCCGGGATACGCTGGACAGCCTACGTCCCCGGCGGCCCCGTTTTCCGCCACCGCGGTTTTGGCAGCGACTCCTGCCCAACCGGCTGGCGTGCCAAGCCAGCCCACCATGCCATTCGCGGCTCCTGGGCCCTCGGCTCAACCTGTCGTGACTTCCCCCGCGCCAGCCGCCCGCAGCTATCGCGGCCTATACATGACCCTGGGGGCGCTCGTAGCGATTGTCGTACTTGCAGTTGGGGCGATGCAGTTGCCGCGCCTGTTCAAGACGAAAGCCGGTGGAGTGGGACAAGCTCCATCGCAAGTGGCGCCTGCGGCAACTAATGCGCCTGCGACTCCGGCTCAGCCGCCAAGCACCAGTCAAAGTCAGGAACTCGCCCCCCCGGTAGCGGCGACTCCTGAGGCATCACAGAGCGGAGCGGCCGCGAGACAGCCAACTGCGGCATCCGAGCCGGCGCAGGTATCGAGCGCGCCTATCGAGCCGGCGTCCGCTCCGAGCAGTTCGAAGAAGCGCGCACCCCGGGTTTCGCAAAGCCAACCTGCGACTGCTGCGGGGCAGGGCGGTCCGGCAGGAGGAGCCGCAGCACAGGCGCCTGCGGAAGCGGCCGCACCTGTCAGCCAGGCGGCCCCGGCTGCGCAACCTTCGGCGGAGAACGCAACGGCCGCCAAGGACCTCGAGGAGATGGAAGATCGCATGACCCCTCTCTCCAGCCGCGCCAATGCCGTGAAGGACAGCGTCGAGCACCTTCGCCAACAGCAGGAACGCTCCGGCTATTCTCTGCGCCAGGACATATCGGCTTCGTTAAGCAACATGGAACAATACATGGGGAAAGCTGACGCGGCGCTCACTTCTCGGAACCCGGAGGCCGCCAAAAAGTATATGGATCTCGCCGAGCGAGAAGTCGAGAAGCTGGAGAAGTTCCTGGGAAGATAAGGGCGGTTTGGAGTGCGGCAGCTTACTGCCGCTTTCTTTTGGCGAGCTTGCCGGCGGTTCAATCGCTTAGGCAACGGGCTCTGGCGCGCTGCCAGCAAGCTGTCCTTCGAGGCATAAGATAGCGGCGGCAAGCCGCCGCGCTCAAAAAAAGTAACCATCTAGTGCGGGGGAACCTGCAATGGACACTCTAACAGTAGTTAAAGGGCGCTATCAGATCAAAGAGGTGCTGGGCCGGGGCGGCATGGGAGTGGTCTACAAGGCCTTCGACTCCGTCCTGCGCCGCGACGTCGCCATCAAGACTTTGCTGGACGTCTCTGATCCCGCGGCGCTCGAACTCTTCCATCGCGAATACGAAGTCCTGGCCCATATTAACCACCCTAATATCGTCGAGATCATTGATATCGGTGAGTTTGAAATTGAGGGCTCGGCGAAGCCCTACTTCATCATGCCTTTGCTGCCTGGGCAATCGCTCGGGCAGCTAATCAAGACGGCAAGCCACCGTTTGACCGTCGAGCGCGCGGTCGAACATCATCTCCCAAACCTGCCGGGGACTGCACGCCGCGCACGAAAAAGGCCTCGTGCATCGAGATATCAAACCGACCAACATTATCGTTCTCGAAGATGATTCGGTGAAAATTATCGACTTTGGAATGGCGCACGTGGCGGACAGCCGCTCGCGCACCGGCCTCAAGGGTACGTTGCTTTACATGGCTCCCGAGCAGGTCGAAATGAAGCCGGCCACCTCCCTTTCCGATATCTTCGCATTGGGTGTGGTGGCTTTCGAGACCCTAACCAAACGGCGGCCCTTCGAAGGCGCCTCGGAACGCGACATTGTCCAGGCCATCGTGCATTACATCCCGCCGCCGGCCTCCGACCTCAACCCCACGGTCAGTCCTACCGTTGCCAGGGTGATCCACAAGGCCATGGCGAAGCAGCCCTACCACCGATTCGCGACCGCGCGTGATTTTGCCGACACCCTGCAGCGCGCCATGCGCAATGAACCCATCGAGATCTTTGACACCGCAAAGATCCGGCCTCGCCTGCAACGCGCCGCCAAGGCCTTCGAGCAGTCGGACTACCAGTTTGCCGCTGAAATCCTGGGCGAGCTCGAAGCGGAAGGCCACATCGACCATGACATGACCTTGCTTCGTCTCAAGGTTGACCAGGCCCTGCGCCAGAAGCGAATTCATCAGCTTTTGGAAAGCGCTAAGACCCGAATGGAGGGGCAGGAGTATCCGCTGGCCTTGCAGAAGGTGCAGGAAGCGTTGGAACTCGACGCCACGAATGCCGCCGCGCTGAGCCTGAAGAACGAAATCGAGGAGAAGCGGAGTGCGGGCAAAATCGAGGATTGGCTGAGCCTTGCCCGCCAACACTTGGCGAACCATGCCTATGGCCACGCCCGGGAAGCGCTCAAGAACGCCCTGCAAATGAAACCCAAGGATAGCCGGGTGGCGCAGCTTCTCAACGAAGTCGACTGGCAGGAGCAGGAATACCAAAGCGTTCACGCCGAGAAGCACGAGTTGTACCAGGGGGCCGTCGAGGCTTGGAGCCGCGGCGAAGTGAGCGCGGCGCTCAGCAAGCTGCAACAGGTGATGGAACTCGACGAGCGGGCTCCGGACAGCTCTGCGCCCGAAAGGGCGGCATCTTACCGCTCGCTCTACAATCAGGTCAGGTCTGAGCACGATGCCATGAACAGCGCTTACGCAGAGGCGCGAAAGCTGCTCGCGGAAGGCAAGTTCTCTGCCGGCCTTGCGGCGTGCGACCAGTATCTTGCCAAGTATCCGGGCCACGCCCTGTTCCAGGCCGTGAAGTTCGACATCGAGGAGAAGCAGCGCCAGGAACTCTCGGCGCGCATTGCCGAAATCGACCGCCGAGTCGAGGCCGAACCGAACCTCGACAAGCGCGTGGACATCCTCAAGGAAGCGCTCGAACTCCATCCCCAGGAGCCGCATTTCGAGCGGGCCCTGCGCCTCACGCGGGAGAAGCGCGATCTGGTGAACTCGATTGTCGCCAAGGCCCGATTGCATGAGGAACGCCGGCAATTCACTGACGCGCTGGCCCAGTGGGAAATACTACGGACCATCTACAGCCAGTACCCGGGATTAAGCTTCGAAATCGACCGTCTGGGGAAGCGGCGCGAACAACAGGTTCGAGTCGAGGCCAAGGCGCGCTCGGTGAAGCAGATTGACCAGCAGACGGGCGCCGGGGATTACGACCGGGCGCTCGCTTTGCTGCGCCAGGCAGAGATGGAATTCCCTGATGACGAGGAGCTGGCCGAACTCGAGAAGGTGATCCAGCGGGGCAAGGCCCGCGTAGCCGAGGCCCAGCGCTCGCTCGCGGAGGGCCAGGCGATGCTGGCCGAAGGGCGTTTCGAGGAAGGGCTCAATGCCTTGCGCAAAGCTCACCACCAGGATGCGCGCGATGCCGCCTTGCAACAGGCGCTCGTGGATGCATTGGTGGAACGCGCACGGGCGCTGCTCGAAACGGACTGGCGCGCCGCCGAGCCGATGCTTCAAGAGGCGCTGGAACTCGATCCCAGCCACGGTCTCGCCAAGAGCCTCCGCACCCTCGCCCAGGACCGCAAGAGGGAAGAGTTCATTCAGGTTTGCGTCGCCCAGGCGCGGCGCGCCCAGGCGCAGGGGGATATTGGCGGAGCTCTCCAGCAGGTTCAGGAAGCGCTCACTTCATCTCCCACTGATCCCCGCCTCTCGCAACTTTACACGACTCTGAGCAAGGATTACGAGGAGTCGCGCCACCGCGAGGCCCGGCATCGCGACCTCGACGAATTGCACCGGCTCGACAGTGAAGCGCAGTCGGCTCCGGATCCCGCTTCTCTGAGAATGTTGGCGGGAAAGCTCCAGTCGCTCTCCGCCTCCCACCGTGGTGATACAGACTTTGAATCAGCGGTGGCGAGCGCCTATCGACGTGTCACTACGCGGATCGAAGCCCTCGAAACGGTGAGGCCTACTACCGCGGGTCCGGCGGAAAGCGCCCCTCCGACAGCGGCGGCGGGCGGGAAAATTCCGAGCGCGCCGCCTTCTGGCGCCTCTGTGCCTGCGAAGGAGCCTGCCCCTCAGCGGGGACAGGTTGTTGCCGTCGCGGGCCAAAGCACGTCGGCCACTGCGACCATGAGCGTCAACGCTGCAACCGGGAGCGAACTTCCCCAAGCTCCGGTTCTGCGAGTGTCATCGCCACCCACCCCGGTCGTGCTCCCGAAACATCCTGTTCAGCCGCGCCCCGCGCCCCCGCCGCCGCTTGAGGCAACTCTTCCAGAGGAGGCGGCGACGGCGCAGCCACAGGCAGGAAAGAAGACTCTCTGGATTGTCGCCGGAGCGGTCCTACTGGTGGTCATCGCTCTCGCGGGACTCCTCGTGCCCCGACTTTTCAAGAAACGGTCCGCAGGCCAAGAGGCAAGCGCGCCTTTACCGGCCACGGCCCCGGCGCCGCCAGTCGTCCCGCCACAACTAGGGGGATTGCGGGTTTATACAGATCTGGAAAACGCGAAGGTTACGCTGGACGGCAACAAGGCCGGCGCGCTCGAGGGAGGTCAATTCAGCCTCGACAGCCTCGCTGACGGACAGCACTCGCTTGCGATCAGTGATGGATCTTCACAGGCAACGTTCGCCGTGACCAGCACGCACGATGCGATGCCCGCCATCCAGGGCCCCCTCAATGTGAAGAACCTCAAGGCGATTGTGGTCACGAGCGGTGCACAGCAGGGCCAAGTCATTTCGAGCTACGGCCCGCTGCCGGTTTCCTTGGACGGAAACAAGGCCGGCTCGCTCAGCACCACGCCGCTCGGGCTTCCCAATCTTCAGCCCGGAACTCACGATTTGGTTGTGGGCACGGGAAAAGATGAGAAGAAGATCAGTTTTCAAGTGACCACTGCGCCGGCTGTGACGATCTTTCTGAGCGCCGATCGCAACGTCGGTAACTTGCTGGTCGTTACGGGTGAGGACGGCGCTACGGTCCTCTTAAATGGAAAGAAGTACGCCCGCACGACCAAGCACGGGCAAATCATGATCGCCAACCTGGCGCCCAAGCAATACACGGTGTCGGTGGTCAAGGATGGATTCGAGGAGGCGCCTGCGCAACAGGTCGCGATCCAGAAAGGGCAGGGGGCGAAATTGGTCTTCGCACTTCGGCCCGCACCCAGTGTGGCCGCATTGGTGATCGAGGGGGCCACGCCCATGGCGGAAGTCATGCTCGACGGGAAACCTCTCGGCAAGGTTGAACAGGACGGTAGCTTCAGCGCATCCAGCATCAAACCTGGGCAGCACACCATCGCGCTACGGAAGGATCTCTTCAGACCCAAGGAACTACAAAGGCAATTCGCGCCGGGGGGAAGCGTGCGGTTGAATGCGAGTGATGTTACACTCGAAAGCACCGCGCCAGCAGCACCCGCGCTCGCGCCGCCTAAACTTGTGATCCAGACAGTGGCCGGGGTTCAAGTCGCGATTGATGGCCGGGCCGCCGGCCAGACAAATTCCAGCGGGCGGCTGGAAATCACTTCCGCCCCCGCCGGTGAGCACACCGTCGAAGTGGTGGCGATAAAGCCTTACGAGAACTTCAAACAGAAGGTCAGGCTTTCCCCCGGCAGCGTTACTACTATCGCAGCCAAACTGCTGGCGTCAATGCAGGTCGAACACAAACATGCATTTGGAAGCTGCAACGGCATTCTCATTGTTGGCGAAGGCAGGATACAATATCGGGCGAGCAGCGGAAACGATTCGTTTGACTTTCCCCTGAGCTCGGTGAAGAGGGCTGGCGATGCGGAATCGGGTAAAGGGTTTTATCTCGAGATCGCCGGCGCCAAGCGGTACGTCTTCCACACTGCCACTGCGAAAGAAGACTTACAGGTCATCGAGGCAGCTCTTGCGCACAAGCAATGAGCACAGGACGGCAAGCCGTGCATTTATAATTTGTAGGGGGAGGGCTTGCCCTACCCGGCTAGCCGCGACGACGCGATCTGAGTATTCACAACGGGAATCAGACACAGCTATTCCTGACAAGAGTGGCGGTGTGAAATGAACGAGGGAGGTTACTAATGATCGTAGATGTGCACAGCCACTTTTGGCGCCCCAGCGACTTCTCGGAGGAGTTTCGTCAACAAGTGCGGCGCGCCCGGAACAGTGAATTGGATTTGACCGTGCGCTGGGAAGATTACATCTCGAGCGCGGAGAACCTTGCCAAGACGATTGTCTTCGGCGGAAAGGCGCGGCTCTCGGGCGTCTGGGTTCCGGACGACGTGGTGGCGGATTATGCAAACCAGCATGCGGACAAGCTTGTGGGCTTTCTCTCTGTCAACCCGACTCAGCCCGGCTGGCAGGACGACCTGCGGCGCGGTCATGAGGACCTGAAGCTCAGAGGCGTTAAGATCATGCCCATGTACGCGGGCTTCAATCCCGAGCATCGCGACCTGGATTATCTCTGGGAGTACGTGGGGAAGCACAACCTGCCAGTGCTTCTCCACACCGGGACGACATTCATTTCAAAGGCTCCCATCGCGCACACCCTGCCGCGGCACCTGGATGAAGTTGCCATTCGCTTTCCCAATGTCAAAATTATCATGGCGCACCTCGGCCATCCCTACGAGGGCGAATGCATCGCGGTGATCCGCAAACATCCCAACGTGTTTGCGGATTGTTCAGCTCTTTACTACAGGCCATTTCAGTTCTACCACTCTCTCATGCTGGTTCAGGAATACGGAGTGTGGGAGAAGGTTCTGTTCGGCACTGACTTTCCATTTACAACCGTGTCGGCCAGTGTCGCTGGGATCATGGGCCTCAACGGCATGCTGGAAGGAACGCATCTGCCGCGCTTAAGTGAAGCCATGATCGATGCCATGCTGAACCGGGACTCGCTCAGGCTGCTGGGGATTGAGGCTTAGCAGCGCCGAAGTAAAGATTCGCCACGAAGATCACAGAGACCACGGAGCAGTTCTCCTCAGTGATCTCTGCGATCTCTGCGGTTCATCTTTTCGTTTGGACAGGCGAATGCATTGAGTGTTACAGTGCTCCGTTTCATAAATCCACGCTCATGGTGAGGGAGATAATTTATGTTTCGTAAAAGGGTTGAGCCTCTTCGAGAAGAGGCTTCGTTATCGGGTAAGCGGTTGGCAGCGTCATCATCTTCGCCGCGCCGGGATTTTCTGCAAAAGATGGTTACAGGTTCAGTAGGAGCGGGGATCGGTTTCACTCTTGCCGATTCCGCGCTTCTGGGCGCGCGGTCGTCCTCGCCCGTTGCGTTCCCATCGCCGACAACTCCGAAGAGCATCCGCATCGCGCGCGCGGAAACCTTCAAGGTGGTGGTGCCGCTCAAGCCCGGCACGGTGATCAGCGAGGATGCAGTCGAGGTAGAGCCTTTCTGGTACGACTTCATCAAGGGTAATCCCGAGGCGCCGAAGGTCATCATTAAGCTTTACGCGGACAACGGTCTGGTTGGAATCGGCGAGACCGAGCGCGGTGTGTCGGAGCCGGTGATCCGAAAGAACTGCGATTTCCTCACCGGACGCAACATTCTGGACCTTGATTATTATCTCCCCGCGCTCGGCTTGCCGGATCCGAGGTCCACCTCTGGAATCGAAATCGCCCTTTACGATTTGATCGGGAAGACGCTTGGCGTTCCCATTCACTTTCTGCTGGGC
This sequence comes from uncultured Acidobacteriota bacterium, assembly GCA_963770415.1. Classification (GTDB taxonomy): domain Bacteria; phylum Acidobacteriota; class Terriglobia; order UBA7540; family UBA7540; genus CAVROP01. Next base: position 34,887 of record CAVYPU010000009.1, read on the forward strand.
GGGCGCTTTCAGGACAAGGTTGCGGTCACTTACTGGACCGCGCAGCGCAACGAAGCTGACCTTATAGGCGTCGCAAAGCGGGCGACGGAGCTTGGCTTCAAGCACCTCAAGTTCAAGGCGCGCGGCCCGCACACTCCGGTGCCGCAGCTTGTGCGTGCGGTAGCGCAGGCCGTTCCGGGGCTACTGATGGGAGTCGATTACAACCGCACGTTCGCGAGCCCCGGGAGCTTCCTGCCCATCGGTAAGCAACTCGAAGGGTTGCCGGTAAGCATCGAAGACCCGCTCCCGCCGCGTCTGGAATGGTGGGCCGAGCTGCGGCAGCGCCTGGCTGTCGATTTCGCGCTGACTCCGGGATGGTCAGTCCCGCGCGGGCAGGCGGAAGAGGAATACTACTCGCGCGACAAGGTACACGGCGGGCCGGACGGCAGCGGAATCGAAATGCTCGATGCCATTAAACTCGGCGCCTGCGACAGCTTCAACCTCAGCCCGGCATCGTTCTATCCCTTCATTCGTGAAGCGTACCTGGCCGAAGTGGCAGGCATCCCCGTCTGGCACGGCTCCGGCGCCGAGCTCGGCATACGCGACATGGCGTACATCCACGCTGCCGCCGCCACGCGAAGCTGCACCATCCCGTCGGACACGATCTGCTTTCTGCGCGAGAGCGACCTGCTGGTCAAACCGTTTATAAAGAGTGTCGCGGATGGCTACGTGGAAGTCCCGCGCGGCCCCGGTCTGGGAGTTGAGCTCGACGAGGAAGCGCTGCGGCGATATCAGGTGAAATGAGCAATTACTTCGCCACGCTCGGGATACACTGCAGGCTTGAGAGGTAACCCTTCTGGAGGATGGGTGGGGCGCCGAGCGTGTCGAGGTCGAACTGTACAGTGACGGGCTTGCCGCTGGGGGCAGTGACAGGCCTGCCGCCGGCCACGCGCAGGACCCACTCGATGTTGTAAGTCGAGCCTGTTTGCTGCCAGCGGTCAGCGTCGGCGAAGAAGTGGAAGACTCCCCAGGTTCCATCGTAACTCGGGAAACCCAATTCCGACCCGCCAGAGATCTTCACTGTCAGCCTCACGCCCTGGGCAGTAGTGCCCGGCCAAGTGAACTGCTTGAAGGGCGCGTTCCCTCCACTGTAACTCAGGGTCTGGCCATCAATATTCATGCTGAGGCTGCCCACGCTTTCCGTGGGGTGTGGCCGAAGCGCGTACTTGTACTGAAGCTGTCCGGGCGCGCCGGTGTACAGGGCGCGCTGGAGGTTCATCGCCCGGGTAAAGAAGCTCAAGAAAGCAGGATTCACCTGCGGAGTGTTCGAGGGGTTTGGAATATACTCGGCACCTTGAGGGAGCAGGAGATTCTTCAGTGAGGAGTTGTAGAACTGCGTGAGCGCGCCGCTCGTGGAATCAAAGAAGGCGCCAACTTCCTGCGGTGAGGCATCCAAGGTGGCCTTGGGATTAAAGGGAAACTTGGCCATCAGGGGATTCATCTGCGCGCACAAGCCTGCGCCGCTCACCGGGCCGGGGCGCAAGACCCCAGAGACCTGGGCGATGGGAGCCAGGAGCAGGTTCTGCACCGTGCCGTCCACGTGAGCATCTTGGTCGATCTTGAATCCTTGGCCGATCTGGCGCGCCGCCTGCTGGGCCGTCATAGATGGATTCATGCACTGGGTTTTGGCGGCTTCTTTCTGCTCGGCGGGGCTGTTGTTGACCTGGTCGAGACACGCCTGTATGCCGCCCAATCCATTTACATAGTTGGCATTAGGCGAGCCGATATACTGATCCTGGCAATTAGGCGGGACTACAACCTGCACGGGCTGGAAAGCCCGGGTGATGTCCGGCTGGTCGAGGGCGGTGTTTTGGGCCGCGAGGCAAAATAGAGCAAGCAAGGGCGACTGGTTGCTCGAGGTCTTGGCCAGCTTCTGCGCGGCGTCCGCGACGCTGTTGTAGCGCACCACGTTGGCGCTCTTCAAGAACGCGCGCCATTGATTGATATAGTCCTGCTGGTATCGGACCTGCAAATCCTGCGCGACCTTCCCGGTGTCCACGTTCTGTGCGGTGCCGGGGCCGAGCACCCACTCCTCGCCGCTGAAGTACTTGGGCAGGTTCTTGAAGGCGTCCTGCATGAAACCCCACCCGGCCTTGGTAAAGGCGCCCTCGACTTCCTTGCCGTCGACGACCACTTCTGCCGAGCCGGGAAACTTGCGGTTGAAACTGATCGCGGGATTGGCCTTCGAGGCTTCCGCCAGCATGAAGCGGTAAACGCGCTCCGTGCCGGAGAATTGGGAAAGGTAGTTGCGGGCGCGCGCCACGGCAAGCGTGTCGTTTTCAGATGAATAGGGATTCGAGAGCTTGAGTTGGTCGCTGTAAAAATCGAATTGCTTCTGCGCCAACTGGGTGCGGTCCGGGTCGATATCGCGCCCGGCAGCCCAGGCCTTGGCGAGCACGGGGGAAAGGAACAGGCGGGTGCTCTTGTCGTGATTCGAAGTGGTGATCAGATAAGCTTTCAAAGTGTCATAGGCCGGCCCGTACTGATCGTTCGGCCCGGGCGTGCCGGGAAGGCCGGAAAGGGTTTTCAGAAGCGCGTCTTGCGTCTGGGAGAAGAGCAACTTGTGGAAATGTTGAAAATAGATCTTGCGCACATCCGGATAAAGGGCGTCCCCAACGTACAACCCCCAGCGCATCCCGAGGGGCGGCCCGTCCTGTTCGTATTGGGCCAGGGTCTCAACCGACTGGCGGAGGGTCTCGAGGCGGGTGAGCGCATCGAGGGAGGGAAGCTGCTGCGCCGATAGTTGCAGGCTCGAAATCCCCTGCGCGGCGTTCACCACCTGCGATTCCAGGTCCTTGTTCTCGATGAAGGAAACAATGAAGCCAATAATACAAATAGCTAAAACTCCGATAGCTGAAGCCAACAGCACTCTACGCCACAGGCTCGTCTTGGTGCTCGTGGCGCTGGCGGTAAAGGCGGAGGTGTCCTTGAGCAGAACGTCATTGAAGAGGTGAGGGAGGAAGGTCCATTGTGGCACGCGGCGAGTCTCGCCTGCTTCCGCTGCCACAGGCAGCCGGGCAGCTTGGGCCGCGACCTTCCCCACGTCGAATATGCCGGTGGCGTGGAGCGCGCCTCTGGCGCCGGCTTGGGCAGGCGGCTCCACACTCGCCAGCGCCGGCGCCGGCGTGCTGATGACGATGGGGCGGACCCCCGTGAAATAAAAGCCACGCAGGAACGGCCCGGTCCTCAACTGGCTCGGGCGGCACAAATCCACAAGCAACTGCACCAGCGTAGGACCCAGCTTCCGGAATTCGCGCGGGAACTCGTATTGGGACGGGCGCTTCGTGACGTCATACTCCCTGGGAAGATACGCGAGGCGCTTTTCGGCCAGGGAATAGAAGAGGTTATCGAAGGCTGCGGAAACACGGGCCGTTTCCTGCTCGGCGTAGACCTCGCCGGCATAGGAGGCTATGGGAAGGGTTGCGCCCAAGACCTGCGTGGCCTCTTCGTTGCTCAGATTGCGGACGTAGTCCTGAAAGAATTGCAGGCGGTCGGCGCGCGTGAAAAGCACGTAAACGGGAAGGCTGATTCCCAGGTACTGAGAAACCTCGCGCAGGCGGGTGCGCAGGCGCTCGGTGCCGGCGGCAAGGGCTTCGGCTGCTCCCGGCTTCATGAAGCTTTCACAATCGACGCAAACCAAGGCGGCGCGTGGGGCTTGCATTCCCTTGCCAAACACCGAATGGAGCCTGCCGGGAGCTAGCCTCTTCACGAACTTCGCCCATTTCGCGGTTTCCGCCAGCAGCGAACCGCCAGCCTCGGCAAGAATGAACTGGCGCGCGAACCAGAGGTTTGCAGCACGAGTGGGGACCGGGATTTTCTCCTGCCCGACATGCCCGGCGAGCAGCTCAGGCTCGAGCCCTGAGTGCTGAACTACGCTGGTCTTTGCCGAGCCGTTTTCACCCACCACAAAGAACGCGGGGAGATTGCCGAGGGTCGCGGTGCGGCCAAGCTGCGAAGCCTGAAGGCGGGACTCCGCTTCGCGAATCAGGATGTCGATTTCAGAGGCCCCGGCGCCTGCCCCCTGGCCCGCTGCCACTGCTTTCTCTTTGTCCCGCGTCCTGAACCACCAGACGACGGTGACGAACGCCGCCACGCCGATCAGGGCCAGAACGATCCGCAAGGCCCAAAGCGCCCCTCCTTGCAGGTGCAGCCAGGAGCCCATAAACCAACACAGAACCAGCCAGACCAGGAGGGCCAACGCGGCGAGCCAGTACTTTACGGCGTTATTCACGGTAACCCCTTAGTGAGTTGTGATCGAGGCTGCGGAATGCAAGCCGGACGCGCCAGACATCAAACCGAGCTTGAAGCCGATAAACAGAATCAGAGCCAGCGCCAAAACACCTGCCGCTCCGAAGGTCAACCGCCGCACCCAAACGTCGTAGGCCTTGGAACGCACCACGTCCTGGGGGACGGAGGAGTTTGGCGACAGGGGGCGAACGGGACCGCGAATGCGCTGCATCTTCTCCGCAATCGAATCGAGCACGGTGCGAATCCCCTCCTGTCCGCTCAGGCTGTAGCGGCCCCGGTAGCCCAGCAGCAGGCACAACGAGAAGACCTCGAGCACGTCGGCGAGCTGCGGGGAATCGCCGCGGGCCAACAGGCGGTCAACGCACTGAAAGAATATCTCTCCCGCCGTGTGGCCACCGAACAATTCCTCTTGCAGAGGCATGCGCGCCCAGTCGGCGAAGACAGGATCATTGGAGTTGAGGATCGACTCGTCCAGGAAGGCGACCACGGCAAAAGTGGCGAGGCGCGTATCTTCCACCGGGTAGGCGCTGGAGGTAGCCGTCGACTCGGCGGCGCGGATGGCCGCCTTCATCTGGCTGCGGAAGACGGTCGCGTCAGCCGCGGCCTGGCGGTTCGAGCGGAAGCGCGTGACCGCCGTCAGCACCTCCTGGTAAATCAAGGCCAGGTTTTCGCGGGCTTGCACTGGCGCGGGCCGGGGGCCTTGCGGAACTACGCCTTGGGACGGATATGCACCCATGATTCCACCCTCATTGGTTTTCCAAGACAACCAGGAGTTCAACCTGCGGGTTTGGAATATCACCCGGAATGTAAATTCCCACGTGGCGGGTTTGAACGATGTGATCCCAACACGGTCCGGCCCTGCCGATGGCAAAGTACTGGCTTTCGACGCGGGGCGAGATCGCCGACGGAGGGACGGACATGTGCGTGATCTCCATCCCGGGCAGGGCTCTCTTAACCAGTTGGGGCACAAACTGTGCGGAACAAACCTTGACCAGTTGCAACGTTCTCGAGATCAGTTCCGCGTCGCCGATGCGCGACTGAACGGATAGGATCCAGCGGGCGCGGTCCAAACACCGCTGGTCGGCGATATCCCCTTCGTAGAAGTAATTGGCGACGGAGCGAAGCGGAATGGATAGACAATTCGAAGGCGCCAGCAGCTCGAGGTGGGTGAGAATATGACGCTCGATTTCGCCGAAGCACTTGTCGAGTGCGGCGTGCTTATAAAGGGGTAGATCCGCAGGATGGGACTCCACCGCGAAAGTGCACAGCGCACCACCGAGGCGCAGAAGTTCCGAGAAGAGTTCAGCCGGATGGGCGGATTGTGAAACGAACATGTGACGCAACGGCCCCAAGCTGGAGTTGATCGCGTGCAGGAACCAGAATCGGCTGACCTCTTGAGCGGAAAGGCCAGTCTGGAACTTGCCGCGTGCGCGGCTGTCAATCGAGACGGCGACGCTCTTCTCTTGCAGGATTTCAATCAAGCGCCGGGCCAATAACATGAGCGTCTGGCTGGCCGAGATCTGGAGGCAGGGCGGGATGAAGCTCTCGTCGTAAACGTAGTTGCCCGAGCCGTCGCGCTTGACGCGCCCGATCGGCAAGGTTTGCATCTCGCCGGCGTCCTCTGTATCGAGGAGCACGCGAATATTCTTTCGCCCCAGTCTCAGCGGCTTCTCATCGAGGCCGGTGTTCTCGTCAGGGAGTATCTTCTCTTCGGCAATATACCTCGTACCACCGTTGTTCTGCTCCGGGTTGAGGGCGCAGTTCGCCGCCCCGAGCTTGTGGGGCGGGACGGCCAGGAATACCGTGAGGCTCTCGTGCGTGGGCGGGAAAAGGTCGCTGATATTGCGCGCCGCGGGAACGGGATCGCTTTCCGGAATATTGAAGGTGAGCCCGTCTTGGAAAACGCCCCGCGCATGCACCAGGGCCACCGTGCCGTTGCGCAGGGCCTCGGCATCGAGCTCCAGTCCGACAGCTCCGTAGGGCTCAAACCATAAATTCGTAATTTGAAAATGTGTGACTTCTTCGAAATAGCGGCCTTGTACCTGGAAGTGGTGCGGCCCGAGATACATTCCCTCCGACCACACGACTTTGGACAGTTGCTTCATGGAGTTGGACCGAAAGATTGGTCGAACGTCAATCTAACATCTAGTTCTTTGGGTTTTCAATAGAATTCCGGCTTTTCGGCAGCGTGGGCGAGACGTCGGCGGCACTCGCGCCCCGGGCCACGAGAGTCAGCCGGGCTATCCAAGCGGTTTTGTGCTAGAATCCCCATTAAACGCGGGTGGTGGCTCAGCTATGGAATTTCAAGGGCGATACAAGATTCTGGAAATGCTCATGGACGGAGAGGCTAAGACTTTCAAAGCTCTCCAGATTTCATCCGGCCGCACTGTACTCGTACACCAGCTTTGGGTGGAGCGAACCCCTCCCAATCAGCCGAATTTGTCCTCCCTGGTGTTCGGATTTCTTCGCCGTGCGACAGCGGATGAAATGAAGATCTTGCTCGATATGGGGGAAGAGTCGGGCCGTGTTTATGTGGTGACTGAGGACGAGTCTAGGTTCCGGGACCTGCGGAAATGGCTCGAATCAGCGACGGCGCCGCCCGCATCGCCAGTAAAGACATCTGCCACCGGACCAGATTCCGGCATCGCTTCCCAGGTTGCGGGACCGGCCAGCAACCTTGCCTCTTCCGAAAAACAGAAGAGTGCCGCTGATCCCGAAGCTACTGCGTTGTTCACGACACCGGGAATACTGCAGCCCCCCGTGGCGCCGCCGCACTCGACCACGAAGGCTGAGCCCGGTGAGTTCACGAGGCTTTTCTTTGGCCAGGAGATGGCCGAGCGGGAGTCGTCAAAGCGAGATTCAACGCTTCCTGAAAAGCCCGCCGTTCCGGCTGCCGCGACGGTATCGGGGCGCGCCGACAGCAAGCTCTCGACGGGCCTCAAAGGCGCTTCTGACAGTCGCGACCAACGGCTTCAAAGTCCCGGGCAGCCGGCAGTTGAAGAATCACCCATGCCTCCCCGCTCCGCGCCTGGCCCCGCGGAAGGTGCTTCCGACTCATTTACACGTATGTTCCTTGGTGCGGATGCATCGAAGGCAAGGCCTGCCAGTCCGGCCCCGGTTGGCGAGACGACGCCCCTGACTCGTTCGGAGCCCGGCCCGGCCAGTCAACCTAAGGGGCCCGGGGAGTTCACCAGGCTCTTTCAGGCTCCCCAAGTGGAGGAAAAGCCGCCTGCTGCATTTCCGGATGAGTCCCAGTCGCCACCGTCCTCGGCGCCAGCTAGCCAGTCTGCTGCGGACGCGACCCCTGGTGAATTCACGCTTTTGTTCCGGCCCGGCGCGCAGGCGGCTCGCTCGGGAGGCCCGCCGATCCCCGGCGTCCCGTCCAAGCCTCCGACGCTGATTGGAAACACTCCGAGCCGTCAAGGTCCTGGAGAATTCACGCAGTTATTTCAAGGTTACCAGCCCGGTAAGAGTGCTCTCAAACCTCCCGTTCTGGAGCAGCCTGAGCCTGTCCTCTTGCCATCGCCCCCGAAGGTTGAGGAAACAGGACCCGGAGAGTTTACGCAGATTTTCCGCCGCCCCTCTGACCTGGGGCCGCCGCCCCCCGCTGCGAAGGCGCCGCCGGTAGTGCAAGCACCTCCACCCGCCCCGCCATTACCGGAGCCGGATGAATACATGCGAATGTTCGAGCTTTCAAGTGGAAGCAGCGCTCCCCGGGGCGCTCAGCCAGGGTCACCTCCCCCATCGCCGCAAGGCGCAGGGCGTGCGATGCCGGCGGTCCGGTTGCGCTACCCGTGGCGCCCAGCATGCCTTACATTCAACCGCCGGTCGTAACCACGCCGATGGTGCCTCAGCCTTACCAGATGCCTCAGCCGCAGTTTCAACAGCCTGCCATTCAGCCTCCTTATCTGGCGACTCCTCAGCCGGTGATGCCGCAGATGCAGCCAGTGGCGGTCCCCGTGCCCAACGCGCCTCAGTCTGCCCCCTCGACTAGCAAAGGTAAATTCCTTGTGCCGCTCCTCATTTTGGGGGGACTGTTCGTAGTTGCGGTGGTTGTGATTCTGGTCTTCGCGTTTAAGCACTAGTTGAGGGTCGAGAATCAAGACTCAACCGTGGGCATTGCGAGCCTGCTGCCGGTGCGAGGCGACAGTTTGTCCGACACCCGCTTTCCGATGTCCGTGAACTTTCACGCTCAATTTTCGATGCACTATGTAACTAGCCTACTCCGCCTGGGGCAGCAGAATGATGAGCTCGAGTTGGGGGTTGGGAATGTCGCCCGGAACGTAGGCGGCGAGGTTGCGCGCCCGCTGCACGGCTTCCCAGCCAGCCCCGGACTGATTGAGGCTGAAATACTGGTAGTTCAGCTTGATGGGGATCGAGCCAGGCGGAGAAGGGACGTGCGTCAGCTGATGCCCGGCAAGGGCTTGGCGGATGAGTGTTTCGATGTGCGTAGCGGAGCACAACTTTGACGAGTTGCGGCGCTCTTTTGAGCAAGGTCGGCCTCGCCAGATGTCCGCGCTGATGGCCAGGTACATGCGCGTGTTCAACGAGGTACTTGTCATTGGCGAGCGGCGGTGGAATAAATCGAGGGCTGGACGAGTTTTAAGGGCAATGAAACGAAGTTGCTGGGCACAACCGTTTCGAGCAGCGTCCGCAGCTTCTCATCCAGATCGGTAAAGCAGCCGCCCAGGTCATCATGATCGTAAAGCGGAAGGTCGCGAGGCTGTAAGTTCGTCGAAAAGGTAGTGAGCGATGCGGCCAGGGCGAGCATCGTGGAGTAGAGGCCTTCGGGATGGCCTTTCTTGGATTCGAAAATGTGGCGCATGATGCGGGAAATGGCTGTTCGCCGTATAAAGCAGCCAGAAGTTGGCGATGTCCGCGGCGGTAAAATCCGCCAGGCTTTGGTTCTTCTGCCGGCGCGTTCCCGAAAGGGTGCTGCTCTTGGCGGCCAGGATCTCGACCAGGCGGCGCAGAATCGCCACCAGGTATTCGCTGGCCGAGATATCGAGCAGGGGTGGAATAAACTGCGGGTCCAATTGGTAAGTCCCGGTCGCGGTCTTCTTCACGCGAGCCATACGCAGGCAAGTATTGCCCTGCTGAGGTTCGCCCTCGAATAGCAGCCGCAGGTTCTTGCTGGCAATTTGAACCGGTTTTTCCGCCAGTCCCGTATTCTCGTCGCGGGAGAGGGCGATTTCGGCTTGGTAGCGAGTATCGCCATTCTTCTGCCCCACGGAAACATTGTAGCCGCGGTCGCGGTGCTGAGGCACCGCAAGGAAGACTTCGAGCGCGCTTTGATCGGGACCAAACGCCTGCTCGATTCGCCTTTCGTCCGGGGCGGCATCGGAGTCAGGAATCTCGAACGCCAAGCCATCGGGAAACAGCCCCACGGCGCGCGAAAGCGCTAAGCTACCTGCGGAAAGCGCCTCGCGGTCGATCTGCAACTCCGCAAACCCCCAAGGGCAGTACTTCAAGGCGTCTTAGCTTGAACTCCAAAACACTTTCAAAAAACCGGTCCTGGAGTTGCAGATGCTGCGGCGTGAGGAAGGTCCCCTTGGCCCATATTACCGGTTGGAGTTGCCGCATAGGGTAACAAGCTAGCAAGAGTCTCGGATCAAAGTCAAATCATTGGTGATCGAGCAATCCATGCCTGGCTTGCTTCTCACGAGGCAAATTTCAAATCACCAATCACCAATTTCTAGACCCTCTCGAAGGCTCGGGCAATCGAAGCGTGGCCCAGGGGCTTTCGGGCGCCGCCCGGGAGTTCCACTTCGGTCTTGGTCGAACTGATCAAGATTCGCGCGATAAGGCGGCCCTCGATAATCAGATCAGCCGAGACCTCGATCACCGGCTTTGTGGCCCCTGGTGCAGCTTGCTTCCCGGTCTTACGAGTAGTCAACATCAGCTTGCCGCCCGGCAGTCTGGCCGAGCCGGTCCAATGGAAATCGGGCTTCTTCTCAATTTCCAGCAAGCCGCCCCGGTCTTCAACAGCTTCCTGGATCAGTCGAATAGCTTCGTCTAACCGTTCCTGAAGCTCGCTGTCCGTCATCAGAATCCCTTTGTAGTTAAGCCTGCAGAAGGGCGGGCCTGACTTGACTCTTCATACTGCCGCAAGGATGCTCCATTCCGCCCTGTCAATGTTTACAACTCAATTAGATCAGTATACGGGCAATTTTCGCAAGAGTCCGACGCTCCCGTCAACACCCCGCAACCACCATTGCTAAAACTTGACCAGAATATCCATGTCGATCAGGGTTTCATTCTTGCGCAGGTCGGGGGACCAAAGGCCGCCGTTTCCGGCGCAGCCTGCGGTGGTCGCGGAGGGGCTGCCGTTCATGCAGGCGTATTCGGAGGGATAGCCGTTGTTGCCGCCCGGAGGCGTAATCCCCCCGGCGCCCGTCCAGTACGGCACGTTCGCGTGGCGATGGTCAACTCCCACCGGAAGGTGATGTATTGCTTGGGCATCCAGTCAAAAGTGATGGAGCTGTCCCAGGCTTTGAAAGGGTTGCCGGGATTCTCCGTGAAGTAGGGCGAATTTGTTGCCGCGGAAGTAGCGGTTTCGCCGTTGATGGGCGGGAGCAGCACCAGGTAGCGTCCCGGATTGTTGATCTCGCCGCCGCCGAGCGTCAGGCCGAATATGGTCCTTCTTGAACCAGAAGCGGTTGTAAACCATGAAGCCGATGAAGCTCTGCTTGGGACCGCCCTTGCGTGTCTGCCGTGGCAGCTCACGCCACCGCCAAATTCGCAACCCATGTCGCCAGTGAAGGAGAACGCCATCTTGTCCAGCTTCCGTCTTCGGGCCGGTCGTAATATTTGACCTCCAGGCTGTTGTCGGTGTGGATGCGGGCGCGGTCCGGGACGAACAGATCATCGTGGCCCAGACCGTAATTATTGGAAATGATATTCATCCACGGCTTCGGGGTCCACTTGATCTGCCCTCCCACGCCCGGGCGGTGGTTGGCGGAGGCGTAGGACTGCCAGCCGTTGATGAACCACGGCTCAATCTTCAGATGGGCGGTGGGGAAAATCTGCACGCGCACGCCGTTGAAGAACCATGGAGTATTGGAGGAAACATACGAGGGCTGGTAGGCCCAGTTGTCGAAGTTGTAGTAGCTGAACAGGCCGATGTAGGACATGAAGATTCCCGCGTCCACGTTGATGCCATGCAGCACGTTGAAATGGTACCCGCCGTACGCTTCCGAGACGTAGCGGTAGGCGTTGTCAAGGTCCCATTGGCCGTTGCCGGGGCTGCCGTCATTGCGCGGCGTGGTCGCTGAGTACATGCCGAACTGGGTCATAAATCGGGCGCGCACATTGTCATAGTGGAAGTCGCCGCCGATGCCGAGTTGCTCCACCTGTACTTCACCTTACCGGAAGAGTTCGCTCGACCCGCCCATGGAGTGGTCCGCCGGATGGTTGAAGTCGTAGGTATAGGTAATGTCGGAGCGGATTTCCGGCGTAAAGAATTTCGAGTCCCAATAGATATTCTTGGTGCGGGGATTGCCGTTCAGCCAGGTCCAGTCCGCAGTCCGAAAAGGGATCGATCTTGGCTGGCTTCTGAGGGTTCATCTCCTCCTGCGTGGTGGGCGCGGCCGAAGGCTCCGCAGGCTTTTCCGCTTGCTGCAAGCTCGACGTCACGCCCATTGCGGCTTCGAGTGCGGGACGAGCCGGCGGTTCGCCCTTGGAAGCCGCTTGATCAGGTGAAGCCGGCGCAGGGCGGGCAGTGACGACGGGTCGGGCGCCGGGATGGGTTCCCGCTTCCGCAGGACCGACGAGCGCGGCGGAAGCCTTGGAGACAACCGGCGCGGGGAGCGCCGCCAGTTCGTTCGAGGCAACATCCTGGGTGACTTTCTCAGTGGGCGTGGCGACAACCGGGCTTCCCCCCTTAGCTTCCTTGGCTTCGAGCTCTGCCAAACGCTGCTCCAGACGCTCAACGCGCTCAAGGAGTTGTCTCTCTCGCGGTGTGAGAGGGGGATTATCCGAACGGACTGCTGCCTGCGGCATAAGCATATCGGCTCCAGGCGCGGCATCGGCCAATCCCTTTGACCTCGTCGAAGCAGTTAGGGTCATATCAACCCGCAGGTTTTGTTGTGGCGCGAGTTCTACCGTGATCGATGATGAACCGGCCAGCCCCGCCTTGCTCGCCAGGAGTTGGTAGCGTCCGGGCTTGAGATCCTCGACCCGGAACGCCCCTTGCCCGTCGCTGATGATCCTCTTATTGGTATCTTCGTCTAAATTGTGCACGATGACCTGCACGCCGCTGAGAGGTGCTCCCTCGGAACTGCGCGTGACCCCGCGCAGGACGCCTGAGGGTACACCGCCGCGAGCGCCTGGGCACAAAAGAAACGCCATCACCAACAATGACACAATACGAGTTCGAAACATTTGAAGGAACCTCCTACGAGGTATCACGTGCCGGGCGCCAAGAGTCAGGGCTGTTCGTCCACCGCCTGACCTGCCGGAGGGATGTAATAGCAAGCCTCGTCGCAGTATCGACCCGGATTAAGCCTACCGGGTCGAGCATAAAGAAGGCATGAAAAAGGCATAAAGAATCCCTAAACAGCGGCTTGTTCCCTTTCGTCATACCCCACAAGACTTGACACCGGTGCCATTCAAGCGAGAGTATCTATCATCATGAAAAACTACTCTCGTTCTATTGAAATGTTTACCGAATCGAAACGCTACCTCGCGGGTGGGGTCAGCAGCATGCTGCGTGCCGCCAGTAAGCCTGTCCCCCTTTTCTTTGAATCCGCCTCGGGAGCGCGAATTAACGATGTGGACGGCAACAGCTACTTGGACTACGGCCTCGCCTGGGGGCCGCTGATCCTGGGACACGGCCACCCCTCAGTGGATAGCGCGGTCCGCCGGCAACTCGACAAGTTCTGTTTGATCGGCGCGCAACACCGCCTGGAAACCAGTGTGGCGCGGAAAATTTGCGAGATGGTCCCCTGCGCCGACCTCGTGGCCTTCAACAGCACGGGTTCGGAGGCCGTTCACCTGGCCCTGCGCCTGGCCAAGGCATTTACGGGCAGGCCCAAGGTCATCAAGTTCGAAGGCCATTATCACGGCTGGTTCGACCTTATTCTCATCAATTATCACCCCAAGGTGGCGGAGGGCGGAGGAACCGTTAAGCAGTTGGGCTCCGGCGGGCAGAGCGAGCGGGTGCTCGAGGACGTCTTCATCCTGCCCTGGAACGACCTTGGCGAGCTCGAAAAGACCCTTCGCGAGCACCACGAGGAAATTGCCGCAATCATCACCGAACCGATTCTCTGTAATAGCAGTTGCCTGATGCCTGCGCCCGGATTTCTCGAAGGCGCCCGGAAACTCGCCACACGTTACGGAGTGGTGCTGATTTTCGACGAGGTCATTACAGGATTTCGCGTGCACGTAAATAGCGCCCAGGGCCTCTTTAATATCACACCCGACCTTGCCACCTTTGGAAAAGCCGTCGCCGGGGGTTACCCCTTGAGCGTGGTGGGCGGTAAAAGGGAGATCATGGAACAGATCCCCAAGGGGCGCGTGGTGCAGGCCGGCAGTTTCAACGGCAATGCCCTTGCCCTTGCCGCATCTGAGGCGACGCTCGGGGTACTGTCTGCCGATGGCGGATCGATTCTGACGCGCACTTGCCAAAGGGGTGAACGACTCAAGGCCGGGATTCGGGACGCTCTTGCGGATGCCGGCATTCCCGCTTTGATCAACGGAGTTGGTGCGGCGTTCCACCTGAGCTTCACGACCGCCAAGAAGATGAGCAACTATCGCGAGACTCTGAATCGCGACGATCGGAAGCGCGACCAGTTCATCGAAGCGCTGCTCGGCGAGGGAATTTACCTGTTGCCCGATGGCCGTTGGTACGTCTCGACCGCCATCACCGAGGCTGACGTTGACATTACACTGGCCGCCGTGCGCAAGGCGTGCGAGGCGCTCAAAAGACAGAGTTAGTGTCCTGTCCCACATTGCATTTTCCAATTGGCAGGGGTGGCGCAGACATTGAAAGTCAATGTCTGCGCCACCCTTCGTTATCAAGAAATACATGGGACACCGCACTGGTCGTTCGTCCGAGAACCATCCAAGCGGTTGTAATCGAGTTGTAGCACGGCCATCCTGGCCGTGCGCTGGAGTTTCTACAATTAGGGCACGGCCATCCTGGCCGCACGCACGGGCAAGGATGCCCGTGCCACCACCGGTAGAGGGGAGTGTCATCCTTGAAAAGAGTAGGTCTGGTTTCATTCAGCCACGAATCGAACAGCTTTAATCCTCATCCCACCACCCGCCAGATGTTCTATCAAGGGGGAGTGCTTTTCGGGAAGGACATCATTCATGAATGGTCCGAAGCGCAGCATGAGATCGGGGGAATGATCGAGCAACTCGAAGCTTCGGGAACGCAGATTGTTCCTTTGGTCGGCGCCTGGACCATGCCCGCGGGGCCCCTCGAGCGGCAAGCCTACGATGACATCCTTAATGAAATTCTCAACCGGCTTGCGGGCGAGCAACTCGACGGATTGCTGCTTGGTTTGCACGGGGCCATGGTTGCCGAGCATATCCGGGATGCGGACGGCAACACCGTGGAGCGGGTTCGCGCCGCCGTCGGCCCGGACTTGCCTATCGTCATGACGCTCGACCTGCACGCCAACGTCTCTCCCCGCATGATCTCGGGCGTTACGGCGACGACCATCTACCGGAGCAATCCTCACCTCGACCAGCGCGACCGGGGAAGGGAAGCCGCCCGGATGCTGGTGGATATCATGGCCGGAAAGACCCGCCCCGTGCAGGCTCTTGTCTGTCCACCCATGTTGATAACTATTCTCGCGCAGAGAACGAAGGCCGAGCCGATCGCCTCGCTCTACCGGGAAATGGAGAGCTTGCTCAAACGGCCGCGCATCATCTCTGCCAGCATTGCGTTGGGCTTCGCCTACTCCGACGTCGAAGAGATGGGACCGGCGTTTCTGGTGGTGGCGGACGGCGACGAAGAGTTGGCGCGCCAAGAGGCGCAGGCGCTGGCCGACATCGCCTGGCGGCGGCGCGAGGATTGGAACGTGACCGGAACGCCGGTGCACGAAGCCGTAGAAGAGGTAAGGCGAGCACAGCAGACGCCGACCACTCTGCTCGACGTCGGCGATAACGTGGGAGGAGGAAGCCCCGCTGACAGTACGATCATTCTGGAGGCGCTCCGGAAGGGCGGCATCCACAACTACCTGGTGGTCCTCTACGATCCGAAAGCCGTTCAGGCGTGCCTCGCGGCGGGGGTTGGTCAGAACATCTCGCTCGAAGTCGGCGGCAAGACCGATAATCTGCACGGTAGCCCGGTGCCCATTTCGGGGCGCGTGCGTTTGCTCCACGACGGCTACTTTGAGGAGCGCGAGGTGCGGCACGGCGGCAAACTGCGAAACAATCAAGGCCTGACCGCAGTCGTCGAAAGCCCGGAAGGCGACACGGTGGTTCTCACTTCCTTGCGGATGTCGCCCTTCAGCCTCGAACAAGTCCGGAGCCTCGGCATCAAGCCGGAGTTGAAACGCGTGCTGGTGGCCAAGGGAGCAGTCGCCCCTCGCGCCGCCTATGAACCGGTTTCGGCGCGCGTCATCGAGGTCGATACGCCCGGGATCACGGCTGTCAATCCTGCGAGCTTCGTCTATCACCACAGGCGCAAGCCCATGTATCCCTTCGAGCGAGACACGGAATACAAGCCGGACTCGTTTGTCTCTCCATAGACTGAGTGACCCTGAACACGGACCCTTTGTTTTCATAGACATTCTCGCTTTGTTCCGCCGGTACTGCAGTCCAGGAGCTGAGAAGTTGAGGAGTTGAGAGGCAACCGGCGTTTCTCGGACTGGGCTGAGACTTTGAGTCGATTCGGCCGCTCGACTCTTTGACTCCTCGACTGCTCGACTTCTTTGACCTCGTCCTTTGTTTTCATAGACATTCTCGCTTTGTTCCGTCGGTACTGCGGTCCAGTAGTCGAGCGGGTAGCCACGGTCACTGCATTTGTGACCGTGGGTTGTACCTCGATACCGAACGATCGCTGAATCATCGACGTGGCTCCTGGTACCTGACATTTGGGGACGTGGGGGAAGAAAAGACCACGGTCAGAAAACCGCTGACCGTGGCTACCCGCTTTTTTGACCTTGTCCTTTGTTTTCATAGACATTCTCGCTTTGTTCCGTCGGTATTGCAGTCCAGGAGTCGAGAAGTTGAGGAGTTCCCATGCGCCTGTGGCCCCCCCCCGGCTAATGAAAATCACTATGGGCGTCGCCCCCGCGAAAGCGGGGGCCATCGTCAGTCCAATGAATTCCCGCTGGCGCGGGAATGACGTGATTTCGAGCAGATCCGCAGGCGACAGAGCGAGATTCCTCGCTTCGCTCGGAATGACAGTCGAAAGGAGGTTTTCACACAGACTCTGACTGGGTCTTCCGCGATGTCCCGATGCTTTCAGCATGAAAGCTCCTCTTCGTATGCTAGCCTATACTAGTGAGCTTAGTTTGTCAAGGGGCCAGTCGCAAATTGGGGAGCGGGAGGGCACAGGCGCCAGGATAACCGGTCGGGCAGACGCGAAAGCCCGCGCCTTAGAACATACCGCCGAGATTGAGCACGGCGACCGTAACGAGCAGCACGGTCACGGCGGCGAGCAGCAGCCGGCGCGTGTGTCGTGAGGTGCCTTCCCACTCGCCCATGAGCAGGCCTGTTCACGAAGATGATGGCCATCCCCGCCCAGAATGATTTGGACACCTTTTATTCCTTCAGGTTAGTCAACAGAAACAGAGACTCTCCGGGCTCGACCACCGGGAAGGCTTTGATCATGGCGATCACGCCGTCGGTTGGTGCAACGTACGTTTCGATGGTGTTGCCAAGCAGGTCCGAGAGAGCGCCTAGTTGGTCCCCTTTGCGGACCCGCTGGAAGAGCTTGGCCGACGTCACCAGGAAGCCGCGCTGCTTGGCTTCGAGACCTTTGTCGATGTCCCCGTCTCCGTAGAGGTGATGCTCCACCGGAGCGGTTCGAAGCGGGCCGGGCAGGATTTTCAAATAACGCAGAAGATTTCGCACCCCTTCGACGAACGTGTCGAGGTCTTCGGGGTCGATGCGGCCGCCGCCATGCGCCTCGGTGTAGAGCCAGGGGATGCCGCGCTCGTCCGCGAAGGTGATGGTGCGGCCGGGCGCCATTCCGGGATGCCCCCAGAGAACCTTGGCACCGAAAGCGACCGCCGCTTCCTCGGAGCGCGCATCGCCGGCGTCATAGCCGATCATAGTCGGCATCAGCCACTTGATTCCCGCGCTGTGCAGGTCCAGAAACAGGTCGGCGTGGGCAATGATGGCGGGCGCCATGTAGTACGCTATCGCCGCGGTGGGACCGGCCTCCAAGCTGCCGGGAAAGACCCGCGCCAGGTTGCCGTTGTCGAGCGGGCTCGAGCGCGTGCCGTTCCAGAATGCGGGCGGGTTCGCGACGGGCACGGCGAGGAAGTCTCCGCTCATGGCCGCGGGGTCGAGCGCGTGGTAGACATCGAAAATAGTCCGCACGCCCTCGTACTCGTCGCCGTGCACTGCGGCAGAAACCACCAGCCTTTTCCCCGGCCGCGCGCCACGCACCAGCAGAACGGGCAGTTGGATGTTGCTCGCGGCCGGCCCGAGTTCAAGGTACGCGGTGTATTTCGCGCCGCGCTCGAAGTTATTGGGATGAAAATCCGAAGGTTTCATCGTGCCATCTCCAAGGAATCCAATGTCCTGTCCCACATAATTCTTGACAATGTCCCTCTCCCCCTTGGGGGAGAGGGTGGACCGCAACCGGCGCTATCTTCAGCCGGGACGGGCCGGGTGAGGGGGTTCCTGCCCACCGACCCAGTGTCAAGAATAAGGTGGGACAGGACGCTAAATCTCATCGCCCCGCAGCGGCGAGCTTCATGATTTCAAGAATGAATACCTGTGCGACGCCGGAGGGAGGCAGAATGCGCACGTCGTATCCCGGAACCGTAACCGCGCAGTCGCCGATGCGCCAGTGTTGGTTGATCACCACATCTCCGAATTGCTTGAAATCGACATCATTGGGCAGCGGCGAGACGATCCAGACTGCCTTCGCGCCGGCACGCCTTGCCGACCGCCATAAATCGAGCGGAACTGAAACATAGCCGAGGAAAACCAGGTATCCGTTTTGCCCCAGCGTGCTTTCGAGGGTTTTGCGCCCGGTGCGGATATCGACGTAACGGAACGGTTCAGTCTTGCCGGCGAAGATATAGTTCAGCATGTGGCCGATGCCCGTCATCGCGGCGGGCTGGCCCGCTGCGGCGCGGCGGCCAATCTCCTGTCCGGTTTTCACGGCTTTATCCATCTCGTTAACACTGATTTCTTCAAACATCTTCTTAATATAATCCAGATAAGCAGCAGAGAGGACGCCAGGCGGGACGGGGGCCATGCTGGGCACGCCGTCATGAAACATCAGCCCCTCGTAAAGGTGGTTGCGGCCCCGGGAGCCCTCAACGGAATCGCTTTGGTAAAAAGCCAGAGTGCGGCCTTGCCGGGAGCCATAAGCCGCAAGTTCTGCGGTGAGCGTCCATAGAGAAAGGATATTGCCCATCAGCCCGAGGTCTTCACTTTCCTGCCAGGGAGCGAAGCTCTCGATCGGGTGTGTGAAACCGGCAGGCTTCGACGCCTGCCGGGGGCCGAATGCCATGACCACGCATCCCTTACCCTCGAGCGTCTTCGCCAGAGACAGTTCTTCGTCGTAATCTCCCGAAGAATAGCTTAGCCAGACGACATCCCCTTTTTGTGCGCCTTCGGCTGAGGAAAGCGTGCGCGTGCCCGCCGGCCCCCCGGCTCGCCCGTCACCTTCTTCGATCCAGGCTTTATCCTTGCCGCCAAGATACAGGTGGCCGCCGCTGACTATTGCCTTGAAGGTGAGTTCCGCCGGGACTTCCAGCCGCTGCGTCTGGCGCTGGTGCTTCTCCACGAGCTGCCTCACGCTTGCCACATAGGAGTCGATCGCGGTTCCGCCTTGGGCAAGGGCAGGCATAGCTGCGAGGGAAAATACGCCGAGAATCGCGAGGACGTGTCTCGGAAGGGTGAGTGATAAGCGCTTCAGGCGCGAGCGCTGTGATTTTTGCGAGTGAGTAATTCGTTGAATAATGGTTTTTCCCGTCCTTTCATATCAGCAATCGGACCTGCGCCCTGGAGCAATCTCGAAACGCTGCGAGCGTTCTCCTCCTCTTGTTTCCTCGAGATCGCGCCTGGGATTGCAGAAATGCCGACGCCGTCAAGCTGGCGCGGCTAACTCTAGCCGTGCGCTCTTTGGGTTGTCAAGGCCCGAATGTTTTGGGCGGAGGAGGAGTCTAACGCGCGTGGCGCCAGGCTGACTGCTGATAGCTGAGGGCTGATAGCTTGATTTACGCCGCCGGCTTAAGCACTGTGCAGACGGATGCGCAGATGGGACCGCCGATGTTGAACGTAGCCGCAACGCTCGCGTTCTTGACTTGCAACTCGGGCGGCACTTTGCCGAGCAGTTGCCAGGCAGACCAGCCCAGCATCGCAATACCTGTGGCGCCCACGGGATGGCCCTTGGCGATGAGTCCGCCGGAAGTGTTGATGCCGCACTCGCCGTCCACTCGCGCTTTGCCCTCCACCCAGTATTGCGCGCCTTTGGAATAAGGCGCCTTGCCCAACACCTCCGTGCCGATGGCGCCCATGACGCTGAAGCAGTCGTGAATCTCGGCCACATTCACGTCCTCCGGCTCGACTCCCGCCATGTCGTAAGCCTGCTGCATGGCCCGGTAAGCGCCGGCGGGCCGGAGCACGTCGCGGCCTTCCTTCTTCAGCGGGTCGGTGGCCTGGGCATAGCCCGCCACTTCAACACAATCCGCCTTGGCAACCCCCAGTTTGTTCAAGCCCTCTTCCGTGGCTAGGATCAGGGACGCGTAGCCGTCCGAAATCTGCGAGCAGTCGTAAGTCTTGAGCGGCAGGCCCTCGACGATGTAGCGGTTGATGCCCTCGATCTTCACCGCCTGGTCCAGCGTGAGGCTGACGTTGCGCATCTGCGCGTAAGGATTGTGGCGGGCATTTTCGTATTCGCACACTGCAATCTGTGCGAGGTCGCGTTCGCTCGCGTGGTGGACTTTCATGTAGCATTCCATGACCTCCGCGAAGAGGTGGGGAAAGATGTAGACCCTGCCGGGGCGCTCGTCCGGGTGCGAAAAGTAGCCGAGCGCCTTGCCGATCAGCTTGCCGTCCATCTTGCCTTCCGCGTCACGCATTTTCTCGTAGCCGACGGCCACGCCAACATCGCCCCAGCCGATCTGCAGCTTCTGAATTACAGAGAGCACAGCTTGACCACCCGAGGCGCAGGCGTTTTCAACAGCTTCTATCGGTTTGCCTTCGAGGCCTGGGACCATTGCCATCAGGCCGGCGAGCAGGCCCTGCTCGTTCAACGAAAAATTGCAGATGGCGCCGATGGAGCCAACATCGATGGCCGAAGGCTCGACGTGAATCTCGTTGCAGACCCCAGTGACGGCGTTCTTCACGATCTCGGGCACAGGCACGCCCATCAGCTTCCCGAATTTCGACTGATGATAGGCGGCGATGTAAATGCGTTTCATGGCCCTGTCTCTCCTCTAATGCCTATGATAGCGCTGGGAGGGGACCCTGCGCGCAGCCTGGGATTGTTGTCATTGGCCAGAACCGGACACTGCCGGACCTCGTCATTCCCGCGAAAGCGGGAATCCACGCCACCGAGCCAACTGGATTCCCGCTTTCGCGGAAATGACGAGGCGCTCGAAACGTGTTCCATTCCAGAGGCACCTGAGCCTGCCCAGTTGAAATCAAGCAAGCCCGGGCACATCAGGTGCCTTGCACGAGTCCCCCATCAACGGAAATCACCGCCCCGTGAACGTACGCGGCGGCATCCGAGGCAAGCCACACGTAGGCGGCGGCAACCTCTTCCGGCCTGCCCAGGCGGCCGAGCGGCGTATGTGCGGTCATGTTTTCGAGCACCTTGGGCGGGATGGATTTCAGCATATCCGTCGCGATCAGGCCCGGCGCGACGGCGTTTACACGAATCTTGTACCGGCCCAGTTCGCGCGCCCAGGTGCGCGTCATTCCAATCACTCCGGCCTTCGAGGCGGCATAGTTGGTCTGGCCGAAATTGCCGTAGATCCCTGAAATCGAAGACGCGCTCAGGATAACGCCCCCGCCACCGGAGATCATGTGCGGCACTACTGCTCGCGTGGGGAGGAAGACGCCCTTGAGGTTCACGGAAACCACGGCGTCGAAATCCGCGTCGGACATCGTCGCGAGCAGGCGGCCATCTTTCCATTTCACCAACTGTGCGTCATGCGCGATCCCCGCATTGTTCACCAGGACGTCGATGCGGCCCCAACGGGAAAGCACATCCTGAACGCCGCTCTCGATGGAGCCGGCTTCCGTGACGTTGACGGCTGTGAAAACCCCTTCACCCCCGGCGGTACGAAGCTCCTGGATGATTTGCTCTGCTGCGGTGTCCCGCACGTCCCACGCCGCCACGCGCGCGCCCTCTTGCGCGAAACAGCGTGCTGTGGCCCTGCCAATTCCGGCCGCCGCACCGGTTACAATCACCACTTTTCCTCGCAGGCCTGTTT
This sequence comes from uncultured Acidobacteriota bacterium, assembly GCA_963770415.1. Taxonomy (GTDB): domain Bacteria; phylum Acidobacteriota; class Terriglobia; order UBA7540; family UBA7540; genus CAVROP01. The sequence continues at coordinate 56,756 of CAVYPU010000009.1, forward strand.
CCATTGTTCACCACCTTCACCAATTGGTGCTACAATCACGATTATGAAACGCGCTACCGTGACAATCCCCGATGACCTTGCCAAGGCTGTGGAAAGCTATGTCCGCGCCCAAGAGGCGCAACCTGCCTTCACGTCAGTTGTTCAGGCTGCGTTGCGGCAATACTTAACCGATCGCGGTTACCTCCGGGCGACAGGTCCCCTCCAGATTACCCCGGCAAGGCGTGGAAGCGGCCGCCGCGATGTGAGCCAAGCGCATGACCGCTACTTGGCCGCCCGATGAGGCCTGCCGTTTTCGCCGATACCGGCCCGCTGTATGCTGCTGTAGATCTCGACGACGCGCACCACGCGCGGGCCCACCGGGAATTAAAGCGACTCGCCCAGGAAAATCGCCAGGTGTTCATCGCCTACCCGACCCTTCTTGAGGCCTACACACTGGTTCTTCACAGGTTAGGCCGGGCGGTTGCCTTAACTTGGTTAAATGACGTTGTGTACGGCGCCGCCTTGCTGAACCCCACGTCCCAGGACTATCGCGAGGCCGTGACCAAGCTTGTGGCTCTGCCCGACCAACCCATCACACTTTTTGATTCAATCATAGCGGTCCTGGCACGCCGTTTGGGTATCGAGGTCTGGACCTATGACCATCACTTCGATATCATGCGCACCGCTGTATGGCGTTAAGCGTCGACTTCACTCTATTCCAAAACGCGCTGACGGATCAGGGGCAAGCCTGATGCGCGTCCTTGTTTCCTCTTCAGCCGCTCCAGGCGCTTGGCGAATCGCGTGTGATGACCTACAGAAGGGAACGTTCCCTCCAGATGGGCCATAGCCGCGAGTGTGAAATCGAGCGCCCGCTGGATGTCGCGAAGGTGATGTTCGGAATGGATGGCCAGCTCTTCGAGCGCCTCGAGAGCGAGCGGCGGTTCGCGGTGCGAAAGTTCCAGCCACAGCTCGACGGCGGACTCGTGCCGGCGCTGGCGCTTGAACTCCGCCGCCAGATGCTTCAGCGCCAGGCTTTCGACCTGCTGCGGAAGCCCTCCTGCGAGCGCCTGCCGGCAGGTGCTGATGGATTTCTCTTTCGACCCGGCCGTTCCCAGGATGCGGCTGAGGCTGAAGAGGTCGAGCGTTGAAGCGAGTGCCTCGGCTCCACCCTCGCCCAGCGCCCGCGCCAGTTCCACCGTAATTGCCGCGAGCGAGACAATATCCAGAGCGTTGTGGTAGAACACCGGCTGCAGACCGCGCGCATCGCCGCTGCGCAAGTAATCGAAATAGATGGACGGAATCTCCGACCCCGGCACGTCGCCTTCCCGGTCGATTCCCAAGATTGCCGCTTCGAGATCGGTAAGCTTGCACCTTTCCAGACGCAGCTTCCACAGGCGGCGCGCCGGGTGAAGCGCGTCAAAGTGCACCAACCTGTCGAGAGGCGATTTCAGGCGCGCCAACGCATAACGCGTCTCGAGCAGCGGCACGTCGAACGTCTTGCCGTTGAACGTGACGAGTCCTTCCGAAGCCGCCAACCGCTCAGCCAGCGCCTCGAGGATGGCCTTCTCCTCGGGATAGTCACGTAGGAAAAACTGGCGAACCACGAACTTCATCCCTTCCACCGTCCCGATGCCGATGAGGAATGCGCATGTGCCGGTGCCGCCCGCCAGGCCCGTGGTTTCCGTATCGAGAAATACCAGCCGCGCGGGATCGGGCATCGCTGCGCCCTTCAATACGAGGTTCAGCGGACTCAGGTCGGCGCATGGAATATCGCCGATGCGCAGCTTCCCGTAAGGCCGCCCGAAGGGAAATGCCTCGCGCGCCAGAAAGAACTCGCCGCTCGAGTTCTTCACCACCTCGCCCTCGACGTATTCCTCGATCCCCTTGGCGAACCGCTGGGCAGGCAGCTTGCGCGCGGCAGGCGGGTTTTCGAGACGGCGCAAGTACTCAAGCGTCTGCTCGAGTTCCTTGTCACGGTCGCGAGAGCCGGAAGCCCGCTTAAGCTGGTGGAGTTTTTCGTCGAGGGTCATTTTCAGTCGTCAGTTGTCAGTGGTCAGTTGTCAGTATTCAGTTGTCCGTCGCCACTTGGGTAGGGGGACGGCTTGCCGCCCCCGCATTTCTGCCTCACCGACAAGGGAAGGGCAAGCCCTCATAAGCGCTAAGATAATACATGACATCGCTCAAGTTGAGGAGCCCGTTCGCGGTTCCCTTCCGCGAGCTCCGCGGCGATTTCATCCCAGTGTTGCACGACGTACTCCAGCGGCACTTTCGGAGCGATGGCCTGTTGCACCTGGTGCAGCGCGAATTGAAACTCACGCCACCGACTGCCCTGGACCGTCGGATCCCAGTTCGTAGCCCCAGGGGGAAAATGACGAACCCAGGCGGACCAGCTTTTGGGTGAGCAGCGCCACCAGCAGTTTTCCGTGCCACCAGGCGCGCGAGCTCCGCGCGTCGTGCTTGGGCAAGTGGCCGATCGCCAGCAGCGACTTCAGCCGCTTGAACACCAGTTCAATTTGCCAGCGGAAGCGGTAGTACTCGAGCACTTGGGGGGCCCCCATTTCCGGCACCCGCAGGGTCGTGAACACCATCACATAATGGGCGTACTCGCGCGTTTCCGGCCGCACCCGAATCGGCTGCTTCTGCTCGCGCCGATCCAGTTGGCGCTCCGCCGCGGCGATGGCCTGCGCACTTTTGCGCACCGCACACAGACGTCCCTCCACGCGCTGCTCCCCGGCGTGCAGCGCCGCTGCCCATTGCCCCGCTTGTCCCGCCGCCAGCGGGCGCAGTGCCGGCAACACCCGGAACGGCTGGTCATCGGCCGCGAACAACGGCACCGCACTGTTCCACCGCACAATGATGTCGCCTCCTTGCGCGCGCACCCTCGCCACCCCGGCCGGATGGCAATAACCGCGATCGGCCAGAATCAGATCTCCCGCCGCGACCCGGAATCGCTCCAGATTCTCCGCCGTCCCCGCCCCTTTCCGCGAGCTGATCAGCAACTGGTCGCAGGCCAACTCCGGCAGCCGCAGGCTGTAATGAATCCGCCAATGCGAACCGGTCGGGCCCGGTTCCTTGATCACCGTCCCATCCAGCGCCCGCAGACGCCGCCGCGGCGGAGGCCCCTTCCAGCGCACCCCACTTTCCGCCAGCAACGCCTGGCAGAGGTGCTGCAACCAATTCTCCGACTGGCGCAAGCGATTCAATAGCGTCACATCGCTGACCTTCGAAAGCCCCGCCGCCTGGGCGCGAACCGTGGTCTCCCGCAACGAGTAGCCGCACCCCACGTGCATCAGCAACCTGCGCAGCAGCGCCTCCACCGAGTCCAATTCCCGCAAACGCTCTACCGCCCCGCTCAGCCGCGCCGCCCGTTGCCAGCTCGGCGGCAACAGGCCCACTAAGATGTTCCAGTCTTCGTCGAGTGCGTTCATGCTCAGCAAGGTACAGGGAAAACCGACAAGCGTCAAGCAGTATCTTAGCGCTTATGAGGGCTTGCCCTACCCCTACGCACTGTCCGCGGACAGCCTTCTCAAAATCTCCAGCGCCACTTCCTTACCTTTTTCTCCAACCTCGCCGATCGGCCCCACGCAGGAGGGGCAGCCACTCGGGCACGGACAGCTCGCAATGAGTCGCTGAGTTTTTTCCAGCAAAGAATCGCTCATGCGAAAGAGCGGTTCGCTCAGACCGACCCCGCCAGGGTACTTATCGTACAGGTAAATGTTGGGCTCGAAGATTTTGGATTTCAGATTTTGGATTTCGGATTCATCCCCGTCGTCGGCAGAGGGTGAATGGTTGATCTCCTCGGCCTGAATCCCGAATCCTGAATCCTGAATCCCGTTCTCTGCATTCTGACTTCTGTCTTCTGACTCCTGACTCCTGTCTTCCGGCCCCTGAATCCCGAATCCTGAATCCTCGTCTACATTCTGCCTTCCGCCTTCTGCGTTCTGCCTTCTGCTTTCCCCGTTCTCCCCGACCGCCCTCCCCAAATCTCGAGCGTCGCACATCACGAGCAGCGTGGCAACCGCTTCGAGGGCGTTGGCCAGGCCCTTCACCCCGTCCAGGCGATCCGTCGAATTGTAAGGCAGGCCCGCCATGAACTCGCTGGGCAGGGTCAGCCAGAAGGCGGTGGTGTGCATCTCCTGCTCGGGCAGCGTCAACTCCCCCGCGCCGACATTCTCCATGGTGTGAAACTTGATCTTCTTGAACCCCACCACCTGGGTATTCACCTGCACCTCTCCATGATTCTTGCTGGCCGGGCCGACGGGCGCCGAGTCGAACCGCTCGAGCACTTTGATCTTCGTGTAGGAGATAGCGTCGGTGAAGTACTCACTCGTGACTTGGTGGACGTAAGCCTTCCGGTCGTCGTAGTCGAGCCGCTCGACGTGGTACTGCTGGCCGTCCTGAATGTAGATGGCCTTTTCGTGCAGCGTGGTGAGAGCGCTCGTGAAATCCGTCTCGCCGATCACCTTGGGTTCCGCGGTGTTGTCCACGATCACGAAGTTGTCCGAAGAGACGGAGCGCAGGCTGATGGCGTCCGCGGGGTAACTCTCCGAAACCCAGTGCCAGCCGTCCGTGGTGTGGTGCAGGAAGCCGACTTCTTCAAGGTGCCGGCAGAGGCGGCGCAAGTCGAGCGCGCCGAATTTTTCATCCTCACGCAAAGGCAACTCGAAGGCGGCGCACTTCAAATGGTTGAGCAGGATGAAAAGGTTGTCGGGGTTGACGTAGCCGTGTTCCGGCGAGCGGCCGAAGAAGTAATCGGGGTTCTGCACCATGAACTGGTCGAGCGGCGCGCTCGAAGCCACGAGCACCGCTGCAGAGGTCCCTTGCCGTCGGCCCGCCCTGCCGATGCGTTGCCAGGTGGAGGAGATGGTGCCGGGATAACCCGCGAGCACGGCCACGTCCAGGCTTCCGATGTCGATGCCCAACTCGAGCGCATTCGTGGCCACCACGCCCAGCAGACGGCCGTTGCGCAGGTCGCGCTCAATCTCGCGGCGCTCGAGCGGCAGGTAGCCCCCACGGTAGCCGCGCACCGCTTCCGGAGCCAGCGGGGCGCGCGAGAAATCCTCCTTCAAGTAAGTCACCAGGATCTCCGTGGCCAGGCGGCTGTTGGCAAACACAATCGTCTGCAAGCCGCGCTCGAGAAACGTGCGGGCAATGCGACGCGTTTCGTTCAGGTAGGAACGCCGGATGCCGAGTTGCGGATTCACCACTGGCGGGTTATAAAACAGCAGGTACTTCTCCGCCGAGGGCGCGCCGTTTTCATCGATAAGAACTACGTCTTCTTCGAGAATTCGCGCGGCCAACTCCGCCGGATTGGCGATCGTGGCAGAGGTGCAAATGAATTGCGGCCGGCTGCCGTAAAACTGTGCGATGCGCTTCATCCGGCGCAACACGTTGGCCAAATGGCTGCCGAAAACTCCGCGATAGTAGTGAAGCTCGTCGATGACGACGTAGCGCAGGTTCTCAAACAGCCGCTGCCATTTGGTGTGATGGGGGAGAATGCCGGCGTGGAGCATGTCCGGGTTCGAGATTACCAGGTTGCCCCGTGCGCGAATGGCCTTGCGGGCATCCTGCGGAGTGTCGCCGTCATATGTGAAGGTGCGGATGTCGTCGCCCAGTTTCTCCGTCCAGCGATTCAGTTCCACCAACTGGTCCTGCGAAAGCGCCTTGGTGGGGAACAAGTACATGGCGCGGGCTTCGGGGTTCTCGATCAACTCGCCCAGGATCGGCAAGTTGTAACAGAGGGTCTTCCCCGAGGCCGTGGGAGTGACCACCACCACGTTCTTGCCTTCCCGCGCCAGTTCGCAAGCCCGCGCCTGGTGCGTGTAAAGCGAAGCAATACCCCGCGCCTTGAGCGCCTCCAGAAGCCGGGTCGGCAGAAACGCCGGAATGGCTGCAGTCCGCGCCTCGCGGGCAGGGAAGTGCTTGAAGACAGTCACTCCGCCGCGCGCAGGTGACCCTTTGAACTTCTCCCGGATTTCCGCGAGGGCGCTCGGAACCGGCGCGAGACCCTCTCCTGCCCTCATCCTCAGATTAGCTAATGCTTGTGTTTCCTCTTTCACGTCGCCTCGGTAAAGCAGGTGTCAGGTTCCGGGTGCCGGGTGTCAGGTGCCAGGTGTCAGTACCAGAAACAAGGTGCCCGGTACCGAATCACGAGCCCGCGATCACTCTGAGGGAGCCAACCCTCTCCCAGGAGAGAGGGTGGACCGCGACGGCGTTTTCGCGAGGCGCGTGGGCCGGGTGGGGGGTCCATTCCCCCTGGGCATGCACTGCCAGCGTCCCCATGCGGCCACCCTGACAGCCTTCACCCGGCACGCGACACCTCCGCCAGTGCTTCGCCTTTTATTCGCTCAATATACCACAATTTCCGGGGGGCAACTTAGAAAGCATTCCTCACTTTAATCAAGACGACGCCGTGGTTGGGAACGATGGCTTCAAAGCGGTCCGTGAAAACACCTAGCTCCTTGTGCGTCCAGAGGTCGCGCACTGACGCTTTCTCACCCATGCCGATATCGCTGAAGCGCACGGTGACGGGATTCGCGGAATAGTGTCCCCGGTTGAAGAGGCCTACGGCCTTGCCGCCATCCGCGAGGGGCTTCATCCAAACTTCGAGCGGCCCTTCCTGGGCCACGCGGCGCCCTTGCGTGCCCGCCGGGTCCTGATCGACGGCGATCGCCTCGCGGTTGGTCAGGATGGCCAGCATATCCGGAGTCAATTTGGTGAGGTCGGCGCTAGAGATCAGGGGCGCGGCCAGCAGGCACCACAGGCTCATCTGGGTGCGATATTCCTCGAGTTTCATGCCGCCGTTTCCAGCTTGCAGCATGTCGGGATCGTTCCAATGCCCCGGCCCGGCGAAGCGCTCGAGACCGTTCTGGCCAAACCCCACCAGCGCCATGGATTCCCACGTATCATGGATGTCGGAGGTCGTCCGCCACAAGTTTCCTCCCACCGACGCGCCCCAGGCCCATACGCGGTCCATGTCCGTCGAAAGACACAGCAGGTAGATCATCGGCCGGCCGGTCCTCAAGATCGCCTGGTGCATCTTCTCGTAGGCTACAATGTTGTCTTGGGTGGCCCGGCAGTTGTCGTACTTCAGGAAATCGGCTCCCCAGTCGGCGTAGGTTCGCGCATCCTGCTCCTCGTGCCCGAGGCTGCCCTCGAATCCGCCGCAGGTCTTTACCTCCGGGGAAGAGTACAGGCCGAACTTCAAACCCTTGCCGTGAATGTATTCGCCCAGCGCCTTCATGTCCGAAAAGCGTTCGTTGGGGTGAATGGCGCCTGCCTCGTCGCGCTTCCCAGCCCAGCAATCATCGATGTTCACGAATTCGTAACCGGCCGCTTTCATGCCGTTCGCCACCATCGCGTCCGCTTGGGCCCGCATCATGGCCTCGGTCACCTTGCAGCCAAAGGCGTACCAACTGTTCCACCCCATGGGCGGCGTGGGCGCGAGTTGTGGCTCCTCGGCGAGGAGGGTCACGCCTAAAAGAGCAATAACCACGATTGCCAAACCTACGCGAACGTCCCAATGTGCGCTTCTTGTTTTCAAAGGTACTTCCTCCGTCCCGGTCGGGATGATTCTTCTTGTGCGAGGCTTTGTTGCCCATCACTGTATTCTCAATGATCTCCGGCGATCTTGAGGCGCCGCTTCGGCAGACTGAACCAATCCCGGGATCACTTCAACACTCATTTCGCCAGGGGCTATCTGCTTTTTCGGGATGGCTCGCGGCGCGAGCGTCAACGTTATCGATGCGCCAACCCCGTAGAAGCTACTCGTCGGGGGAAGCGCACCCTTGCGTCCGCGGCGCGAGCTTGACGCGGTAACGAGGAGATTGTTCCAGCTTTGTAACAAACAGTCCCATCGCCTTGTATGTCGCCAACCCTCCGTTTCCCTCATTTGCGTTCCAGCGAGAGCCCGCCTTTGTCAATCGATAGGCGTTTCGAACTGCGACGAATTTGCCTTGCTCCCTGAACGAAAGGAGCAGCCATCCATGTAAGCCATCTTCGGAATAGACCGCGATGTAGAATTCTCCAGGCGTCGGTTCCGTCCCGGGAACTGTACCGATGTAGGATCGAATCCACGCGAACCTGCCCGGGGCCAGCTTCAGGTCTTCCAGATCGGCTCGGATAAAGTCACGTGCGACGAGGCAGCCGAGCGCTGTCGTAATCGAGGCGGGCGGGGACGTCGTCTCCTTGGGTTCCTCTGCAGCGGGCGCGGCTCCCACTATTAGAAGCAAAGTTATCAGCACCATTCTGGACAATTTACTATTCGATCTTTGGCCCATACGTACTTATCACCGTGTTTGAAGTCGTAAAGAGATACGCAGGCTGGCGCGCGGCGAAGCTGGGCCATTTCGAGGCGGGACTTGTGAATTGCAGATCTTCGTTCTGCGCCAGCCCTCGTCTTCGTCTCCGCCCTCCAGAGCGTGGACGTGCTGGACCAAAAACACCTCTGTGTGTGCATCCATAAGAAACCTAGAGCCCCCCGCGTTCGCAAGCCTTCGGTGGTCAAACATTGCGGGGCGCACTCGCGCAGTTTAGCGCGGATTGACTGAGGGAACATATTTAAAATGCAATCTATGCGCCACCCTTGTTGAAATTTGTTGAGGGGAGCGCCAGTTTTGGAGTGCGGGAGCTTGCTCCCGCTTCTGGACATTGGCTCTTTACTAGACAGAATTCTCTTCACACTTTTTGCTTGCAGAGAAGCCGCACTTTTGTTATCTAGTATAATGACTAGGTATCAAAAGGAGGCTTTCCCATGGGTTTCCCCACCAAAGTGCAGCTCATCAAGCGCCAAGCCAGTGAGCAGTGGTACATCAATTTCCCTTCCGCTCTCGCCCAGGCCATGGAGTTCTCCCGCGGCGAAATCGTCGAGTGGTTCGTGGAAGACAAAAGCCTGCTGGCCTTGCGACGCACCGCCCCACCCGCTCCCGTACTAAAAAAAACTCTGCCGGCATCCTCGACCACTTCCAGCAACTCTGGCGCCAGGGCGCTTCCGGCTTCCACCAGCGTCGCCTCGCCGCGCACGCCCAAACCCTCGCGTTGAGCACCTTGCTGTGCTTGGGACGCCATACCGTGACCGGCCTGCTGACCACCTGCGGCGCACAGTTCCGTGACTGGACCTCCAGTTACCGGCTCTTCTCCCACGACCGCCTTCCCGCTCCCACCCTCTTCGCCGTGGCGCGTGGCGCGGTGCTGGCGGCTCTGCCTCCCCAAGCCCCCGTGCGCGCCTACTGGGATGATTCCCTCCTGCGCCGCTCCGGCCTGCACACCCCCGGCGTGGCTTGGCGACGCGATCCGCTCGGCCCGCACTTTCAAACCAACTTCGTGCGCGCCCAACGCTTCCTGCAAACTTCCCTCGCCCTGCCCGCCGCCGAGGGTTCCTGCCGCCTCATCCCGGTCGCCTTCTCTCATGCCCCCACTCCGGCCAAGCCGGGCAAGAAAGCCAGCCCCAGCCAACAGCAGGCCTATCGCGCCCAAGTCCGCGCCACCCGCCTCAGTCAGCGCGCCCGCCAACAGATCGGGGATCTGCGAACCGCCCTCGATGCCGACCCCCGCTCGGCGAGCCGCCTCCTCCTGCTAGCCTTCGACGGAGGCTACACCAACCGCACCGTGCTCCAACCTCTCCCCCACCACACCACCGCCATCGGCCGCCTCCGCCAGGACGCTCATCTGCTCCTGCGCCCTGATCCCGCCACCCGGAAAGCACGCGGCCGCCGCCTCCGCTATGGAGCGCCCGCTCCCACCCCCGAGCAGGTCCGCACCGATAACTCCCCCTGGCAGACGCTGACCCTCCTGCACAACGGCATCACTCATCAACTCCGTTATAAGCGCCGCACCGGCCTGATGTGGCGCCCCGCCGGCGCTCACCAGGTCCTGCAACTGATCGTCATCGCCCCCCTGGCTTACCGCCTGCGCCAAGGTTCCAAACTGCTCTATCGCCAGCCCGCCTTTCTGATCTGCACGGATGAAAACCTGGACCCCCAACTCGTCATCGAGACCTACATCGCGCGCTGGGAGATAGAGGTCAATTTCCGCGAGGAGAAAACCCTGCTGGGCGTGGGCCAAGCCCAGGTGCGTGCCCCTCGCTCCGTCGAGACCGCTCCCGCCCTCAGCGTCGCCGCCTACGCCTTGCTGCTGTTGGCTACCCAGCGCGCCTTCGCCGATTCCCGCTCAGCCCTGCTGCCGCGCCCCAAGTGGATCCGCCCTTCGCCAAGTACCCGCATCTCCACCCAGCAGGCCCTCCAGCAACTGCCCGCCGAAGTCTGGGGCCGCGGTCTCGGCTTGGATAATTTCTCCGGCTTCGCGTCCACCCCAACCCCTGCCACGAAGCCCGAGAAATCCTCCTTCCCCCTCGCCTCCGCCGTCTGCTACGCTAACGCCTGACTCTCAGAGAGCCAAAGTCCAGGTGCGGGAGCTTGCTCCCGCTTTCCGGGGCGGAAGCTTGCTTCCGCCTCCTGGCGCGCCTGCCAGCATGCTCACCCAAAGCGGCAGCAAGCTGCCGCACTCCACAAACGATTCCCATGGGGCGTGTCCTGTTTTCTTATGGTTCGAGGACTTTGACGCGACCCTGGCTGGAATCCCGGGATACGCCCGAAACTGCATTTCAAGCCTGGGCAATACGACAAATTGTCACACTTTATTTTATACCTTGACATCGTTGCTATTGAGTGTTAGGTATCGCACTGTGCGTGCGCCGCGTCGGGAATCCCAGGTGTTTCCGGAGGCGCAAGCTGTTCAATATTTACACAACTAGAGATCCGGCGATCGCAATGTAGCTGCGACGATCGACGGAGAGGCGTGGGCCACGCATTGGCCTGACTTCATCGAAGAGGGAATTATTCTCGACATTCATGCGTTGGGTCAGGGGGAGAAGTCCGAATAAACATTGACTGGAGCAATTTAAAGGAGGGTGTTGTGAAAGTCTTAAAAGCTGTGCTTTTAATTTTTATCTTTGCCCTCAGCGCTTACGCCCAGGAAACTCGCGGGCGCATCCAAGGCGCGGTGACGGACCAAAGTCAGGCCGTTGTACCGGGGGCCAAAGTTACTCTATCTAATATCGACACAGGCATCTCTGTTTCCGCGACCACCGGTCCGGGTGGAGATTTTATCTTCAATCTCGTCCCGCCCGGCAACTACCGCGTGAGCGTGGATGCCGCTGGTTTTGAGCACTGGGTTCAGGAGAACGTCATCGTTCAGACTCTTGCTGACGTGACCGTGAACGCAGCGATGAAACTCGGCTCGGTAAGCCAGGCCGTGGAGGTCACGGCCAGCCCCACCAGCGTGCAATTCAACACCACGACGATGTCGCAGACCGTGGATGGAACGATGCTAAAGGAACTTCCCATCATCGGACGCAACCCATTCACGTTGTCGCTGCTGAACCCTGCCGTGGTGAACTACTACTGGGACATCGCGCACCGCAATCCGTTCTTCTCCATGGCTGCGAACGGCGTGGACGTTGGCAACACGCTAGGGCGTAATGACGTGCAACTGGACGGCGTAACGCTCGTCGTCGGGTCGCGCAGCGGCTGGATTCCGCCCATGGACGCCGTACAGGAAGTGGTGGTGCAGCAGAACGCCGTGGACGCCCAGTTCGGGCAGAGCGCCGGCGGCATACTTTCGGTGGCCACCAAAGCGGGAACCAACGACCTGCACGGGATGGCCTACTACTATGGGCGTAACCCGGACCTGAACGCGGTCTCGAACTCGGTCTCGCACACGCCCAACGAGGATCGCTACAATATCTTCGGAGTTAATGCGGGCGGGCCGATCAAGAAGAACAAGCTGTTTTTCTTCGGCTCGTATGAGAAGTGGCACTCGGAGTTTCCTTCTTCCATGTTCATGACGCTTCCCACCGCCGCGGAACGCCAGGGCGACTATTCGCAATCGCTGAATCAATACGGCACGTTGCGGACCATCTACGATCCCTTTTCGACAACCATTGACCCGGTGAGCGGCGCCGTCGCACGCACTCCGTTTCAGGGCAATAAGATCCCAGCCAACTGCATCGATCCCAACCGCCCAGGTTTTCATGTCGGACGTGTGGCAGCCGAACAATGCCGGGCGACAATCATTACACCCACGCCAACAACTTCAAACTCACTTTCCCCTGGTGGTCGCACTATGACAACTGGTCGGGCCGTGCAGACTACACTCCCACCGAAAAATTGGCACATCTTCTATCGCTACAGCCAATTCCGCGAGTGGGAAAGCAACAACAACTATAGCGGCGACAATTCGCCCGCCTTCACCGACTATGATGGCGGACTGACTGCTACCATCAACACCGTCGGTGACGCCCTCTACACCATCAACTCCTCCACCGTCCTCGACATGCGCTTCGGCTCACCACCCACGGCATTCTGTACGGTTCGCCCTGGGCAGGGCTGAAAGGCGGCGATGCCGGGTATTCGAGGTTCTGGCCCAATAACAATTGGTTCCAGCCTTATTTGCGGGAACTCAAGGTATTGGAGCTTTCTATCCCCGCCTCAACGTCGGAAGCTATGCGAGCGGCATTACCGGCTTCTGGCTGGCAAGCCCCGCAAGGAGAGCTACCAGGTCACCTTGGTGAAGCACAAGGCCGGAACGATCTCAAAGTCGGCGGCTCGCTGTGGCACCAATTGGAGCATCGCAACCTGCCGTCCCCCATGGGATTCTCCGCGGCGGCGGCTGGGACAGCCAGCACATTCCAATCGCCGGACACAACCTACAGCGGCGATCCCTTTGCCACCTTCTTGACTGGCGCGGTGCAGGGCTCGGCCAGCTATTCGCCCATCATGTTCACCCGCGACAACGAGTGGGCTGTCTTTTTCCAGGACGACATCAAAGTGAGTCCAAAACTGACCCTGAACGTGGGCTTGCGCGATGAATGGGAGCCTGGGATATAGCGAAGATCAGAACCGGATGGGCCAGGCGATGAACTTTGCGCTGCCATCCCCTACATGCAGGCAATGCTCCGCCGTCATGCCCGCCGACGTGACCCAGTACGGCCTTAACCCCAAGTACAACGGGCTGTGGCAGTTCGCCACGAATAGCAACCCCCACGTGTTCGGGACCCCTGTCCTCTCGTTGCAGCCGAGGTTGGGGTTCGCGTATCGACTCACCAACAGTAGCGCCATCCGTGTCGGCTATGCGCGCTTCGGATCCACTCTGCTGGCGGTGATCGGACCGAACTGGAATATTCCTTCGTATGGTTATTCGATCGGCACGGCAGTACTTCCCTACCTGCAAGGGGTTCCGCAGGCGACGCTCTCCAATCCCTTCCCGGCGTCGTCCAACCCACTGCTCCTGCCCAAGGGTAACACCCTGGGCGGCTACACGAATATCGGCAACTCGGCGTCCTGGTTCAACCAGAGCGTCAAGACGCCGATTAACGACCGCCTGAATTTCAGCTATCAGTCCATGCTTCCGGGCCAGTTCCGCATGGACACCACTTACTTCGTGAACTTTGGCCATAACATCCAGCCACCCTCGAACGGCGGCGGAGGCTTCGAGCAGCGCAACCTCAACATGGTGAATCCCCAACTGTATTACACCTACAAAGGCGCGCTGGATGATTCGGTCGCGAATCCCTTCTATCAATACGGGACGCCCCAGAACTTCCCCGGAGCGCTTCGCAACCAGCAAAATGTCTCTGTGGGCAGCCTGCTCGAGCCTTACCCGCAATACGGAAGCCTCACTGAGAAATTCAACTCGGGCTTCTCCGAGCACTACCAGTCGATCCAGATCAAAGCGGAACGCGCTTATAGCAAAGGGTTCACGCTCACGGTGGGTTACAACTTCAACCGTGAGGCTTCGGACATCTTCTTCAACGATCCGGATACCTACGCAGATCACATGACCATGTATCCCGTGAGCAGCCCCAGGCATCGGCTCAACAGCGCCTTCGCCTACTCTCCGCCCATTGGACGGGGACAGAAGTATTTGCCCAACCTCAATCCTGTGCTCAATGGGGTCCTGGGCGGGTGGACGACCAGCCACATCCTGATGTGGCATTCGGGGGATTTCCTCACTTTCGGCCAGATGGTTGCCAACGGAAATCCGAGAATCCCCCAGCCCACCCGGCAGGAGTGGTTCAATACTGGCGATTTCCAGGTTCCGCAGCCCTACACACCACGTACCAACCCGATGCTGTATCCTGGGGTGACCGGACCACGGTATTGGGAGCTCGACAGCACCCTATCGAAGAGCTTCAAGTTGACCGAGCGCTTCCGGCTCGAATTCCGGTTCGAAGCATACAACTTCTTCAACAACTTCATCCCGAGCGATCCGGATACCAGCGTTTACAGCTCCACGTTCGGCATGTCCACCAACCAGGCCAATACCGGGCGTGAGTGTCAGTACAGCCTGCGGCTGCACTACTAGCCGCGTCACATGGAAGCAGGGGTACGCCGCGGCGTGCCCCTGCTGCATTTTCAGCGTTTGGGGAGACACGACCTATGAATCGAAGGAAATTCTTTCAGGCTGCCGGTGGCGTTACCGCAGCGGTTCTACCTGCCTTGCGTAATGACGGTTTGCCGCGAATCCTCGCGGCGGGTGCCGCCTCGGCCGGCCGGTCCGCAGAAAGTATGGCCACTGACGAGGATTACTGGTTTGAAATCCAATCGGCGTTCGACGTGGATCGCGCCGTCATCAACCTCAACAATGGCAGCGTTTCGCCGTCGCCGCGCGTGGTCGAGCAGGCGTTCCACCACTACCTCGATTTCGTCAACTTGGCCCCGGTGCGCAACCAGAGCGTCCTCGAAGGACAGGTGGAGACCGTGCGCCGCCGTTTGGCCTCGAACTTCGGCTGTTCCAGCGAGGAGATGGCCATCACCCGCAATACCAGCGAGGGGATGGAAATCTGCCAGCTTGGCCTCGATCTCAAGCGCGGCGACGAAGTCCTTACCACCGACCAGGACTACCCGCGCATGTTAACTACCTGGGAACAACGCCAGCGGCGCGATGGAATCGTCCTCAAGACCATCTCGTTCCCGGTTCCGCCCCGCGATATGGACGACCTCTATGAAAGATTCGAGCGCGCCGTCACGCCGCGCACGCGCGTAATCGCCTTGTGCCACATGACCTGCTATACGGGTCAGATTTTCCCCGTCAAGAAAATTTGCCAGATGGCCCGCAGCCGGGGCATCGAGACCATGGTGGACGGCGCGCACGCCTTCGCACACATCCCATTCCGAGTCTCTGATCTCGATTGCGACTATTACGCCACAAGCCTTCACAAATGGCTGCTCGCGCCTATTGGAACGGGGTTCCTTTACGTACGGAAGGATAAGATACCCGCACTTTGGCCCATGATGGCCGCCCCGGAAGGCATGGGCGATAACATCCGCAAGTTCGAAGAGATCGGGACGCACCCGCTGGCGCTTTTTAACGCCATCTCGGAGGCCCTGACCTTCCACGAAGGCATCGGAGTGGAACGGAAGGCCGCGCGGCTGCGTTACCTGAAAGACCGCTGGGCGCGCCGCCTGGCCGAAAACCCGCGCGCCAGGATTCTGACCAGCCTCGACCCCGAGCAGTCCTGCGCCCTGGGTTTCCTGAGCCCGGTCGGAATCGACCCCGGCAAGCTCGCCGGTTTGCTCTGGGACAAGCACCGCATCATCACCCACCCTCAGGTCCGCCGCGACTACGGAGGCGTGCGCATCACTCCCAACCTCTATACCACGCTCGAAGAAATTGACACCTTCTGCTCCGCCGTCGAAGGTGAACTGAGCGTCGCGAGCTGAGCTTTCATCGGGTGTCACCGATAGGGCCGCACACATCGCACGGGTGGCGCAGACATTGCCTTTTGTGTCTGCGCCCGTCGGCAAAGCGGGGTAGCGCGGACCGCCGACTTTGCGGTCCGCGTCTTTTCGGCCACCAACCTTTCAGGACTCGCGCCATATCACGGAAAGCCGCAGACCGCAAACCCGGCGGTCTGCGCTACTAACTCATCTGTGCCTGCAAGGGTCCCCGCAGAACAGGTTCACTGGCTGGCGCAGATCGAAGATCTGCGATTCATGCGTCCCGCCTCGAAAACGCGCAGCTTCGCTGTGCGCCAGCCAGCGTAGACATTGAACAACCGGGTCTCTGCTTCACGATTTCACTTGACGCGCAGTAATATCCAGAGTAGGGTCTTGCCGGTTATCATTGGCTTTGTAACTGCACCAAGAGGATTACGTGGCAGAGAGTAAGACGCGAAGAGCGCGCGCGACTTTATGTCTAGGCTCACTGCTCTCTTTGGCCGCGGGCACGCCGACTGCCGCGGACCGGCAACAACCGCCGAACCGGTAATTAAGCAGCACGCCTCGGTGGAGTGGTGGCAGGACGTCAGCTCGATAAACACATTTTTGTAATAGATGTACTGGCCTTACCGTTAGACCGGGTGTTCAAGCGAATGGACACCTGCATACTTTCAACGTTATTCAAACAAATAATGAGGAGGAAATAATGAAGGTCATCAAACGTTACATATGGAGTCTTCCGCTCGTAGCGCTCGCGGTTGCAGGGTTTGGATTATTCAGTTTGTCCCGCTCCGCCGCTCAGGTTGGGAATTCGCGGAATTCAAAAGTGTCGGGTGTGGCAGCGCAGAGTTCGCAATCCGGCAAGAAGCCTACCCCACCTTGCAGTGGCCAATGGGGGATAACGGCGGTCGCGAGGCTCGGAGGCTACACGGAGGACGCGGAATGCAACCGGGGTTTCAGTTCCATAACCCATCCCGCAACCGGTATTTACTGCTTGACCCTTGCTTTCCCACCACCCCCATCACGGTCCACAACTGCTCTTGTGTCGGTTGAATGGGGAGCGTCTTATGGGGTCGCAAATTTCGCGCAATGGAATGCGGACAATGGCAACTGCGGAGGATCGTCCCAAAAGACAATCGAGGTGCAAACTTACAAGGGTGACGCGGCAGGGGTCGGCTCGGACCTTCAGGTTCCTGTGCTCTCCGACCTAGTGGCTTTTGTCGTATACGTCCCCTAGCAAAATGGCTTTCAACTGACGGTGCCTCCGGCCAAGGCTGATCGGGTTTTTGCGTTTCTGTTCGGGTCTTGCGAGTGGCGCAGACATTGCCTTTGATATCTGCGCCACCCGCGTAAAGAGCCGGCCATCTCCCCGCTTGCCGCTGTAGCTCAATCCGTTCGTGCGACAATGTCATCCATATATTAGTCGCGTAGTACGAGCGTACTATGGTATTAGGCTTCTAAAGTCCTTAATAGTGTGAGCGCAGTCTGTGAGGCCAGAAGGGGAATTGTGGATGAGTTCGTTCCCATCGGCCGCAGGGCTCCAGCGCCCCACAGCCGTTTCGCTGGAAGGTGACACATGACATCACTTGAATGGCGCTCTGAACTGTTACTAAACGACGCGGAGATTGATGGGCAGCATCGGGAACTGGTGAATTGCGCAAGCCGTCTGCAGGCGGCCATCAGAGAAGGACAGGCGCATGAACAGATCCGGCCGATGCTGTCGGCATTAATCGCATTTACGGAAATGCACTTCACCTCCGAGGAAGAGATGATGCTCGCACACGCTTTCGACGGCCATGCCGCCCACAGGTCCGAGCATCAAAATCTGCTTGAGCAGCTCCGCCTTGTCGATAATGAACTCTCGGCTGGCCGCATCGAATCGTGTCAGGCGCTCGCGCTTTTCGTTCAGGTCTGGGTCGAGCAGCACATTCTCAGTCTTGACAGGCAATTCGCGGAGTTTCTGGAGTCTATGAGCGTTAACGCATTAAAAGCTGCTTAAGCAGTCCTACCTTGTCGATAATGATCTCTCGTCCGGCCGCATCGATCCGTGTCAGGCGCACGTTTCGTTCGGGTCTGGATCGACCAGCACATTCTCAGTTGTGAACGAGTTTTCGTAGTCCACAAGGGAAACACGGGATCCGCAAAAACTTGAACACAGTTCCGCCGGCCGGCTGGCGCAGACTTCTGCGGTTTGAAGTCTGCGATGTCCCGAAGGGACATGGAGGGGCCGCCCGCAGTGGTGGCCGGGCAACACCTTGTGTCGCTCCGCGACATCGCAGACCTCCAAGGACAGAGGTCTGCGCCAGCCGGCGCGTGCACAGCATGATCGACAGCGCAGAGTTTGTGATGTTCAAACTTTGCGCCTTCTCACTTTAGATAATTGCATTGTTATTAATGCACCTGCGCAAACACTCGGCTCAAAACAACCGCGGGCGGCGCACACATTGGTTTTTATGTATGCGCCTTTTATAAGAAGGCGCGGTTGTAATCAGCGACGGCGTCGCATCGATTCTTCCACCTGGGCCAAGTCGGCGCTGTCAACGACGCCGTCGCGGATGACATCGGCGCGCGGGTCGTATCCGGGCTGGCCGGCAGTCGTACCCATTGCGGCCTTCACGATTTGGACGTCGCTCGCGTCTACTTTTCCATCTCCATTCACATCGCCGATCCTCGGCGCGTTGGGATTCGGATCGAACAGAACCTGGTAGAGGTGCCAGGCGTAGCTCGAGGCGAAGTTGTCGCTGAAGACCCCGTTCTGGACCGCGACCTGGCGCTTCTCGCCGAGGACGATTGCCGTCGAGCGGGCAGGGAAGTCGCGCAACTTGAAAGTGGCCGTGGTGGCGCCTGAAGGCAGCATGCTCAATGCGCCGCCGCTTTGCGCCGCTGCATCCATGCAACCGCTGCTGCCTCGGCAGAAGACGCTCGTCTCCGTCAGGGGGTTCGCGGCGGCGGTCTGATTCTGCGGCAAGCCGTCGTTTGTGGCGAGCAGGAACGTGCATCCCCCATAGCGTTTGAGAAGCACGTTGATCGCGGCGCTCGAGCTCGATGATTTCACACTCACGCCGTTCGCGACCGATGCCGTGTTGAGCACGCGCGCCAGGGCCGCCACTTGAAAGTTGGCCCTCGCCACCGCGGCTTTCACGTCCGCGTGTTCAGGGTGGAGGATGGAGTCTTCTTCCTCCGTGGGCTTGAACTGGTGGACGAAATACATCAGGGCGCGCGCGCCGTGAATGATGGTCATCCAAACCTCGGCTTCAACCTCATCCGGGGTCAGCGTGACGGAGGGATTATCGTTGAAGTTCGCGAGCTCGATATCCTGCATCACCGGCTTCTTATAATCGGACCAGTAACGGAGGCGATCGGTGGTGCGGCTGATCCACCACAGAGGGTGCGCGTCGTTCTCCGGGTAGACGTCGCTAGCAAGAATGTCGCCGCCTTGGATATAGAGCGGGTAGTCGTTCAGATTGCGCGGGGCGGAACAGCAGGTTGCGCCGCGGCCCTCGTAACACGCGTCGGCATTGAAGCCCGTGCCTTGGCCGATGCCGAGGTAGACGGGGCGGCTCGGTCCGCGGCCTTGTCGGCCTTATACCTTTTCAAAACTTCAGAAGGGGGAATGCAGTCGCCGTAGCCTTTTCCGCCAGGCAGTTCCTGCGCGTTGTCCGGCTCATCCACTTGCGCCCAGGCGTTGATGATCGGGTCGGCGAGGTGCCGTGCGGCGTCCGGCCCGGCCAGCGCGGATTCGCGGTCGCCGACGACGGGCATCTTGAATTGACGCAACAGGGGAAGAATCGGACCTCCGCCCCGGCCCACTTCGGCCGTGCCGCCCCAGAGTCCAATATATTGGTTCACGCCCACCGCTTCGAACAATTCAGCGTTGCGAGGACTCTGCAGCCACACGGCGCGCATGAAGTAGTCCGGGCTGGTCGAGGGGCCGAGCGAATAATGCTTGTAAAATGCCGGGCTGCCTTCCCACGGGAGATAGGTATCCTGCGCCGAGGTTTGACCCGCGACCGCTAGCGCCACGGCCAGAGCGGCCACTCTCCAAAGACGATGGCTGCGAAGTTTCGAACCTTCCATGTGTTTCCTCCTCCCCCAGTTTGAAGCCCCGACTTCCGGCCCTGGGGGGAGTCCCCGCTCGATTTTGGCTCAACTATGTTCCGCCCACGCGCGTTACGCTACGATATCGGCAGGCGGCGAATCAAGCCTTTTTTGAGCGGAACGAATATCGCTCGAAGGTCTGAAAAGGCCAGGTGTCAATGCTAACCTTCCGGCCCGAGCGCGGTCCAATTATGTCGAGGAGTCAAGTTGATCCGTCAAACCGCTAATCCCTCGATAAGGACGGAGGGTAGGGGACGGCTTGCCGCCCCCTTTCAATGGACCGTTAGCCCGCGGGTAGGGCAAGCCCTACCCCAACAATTCATAGAATTGCGGTGGCGGAGAAGCTTTATGTGTTGCAGGTCAACCCGTGAGAGGAGTGCCGCCACATGAGCTGGCTCGAGAACCTTTTTCAGGATGTGCGTTACGGACTGCGGGTGCTCGTCAAGCGTCCGGGGTTTGCGGCTGTGGCGGTCGTGACGCTGGCGCTCGGTATCGGGGCGAATGCGGCAATTTTCAGTGTGGTGAATGCCGTCTTACTTAAACCACTGCCCTACGCCGACCCTGACCGTCTGGCGGTCATCTGGATGTCGGAACCTAATTCTGCGGGCGGACTTGTTCCCGACACGGCCCGGACTTTCGGGACTGGCAGGCGCAGAACCAGGTGTTCGAGGGCATATCCGCTGTCACCCTCGCCGGGCCACACTTACGGGTTCGGGCGAGCCGTTGCAACTTCGTGGACTGTCGGTTTCACCGAACACATTTCAGCTTCTGGGTGTGCAGCCGCAGCTCGGCCGGAGCTTTGCGCCTGACGAAGGCCCGAGCGGCCACAATCACGTCGTCATCCTGAGCTACGGACTGTGGCAGAGCGCCTTTGGGGGACGAAAGAACATCGTCGGGAAGCAAGGTCACGCTGGACGGCGAGGCCTACGACGTGGTGGGCGTCATGCCCAGGGATCTGAAATTTCCGAGCGTCTGGGGGCGCAACCCGCAATTCTGGACGCCCATCACCATGGACGCGCCGCAATGGAAAACCGAATCGCGGGAGCCATTGGCTCTGGGTGTTGGCGCGCATGAAGAAGGGAGTCACGCTCAGCCAGGCCGGCGGCCGAGATGGGGACGATCTCCACGCGGCTCGCCCAGCAGTATCCGCAGACCAACACGGGCGTGATCGCGCGGGTCAAGAGCCTGCACGAGCAGCTTACCGGCAACGTCAGTGAAGTTCTGTGGGTGCTTTTCGCCGCGGTGGGATTCCTGCTGCTGATTGCCTGCGTAAACGTCGCGAACCTGCTGCTTACCAAATCCCTGGGGCGACAGCGGGAGATTGCGGTTCGGCTCGCTGTCGGGGCAGGAGCGCGCCGCCTGGTGCGCCAACTGCTCACCGAGAGCGTGTTGCTGTTTCTTCTGGGCGGAGGCGCGGGCCTGGCCGTGGGCGTGGCCGCGCTTCGTCTGCTTCTCCACGCTGCGCCCACGGGCTACATCCCCGAGGTGATTTCCGTGCACCTCGATGCCCGCGTTTTTGGTTTCACTTTCCTCATTGCGTTTGTTACGGGGACGCTCGCCGGGCTGATTCCCGCGTTGCAAGCCACCCGCGTGAGCTTCAGCGAAATGCTCAAGGAGAGCGGTTCCGCCGTGGCGGCATCTCACGGGCTGCGCGCGCAGCCTGCTCACGGCCGGAGAAATCGCCATGGCCCTCATCATGCTGGTGGGAGCGGGGCTAGCCACTCGGAGCCTGGTGCGCTTGCTGGGCGTCCACCTCGGCTTTGATCCACGCCAAGTCGTGGCGGGGACCATCCCATTGCCCGATTCGCGCTACCCGAAGGAGCCCCAGCAGAGCGGCGTTCTTCCGCAACCTGCTGGAGCGCGTACAGGCCTTGCCGGGAGTCGTCTCCGTCGCGCGCAGCCTCGGAGCTGCCGCTCGACGGAGGCAGCAACGGCCCGGTCGTCATCGAAGGCCAGCCGGCGCCCAAAGACTATATGGTCAAGCCCCCTGGTGGAGACATGTGTGGTCACGCCCAACTACTTCCGGACGATGCGTATTCCGCTGCTGAGCGGACGCGACGTGGCCGAGACGGACACTCCCGACACATCGCCCGTCGCCGTCATCAATGAGACCATGGCGCAGCCGCTTCTGGCCGCATCAGGACGCCGTCGGCAAGCGGTTCAAGCACTCACGATCCTAGACGCCAAGTGGATCACGGTAGTGGGCGTCGTGGGCGACGTCAGGGAATTCGGCTTGGCCAGCCCGCTATTCCCGAAGCTTATTATCCCGAGTCGCAGGAAACGTACCCGAGTTGAGTGCTGGTGGTGCGCACCGCCAATGATCCGCAAGCGCAGGTGCCCGCCATCCGCAAAGCTCTGCATGACTTGGACAAGGACTTGCCGTGGTACGGCGTCCAGACCCTGCCGGAAATGGTCTCGGACTCCTCGCGCGAGAAGCGATTCGTGGCGCTGCTGCTGGGGCTGTTCGCCGCTGTGGCGTTGGTGCTCGCTTCGGTGGGCATTTACGGGGTAGTGTCTTACTCCGTTTCCCAGCGCACGCGGGAGATTGGCATCCGCATGGCGTTCGGCGCCGAGGTCCGCAACGTTCTGGGCATGGTTCTGAGAGAAGTTCTGCGCTTGGTTTTCGCCGGCGTGGCCGTGGGACTGTTGGGAGCCTGGGCGCTTTCCCGATACCTCACCAGCATTCTCTACGCCGTGCGCGCCACGGATCTTCGCGACCTACGCTGTGGCAGCGCTCCTGATGGCCGCCGTCGCGCTCGCGGCCTGCCTGGTGCCGGCCCGCCGCGCCACCAAGGTCGATCCCATGGTGGCGCTGCGGTACGAATGATTGTCGATTGACGATTGACGATTGTCGATTGAAAGACGGCTGGCTTTGTGAGTGTCCGAGCACCTTTGAAATCGCAGCCCTCGCCCCCTTGGGGGAGAGGGTGGCTCGCGGCGGCGCTTTCATCAGCCGGCGCGGGCCGGGTGAGGGGGTCCACGCCGACAGTGTTACTTCGCGGCTAGAAATAGGTCGGCGACTTTGAGCGCGAGGCTACCCGGGTCGAGGTCGGTGCGATTGGCGAGGATTATGACAGTCAAGCCGTCGGCAGGGAAGCGTTCGATGGCGGTGTGGAAGCCGATGCTTTCGCCGTAGTGCCACATGCGCGCGTGGCCGTGATAGGGGTTGAGGAACCAGCTAAATCCATACTGGATGGGCGCGCCGTCCGGGCCCACAGGCACAGGGCGTGAGCCGACAGGCAAGGCCACTGCGGTCAGCGCCGGCTGCATCTCGGCTTCGCTGAGCAGCGTGTGGCGGCGAAGCGCCTCATCCCAATCGCTTAAGTCGTCGAGCGAGCTATAGACTCCGCCGTCGCCGAGCGTCGCCGAAGTCGGGCTCTGATCGGTCTCGAGCCACCCACCCGGGTTCTTCGTATAGCCATAAGCGCGAGCTTCGACGCGATCCTTCCCGTTCACGTGCGCGACCGTGCCGCTCATTTTCAAGGGCGCGAAGATGCGTTTGCCGAGGAAGTCCGCAAACGGCATGCCGGACACTTTCTCGACGACTCTGGCTAGCACGCAGTAGCCGGAGTTGCTGTACTCCCAGGTGCTGCCGGGCGGGAACTTCGTAGCAGTTTGCTTCTCCATCAGATCCAGGACGCCTGCATCGCTGATTTGCGGAATTTCCTCCCATGATTTGCCAGTCGTGTCCATCAGATCTTCGTAAGCTACGAGCCCCGAGGTGTGATTCAGCAGGTTGCGGATGGTAATCGTTCGCCCGTAGACGGGGAACTCCGGGAAAACATCCGTAAGCGTGTCGTCGAGATGCAGCTTCCCGTCGTGGACGAGCAGCAGAATGGCCATGGCGGTGAACTGCTTCGAGCACGAAGCGAGGCGGAAATTCGAGCGGGAATCGATTGGAGTGCCGGAACGCAAATCACGCAGGCCGTATCCGTGTTTGAACAAGGTGCGGCCGTTCAGGCGGACCAGCACCGCGAGGCCGGGCTCCGCGCGCGAGACCAGCGGCGTGAAGGTGGCCTCGATCTCCCTGGCAGCGGGAACTTCCGCTCCGCGAGCCCTACACGCAGGCAAGCATGCGCCTGCGAAGAGGGCCGATGCTATGAACATTCGTATGAACCTGTTGCGACTGCGTTTAGAAATAGGACCTGGAAGCACCCCAATACTCCTCACGATAGAAACGGCAGGCTACATGCGCGAATTCGCGTTCGACCTGTAACATACCCCCGACTGTTTCGCGAATGCAATGGGCCGGCCCCTAATCCGTCGATAACGAAGGAAGTGTAGGGGGACGGCTTGCCGTCCCCCGGGGTTTCTACATTTCGAGTGATGCATCTGTAGAGTTAATCTGGCGCGGGAAGGGCTCCGCCCGCTGCTCCGTGGAAAGGCTCGGCCTTTCCATGGCGTCCTCCATACTTATTTCTTTCGAGGAGGCTGCGCCTCCCATCCTTTCATGGTTACGATTTCCCGGGACCACGACGACGGCCCGGCGAGGCACAGCCTCGCCGGGTGAGAAAGAGAAGAGGGTGGGAGGCAGATGGGAAGGCCGAGCCTTTCCACGGAGCAGGCGGCGAAGCCGAAAGAGGTACGAGCGTTAGCAACCGGAGAAGCCGAAAGTGGTGGGAGGCGTTAGCAACCGGTTGACCTCCATGTGAAATGTATAAACTTCAGGGGACGGCAAGCCCCACCCCTACACTACTGGGCTCATCAGGAAAAGTACTGCCGCGAGTTCGGAATCCACACTACAATAAGCTCCGCGAAGGGTGGACGACACGGAGGAGAGGCGCATGCGCAAGGTCTGGCTGGTTATCAAACGTGAGTACATCACCCGCATCAAGACCAAAGGTTTTGTATTCGGCACGGTGGCGATACCCGTTTTCAGCATTGGCTTAATGGCGTTTTCGATATTTCTCGCCACGCGGCTGACCGACCGCACCGTCAGGCTGGCCATCATCGACAACGCGGGCGGCCTCTCGAGCCTGGTGGCGGGGGGGCTGAACGCCAGGCTGCCGACCGGCAAACCGGAATTTGAAGTGGTAAGGACTATAACGCAGCCTCCCGCCCAGGAGACGGTTCGCAAGGAATTGCGCGCCGACATTCGCGCCGACCGCCTGGACGCGTACCTGGTGATCGGCAGCGGCGACAAAGCCGAGTTCCACACTAAGAACCCGAGCGACTACACGCTGGTCGAGCCCATCACCCGGGCGGTCCACAACGCCGTGCTTGCTTCCCGGCTCGAGGCGCGGGGCGTCCGCGTCGCCGACCTTGGCGCGGTGACGCAGGGCACGGACGTCAAGATCATGAAGATCACGAGATACGGCGAGGCGGAGGAGTTCGGCCAGACGTTCATCACGGCCATTTCGCTCGGCATGCTGCTCTACATGTCGATGGTCATATACGGCGTCATCACCATGCGCTCGGTGCTCGAGGAAAAGACCTCGCGCATCGTCGAAATCCTGATTTCCTCGGTGCGGCCCTTCCAGCTTCTGGCGGGCAAAATCCTGGGTGTGGCGGGCGTCGCCTTCACGCAGTACCTGATCTGGCTTGCCTCCGCGGCGCTGCTTGGCACCTACGGGGCCGCGGTGGTCAACACCATGCGGCCCACCGCCGACTTTCCGCACATCCATTTGTCTGCGGGGCTGCTGCTTTATCCGATCGTCTACTTTGTGCTCGGTTATCTGCTTTACGCATCGCTCTACGCCGCCGTGGGCGCGGCCTCCTCGAGCGACCAGGACGCCCAGCAACTCCAGATGCCCATTACCCTGCCGCTTGTCTTCAGCTTCATCATGTTTAACCTCGTGATACGCGACCCCAACTCCCGCACCGTGGTTCTGCTGTCGGAAATTCCCTTCTTCAGCCCCATCCTTATGGTGCTGCGCATTGCTTCCGAGACTCCGCCCTTCTGGCAGATCGCACTATCCATTGTTCTGCTGGGCTTGACGGCCGTAGGCGTGGCTTACCTCTCGGGACGGATCTTCCGGGTGGGCATGCTCATGTATGGGAAACGTCCTTCCCTGGTTGAGCTCTTCCGCTGGCTCAGGTACACGTAGTGTCGCGCGCCGGGGCGGCGATAATCTCGTCATTCCTGCGCCAGCGGGAAGCGCGCCCAGCATAACCTTCTCTGCGCAGGCCGGAAGGCGCAGCCTTCCGGCCTGCGCAGAGAATGGGAAGCGTCTGGCAATAGCCGGAAAGCCAAAGGCTTTCCGCAAGTCAGGGCGGCAGAGCCGCATTCCGTCCAGCTAATGGACAGCGGGGTAGCGCGGACCGCCGATTTTGTGGTCCGCGTCTTTTCGGCCACCACCCTTTCAGGACTCGCGCCATACCACGGAAAGCCGCAGACCGCAAACCCGGCGGTCTGCGCTACTCAGATACACGTAGTGTTGTGCGCCGATCACGAATGGACCCCGAGGGCGCTTGCGGCGAGAAATTACCGCGGAATTTATTGCTGGACCCCATTGTAGGGGGACGGCTTGCCGTCCCCGCATTTCTGCCGGCCCCGACAAGGGTAGGGCAAGCCCTACCCCTACACCTTTTCTATGAATGGATCTTTATTGCTGGATCACCGTCTCTGAAGTGCTCGTCATCGTGATGTTGCTGGCATCCCTGGAAACGAAGGGGAGGGTGAACCCGTAGGTGTATTGGAGCTGGACTTTCACGAGGCAGCCCGGGTTCTCGCCCCCGGCCGGAGTGGCCGGGCAGGCGCCCGTGGCGCCAGTGGGCGCAGTACCAGGCCACGAAGTGCACACGTTAAGCTGGCCGGCGGATGGAGTGCCGCAGGAGGCATTGGTACTCGTGACGTGCATTCCCGCCGGCACCAGGCTTTGCACAAGAGCCTTGACGTCTCCCGCGGCAGCCTCGCACTTGTAGGCCACGGGTTGGGGGTTGCTGCATGCGGTGCCAAAGGTCGAGCCGCGAACAGCGGCATAGCGAGTGGCCTCGCGTGCCGCCTCGGAGATAAAGTGATAGGAGTACACCGCGCGGCTGAAGTCCATAATGCCGAACATCAACAGGAATACGACCGTCAACACCACCCCGAACTCGACCAGCGCGCTGCCTTGTTCTCCTGCGGCCTCGCGAAGTCAACTGGTAATTTTGTGACAGGGGGCTGTGAGCGTTCGTGACATCAATTCACCTCTCGTTTGATTCCTACTGCCGCAGCTTCGCGCTGCCATTCAACGTGATCGTGGTTGGGATCCCCGGAATAACCCAGGAGTGAAACCACGTGGTGTAGTTGTAGGTTGTGGTCACCTTCACGTAGTTCACCAGGCTAACCGTCCCTGTGCAAGAAGGGGGAGTAGGACAGGCATTAACCGTTTGAGTTGTCGAAGGCGTAATGCTAGTACCGTCAGAGCACTCGCATCCATTGGCCACGGTGACATTGCTGGAAGTGAAGCTGGGCACGTTCACCGCATCGGTCACTGCCGCGCTTTGTATGCCGGTAATATCGGTCAAGTTCTGAATTCCGTATAACGCTCCGGCATGGGCGGCATTCTGAACTTCAATGCCGAGGTAATAGGCGCGGCCGTAGTCGATCACTCCGAGCAGGAGCATCCCCAGAAAGGGCAGCAGCAGGGCCACTTCCACCAAGCTGGCGCCGCGGTCTGATTTCACGAGTCGCACAGTGCTTAGTTGGGGCCGGCTGGGCGTTTCACAAAGCGCCCCTTCGAAATGAGGGTTCCTGTCCATAGCTACTCTCCGATCAAGGCAACAGATCCTTTCAGCGGCGAACCGTTGGCCAGCGAGCCGTAGTTGTTATAGGAGTTTGACGCGATGTTATTACCGTTCCATGAAACTCCAAAGGTGATGTCCTTCGCCACCAAATCGTTGTAATTTACTGTGATGTCAAAAGCAAAGGTGACCGAGGCCGAAGGGAAATAACTCGTTCCCGTCAACTTGGTATTGTAAGTTGCGCTCCCCACCACGACGGAGGAAGAAGTGTTGCCCGGATCCTGGTAGAAAAGGACGCCTTCGAAAGCGCCACTGGTGGGCGCCGTCATAATTACACTGCCCAGAGTGCAAGAGCTGCAGACAAAATTAATGCCCCCGTTGCTGCCGGGAGTGACCACCCCGTTTCGGACATCGCTGTTGTAGAAGGCGATTCCGCCGCCCCCGCTTACCGTCGTCCCTGCGTAAACTGTAAGGCCACCGTTCGCGGCGCTGGTAGAAGTCAACGTATAAATGCCCGGGGAGAAGGTTACGTTGGCGCCTGGGTTGATGCTGATGCCGCCGCAGTAGGTGCCGGGATTCAGCGTGGCAGTACCCGCGATGGTAAGAAGCCCGCCGCCGTGGCCCGTGTACGGGCTGCTTGTACTTGTGCCGCAGGTCGTGGCGGAGGGGGCCGCGGCTTTCATCGCCGCCTGCCGGTAGGCTAAGGGATCTGCCGGGCTGGGAGCTCTAATTCCAGTGGTTGGCGACGCCCCGCCAAATATGCAGAGCGGAAAACCGTCACCACCGACCACGCCTATATAAGGGGCGTTGAACAGTCCAAGAAAACAGGTGAAGGCGCTGCCGTTGGATGACTCGTCCACCACACCGCAGCTACTCGAATAGCCTGCCAGGGCATTCGTGATCGCGCCGGAACCGGAGGTGTCCAGTGCGAAGACGCAACTGCTTCCGCCGCCCAGCCCAGCCTCGGCTCGGGCCGTGATCGTGCTGGACGTGAAGCCGAAAATCCGGGTGAAGAAAGTGGGAACGTTCTCCGCCACGATCGCCTCGACAAAACTGTTATTGGCGTTGTTAGGGTCAGAGGAGCCGTTGCAGATCGTGGCCCCTGGACAGCAGCTCGGAGGATTCTTGACCACCACCAAAGTCGCCCCCGTACTGGGAGCGGGAGCGCAACTGGCGCTTTGCGTAACACTGGGGAAGGAGTTGTCAGTCTGTACGGCCGATACACCCGCGGTGGTGAGTTCGGAGCACCCGGCGCTGGCGCAGAGGACAATTTCGTTTGCGCCCGCGATTGCCGCGGCGTCCGCCGCCATCTGCACCTTGCGCTTCATGTAGCGCATATATCCCATGTCAAACCCAATCCCCAGGAATCCCAAGAGAACGGGCATTGCAAGCGCCACGAACACCAGAGACTGACCCGAGTCGCCTTTTCGCTTTGCCATTCAACGATTCCTCCGCTTGAGCGAAGTAGGGGGACGGCTTGCCGTCCCCGGAGCAAAGGGTAGGGCAAGCCCTACCCCTACACAATTTCAAAACAGTCGCTCATGCTCGTCATGTGACGGGAGCCCGGCAACATGGATTGCAGATACCTCGACACGCTGCACGGCCTCTGGCTCATCTCGCTGTCAAAAGCCTCGAGCGCGCTGGACTCAATGCTCTAAATTTTATCTGAGTCGCTACCTTAATTGTCTGTAGTCTTTTTCCGTTGAACCCGACTATTAGAAAATATCCGATCACCCCTTCGACTGTCAATTTCCAGATAGTAAACCTTGGATTGGTGTGTACTTGTAAAGTTATTGTTACCTGTGAAGAGAAGTTTGGTACTTTGGGTTGCCCAGGGTTGAAACAGTCGCGCGTGCCCCCGGCGGCGCCGGGAGACCGTCAAAACCACACATGTTGTAGGGGGACGGCTTGCCGTCCCCGGCTCACAGGGTAGGCAAGCCCCCATAAGCGTTTACATAAAGGTTTCGCTATTGTCCGAAGCTGCGGTAGCAGCGCCATAATGTGGCCCACGGCGAGCCAGCCGCGGGACTCGAAGTGCGCGGTCACCCATGAGCCACGGTAGTGGCGACAGAAGAATCTTCCCCGATCCCTCGGGATTATGTCGCCCCTGCCGGGGCTTAAAAGATATTCTCATTTTCCCCTGTCCTCACGGCTGTCGCCGTGG
>CAVYPU010000010.1:0-18626 GCA_963770415.1 uncultured Acidobacteriota bacterium
GACTGACAGGAGCAGCAGGAGAGCCGCGCCGGCAAATCCCACCAGCGGCGAGAGCAGCAGGGACTTGGCGATATTCAAAGCTTGACCCCAGTCCACCCCGCTCGTTCCGGATTTTATCGACATCAATTGGTTGGCAATGCCCACGCCAATTATCGAGCCCACCATCGTGTGTGAACTCGAGGCGGGCAACCCCAACCACCAAGTCCCGATATTCCAGATGATGGCGGCGATCAGCAGGGCAAATACCATCGCAAACCCGGCATGGCCGCCCACTTGCAAAATGAGTTCGACGGGGAGCAAGGATACGATTCCGAAAGCCACGGCGCCGCTCGAAATGAGCACGCCGATGAAGTTCCAGGCGCCTGACCACACTACGGCCACATGGGGCTCCATCGAATGCGTATAGATCACGGTGGCGACGGCATTCGCCGTGTCATGAAAGCCGTTTACGAACTCAAAGCCCAGTGCGGTGAGGAGCGCGATTCCCAGCAACACGAAGGGCAGCACGCTGGTGGAATGAACTTGCGAGAGGTCCGCCGTCAGCTTCACAGCCGCATAGATGAATCCGATAACCAGCGCCACGCCAAAAACGCGCATCCCGATCTTCGCTGACATCCCACCACTGCCCGACAACTTCGTCAGTCCAACGCGGATTGCGCCAGTCGCCATTTCTCATCCTCCGTTTTTGTTAACCAAAAAGGAGTAGCGGGTTCCTCCCTTTACGAAGGAACCCGCCTCCTCCCAACCCCTATGAGTTCTTCAACTTCAGTTCAGTTACCCGCAGCCTTTGCTTTGTGCCCATGGTGTTCGACGTGCAGTTTTGCCGCTTCGCCCGCGTGATGGGTCGCGTGAAGTAAGTGTCCGTGGGCGGTGTGCGCGTGGTGAGCAGCCGCCTGGTGATCACCCGCCTCATACTGCCGCGCGGCTTCCCGATGGTGCGTCGCCGCGTGCTCGTGGTGCTCCGCAGCCTTGATGTGGTGTTCCGCTGCCTGTTTTGACATGTTGCCCCCTTTTAGGGTGGAGATTTTCGATGCGAGCTTGGACAGTAAGCCCGAATTGTTACGGCAGTGTGAGCGGGGGATTAAGCTTCGTGCGCGTGTCGAAATCACCGCCGCTGAGAGTGCGGGAATGCGGTGTAGCATGAACATCTTGGCCGGGGGGAGCACGGGCGGGAGAAGGTGTGAAAAAATGCCATCTCCACCACTGAGGCACTGAGACACAGAGAAAAATGCCCTTTCTTTTCTAGCCTCTGCGCCTCGGTGCCTCAGTGGTGAAACGGTGTTCGACGATTTCTTCACACCTTCGGACGCCCGTACCTGGCATCGAGGCGAAAGCCCGCAGTGTATTCCGGCCTTCAGGACCGTCGCCGAGGGCCACGGCAAGAAATCCCCATGATCCACCCTCCAGTTCGGCTGTTCGCCGAACCGTTTGACCTGAAATGTAGGGATTGATATTCTTACTGTAGGGATGGAGGGTAAGGAAATGGCAGAATCCAGCGTTATCAGTACTAAAGGCCAAGTCACGGTTCCCAAGAGGATTCGAACCCGGTTGGGCTTGAGGGTCGGTGACCGGGTTGAATTCGTCGTTCAAGGAAACCACACGATCATCCGGCCGGTTCGACCTGCCGGCAACCCCTTTGAGAAATACGTTGGGGCTTTGGGGACGTTTCCGGGCGGAATCGAAGAGATCAACGAATGGGTTCGGAGCCATGCGGGACGAGGAGCTGAAGAGCGGTGAGAACCGCCATCGATACCAATGTGATCTCCGCTCTCTGGTCCGGCAGCCCGCGTCGCTCGACAGGTGGCAGCTTTGCTCGGGCGCCTAGCGGCTGAAGGTGCACTGGTAGTGTGCGGGCCCGTTTATGTTGAACTCAGTGGCACACCCGAAAGTAACCGCAACAGTACGTGGATCAGTTTCTCGCCACAACACGCGTGGAGGTGGATTTTGTACTTGACGAGTCCGTGTGGCGCGAGACGGCCCAGCGGTTTGCCGACTACGCCCGTCGCAGACGGAAATCGGCGGGTCGGTGAGGCCAAGCGTTTGGTGGTCGATTTTATATCGGCGCACATGCCTTCCTACATGCTGACCGACTGATTCACTTTTGACCCCCATCTTTACGCAAGGATTTCCCCAAGCTTCCGTTGATTAGGAATGGAGGCGTTATGAAAGAACCCGTCATCATTTCAGCCTGCCGCACAGCCATCGGAAAATTTCAGGGTTCGCTTACACCTTTTTCCGCGGTGGATTTGGGCGCGTTCGCGGTCCGCGAGGCGGTGCGCCGGGCGGGAATCGATCCAGCGCTGGTGGATGAAATCATTATGGGCAACGTGGTGCCGGCGGGGCTGGGCCAGAATCCCGCGCGGCAGGCGGGCCTGAAGGGCGGCCTCGCGAATCGCGTCGCCGCCATGACCATCAACAAAGTCTGCGGCTCGGGACTGAAGGCCGTGGCGCTGGCCGCGCAGGCGATCAAACCGGCAATTCGGAAATCGTGGTGGCGGGCGGCATGGAATCGATGACCAACTG
The DNA here is from genome assembly GCA_963770415.1 of uncultured Acidobacteriota bacterium. Lineage (GTDB taxonomy): Bacteria > Acidobacteriota > Terriglobia > UBA7540 > UBA7540 > CAVROP01. The sequence goes on from CAVYPU010000010.1 coordinate 2,524, forward strand.
CCCCTACCTGCTGCCCCAGGCCCGCGCCGGGATGCGGATTGGGCACGGCAAAGTGCTCGACTCCATGATCACCGACGGCCTGTGGGATGCCTACGAGGACTTCCACATGGGGATGACGGGCGAGTTGGTGGCGGAAAAGTACGGCATCACCCGCCAGCGCCAGGATGCGTATGCGGTGGAGAGCCATCGCCGCGCCATCGATGCCATCAAGAACGGCCGCTTCCAGGACGAGATTGTGCCCATCTCCATCAAGCAGAAGAAAGGCGATCCCATCCAGTTCGCGACCGATGAATCCCCGCGCGCGGATACGTCGCTCGAAGCGCTCGCCAAGCTGCGGCCCGCCTTCAAGCCGGATGGCACGGTGACCGCCGGGAACGCTCCGGGCACCAATGACGGCGCGGCGGCGCTGGTGGTGACGTCAGCTGGAAAAAGCTCGCGAGTTGGGGAAGACGCCAATGGCGCGCGTCGTGGGGCAGGCCGTGAGCGGCGTCGAGCCCAAGTGGGTGATGATGGCGCCCGTGGACGCCGTGCGCATGTTGCTCAAGAAGCTCGATTGGAAAACCGACGACGTGGACCTTTTCGAATTGAACGAGGCCTTCTCCGTCCAGGCCATCGCCGTGATACAGGAATTGGGCCTCGACCCCGCCAAGACCAACGTGAACGGCGGCGCCGTGGCGCTCGGCCACCCCATCGGCGCCTCCGGCGCGCGCGTCCTCGTCACGCTGCTCTACGAAATGGCCCGGCGCAACGCCAAGCGCGGCATGGCCGCGCTGTGCCTGGGCGGCGGCAACGCCGTGGCGCTGGCGGTCGAGCAAGCGGGGGGTGAAAGATGAGTACAAATACTGGTGAACACGAAAGGCGTTATTGGGTAGTTTCCCCAAACGTCAACTGCATCGAGAAAACCGTTCCCGCTTGGGGACGAGCTTCGATCCTCGGTCGGGCGGCGTTCATGGGATGGGAGCCGAACCATTTGCACATCGGCCATAAGTTCGCCTACGAGATATTGCCCGGACACGTTATTCTCATCGGGCGCCGCCACAAGGGTAGCCCCCAGATCTTTGGCTTCGGGGTTGTTCGGGGACCGCATACGAAGCGCATCAATCACGCGGAAATACCGGAGGGTGGAGAGTTCGGAGCGGCACGCAATCTTAGACCGTTCGTTAACCTCACGACAAAGACGATCCCTAGGCGCATTCCCCTCATAAAAGCTCTGACTCATAGTTCGGCACTCGCCGAACTCCACCCGGCCAATAACAAGGATCACCGTCGAGTCTGCGAATGGCTGGAAGGGCAACTTTCCTCAAAGAGAGAGATGGGTCGGGAGAAGAACAGGCCTAACACTGACACCCCGCACCAGAAGAATGCTCCCGTGACACACGTTTCAGCGCCCCCCGGGAACTACCAGCTCGATTTCAAGGTTCACACGAAGAGTCAAGTTATAACAGCGAAGAAGAGCGAAGCGCGTCTCCTCGCTCGATACCGTCAATGGCTGAAGTGGCAAGGCCGGAGGCTGCAGACATTCAAATGCAATAAACTTCAGTGCGACGGCTTTGAGGAACGCCGGTGGAACTTGATTGAGGCTAAAGGGACCACTAGCCGCGAGCATTTGCGGATGGCGGTAGGGCAGGTCTTGGATTACGCCTATCAGTCCAAGAAGGAATTCGGCGCACTCAAGAAAGCGATCCTTGTACCGAAGAAACCCGACGGCAACTTGGAACAATGGCTTCGCAGCTTGGATATTGGTCTCATCTGGCCCGAAAAGGGAACCTTCCGAGATAACGCAAAAGAGGATTTCACGTAGGGCGAGGGTTCGTGGATGGCGCATAGATGGGAAAGCAGGCGTAACGCGGACTCGCCTGGTAGGTCCGCGGATTTTCGTTGGTAACCAGGGACCGGGCATAGACTCTACAAAGCGGTCTGCGCCTGTTCGGGACGACTACGTTGAGGGGTTACAACAATCAAGCTGACACTCACTTTGCGGGGCACGGGGCGATATCATGAATAGGAAAAATCAAAATAGAAAGAAGGCTGAGGATCTCGAAGCGCTTGGCTGGGAGGCGCTTGAGTTCCCAGGGCCGACTTTGAGTTCGGGTATGCACTCAGCGGAGGACTACTTCAGGCAGGCGCTGGCCCATGATCCAGACCTCGCGGACGCTTACAACGGGTTAGGCACTGTCTTCTATTCAAGTCACCGACTGGCAGAAGCCGAGGCAATGTTTCGTACCGCCTTCGAGAAGGCACGTGCTGAACTAGGCACCGATAAGCCCCAGGCATTCACCTGGTGGGGAGAGATTAGCACCCGCCCGTACATGCGCGCGCGACACAATCTTGGCTTGGTCTACTGGCGGCAAGGCAAGTACCCCGAGGCAATTCACGAATTCGCCGAACTCTTCGAGGAGAAATCCATACGATAATCAAGGCATCCGCTACCTAATCGGCGGGATGTACCACCTCTCGGGAAACCTCTCGAAGGCCACTTCCTATTATAAGAAAGCCGGGGCTGGTAGGTTTGGGGAGCGCGACCCCGAAACCGAATTCAATTACGGGTTGGTCCTGTTCCAAACCAATAAACACACCGAGGCCATATTGCAGTTCCGCGTTTCATTTTTCCTCAACCTCTACCTGCCACAGATTGTGCTGTTTCGGACTGTTAATCCGCATAGTATCTGGCACGGTAGCAACCTTGCTGAACCGCAATATGCTCTGGACTACGGGGAAAACTATTCCAAACTTTGGGCTAGACGCCAAGATGCCGCAACCTTCCTGGGGCTGGTTTACAACGATGAAACAGTCCAGTCCGAAATCCGACGTTTCGTAGAACTTCGTGCAAAATTGCTTGTCGAAAAGGACGTTCTAGCACGCGGTCCAGTGGTTGATGAGGGGTTGCGGCTTCAAAGCCATGACCGCTTGGAAGCGACGAATCCGGCGATCGCGTTATCGGTACTCCCCAGATTCAGGCAGTGAAGCAAGCGCGGCTCGGACCGGTAGGAATCTCACCGGCTGCTGGGGTTTTTGTTAGCGCCAGTCCTGCGCGCCGTACCAGATGTAGAGGATCTCGGCAACGTCATCCTTGAGACGGTAAACGATAACGTAAGGCGGGCTGTGCAGTTCGCGGGTTCCTTCGACTTCCTCGCCGGGGCGGCCAAGGCGGGGGAAATGCTTCAGGTCCTCAATACGGCCAAGAATCGCCCGGGCAACCTTACGGGCGGCCTCGGGGTTGTCCTTTAGGATGTGTTTAACGATGCCCTCAAGCTGGCCGGCGGCTTCGGTTGTCCACCGGATGCGGGTCACGACTCGAAGAGCCGGTCAATGCGGCTGACCACTTCCTCGTGATCGATCAGGTCGCCGCGATCGGCGGACGCGATGCCGCGCTTTACGCCTTCCACGAAGCGGGCCTGCCGTTCGAGCATGTTACTGACCGTCTCTTCCACCACCTGCGCGGCGTCCTTGCCTTTGCGGGCAGCAAATTCCTTGAGCTGCGCTTCGGTATGAGGAGTAAAGTTAACTTCCATGCTTGCCAGTTTAGAAGCTTGTGGGCTTGATGTCAACGGCGGTGCCCCCGCATGATATCGGCCCGGAGGGCGACAAAGCGTGAGCAGGAAACTTACTTCCAGCAAGCCAACGTAACGCGGACCTGTTCGGTAGGTCCGCGGCTTTCACTGGTAATCAGGGACCGGCTGCAGACGATACAAGACCGGCCTGCGCCAGCCCGCCCGGATTCGCTGGCACCGAGCCGCACCCCGGTACCAGCCCCTTAAATCACGGGCATTTAGGGTAAGAATCGGGTAGACTGGGGTCATGGAAAAGGTATTTCAGGCTGTGTACAAGGACGGCGTGCTTCGGCCAGAGGAGCGATTGCCGCTGGAAGAAATGCAGCGGGTAACCGTCATCATCACTAATTTGCCTGCCATCGATGGCGATGTGGCCGGATACTTTACACCTGAGGAATGGGCTGCTGCCGCGGTCGATCCCATCTCATGGGACGGCGTGAAACGGGCTCTCGCCGGAATATCCGGATCCTTGTCTGACGCCGTCATTGCCCAAAGGCAAGAGCGCTAATTGCCAAACTACTTTGTTGACACGAGTGCGCTGGCGAAGGTCTATCACCAGGAAGCAGGGGCAGAATTCATGCGTCGGATTATCTCGGACCCTGCCTCTCGATCCTTTGTTTCTCATTTGGCGATAGTCGAGATGGAGTCCGTTCTTTCCATCAAAGCGCGCACAGGCGAGATCGACGAACGGCAGGTCGAGACCGCCAGGCGATGCCTCCGAGCCGACTTGAGCCAACGTCGCTTATTGGTTGCCCTGCCCATTCAGCCAAGGCATTTCCACGCTGCCCGGCTCTTGCTCGTGAAATATGGGGCGGCTGAAGGTCTTAGGACTTTGGACGCCCTTCAGTTGGCGGTAGCCCTCGATTTGAAAGACACTGGCCAAATCGCCGTGCTCATCGCCGCGGACCAAAGGCTTTGCCGCGTCGCCACATTGGCGGGCTGTCCCGCAGCAAATCCCGAGCAGCCGAGCCCCACACTAATTTGACGCATTCCGAGTTTGGATTTGGCAACTGGTTGGCCCATACGGATGGCAACGAGGTGATCCGAATCATTTCGGCCCGTAGGGCGGCAAAGCATGGGCAGGAAGCTTACTTCCAGTAACAACCGTAAGGGAATTCGTCCAATGACGCCAAGCGCTATTGAACGCGCTGCGCTTGCTGATCCTGATGCGCAGCCCTTGACCGCGGCCGACCTCAGGCGCATGAGGCGAACGCCGCAGATAAAGGTCATTCGCCGCGCTTTGGGTTTGACACAGGGGGAATTTGCCGTCCGGTATCATATTCCCCTTGGCACTCTGCGCGATTAGGAACAGGGGCGGGCCACTCCCGATCAGCCAACGCAAGCCTATCTAACGATCATCGCTCGCAGCCCGGAAGGGGTGCAACGGGCCTTGGAGGGTTAATTCTCCCTCAAGGCTATCGCCGTGATGGACAGTTGGGGCTCGACCCTAAGTATGCGTAGCAGAGCTGTTTGGTAGGTCCGCGGCTTCTCGTGGGTAATCGGGGACCGACCGCAGCAGGTAGCACAGCGCGGCGTGGCCATAACCAAACACGGTTTGTAGGGGCTGGGCTTGCCCTGCCCAAGGGCACCCCGAGGGGTGCCCCCAACAAATGCAGGCATGCGCTCGCGCGACTCACTTTGTCATTGACAAAGCCTAGCCGTGTGAGTATATTTGATTGTGAAGCCTGTGCCTGGGAATGAAAGGCAGCGCCCATGCCGAGCCGGGAAGGCTCCAACCTCCGCCTGTTGTGGCGATTCCGCCACGTCTTAAACCAACAAGAAGTTGACTGCGGGGGGAAAGGTCCGCCCCAGAGATGTTAAAAATGAAGATCGAACCGACTATGTGTATGAAAACAAACAAGACCGCGACAACATGTCATGCGAAGAGTCGGGCATTTACCTCAAAGTAACACGGATTTTGCAGAGAATTGCGGATTTGAAAGGCCGATTTGCCGCGAATGGTGTCTTAGGGCGCGCGGTAAAAGGTCCGGGTCCGATGCAAGAGACCCCTCATCCGCTTCGTGCTTCAGCACCTTCTCCCCTCGGGGAATGTTAAAACTAATCAGCACTCTGCTCGGGGAGCTGAGCTCTCCATGGTTTCCCTCCATTATGTTCAAGAAAATAAATACACTTACAATTTCTGGAAGAATTTCGCAAAGACGCATCACATTGAATACAAAAGAGTTATTTCGTTGCGGGGGACCGCAAGCGCCGAATCCCTCCATTATGTTAAAGAAAATAAATGAGTTACGGTTTTATTGAGGCCGCGCCAAAAATATGGATGTAATTGATAATAAAACAGTTATTATACTTCAGCGTGGCGGGTCACAGAAAAAACGTGGGGGGCAAATATGAAGGTAACCTCCATTATGTTATTGAAAACACGTGTAGAAAAAATGTCGCTTTTCGGCCTCTCCATTATGTTGTTGAAAATAATGATACTTACCCATGGCTCTCCATTATATATATGAAAATAAAGAATATATACCATAACTGTCTTATCGCTATGAAAATTGGGATTTGCAAACCTCTAAATCGCGAAATCACCCGGTCATAGGTCGCCCTCATGATTCGACTCAAAAATCACCAAATCGCGGGCGGTACCAACATCGCTTCTAAATGCACAACAACCGCTTCAAACTTCTCCCGTTGGCGGCGAAGCGGGAGGCTGCGAGTAAATGATCTGTCGGTTTTGGCGTTTTCCTTGTGGTTCATGGTGAGCTGTGGATCTTATAGAGTTATTGAGGATTGGGAAGTTCCCAGCGGGTATCACGGTTGGGTGTTAGTGGAACGAGCAAATCCAAAATGCCCTCCCGCTGTGCTTACATTCACCAGTGTTGTTCTCAAGGTTGATTCGTCTGGCCGAGGTTGTACATCCACCGCCCTTCCCAAGGGGCCTCAATTGCTGCGCTTCCGGGGGGTGGATGCCGAGGGTGCTAGACACGCACTCCTACTGGGCCGTCCCGGAGTTGGTGGCCAGATTTGGGGATACGCCCCTGGTGAGAGGTCAAATGAATTCATATCAATTCGGCAAGCAGTTGAATTCTTCGTTGGAACTGAAGCGGAGTTCCGGGGTGGCCAGAAGACACGTCCCAAGTGGTGGCTGGAACCTAATCGTACTGACTCAATCCCAAAATGACGGGGCGATAAGCTTTAGGCGACCAGGTAGCCGCGCGTGGTCCCGACATTGCTCTTTGTGCCAGCGACGATTAACAAGTCAGGACGAGGCAAGTTGAGAGCACACGGGCGTGTTACTGGGGCGCATACTTGGAAAGCGATTTGTGCGCCACCCGAGAGCGTTCGTGGAAGAGAGTAGATTATGGAAATCAAAACTGTCGGAGTCGTTGGTGCGGGTCAGATGGGGCATGGGATTGCCCACGTCATGCTGCGCGCGGGGCATAGGGTTTTGTTGCTCGATACCACGGAGAATTTTGTGGACGCGGGTGCCCGGCGAATATCCAAGCTCGGCATGAATCACCCCATGGGCCCGCTGGAACTCGCCGACCTGATCGGCCTGGACGTTTGCCTCGACATTCTGAAGGTACTCTACGAAAGCCTGCGCGACCCGAAGTATCGCCCCTGCCCGCTGCTGGAGAGGTTGGTCGCTGCCGGGTGGCTGGGGTGCAAGACGGGACACGGGTTTTACGAGTACCCTAAGAAGTAGGCAGTAGGCAGAAAGCAGGAGGCAGTGGGCACTGGCCAGGAGGCAAGGCTAGCTCGTAGCGGCGAGTTCACCTCGCCATATGGCGGCGTGCCGATCAGATCGGCATGAATTCCGCCGCCCCAACTTCAAACCGGACCGGCGGTGGAGATCCTTGCATTTTGTACATGCGATGACCGGAATTCAAGGATGGTTGCCAAAGGCTGGCTGGGGTGTAAGGCAGAGCTGGGGTTTTACGAGTATCCGGGCGGCTAGGGGTAAGGTATGATGGTGTTCGCTGCGCCTTGCAGTTGTCCGATGGAACTTTGCCTGAACTTCGAAGAGGTCCAATGTCATTAGCCGTGGGTGAAAACCACGGAAATGATACCCGCGACGGGTTACCAACCCCGAAGGGGTTGAATGTGGTTTGGCGCGCAACGAGGAGACAAGAGGTTCGACCCCTCCGGGGTCGCGAGGCATTTTAGTTGGGGGGACGCTGTCCGTGGGTTTCACCCACGGACATTGTTCCCCTTCGGGGAACACTGGCCTTTGGCCCTTTGGGGCTCAGGCGGTTGCGTAGCAGACAGCGGAGGCGAGGGGGAAGTCGCATTTCTCCGGCTTTATGGTAGGGGTGGGGGCAGGCGCGAAGCCGGAGAAATGGTCGAGACCGAGTCCGCGGCTCCAGACTTCGGCGCGGAGCTGCTGCAGGGCCTGCTGGGTGGAGAGGTGGGTAGCAGGAGAAGGTTGACTCCACTTGGGGCGTGGCAGCCGGCCGGGCGAGGAGTCGCGGCCGGCGCGCTGGGTGGCGAGGAGCAGGAAGGCGTAGGCAGCGACGCTGAAGGCGGGGGCGGATTCCACCGACGGGGCGGAGCGGACCTGGGCTTGGCCGACGCCCAGCAGGGTCTTCTCGTCGCGAAAATTGACTTCGATGCCCCAGCGTTGGAGGTAGGTTTCGATGAGGCGTTGAGGTTCGAGGTCGGGGTCGGTGCAGATCAGAAAGGCGGGCTGGCGGTAGAGCAGCTTGGAGCCTTTGCGCAGGCGATAACCGAGGGGAGCGATGACGATCAGTTGCAGGATTTGACCCGCCCCGGCGGCGCGCCACAGCAGGCCGGTGCGTCGTTTGAAGCGCAGTTGGTAGGTGGCGCCGCCGTGCATAAAGGTGAATATCTGCCAGGGGGAATCGTCCTGGCGAACCTCTTCGGGGGTGGGAGCGGGAGAGCCGTAGCAGAGGCGGCGGCGGCGGCCTTTACGGGTGGCAGGATGGGGTGGGAAGAACAGCTTGGCGTCTTGGCGGATACGGCCGATGGCGGTGGTGTGGTGGGGCAGGTGTTTGAGCACGGTTTGATGGGTATAGCCGCCATCGAAGGCGACGAGGAGCCCGCGGGCGGCGGAGGCAGGGTCGGCATCGAGGGCGGCGCGCAGCTCGCCGATCTGCTCGACGGCGCGCTGGCCGAGGCGGGCGGTGCGCACGGCGAGGCGGTATTTCTCCTGCTCGGCTGCGGGGGCCTTCTTGCCCGGCTTGGGGGGAGTGGGAGCGTGGCGAAAGGCGATGGGGACGACGCGGCGGTCGCCTTCGGACGAGGGCAGCACCAGAGAAGTCTGGAGAAAGCGCTGGGCGCGCACGAAATTGGTTTGAAAGCGCGGTCCCAGCGGGTCGCGGCGCCAGGCGACGCCGGGGGTGCGGAGGCCGGAGCGGCGCACGAGCGTGTCATCGAGCACCGCGCAGACGGGAGCGCCGGGCGGCAGTTCGCTCACCAGCGCACGCCGCACCACGGCGAACATCGGGTTGAGGGGTAGACGAGATTGGGAAAAGAGCCGGTAACTGGAGGTCCAGTCACGAAACTGCCAGCCGCAAGTGGTGAGCAGACCGGTCACGGTATGGCGTCCCAGACAAAGCAAGGTGCTCAGCGCGAGGGCTTGAGCGTGGGCGGCAACGCGGCGCTGACGGAAGTCGGGGAAGCACTGGCGCCAGAGCCGCTCGAATTCGGCGAGGATGCCGGTAGAGTTTTTTTTAGCACGGGCGCGGGCGGCGAGGTGCGACGCAGGGCCAGCAGCCCCTTGTCCTCCACAAACCACTCGACCACCTCGCCGCGCACGAAGTCCATGGCCTGGGCGAGGGCGGAAGGAAAATTGATGTACCACTGCGCACTGGCTTGGCGCTTGATCAATTGCACTTTGGTGGGGAATCCCATGGAAAAGCCTCCTTTGAATATCTAGTCACTAAACTAGATACCAAAAGCACGACTTTTCTGCAAGCAAATTCTCTTCAGGTGCTTTTGTCTAGTGAAAGGCCAAAGGCCAGACGCGGGTGGGGACACCCGCGCTACAAACGAGGGATTACCCCATACCCTTTCGCAGCGGACGCCGCACACGGACACTTTCTGTACATTCCGGTGCGGCTCTTCCTCGCGCGCTCACGCGAACCAGCCGCCGGACGCCAAGAGACCGTTGCTAGTGGCGAGTGGCGAGTGACGAGGGGAAAGTGGCGAGTCGAGATCCCGAGCCCCGTGTCCCGTTTCCCGTCCTTGGCCCCCTCGCAGTGCCCCCGACACTCCCCCGCTTCGTTTATCGGCGGAAGTGTGGAGGAGGATGAAGGAATATTCTCGCTCCACGAGCACGATGCCATCCCGAGGGAAAAGCGGCGTCGAGCCGCCGCACTCCAAAGCGTGTAGCGCAGACCGCCGCAGTTGCGGTCTGCGGCTTTTGCGCACCGAAGGCCACGTGTCGAGGCGAGTGAACGTGATTGCGGCGCGCGGTACCGAAGGGACGCGGACCACAAATTCGGTGGTCCGCGCTACTTGCTTTCGGTTCCTCAGGGCCTGGTGGAGCCGCAAGAGGGTCGAAGGTTTCAGAACGATGGCGGAACGGATCAGGCGGGACCGCCGTACCAACAGAGCGCACCAACCGGCAACGAGGCGATCCGAGAGCCGGAGACTGGGAGCGCGCTGGCGCGAGCGATTGAGGATCAGCAGTTGATGTTTGACGAGGATGGACTCGGCAACTACGGAGCGGACGCCGCCGCGACCTGCAAGTCGGGCGACGGTGGTGAGGAGATGGACGAAAAGGATCACGAGATCGCGCATTTCCGCATTCTAACAACAAAGCGAAAACTCGCGGAATTTCGGGCAAGTTAGCAATTCGCCAGGGACAGGCAGAAAGGAAAGTAGAGGACTGGACAACTACCATCGGAAGTTGCTGAGCTCGATTTCCCCAAAATTATCTCCCCCTCGCCTATTTAGGGTAGCACAAGGGAAGCTGCGATAGGGCGCAACATCCGTCATGCGGCGGCTCTTAATTTATGTGTTTTCAATGCGCCAATTTTTCAGCGGCGGGCTTGTGCCGCTCGCGAGTGGAATTTTTGCACGGCGGCATAGGGTCTTACTATTGAATAGGTTGCAGTACTCGTTAGGTCTCATCGCAGCTTCCCTTGTGTTACCCCACATTGGCATCGCTTCAGCCCAATTACAGACGTTGTGCTCCATGGAAATGCAAATCGACGGAGGCGGCAGTTGCTTGCGGATTCCCCAGCCCAGCGCCGCCTGCCGGGCGCTGCGCAAAACCGTCGTCCTCCGCCTGCCGGAGGCGCTACCGCACCGGAAGATTGTTGTAGTCACGCGCAAAAAACTGCCCGAGCGTCGCAAACCTCGTTAGCATGCAGCAACTTGCACGTAAAACGTCACTCCGACTCAATGGTGAACACCCGCTAGAAATAGAACTTCATCGCCAGTTGGATCTCGCGGGCGGCGTTGAGCGTTGAGGTCACCACTCCTCCGGAAGCCACATTGATGGAAGTGGAAGGCGCCGAATAGGTTGGCGTGTTAAACAGGTTGAACGACTCGGCGCGAAACTGCAGAGACTTGGAATCGGTGATTCGGAAATTCTTGAGCAGGGCAAAATCCAATTCCCGCAATCCATTGGCACTGAGAATATCCCTCCCGGAGGTTCCATACGTGTACTGGGCCGGATCGAGGAAGGCCGACGTACCGTTGGGCGCCAGCGCCTGGCAGACCGAATTCGCGGCCACATAAAACCAGCAGCCGGGCTGGCGCACCATGTCCGGCACCCCGACCAGATTGGGCCGCTGGGAGCCGACACCGGTGTTGGCTTCATCGTTGGAGATGGTGGGGGTAAACGGCAAACCCGTCTGCAAGGTCAGAACGCCGGTGGCTTCCCAGCCCCCGGCGAGCTTATCGACCCAGCCCGGCCTTGAACTCAGGAAGTGCGCGCCCTTGCCAAAGGGCAAGTGATAGTCAAAGCTGATGGCGCTCGCTTGGGTCCGGTTAAGGGTACAAACCCCGTAGTTCGCCGGGATCAGAGCTTCGGTGGGAGCTCCGCTGCCGTCGGAACCCGTGTCCAGGCACTTCGAATAGGTATAGTCGCCGAGCAGCGATAATCCGTGCCAGGTACGCGTATTCACACTCACCTGGAGGGCATTGTAGCTGGCGTCTCCGTTGTACTGGTACTGGGAGATCGTCCCCCACTGGATCAGCGGACGCCGCGGCTGGATGTTGCCGGACCCGGGCGGCGGGTTGTTGACGCTTTGGCCCAGTTCATTGTGATGAGTGTTGTTCCCCACATAGGCCACGTTCAGCGACACGCCGGAATTAAACTGGTGTTGGACGGTAAAGTTCCATTCCTGAATATAGGTCAGGACTTGCGGACCGAACTCGCCCGTGTCCAGCGAAGGAGTGGAACAAGAATTCGCTACGAATCCCCCTGGGCAGGGTTGGCCCGGATTAGGATTGGGAACACCCGCCAGCGGCGCACCCAGGAAGAAGTTTCCCCACGTCCGGTTAGGGGCTTCGGGCGGACTGTTGTTAAATTCCTGGTCAGACACCGTGTCGGGCGGCACGCCTTGAGTATTATCCGGTGCGGTGTTATCCGGGTAAGCATAGAAAATCCCGTACGCGGAGCGGATGGGCCAATTGTCCTTCCCGAACGGCCTCCACGCAATTCCCACACGCGGCGCGAAATCTCTCTTGCTGGCGTCAATCACCGAGGGCGGTAGTCCCAGGCTCCCGGTCGTAACGTAGCGGTCCGAATAGAGGGGCACCAGTTGGGCGCTGATCGGGCGGATGTTGACGTTGAAATTCGAGGGGATAACCAGTTTGCCGGTGCTCAGGTTGATGCCGCTGATCTGCCCGTACTCACCCGTGAAAAACGGGTTGTATTCGTAGCGGACTCCCAGGTTCAGCGTCACATTCGGCGTGGCGCGAATATTGTCCTGGAAGAAGACGGCCGGGAAGTTGCCGTAGGTCGACCAGGCTGGACCGCCGGGGTCGCGGGTCACGTTATTCGGCAGCCCCATCAGGAAGTCAGCGAAGGAATTTCCCGAGTAGGTTCCCAGGAACTGGAAATTGCCGGCCGTGGAACTCCCGGTAATGTACGTGTCCGTGTTGTGGTACACCACCATCCCGATTTTTATATTGTGGCGGCCATTGTTGTAATTCATCGTGTCCTGGTATTCGAAGGTCCGAATGTGATCGTGCTTCGGCTCCTGGTTGCTGGGGGCGCCATCAAAACCGGTATAGCCGGATATGCCGATCTCGGGAAATCCGCCAGAGGCCTGCTGATCGAACCCCCCGTAGTTGGCTTCGGTGGGCAGGCCGAAATAGACATTAGGCAGGGGCGCGCCAAAAAGGAAAAACATGCGGTAATACCCGAACTGAGCGACATTCAACCACTTGGGGCTGAAGATGTGGGTCTCCGCCACGGTGAAGTCCTGGCCGCGGGATTGGTCCTGAAGAACTCCGAGTGCGGGAAACTGGTCCGGGTTCGCTTCCGTATCATTTACAATCGAATACCGGCCCATCAGGTGATCGCGCGAGGTCAGAGTTTCGTCAATCTTCAGGTCGCCTTTCGCGGTGTTCAGCGCCAATCGATTGCCGAAAACCGCATAATTGGTGTTTCCCTGGACAAAATTGGGGGTGGGAAGATAGTTCAGGAAAAACTGCCCCTGAGGAGAAATCAGGCTCGAAATATTGTTCCGCGAAATCGGAGCGTAGCCGTTGAAAGGGTTCAAAAGCTGGGTGCTGAGGCTGCTGAAATCGCCCTGCCGCATCGCCTGGCTGGGAACAATATCGTCAAACACTTCCGCCTGTCGAATCATCGTCTCTTCGAAATCGGCAAAGAAAAAGGTTTTATCCTTCCTGATCGGGCCACCCAGGGTGCCGCCAAACTGATTTCGCTTCAGCACGTTCTTCTTCAAATTGGATCCCTTGGGGGTCACGAAAAAGGTGTTGCGGGCGTCAAAAATATCATTGCGCACGAATTCCCACAGGTCACCGTGGAACTGGTTGGTTCCGCTCTTGATTACGGCCGTCACCACGTTGGGGGTCCGTCCAAATTCCGCCCCCATGTCGCCGCTTTCCACCTTAAATTCCTGCAAGGCGTCCACCTCGGGCTGCACGTCAGTGCCCCCATCGTTATTTTCGACAATGCTCGAGCCATCCAGCATCCAGCCCGTCTGGTCGGTGTTGCCGCTGTTGATGGTGACGTTGACGGCGGTGGCGCGAATGGCGGTGCTGCTGGTGTAAGCGCTTTGGCCGCCCGGCGTGTAATTGGCCCCCGGCGTAAGCTGCGTCAACTGCCAGAAAGAGCGGCCGTCGAGGGGAATATCGTTCAACACATTCCGGTAAACCACTTGCCCGACATCGGAGGTAGTCGGAGAGATCAACGGCGCCGCGGCCGTGACGGTCATCTTCTGCGTGGTCGCCCCGAGTTCTAATGTCATGTCGAGCGTGGCGGTTTGCTCAACCTGCAACTCAATGCTGGGGATGGTGTTCGTTTTGAAGCCAGCGGAACTAACGGTTAAAGAATAGCGGCCGGCGTCCAGGTTGGAAATCGTGTAATAACCGCTCGCGTTCGTGGAAGTGGTGCGTGCAATTCCGGTACCTAGATTCGTGATGGTAACGGCGGCCTTGGGAACCACGGCGCCGGAAGCGTCCTTGACCGTCCCCACCACCGTGGCCTGGTTCATTTGCGCCCACAGCGGCATCGCCAAAGCGAATAGAAACACTACTACCCTACAGACATTTCTGTATCGGCACATCGTCTGCCTCCCGATTAGTTCGCTCATGCCCTAATCCGCCGATAAGGGAGGCGGGTTTGGGATTTTGGGTAACTGCACAGGGAATCGGGGCTGAGGGAAGCGCGTTCGAAGGGATGGGCGGGGCAATTACGGCGGGAGGAGAAGGTGCGAGGCCACGGCAGGTTGTGGGGTGCGAAGGAAGAAGACACTCCGGCGGGAGTTTGGAAAAGGGTTTTTACCGATCCGCGGATCAGCTTGAGATTTTGGTGCCGGTCGGTTCAAGGGATCACGGGCAGCAAGCGCAGGCCCTCCCGATAGGCCGCCGTCCACTTGCCCAGAGCGGCCACGCGCAGGATCAGGCTTCGGGCATGATGAACCAGCCGCCCCGGCATATTGAAGAGCAGGAAGCGCAAGCGCTTGGGGCGCGCCGTCAGCAGTTCGGCGGGCAAGGCCAGCCGCTTCAGCGCCTGGAGCACGTTGTGCGCGATCACCGCCAGGCGCAGCCACGCGGCGTTGGCGCCGAAGTATTTCGAGGGCAGCACGCCGCCCCCCAAGTCGTTCTTGATCACGTCATGCACGAACTCGATGGTGCCGGCCTTTTCGCGGTGCCACTCGATCAAGCGCGCCGCCTTCAATTCCCAGCGATTCGACAACACCGCGAAGTGGCGCACCGCGCTCCCATCCTCGAAGAGTTCGCCTTGCTTTTTGCGGATGCGGATGGCCACGTAGCGCAGCGGTTGCCAATCCTTCTTCTCCACTTTCTCGCCGGGCACAAACGGCACGTCGGCGCACTCGCGGATTTCGCCCGGATGCGCATCGCCGTAGGGTTCCCAGGCCGATTCCGGAAGCGTCTGTATCGCCGCGTGCAAGGGCTCGGTCATCCGCGCACTGATGGCAAAGCCGATGCGCCCGTGCGGTCCGCCGGCCCGCTGCTCATCGCGCAACCAATTCACCAACCCGCTTTCGTGACACGCCGAGTCGCCGCGATAGTAATACTCCCCCACCGTGCTGGGCAGGGCGGCAAAGGCTCGCCGCGCCACCTCCAGCGGCTCCATCTGGGCGGGCACGTTGCCATCGCGAAACTGGTCGGCCAGCACCAGTCCCGTCTCCGCCCACACCGCCAGCATGGGCTGGTAGCCTCGCACCCCTTCATAGGTGGGCAAGGCCTGCTGCTTGTGGCTCTCGATGATCGTCGCATCCTGATCCACCGTGGCGATGCGCTGGTCGGGCGCGCGCTCCCCGAAACGCTGCACCAGATCGCGGTTCACTCGGCCCAGCCCCTCCAGCGGCGCCGTCTCTTCCGGGATATAGGCGATCTGCTCCGGCAAGCGTCGTTGCTGGGCTTCCGCGATCTTCTCCTCCTGGTGAAACGCCTGCAAAAACTCCAGCGCCGCGCGCGGCGAAGGCACCCCGTGTCCGATCATCTCCCCCAGCCCCGGGTCTTGCCGCAGACGCTCAAAATCTTCCACACATTCGCCCCCGGCGGCGTGGAGAATCACGAAGCTCTCCACGAACGTCGCGTCGTCGTAGCCGCGTTGCCGCTGTTTCACCCGCACGTGCTCCTGCACACTCCGCGGCAGCCCCAGCGAACGGAAGGCCTGTACCACCAGCGGGATTCCTCCCAGCGCCGTCAGGGTTTCCTGCAGCGGCTCGGGATCAACCTCGAACAACAGCGGTGAGACGGTGGGCGAAGGCTTGGTAAGTTTGCGCATAGGGAAACAAACTCAGCAATTTCCTCACCCAACGGGTGAAGAATCCGAGAACCTCCCGACACTCCCCACAAACTCCCGCCGCCCCGTGTCTACAGACCTCAACCACACTGCCCTGCAAGTCTACCCGCACCAACCGCCTCTTATCAGCGAATCGGGGTCATGCCAGGGTG
>CAVYPU010000011.1:0-227973 GCA_963770415.1 uncultured Acidobacteriota bacterium
CGCGTCTGGCGCGGTGGTTGTTTCCGTTCAATGACTTCTAGCTCTCCCCGTGGATCGCTTATAACCGGGCAAACGTTCTTCCACCCGTGGGAGAGTATTTTGTCAGCGTGTTGTCCAGGCCTTGGGCTGCACGAGTTGGGCGCACTCTGCCCTCGATCAGGATTTCCTTCGCGGTCACCCTGCGTCCATAGACCTTTTGGTTGTCGTCTTCATCTTGCTTGTACACGGCCCCGTCGAGCGACGCCCCGCCAAACAACCCTCTCGAGCGCGAGTAGCTAAGAATCTCCGCATGGAGTTGCGCGTCGGTCGCACCTTCCGCGGATCGACCCACCGGCCGGCCGCTGCGGATAGTTCCGCGCCCAACTTGACGCTATCCTGAACCAGTTTTTTCATGCCTTCAGGGTTCATCACCAGGAAGACGACGTCCGTTGCCTTACCGCCGATCTGGAATCCAAAGCTCGCGCCGCCCATAGTAAACATCGAGGGGGCATCCCACGCCCCGTTCCCGCCCTTGCGGCACACCAGCACACCGCGTCCGTACGTGCCCCCAAATCCAAAGGCGAACTTCACCTCGGAAGGAACGATCCCCACACACACGGCCTTGTCCAGCAAGTCATGAGGAATGCCCTTATCCGGGGTACTCATGATCTCGTTGAGGACGTTGGTTGCCTTCTGCAATTGGCTCTCACCGGCGAAAGCCGTCGCACAGAACGTCAGCAACGCAAGAATCAAAGTTAGTCTTTTCATTTAAAGCTCCTTTTTTGAAATCACACCCACTGGCCGAAGTGTCCAACGCTCCCATTCAGAACTGTCGGACTACTGGCCGGCATGGCTATTTCTCGAGGGCTTTCTCCACTTGGCCGATTACTCCTTGAACCTTCCCGGCCGCCTTTTCAAGCGCGCCCTCGGCTTCCAAATCGCGATCGTTCGTCAGTTGTCCTGCCTTCTCCTTGACCTTGCCCTTCATTTGGTGGAACTTGCCTTGGGCGTTGTCTCTGATGCTTGGCTTCATCATGGATGCTCCTTGGGCAGGATTCAGGGCTGCAGTCCCAGTGTGATTCACCGGAGAAAGTGCATGCGCCCCCGTGCCTGGGCGGATGATGCGACACCTGCCGCCTCTCTGTCCTGTCGCCGCTGTCTTCTCTCAGCGCTTCTCAGCCGGAAACTCTCACGAGTTCCCGGCCTGCTATGTTTATACCCCGGGTTGATTCGCGCGTCTGTCCCGCATCGCTCAGGTGTTTGGTCAGAATTGCTCACCGGTGTCCATGAGTCGAAAACTAACGTCTGGGGCGGACGGGAATGACCGAGGGTTTGACGGAAGGCTAGTCGTGTAGGACTTCACTCAGGAGGCCGCGATGGACCGTCAACGGGCCGCTGTCATTGTAATCGACAAAGCCCAGCTTCCTGAACTTATTCATGAAGTGACTGACCCGCGACCGGGTGGTGCCCACCATTTGCGCCAACTGTTCCTGATTGATCCGAGGACATTCCGTTTCGGCTTGGCTCCCCTTGCCAATTTGCGCCAGCAATAAAAGAATTCGGGCCAGGCGCTTTTCGCTGACGTGTGGGCCACCCGCGAATGGCGGGGACGAGCCAAGGAGAAAAAATGCGCTCGAACGGCCCATTTGGGGCAGTCAGGTGTATATTCTTTACTGCGAGAATGCCGAGTAGGAAGTCCGCTTATTCTACTTGACTGGCTCGACATGGTGCTCCTCTCTGACATCCACGTGCTCGCGGCCGCGTTCTTCATGGGACTCGCGTCCGCTGCCCCGATGGGCCCGGTCAACATGCTGGCCATCCGCCGCGGCATGATCGGCGGTTGGCGCCGCACCCTCGCCTGCGCAATCGGTTCCGTCGCCGGCGACCTGATTCTCTTTTCCCTGGTCCTCCTCGGCGGTCACTATCTCCTCTCCGACCTCGGCAACCCGACTCTCCGGATCGTCCTCGCGGCCGTGGGCGTGGTCGTCCTGCTTCCGCTGGGGATTTACTTCCTTGTCCGGGCCGTCAAGGAACCACTGCGGGCCCATACCAGAGCCGGCAAACGCTGGGACAAGAGCACCGTCCCCGCGCATTTGGTCTCCGATGTCGCTGCCAGCGCCGGCCTGACCATCTTCAACCCCATAACCATAGCTTACTGGGTTGGGGTCACCTCAAACTGGCTCCCGTTCGCCCAATCCATCGTCGGCTCCAAAGCACCTGAGTGGGGAATTCTGATGGTGGCCGCCGGCCTGATGACCTGGTTCACCACGCTGACCGTCATCGTTCGCTTCATCCCCCAGCGTATCGGCCCGACGTTCTTCCGCCTCGTCAACGCCATCCTCGGCCTGATCCTCCTCGGCTTCGCCACCTTCTGTGCAATAGTCCTGTCCCGTCATTTCCTACACTGAGCCGCTATGTGATCCGGAGGCGCTTGAACACGGGGACTTTGGCAAAGTCCAAAAGGAAGGCAAACACCGCTGCCGCCACGAGTATTCCCCCCACCACGAATGTAGGCAGAGGAGCCATGGCAATACCGCAAGTCGCCAGCGTTGAGGCGATCAGTAGATCAACGACAGACGACGCGATGAGCCACCGGCTCGGACAAGAGGACCCCAGTCGTCGGCGTTCACGATTCGTATAGGTCGTTGCCTGATTGCCGAACACGATGGTCACGAAGGCCAACGTTTTTAGCGTTTCGGTTCCAAAACCCAGGCGGAATTTCGCGATGGCCAGGATGGCAGTGCAAAAAACCAGCTCGGACACTCCCATGAAGACACCAGCGATCGTCAATTCCCCGATTCGCCAGGCATTGGGCCTCGGGGACGGCCGCACGTTGTCCGTGGTCGTGGACATGCCCAGGAGGTCGCCGGTAAGCATGATGATAACCATCAACATGGGAGTCAGGATCGCGTGTCCGGTCATGACCAGACCCACCGCCAGGAAGAGCACCTGGACAGTTTTCTTGGTCACCGAGTTTAGCGCATAAGTTAGGATGCGCTGGAAGGTTACGCGGCCTTCTTTTACCGAAGCGATGATGCCGCCAAGTCCTGGTTGCGTCAGCACGATGCCGGCCGCTGACTTGGCGACATCGGTGGCGGTTGATACTGCGATTCCCATCTGTGCCTGCCGTAGCGCCGGCGCGTCGTTGGCGCCGTCGCCGCACATACCCACCGTGTGGCCACCCTTCTGAAATGCCTTGACGAGGCTGTACTTTCCTTCCGGGAGGACTCCGGCGAAGACTGCGAAATCCTCGGGATGTACAGCGTCGGGGATGGGTCCGGGTGGCGAGACAGCTCCATCGAGACCTACCGCGCGAGCCACGATCGCGGCCGTCGCCGGGGCATCGCCCGTCACCATTACCGTGCGGACGCCCAACTTGTGCAACTCCGCTATGAGCGCCGCCGAGTCGGTTCGAGGCGGATCGCTGAGAGCGATGATTCCCGCGAGCTTTACTGCCCCCGGCGGTCCCACCGCAATGGCCAACACCCTGAAGCCCTGTGCCTCCAGTTGGTTCGCTATCGTGGACGCATCGGGCGATGCTTCGGCGAGCCCCGCGACTGCGGCAAAGGCCCCCTTCACAGCACGCACCGTGGCGCCGCTCGAATCCACAGCCGTGGCCTCCGACATCTTCGTGGCAGAATCGAAAGGCACAAATTTACTCAGTTTCGGCAGATCGGAGGCGACGGCCTGCGCGGCGGCAGAGCGAATGGCCGCGTCTACGGGATCCTGACCGCCATCCGAACTGGCGAGGGCGGCGATTCCTAGCACGTGTGATTCGTCAAAGCCGGGCATAGGGTGTATGGCAGTCACCTTCAGCTCGTTGCGCGTCAGCGTGCCTGTCTTATCCGAGCACAAGACGTCGATGCTCGCCGCTTCATCCACGGCGGAAAGCCGCGTTGGAAGGACGCCCAAACGTGCCAGAGCCCGCGCGCCGAGCGCCGCCGCAAGCGTAAAGGTGGCAGGCAACGCCACAGGGATCGACGCTAGAACCGCCGTGAGCACCAGGGGAATGATTTCACCCAGCGGCAACTTGAGAGCGTACGCATACCCCACCAGCAGCACGGATGATGACGCCATTGAACATGGCGAGATTGCGCACGACGCGCAGAACAGCCTTCTGCTGCGAACTTTCGACGTGCGCGGTTCGAACCAGTTCCGCGGTGCGTCCGAACTTTGTGCGCGCTCCGGTCGCCGTCGACCTCCGCAACCGCTTCACCGCGCCGCACCAGCGCCCCTGCATAAGTTTCGAGGCCGGGTCCGGCTTCGATGGGTACCGATTCGCCGGTGAGCATGGACTGGTCGAGCAGGATCTGGCCCTCGGTCAGACGCACGTCGGCGGCAACCACGGCGCCGACCGAGAGCTTCACAACATCGCCGGGCACGAGGCCGGTAGCGGGCATGGTCGCCCAAACATTATCGCGACGGACCGAGGCGTTCAGCGCCAGCCTCGATTTCAGCGCGGCAAGAGTCGCCTGAGCGCGCCCTTCCTGGAAGAACCCGAGAATCGCATTGAAGGCCAGGAGAGCCGCGATGATCGCAGCCTCGACGTACTTGCCGAGGACAATTTCGAGCACGATCGCGGCTTCGAGCATCCATGGAACCGGCGCCCAGAACTTGGTCAGCGCCCTGCGTAATGGATGCATGGCCGTGTCGGGCACGGCGTTGGGACCGAACTTCTCGAGCCGGCGGCGGGCTTCATCGCTGGTGAGGCCGGTCGAGAGATGGGCATCCTTAGCGGAAGATTGCAGTGTGACTGGGTTATCCATGGGGTGCAGGCCTTTCTAGTCTTACCGTTTCGTGTGGCCGTTCCAAGGCCCCGGCGGGGCGTAAGACCGTAGCCCGGGGTTCTGACTCAGGACACGAGTAGCTTGCGGATCGATTTCAGTTCCCGCCGGCGTTTCGCGGTGGTCTCGGGATATGCCGCCTTAAGGTCATGGAGCGTATCAAGGACAATTTGGGAAACAATCAACCGGGCATTTTCCTTATCATCGGCGGGAACGACGTACCAGGGCGCGTCATGGGTGCTGGTCGCGCTCAAGCAAGCCTCATAAGCCTTCATGTATTGCTTCCAGTATTTCCTCTCGTGAATATCCGCGAGGCTGAATTTCCAGTTCTTTTCCGGCTCATCAATGCGCTCCAGGAATCGCTTTCGCTGTTCGTCTTTCGAAAGGTGGAGGAACACTTTGATGGTTCGCGTCCCGTTACGATAAAGATGGCTCTCCAGGTTTACGATGGAGCGATATCGCTCCTCCCAGATGGTCTTCTCGTCGCGCAACTCTTCCGAAAGCCCCTGGCTGCGCAGGATCTCCGGATGCACTCGAACGACGAGCACTTCCTCGTAGTAGGAACGATTGAATATGCCAATCTGCCCGCGTTCAGGGAGCCGGAACGTCGTGCGCCAGAGGAAATCGTGTTGCAGTTCGTCGGCGCTCGGCTGTTTGAAACTCCAAACCTGGCATCCTGCCGGGTTGACCCCGGACATGACGTGCCGGATGGCGCCGTCCTTGCCGCCAGCGTCCATCCCCTGGAAAATTATGAGCAGGGCATAGCGATTGGACGCATAGTGAAGCTGTTGCAGCGCGCTCATCTCCTCAACGTGTTCTCCCAGGAGTTTTTGATATCGTTTCTTCGATTTGCAAAAGGGCTTCACAATCGTCGGCCACTCCTTGAGCCTGACCTTTTCTTCAGGCCGCACGCGGAAATCCTTGGCTTTGATTTTCATCCTTATCCCTTCCTGCATTCATTTGGGGTTACTCCACTTCCAGTTGCGAATCTCCGGCAGGTCCTGGCCGTTCTTGCTGATGTATTGCTTGTGCTCGATCAGCTTGTCCCTGAGCTGCTGCTTCAGGTAGACGCCCTTGTCGCCGGTCTGCGGCAGGCGGTCGATGGTATCCATCACGAGGTGGAAGCGGTCCAACTCGTTCAGCACCGTCATATCAAAGGGTGTGGTGATGGTGCCCTCTTCCTTGTAGCCGCGGACGTGGATGTTGTCGTGGTTGGCGCGGCGGTAGGTTAGCCGGTGGATCAACCACGGGTAGGCATGGAAGGCGAAGATGACTGGCTTCGACTTGGTGAAGAGCTCGTCGAAATCCATGTCGCTCAACCCGTGCGGGTGCTCGGTTTGCGGCTGCAACTTCATGAGGTCGACGACGTTGACCACCCGGATTTTCAGTTCGGGCAGGTGCTCGCGCATAATGGAGACAGCGGCGAGCGTCTCCAGCGTGGGCACGTCGCCACAGCAGGCCATGACTACGTCGGGTGCAACCCCCTGGTCGTTGCTGGCCCACGGCCAGATGCCAATGCCCTCGGTGCAGTGTTTTACGGCGGCATCCATCGCGAGCCACTGCGGCGCCGGGTGTTTGCCCGCAATCACCACGTTGACGTAATGGCGGCTGCGCAGGCAGTGGTCCATCACCGATAGCAGGCAGTTGGCATCCGGTGGAAGGTAAACGCGCACGACCTCGGCCTTCTTGTTCACGACGTGGTCGATGAAACCGGGATCCTGGTGGGTGAACCCGTTATGATCCTGCCGCCAGACATGCGAGGCTAGCAGGTAGTTCAACGAGGAGATCTTTCGCCGCCACGGCAAGCCCGATGTGACCTTCAGCCACTTGGCGTGCTGGTTGAACATCGAATCGACGATGTGGATGAACGCCTCGTAGCAATTGAAAAGCCCATGCCGCCCGGTGAGCAGGTAGCCCTCGAGCCAGCCCTCGCATTGGTGTTCGCTGAGCATTTCCATCACCCGCCCTGTGGGCGCGAGAAATTCATCGTTCGGCACGGTCGAGGCGTCCCATTGGCGCTCGGTCACCTCAAAGAGAGATTCCAGGCCATTGGAGAGCGTTTCGTCAGGGCCAAAGACGCGGAAATTCCGCTGCTCGCTGTTCAGCTTCGCCACATCGCGCAGGAAACGCCCCAGCACGTGCGTGTCACCGATGCCGGGCGCCCCCGGCGCGGGCACGTCAACCGCGTAGCCGCGGAAATCCGGCATCCGCAGGTCGCGCAACAGAATGCCGCCGTTAGCGTGGGGATTCGCGCCCATGCGTCGTTCGCCCTTGGGAGCAAGTTCCGCCAGTTCCGGTTTCAGGCGGCCTTGCTCATCGAAGAGTTCCTCCGGCCGGTAGCTCTTCAGCCAGTCTTCCAACTGCTTGAGGTGTTCGGGATGGGTAGCCGGGTCGGAAAGTGGCACCTGGTGCGCCCGGAAGGTACCCTCAACTTGCAGACCGTCTACGACTTTCGGCCCTGTCCAGCCCTTGGGGGACCTAAAAACGATCATGGGCCAGCGCGGCCGTGTGGCGTCGTTCTTGCTCCGTGCATGGCGTTGGATTCGCCGAATGCCCTCGATGGCCTTTTCCAAAGTATTGGCCATGAGTTCATGCATTTCTGCCGGCTCATCACCTTCCACAAAGTGGGGCGTCCAGCCGCAGCCGTGCAGAAATTGCTCCAATTCCTTGTGCTCAATGCGGGCGAGCACGGTGGGGTTGCTGATCTTGTAGCCATTAAGGTGCAGGATCGGAAGCACGGCGCCGTCGGTAATTGGGTTGAGAAATTTATTGGAGTGCCATGCGGTGGCCAGCGGCCCGGTTTCCGCCTCTCCGTCGCCGACGACACAGGCGACGATCAGATCGGGATCGTCGAATACTGCCCCGAACGAATGGCTGAGCGAATAGCCCAGCTCGCCGCCCTCGTGGATCGAGCCTGGGCACTCCGGCGATGCGTGGCTGGGAATTCCTCCGGGGAACGAGAACTGAAGAAAGAGCTTCCGCAGCCCGGCCTCATCCTGACTGATGTTGGGATAGATCTCGCTGTAAGTGCCCTCGAGATAAGTGTTGCCCACGACGGATGGGCCGCCGTGACCGGGGCCGGAGACGTAGATCATGTCGAGGTCGTATTTTTTGATGACCCGGTTCAAGTGCACGTATATGAAGTTCTGCCCGGGAGTCGTGCCCCAGTGTCCCAGCAGCATGTGCTTCACGTCCGCGAGCGTCAGCGGCCGTTTCAGCAGCGGATTGTCATAAAGATAAATTTGGCCTACCGAGAGGTAGTTCGCGGCACGCCAGTAGGCATCCATATTGTGGAGAAGTTCCGGGGAAAGAGTTTTTGTTTTCATGATTTAATTCGCTCCTGGATAGAACGGTACGGCGTTGGTGTGGCCGGCTGCGATCAGGGCGGGTGGAAAGACGGCCGCCGCAGGCTCATCCTCCGGATGCCTCTTTGGGTCTGGGGTTGTGCCAGCCGCCGTCCGAAGCGATGATCGCGTCAGCCTCTTTCGGCCCCCAGGTGCCGCGCTTGTAGGGTCGAGCCCGGTGGTGTGTCTTAAGGACTGGATCAACCACCGCCCAGGCGGCCTCAACCGCGTTTTCACGGGTAAAGAGCGCTCCATCGCCGGCCATGGCGTCGCCCAAAAGCCGCTCGTAGGGCGATTCTTCTGCCGGAGTTTCTTCAAGCAGATAGAGCTCTCGCTGAGCCCCTACGAATTCTTTCCCTGCGAGCTTGACGCGAGCGGCGAGAGCGATGGCCGCGCTGGGGGAAAGCCGGAAGCGCAGGTAATTGGCTCGGCCGGTCGGGGTCGCGGAGTCGGCGAAAAGCCGCTGCGGCGGCGGTTTCAGCTCCACCAGGACCTCGGTCGCGGTTTCGGCCAGGTATTTGCCGGAGCGCAGGTACCAGGGCACGCCCTCCCAGCGCCAAGAATCGATGAAAAGCCGCAGGGCGCAGAAAGTCTCGACGTCGGAGTTCTTCGTCACCTCGGGCTCCTTCCGGTAGCCGGCGTACTGGCCGCGCACCACGTCGTCGGGCTCAAGAGGGCGCATCGCTTGAAAGACCTTGGCCTTCTCGGTATGCACGGCTCCAAAGTCCCTACCGGCCGGGGGCTCCATGGCGAGTAGCGCAACGACCTGGAAGAGGTGGTTCTGAATCACGTCGCGCAGGCAGCCGGCGGTTTCGTAAAACGCGCCGCGGTTCCCCACGCCAAACTCCTCGGACAGGGTTACCTGGACGCTAGCCACGTAGTTGCGGTTCCAGATCGGTTCCAGGAAGGAATTGGCGAAGCGGAAATAGAGGATATTCATGATCGCCTCCTTCCCCAGGAAGTGATCGATGCGGAAGATCGAGTCTTCTGGAAAGGCGCTGCGAGCAACGCGGTTAAGCTCCCGCGCGGAGGCCAAGTCGCGTCCGAACGGCTTTTCGATAATCACGCGCGCATGCTCGGCCAAGTTTGCGGCGCCAAGCCCTTTGATCACCGTCTCGAAGAGCGAGGGCGGGATGGCCAGATAGTGCGCTGGACGCCGAGCGCTACCCAGTTCCTTTCTTATCGCATGTAAACGTGGCCGGGTCGTGATAATCCCCACTCACGTACTTGAGCAGGGACAGAAGATGGTGGAGGGCACGCTGGTTATCGATCCCGCCAGATCGCTTGATGCTATCGGTCACGCGCTTGCGCAGCCGCTCCAAACTCCACTTTGGGAAGGCGACGCCGATTACCGGGATCTCGAGCGAACCTCGTTTCGCCATCGCGTAGAGTGCCGGGAAGATCATCTTGTGGGCGAGATCGCCCGTCACACCGAAGAGCACCAGCGCGTCCGATCGGGAGACAGTCATCAAGCACCTCCATTCTTGGTGGCGGCCTGTTCGTTTTAGATGCAGAACTGGTCACGAAAGGCGGCGAACACCTTTCTTGCACGCAGGCTCAGGTTGATGCATTAAGGGCCGACAATCGATACGCCGTACGGGGTCGCGTGGGGACCTACAAGCTGCGAGTGCCGCGACAGAATGCCTTTCACTTGGTTTTCTGCTCGCCAGCAGTCTCCTCCTGCTGCTCTTCAGCCTTTTGCCAACTGGAATTGGGGTTGTATTCCTTCATGGCTTTGGCGAGAGCATCGGTCTTCTTGCCGAGATCCTTCTGATACACCACTCCATCCTCGTTAACGATGAATGTCATCACGCCGGACGACCTGTATTCCGCCGGATAGGCCACGAAAGCGAAACCCTCGGTCATTTTGCCGTTTACGATGTAACTTTTCGCGCCGCCTGGGCCATTTTTCCCCTGACGCGTCAGGATGTGGTAATAGTAACCGCGGTAAGGAGTCGGAGCGCCGTCTTGGCTTTTGGCATAGCCTTCAGCAACGGCCGACGCCACCAGCGGCCCGATGGGGCTCTGGGGTTCGCCCTCAGCAGCTTTCCAATAAAGGCCATTGTGCTGCCCTTCATCACTGAAGATTTTCTGGGCGTACTCGTTGTGCTGCGCGGAGTAGTATTCCTTTTGCGCCGCCACGAGCTCCTGGCAAACGCGAATGGCCGATATTTCATTCCGGCCAACTCGCCTGTACAGAATTTCTTTCTTGCCCGCCTCGGTGTCGAAATACCACGAATTGCCTTTGTTCACGAGCGGTATGGGCGTGGGCCAATTCTCCGCGCCGATATACAAGGTGGTGGTTCCATCCGGTTCTTTCACCAGACGGTGCATTTCCTGATATCTCTGCACGAAATTAGCGCGGCTTTCGGCGTCCTCGGTTTCGTCTCCCGACGAGACGATTTGCTTTCCGTCCGGTCCGAGGATATCGAGCATCGCTTTTTCGTCGTTATTCTGCGCTGCCGTGACGAGTGCGTTGCTCGCGTCTTCCGGCGATGAAAATGTTTTCTGGCCCGGTTGCTGCGCCATGGAACGGGCGGGAAAGCACGCCGTCAAAAGGATAGCGACCGCGGCTAATTTAGGAAGATTGGCCCAATGAAATTTGTCGAAGTTCAGCTTCGTTCGCCGCATATGGCTTCTCTCCATTTCCAAATTTCACGATCTACTAGGAACATAACGAAACTTCGATTACCGATGCCCGCCACCACCGCCGCGATCCTCCGCCACCGCCACCGTGCGATCCTCCGCCACCGCCGCCACGCGCTGCTCCGCCACCGAAGCTGGCGCTTCCGCGTGACGAATAGCTCCTTGCCTGTCCGCCCTGCTCGATAGCCGCTGAAGGCGCCCGAGCGGACGCCGCTCTGACCGCGGGGTGCAGCGTATCCTCGCGCCGCCTGGCTGTTTCCGTTGAAAGGCCTGGCCGTTGCGCCGGGACGGTTGGAAAACTCCGCCGCGCTGCGCCTCCACCTCGGTTGATGTTGCCGCGGTTGGAAACTCCGCCGCGCGCGCCTCCTCCTCGGTAGATAGCTGTTCCGGTTGTAAAACGTGTTGCTCCGGGAGTAGTACCTGCCGTGGTCATAAAGTTGCGTAATCGGTCATGCCAATCGAATCCCCAATGAGCCCAGCCCCATCCAAAACCGCCGAAGAAGCCGATTCCGAAGCCGATTCCGAACGAGAGGTACGGGCCGCCAAACCAGATTCCGGGATACGGGTACCATCCCGGCCACGCCATGATGGGATCTCCGTAAACCAACCACGGATCATACGCGGGGACGTAAACGACATCGGGGTTAGCAGGCTGAATGACGATCGTCGAGCCTTGCGTCGTTACGGTTTGCTGCGGCGTGGTCTTAAGATTGCCGGCTTCTTCCGCCCGCTGGCGCATCACCTGTACGGCATCCATCACATCCTGTTGCTGGTTGTAGTAGGCGTCGCCCAGAGATGACGTCCAGGAGAGGTTCTTGTCCATATTTCCAAGGACGGATGGAAATGCCGTGAGCGCCTTGACGCTCGGGTCCCAGGGTTGTTGGTCCACAGCTTGACCCAAAGCGTCGCCCTTCAAATCAGGATGCGCTTGCACCCATCGGTCGGCCTCGACGACTTGCTCGGGAAACGTGGACGCCGCCAGGATCTGCGCCACCAGCGAATCCGGATACAGCGCAATCGGCGCTACCAACTGCTGCAACTGCTCGGGAGTCTGTTGCGTGTAGGGCGGCGCCGGCGCGGCCTGCGGCGGCGGCCTGCGGCGGGGCTTGCGCGTCTTGATAGGCCGACAGGTTCTGAGGCCAAATCGCGAACAACAGAGCCAACGACAACAGGGAAATCAAAATCTGCTTGCCCAATCGAGGCCTTGAGAACCCTGCGGCACGTCCGAAAATGTTCATGTTCTTGAACCTCCTCTGCACCTTCATCGCTTGAGGCCTCCGAAAAATAGAGATGAGCAAGACGCGGTTCAAACCCAAAAGCGCCGAGCCGCTCGCATCCCACGCGATCCCATACGACCTCCGAGGCACTCTGACAAAGTGGAGCTAACGCTGCGGAGCAATAGCCCCTTTTCTGGATTTGCCGAGATAAGAGCGACGCCATCAGGCACACTGCGAATCGTCCCTCCTCGATACCACTATGCTCACAATAAGCCGCCTTCGCGCGCTTGTCTGTCCATAAGTGACCACCTCCCAGTTCAATATTGACCACCTTCCATAAGTTGCCCAGAGCGTGCCTGCCTGGAGATGGATGCCGATTCGGTTCGGCTAACGCTCGTTCTGCCCGATGCCTTCGATTTCCTCCAGACCGTGCATTGACGGGAAAGGCGAAACGCAGACCGTGAGCAATTTTGACCTGACGTGCGATGCGTCATCTGCCATCATCCGATGGAATGTTCCTGGAGCGGAAGGCCTGTTCCCAGCGGTCTGGCTGCAGGATGAACTTTTCTTGAGGAGTCGAGCAATCATGAAAGTGGAATTAAAGCCCATTATTGATGCACTCAAACATGATGCCAACCAACTGGAACACCACGCCCAGAAGCTGAGAACAACCTCTCCCAATTTCGAGGCGGAGGCCGAGGAAATAGACGACAGGGTGGAGTCCATCAGAAAGCAGATCAAGATTTTGGAACAGTGGGAATAGACACGAATCCCAGGGGACCGTTGATTCCACATTGAATTACAAATGTTCGGCGGCACCATGGGACCTGGACTGTTGAGCGTGGCGGATTTGTGTAAAACTCAACGTCTTGCACGGCGGAAATGAGGAGTCATATAGATATGCCAAACACAGGTGAAAAACGCGAGATCACTGCACGCGCGAACGCGAAGGAAGCGGAAACCGTTCGGGAGTCACAGAAGCTGGTGTCGGAAACAAAACAGCGTTCCGCAAGCAGGGACGCCAAGAGCCGGGCGCGAAACGCCAGAGTACCGAAGGGCCTATCTCGCGAACCTACAGCGTGATACCCGGTTTCGTCGGGCGATCTTGAATGACCGTCCGAAACTGAAGATCATCGCCGCGACCAGGACGCTGCCTCCGAATGACGGGGAAATTCATCCAATGAGTAGTTGGTGTTAGGGGCTCAACGCTGGCGCGGGAGGAGTTATCCACCATGAAACGTAAATTGCGGAATGACAAGACTCAGATAGACGAACTTAAAAACGAGGAACTAGCTTCTGACAGCGCCGGGCAATCGGGTGATGCCCAGGGCCTGTCGCAAAATACGGACGCTGACGAGGAGAGCGTCGAAGAACTCACCGAGACGGATCAGGCCTACGAGGCCGAGGCCGTGGACGGTCTCGAGGATGCTGCCGACCACCCCGAAAGGCCCGTTCAAACCCGCGAGGACAAGGCTCGGTGAGTGGCGATTCCGCCGGCGCGAGAATCGAGCTTCGTGCCGTACCCTGACTCGCCCGATCTGGAAGTCTGCTTTCAGCGGCGCCAGTCCCGTAGTTTGCTCGCCGGGGGCACGCCGTAAAGTTAATTTAGTTCTAGCATCCCTGGGTTTGCCGTCAGCCACTCGGCGACCCAAAATGGAAATCCTGAAAGAAATTTCGTGTGGCTCGCGTCCATGGCGCTTCGGATTGCAGGCTGCTTGAGTCATCCGAAGTTGGGAGGAGGTTTTCGTGAAGGTTTTAATGGTCTACCCGGAGTTTCCGGACACGTTCTGGAGCTTCAAGCACGCTTTACCCTTTGAAGGGAAAAGGTCGGCATTCCCTCCCTTGGGTTTACTCACCGTGTCCGCGATGCTGCCTTCGCACTGGGAACGCCGGCTCGTGGATCTGAACGTACGCCGCCTCAAGGACTCCGACCTGGCCTGGGCGGACGTCGTCTTCTTCAGCGGCATGATTGTGCAGGGACCATCGATGAAGGAGCAGATCGCGCGCGCCAAGCGTCACGGGGTGCGCACGGTGGTGGGCGGCCCGATTGTGAGCGCCAAGGACCCCGCCATCGCCGAAGCCGACCACGTCGTGGAGGGGGAAGCCGAGGAGATTATCCCCCAGCTCGCGGCGGACCTCGAACGGGGCGAGGCCCAGCCCCACTACTTCAAGAAGCAATGGCCCGACGTCACGCAGGTGCCGCTGCCGCAACTGCACCTCGCACCTCTGCGGCGCTATAGTTCCATGTCGCTTCAGTACTCCCGGGGCTGTCCTTTCACCTGTGAATTCTGCGACATCATCGAAATCTACGGCCGGCGGCCGAGAACCAAGACGCCCGATCAGGTGTGCGCGGAACTCGACCAGCTTCAGCGGCTGGGCTGGCGCGGCTCTGTTTTCATGGTGGATGACAACTTTATCGGCAACAAGAAAAACGTCAGGCTCCTGCTTCCCCGCCTCGTGGAGTGGATGCACCAACACAAGTCTCCGTTCACGCTTTATACGGAGGCTTCCTTGAACCTCGCCGAAGACGAAGACCTGCTGCGATTAATGCGCGAGGCCAATTTCAAGCGAGTATTCATGGGCATCGAGACGCCCGTGGTCGAGAGCCTCAAAGAAACGACGAAATTCCAGAACCTGAGGAAGGACTTGCTGGAAAGCGTAAAGCTCGTCCAGTCCTACGGCATGGAGGTGATGGCCGGCTTCATCGTCGGCTTCGACAACGACCCGGCGGACGTGTTCGATCGCCAGATTAAATTCATTCGCGAGGCGGCGATTCCCCTCTCCATGGTCGGCCTGCTCAGTGCACTGCCCCACACCCAGTTGTGGCATCGTCTGAAGGCGGAAGGCCGTCTCCTGAAGGAGAGCCTCGGCAATAACACTCTGCTCGACCTCAATTTCATCCCCAAGATGGATACGCAACAGCTCATCGAGGGTTACCGCCGCATTCTGAGGACCATCTATAATCCCCGAGAGTACTTTGAACGCGCCTCGGCTTCCCTCTCGCAACTCGGCGCGGCCGCCAAAACCCCGGTGGTTTTCTCAGATCTCATGGCCGTGGCACGTTCCCTCTGGCGGCAAGGTTTCATCGCGGACTACCGCATGGAGTACTGGAAGTTCATTGGGCAGGCTTTGCACCGCCATCGCCAGCATCTCCACCAGGCCTTCACTTTGGCCATTATGGGACACCATTTCTTCAAGTTGGTGGACGCGGCTGAATCCAGTTAGCGCCACGGTGGCATTCTCCGACGGCATTAGTTCCAGGAGCAGGGGAGACGACTTCATCCATCTGGGCGCTGAGCCTCGAAGTCGAAGGCGACGGCATGCGGAGACTCATTGCCAACCTGACGGAGAACGCGGGGCTGTCTGTTAAGAGATGGCTACTTGCTATTGCTCATTTCTTCACCTCGGGTAGCAGCCTTCATCACACCTGGAAGACTGGCCGCTTTCCCTTCGCGCTAAGGGGCCGTGTCGGGTTCGCTGGCTCCCGTCTTGCGGGATCGCGAGTTCACCTCCCAGAGCTTTGCCAATTGGATTTCTCCTTCCCACGTCGGGTAGACCGCCTGTTGCATGAGCAATTACAGGGAAAGCTCTTTTCAGCTTACCAGGTCACCTAGGCTTTCCTACCAGGTCCGCGCTTCGCTCGGTTTGAATTTGATCAAGACCCTGTTCGAACCCCTGGGGGGCCAAAGCCTTAACTCTGGAGGATAGCTGGCAGGCGGCAGGAAGGGCTCTCGGGCCTAGAGCCGAGGCATCCCTGACTAATCGTGCAGGACTACGCTCATGAGGCCGCTGTTGACCGTCAACGCGCCGTCGCCCTCGTAATCAATAAAGCCCAGCGTCCGGAACTTATTCATGAAATGGCTGACCCGCGACCGGGTGGTGCCCACCATTTGCGCCAAGTGTTCTTGATTGATTCCGGGATGGACAGTTTCGGTTCTGCTTTCCTTGCCAAAATGCGCCAGCAATAAGAGAATCCGGGCCAGGCGCTTCTCGCTGGATTTGAAAAGCTGATCGACCAGATCCCCTTCAAATCGAATGTTGCGCGAAAGCAGGCGCGTGATGAACAATTCCGCGATTCCGTGTTGCTCGTGGAGTAGACGCACCATCAGCGACTTCTCGATCCGGTAAGGCGTGCAACCCATCACCGCGACGGCCGCGGAGATGCGCAGCGGCTGGCCGGCAAGGCATCCCTCACCGAAGAAATCGTTGCCGCCCAGAATGGTGACGATCGCTTCCTTCCCTTGTTGGGAAGTTACCGTGAGTTTCACCTTCCCTTTGTGGAGATACCACACGGAATCCGCAGCGGCTCCCTGCAGGAAGATCGTGCGGTTGGCACCGTATTCCAGAACGGTTTTCCCGCGCGTAATTTCTGCGAGGAATGCTGCCCAATCGACGACCTGAGTCTCCCCGTCGGCCGGAGCAAGTGGAGGCTTGCCTTTGCCATTGGCCCTGACAACCATAGGTGGGCTCTTCTGTGAAGTCATAACACCCTTTCCTTTCTCCTTGCGGAAGGCGATGTCCGAGAATATGCAGGATGGAAACTGCACGCCAACGTTTCAACTTGGGTTTTCGATCCTGAAATCCAGTGTGGCGTTGGGGAAATGGGATTTCCTGTAGCGCCGACCTTGAGAGCCTGTCGTGAGCGAGGCGGAGGATCGGCGCATGCCGGGCTAGAGCCCGCCGCTACAGCGGACTAATTCATGCGGCGTAGGTAATCATATTTACCGAACGCAACACTAA
Source organism: uncultured Acidobacteriota bacterium (assembly GCA_963770415.1). Classification (GTDB taxonomy): domain Bacteria; phylum Acidobacteriota; class Terriglobia; order UBA7540; family UBA7540; genus CAVROP01. The sequence goes on from CAVYPU010000011.1 coordinate 16,711, forward strand.
TAATTCACTGACAGAGATGCTACATTTCGGAGAAGGTTTTGTCTGTCGGCCATCGAACACTGGCTTGGAATATTATCTGGGGCCGAGATTGCGATTGAGTTGCCGCATAAATCCGTAACCCTCAGGGGTTGTCCTTCCGGGGCAGTATTCACGCGTCCTGCTTGAAAGCCTTTCCTTGACGAAAGGGTCCATCGCCGTACCTGTCTTCCCGGATAGCTCCGTAACACTCGCAGGCGCACTTTTCCAGCTTCGCGCGGCTCAGGATCTGCACTTCACGACGATTCCACTTGATAACCCCCTTTTTCTGCAACACTCCTGCTGCCAGGCTTACCGTGGGCCGGTCTGTCCCTAGCATCGTGCCAAGGAAATTCTGGGTGATGGCGAACGTCGGGGAATCCACCCTGTCCTGAGCCATCAGCAGCCAGCGTGCGAGGCGCTGTTCGATATTGTGAAGTCGATTGCATGCGGCGGTTTGAGCCGTTTCCAACCAGTGAGTTGCTGCATACCGAATCAGCATCTGTTGAAGTTGTGGACTTGACCGCAAGGCTCCTTGCAATTCGTCGACTCTCACTCTGAAACCATCTCCGGCGATTTGCACGACCTCACGCACTTGGCTCTTCCTCATGCCAACCGCCGCCGGTATCCCTGCAAACCCTTCCCTTCCCACTTCACCTACTTCAATCGTCCTTCCGTCTTCCGTCTCAATGACCAGAGACACCATACCTGCATTCGGAAAATACACAAACTCCAGTGGATCGTTCGGTTCGTAAAGGCTAAGTTGGTGAGGCATGCTAAGGAATTCTAGATGAGGATGGATTGCGCTGTATTCTTTGTCGGAAACCGACAGAAGGACCCTGTTGTTTACCGGCTTCCCGGTAGGATTTGTCCGTTCGCCCGCCTTCGATGTTTGAAAGTCTTCTTTTGCCACAAAGTCCTTTGCGATGCCGGATTTGTTTGCCCGAATCGGCCCAGGCTTTCTTGGGACTGCCTCATGCGCTCAAATTACGAGCCGCAACATCTGCGAGGAGCCGACTCTTTTTTGCAAACGGAGGCGGGAGAAAGTCATACGCTTCCCCACCGCACCGTGATTGGTAGCTATACATCCGCGCATAATTAAAGGGACATGATGGCTAACAAAAAGGCAGCAGCCTGGGTCGGATCAGCTCAGGGTAGGATTGCATATCCCCGAAGACGCGGGTCAAAGTGGCGACCAATTCGCCTGGGCTGGCGAAATAGCGGTCATGAGTTCCATTTTGGCGGGTGTATTGCCACAGCCGCTCGGTGGGGTTGAGTTCGGGCGAGTAGGGCGGGAGTTGGTGGACTTCCAGCCAGTGCTGGTTGGACTTGAACCAGCTCCAGACCTCGGAGTCCTTATGATACGAGGCGTTGTCTTGAATGAGAATGGCACCGCGGCGGCGATAATGAGGGGCCAGGCGATGCAGGAAATCCAGGTAGGTGGAAGCATTGAAGACGGTGGCTTGGCCATAGTGGAAGCGGGCAGTCCAGAGCTCGATAGCGCCCAGGATCTTCACGCTCTTGCGTTCGCCGGTGACGGGGATCTCGGGCGGATGGCCGAGTCGGCTCCAGGTCGCGTGCAGGGTGGAGTCCTGACGGAAACTGGCTTCGTCGGTAAAAATCAGCGCCCGCTTCTCGGTACGGGCTTTTTTTTAAGGCGGGGATAAAGGTAGCGATGCCAGCGGTCCTGCTGACAGCGGTCGGCACGGGCCAGCACCCGGCGGGGCCGCTGCACGGAGAAACCCAAGTCATGAAGCAACTTGCGCACGTGCCCCGGATGGTAGACAACACCGAACTCTTCCTCCACCACCCAGGCGATCATCGGCGACGTCCAGATCCCGGTGTCCAACCCATAAGCTACGGGGCCACTATCGAGGATGTCGCCGAGGCGGTGGTGCTGGGCCTCGCTCAAGCGCGCGGGCCGTCCGCAGCGGTAACCTTCCAGCAGGCCCTCGACGCCGTGCGCCTGATACCGCGCCAACCACTCCGACACCTTGGAGCGCGGCGCCTTCAGAATTCTGGCCAACTCGCCGCTGGTCCGGCCTTCGGAATTCAGGACGACGGCCTGCAGGCGTTTCGCCACGCGGTACGCACCTTCCTGCTCCGCCTCCTTACTCAAGCGGATCAACCGACGATAGGTCTGGGGATGCAACTGCAGCAGGCGAGGAAGCATGGCTACTCCTCCTGCGAGAAGTATGCCATATCGGAGCACCATATGTCCCTTTAATTATGCGCGGATGTATAGAGGCACACCCTTTATACCCAAAGGCGTTTCACGCGTCAGTTTGATACCAAACACACGTTTGGTCAAGAGTGCACAGCCATGTGTGCGTAATGGACCAGACACGGGGCTTCGCCGCTATTATTATGACATTCTGGGGAAGGGTAAGAAGAATTTCATCTCACGGTTGGAGGGTGGACATGGGAACCATAAAGGATCCCAGGAAAGAATCTAACAAAGCGACACTCGCCCGCATCACGAAAGAAATGGCGCAGCCTCGCATTGCTAAGTCGGCGAGAAAGGGGGCGTGAACCCGACAAGACGTGCAGTGGCCGCGCCATAACCTTTAGTCGCCTCAGTTTCCGCCTCAAGCAGGATGAGTTGGAGGCGGCGCTTGAGAAGAGTCACCGGGGCGGACATCTCCGCATATTTCTAGCGGAGTCGCTTCCATCGAGGGACTGTCGCATCTACGTTTGCGCGCTTGCCCTTCGCTGCCGGTCCCACCTGCTTTCTGAAGTCCTCGAGTGACCGCTGCCAGTCAGCAGATGTTGTTGCTTCTCCGGCCCGGTGGCGCCTTTCCCACCTGGCGTCAAAGAAAAGGCGCCGACATGAAAAATAATGCCGGCGCCACCTGCGACTACGCCTTCAAGCGCGTGCCTGCGTGCTCTATTGCCAGAAGGTCAGTCTGCTTTTTCTAGTTTTAGTGATTGGGTTGATCGCCTCCGTGGCCCTTCTGGTAGCCGGCTTCGTAGGCTTTCTGGTCTTCGTCTTTCTTAAAGTGGTGTTTCTTGTAGTGGTCCCGCTTACGCGCTTGGTCATCCTTGCCTTCGTGCAACCCTTGTTGGTAGTTCTTGTTTTTCGAATAATCCCGATCCTGGCCTGCGCCATTCATTGCCGGAGAAGCCAGAGCGCGCGCTGTGCCTCCCGTGATACCCGCAGCCACCACTAGCGCCAGAACCCAAACATACGGCTTGAATCTCATTCGCATGAAAACTCCTCCCTTGGTCTCTCGTGTTGATCGATAGAATCTACTGCTGAACAACCCGCAACTTGCATTCCCCACCCTCCGTCCGCACCACTTTTCTTTGCCGACGATGTGGCTTGGCTAGCCCTCCGGTATCACTTAAAAGAATCCGCCCGGCCTGAGTCATGTTCAGTCAAGAGACAGCCGCTAAATTCTCTTGTGACGAAAGTATCATCAGAGAACTTGAGAGTAACTTTGTAGTTGAACGATCATTTGTTTCTTCTTTGCGGGTGGAGAGTCAACGTAACGCTGCCGTTCGCGACTTGTCCTTTCGTTGGGCTGCCTTCGATCTGTAACGTGACGGTGTGCGTAGAATTCTTGTTCCAGCGGCCTTCATTGCCTTCGGCCTTGGCGACCTCCTGCCCGTCACTGTCCTTGAAGTAGACATCCAATTTGGTTTGTTGATCCTTATTGTCCGTGGTGGTGTCAAACTTCGCTTCCACGGAAGTGAGGGTTGGCTCCTGGGCAGGCGCGAGCTGCTGGGCTGGCCCGAGATCCTGGGCTGGCGCTGGCTGCTGGGCTGGCGCTGGCGCCTGGGCGAGCGCGACTGACGTGAACGCTGCCAAAGCGAGTAGCGCCAGGCAGGACATGATTGTTTTCATCTGAAATCTCCTTTTCGATTCCGAACTGGCTAACCTTCCATGAATCCCTTCATTTATACAGTCAAGCTGACACGCTGTCTGTCCCGATTGGAACATCTGTTTGGTCAATAGCGCTCACCTCGGTTTACTTTCCCCTTTTGAGAGTCTTTCCCGAAAGGAGCGCCTTACAGGATTCGATGTAGGGAGGAATCTGCATCGGCCGGATGGATTGCGGATAAAGGAACTTGTTACTTTGAAGGAAGAGTGTCTTCTCGCTTTGCTGCGACACAAGGGGCGGCTTGAAAAAGCGGCCTGATTTGTAAAAGAGTAATTATTTCCGAAAGCCGGGCACGGGGATAAGAACGTTCCACCCTCACACGCTCAGCACCGGGATCGGCATCGCGCAAATGATTCCGTAGCCGTGGGTCCGCAGGCGACCGCCATAGGGGTAGCAGCCGTTAACCAGCAAATCCGCGTTCGTCTGCTTCGCAGCTTGCCTCAGCACTGTTGGCACGTCCCCACTGCCGATGAATATATTGGCCTCGACGCCCGTCTCTTGCTGGAGCTTTGCCATCTGCTCAGAAGCGTTGCCGACGAGCTCCTCTTTCCACCTTTGATCGACGTAGCTGCCGCCGGGCCCCCACAACTCCACTCCGGCAGTGACGTTCGCGAGCGTAAGATGAGCACCAAATTCCGCGGCCATTTGGGCGGCCCACGACAGGGTGATGCCAGCACGGGGGCCGAACTCGACCGCGCACAAGACGTTGCGGATCACGAACTTCTGCACGGGCGATTCTTGCACATGCGCACCGGTCCAAACCGGGCACTCGGTCTCGTGTAACACTTTTGCGGTCACCGAGCCCAGCAGAAACTGGTAGAACGTGAAGCTATATGACGGCATCATGATCAGGTTGGCTCTTTCCTCCTGCGCCGTCTGCACAATTGCCTGGGCCACGTCGCCTTTCACCAATTTGCACTGAATGGTCAGGCCATCAAGCTCCAGCCCCAGAGACTGGTCCTGCTGCTTTTGGGCCTGTCTGATGATCGCCGCGAGCAAGTCCCAGTCAGCCAGCCCGTGGCTGTCTTCCGGCACGCCGGCGGCAAGGCTCTGCGCCGTTACGACGTGCAGGATCACGATCTCAGAATGGAAATGGCGCGCCAATGTCGCCGCCTGATGAATCACACCCAGTGAAGCAAGCGGGAAATCAACCGGCAAGAGAATCTTCTTAATATTCAGCATCGAGCAAAAGCCCTGCCCGAGAGTATACACCCGGTTGTCTCCAACCGAGCGCTTTGGTGCATTTTCCCTCTCCGATGATGTCCCGCCAACTTGTCCATTGTTGGACAGACACGCCGCCGCCGAGGGTGCTATGATTGTGCTTTTGGGATCTCAAAAACACAAAAACCCTGGGTGTACATCAACCACTCGGGAACGCAAATAGGCAAATTTCGCTTCCTGCCGGAACCAGGACTGTCCAGCCCGGCGTCTTGTACTTCGGGGAACCGCTAACGAGCAATACCCAACGAGAGATTCAGCGCTGAAAAAGGAGATTTCGATTGACCGCTGACATGAACGAGCATGCCGTCATCAGCCCTGACCATCAACTCCCGGCCTTTGTTCCCCGCCATAAGGGTCTGCACGTCGTCATGTGGATCCTGCTGCTCCTGATCCTGGCGGTTCCGCTCCTCCTGGTTTTGCGCCACCACGAGGAAGCCAAAAAAACGGCGGCGGCACGCCCTGCCGCACCGGGTATCACCATTACGAGTACGACAGCTCAAAAGGGTAATATCGGCGTCTACCTTGACGCCATCGGCACAGTCACTCCGGTCTACACCGATTCGATTACCAGCCAGGTTGATGGCTTAGTCGTCGGCGTGCATTATACGGAGGGCCAGCGGGTACGGGCGGGCGATCCGCTGGTTGACATCGATTCGCGTCCGTACCGCGCCATGCTCTTGCAAGCGCAAGGGGCGCTGGAGCGAGACCAGAGTGTGCTCGCCCAGGCACAGATGGACCTTGAACGCTACCGTGCCGCGTGGGCACGCAACGCCATTGCCAAGCAAACCTTGGACGACCAGGAGAAGCTTGTCCTGCAGTACGAGGGCACTGTAAAAAACGACCAGGGAACAGTGCAATTTGACCAGATTCAGGTGGACTACTGCCATATCACGGCTCCCATCGCCGGCCGGGTGGGTTTACGGCTGGTGGATCCGGGCAACGTGGTGCAGTCGGCTGGAACCGTAACCCTCGCCCTCATTACGCAGATCGAGCCCATCACTGTTATTTTCACCATACCGGAAGATAGCCTGGGCCCGGTTGAAGCCCGCCTCAATGCCCGGGCGAAGCTCCCCGTCGATGCCTTTGATCGCACCGCGCTGACCAAGATCGCCAGCGGGACGCTGTTGACGATTGACAACCAGATTGACACTACGACGGGAACCGTAAAAGGGCGAGCACTCTTTACCAACACCAATGATGCACTCTTCCCAAACCAGTTCGTAAACACGCGGTTGCTAGTGAATACGCTCGAGGGAGTGACGCTGATTCCGTCTTCAGCCATTCAACAGAACGGGCAAGCGTCGTTTGTCTATTTAATCCGAAGTTCCAGTAGCCTTCGAGGGATATGCTTTTGATTCCTTGAGGGATACATTCAAGCTCGATTTCCAGTTACTGGGAACGTACGGATCAGCTCGTACGCCCGTGCCTGGAGCGGCGTCGGCTCCGGCACCTGCTTGCAGGTCAACTTCAGCTCTCCCGATTTGAATTCGTAGGTCACTCGGGCACGGCTGGCCAACTCTGCCAGCAGGGTGGCGAAGCTGTGCACGGGAAGTCCCTCCCGCGTTTCATGAGATTGCTTCTTGGCTTTCGCCGCGGCCGTGGGTTGGGCGGGCAGAATCGGGTCGCGTCGCTTCCGCTCCTCCCGTCGCTCCTCATCCTCGAACAACAGCGGCGCCCAAGCCCGCCGCAAGTGCCATTCCACATAGTAGGCCAGCAGACATAAGAAAATATGCGCGGGTACCCGCTCCTCGGTGCGATGCCGAATGGGCCGCACCAGCAGATCGATCCCTTTCAGACAGCGAAAGGCACGCTCCACTTCCGCCAGGCTCTTATAGCTGCGCACGGTATCTTCGGCCGAGAGGTGCTCGGCCGGTTCACTGGTGCGCAGCACATAAATTCCATCCAGCTTCGCTTCCTGAGCAATAGACTCCGGGCGTCGGCTCCATTCGAAACTCCCCTCTCCGATCCGGCACTCGAAGTGTTTGCCCACCTTGTAGCGCCCCAGAACTTTACCTACCTTGAGCCCGATCTCGGACGCCTTCAGCAACTTCTTCTTGCGGCGCGCTACTTCCTTGGCGATCTTCGTCAGACGCTTCTCCGTCGCTTCCAGCAACGCCTGCCGCTTGCGCCCCCGTTCCTCTTCCAGCAGCGGATTATGACAGACCACGAGCCGCTCGCCGGGGTAATCCGGAGAGCTGATTTCGGCCAGGTTCTGTTCGTCCAGCAAGGAGAGTTGCAAGCTCCCTTTCTGCACTAATTCTCGAATTGCTCCGCTGGTCAGCGCCGTGATCCAGCCCATGCCAGGATGCTGGCGAAGTTTGTTGATCTGCGGCGGGGTCAGCATGCCGCGGTCCCCTACCAGCACCACCCGCTCCAGCCCAAAGCGCTGGCGCAACTTCTCCACCTGATCGCCCACCGTGCTGGGGTCGCCGGTGTTGCCCGCATAAACCTGCACCGCCACCGGACGCCCCGCCTCGTCCGTCATCACCCCGTAGACGATAATCGGGAGCTGGTCTTCATCCCGATTGTGGCCGTACTGCACCAGCGGGCAGGTGCGACCCTCATAGGAACTGCTGCTCACATCGTAAAGCACCAAGCCGCCTTCCCTCAGATGGCGGGCGGCCAGTTTCTTCTCGATGCGTTCCTGCCGTTGCAGCAGCCAGTCCATGGCTGCGTAAAGGTCATCTTCGCTGGCCTCCTGCACCCCCAACTCTTCCCCCAAGGTGGTGGTGCTCCACTCCCGCGTGGTCGCCAATTTGGAGGAGGGCGAGATCAGCCGCTGGACGATCATGGCCACCACCAGGTCGCGTTCGCGGCAGCGCTTGGAGGAGATCAGAGTGTCGAGGTCGAGTTGGCGGATCATGGCCAGGATCGCCTCAACGTGGCCGTGGGGAGAGGTATGCGCCGTGTGCAACAGATCCTTGGGGGAGACCAGCGTCTCGCCGCGCAGCAGGCGGCGCAAGGTTTCGATCTGAGTTTGCGGCCAAGCGGAGAGATTGGCCAAGGTGCGTTTGCAGGTTTTCTGGCCCTCCCGCCAGCCCTCGCGCAGGAGGATGGCGGGCGGGGAGTTGCGGTTGGGGACGGTTTCGATGTACATGGGAGCTATTATTCACACATAGCAGCAACTGTCAAGCACAATATTTGCACATACATGGGAACACAATGAAAACCACAATTCCGCCAAGTCCTGCATAATCAACACCTAACCCGGAGGTTCGGCCTAATTGTCACTGGAACTTCGGTTTAATCCAAAACAGTTTCGCTCATATGCGTAGCGTAACGCCGGGGGTTACCAACGGCGGTGTAACGCAGGTTGAAGGCATCAATCCTGGCGACGTCGTCGCCAACAGCAGCTTCGATAAGTTGCAGGATAAAGCTGCGGTGGTCATTTCGAACAAGCCAGTCACGGCCAGCACGAGCGGGAGCAGCGCCCCGTGAGTCCATCACGTCCCTTTATCTTGCGACCCGTCGCCACGGCTTTGCTGATGGCTGCCATCCTCTTGGTCGGCCTGGTTGGCTATACACAACTGCCCGTTTCCGCATTGCCGGAAGTCGATTATCCCACCATTCAGGTGCTCACGTTTTATCCCGGCGCCAGCCCCACGGTGATGGCGACGACGGTGACGGCGCCCCTGGAGCGCCAATTCGGCGAGCTGCAGGGCTTGAGCCAGATGACCTCCACCAGCTCCGGAGGCACCTCCGTCATCGTGCTGCAGTTTAATCTCTCGCTGGCTATTGATGTGGCAGAGGAAGAGGTACAAGCTGCCATCAACGCGTCGCAGAGTCTTTTGCCATCCATCCTGCCCGCGCCGCCCACCTACAGTAAGACAAATCCAGCCGACGCCCCTGTGCTTACTTTAGCTATCACCTCGAATTCCATACCGCTATCTCAGGTTGAAGACCTTGTAGATACGCGCCTGGCGCCTAAGATTTCGCAGCTCAATGGGGTTGGTCTGGTAACCATCAGCGGCGGACAAAAGCCCGCCGTTCGCATTCAAGCCAACCCTACGGCTCTGTCATCCTACGGCATCAACCTGGAAGACCTGCGTACGGCGCTGACACAGTCCAGCGTGAACGCCGCCAAAGGAAATTTCGACGGGCCGCGCCAGGATTACCAGATCGACGCCAACGATCAACTGGTCACCAGCGGCGACTATGGGAAGGTTGTCGTTGCTTACCGCAACGGTGCGCCCGTGATGCTGACCGACGTCGCACGAATCGTGAATGGCGTAGAGAACAATAATCTGGCCGCGTGGATGAACCAGACTCCTGCGGTGATCCTGAATGTGCAACGCCAGCCCGGGGCCAACACCATCAGCGTGGTCAAGAGCATCAAGGGACTCATGCCGCAGTTAGAGGCCAACCTTCCCACGGGCATTCTGGTGTCCACGCTCACCGATCTCACCACCGCCATCCAAGCATCGGTTTCCGATGTCGAGTTCGAGTTGCTGTTGACGGTTGGACTCGTCGTGCTGGTCATCTTTCTCTTTTTGCGGAGTCTCTATGCCACCATTATTCCCAGCGTGGCTGTGCCGCTGTCACTGGTGGGCACGTTCGCGGCGATGTATGTCCTGGGTTACAGCCTGGATAACCTATCGCTGATGGCGTTGACCATCTCCACCGGTTTCGTCGTGGACGATGCCATCGTAATGATCGAGAACATCGCGCGGTACATCGAAGCGGGTGATCCGCCCATGGAAGCGGCGCTCAAGGGGGCGGAGCAAATCGGCTTTACCATTCTCTCGCTGACCGTGTCACTCATCGCCGTGCTGATTCCGCTGTTATTCATGGGCGACGTGGTGGGGCGCCTGTTCCGCGAGTTTGCCGTGACATTGGCCGTCACGATCATCGTTTCGGCGGTAGTCTCCCTTACGCTCACCCCCATGATGAGTGCGCGAATCTTGCGGCACGAGCCAAAAGAGAAGCAGGGGCGAGTCTATCGAGCCACCGAGCGTGCTTTCGAATGGATGATCGCGTTCTATGGCCGGACGCTGAAGGTTGTCCTTCGATTCCAGACGGTTACGCTGCTCGTCGCCGTGGCTACACTGCTGCTTACGGTTTTCTTTTACATTGTGATCCCAAAGGGATTTTTCCCGGTGCAGGACACGGGTGTCATCCAGGGCATAACGCAGGCGCCGCCGGCGATCAGTTCGCAGGCCATGGCAAAGAAGCAGTTGGAGATTACCAAGGTAGTTCTGGATGACCCTGCCGTGGAAAGCGTCTCGTCGTTTATCGGCGCTGATGGAACAAATGTAACGACCAACAGCGGTCGGATGTCGATCAACTTAAAGCCGCTCGACCAGCGAAATATCAGCGCCTCAGACCTCATCCGCAGGCTCAACTCGCGGGTGAACCAGGTCCAGGGAATACAGTTGTTTATGGAGCCTGTACAGAACATCACCGTGGATGACCGGGTGAGTCGCACGCAATACCAGTACGCACTGGAAGACCCCGATGTCAACGAGCTCAATGACTGGACCAACCGTTTCGTTGACCGCCTGAAGCAGTTGCCGGAACTGGAGGATGTGGCCACCGATCAACAATCGGGAGGGCTGGCCGTATCACTGGTGATCGACCGTGTCACCGCATCGCGGCTGGGCATCGCTCCTACGACCATCGATAACACGCTGTATGACGCCTTCGGTCAGCGGCAGATCAGCACGATGTATACCCAAGTGAACCAGTACCACGTGGTTCTTGAGAGTGAGCCGCAGTTTCAGAAAAACCCCAACAAGTTGAATCAGATTTACATTCAGTCCAATGCGTCTTCAGGCGCAAGCGGTGCCGGAGCGGCTTCCTCATTTGCGTCTTCCGGATCGGCCTCGGCGGGATCCAATGCTCTGACGGCTTCGGCACGGTACACTCCGGCGGCCAATACCCTGGCTCCTCCTGCCAACGCGCTTTCGGCGAGCACCTCCACGGCAACTTCCAGCAAGGGAGCCGGCTCTGCGGGTGCGACCAGCTCAGCCACCAGCAGTGCCGTGCCGCTGAGCGCCGTCGCACACTTTGAGAACACCACGGAGTCGCTCGCCATTACCCACCAGGGTCAATTCCCAGCGATTACCGTGTCGTTCAATCTGGCGCCGAATGCCGCACTGGGCAATGCCATTACAGCGGTTGACAAAACGCAGAAAGACATGCACATGCCGCCCAGCCTGCAGGCGGGTTTTCAAGGCACCGCGGCATCATTCACGAATTCGCTGGCCAATGAGCCGTTGCTCATTCTTGCTGCGCTGGTCACTGTGTACATCGTGCTGGGTGTTTTGTACGAGAGCTTTATCCACCCGATTACGATTCTGTCCACGCTTCCGTCAGCGGGCGTGGGCGCTTTCCTCGCCTTGCTCCTCTTTCACCAGGATTTAAGCGTGGTGGCGATCATCGGCATCGTCCTTCTGATCGGTATTGTGAAAAAGAACGGCATTATGATGGTTGACTTCGCGCTGGAAGGCGAGCGAAAGCACGGGAAAAACGCGACGGAGGCAATTTACGAGGCGTGTCTGCTTCGCTTCCGCCCCATTATGATGACCACCATGGCCGCACTCCTGGCAGGGCTCCCGCTGGCGCTCGGGACGGGATACGGTTCCGAGTTGCGTAGGCCGCTGGGCATTGCCATGGTAGGCGGACTGCTGCTGAGCCAGGCGCTCACGCTTTACACCACACCCGTCATCTACATCTTTTTTGACAATCTGGCGCAGCGCTTTGCGCACAAATCGAACCCGCCGGAAACCGGAGGCGTAGAACGGGCAGGGCCGGCATGAACATCTCCCAACCCTTCATCCGCCGGCCCGTGGCTACGACGCTGCTCACGGTGGCCCCGATCCGTTGATTAGTTTTCGGCGGGATTCTTCGACCGCGTCGTAGGAAGGTCTGGACAAAGGGGGTGCGCAGGTTGGGAGGGCACGTGTTCGGGCGTGCATTTCTCACCCGCCAGGTGCCGAATTCCGCTATTATCCGCGCATGCGCAAACAGCCCAGACGTTCCCCTACTGAATCGCCGTTGCTGTTCGAGGTTGACCCTGAACCCTTGCCGGAGATGCTCACCGCGTTGGGGGGTATACCGCTGGTGGTGCAAGCCTTCCGCTCTCTGGGGTTGCCCGAGAGCGTGCGGGAGCGAGTGCGAGTGAAAGAGCGGCAGCGCGGTTATGACGAAGCGACTTTCGTCGAGAGCTTCGTGATTCTGAACGCTGCGGGGGGCGAATGCGCGGACGATTTTGAGCGTCTGCGGCAAGACCCCGGCTTGGCGGAGATGATTGGACACGAACTGCCATCGCCCAGCGCGGCGCTGCAGTTTTTGTACGCCTTTCACCAGGAGGAGAAGATCACCGAGGCAGAGCAGCGACGTCTGCCCGGGGAGATCGCCTACATTCCGGAAGAAACGCTGCCGTTGGCGGGATTGGGGCAGGTCAACCGAGAGCTGGTGCAGCGCTTCGGGGAGCGTCGTCCCGAACAGCGCATCGCCACGGTGGATCAGGACGCGACGATTATCGAGAGCCGCAAGCGGGAAGCGAAGGCCACCTACGAAGGGGAGTGCGGTTATCAGCCCATGCTGGCGGTGTGGGCAGAGACCGGTCTGGTGCTGGCGGACCAGTTTCGAGACGGCAATGTACCGGCGCAGATGGAGCCGCTGCAAGTCGCGCAGGGGGCTTTTGCCGCCCTGCCGGGGACGATGAACGAATATTACTTCCGGGGCGATGCGGCCTGTCACGAAAGTGGCTTGGTGAATTGGCTGCGCAACGAGCAACGACCGGGTGGGCCGCCAGGGCGGATCGGCTTTGCCATCAGTGCACGCATGAGCGAAGCTTTGCAGGCGGCGATTCAGGCAGTGGCGGAAGCCGAGTGGGAACCCTACGGCAAGCCCCATCCGCAAGAGATCCGGGAGTGCGCGGAGGTCGCGTTCGTACCCGGTGAGAAGACCGAGAAGAAGGATATACAGCCTCTGCGCTATGTGGCCATTCGGATTCGCAAGAAGCAGGGAGAACTGTTCGAGGACGGTAGCCGGGTGCGCCATTTCGCGGTACTGTCGAACCTGTGGGAGTGGAAGGCGGCACGGCTGATCGAGTGGCACCGGGAGAAGGCGGGCAGGGTGGAAATGGTCCACGACGTTCTCAAGAATGACCTGGGGGCGGGGGTGCTGCCTTCGAAATATTTCGGAGCCAATGCCGCTTGGCTGCGCTTGGCGGTGATTGCGCATAACGTACTCACGGCTCTGAAGTGGATTGCGCTGCCGGCGGAGTTACTCACGGCGCGGCCCAAGCGTTTGCGCTTTTTGATCTTCAACACGCCGGGACGGCTGGTGCGTCACGCTCGCCGCTTGCTGCTGCGGTTGGCAGCGGCCGCGGAGGGGATTGCCGCCTACCGGGAAGGGCTACAGTGGTTAGGAGCCATGAGCTGAGGCGTGTGCCAAAATGGCCGAGTTATCAAAGGATTTGCAAGCCCCTTTTCCGAAACCCGCTGGGCGTGTCTTGCTTTTGCGCGGTACAAACACTGTAAGGAGTATCCCGGTGAGCCGAGCACCATAACCAAACCGCCGAAGCGCCATGCAGACGCTTCACTCTAGCCCGCAGTCCCCCTATACAACGGGAACTGCCACCGAGTGAACCATTCCGCGTCGTTATCAACGGATTGGGGGGTGGCGGTTGCCCTTGCCGGGGCGATTGCATTTGAGGTGCTGCCGGTAGCTCCCTTGCCGGAGGTCGACTTCCCCACTATTTCCGTCAGTTCAGGCTTGCCGGGAGCCAGCGCCGAAATTATGGCCTCGTCCGTCGCCACTCCCCTGGAGCGGCAGTTCGGCCATATTGCCGGAGTGACGGAAATGACCTCCGCGAGCACGCTCGGAAGCACTTCGGTCACCATTCAGTTTGACCTCAGCCGCGACATTGACGGCGCGGCACGCGATGTGGAGTCTGCTATCAACGCCGCGCGAACCTACCTGCCCGCCAACCTGCCGGCGAATCCGACCTATCGCAAGGTCAATCCCGCCGATGCCCCGATCATGATCATGGGTCTCACCTCCGACAAATACGGTCCCGATAAACTTTATGACGAAGCCTCGACCGTCATCCAGCAGAAGTTGTCGCAGATCCAGGGTGTGGGACAAGTCACTGCCGGAGGTGGCGCGCTGCCGTCCGTGCGTGTGGACGCCAATCCTACACAATTGGCCAGCTATGGGCTTACCCTGGCGAATTTGCAGTCCGTGCTGAGCCTTCAGAACTCTGACCTGGCCAAAGGCCAAATCTCTGACGGCATTGTGACCGCAGACATCATTGCCAACGACCAGATCTCGCACGCCGCCGACTACAAGCCGCTTGTCGTCGGTTATAAGAACGGGGCGGCAGTGCGCCTGTCCGATGTCGCCCAGGTGACCGACTCCGTGCAAAACGTCCGTGCTGCCGGCTATTTGAACGGCAAGCGCGCGATTACGATCATCATCTTCCGCCAGCCTGGCGCCAACATTATTGGCACGGTCGACCGCATTCGCGCGCAACTCCCGTTTATCAAGGCATCCATTCCTCTCGGCATCGACACCACCATCGTCCTTGATCGCACCTTAACCATCCGTGCCTCGGTCAGTGACGTTGAGCGGACGTTGGTCATTTCCATCGGCCTCGTCATCGTCGTGGTGTTTGTCTTCCTGCGCAACGGCCGCGCCACGCTTATTCCCGGCGTCGCCGTGCCGGTCTCGCTGATCGGCACGTTCGCCGTGATGTATATGTTCGGATATAGCCTCGACAACCTCTCGCTGATGGCCCTGACTATTTCTACGGGATTTGTGGTGGATGACGCCATCGTGGTGATGGAAAACATTACGCGTCATCTGGAGGACGGCATGAGGCCCTTTGCCGCAGCGTTGAAGGGAGCGGAAGAAATCGGTTTCACTGTCTTCACCATCAGCATTTCGCTCATTGCCGTTTTTATTCCTCTCTTGTTGATGGGCGGGATCGTGGGCCGCCTTTTCCGCGAGTTCGCCGTCACCCTGTCCACGTCCATCGTCGTGTCGATGGTGATCTCGCTGACCACCACGCCCATGATGTGCGCCTACCTGTTGAGAAACGAGCGCGCGGTAAAACATGGCCGCATCTTCACCGCCAGCGAAAATGTCTTTGAGGGGGTGCTGCGCTTGTACCGCCGCACCCTGCATTGGGTGCTCGACCATCCGACGCTCACGCTCAGCGTACTCTTCCTCACCATTGCCCTCAATGTGGTCGTGATCATCAAGATACCCAAGGGATTTTTCCCCGTGGAGGACACGGGAGCGATCTCCGGCAGTGTGCGCGGGCCGCAAGATTCATCTTTTCCCGCGATGAACAGCTCCGTTCAGCAGATCATCGACGTGATCAAGAATGATCCTGCCGTCGCGAACGTGACTGGGTTTTCTGGCGGCAATGGGGCCACCAATACCGGCTCTCTCTATATTGCGCTCAAGCCACTGGGGCAGCGCAGCGTCAGCGCCACTCAGGTCATCAACCGCCTGCGCCCCAAATTGAACCGTCTACCGGTGGCTTCGGCCTTCCTCCAGCCCGTGCAGGATCTGCGCATCGGCGGCCGGACCGGTAATGCGATGTACCAGTATACGATCCAATCCGACACGACACAGGATCTTTCCAAGTGGGGACCGATCCTACAGGGTGCGATGCAGCACTTGCCTGGCCTTCAGGACGTAAGCTCAGACCAGCAGAATGGCGGTCTTGATGAGATGATGACCTACGATCGCGTCACTGCCGCAAAGCTCGGCCTTACCGCACAGTCCCTGGACTCGGCGCTATACGGCGCCTTCGGCCAATCAGAAGTGTCCATCATCTACACAGAGTTAAATCAGTATTACGTGGTGCTGGAGGTTGCTCCCCAGTATTGGCAAAGCCCGGAAGGATTGAAAGACATCTATCTCCTTTCGTCCAGGGGCAATAACATTCCGCTGCTCGCGGTGGCCAAGGGCCGGGCCAACACCACACCACTGGCCGTCAACCATACGGGTTTATTCCCCTCCGTCACCGTGTCCTTTAACCTCGCGTCGAATAAGTCGTTGAGCGATGCCACAACGAGCATCGACCAAATGCAGAAGCGGCTCGGTGCACCTTCCACGCTGCAAGGCTTTTATGCCGGCACACTGCAGGCCTACCAACAATCTTTGGGCACCGAGCCCGTGCTGATTCTCACGGCGTTGCTGGCGGTGTACATCGTTCTCGGTATTTTGTATGAAAGCCTGGTTCATCCCCTGACCATCATCTCCTCTCTGCCCTCGGCGAGCGTGGGCGCCATGCTCGCCTTGATGCTCTTTAATGTGGATCTGAACATCATTTCCATCATTGGCATTGTGCTGCTGATCGGAATTGTAAAGAAGAACGCCATCATGATGATCGATTTCGCGCTTCAGGCAGAACGCCAGGAAGGCAAGCGCCCAGCCGACGCAATTTTTGAAGCGTGCATGTTGCGCTTCCGTCCCATCCTGATGACGACGATGGCGGCATTGTTGGGGGCTCTGCCCTTGGCGCTAGGGACGGGCATGGGATATGAGCTCCGCCGGCCCTTGGGCATCACGATTGTGGGAGGGCTAATCTTGAGCCAGTTGCTCACGCTCTATACAACGCCGGTCGTCTATCTGACATTCGACCGGCTGCGGCTCCGAATGCAGGGAAAGCAGCACGAAATCCTTGGCCTTGACCGAGGGGTTGGATCAGCCCCCAGCGCTGTAGTTTAATGGGAGCAGTCAGGAACAATGCTGCTCAAATGCTGTTCACTTGAGGCCTGCATGGAATTCGGAGTCTGAAATTCGGATTCGGAATCGAAACCCGAGTTTGTTCGGGCGCGACGCCTTCATCCGGCCCGACCGGGCTGAAGAAAGCGCCGGTTGCGGTCCACCCTCTCTCCAAGAGGGAGAGGGTAGTAGATCAAATCGATGGCACTTCGGGGGAGCATAACAATATGATTTCTTCCTATCGCGGAGCCAGATCGTGCCTCGCGCTGGCCGCTTGCCTCCTGGCAGGGTGCACGGTCGGCCCGAAGTACCACACACCGCCCGCGGATACTCCTGCGGCATACAAGGAACTCACTCCCGCCGACTACAAAAATACGGACGGTTGGAAAGTGGCGCAGCCGAAAGATGATGCGCTTCGCGGAAAGTGGTGGGGGATTTTTGGAGATCCTCAGTTGAATGCGCTGGAAGAGAAGGTTAACATCTCCAACCAGAACATCGCCTCTGCTGCGGCAAGCTTTTTCGCCGCGCGCGCCCTGGTTAAGGAAGCTCGATCCCAGCTTTTCCCGACAGTGACGACCGGGCCCGCCATCACGGCGGCACGGTCGCCAGCCACGTCAGGCGGCGCAGCGGCTTCTGGTCCCAGCTCCGGAACAGGTTCCACTTCTTCCGCGGGGAAAGGGGGAACCCTCGAGGAGTACACCTTCCCGTTTGATGCCACCTGGCAGCCGGATCTGTTCGGCCGTATCCGGAATACGATCAAATCCGTCGCCTACGGAGCGCAGGCGAGCGCGGCAGATCTCGAGAATGTCCGCCTCACTGCCCAGGCCGACCTTGCTATGGATTACTTTCAACTTCGCGGCCAGGATGCTTTAAAGCAGTTGTTGGATGCAACGGTGGTCGCTTATCAAAATTTGCTGGATTTTACCAGGGCTCAGTACGAGACAGGTATCGGGACGGACGAGGCCGTGGCGCAAGCCGAGACTCAACTTGAAGCCACGCAAGCACAGGATTCCGCTCTTGACATCCAGCGGGCGCAGTTTGAAAATGCCATCGCCGTGCTGACCGGCCAACCGGCATCCACGTTCTCAATTCCCATGGAACCGCTCAACTCAAGACCTCCGGCGATTCCCATCGGCGTTCCCTCCCAGCTTCTTGAGCGGCGACCCGACGTCGCCGCGGCGGAGCGTTCGGTGGCGCAAGCCAACGCCCAGATCGGTATTGCCAGAGCAGCCTACTTCCCCAACCTCACCTTGAGCGCCGCGGCAGGAGTTGAAAGCTCTTCCTTCACGCGTTGGTTTTCATGGCCGAGCCGCTTTTTCTCGATTGGCCCGGCAGCAGCGGAAACGATCTTTGACGCGGGATTGCGCCGCGCTACAATGCAGCAATACCGCGCCCAGTACGACGAGACCGTCGCCAACTATCGACAGACGGTACTAACGGCTTTTCAGCAAGTCGAGGATAACCTCGCGTCATTGCGCATCCTGTCGGTGGAGATTCAATATCAGGACACGGCGGTCAAATCGGCGGAAAAAAGCCTCGCGATTGCCAAGGATCGCTACAAATTGGGAATCGATCCTTACCTGAATGTGCTTACGGCGCAAACCGCATTGCTCTCCAATCAGGAAACTGCGGTCAACCTTCGAATTCAGCAGATGACGGCCAGCGGAGGGTTGATCGAGGCGCTCGGTGGAGGTTGGAACGCCTCGCAGCTCCCGTCGCCTGCGCAACTGGTCAGCAAAGTACCCTAAGACTCAAAACTGACAGCTTGTGGCTTCGGATTATTACCGACCCTGAGCAGGGGGGCGGGCAACCGCTCCCCCTATCTCGGTCGTGTGGCGTTGTCTCAGCCGCGAACGAGGCGGAGTTGACGGTTGGTATCTTAGAGATGAGAACGACGCCCCTAGTGTCGATCGTGGTCGTCGCCGCAACTCCTCTTTGCCTCCTCCAGTTCGTGGCGACGTTTCTCTGCCTGGCCGCTATGCTCACCGTGGCGGTCAACTGCCTTTCGGAGATTTTCCTCGGCCTTGTGGATACGTTGCTCGCAATGGCGGTCATTACCACTCGCCTGCGTGCTCGCCACGCCACCAGCCAGCAACATTACTGCTAGTGCGGAAACGAATAGAATGCACTTCCAACGACTTACCTCATGCGACATGACTTCCTCCTCAACAGTGGCGTTTTACGTACTCGCTCAACCTTAGCCGGGATTTCCGTTCTGGGTTCATGAGCGGCTGACAGTCTACCTGGACCTCCTAACCTGAAATCCCAGGCAAATAAATGTGCGTGAACTCTCGGCGACGTGTCTGGTCTCGATAGCGCACTGTAGTGGCACCCTCACAGAGAATGCTTCCTCATCCGAACGCCTTTAAGCAGGAAACCTCAATGCGGGAGACGCATTCCGCCAAACACGTATACGACTGCCAGAATGATCAGCACCACTCCGACGACCCCGATGCCACCTCCCGAACCCCATCTCCGATATCCGTAATAGCCTCCGCCGCCGCCGAACAAAAGCAGCAGAACAACAACTAGCAAAAGCAATCCCATGGGAATCTCCTCTTCGTTAGTAAAATCCTTCGATCAGAATTTCCGCTTTGACTTCGCACCCAACCGAACATTTACACCTGATCGCTTCAGCATGCAACGCTCCAGCCCGGTTTCGAGCAAGCACCCTTTGACGAAAACGATCTCGCATGGCCATCCCCGGACTACCAATATTTATAGCCCGCGGTACTATCGGGGGCTGCCCGAAAGACCTAGCGACAACTACCGCTATCCAGCCGGATCCTTTTGGCGCGTTGCTTTGACACCCGTCAGAATTCCTAGGCCCAATAGTACGATCGCACCCACGGCAATCCAGTGTGCCGGGACATGCATCAAATAGGCTCCGTAAATCAGCCCGCCAATCACGAGCACGAATCCAATAGAGTAAATTCCAAATGACATGTCATCTCCTTCTCGAGCAAACAGAGTGGTTAGGTTATGCGGCCCAGAGCGCGTTCTCGGCTCTTACGGCGTGGAGGTGGCCTTCTGACCTTTAACTTGCAGCTCGTCCACTACCTGCCGCACGTTCGGAACGGTTGACGCCACTTGTTCGACGCGGGCGCGCTTGGATGGGGAACTAACCTCGCCGGTCAACGTCACGACGCCATTCTTGACGTCGTATTCGACTCCCTTGCGGAGCCTGTTCTGGATGAGGGCAGCGTCCAAGTTCTTGCCGATACCCGCGTCCAGATCCGAGTTTACGGCCTTTGCCTCACCTTCGGCGCCGGGAGGAGTCACAGCAATCTCGTTCGCGACAACCTGCCCCGTTGCGATTGACTTTGCAATGGATTCAGCCTGTGCCTTGGCATCTTCATTCGCGACGTTGCCGCCCAGGGTCACTACACCCTTGTCGCGATCCTGCGTTACCGAGACATCCTTCAGGCCGGCTTGGTCGAGCGCAGTACGGATGCTTTCAGAAACATCACGCGACTTCCTGGACGCTCCTGAGCAGCCCACCAGGCTTCCAACAGCGACCAGCGTGAGCAAGGTTAGGCACAATTTAAGCGTTTTCATGTTCTTCTTTTGATCAGCGTTCTCCACGCTGGAGTAATCGGGGTACATACCCAACACCGCCGCGTTTTTTCCTGGCATGTTTGCATTCTCCTTCTCGGTTCTGCCGGGCATCCTCAAGGGGCTAGGAAACGCCCGGCGACCGCCGCTTCCACTACCATATTCTGGCGGCACTTCCTCTTTTACCCTTGGCTTGATTCAGTGTCAGTTCAGAACGGCTCACACGTTTGGTCAAAACTGCTCATTCCACATCATGGAGTGGGAGGCCCGCTTGCGCGGCCGGTTTCATCCGGGAGTATGCCTACCGTCTATTGTCAGGACGTCATGCTGTGCAAGTTTGCTCAGACCATTGGTCGTTTCTGAACAGACAACGCATTTCGGGAGGAATATCCTGAAGGTCACTGAGTGTAGAGGCGGCCAACACGAACCTGCTTGGGTTACCCGTTGGCGATAATCCGCTGCCCTCAGCCCAAGCTCAAAATAGGAAGGAGCCAATCACCGTGCGGATCTGGATACTGATGATGCTGGGCACGACCCTGGCGTTTGGGCAGACTCAACCCGCCGATACCGTCCAAAGGTGCCGCAGCATGCTGGACGACGCCGCCCATGACCGCGAATCCGGACGTCCGAATAGGCGCGGCGGAGGCCCTGAGCCTGGTGGGGATGAAAGATAACGCCCTGGAGTGGCTTGCCCCGATGCTCGATGACCACGACGTCTCGGTCCGGATTGCGGTGGTTGTCACCCTGGGTGACTTCAAGGACAACCGGACCCTTCCCCTTTTGAAGAAAGCTCTGCAGGATCCCGTTCCCGAAGTCGACTTCGCCGCCGCCAAGGTGCTTTACCAACTCCACGATCCCGATGGAGTGCAGTTTCTTCTCGCCGTGGTAAGCAAAGAGTCTAAAGCGTCGTCAAGCTATCTCAGCAAAGAGAAACGAAGCGCCTTGCGCCTGTTGCACACTCCCACCAAGCTTTTCATTGCCGTCGGCATCGAGGCAGCAGGTTTCGCTCCCGTGCCGGGCCTCGGGTTCGGATTATCTTCGGCACAAGGCATCCTGTCGGCTCCTGATTCTTCGGCCCGGGCCGCCTCTCTGCTGCTCATCGGAAGCTCGCGTGATCCAACCCTGGCTGATGCGGTGGGATCAGCGTTGTCGGACAAGGAATGGTCAGTGCGCGCTGCGGCCGTTCACCTGGTGGCGATGCATCCCTTCCCAGGATTCCGGGAGAAGTTGGTCCCCCTGCTGGACGACAAGAAGGATGCGGTGCGCGTTCGCGCCGCCGCGGCCTACATCCGGCTGCAGCACGTGACGAAGGCGCCGACGACGAGGCAAGGCGCTACGACTCATTAACCGTGTGCTACGGCCGTATCCAAACGGTTCACCGTCGAGGCCTCAAGTGAAGGTCCACACTTTGCGGCCAGATAAGCGCTCGTACGGAATTGATAAAAGTTACTGCCGACAGGGGATAGAGGTCCGAAATAGGGCTTGCTTCTGAGGTTGTAGGTTGTGCCCATGTCCTCCACTGCGAGTTCCAGCACGGCTCTGATCAACGGGTTTTTCGAATGGTTCGGTGAACTGGGCCTTTTTTCTTGGCAAGTTCTGCGGTCTGGCCTGACGCCGCCTTTTGAATTCCGCGAGCTTGTCCGGCAAATCGACGAGATAGGATCAAAATCGTTTCCTCTCGTGGCTTTGGCGGGCGCGGCCATCGGCGCCATCCTCTCCCTTGAAACCCGCGACAGCCTGGTTCGATTCGGCGCCAATTCATTGCTTCCCGCCGCCGTGGTGTTCTCGATCATCCATGAGATCGGTCCTATCATTACCGCCTTGATCGTCTGCGGCCGAGCGGGAGCCGGCATCGGCGCTGAGTTGGGATCGATGAAGGTCACGGAGCAGATTGATGCCATCGAGGCATCAGCCGTAAATCCCTTCAGGCTGCTGGCCGCAACCCGCATTCTGGCTTGCATTCTGGTGCTGCCACTCCTGACCCTCGCTGCCGATTTCTGCGGGGTGGTGATGGCGTGGGTGGCCGATGCCATGGCTGAACCGATCACCTTCTATCAGTTCATCCACAACGGCTTCAGCGTTTTCGCCTTCAACGATTTTCTTCCGCCAACCTTCAAAACCGCGGTATTCGGCCTGATCATCGGGCTGGTGGCGTGCTTTCAGGGAATGCGGACGCAGGGAGGCACCGAGGGCGTGGGGCGAACGGCGACGAGCGCAGTGGTCTTATCTTCGCTGTTTGTAATCCTGGCCGACGTCATCCTGGTGAAACTGATCGTCATGTTTTTTCCATGAAGACCCGCGCTGAAGATTCGCAACGGGGCACTGAAAGGGACCCGTAACCGCATCGTGATAGAGAACTTTGAGAAAAGCAATGGCGAGCCGCCCGTGGTCCTGCGAGGTCTGCACAAGTCCTTCGGCGCCCAGGTGGTCTTGAACGGGATTGACCTAACCGTGGCCCGCGGTGAAACGCTCGCGGTGCTCGGCCGCAGTGGCACCGGCAAGAGTGTTTTGTTGAAGATCATCATCGGGCTCGAGAAGCCGGACGCGGGCTCGGTGAATATCCACGGGCAGGAGATTACCGGAATCAATCTAGGCAAGCTCAACGCAATCCGCAAGAAGATGGGTTTTTTGTTCCAGCAGGCGGCGCTCTACGATTCGCTGACAGTGGAGGAGAATGTGGACTTTCCACTGAAGCACAATACATCCATGCCGGAGTCCGAGCGGCGGGATCGAGTCAAGGAATTGCTGAAGAGTGTGGGTATGGAAGGCGATCTCAAGAAGATGCCTTCCGATATTTCGGGCGGCATGAAGAAGCGAGTCGGGCTGGCGCGGGCGTTGGCGCTCGACCCCGACATCCTGCTGCTGGATGAACCCACCGCGGGACTGGATCCTATTACCTCCGGCGAGATTGACGAGCTCGTTCTCAAGCTGCAAAAGGAACATGCCATGGCGTCCATCGTGGTCACGCACGATTTGCAAAGCGCAAAAACCATCGCCGGCCGGCTGGCACTGCTCCACCAAGGAAATATAGTGATCGAAGGCGCCTTCGAGGACCTGGAGAAGAGTCACGACAAGTTTGTCTTGGAATTTATGCGGCGGGACGCCACGTGGGAGGTTGATGAGAAACATTTTAGCGCCGATCTTAGTCAGCACGTCCTGAGCTGAAGGTCAGCGTTACAACATCCATTAACCTGTTAGGAGAACATATGTCGAGAGCGGCGCGATTGGGAGCTTTCATCGTTACGACACTGGCGATTCTGGCGGTGGGAACCTTTATCATCGGTAACAAGCAATATCTTTTTACCTCCACTTACCGATTAAAGGCGCAGTTCAGCAACGTGGTGGGCTTGGATGTGGGCGCCGGGGTCCGGGTGGGTGGTGTTTACCGCGGAACCGTGCGTAGTATCGAGTTGCCCCACCGACCAGGCGATAAAATCACGGTGGTGATGGACCTCGACAGCTCGACCCACGAAATCATCAAGCAAGACTCCGTAGCGTCAATCGAAACCGAGGGCCTGCTGGGCAACGAATACATGGCGATCTCATTTGGATCTGCCGGCGCGGCCAACGTGCGCGACGGTGATACCATCTCCAGCCACCCTCCCATCGCCATGTCCGACCTGATTAAGAAGTCGGAGGATATGCTGGATAGCAGCCAGCAAGCCATCATAAACATTACGCAGGCGACCGCGAGTTTAAATTCGGTCAGCGCTAAGATCGACCATGGTCAAGGGACTATCGGGGCGTTGATCAACGATAAGACGGCCTATCTCGAGCTTAACCAAACGATGGAGGGAATCCGTGATGTGGTAGCCCATGCGCAAGCGGGGGTCACCGATTTCCAGGAGAACATGGAGGCGATGAAGCACAATTTCTTCGTGCGCGGGTATTTCAAGAATCGCGGTTATGAAGATTCCGCGGAGCTGGCGAAAGATGAAATCGTAAGCTTGCCCCAGGGCGCGGCCCAGAAAACGTTTACGTTCGAGGCAAAGCAACTCTTCGGTAAAGTAGACACGGCCAAGCTGAAAAACCAGAAGTCTCTGGACGCTGCCGGCGATTTCCTGACCGATACTGACTTTGGGGTTGCCGTGGTGGCCGCGTTGTCCAGCATGGAAGGAGATGCCGGGAAAGACTTGGTCCTGACCCAAGGTCGCGCCTTGGTGGTCCGCGAGTACCTTGTGGAGAATTTCGGTTTCGATGATCGGCGGCTCAAGACACTGGCAATCGGGAAGAAGAGTGGCACGAGCCCTGAAAAGGGTTGGGGTACAATCCAGATTCTCGTTTACCCTAGCGGCACTGAAATGCCGCCTGCGAAGCTGGGGCAGAATAGCGTTCCACCCAAGACCACCGCAGAACTGCCCGTTCCCGAGTCTTCCGCTACCGTTCCAAAACCACAGTAGCCCCGAGGGGCCCGCGCAAGTGTTACCGCCGAGGATATAGCCGCGGTATGATCAGCCTGGCGTGGATTCGTGCGATTCTCAAAAGCTCACGCCACCGCGTCCGTGCCGTGGCCGCCTGTCATGTGAGTTGGTCTTTTGAGTGTTCTCTCCCGGAGAGTTGGTTGATGTGGTCCGCGATTTCCTGCGGCCGGGCGACTTGGAAGATTGTCAGCCTGCTCGCCTCGCCCGCTGTCTCGATCGAAAGATCGCCCAGTCCGAAAATTCTTTGACCAACCCGCTGATGCACCGTCACATCCTGCACTCGAGAGACCAGGATGGTGCGTGTGGTCCTACTCAGAAACCCCGTTTCGTACCGCAACCGGTCATCGAGGATCGTCATCTTGGTCAGGCGGTTGCGGACATGGCGTTTCAGAGGCCAGAGCAGAAGAAACACGGGCAACCAAGGAATCCAAGGCTGCCATGCCGGCGGAATCGACGGCGGCCATTCGAAACGCATCATCACAATGACCAAAGCCGCCACGATCACAACCGTGACCGCGTAGCCCATGTATATGAATTTCATAGTTGGACGAATGATCATTTCGGACATGCCCCTCTCCTTTGACCAGCAGGCGCTATTGTACTGCGCGGCGGGAAGTGGTGTAAAAAAGAATCATCGCAACTGGCGCTCTGCCCCACCGGGCGATTTCGTCAACATCCGGGGTGGTATTCGCAAAACTTTCAGTGGCTCACGGGCCGGGCGCGGGTAGAGAAGATTCCCGGCGTTTTTCAGTAAAATCTAACGCGAAAGAAGGATTGGAAGATGTGCCGGCAATTGCGAAGGGAACCACCGTAACGGACTTCTTTTTCAGGAGCGGACCGACTGCCTTCAATACCAGTGCTTTGAATCCCGAGGTGGTGTCGGATAACTTTCCGTTGGTGTACAAAACTCCATGGAGGTCAACTTTTCGGTCCACCAAGCTGTAGGTTCCTTGAAGCTGCGCGCGGGTGCCTGGAGCGCTGAAGGAGACCTCGGAAAGAGTTGCAACGCCATCCGTCGCCGAGACCTGCCCACTAAACTTCGAGAGCACCGTTTCAGGGTCTTCGGCCTCCTGCTTCTTGTTCTCGCCGCCCGCACTCTGGGTTAATGTATTTACCGGCTCCTGGACGCCCGGGTTCGTGAAGCGTCCGCTGCCAATGCCGAAGCTGCCTGCAAGATCCAGCTTCCGCAAGAATCCCGGAGGCCCCGGCGGCACTTGTATTTTCGCACGCAAATTGATGCTGCCGGTCATCGACGGACGTTTCTGCTCCGTAAAGAGCGACAACAAATCCTCGATACGGCCGCCATTCACGGACATCTCCAGCCGAACCGTTTTTCCCTGCTGGCCGGGATTCCCGGCGACGCTACCTTTCGAAGTCACGGTGGTTCGCTGGAAGTGCGAGTCCACGTTCGAAAGAAACGTGTCTCCATTCATTCCGTCCACAACCGCTTGGAATTTCGAAGTCAAGTGAACGGTGTGGCTGCTTCCGGAGACGCGGAAGTCGGGAACGTCGGCTTCGCCCTCCGCATCGATGTGGCCGATGGTGCCGCTAAACTTGCCTTGTGACGATAGGGTACCTGAAATACCCTCGAACACAGCCAGGTTCACGTACTTATAGGTGTATGAACCAGTCACCGGCGTACTGCCGGGGTCATCCTCATTCCAGGGACCGATCTTACCCTCCGAACGGATTTCCCCTGGCGGCTCGGTATTTAACAACGCTGCGTGGTAGGAGATGACCCCGTTTTCACCTACGTTGTCCAATGTCAGGCGATGAACGTACATCTTGAAGGGTTCTCGGTCCGTCTGGCGGGGCATGAACTCGAGCAGAGCGCCATCCGTGGTGATCTTGCCGATCGTGACTGAAGCGCCCGTGGTGCTGGTGGTCAACGGCATCACATTAGGCGATTGGCCGCGCGGACCCGGCGGGGCTATTAACACGTGCAACCCCTTCACCTGGACCTCATCCACGCGCTTGTGAATCCGGAAAAGGCCGTTGTAGCTTCCCCGAATGATCAGCGTCTGGACCGTGATCAACGCTGGCAGGTCCGTGCGCTTCCGGTGCAGGAAACTGACCCCTTCAGCCACGCACCCCGGTGGAAAGTAGGTCTTGCGGAAGCTGCGGATTTGGACAGTTCGGGCGAATCGGTCCTGCAGCGCTTTGGCGACAGCCTGTTGCGTGTATGGCCAGTTGCAGGCCAGCACGATCAGCACGATGCCTGCGATAACGATGAGCGACGCCGCTATGATCAGCCACCAGCGTCCAGGCGCCCACCACTGTCCCGTCGCGTGGACCTCTCCGGCACCGCTTCGTGCAGAAATCGTGAAACTCTCGCCAGTCATTTATGTGATGCTCCAATATCTTTACACCTAGTGTCTTTATATCCTGTGGGGCGGTTGCGTGTCAGTTCAGTATTGCTCGTATGTTTGGTCAAAAGTGCTCGTTCTATGTAGACAAAGAGCAAATGCAGCGAGCGTAGCGCGAACTTCCACCTTTGAGGTCTACGGTTCTTCCCCAGATTTGCGCTTGTGCCTTTTTGCTGCCGATGCGTAGGTCACTGAAAACGTGGTATCGTACGCTGGGTAACTGTGCGGCTTCTCGAAACACTCGCGGACATTGTTAAACCGGCGCCACGACACCCGCAAGGGATCGCGGCGCTAGTGCAGCACTTAGGCGGATTGGGGCTCTTCCTTCTCGCGATCGTAGACAGCTCCCCCCATCCCAACATTCGGCGGCCTGGACATTCTCACCGCCATACTCGCTGCGCGCCAGCGCGAACCGTGGTACTACTATGCCGCAGTCGCCATGGCAGGCTCGATCATCGGACCCTACTTAACGTTTCGAATGGCACGCAAGGCCGGTTTGGACTATCTCAATCGCAAGTTTGGAAAGCCCAAGGTCGCCAGGCTGCTGCAGTACTTCGAGCGTTGGGGTACGGGCGCTCTGGTCGTTTCTACCGTTGTGCCTTTGCCCTTCCCTACGAGCGCGTTTTTCGCCGTAGCAGGCGCGTTGGACTACCCCCTCCGGACATTCATGGTTGTCGTGGCTTTGGGCCGGGGAGTGCGTTATGGAGCCATAGCCGCAATTGCCTCCCACTACGGCCGCCGCTTCGTTATCGGTCTGCGGCATCTAGGGCGACATTCCGGGTGGTTGCTAGCGATTGCCGCCGCGGTGATCATCGTGGTGGCCGCGGCGATACTGTTGAGAAAGCGACTACAATCGAGTCGCCCCGTGGTCAAGACGCATGCAACGTGACTTTCCCGCTGCTCTAAGCAGGCTTCTGTATTACAAGATCGTAATTTGTTATTCTTCTGTCAAGCGTTTCAGGCGTCCAGAAGGGCGACGCCTCTTGAATCTGGAATTTTGAATCTGGATTGCGGCCGAAGGCCGCACCTTGCTGTATACCCCATCATTACAGGACAAACTCCAATGCCCCAAACACCCCACATCGAGCGTCATTTCACCGGATCCGAAACTGTTCGAGACGTTGTGATTGGAATGTCCGATGGATTGACAGTTCCTTTCGCTCTGGCAGCGGGTCTGTCAGGCGCCATTGATACCACGAGTATCATTGTAACCGCGGGCCTGGCAGAAATCACCGCAGGTTCGATCGCTATGGGACTGGGCGGTTATCTGGCCGCTAAGAGTGACGCGGAACACTACTTCAGCGAGAGGGCGAGAGAAGAATCGGAAGTGGATGAGAAGCCCGAGGTTGAAGCGGACGAAGTTGCGGAAGTTTTCCAATCCTATGGTCTGACCGCCGAGGTAAGCAAGCCAATTGTGGAGGAGCTTAGAAAGCGGCCACAAGCCTGGGTTGATTTCATGATGCGATTTGAGCTGGGGCTTGAGAAACCCGACCCCAAGCGAGCGTTTATCAGTGCGGCAACGATTGCAGGAGCGTACATCGCAGGCGGTTTCATCCCGCTCGGTCCGTACATTGTTCTCTCGACCGCCAGCGCGGCCCTTAAGGTATCGGTAATCATTACGCTTTTCGCGCTAGCTGCTTTTGGTTACGTCAAAGGCCGCTTTACTGGCGCGCCACCGCTCCGTAGCGCAATCCAAACCACGGTCGTGGGTGGGCTAGCAGCCGCCGCAGCATTCATGATAGCGCGAGCAATTTCCTGACGGCCAATGGAGGCGACTCCATGGAAAATCAAAATCGCCTTTAGAGGGTATCTGGCAGTGGCCCCTGCGCGACCTGCTTCAGCAATTGCAGGCGAGTCCGGCGGGGCTGACTACCGACGAGGCGAGGCGGCGATTGCGCCAGTACGGCCCAAATAGTCTGGTGCAGGAATCGCGCTTCGCTACACTGTTCAGCATTTTACGACCCTTCGCCAATCCCCTTGTCTTCGTACTTCTTGTTGCCAGCGGCATATCTCTCGGACTGGGTGATCATATTGGCGGGTGGTTCATCATCGCCATCGTTCTGCTCAGCATCCTGCTGAATTTCCTCATGGGATTCCAGGCCCGGCATGCGGTGGAGGAGATTCAGAAGCAGTTGGCCACTACGGCTGCCGTTCTGCGTGACGGACGAGAACGGGAAGTCCCGGTAGCAGAACTTGTGCCGGGAGACCTCGACCGACTCATTACGGAGCGTGGCCGTTTTTTGGATCCCAGCCGCGCTTTGGATGCAGTTGCTGACTTCGCCCATATTGTGGTTCCGAATCCATTATGTGAGATTCGGCTTACCTCCGCTGAAATTACACAAAACCTAACTTGTTTTATTGAGCCTAATACCGGCTTGAGATTATTGACCCTGTCTGCGGCCGCAGAGTAGGCTGACAAATAGTCATTGGGCGAATCTCGTCGGGTCTACGGGCACATAACAGGCGTGATTTTGCGGGGAGCAATTCTGCGCCTCCAGGCTTATAAAACTCTCAGTGGCTTCGCGTGCTAACTGTGCACTGAGGAGTTTCCATGAGGCTGTGGCCCACCCTAGGGAATGAAAATCGCCCCCAAGGTCACCCCCGCGAAGGCGGGGGTCTATGTCGCCTAAATGGATTCCCGCTTGCGCGGGAATGACGTATTTGAGGCTGATTTTCAGAAGAGTCCGTTGGTGGAAATACGCAGCCCGATACGAGGGTTTCTTCCCGTGTGCCAGGTTTGAATGGATACCTGTTGCGGGACCGGTTACCGCTTGAGCAAAGTACGCGCCCTGTCTCGACTCAGCCATCCGAGAGGACGAACGAAACGATGAGAAGAATCGCTACGAAGGCAATTCCCGGATTCGGTGTTCTTCTGGCCCTCACGCTTGCGGGCAGCCCCCTGCTCGCCCAGGAAGTCACTGGTAGCATCCGCGGCGTGGTGTTTGACCCGAGCGGCGCCGGAGTACCTGCCGCGGAAGTTTCGGCAACGCAGATTGAAACCGGCCGGGCGTGGGCGACGGTCGTGGATCGGCATGGCGCCTACCTCTTCGTTTTGCTGCCGGTTGGCCGTTATCGCCTGGAGGCAACCGCTCAGGGTTTTCAGCGATTCGTGCAGGAAGGCATTACGCTCAGCGTCAACGAGAGCGCCAGCGTTCCCATTCACCTTAAAATTGGCTCCTCCGCCGAGGTCGTGCAGGTGCGGGCGAACGCCGCCCTCATTGAAACCGCCAACACCACGTTGGGTCAGACCGTGGGCGAGCGCGAAATCCTCGACTTGCCGCTCAACGGCCGCAATTTCTCTCAGCTCGGATTGCTTCAACCCGGAGTTGTGCCTCTCACCCCAGGCTTGGCCGAAGCGGGGGGCTCGTTGCGCGATGGCCAACCGTATTCCGTCAACGGCCAGCGGCCGGAGTCCAACGACTTCCTGATTGATGGCGCATCCAATTTCAACGCGGTGGACGGCGGTTTTGTTCTGAAGCCTCCCATTGACGCCATCGCCGAGTTTAAGATCCTCACGCACACCGCTGACGCCGAATTCGGCGGCGCTTCAGGCTCCACCACCAACATCGTCACCCGGTCCGGCTCGAACCACCTGCACGGTGATGTGTGGGAATTCGTGCGCAACGACGCCGTGGATGCCTCGAACTTCTTTGAGAATGCCGATGGTCTCCCGAAGTCCGAATACCGGCAGAACCAGTTCGGCGCGACGCTGGGTGGCCCCATCCGCCTCGACAAGACGTTTTTCTTCGGTTATTACGAGGGCTTTCGCAACCGCCAGGGCGAAACGCTGAGCCATGTCCGCGTGCCCTCCGTACTCGAACGGCAAGGGGATTTCTCGCAAGACGTCGCCCAGGACGGCCCGCTGCTCAATCTGTTTGCTCTCGGCGGGCCAGCGCCCGTTCCGGGCAACAAAGTTCCAGGCATCGACCCTACCGCGCAGCAGGTGCTGGGCCTTTACCCGCTCCCCAACGCCACTGATCCGAGCGGCGTGCTCGACCTCTATAACGTCAGCCAGGTTTTGCGCGACAGCGAGGACCAGGCCGGAGTGCGCGTTGACCACTACCTCTCTTCCCGCGACACTCTGAGCTTCCGTTATATGTTCTTGAACGGTACGCTTTTCGACCCCTTGTCTACTTCCGGCGCGGGCGTTCCCGGCTTCCCGGTGGGTGAAAACCATCGCACCCAGAATTTCGTCGGGCAGTTGACGCACACGTTTTCTCCGGCGGTTGTGAGCATCGCTCGCTTCGCCTTTCTGCGGAACAAGTTTCTCTATGACGAGCACCTCAACCACGTTTCACTCGCGTCCCTTGGTTTCGACTTTCAACCCACCCTGGGCATTGCAGCCGGCCCGCCCTTTATGCAGTTTGGAGGCGGAGGATATGCCAGCGTAGGCGATCCCATTACCGGCCCGCGCGAGACCTACGAGAACGCCTTCGCAGCGGGGGAGTCCCTGACCTGGATTCACGGCCGCCATGAGCTCAAATTCGGGGGCGACTATCGGCGCGATCAAATCAACGTGGTGAATGGAATCGCCTCAAACGGCTTCTTCGTTTTCATTCCGGCGCCCCTCACCAATCCCTTCGCAAACTTCCTGATCGGGCAGCCCTACCTGTTTCTGCAAGGCGGCGGCGACCAACCGGACGGAGGGGGTGATCTCTCGCGCGGGTTGCGGGGCAACGACTTGAACTTCTATGCCCAGGATACCTACAAGGTCAATTCGCGGCTGACCGTTAATCTTGGACTCCGCTATGATCTGCCTTCCCCGTACACGGAGATTCGCAATCGACAGAATCTTTTTGTGCCGGGCGCGCAATCCAAGGTATTTTCCTCTGCGCCGCTTGGCCTGCTTTATCCCGGCGATGCGGGCGTTTCCGGCGGCTTGATCTCAACGGACACCAGGGCTTTCGCGCCCCGCATCGGCTTGGCCTGGGACCCTCGGGGTGATTCGCATTGGCTGGTGAGATCGGCCTACGGAATTTTCTACGACCCTTATTACAACGGCCAAGGCGGTCCCTTGCAAACTCCCATCAGCGCCCCGCCTTATCTGCGCACGGCACAGTTGCTATTCCCGGGGAGCCTTTCGAATCCCTTTGCCAATGGCAATCCCTTCGCATCACAATTTGCCGAGCCGATGACGCTCCTCACTCTCTCTCCCCAGTTGCGCCTTCCTTATGCGCAGGATTGGAACCTGGCCATCGAGCGCTCCTTCGGAAACGATTGGCTGCTCGAAGCCGGTTACGTGGGCACCAAGGGAACCAGGTTGCCGCGGTTCATCGAAGGTAATCCCTCCCTCCCCGAGGCCGGCCAGACCTGGGCGGACCAGCAGAACAACATCGACCAGCAGCGTGTCTATTGCATGCCAAACGCGCAGGGCAACTGCACGTACAGTTCTGTCGGGCTGGTGGCAGGCATCGCCAATTCTTCCTATAACGCGCTCGAGACCAGCCTGCGCAAGCGCTTCAGCCGCGGCTTCACTTTCCTCGCTTCCTACACCTATTCGAAGGCGCTGGATGATGTCTCGTCGTTCAATATCACCGGCTCCGCCTCACAACCAGTTGCCGGAGAGAACGACTTGGCGCAGAATCCTCTCGACCTCGCCGCCGAATATGGGCGGTCGATGTTCGACGCGCGCCACAGGCTTGTGCTGAGTTATATGTGGGAATTGCCATTCTGGAGACAGGGGCACAACTGGTACCAGAGGGCACTGGGGAACTGGCAGGTGAACGGCATCACCACGCTCATGAGCGGCACTCCCTTCACCGTCGAGGACCAGAGCTACAACAACGATGCGCCTGAGATCACAGGGTTTTCCTCGTTCCGTCCCAACCTCGTCGGCAACCCCAACAACGGGCCGAAGACTGTTGCACAGTGGGTCAACACCAGCGCTTTCCAGCGCATCGATCTGACGACGGCGCCGGCGGGGGTGTACGGGACCGAAGGCCGCAACGTGGTCCAAGGCCCCGGCTTGGCGCAGTTTGATTTCTCGGCCTTCAAGAATATTCAGCTCGCCGAATCTAAAAGCCTCCAGTTCCGGGCCGAGTTCTTCAATATGTTTAATCGCGCCAATTTTGAGTTGCCCAACAGCGATATTAGTTCGACGACTTTCGGCGAGATTCAGCAGGCTCTCTCGCCCCGGCTGATTCAGTTCGCAGTGAAGTTTCTGTTTTGACTGTCAACAATACGAATAGGAGACATACCAATTATGGCATGGATCAAAACCATTCCCATGGCGGAAGCTGACGATGCTTTGCGCCGCGCCGCGGAAGGCCAGAGGGCGCTCTATCCAATCGAGTACGCGACGCCTGTGCACGCGTCCGACGGAGGCGGCGCACAGATCGTCGAGTCGCACAGCCTGATCCCGGACGCGCTCTACCACGCCTTCGCAACCTTTGGCGCCCTCATGTCGCCCGAGCTTCCGCTCAGCCGCCGCCAGCACGAGATCATCACCACCATGGTCTCGGTGACGAATCGGTGTGTTTATTGAATCGAGTCCCACGCAGAGTTTCTGCGTCGCGTCACCCTCGATGAAGCATTGGTTAAAACGCTTGAGACGGACTACACAAAGGCGCCGATCACCCCGGCGGAGCGCGTGATGGTGGACTACGTGGTTCAGCTTACCAAGGATGCTACAAAGATCAGCCGCGCCCACCACGAACGGCTGCGCGAGGCCGGCTTCGACGACAAGGCCATCCTCCAAATTACGCTCATCGCATCATGGTTCAATTACATCAACCGTGTTGCGGACTCGCTCGGCGTTGGGCGGGAAGGATAAGATCCAGCCTCGCGAACCGTGAAGATGGCAATAGCCCTGGATGCCAAGCCACTGCCCGGCCTGAAGGAATCTGACTTCCGCTACTACGGTTGGCGCGTGGTGCTCGCGGCGGGCCTGGGCGTAATGGTGGGGTTTGGCTCGCTGTTTGTTTTCACTTTTGGCGTATTCGTTAAACCTCTGAATGCCCAATTTGGCTGGAGCCGTGAAGCCATCTCGCGCGGCTTCGGGTTTGCCGCCCTGGCAGTGGCTTTTTGCTCCCCTGCCCTCGGCCACTGGCTGGACCGCTACGGCCCGCGGCGGGTCATTCTTCCCTGCATGACGGTGTTCGCCTGCGGCATCGCTTCCCTGGCATTGCTCGAGCCCCACTTGTGGCGGTTCTATGCCACCTGTATCCTCCTCGGAGCGGTTGGAAACGGCGCCGCACACCTGTCCTTCTCCCGCGCCATCACCGCATGGTTTCAACAGCGCCTCGGGATGGCCTTGGCTTTCGTCATGGCAGGGGCGGGCTTAGGCGCCATGCTGCTGCCGCTTGTGGCCCAAACCATCATCAGCCGACTTGGCTGGCGCGCCGCCTATGGGTCACTTGGCGGCCTGGCTTTGATGCTTGGCCTGCTGCCCACCTGGGCTTACGTCCACGAGCGTGGCCAGATCCGGCACGATTCCGCCCCTATCGCACACTCTGGTATGACATGGCAGCAAGGCGTGCGTGCTTATCCCTTCTGGATTATCATCACAGCCCTGTTTGCGGGCTCGGTAAGCATGAATGGAGCGATCACCCACCTGGCGGCGTTGCTGACGGATCGGGGCATCACGGCAGGGAATGCGGCGCTCTGCGCTTCCATGCTCGGTGGCTGGAGCGTGCTCGCTAGGTTGGGGGTGGGTTCTCTGCTGGACCGCTTTTTCGGAGCGCGCGTAGCCTTCCTCGTATACCTGGTTACCGCCGCAGGTATTCTGCTGCTCGCCCGAGCGAATAGCCTTCTCGCGGGCTGTCTCGCCGCCGCGCTCATTGGCGTTGGCGCCGGCGGTGAAGCGGATATCACGCCTTACTTGCTGACTCGTTATTTCGGGCTGCGCGCCTTCTCCACGCTTTACGGTCTCACCTGGACGTTCTATGCCATTGCGGGAGCCATGGGCCCGGTGATCCTCGGCCGGGCCTTTGATTCGACAGGCTCTTACGTGTCAGTGCTGACCGCCCTCGCAGTGGTGAATGCGCTCGCGGCTGCCCTGCTACTATTCCTTCCACGTTATTCAAACTCAGCCCCGACTGAACGAGTCTGAAGGAAACCACCCGGCGCCAAACTCACAACCTGGACAAACCCCTCGAGCCCTGAAATGAACCTGCCGGCATCCCGGTACGTACTTCAAATAAAGCGCGCTGACGGCGGAAGTGCGGCAAGTGACAGGTCAAGGTGATTCCAAAACGCTGCCGGGAGGTGTACACTGCGAGCGACCCTGAATTAAAGATAAAACCAGGTTTAACCGCTCTTCCGACCAGAAGGTCGGGCGCAGAACTTCCGTTGCGCGCTTCGCACAAAAGGAGGATGGGGCTCATGAGGTGGCGAGCAAAGTCTATTTGGGTATCGTTCATCGCGGTGATACTAGCTCTCGGGATCGAAGCCGGGCAACACCAGGCGGCGGCACAGGAAGGACAGGCCACAGCGGCGACGGGGAGCGATGTTCCCAAGATTGTCTTCGAGAAGTACACGCTGCCTAACGGCCTGCAAGTGATCCTGCACGTTGACCACAAGCTGCCCATGGTGCACGTCAACAACTGGTATCACGTCGGGCTCGAAGAACGAACGCATCGGACGCAGCGGCTTCGCGCACCTTTTCGAGCACATGATGTTCGAAGGCTCGAAGGACGCCAACACCAAGTACTTGAGCTTTATTGAAAAAGCGGGGGCGAATCTTTTTCAGGGTGGCGTCAACGGCACGACGAACGAGGATCGCACCAATTACTTCGAGTCCGTGCCCTCCGGCAATCTCGAATACGTGCTCTGGCTCGAATCCGACCGCCTGGCAACCCTGACCGACGTCTTGACCAAAGAGAAGCTCGATAACGAGCGGGACATCGTCAAGAACGAACGCCGCCAGGGACTGGAGAACCAGCCTTACGGTCGCGCGTTCATGTTGATTCAGGAGAACTTGTTCCCCTACGGGCATCCTTACGCGCATACGGTGATCGGCAGCCACGAGGATTTGACCGCGGCCAGCGTCGATGATGTGAAGGACTTCTTCAAACTTACTACACCCCCAATAACCTTTCCCTCGCCATTACCGGCGACTTCGACGTGGCCGAGGCCAAGCGCCTGATCGAAAAGTATTACGGGCCGATTCCGCCCGGTCCCGCGCTCGACCGGCCCAAGCACTGGGTGCCCGTATTGACCGCCGAGAAGATCATCGAAGTGAAGGACCACGTCCCCCAGGAACGCACCTATTTCGCCTGGCCCAGCCCTGCATTTTTCGACCCTGGCGACGCCGAACTCGACCTGACATCGTTGATCCTTTCAGATGGCCTGTCTTCGCGCCTCAACAAATCCCTGGTCTATGATAAGCAGCTTTGCTCGGATGTCGTGGCGTTTCAGAATTCGCAGGAGATGTCCGGGGCTTTCGTGGTCTGGGCTACAGCCCGTCCCGGAGCTTCTACTTGCCCCCATCGAGCAAATCGTAACTGAGGAAATTGCGCGCCTCGCTAAGGACGGTCCCACGGCAGAAGAACTCAACCGGGCCAAGACCAAGTGGGAATTCCAGTACATTACGGGCCTCGAGCGCATCGGAGGATTCGGCGGCAAGGCCGACCTGCTGAACACATACAACACCTTTTTGGGTGATCCCGACAAGTTTGCCGCAGACGTTGAGCGTCATCGTGCGGTAACGGCGCAGAGTCTTCGACAGATTGCCGCGCAAGTGGCTGGACACGCGCAACCGGGTTCTTGTGCGTTTCCATCCCGAAACCTCGCAGGCTGCCAAAGAGCTAAGCATCGATCGCACAAAGCAACCGGAGCTCGGCGCCGACCGCCCCTTCCAGGCGCCGGAAGTGAAATCCGCCAAGCTCGAAAACGGCATGCAAGTCTTGGTCGTCGAACGCAGAGACCTGCCGAAGGTTTCCGTAATTCTGACCACGCGCGCGGGAAGTTTTAATGACCCGAAAGGCAAAGAAGGCCTCGCCAGCTTTGAGATCGAAGCCATGAAGCGCGGCACGAAGACGAAGAAGGCGCTCGAAATCGACGACGCGCTGGGCGATCTCGGAACGGCACTCGCGGGATACGCCAATCTCGAGTACTCGTCCCTGGATTTCGAAGTGCTTCGCAGAAACCTTGGAGCGGCACTCGCCGTGGTCGCTGATGTCGTCGAGAATCCCAGCTTTCCCGAGGATGAAGTGGCTCGCGAAAAGAGGAAGCGGCTGGCCTCGCTGGCACAGGAAGAAAGCGAGCCGAGCACCACCGCGCGGCGGCTGAGCTATCAACTGGCTTTTGGGCCAAGTCATCCCTACGGGCGGTTTGTAACAGGGTTTCCGTATACGGTCGAGAAATTCACTCCCCAGGACCTGGCGCGATATCATGACACTTACTGGAAGCCCGGAGGAACATCGCTGATTTTCGCCGGAGACCTTTCATTGGCTGAAGCTACGGACCTGGCAAAGCGCGCCTTTGGAACCTGGTCTGGCGGCGCCCCTCCGGCAATCACTATTCCACCGCCCCAGCCTGTGGGGCCGGGCAAGGTGTTCCTGGTCAATCGCCCCGATGCCGCGCAAACCCTGGTCACGGAAATCCTGCCAGGGCCCACGCGCAATGCGCCCGATTATTACGCCCTGAGGCTCGCTGACGCAGTTTGGGGCGGGGCCGCAGGCGCGCGCCTGGGGATGAATTTGCGCGAGGAGAAAGGTTACTCCTACGGTGTCTTCTCCTTCTCCGGTGCTTTCTCGAAATACGGGGTTTGGAGAGCCACGGGCGGCGTGCAAACCAACAAAACCAAGGAATCGCTGGTGGAGTTCGCAAAGGAGCTGAAGAATATCGCCGGAGAAAAGCCCGTCTCGGATAAGGAGCTCACCGACGCCAAACACGAGCGGATTCGAGGCTACGCGCAAGAGTTTGAGTCGATGGGCAGTGTGGCCAGCCAGGTCAGCTCCCTCTGGGTCGTGGGGCGGCCCTTCACGGACTTGCAACGCGAGCCGGATGAGCTGCAAAACGCAAGCCTCGACTCTGTCAACGCTGCGGCCCGCAAGTACGCCTTACCCAGCGGCGCCACGCTGCTGCTGGTCGGTGATCTCTCCAAAATTGAACCCGCAGTCCGCGAACTGAATCTCGGAGAGGTCGTCATCATCGACGCCGAGGGAAGACCGGTGGATAGGAAAGCTCCTTAACCCGCCTAGGAGCCTTAGTGTTGGTCCAGTGACCGGCCCTCAGATTTTGGGTATGCACCTTTCTTAGACTTTTTTGTTAGGGCTCTTGACATTCTTCTATATTTCCAGAATAATGGAAGTATGAAGAGCCCGCACGACGCTGACCGGGTCATGCACTACGCGGACATGTTTGCAGCCATGGGGGCGGAGCCCCGCCTTGCGCATCATGCAACTCCTCTTGACCGCCCACCCGCAGGGACTGGTGGTGGGAGATATCCAGGACGAACTGGGCATCCCCGCTTCCACACTGTCGCATCATCTCGACAAGCTCAAAAACGAGGAACTGGTCAACGTGCGGCGCGAGGGTACGTTCCTCTGGTACACGGCGAATACCGAGGCGCTCCAGGAGCTTCTTAACTTCCTCTATGCGGAGTGTTGCACCCGCAACAAAGCGGTTAAACCCGGCGACCTGGTTTTGATCGTGCAAGCCTCAAAGGGAAGCCAGGAAAGGAAAAACAAATGAGCACAGAAAACATCAAGGAAGTGGTGAAAGAGAAGTACGGTCAGGCGGCCCTGCGCGTCATCCAAGGCCGCAGTTCCTGCTGCGGCACGGCCCCGCCACTCGAGGGCTGCCCTGACCCCATCACCTCGAATCTTTACGATGGCAGCCAAGCCAGCCAGATCCCCGAGGAAGCGCTGCTTGCCTCGCTTAGGGTGTGGAAACCCCACCGC
Organism: uncultured Acidobacteriota bacterium; assembly: GCA_963770415.1. Classification (GTDB taxonomy): domain Bacteria; phylum Acidobacteriota; class Terriglobia; order UBA7540; family UBA7540; genus CAVROP01. Next base: position 55,710 of record CAVYPU010000011.1, read on the forward strand.
ACTGGCCGAGCTGAAGCCCGGCGAAACAGTGCTCGATCTCGGATCAGGCGGAGGCATCGATGTGCTGCTGTCCGCCAAACGCGTGGGGCCGACCGGCAAGGCTTACGGTCTGGACATGACGGATGAAATGCTGGCGCTGGCCCGCGAAAATCAGCGCAAGGCCGGAATTGAGAACGTGGAATTCCTGAAGGGAGAAATCGAGAACATTCCGCTTCCGGATAACTCCGTCGATGTCATCATCTCGAATTGTGTCATCAACCTCTCTGCCGACAAGGACCAGGTGTTGAGGGAAGCGTTTCGCGTGCTCAAGCCGGGCGGGCGATTCGCCGTTTCCGACATCGTGGTGCGCGGGGAAGTCCCGGCCGAGATCCGGCGCAGCATGGAATTATGGGTAGGCTGCATGGCTGGGGCGCTGGAGGAGAGCGAGTACCTTGCGAAACTCACCAAGGCGGGATTTGAGGTGGTCAGCATCGAACCGACCCGGATTTACCGTGTTGAGGACGCGCGCGAATTGCTTTCGAGCAAGGGGATCGACGTGGAGGCTATTGCGCCGCTGGTCGATGGCAAGTTCATGAGCGCCTTCGTGCGGGCGAGAAAGCCGAGCCCACCGTGCTGTGGTCCCCGTTGCTGCAGGAAGCTCAGCGCGTCACGGGTACGCAAATTGAAGAGGGAAAGGCATTGAAGTATGTCAGAGCATCTAACGCGAAGGCTCTCTTTTCTTGATCGATTCCTTACGCTTTGGATTTTCCTCGCCATGGCGTTGGGCGTGATCTCCGGCTATCTGCTGCCAAGTCTCGTTCGGACCCTGACGGCCTTCCAGGTGGGCACGACCTCAGTTCCTATTGCAGCAGGTTTGATTCTCATGATGTACCCGCCCCTGGCAAAAGTCCGCTACGAAGAGCTTGGGGAAGTCTTCCGAAACAAACGGGTTTTGCTGCTTTCACTCGTGCAGAACTGGGTGATCGGCCCTGTTTTGATGTTTGTCCTCGCCGTTACCTTCTTGCGCAACCATCCTGACTATATGGTCGGTCTGATTATGATCGGACTGGCCCGTTGCATCGCCATGGTGATTGTCTGGAATGAGCTTGCCAAGGGCGATACTGAGTATGCCGCCGGACTCGTGGCCTTCAATTCGGTTTTCCAGGTTTTGTTTTACTCGGTCTATGCCTGGCTGTTCATCACCGTATTGCCAACCTGGCTGGGTCTAAAAGGCGCAGTTGTGGATGTGTCAATGAAGCAGATTGCGCAGAGCGTCTTCTTCTACCTGGGGATTCCATTCCTTGCAGGCATGCTCACTCGCTTTGCCCTGCTTCGACTGCGTGGGCGGGAATGGTACGAGAAGAGGTTTATTCCCCGCATCAGTCCGCTTACACTTGTCGCCTTGCTCTTTACGATTGTGGTGATGTTTTCCCTGAAGGGTGAATACATCATTCATTTGCCGCTCGACGTTCTGCGGATCGCACTGCCCCTGCTGATTTACTTCGTGGTGATGTTCCTGGTTTCCTTCTATATGGGCAAGAGGCTTGGGAGCGGATTACGCGCAAGACGGCCACCCTCTCCTTCACCGCCGCCAGCAACAATTTCGAGCTGGCCATTGCCGTGGCGGTGGCGGTATTTGGAATCAATTCCGGGGCCGCCTTTGCGGCGGTGATCGGTCCGCTGGTCGAGGTCCCAGTACTGATTGGGCTGGTGGGAGTTGCTCTGCGCTTTCAGCGTTCTTACTTCACACCGCTGCGGGAGGGAGCGAGCGCAGTCCAATGGTTCGTGGGTGATCCCACACCTGTACTCCATATTCGCGAGGCGCGGCCTAATAGACAGTTAAACGGGACAGTGAGGGACAACAATGATCAAGCCAAGAGTACTGTTTGTGTGTACTGAGAATGCTTGCCGAAGCCAAATGGCCGAAGGTTTCCTGCGGCACCACGCGGGGGACCGCTTCGAGGTGTTCAGTGGGGGCGCCTCGCCCGGAAATCTGAATCCCACGGCAGTCGATGTCATGAGGGAGGCGGGTATCGACATTTCGGGTCACCACTCGAAAGATGTCGCCGAGTTCCTGGGGCAGAACTTTCATTTCATCATCAGGGTGTGCGACAAAGTTAAGGAAACCTGCCCGGTGCTTCCCGGGGCGATCTGGTACCTTGACTGGAGCTTGGAAGACCCTGCCGTCAGCGAAAGGCTCGCCAACTGAACGCATGACGGTGTTCCGGCGTGTTCGCGATGAAATTGAAGGGCGCGTTCTGGAGTTCATCGCTAAGGAATCGTGAGGAGGCAGTCCAGTGAAGAGCATTGACGCGCTGATGCCAGCATCAGCAGACACAATGGGGGTAATAGCTACGTGAGAGTCCTTATCCTTTGCACCGGCAATTCGGCTCGCAGTCAGATGGCGGAAGGGTTACTGCGTCACGATGCGGGAGATGCTTACGAGGTTTTCAGTGCCGGCACGAAACCAACCCACGTGCGACCCGAGGCTATCGCCGCGATGCGGGAGGTGGGAATCGACATTTCCAGTCACCGCTCCAAGTCGGTGGAGGAGTTTGCAGGGCTGGATTTCGACTACGTGATCACGGTCTGCGATAACGCCAAAGAGAGTTGCCCCATCTTCCCGGCGAAGACAAAGCGTATTCATTGGAGCATCGAAGATCCCGCCGCAGTGCAAGGCTCCGAAGAAGAAACGTTGACCGCCTTTCGCCACGCCCGAGACGAATTGCGATCACGACTTCAAGCCTTCGCTCAGAGCGAAGCGGGAAGATCAGGTTGAGGGCGAGTCGAGGGACGTTTGCCCTTCACACCGCGACCGGGGCCTGCTGCTTCCCTCGACGGGCGATGGCCGCCGTGATGACGCCGAAGATGGCTCCCACCACTACCGTCCAACCGATCCAAAGGCCCAGTTGTGGAAACACACCGGTGAAGATGAACTTCGAAGCAAACGAGTGAAATGTGATATTGGGCGGCCCCGCGTCGTAGTGCGTTCCCCATCCCTGCCCGTCATTTCCGCGCATGGCAAGGAACATGACAATCAACACAGGAATGCGAGCTGCAAAGGCATAGGCGAGCAGAGTGTTGCCGAGCGATCGCCAGGCGATGCCGGGGATAAACGCCGCCACCAGCATCACCAAAAATCCGACCAAGCTGAACTCAGGATGGTGCATGGCCGTCGATACGCCAGCGATCACAGCGCCCACGACCATGACCAGCAATCCGGCGAAAGCCAACCCAATGGCCTTCCCGACGCTCGAAGGGCCGTCGTCGGCTCCGGCCAGCTTCAATGCAAAATAGGGGCCGAAGATGATCGGTAGCCAGGAAATACCGATGATGGCTCCCCCTCCACCCGGCGCCGCGCTGAACCACGGCTTTGGCCAGTGCTCGAGTTCGCCTACCAAGCGCAGGATGGTAAAGCCCAAGGTAATCAAAGCCGGGATCGTGACCAAACTCGTAACAGAAACTGACTTTGTCTCTTCCATGAGAAACCTCCTTTGTCTTGGGTGTGGCTGGTAATTTCCATGCTAGCGCAAGTCGCGGCGTTTTGCACGGGTTTCTGGTCCACAAGCATAGCGAACCTGTTCCGCGGGCACGCATGCGCGCGCAGATGAGTTTGTAGCGCAGACCGCCGGGGTTGCGGTCTGCGGCTTTTCCATAGTATGGCGCGAGTCCTGAAAGGGTGGTGGCCGAAAAGACGCGGACCGCAAAGTCGGCGGTCCGCGCTACCCCGCTGCCGCAGTGGTTACCGGCCGAAATAAGCTCGCACCAGGTAGGAGATTCCCAGAACCAGGAGCAGGACATTGGCGGCGAGGAACAATCGTTCGTTAAAGCGTTTGTGGAGGCTCGCGCCCCAAGCGAGCACACGCAAGGTAACGACCGCAGCTCCGTAATAGCCGAGGAGTCCACCCACGAAGAACGGCACAACATGCCAATAACCATGCAGGCGGCCCTCGGCGAGGATGGGCCCTGCGACAGTCATCCAATAGATCCACGTGCCCGGGGCGGTCAGCTCAGTGAGCGTGGCGGTGGTGACGCCAGCATAGGTGAGCGTGGCGGAGTTCGCCATTTCAGCTTGCGTCTTGCCTCGCAAGCTATAAAGCGAGTAGCTCGCAAAGCCGATCAGCACCGCTCCACCCACGTACGCAACGTAGTGGGCAATAGACTGAGGAATGTAGTGGTAGAAAAAGAACGTCACGACCAGCATGCCGCCGTCTACGACCACAGGTGGCCCGACAAGAATAAAGATGGCACGCATCCAGCGATCGAGAGCTACCTGCGCCAAGGCGATGAAATGAAGCGGGCAAGGAATCATCCCCCCCACTACTCCCATCCCGGCGCCTAGAAGCAAGAGGTCCATAGTTGCCCTAATCCCAGGCGGTGTAGGGGTAGGGCTTGCCTACCCACGGGCCAACCGCCCGCTCGAAGGGGACGGCAAGCCGTCCCCCTACTCCCTGCCTCCCGTCCTTTCCCACGTCACGCGCGGCAGGATGATGTCCCTCTTGATGCGCCCGGCATGCTCCTGGACGCGCTTGATCATGCTCTGCACTAGCTCGTCCGAGAGCAGGCGGGGCTGCAATCCCAGCTCGATCAGTTTTTTGTGAACGGGATTGTAATAGTGCTGTTCTGCTTCCATACGGGGATTCTTCAGATGGCCGATCTCGACCTTAAACCCCAGCTTTTCCGACTGCGCCTTTACGATCTGAGCCAGCTCCAGCACGTTGAAGGTCTCTGTGAATTGGTTGAACACGCGGTATTCACCCGCCTGGGGCGGATTCAAGAGGGAAAGCTCGACGCAACGCAGGGTGTCGCGAATGTTCAAAAAACCGCGCGTCTGGCCGCCCTGCCCGTACACCGTGAGCGGAATCCCGGCCACGGCCTGCACCGAGAATCGGTTCAGCGCCGTGCCGAACACTTCGTCGTAATGGAAACTGGTGGCCAGGCGTTCGTCGAGCCCGGTTTCATCCGTCTCGATGCCATAAACCACGCCCTGGTTTAAATCGGTGGAGCGTAGTTTCCACACCCGGCAGGCGAAAAGAATATTGTGACTGTCGTGCACCTTGGTGAGGTGATAAAAGGAGCCGGCCTGCTTCGGGTACGGGAGGACGTCCTTCCGTCCCTTGTACTCGATCTCGATGAAGCCTTCCTCGATGTCGATGTTGGGCGTGCCGTACTCGCCCATGGTCCCGAGTTTCACAAGGTGAGCGTCAGGAAAAAATTCGCGCATCACCCAGAGCACATTCAGAGTACCCGCCAGGTTGTTCATCTGCGTAAAGACGGCGCGGCTATGGTCGATCATCGAGTAGGGCGCGGAGGGCTGCTCGCCGTAGTGAACAATGGCCTCCGGCTTAAATGCCTCGAAGGCCCGCGACACCATTTCGTAATTGCGCAGGTCACCGACGAAGAGGTCGATCTTCTTTCCCGTGACTTCCTGCCACGCCTTCACCCGATCGTGCAAAGTGCGAATGGGCATCAAGGGCTCGACGTTCAGCTCCATCTCCCAGCGGCGCTTGGCGAAGTTATCGATCACGCCCACCTCGTGGCCGCGGGCCGACAGGTACATGGCGGTCGGCCAGCCCAAGTAGCCGTCTCCGCCCAAAACAAGAATTCGCATAGTTACAAATCCTCAAATGCTGCAAGTACAGGAGTCAGAAGTCAGGAGTCAGAATTCAAAAGTCGGTAATCATTGCGTGTGAAATTACTCCCCCATGACACCTGACACCTGGAACCCGACGCCCGAAACCTGATCCTGACGCCGGCTCCGAAGGAACCTAAATTTATACATAATGCCCATTCCTCAGCACAAGCAAATAGTGTGCTAGACTGACTGGCTGTGGGCGGCATGCAAAACGCACTTTTCCGTGTTCAATGAGCTAATCAAGCTCCGAGACAGAGAATACGCGGCTCCTCAGTGCACTCTGTGTTGAGCTCTTCCTGCCACGCAGAACACGAACCGCCGCCATAGACAACAGGAGGAATCCAAAGCGATGGCCATTTATCTCGTCACCGGCGGCGCGGGCTTTATCGGGTCACATATCGTTCACGAGTTGGTGCGCAGGGGTGAAACGGTCCACGTGCTCGACAACCTTTCGACAGGCAAACTCGCAAATCTCCGTGAGGTGTCGGACCGCATTACGTTTCATGAGGGAGACATCTGCGACTTGCCCGGCATTACCCCGCCCCTCGCGGGGGCAAATTTCGTCATCCATCTCGCGGCGCTTGCCTCGGTGGCGCGCTCGATCGCTGACCCGCTGGTGACTAACGCGGTTAACATCACTGGAACGCTGAACGTGCTCCTGGCGGCGCGGGACGGGGGCGTGAAACGCCTGGTCTTCGCTGCCTCGGCTGCGGCTTATGGCGACAATCCCATTATGCCCCGCGTCGAATCGCTGACTCCCAATCCGCTTTCCCCGTACGCTTTGGCTAAGTTGGCAGGAGAATACTACTGCGAAAATTTCACCCGAATTTTCGGCCTCGAAACCGTGGCGCTTCGTTTCTTTAATATTTTCGGGCCGCGCCAGGACCCCGCCTCGCCTTACACCGGCGTGCTTTCGAAGTTCATCCCCGCTTACCTGCGCCGGGATACTCCGGTGATCTTCGGTGATGGCGAGCAGTCGCGCGATTTCACTTACGTGGCCAACGTCGTGGATGCTGTGCTCAGAGCGTGTGCTGCCCCAAGCGCCGCAGGCAAGGTCATCAATGTCGGCGTCGGCAAGAGCTACACCCTCAACCAGACGATTGACCTGCTGAACGGCATCTTTGGCCGGCAAGTGAAAGCACGGTTTGACCCACCCCGCAAAGGCGACGCCATGCATTCCCTCGCCGATATCTCGCTGGCACGCCAGACGCTCGGATACGAACCGCTGGTGCATTTTGAAGAAGGACTGCGGCGCACGGTCGAGTGGTTCACATCAGAAGCCGGAAGGAATAGTAAATAGTGAATTATAAGTTATAAAAGCTTACGTCGGTCGGTGGGCGGGGGATTGGGGCGAACACGTTTTTACGATTCCTCATTCAGGAATTGCCATTGATATGAGCCCTATTAGGGATAATACGACAATTACTAACACCGTAGAGGTAATACGCGGAGGCGTCTCGGCCGAACGTGCGAAGGTGGCACTGTTTGATTTTGATGGCACGCTCTCACTCGTTCGCACGGGCTGGGTGGACATCATGGTCCCCATGATGGTCGAAATTCTGGCGGATCTGAAGACGGCGGAGAAGGAAGAGGATTTACGAACCCTAGTGGAAGAATACGTGGCGCGCCTCACAGGTGAGCAGACCGTTTACCAAATGATCGAGCTGGCGCACCAGGTCGAGAAACGAGACGGGATACCGCTGCCTCCTCTTGAGTACAAACGCATGTATCACGACCGCCTGATGCAAAAGATTGAGTATCGCAGGGAGGAGTTACGCCAGGGGAAGGTCTCTCCCGACCGATACCTCGTTCCCGGCGCGCGCGCGTTTCTCGAAGGGTTGAGAGAACGCGGCCTGAAACTCTACTGCGCCAGTGGAACCGATGAGGCTTACACGCTTGAGGAAGCCCGACTGCTGGGCATCGACGGCTATTTCGACGGCCGCATTTACGGCGCTCGGGATGATTACAAGAGTTTCTCAAAGGAGATCCTGATTCGAAAAATGGTTTCCTCGCTGGAATGCCGCGGCGACGAGTTGGTGGGGTTCGGAGACGGGTACGTTGAGATCAAGAACGTCAAGGACGCCGGCGGCGTTGCCGTCGGAGTGGCCACTAACGAGCCCGAATGCCGAATCACCGATGCCTGGAAGCGGCAGCGCCTGGTCGAGGTTGGCGCAGACTTCATCATTCCGAATTTCGTCTGCCGGGAGGAGCTATTTGACGCCTTGTTTCCGAACCGCCGGGATGCTGCGGCGCCCATCAAGCCGGATTAGCGCGGCCCCAGGGTCTTGTGGCCCGCGGCTTAAGCTCGACCCTGTGGACGAAAAAATCAAGCGCTATCATCCTGAGCGAGGCGAAGGATCTCCGCAGTTGCGTTTAATCCAACGACCTAAAAGAACTGCAGGGATGCTTCGCTGCTATGAAAATAGGCCGACGCACCACCAGTGGATCCCCGCTTTCGCGGGGATGACGCAGTTGTTGTCATTCCCGCGAAAGCGGGAATCCAGGCCTTTTTCATGCACAGTGGTGAGCCGAAGGATCATGAAGTCTGCGCTCAGCATGACAGATTCGGATTTTTTCACGCCTTCGGAGAGGGTGGACCACACCGGCGTTTTTCATCAGCCGAGGTGGGTCGGGTGAGGGGGTCGTAAGAACAGTCCCAAAAACACAGACCGGTGTGACGCCAAGCCCATGAACTCCAAATACAAAACCTTCGACCGCTCGCGCCTTTCAATCAAACCACTGGGCGAGCGCGTGCACGACATGACGCTCGACTACCTCTTGCCGCTCGAGAGCTCCGGCGCCGGATTTTTCGCATCCTCAACTCATCGAAGTCGCGCGAAAGATCGCCCAAGCCAAGGCGCAGGGGGCGGCACGAATCCTGATGATGGGGGCGCACGTCATCAAGAAGGGTGTGAGCCGCTTCGTCATCGACCTGCTGCAGCGCGGCTATTTGACGCACGTTGCCATGAACGGCGCGGGCGCAATTCATGACTATGAGCTGGCGCGCGTCGGCGCCACCACGGAGAGCGTGGCGCGCTACATCCGCAGCGGTGAATTCGGGCTGTGGCGTGAAACGGGCGAGTTGAATGAGGTGATTCACGAAGCCGCGGCGCTCTCCCTGGGTCTTGGCGAGAATGTGGGCCGGCGAATCGAAGCGAGCGATTTCCCACACAAGGACGCGAGCATTTTCGCTGCAGCTTACAGGCTTTCGATTCCTGCCACGGTCCACGTGGGCATTGGTTACGACATCATCCACGAGCACCCGAACTGCGATGGCGAGGCGCTCGGGGCGGCCAGCTATCGTGACTTCCTGATTTTCACAAAGTCGGTTGAAGGACCTGGAAGGCGGGATCATGCTGGATTTCGGCTCCGCCATCATGGGACCGGAAGTCTACTTGAAGGCCCTGGCCATGGCGCGCAACGTGGCGCGCCAGCAAGGCCGGGCGATCAGCCGCTTCACCACCGCGGTCTTTGACCTGGTCCCTATTCAGGGCGACATCCACCACGAGTTGCCCAAGACCGATCCGGGATACTATTTCCGGCCCCACAAAACGATCCTGGTAAGGACCGTGGCGGATGGCGGAGAAAGCTTTTACTTTTGTGGCGACCACCGCGCGACCCTTCCTGCCCTGCGGCGCGCGCTACTGGAGATCTCATGACCACAGCGGAAATGCTCGCCGGCTTTCAAAGATCTCAAGGCGCTGGTGGTGGGCGACATCTGCCTGGATCGCTGGTGCGCTTACGATCCCGCCACGTCCGAGCCATCCCGTGAAACCGGCATCCCCCGCCTGGGCGTCGTCTCGAGCGAAGGTCACTCCGGGGGGCGGTGGCACGGTGGCGAATAACCTGGCGGCCCTGGGCGCTGGGCGAGTGTCCGTGCTGGGTATCCGCGGCGACGATGGGTTTGGCTTCGAGTTGGTCCGCGCCTTGAACCAGCGCGGCATCAGCGCCGACCTGATGGTTGAAATCCCCCGCTGGCAGACCTTCACCTACACCAAGCTGCTGAACTGCGAAACCGGCATCGAGGACCAACCTCGAGTGGACTTCATCTCCACCCGGCCGGTTCCCGCAGAGGCGGAAAAGCGTGTCATCGAAAACCTCATATCCGCCGTTGAGGGGTTCGACGTGGTTCTTGTCGCCGACCAGGCCGAAACCGCCTGCGGGCGGAGTGGTTACCCCGGCGGTTCGTTACGCGATCGTCGAGCTTGCAGGCAGGTACTCGAGCAAGGTATTTCTAGTCGACTCTCGAAAGCGCGTCCACCTTTTCCGGCAAGTGATGGTCAAGCCGAATCGTGCCGAGGCGGAGGTGGCCTGCCTGGAATTGTTCGGGCAGGTCGATTTCCGGCGCCTGCGTGAACATTTGGGATCTAAGGCCATAATGGTGACGCACGGTCCCGAAGGGGCTCTTGTCATCGAAGAAGATAAAGAGACGTGGGCCAAAGCACGGGCGGTCGAGAATCCAGTGGACATCTGCGGCGCCGGGGATAGCTTTGCGGCCGGGACGGCGCTCACCATGGCGGTGACCGGCGACCCGGTCGCCGCAGCCGAATTCGGCAACCTCGTGGCCTCGATTACCATCATGAAGAAAGGCACCGGCACGGCTTCGCCGGCGGAGATCATCGAGGCTGATCGTGGCCTGCGACCAACCCTGACACCTGGCACCTGACACCCAACACCTAATCTTCACAAAGCCCGCAATTCGTCTTCACTAAGCCCAAAGTAATGCCCCACTTCGTGCAGCAGGGTAGCGCGAATCTGCCCACGGACCTCGGCCTCGCTCGCGCTGACGGCTTCGATGTTTCGCTGGTAAAGGAAGATCCGGTCTGGCGGGCTGGAGAAGAACACGCTCTTCTCCGTGCGAGGGACGCCATGAAAAAGTCCCAGCAGCAACCCTACGCGCTTGGGTTCATCCGGGGGCAAGTCCTCGACTATAATCGCCACGTTCGTGAGTTTTTCCTGAAACGCTTCAGGCAGATCATCGAGGACTTGCGCAACCAGAGCCTCGAACCTCTCTCGCTCCATCTTATTCCCCACGACTCGGGTTCACCTGCTGGTACCACTTTTTTCGTGGCCTGTGAAGCCCCGCCCTCCCGTCGGTGGTGAGCCAATCGCGGCTAACGGCCAGGGCTACGATTCACTTGGCCACTTACGAAAGGCGCGGCGCGGATGAGCATCGTCAGGGCGGAGCTAGCGAGTAGCCCCAATCCCAGCACACCAAAGCCGTACAGAAAATTCCCGGTTCGCTCGTTCAAATATCCGACGGCCAACGGGCCGAAGTATCCGCCCAGGGATCCGAAGCAGTTGATCAGACCCATGGCCGACCCGGCAGCGTTGCGCGGGAAGACCTCGCCGACAATGGCCCAGAAGGGTCCGAGCGCGCCGTATATTCCCGGGCCCACCAGGCAAATAAAGGCGAAAGAAACAACCGGGGAATGGCCGCCGACCGCGACGGCAGACAGGAAAAAGATCCCTGCCAAAGCCAGTGGCAGTGCCACGTGGGCGCGCCGCTCCCGCGTGCGATCGGAATGGCGGGCAATCAGCACCATGGCGGCCGCCGTAATCACATAAGGAGTCGAGAAGAGGAACGCCACGCGCAGGTCGCTCGTCGCGCTTGCGCTCTTGATGGCGCTGGGCAGCCAAAACAAGTAGCCATAACCCCCACTGCTCAGCAGCAAGTAGACAGCGGACATCAGCAGGACCTGCGGGCGAGCCAGGGTTCGATAGAAAGGCTCGGGCGCCGGGGGCTCGAGTTCGGCCGACTCCAGCCTCAGCGTGGTCTCGAGAAAATCCCGCTCTCCGGTCGAAATCCATTTTGCCTCGCGCGGATGGTCAGCGATGACCCACCACCAGGCCATTAACCACAGGAATGGGAACAAGCCTTCCGAAATGAGCAGCACACGCCAGTTCCAATGGCTCAGGATCCAGCCCGAAAGCGGCGACGCAAAGATCACCGAGGCTGGCTGGCAAAGCATCCAGTAGCCATTGGCGCGAGCGCGTTCGTCGCGGGGGAACCAGTGGGCCAGGAGCACCAGGGTCGCCGGCCACACGCCGCCTTCGGTGACCCCCAGAAGCAGTCGCATGGTCCAGAACTGCCCGGCTGTATGGACAAGGCCGCAACCCACCGAGCAGATTCCCCACGCGACCAGCAGCACGCTGACAAAGCGCTTGGCGCTCCAGTGCTCAGCCAGGTAACCGCCGGGGATTTGCAACAATAGATAACCCCAGAAAAAGATGCCCGCCGCGCCGCCCGCCGCTGTGGGAGTCATATGCAGATCGCGGCTCATCGAGGGCAGGGCCATTGAGATGTTGGTGCGGTCGATGTACGCGATGGTGTACATCATGAAGGCCGTCGGGATAATGCGCAGCCAGCGCATCTCGGTCAAACCGAATTCCCGCGGGGTCGTCATAGGGCTCCCCTTGTCGTTCCGAGCGAAGCGAGGAATCTGGCTCTGCGTTCAGCTTTCATGCACCCGAACCCGAGCGAGCTTCCTCGCTGCGCTCGGAATGACAGCGACCTTAGAAGAATTTGATATTGAGGGCAACAAATACCGCAAGCACGACGACGGCATAAAACACCGGGGAGCGAAACCAGGGAGTGCGGTCTTTCTCCCTGGGGGCTCTGGTATAGACCAGTCCTTTGAGTTTCTCCGCCGGCGGCGCATCCGTTAGAAGCGTGACAACGACCGTTACGGCCAACCCCGCGGCGAGTCCCCACACGGCGGTCCAAATATTCGAGGCCATGGGGGAGGTGAACTTGAGGACGCCCAGCCGGTAGAGCACGTATTCGAGGGTGGCGCCGGAAAGGCCCGCGACCATTCCGTAAAAGCCTGCCGTCGCCGACGGCCGTTTCCAGAACATGCCGAGCAAAAATACAATAAAGAAGGGTGAGATGAATAGGATGCCGATGAGCTGCATGTAATCCATCAGGTTATTGAAGTACAAAACAATGTACGACGACGCGCAGGCGATGCACGTGCCCACGACCGTCGCCATTTTCCCGACCCGCAGGTAGAAGTGGTCGGGACGGTTCTTCACGAAGTAAGTCTGGAAAATGTCGTAGGTGACGACCGTGTTGAAGGCCGTGATGTTGCCGGCCATCCCGGACATGAACGAGGCCAGCAGCGCGGTCAGTCCAAGTCCTAACATCCCGCTGTGGTAGTAGCGGGCCATGAGGGTCGGCAGAGCCAGGTTGTAATCGTGTTTGACGATCGCGGGCGCAACGGCCAGGGCCAGCATCCCCTGCACAGTGACGATGGCCGGGAAAAGCATCTTGGGGACCGCGGCCACGAGCGGCGTCTTGCGTGACGAAGCCAGATCCTTGGCGGCCAGGGCGCGCTGCACCAGCAGGAAGTCCGTGCACCAATACGCCGGGGCGGCACAAAGCCCGATGCCGACGACCATGACCCACCAGGGCACTCCCAGCGGATCGCCCGGGCCCGCCATCCCTTTCCACGTATGTAAAAACTGGTCGGGCAGCCTCGCCTTGAGGCCGCTCCAGCCGCCCACCTCGTGCAGGCCGAAGAATGTCAATGGCAGAAAACCAATGACAATCAGGAAAAACTGCAGGAACTCGTTGTAGATCGAGGACGAGAGGCCGCCCCAGAAAACGAAGACCAGCACCACGCCGCTGGCCAGCAGCACGCTGGCCGTGAAGGGCCAGCCCAACATGCTTCGGAAGACCACCGCGAACGCGAACATGTCAATGCCCGACATCAGCACGGTAACAATCGCAAAGCTGAAAGCATTGAGGATGTGGGCGCGATGGTCATAGCGCATGCGCAGATATTCGGGCACGCTGCGCACGCCGTTCGCGTAGTAGTAGCGCACCATGAACAGGCCCAGAAAAACCATGGCCGGGATGGCGCCGATCCAGTACCAGTTGTTGGTCCGCATGCCGTACTTGGCGCCATTGGCCGTGTGGCCCATCACCTCGAGCGCTCCAAGGTTCGCCGACATGAACGCGATGCCGGTGATCCAGTGCGAGAAGTTGCGCTTCGACAACAGGAAATCCGCGGAAGTCTTCATCTTGCCTTTGAGCCAGAAGCCCACCCCGAGCACGACCACGAAGTAGGAGATGATCACGGCAAAATCGAGCGGCCCCAATTTCATTAGCATTGCTGGATAATACAACAAGTTGAGGAGTCGATGGTCGAGAAGTCGAGGAGCGGTAAGTCAAGGAGTCAAGAGTTGAGGAGTCGAGGAATTAGGCGACCGCGCGGCGCGGATGGCTCCCCTCCTCGGCTGAGGAGGGGCGGGGGGTGGTGGCTTGTTCGGCTCCTTGCCCTGGAGTTCCTTTCGACCACCCCTAACCCCTCCTTAACAAGGAGGGGAATCGGAATGAGGGTGAGGACCGGCTATGTCCACTCTTCGACTCTCGACTCCTCGACCTCCCTGCGGTAAAGTGGAGGCGCTCAATCTACGGAGGCGGACATGAGTGAATTTGCCGGCAAGGTGATTGTGGTTACCGGCGGCGGGTCCGGCATCGGTCGCGGCACGGCGCTGCTCTTCGCGCGCGAGAAGTCAAGCGTGGTGGTGATCGACTGGAACAGCTCGGCGGGCCAGGAAACTCTCAACCTCATCGAAGCGGCGGGGGGCCAGGGACTATTCCTCAACGCTGACGTCAGCAGAAGCGCTGATGTGCAGAACACGGTGAAGACGATCTTGGAACGCTTTGGAAGGATCGATGTCCTGTTCGCGAATGCCGCCGTGCAAATCAACAAGCCTCTCACCGAAACCAGCGAAGAGGACTGGGACCAGACGATTGACGTGAACCTGAAGGGCGCGTTCCTCTGCTGCAAGCACGTGATACCCACCATGCAGAAACAGAAGGAGGGCTGCATCGTCATCTCTTCCTCAGGGCACGCCTTCCAGACCTACCCGAATTATGCGGCCTACGCGGCCACCAAGGGAGGCCTCGTGGCGTTCATGCGCGCCGCGGCGCTCGACTGCGCCCCCTATGGCATTCGCGTCAATTGCGTGATCCCCGGCGCCACCGACACGCCGCTCCTGCGCTACCACCTGAGCAATTGCCCGGAAGACGAGCAGCGCATCCTCGACCAGGTCCCGCTGCACCGCTTCGCCTCGCCCCAGGACATCGCCAAAGCCGTCCGCTTCCTAGCCTCGAGCGATGCCTCCTACATCACGGGGACGTGGCTCCTGGTTGACGGGGGATTGCTTGCCAAGGGATGACCAGCAGTTGAGGAGTCAAGGAGTCGAACTCATCCTGCCACATTGCAGTACGACTCGCAACGATCTCGCTTCACTTAGTGCTTACTTGCAGCATTCCACTTTCTTATTCGTTTGGCGTCGGAAGGGCAGGGCTTCAGCCCCGCCGCAGAGAACAGGCCACTCCCGGGGGCTTTAGCCCCTGAAGCCACGTTGCTTCAGGGCCTAAAGGCCCCTTCAACCGCCCTCTGCGTACGGCGGGGCTAAAGCCCCGCCCTTCCAGGACTCAGAATAATTGCGCTTATTGACAAAACTAAGCACTAGCTCACAAAAGAGGATCACCCCCAGAGTATCCACTCGCCCCGTCGCTTTTTGACTCTCGACTTCTCGACTTTTCGACTTCGGCCCTGACACTCTGTCTCTTGACAGTCGCTAGTTAGTAGCCTACAATAGTCCACGAGGTCGGGCAGGAAGCTAGCGTCTCCCTGGTTTAATTCTATCTTCACGTTTCTCAGCCCCGCCCCGATGTTCCCGATCCCATGCCACGCGCCAATGGAAGCCTGTAAGTGCCCTGGACTTTGATGGGACATGTTGTCTCTTGCTGTCGCTGCGAAAACGGATATCTCCAATCAAATTGTTGGGGAACAAAGCGAGAATGTATATGAAAACAAAGGACTGCTGCAGAATCATGATAACGAAGACGGATGTTCCCGATCCCATGCCGCGCGCCAATGGAAGCCTGTAAGTGCCCTGGACTTTGATGGGACATGTTGTCTCTTGCTGTCGCTGCGAAAACGGATATCTCAAATCAAATTATTGGGGAACAAAGCGAGAATGTATATGAAAACAAAGGACGATGTCAAAAAGTCGAGGAGTAGCGTGGAGTCAAGAAGTTTAGGAGTGGAAGACCAAGACCCGACGGAGAGACTCGCCCTTGGGCCGAAGGCCGAAGGCGGGGACGGCAAGCCGTCCCCCTACCATCCCCCTACCCCTTCGTTGTTATCGACGGATTGGGGAGGAAGATGTCCATTTGCGCTATCGGCCATACTCCGGTAGAATTTACATAAAGGGGCCCAAGGGATCGTGACCTGATTCAGGCTTTCGCCCTGGAGAGAAGAATGAAGATTGCGCTGGCGGCGGACCATGTTGGTTTCGCCTTGAAGGAGCAAGTCCGCGAGTACCTTGAGAGCCAAGGCTTGGAAGTGGAAGACCTCGGCCCTGTGAACACGGAGCGAGTGGATTACCCCGACTTTGCAGAAAAGGTGGCCTCCCGGGTGGCGGCAAAGGGGGCTGACTACGGCGTGCTGGTGTGCGGGACGGGCATTGGGATGATGCTGGCCGCGAATAAGGTGCCCGGCGTTCGCGCCGTGGCCGCGAATGACACGATTTCGGCGCGCATGGCTCGCGAACATAACAACGCCAATGTCCTTACCATGGGCGGCCGGATGATCGACGCCGCCGCCATGCGCCAGATTGTGGACGCATGGCTCACCACCCCCTTCGCGGGAGGCCGCCATGAACAGCGCATTGAGAAAATCGAAGCCATCGACCAACGGCATCATTTGGAGAAAAAAGCATGAGAACTTCCCTTCCCTTACGTGAAGTTGACCCTGAGATCGCCCAAGCGATCGACTTGGAGGGCGACCGCCAAGCGCGCACGCTCGAGCTGATCGCTTCGCGAGAATTTCGTCAGCGAGGCGGTGCTCGAGGCGCTGGGTTCGGTGATGACCAACAAGTATGCCGAGGGCTTGCCGGGCAATCGCTACTACGGCGGCTGCGAGTTCGTGGACGTGGCGGAAAACCTGGCCATCGAGCGCGCCAAGAAACTCTTCGGCGCGGAGCACGCGAACGTGCAGCCGCACTCCGGCAGCCAGGCCAACCAGGCCGTTTACATGACCGTGCTGAAGCCGGGCGACACAATGCTGGGCATGAGCCTCGCCCACGGCGGCCACCTGACGCACGGCCACCCGCTCAATTTCTCCGGAAAGCTGTACAAGATTGTTTCCTACGGCGTACGCAAGGATACCGAGACCATCGACTACGACGAGCTCGAGCGCCTGGCGCACGAGCATCAAGCCCAAGCTGATCGTGGCCGGCGCCAGCGCCTACCCGCGCCTGCTCGATTTCGAGCGCTTCGCAGCCATCGCCAAAGAGTGCGGCGCGCTGCTCATGGTGGACATGGCGCACATTGCGGGCCTGGTCGCGGCAGGGCTGCATCCCAGCCCCATTCCGCACGCCGATTTCGTCACCACCACCACGCACAAGACGCTGCGCGGCCCGCGCGGCGGAGCGGTTTTCTGCGAAGGCGCAGTACGCGAAGGAACTCGATAAGACCGTCTTCCCCGGCCTCCAGGGCGGGCCGCTTGATGCACGTGATCGCCGCCAAAGCCGTCTGCTTCCAGGAAGCGCTTGCAGCCGGAGTTCCGGGAATACCAGCAGCAGATCGTGGCTAACGCCGCGCGCCATGGCCGAAGCGCTCGCCGCGCGAAGGATTCCGCATCGTCTCCGGCGGGACGGACACTCACCTGATGCTGGTCGATGTATTCTCGAAACAAGATCACGGGCAAGCAGGCCGAGAAAGCCCTCGGAAACGCCGGCATCACCGTCAACAAGAACGCCATTCCTTTCGATACCAACCCGCCCGCTCGTCGCCAGCGGCATCCGCATCGGCACGCCCGCGGTCACGACGCGCGGCCTGCGCGAGCCGCAGATGGAGCAGATCGCGCAGTGGATCTCAGAAGTCCTGCACGACGTCGCAAACGAATCTCTCCAGCAACGCATCCGCGCCCAGGTGGAGGCCATGACCGAGAAGTTCCCCCTCTATGAAAACCGGCGGGTGCTGGCGGCGAAAATCTAATATAAGATAATACTCTACATGGTATTATCAATTGATATATACATCCCCATCCCCTTGAGGGAAGCGAAAGATCACCACGGTTGGCCCCCCTTGAGTATATTAACCCGATTTACGTGGGTGTCGCCGACATTGCTTTCTATGTCGGCGACACAGGGCGCAGACATACAAGGCAATGTCTGCGCCACCCCAGCGCATTTTCATGGTTTCTGGGTGCCCGCGGGTCGACGGGCATGAGCAACTGCCATGAAAATAGGCCGACGCAACACAGTGGATCCCCGCTTTCGCGGGGATGACGCATCCGTTGTCATTCCCGCGAAAGCGGGAATCCAGGCCTTTTTCATGCACCGTGGCGAGCTGGAGCTCATAAAATCTGCGCTCAGGATGACAGGTGGGCGCTAGGGCCGTCTCTGACCGGCTTTGAACAGCGTCCAGGGGCCGGCCTTCATGTCGCGCAGCAACGGGGTTTGCCAGGCGAATTCGGGATGGGCCTTGAGGAAGGGCGCGGCGAGGAAGTCCATACCACAGGGGTGGCCCGCATGCGCATAGAAGCTCATCGCCTTGGCCAGCGCGGCTATCCATTGCCTTGCCCTGCACCGCGCCGCAGGGGATAGTAAGGCGGCCCAATCCCAGATCGGCTACGCCGCGCGGCGAGAGATCGCCGTGGCCGCACAGCGAGCGCTCGTCAGCGTCCTCCTTCTTTGGTAAGAGTCGAAGTGGTCAGCCATGAATTTCTCCGCCAGCGCCACATCAATCTTGCCCTTCGATTCCTTCATCAACTGCTCCCAGCGAATGCGGCGGGCGTTGGGAGAAGTCTCGAGGTTGTGGATATCGAACGTGGTGTCCTTGGCCAGCACGTCGGGATCGCGGGCGAAGTTTGAGCCCACGAAATAGCCGTCTTTGGTACGCCAGACCTGATGAGCTTTCAGGCCCAGCTCAAACTGAGCGATTTCGCCGGTCTTGTTATCGCCCAGCAGCCAATCATTGGCATAGCCGCCATTGTTGCCGTCCAGCATGATGCGCACATAGTCGTCAATCGAAGTTGGCATATTGGAGCGCCTTGCGGGCGCGCATGAACTCCGGCTTGCCGTTCGGGATCCCATCCGCGAAATTGGGAAATGGTCGTCTCCGTCACCATGATGCCGCTCGGAGTTGACGCCGAAATCATCGTCACTAGTGATCACGCCGGGAAAGCCGTCCATCAGGATGCGCTGCCCGCGCGGGGCACGATGTCGAAGATGATGCGCCAGCGTTCGCCATCCAGGTAACCCGTCCAGTTGTTGTGCGCGATCACGATCTTGTGGTCGCGGGTGTAACTGCCGGTGGCGACGAAGGCGCTGCAGTTGCCGGGGCTGGAAAGATGCGGAGCACTGGCCACCTTGTGTTGCGCGTTATACCAGGGAACATAGTAGTCCGGCAGTTCCTGAAAAGGCGTTCAGCGCCACCACGTCATCGATATCCAGCGCCACGCCTCGCGCTTCAGCGCCGGCGACGATTCCTTCCAGTTCCTCCTGATATTCCCGGTCGATCTTAGGCCACAGCATGTCATGCGCGGCTTGGCGGAAGAAACTCCATTCCTTCCTGGTGCTATGCGTGTCACTCGAGTTTGACGACTGCAAAGGCGTCCGCGATTTCAGGGGCGAGCAGGTAACCGTGCTGGAAGCCGATCTCGCCGGGGGTCCCTTCCAGGTGAACGTAAATCCAGCCGCCCCGTTCGAACCGATAGGCGGATTTCAGGCGAGCGTCGTCCGGCTTGGCTGCCGCGGTGCGAGAGACCTCGCCTCCTGCTGCTCGTATCAACGAGAGGCACAGGCTCGATCAGACAGAACCAGGATGCAGGAGCGCGAACAGCGACGTTATCCGGCGAGCGTTCAGACGGTTTTGCATCTTCACCTCGTTCAATGCTTTCCTAAGTCATCCAGGATCGCCTGGGCAGCAGTGTAGCCGCTTTGCACGGCGCTTTCAATCGTGGCGGGCAAGCCCGTTGCAGTCCAGTCGCCTGCGAGGTACAGGCCGCGCACCGGGGTGCGTGCTGCGGGGCCGCATCTGCTCAGCTTCCCAGGTGGGCGAGAAGGTGGCGAAGCGCTCCTTGATAACGAGCGAATGTAGCAAGCGGGCGCTCGGCGCTTCGCGGAAAAACCTCGCCCAACTCCCCCAAGGCCGTGGCCAGCAGACCTTCCTTGTCTGCGAGTGATGTGCCGGTGCGCGCCGCTCAACACCACAGGACACATGACCTTCACCTGAGCCAAAAATCTTGCCCTTGATTGAAAAGCCACTGAATCGTCGTGCCGCGCAAGCCGACAAAATCAAGGTCTGTGATAGCACGGTCAAACCAGAGGTTGATAGAGATGATCGGCGCAGGCCGCAATGAAACGACGGGAGCGAAGAAAGGCTCCTGGCGAAGCAATTCGCCGGGCAACAAGCCCGCGAGTTGAAAGGAGGGCACAGCGCTCAGGACACTCTTGGCCTCAATCTCCTCACCGCTCGCAAGGCGCACGCCGCGGCACTTCCCTTCACGCTACCAGAAGAGCGGCCACGCTCCGGCCACACTCGACACTGCCGCCTCTTTCCCGAACGTAGGCCGTCGCAGCATCCACATAGACGTCACTCAGCCCCACGCGCGGAACCCCGAGGCGCGAGTCATCAGGTGAAGTGAACAACGCCAGGCGCAGCACACGCTCAAACAAGAGCTGCGCACGCAATGCCGGGGTCTTCATTGAGCGCGGCAATACAGAGCAAGTCCCAGAAGTTGCGCTGCAGGCGCTCAGATTGGCCATGCTTGCTGAGCCATTCGCGGACAGTGAGCTTTTCCGAGACCGGGTCGATGGCCTTCGCTCGCTGGAGCGATCGACCGAGCCGCAACACCTCCAACTTCTCTTGGAAGGCGAAACTGCCGGAACGGAGCACTCCAAGCAAGAGATGCCAAGGCGAGGGCAAGGCTGGACACTCGAGGACTGACAACTGTCCACTGCGCTCGAGGAAATGGACGCTCAAGCGCTTCTGGAAGCGGATACGATCCAGAGTGCCGATAGTCGAAAGGAAACGAATCGTCGCGTGGTAGCAGCCCATGAAGAGGTGCTGCCCGTTGTCCACTATCGTGCCTGTTGCCGGATCACGAAAGGAGCGCGCGCGCCCGCCGAGGTAGGGCTTCTGCTCGAGCAGACGCACAGTGCAGCCTTGTTCGGCCAGCTCGACCGCCGCCGCCAGGCCCGAAAAACCACCGCCGATGATTAGGACTTCGTTCAAGGGATAGGATTCAGGAGTCAGGATTCGGGATTCAGGAACCAAACCCAATTGTAACTGAATTCGTGGGTGCGTGGGCAGGGCACAAACCTTCGGCATGCCAGGCTTGTGGCCTGGCTACGTTGAAACGATGATCCGCACTTCCTGAATCTCGAATCCTGGCTCCTGAATCCTGCCCTTAGAACATGAACTTGATGGCCAGTTGGACACCGCGCGGTCCGCCGCCGCCGACGAAGGGATTGCCTTCTCCCACGTCGCCCGTGGCTGTGGTGGGCAGGAAGCCTTGGCATTGGCCAGTGTTGGGATCGATCCCACTGAGTCGCACGCCGCGAAGAAAGTCGGCAGGAACGGGTTGGTGAAATTCGGGTGATTGATGATGTTGAAGAAATCTGCACGGATTTGCACTTTCAGGCGTTCACCGATCGCCGTGTCTTTGTAGAGAGCCATATCCCACTGCTTGAAGGATGGCCCGAACAGAGAATCGCGTGCTTCGGTGCCGTCGTGATAGCCTCCCGTGCAGGCGCCATCCGACCACGTGCAAGGAACTCTGAACGCGGAGAGGTTCACGACCGAGTCGGGAAGCGACCTTCCGGCGTAAGGATTGCCGATCACGTCAGGGCGCGCGAAGTACTCGCCCGTGCCGTCGTAATCCCCGCTGAAATTGAAGTTCAACTGGAAGGGTTGGCCGGTCTGCAAGGTCAGCACGCTGTCGATCGCCCAACCTCCGCCGATCTTCGACCACGCGCCGCCGCGCTTCGGCGACGGGAACTTGTAGTCGGCCATCCAGGTGAAACGATGGCGCACGTCGAAGTTCGAGTTGCTGCGTTCGAGGTCAGGGCGGTAGCTGTCGTTCGGCTGCGCGGCATTCGGCTCAAAGTCGGTGCCGTCGCTGGCGTTGTCAATGGAATGCGAGTAGTTGTAATTGAGGGTCGATTCGAAGCCATGAAGATTGCGAATGCGAAGCTGCGTCTGGAGCGAGTTGTACACCGAATTGGCCGACGTCTCCAAGTAGTTAATATACCCGTACTGCGGGTAAGGCAGATCAGCCTCTCCTCGCGTCAAAGTCTGGTTGATGTCGCGGAAGCGAAACAGGTGATGGCCTTCCGAGCCGATGTAACCCACCTGGAAGACGATGTTCTTACTTGCCTGTTGCTGAATATTCAAGTTGTAGTTCAGCATGCGAGGCGTGCGCGAGTGCTGGTCTACAGCGAAGAGATTGGAAGCGCCGAAGCTGCCATAAATGGGCTCATTGGGAACGATATCGTTGACGGCTCCGCTGGTGAGGATCGGCTTGGGTCCGATCGGGTTGTACGCAGACCCGGAAGTGGCAGCGTCATAGGGCACCTGTCCAAGAAAGAAATCCTGCGAGAACAGGTCATAAAACAGGCCGACGCCTGAGCGAACCACTGTCGTGCCCTTGCCGGTAACGTCGTAGGCGATGCTGGCACGCGGCGCGAAGTTCCGGTAGTCCGGATGATAGAGGCTCGAAAGCCCATTCGTGCCCACCTGGGTCAGCACGCCGCTGGCGGGGTTGAAGTTTGAAAACAGGTTGTTCTTCTCCCCAATCACTCCAAAGTAGTCCCAGCGCAGTCCGTAGTCGAGCGTGAGCCGGCGATTGACGCGAAAGCTATCTTGGGCATAGAAGGCATTCGAATTCTGGAAGGTGTTGCGGTTGGTGTCGCCATCGAGGATGGTGCCGCTGCTCGGAATGCCGGCCAGGAAATCAGTTAAGCTCCCGAAAGACAGCTTGCCCCGAAAGCCCTCGTCGAAGAACTGGTAAACGGTGGTGCGGCGGAACTCGTAGCCGAACTTCACGGCGTGCTTGTTGAATTTCCAGGAGAAGTTGTCGATGAACTGCCAGTTCACATCGGTGCGGCCACGGGGATCGGAAGTGGTCGCTCCGAAGGAAGTGAAGCCCGAAATGCTGATGGTGGGCAGGCCGCCGTCTTGGGGGCCGGCGCCTGTATCAAGCCCGACGGAAGAGGGACTAAAGCTGTGGTCCTGAGGTAGGAAAGTTTCGTAGAAGCGGTTGTAACCGAAGCGCACTTCGTTGATTTTGGTGGAAGAAAGCGTTGTCAGGTAAGAGATCGACAGGAGATTGACATTCGTCGGTGTAACGGTGTTGTAGCCGGGCAAGTCGCCGGTGCCGCCGAGGCCCAGCGGAAAGCTCTGAAAGCTGGTCGAATAATAGTAACGAGCCGTCAGCAGATTCTTCTCATTGATGTTGTAATCCGCTTTGGCAATAAGACTATTCACACTATTGAAGAAATTGGTGGTAGCCAGAAGGTTGTTGCCGTTGGCGCAGGAGTCGGGCGTGGAGGAGTTGGGGACCGGCCAGAGACTGCGCTGGAGTAGTGCGGCGATAACGGGGCTCTCGGTTTCCTTGAGCGACGGAAGCTGCGCGAGCGCCTGGGCAAGGTTATTGGCCGAGGGGACGCACCCTGCGCTGCTCAAGCCGCCGGTTTCGCGCTGGCCCTCGTAATCGCCAAAGAAGAAGGCCTTGTCCTTAACAATGGGTCCGCCTAGCGAGCCGCCGAACTGGTTGTTATGAAAAGCCGCCTTGGGAAGGGGCGCCGGGTCAAAGAAGTTCCGGGCATTCAGCGATTCGTTGCGAAAATAGTCGGCGGCCGTTCCGTGGATCAGGTTCGTGCCGGACTTGGTCACGATGTTGATCACCGCTCCGGCGTTGCGCCCATATTCGGGACCGAAATTGGAGAGCACGGCGAGTTCGGCCACCGCGTCCACTGGCAGAATCGTCGATGGCGTTCCGAAGACTCCCGCCTGGTTGATGGCCGGATCGTTGCGGTAACCGTCGTTCATGTCGGTGCCGTCGAGCAGGAAGTTGTTGGCGCGTCCTCGCGCGCCGTTCACGGAGAACTCTCCGAATGAGCCGGGAGAATCTGTGATCTGGTCGGGACCGCCCGTCACGCCGGGGTTCAGGTAGATCAGCTTGGTGTAATCACGGCCGTTAACGGGGAGATCCGCGATTTGGGAGGACTCGACTGTGCCGCCCAACGTGTCCTCGGTGGTGGTTACCATCGGCACTTCCGCTGTGACCTCCATGGTCAGCGTTTGCTTGGCCGGAGTGAGGGTGATATCCACGCGACGCTCGGCCGCCACATCCACGCGAACGTTTGCCTGCGTGACCGGCGTGAAACCTTCGACCTTGACGCTGACCGTGTAAGTGCCGATCGGCAACTCCGGAATGGAAAAGTTCCCGGAAGGATCAGTGGCAGTGGAGCGCGAAACACCGGTGGCCTGATTCGTCGCCACCACAGGCGCGGAGGGCACGGCGGCGCCGCTCTGGTCGATTACCGCGCCGACCAGCGAGCCTCGAAAACTCTGAGCGCAAAGGGGCAAGGACGTCATTAGACCGAGCGATGCCAAAATGATCAAGGAACGAATCAGTGAAACAGACCTCTTCCAAAACCTCCGCCTACAAGGGACGACCATGAATTTCTCCTTCTGTCGGGTGTTGCGGGGCGCTTCACTCGAGCAGTGTGTACACTTCAATCGCGGCCGGTGAGATTAGAATCCCGGATGTTCTGCATCATAAGGGCGAGGTGCTGCAGAGTCAATAATTGACGCGGGTAAGCTGCGATAGATTATTTTTATTAAGCTGATAAACGCTAGCGACCTGTGTGCTGCCACGTTTACTGATGAGGCTCAAACACTCTCACGGACGTCGCCCGGTGAGATCGAGACTGCTCTGTAAATGCCCCCCTCTTCACGTGGGTGTCGCCGACATTGCTTTCTGTGCCGGCGACACAAGGCGCAGACGTTGTCCGGTGAGATCGGGACTGATGAGGACGGCAGTCTGAGATGTTCTTCGGAACCCTCTCAGGACTTCAGGCTTACGGCAAGCGGTTGCCCGGGTACGATGCGAACTTCCTGGTCGAACGAGACGATGTGCAGCTTACCCCCTTCGTGCAAAGTTGCGGTAACGGCCTTCCCGCCAAAGCCGGCGCTGACTTTCTTCCGCGCCGACTTGCCATTCCCTGTTAACGCCAGGCTTGCCACGGCCATCGAGCCTTCGAGCACCTCTACCTCGACCGAGTGGTTGCTGGGGGCTATGGTTTGTGAGAACTGCCCCCACCCGCCGGGAGCCGACCAAAAACAACGGAAGTTCTGAGGGGAGATCCGCGGGTTGAGCGTAAGCCTGCGCTCCACGCCGGAATAATGAAACCCGCTCATCGCGATCACCAGCGCCCACGCAGACATGGCGCGGGCATAGTGATGGCCGCACTCCGGCTCATTCCAAGGGTTGCGACGCTCGCCATCGTGGCGCAGGCGCGCGCTTTCGACTACGGCCTGGGCCTCGGTCGTCATGCCCTCGAACACTAGATGAGCTGCAAACTGGTACTCCTCGCCGGTCCAGCCCTCGGCGAAATAGGGAAAGGGAATTTCAGGGCGCTTGCCGGGCGGGTAACTCGCCACCAGCAGGCCTCCCTCGTCATTCAGCATGTAGGTGCGCTGCACGGCTGTCATGCTCGCTCAAGTCGGGCACGTAGTTGTTGCTGAAAACGGACTTCACGGCCGTGCGCACGTGCTCTTCATCAAGCAGGTAACCCAGCCCCGCCACATGCGCCATGTATTGGCCGAGCAATTGGTCCACCAGGCAAGCCTCGCCCATTTGATAGTCAGGGTTCGTCGGGGTCGGCCGCGCCCATGCCGACCAGCACTCCCGCGAAACACCTCTTCCTTCGGCCGGCCCACGATCTTCTGGATGTAATACTCGCCGTTGAACAGGTTCGCGTCGATCCACTTGCTGCCGCTCTCGAAGAGCCGGCGGTACTCCGCCGCCGCGTCCTGGTCGCCCACGGCCCGCGCCATCTCTTCTCCCGCGCGCAGGGCGCCCAGGTACCAGACGCCGCAAAGAGGATTCGGGCCGTAGAACTCGACGTCGTAGGTGTTGTGCTGAACGCCCTCCGCCACGCCGTCTCGATTCGCGTCCCAGCCACCCTTGATCCAGGCAAATTCGAGCGCGCGTTTGGCGTTAGGCCACAGGTTGCGCAGCCACTCCGTGTCGCCGGAAAGCTGCCAGTCGCGGTAGAGCTTCATCAGGCAGCCCATCTGGCCGTCCGCCGCCGCCTTATCCCAGATCTTCTTTCCATCCGGCAGGTAAGATCGGAAACCCATCAAGCCGTCCTCGCGCGTGTTGCGCAGGAACTCGGATTCGCGGATGGAACGCGCCAGCGAGGGAAAACAAAGGCCGTCGTCTGCTCGTAATTCCAGACGTGCGTGCAGCGTGCCATGGCAGCAGCCCGATTGGTTGTTGCAACCCTCGAAGCCGTGGAATTCGCCGTCCGCGGTGCGGAAAGCGGTGTTGGTGCGCAAGGTGGAGAGGTTGCTCGAGCGCCGCGTCGAGCGCGGCGGGAGGCAAGCGTGGAAGATTCCACCGTGGCCGCGAACCGCCGGCTGCGTTCTTCGAGCGCGGGGAGTTGCTCCGCCGCCTGCTGAGCCACCGCCCAGGCGTCCGTAAACTCGCTGGCAATAGTAGTTCCCTACCACCACGGACTTCTTGCTCTTCCTCCGGTGCGGGCCAACCGCAGCGGTCCGGCGTGCGGTTGGGGAAATGCCAGGCGAGTAGGAAGGTCACGGAGGTTTCGCCGCCGGCTGGGACCGATTGCGTGACCGCAATCGAACCCACCGGGCTTACGGCGGGCGAGTCGCTCGTCAGAGCGCCATCGTCCGTGAAGTCGTCCCAAAATGTCAGCGGGCCATCCCACCACTGGGTGCGTTTCCAGCCGCGCAAGTACGAAACGCTCGCTTCCGGCGCGCCCAGCACGCCTAGGAACATCGAGCCCTTTGAGCGGATCGGCCGATGGCAAGAAGGGATTGTCCATGTACAATCCGGCTACGCCTTCGGCGCGGCGGAAATTCGCCTGCCGCCCTTCCTTTCCCACCGGGTTTTGAAGGCTGAACGCGACGCCCACTTTCACCGGCGCGGCGGCAGGATTCTTGAGGCGATAACGAAGCACAGCCAGGGGCCAACCGGACGCTTCAACGTCCAAAGGCACAAGAGGGTTGAACGCCTCGAGACTGACGCGAATGGGAAGATCGTTATCGTGGAATTCAATGCGCGCAAACGGGTAGGCGCCGATGAACGTGGCCGAGGCGAGACGAGGCAAGCCCGGAACGTTGTTTGACCCAAGGCCGCTCGGCCCCTCGTAGGGCGGTTCAATGCGCGCCTCGAGCACCCGAGCCACCGGCTTCTGCCCTTCTGCCTGCGCCCAGATGGCGGGGAAACAGTAATCCGGGGTGTTTCCCTTGTCCGGCCGATTAAAAATCTCCCAGTCGCGCAACTGCCCCCGGCCCCCAAGCGAAATCGTGCCCGTGCCGATTCCGCCCAGCGGGAAAGCAATCATCTTCAGGTTCCGGCCACTGAAGGTGCGCGGAAAGGTGATGCGGCTGGCCGTGGCAGCTCCGCCTGCACCCTGCCCCGCTTTCACCGACGAGGAGAGTTGCGAAGCTGGCTTTTGCGTGGTCTTTCGCAAGGCCCCGCTTGCCTCTTTCCCTGCCATTCTTTGAGCGCTGCCGGCGAGCGCTCCGCCCGCCGCCACCTTCTTCAGGAATTCCCGCCTCGCAAGCTTGCCGTTCTTCTTCCGAGTGGCCACAGTCCCCTCCCCGCACAGATTCAAGATGTTTTCCAAATGCCGAATTACATGGGAAATGTTATAGGCCAACGAGCGGGCCAAAGCAACTGGGGAAGAAGGAAGGGGCGAAAATTGAGGTTGCCGCGCGGGAGGCGGTCATGCCTTGGCATTCTTGGGAAGTGCGTTGATCACAGATCGGAGCAGGGAATTAACGGACTCTGGAGAGCGAAAGACTGAAGCCACGTCCGGATCAAGGACAACAGCGACCGCCTTGCCCTTCATCCGAGATGCGAACCGATTGGGACGCGAGGTGCGATAGTCAAATCGATACTCTTCCCGCATGTCCTCCGCCCCGGCTTGCCTATGGCTCGACGTTTTCTTCATAATCCTTTCTCTCTCCTCTTGTTACCCCCCGCGCACCAAAGATTCTAACCGACTCACCTCGATCCGTAAAGCAGACGACCAGGAGCCGGGCTGGGGATGAATGCCCGACAATTATCTCGCGCCGTTCTTCGGCTGAGTGATCCTCGTCGTAAAATATCCGAGCCAACGGATCGCTGAAAACTGTAAGTGCTTCTTCGAAGGACACGCGGTGCTTGGCAAAGTTCGATGTTGCCTTTTTTCGGTCCCATTCGAATATCAGGTTCATTCGGGTGCGCAGCTTGCCAATAGGCCTTGGATGGCGGCGGAAATGCCGTCCTTCGAGTCGTAGACCGAAGAACCGGCCACCAGTACGTTTGCCCCGGCTTCAACCACCAGCCGCGCGGTGTGGTTGTTGATGCCGCCGTCCACTTCGACCTCGCAATCCAGGCCGCGCTCCTCAATGGCGTTGCGGACCTGACGTATCTTGCTGAGGGTTTCAGGGATAAAATCCTGGCCGCCGAATCCCGGGTTGACGGTCATCACCAAAACCATTTGCAGGCTTTCGAGGATTTCAGAAAGCGTACTCACCGGAGTGGAAGGATTGATTGCCACAGCGGCTTTCTTTCCCAGGTGGTGGATCTGCTGGATGGCGCGGTGCAGGTGCGGCGTCGCCTCCTGGTGGACGATGATGGTGTCCGCGCCTGCCTCAGCAAACCGCTCGATGAAATCCTCCGGCGGCTCGACCATAAGGTGGGCCTCGATGGCGAGGCGAGTCAAGGGCCGCAGGCTTCGGATGGCATGGTCACCGAAAGTGATGTTGGGAACGAAGCGACCGTCCATCACATCGACCTGGAATCGATCCACGCCGGCGGCCTCGACTGCCAAGACTTGTTCGCCCAACCGGGTGAAATCCGCGGAGAGTATGGAGGGTGCTATCTTGGTCACGATTTGCCTCGCACAATTGGGCTGAGCTTGCGCGCCGCCGCTTCGTCCAAAAACCACTCCAAGCTCCCATCTGGGGGCTGAATTAGCTGCGCCGGCAACTGACCCGGAGGTCCTTCGAGCACCTTGCGTAAGGTTTCCGCTTTGTCGGCTCCCGCCACCAGGAACATGACATGGGCCGCAGCATTCAGCAACGGCAGCGTCATGGTCAGTCGGCTCATTCCAAGCCGCTCCACGTGATTGGGTCGAACCCAAACGCTCTGCTCCTCGAGCGCCGGAGTACCCGGAAACAGTGAAGCGGTGTGCCCATCCGGTCCCATTCCCAGAAACACTATATCCAAACGCGGCCGCTGACCGTTCTCGGGGGTGAGCACGCGGGCGAGTTCAAGAGCGTAGTCTCGCGCCGCCTGTTCGAGGTCCGCTTGCTCGGCCTGCATGCGGTGGAAATTCTCAGCCGGAATATCGGCGCCCGCAAGAAGGGCTTCATGAATCATCCGATAGTTGCTGTCCGGGT
Source organism: uncultured Acidobacteriota bacterium (assembly GCA_963770415.1). Lineage (GTDB taxonomy): Bacteria > Acidobacteriota > Terriglobia > UBA7540 > UBA7540 > CAVROP01. Next base: position 85,001 of record CAVYPU010000011.1, read on the forward strand.
GATCGGGCGGGACGCAGCGTTCATCCACCTGGAAGAGTTGAATATTCTTCCATTTGATGCGGCCGGCAAGGGCCGGACTGGCGAGAATCTGGTAAAGCAAACGGGGTGTAAGCCCCCCGGAAAGCGCGGTGCTTAGAGGCTTGCCCTCGATTAGCTTGAGGCGCGCCAGGTCCTCAAAAGCAGACGCAGCCGCCCAACTCATTTGCTCCAAACCGGAAAAAACTCGCACTTGGTTTTTAATCATGGGAAGGCTACCCCACTTTCCCTCGAACTTCCACCCACACGCAACGCCGGCCCAGTTCTGCGATCCGATTCACTCAGGCGGCGAACATGCGCGCCACCAGACTCAGAGTGTCTTCGTATAGCCGGTCCCGCGCTCCTAATTTCAGTTCTTCATTCAAGATCTCAGCTTCGTTCAGAACTTCCACCCGCACCGAGCGTCCAATCGGCGCTGAGCCGGGCACTTCCGCCAGCGTATTTACCACTTTTCCATCCGGGCCGCGACTAAATGAGAATCTGGCGGCCGAAGCCGCGTCGCCTCTCAGTTCAATGGTGAAGCAAACCCCGCAGGCGTTGTCAACCCTTTTGAGATTCCGCTCCACTTTCACCTGCCCGGAGGAGGATTTGAAATAGAAGGTGCGAGGCTGAGTTTCCTTCGGCCGTTGGGCGTTCAAGAATTCCCATCCCAAGCGATTCGCCAGCCAGCCGGTTAATAGCAGGCCCTGCGCCCGTTGCGCTGCGAACCGGCCTGAATCCTGCTCGTATTCGATTCTGACCTCCCTGAGGCGGTCGAGAAATGGTCGCCTTTCGGGAGAATCGAAACACTGGGCTATGAGCTGGCGCCAAGGCGTGATACGCGTCCAATTCAAATCGGTCAATTGAATCCGGTCTGAATGGTTTTGAACCCAGGAGGCCAGATGACGCAGATGTCCCGCGCCTTGCGCAAGCCGCGCCGTATCGATAATAACGTGCTGCGTGACGCGAAACATTTCGTCGAAATACGCTGGCGGCGAGAAATCGCCGGCCCGCCACCAGAGGAAAATGGGCAATTCGGAGACGGTCAAGGGCAAGACCACACTTGGCAGTCCTTGACCTGCCTCGCCGCGAGCTCGAATCGTTATCTGTTCGCAGCACACCTGCTTTTCGCCCGCTACCGGGAGGTGACAATGCGCGGAAACCCAGGCTTCAAGGCCTGATTGAGTAGCTTCCGGTTCCAGTATCATGATAATCGTCCGGCAAGGATTCTGACGCGTCACCTCCGCCACCAGTTCGTTCACCTCGTATGCCGCCTCAGCGCTGTCAACGTAAACGAGAAGGGTCAAGGCGCAGGCGCGAGTGACGGCATTCTTCGCGGACGGATCATCGGCTGCCGTCCGCCAGAGAGCTGACAGCTCGGCTTCGAGGTCTGCCACATTCGCCGCACGCGGTTCGCTCAACCCAATCGATTCGATGGTTCCTGCCAACTTTACTCCTCTCCGGTGATCAGTAAGCGCAAGCGCCGCGGCGGGGGTTGCTTTTGTATGCGGCGCGAAAATCACAAGACAACGGAAATTTCAAATTCGAAATTTCAGATTTCAAAAACCAGCCCCCCCAACGCACACGCTGGAACCTACAGCGATCACAAATCACCCATCGCAAATCGGAAGCTACGGGGCCAGATTCCTCGCTGCGCTCGGAATGACACGTTGACCTTGCACTCCGCCTTCCGCCTTCTGCTTTCTGCATTCTTGTCTTCCTACAGCCTATGCCACTGCCGGCTGTCTCGTTCGATCAAGGCGTCGGCCTCCGCCGGCCCCCATGAACCGGCCTGATATGGGGCCAGGCCTTTGGCGCCTTGTTCTTTCCAATGTGCGAGTATGGGGTCCATCAATTTCCAGGATATCTCCACCGCATCGCTGCGATTGAAAAGCGTAGCGTCGCCCAGCATGCAATCGAGCAGAAGAGTTTCGTAAGCGGTGGGCGGAGGCGCGCCAAACGATTCACCGTAACGAAATTCCATCTGCACCGGGCGGATTTGCATGGTGGCGCCGGGAAGCTTGGCGCAAAATCTGAGCGAAATCCCTTCGTTCGGCTGCACGTGGACGGAGAGCACGTTGGGCGCAATGCCGTCCGTCCCGGCGTCCGTGAAAAGGAGGTGAGGCACGCGGCGGAACTGGATCGAAATCTCAGAGACGCGCTTGGCCAGGCGCTTGCCGGACCGCAAATAGAAGGGAACATCAGCCCAGCGCCAGTTGTCGATAAAAAACTTGATAGCAGCGTATGTCTCCGTAGTCGAATTGGGAGAGACCTTCGGTTCGGCGCGATAGGCGGGGACTTGCTTTCCCCCTACCCAACCCTCGTGGTACTGCCCCCGTACCGCGAACTTGTCGATCTCGTCCGAATTTATAGGCCGAATCGCGCGCAGCACTTTGGCTTTTTCATCGCGCACGGAAGTGGCATCGAAGGTGGCCGGAGGTTCCATGGCCACGAGGCTCAAGAGTTGCAGGACGTGGTTTTGGATCATATCGCGCGCCAGGCCTGCCTCTTCGTAATAAGAGCCGCGGTTTTCGACGCCCAAGTCTTCAGCAACGGCGAGCTGGACGTGGTCAATGTAGCGCCGGTTCCAGAACGGTTCGAATATCCCGTTGGCGTAACGAAAGACCAACAGATTTTGAACGGTTTCCTTCCCCAGGTAATGGTCGATTCGATAGACCTGCTCTTCTGAGAAAACTTCATTGAGCTCGCGGTTCAAGTCCCGGGCACTGGCGAGGTCACGCCCGAAAGGCTTCTCGATGATGATGCGCGTCCACGACTTGTCAGGATACTTCGGCTTGGCCAGCCCCGCTGCACCCAGGTGTTTCACGATCACGGGGAAAAAACTCGGGGGCGTGGAAAGATAAAACAACCGGTTGCCACAGATCCCCCGTTCGCGGTCGAGCCGGTCCAGCAAGGTCTTCAACTGCTCGTAAGCTGCCGGGGCGCTGAAGTCGTCTGCGATGTAGTAGATGCCTTTGCCGAAGCTTTCCACGAAGGCGTCGCTTTCAGAGGAGAGCTTAAGATATTTCTTAACGGCTTCTCCCATCTCCTGCCGAAAACTCTCGTCCGTTTCCTTCGTCCGGGCACACCCTATTACTGAAAACCCCGCAGGCAGCATGCGCTCGCGCGTCAGGTAAAAGAGCGCCGGAATCAACTTTCTTCCTGTCAAGTCGCCGGAAGCTCCGAAGATCACCATGGCGCACGGGTCGGGGGTGCGATGAATCCGAATCCCCTCCCGCAGAGGATTGGTCAACGTGGCGGTCTCAGGCATAAACCTTTGCCTCCGTCTTCACCAGCATGATCGTTCCTGCGTGAAGCTTGCCCTGAGCTTACTGAATGAACACAATCTACAAACGGCCGAGCAACTCATGGGCGCGTAGCACAATGTTCGCCCCGGTGAATCCGAATCCTTCCGCCAGTGCTTTGGCGGGCGCCGACGCCCCAAAACGCCGCATGCCGATTACATCCCCCTTGGTTCCGACGTAGCGTTCCCAACCAAACGGCGACGCGGCCTCGATGGCCAAGCGCGTGGTTACACTCGGCGGCAAGACCTGGTCTCGATAAGACTGGGGCTGTTTCTCGAAGAGGTCCCAGGAGGGTATGCTCACAAGTCGCGCGGCCACTCCCTCAGCAATCAGCTTCTGGTGCGCCTCCAAAGCCGGGGCCACCTCGGAGCCGGAGGCAATGAGGATAATCTCCGGCGTCCTCCCCTGAGCGTCCGCCAGCACGTAAGCGCCCTTGGTCAATCCTTCCGCCGCTCCATACTTATTTCGATCGATGATGGGCAAGCCTTGGCGGGTAAGGCAGAGCGCCACCGGCCCGCCTTGGTGCTCGATCGCCACTCGCCACGCCACCACCGTCTCGTTCGCATCAGCAGGACGAATCAAGCTTAGATGCGGGATGGCGCGCAGCGCCGCCAAGTGCTCGATGGGCTGATGCGTAGGCCCGTCTTCGCCAAGGAAGATGCTGTCGTGCGTAAAAACGAAAATGGAATGTACTTCCATCAATGCCGCAAGACGCAACGCAGGTCTTAGGTAATCCGAGAAAATGAAAAACGTGGCGCCATAGGGAATGAGCCCGCTGAGCGCCATGCCGTTGAGGATTGTGCCCATGCCATGCTCGCGCACTCCGAAGTGGAAATTGCGCGCGCCGTAATTCCCCCTGCTGAAGTCTCCCTCGCCTTTGATGAGCGTGTTCGTCGAGGGCGCGAGGTCAGCCGATCCTCCGAGCAGCGTGGGCAGGCTGGGCGAAATAGCATTGAGCACTTTCCCTGAGGCTTGGCGCGTAGCCATGGGTTTCTCAGCAGAACTAAATGTGGGCAGCTTGGACTTCCATCCCTCCGGCAACTCGCCTTTGACGAAGCGGTCCCATTCCGCCGCGGCATCCGGATGAGCCTCTCGGTACTTGGCGATCCGCGTCTGCCATTCGGCTTCCGCCTTCTCTCCGCGGTCGATGGCCTTGCGGAAGTGGGAGAGCGCATCCTCGGGAATATAAAACTTCGGCTCCAGCGGCCAGCCCAGGTTTTCCTTCGTCAGTTTAACTTCTTCCTCGCCCAGCGCACTGCCATGGGCTTCGGCAGTATCATGCTTATTGGGGCTGCCGTAGCCAATATGCGTTCGGATCATGATGATGGAGGGCCGTTCCGTCTCCGCCTGTGCGGCACGAATGGCAGCATCAATGGCCTCGAGATCGTTTCCGTCCGGTAGCCTCTGCACGAGCCAGCCGTAAGCCTCAAAGCGCGCGCCGCGGTCTTCAGTGAACGCCAGGTGCGTTGAGCCTTCAATGGAAATGTGGTTGTCGTCGTAGAGGTAGATAAGATTGTTAAGGCCCAGGTGTCCGGCCAGCGAAGCCGCTTCCGAAGCAACCCCTTCCATCAAATCGCCGTCGCTCACAATGGCGTAAATCTTATAGTTTACGATTTCTTGATCGGGGCGATTGAAGTGCGCCGCAAGGTATTTCTGCGCGATGGCCATACCGACGCCCGTGCCGAATCCCTGGCCCAGAGGCCCGGTGGTGGTCTCAATGCCGTCCACCATTCCGTATTCAGGATGGCCCGGTGTCTTGCTGCCCCATTGGCGGAACATCTGAAGCTCAGAAAGCGGCAGGTCGTATCCGGTCAGGTGCAGAAGACTGTACAGAAGCATCGAGCCGTGCCCGGCGGACAGGACGAACCGGTCCCGGTTGGGCCAATGAGGCTTGAGGGGATCATAGTGCATGAACCGCGTCCAGAGCACGTAGGCCATCGGCGCCGCACCCATGGGCATTCCGGGATGGCCCGAGTTTGCTTTCTGCACTCCGTCCACGGCCAAAAAACGAATGGTGTTGATGCAAAGTTGGTCGAGTTGCGATTGCTCAAGGGGCTTGCTTTGCGGGCCTACTGCAGCGTGACCATCCAAGGGATTAGTCCTCCTGAATATAAAGATAATATGATTTCTGCTCTGGCCATATGCAACATCAAAGGCGCGAGGCCTCGCCACTGCAATTTTGTTTAGATGCGAGGTTCGCGTAGTCTGACTCAGGGCAAATTGCCATTATATATCTATTGGAGTGTGTCCGGGCACGCTTTCGAAACCCGTCCTGGTGAGGAAGGCTCTGACTTCATTGTAGCGCTGACCTTTAGGCCGGCATCGACGCACTAACCTCTATGCAAACTTAAAGGGCAGCGCTACATCGTTTGGGTTTCTGCTATTCTTATATCCTTGCACTTTTAATTTCATGGAGGAAACCGTGGAGCAACGACATCTCGGAATTATCGGACTAGGCGTGATGGGCAAGAATCTGGCGCTCAACGCCCATGGCAAAGGCTTTTCGGTCGCAGGCTTCGACCTGGACAACGAGAAAGCCCGCAAGGTGGGCGAAGAAACCGGAGGCATCGTCGCGATTACCAATTCCTGGCAGGAATTCGTCGGCGCGCTCGAAACGCCTCGCCGCATATGGATGATGGTTCCCGCCGGTAAGCCGGTGGATTCCGTCATCGAAACCTTGAAGCCTTTCCTGACGGCGGAGGACATCGTGCTCGACGGCGGCAATTCTTATTTCAAGGATACCGAGCGGCGCGCGCAGGAACTCGAAGCCTCCGGCCTGCGCTTCTTCGGCATGGGCGTAAGCGGCGGCGAAGAAGGCGCCCTGCATGGACCCTCACTTATGCCCGGCGGGTTTGAAGAGTCCTACCGGCACCTCGAACCTCTGCTGACCAGCATGGCCGCTCATACAAGCGACGGCCCCTGCTGCACGTACCTCGGGCCAGGAGGCGCCGGCCACTACGTGAAAATGGTCCACAACGGCATCGAGTACGGCATCATGCAGACCATCTGCGAAGCTTACGCCATTCTGAAAAACGTCCTGGGGCTTTCCGGGCCGGAGATTCGTGACGTCTTCGCGGAGTGGAACAACGGCGACCTGGGATCGTTCCTTCTCGAGATCAGCATTGTGGTGCTTGGCAAGATCGACCCTGAAACGAACCAACCGCTTGTCAACCTTGTCCTCGATACCGCCGAGCAAAAAGGCACAGGCAAATGGACAGCTCAGGACGCTCTGGACCTGGGCGCAGCCGCGCCAACGCTGACCGCTGCGGTGATTGCGCGAATCATCTCAGGGGCAAAACAGGACCGAGTGGCAGCGTCCGAGGTGTTGCGTGGCCCCACCAAGAAGTTTGCCGGCGAAAAGAAGGCGTTCATCGCCCGCCTGCGGGAGGCGTACAAGCTCACGGTCATCGGTTGCTATGCGCAAGGCTTTGAGCAACTGCGCATTGCCTCGCAGGAGTACAAATACAACTTGAAGTTTGAAGAGGTGGCGCGTATCTGGAAAGGCGGGTGCATCATTCGCGCCAAACTGCTCGATCCCATCCGTGCTTCGTTCCAGGCCCAGCCCGATTTGAAGAACCTGCTGGTCGCGCCATACTTCACTAAGTTGCTCAACAAAACCGGCGGCGGCTTGCGGCGAGTGGTCAGGACGGCGACCGACTTGGGCACTCCAATTCCCGCCTTCAGCAACACGCTGGCGTATATCGACGCCTATCGGTCTAGCCGCCTGCCCGCCAACCTGCTCCAGGCCCAGCGCGATTACTTCGGCGCCCACACCTATCGCCGCATCGACAAGGAAGGCAAATTTCATACGGAGTGGGACAAGTAAAGCAGGTGTCAGGTGTCGGGTACCGGGTGTCAGGTGTCAAGGCCGGGTTGCGGGTGCGGGGCTACACATGGCAGGCGTCGGCGGCAATGCGCGGGTACAAGACTGACGGTAGATTTCTCTGCGATGGCCGATCAGGTAAACTGTGATCAGCCCGTGTTCCCGGTCTGTTTCGTAGATGACCCGATAATCGCCGATTCGCAGTTTTCCAAGTCCCGTGAAAGGTCCTGCGAGCGCCTCTACTTTTATTGTTTCGAGGTTCTCCGCCAGCCAACGGAGCTTATTGACGACTCGTTGCGCAATAGGCTTATCGAGTCGCTCGAGGTCACTGATGGCCTGGGGGAGGAGTTCGAGTTGGAACATTTACCAATCCAAACCTAGGTGGCGGGCGACCTCGGAAGCAGAGACGGTTTGGCGAGATTCTCGCGGTTGATTCAGGCTCTTGGCGAGTCGCTCTTGAATTTCGGGGCGTAGGGACAATCCTTCGTCGGGATCGCCCAACATTTCACGTAGCTTCTCCTCGACCGCGTCTCCTATAATGGCCTTTAGCTCTTCAATTGACAGGTCCCGAAGCGTAGACATTGGCTTTGACTCCTTAACTATTCTACAATAGGTCGGCCATGAGCGTCCTCTCGCTTACGAGGACTCTTCGGCCTGTGCAAACGGACAATGCGTGAAAGTCTCCGGCCCAAGTGCCGCACCCATGGCAGCACTGACCACTAACCCATACTTTTCGGAGGTTTGTAATGCCCTTAAAACTTCGTTCTAGAGAAGAATGCCAACTGGATGTGCTGAGTTTTGGCGAATGCATGATTCGCCTCAGCCCGCCGGGGCACCAACGCATCGAGCTCACGCCGGTCTTTGAAGCCTGGGCGGGCGGTGGGGAGTACAACGTCACCTACGCCCTCAGCCGGCTAGGCCTGCGCACTTCCTGGATTTCACGCCTGGTCGATAATCCTTTGGGATGGTTCATTCGCAACCACGCGCGCACTTCCGGTATGGATTTGAGCCACGTGGTCTGGGCGCCCTACGACGGTGTCGGCAACGCGGACCGCATCGGACTGAACTTCACCGAAGTCGGCCTCGGTGTGCGCGCCAGCGTGACGATGTACGATCGCGGCCATGCTGCGGCGGCTCACATCAAGCCCGGCGACGTGGATTGGAAACGCATCTTCACGGGACGCGGGGTTCGCTGGTTCCACACCGGCGGCATCTGCACGGCGCTCAGCGATTCTTCCGCCGCCGTGGTGAAGGAAGCCATGCAGGCCGCCCACGCCGCCGGCACCGTGGTGAGCTACGACCTGAACTTCCGCAGCAAACTCTGGTCGAGTGAAAAAGCCATCGAAGTCACGAGCGAACTCGTACCCTTCATCGACGTCCTGATCGGGAACGAGGAAGACTTTCAGAAGGTGCTTGGATTCCAGGTTGAGGGCGTGGACGAAGGGCTCAAGAAGCTCCCCGTGGAAGGCTACAAACGGATGGTCTCGCGCGTGGTCGAGAAGCACAAGCACATTCAAGCGGTGGGAACAACCTTGCGCGAGGTGGTGAGTGGGCTGGTCAATAACTGGTCGGCGATACTCTACTACGATGGAAGCTTTTATCAATCCACGCGCTATGAAGGCCTCGAGATCGAGGACCGCGTAGGAGGCGGCGACGGCTTCTGCAGCGGCACGGTCTATGCATTCCTGGCGGGCATGCCGCCGCAGGATGCCGTCAACATGGGCGCGGCGCACGGAGCCTTGCTGCAAAGCACCCGTGGCGACACCAGCATGGTGACCTTGGAAGAACTGAAACACGTGATGAAGGGCGGCTCGGCGAGGATCAAGAGGTAGCGGTTGACCGGCGCCACTTTTCCGGGGTTTGCGGCCAATCAACGCATACCAACTAAGAGCCGCAAACCTCGGGAAACAGGTTTGATGCGTTCCCTGCCTACGGGACTACGACTCCGGCTTCCGCAGCACCGCGCCGGTATCCGCGCTGGTCACCAGCGAGCGTATCGGGCCAGGTATCCATAATCAATCTTCGGCTCCGGCCGCTTCCATCCGGCCTTACGCTTTGCCAGTTCCTCGTCCGAGACCAGCAGGCTGAGCTTTCGAGCCGGGATGTCAATCTCGATCATGTCGCCGGGACGGACCAGCGCGATGGGGCCTCCCGCCGCCGCTTCGGGTGAGACATGGCCGACGCGAGCCGCCCTTGGTCGCGCCGCTGAACCGGCCGTCGGTGATCAGGGCCACGCGAATCGCCCAACCCGCGCCCGGCAATTGCCGAGGTCGGCGCCAGCATCTCCTGCATTCCGGGTCCGCCCCTCGGGCCTTCGTAGCGGATCACCACCACGTCCCCCGCTTTCACCTTTCCCATCCAGGATGCCCGCGTAAGCTTCTTCCTGGGATTCGAAGATGACCGCCGGGCCTTGGAATTGCATCATCGCCGGTGTTACTCCCGCCGCCTTGATGACCGACCCGTTCGGGGCGAGATTACCGAACAGAATCGCCAGTCCGCCCTTCTTGGAGTAGGCGCGATCGAGCGGCCGGATCACCTCCGGGTCTTTCACTTCCGCATCCGCGATGTTTTCACCCAGCGTTTTCCCCGTCACCGTGATGCAGTCCAGGTTGAGGGTCCCCGGCTTCTTTGAAATCGTCTTGAGAATTGCCGGGACGCCTCCCGCGCGGTCCACGTCCTCCATGTGATGGATGCCGCTGGGCGCAACTTTGCACACGTGCGGCACGCGCTCCGCCACCTCGTTCAGATGTTGCAGGTCGAACGGCACGCCGGCTTCAATGGCCACGGCCAGCGCGTGCAGGACGGTGTTGGTGGATCCGCCCATGGCCATGTCCAGCGCAAAGGCGTTATCGAAGGCCTCGGGCGTCAGAATATCCCGCGGCCGGATGTTCCTTCTTACCAGTTCGACGATGGCCTTGCCCGCCGCTTCAAACAGGGCGTCGCGCCTCGGGTCCGTGGCCAGGATCGAGCCATTCCCGGGCAGCGCCAGTCCCAGCGCTTCCGCAAAGGCAGTTCATGGAGTTCGCCGTAAACATGCCCGCACACGATCCGCAGGACGGGCAGGCATTCTGTTCGAGGGTCGTCAACTGCTCGGTCCGAAAGCTTCCCCGCCGAGTGCGCACCGACGCCCACAAACACGCTGTTCAGATCAAGCACTTCGCCCGTCTCCGGGTCTACGCCCGCTTTCATGGGGCCGCCGGAAACAAACACGGCGGGAATATTCACGCGCGCCGCCGCCATCATCATGCCCGGCACGATCTTGTCGCAATTGGGGATGCAGACCATGCCATCAAAACAATGCGCCCGCAGCATCGTCTCGACGCAATCGGCAATCAGTTCGCGGCTGGCCAGCGAGTACTTCATGCCGGCATGGCCCATGGCGATGCCGTCATCCACGCCGATGGTGTTGAATTCAAACGGCACGCCGCCTGCCCGTGCGAATCGCCTCCCGCACCTTGCGGCCCACCACGTCCAGATGCGCGTGCCCGGGGATGATCTGGACAAAGGAATTCGCCACCGCAATAAACGGCTTGTCCCAATCGGCTTCGGATTGAATGACTCCGGTCGCCCGCAACAAGGACCGATGCGGCGCCCTGATAGCTTCCCTTTTTGATCGTGTCTGAAATTGCCATCCTGCCAACTCCTTAAGGAATTAATTGCGCCTGCCATCTTACCATTCTCGACTCGCCGCATGCTATTTCTCAGACACCTCCAGACATGTCAGAGCAGCGTTTGCATGAGCATCTTGTTCACGACTCTCTCCGAGCAAAAAGCCTGTTTGACCCCCCAAGCGATGTAATTCTAAAATGAACGACTTGACAAGAGCCATTGAACGGGTACGCTGAGACCATTGTTCTGCCAATGCGGCCCGTTTTTGACGCAGGTATTTGTTTCCGAAAATGGGTCCGAAATATCACTTTGGGAGGACTCGTATGAAACTACTTCCGATATTGGGCTTGGCTCTATTTCTAGTCTTAGGAGGAAGTGTGGCACAGGCGAAACATGCGATAACCTTCGACGATCTGATGAAACTACAAAGGATTTCCGAGCCGCAAGTCTCTCCCGACGGGCGCTGGATCGCCTACGTGCAAGGCAAGGTCGATTTCGAAGCGAACAAAGTGGTCAAGCACATCTGGCTCATGAGCGCCGACGGCTCCTCGCCCAAACAACTGACCCATGGGGAGGGATCCGATTCCCTCCCGCGCTGGTCGCCGAATGGCGAATCTATTGCGTTTATTTCGACCCGCGGCGGCAAGTCGCAGGTTTGGATCATTCCCGTGCATGGCGGCGAAGCGCATCAGGTCACGAGCCTCTCGACCGAGGCGGACGGCGTGACTTGGGCGCGCCAGAGCGACGCTTTGCTCTTCACTTCCCAGGTCTATCCCGACTGCGCCGACGATGCGTGCAACAAGAAGCGCCTGGAAGAAGCAGAGAAGAGCAAGGTGAAGGCGCGGATTATCGACGAGCTGCTGTTCCGCCACTGGGATTCCTGGCGCGACGGCAAGTACCTCCACTTGTTTACGGTTTCCGCCAAGGGCGGAACGCCGCTCGACTTGACCCCGGGCCCGGTGTGACTCTCCCACTTGGTTCCTCGGCGCCCCCGATGGCTACGACATTTCACCGGACGGCTCGGAGGTCTGCTTCACCTCCAACCACTCCGGCGGGTCGAGCGTTGCCTGGACCACCAACAATGACCTCTTCCTGGTCAGCGCGAAAGGCGGCGAGGCCAAGAACATTACCAAAGACTGCCCAGGGTCCGATGCCTCACCACAGTATTCCCCGGACGGACGCTACATCGCCTACACGTCACAGGCGCGCGACGGCTATGAATCCGACCTGCTCCGCCTGCGCGTTTACGACCGCCAAACGGGAACCACCAAGGATCTGACGACCGGCTTCGATCAATGGGTGGGCAGCTTCGCCTGGGCGCCGGATAGCGACACCCTCTATTTCAACGCGCCCGAACGCGCCGAGCAGCCGGTGTTCAAGACTTCCGTGAGCAAGCCACAAGTCGAGAAAGTTCTGGGCGGCATGAACGACGATTTGGAAGTCACGCCCGACGGCAAATCACTTGTGCTGACCCGCATGAGCCTGGTGCAGCCGGCGGAAGTCTATCGCGTGGCGCTCGCGGAAGCGGCGCCAACGCAACTTACTCATGCTAACGACGCCTTGATTGCGGAGCTTGACATGAATCCCGCCGAATCGGTGATCACCACCGGGGGACTCGGCGCCAAGATTCAAAGCCTGCTGGTGAAGCCTCCCGCCTTCGACGCTACGAAGAAATATCCCGCGCTCGTTCTGGTCCACGGCGGTCCGCAAAGCGCCTGGGACGACGCCTGGAGCTACCGCTGGAATGCCCAGATGTTCGCCGCTCAAGGCTACGTCGTGATGATGACCAACTTCCACGGCTCAACGGGCTACGGCCAAAAATTCGTCGAGGAAATTTCCGGCGACTGGGGCGGCGCCTGCTACCAGGACGTCATGATGGCTACGGATTATCTGGTTAATCTGCCCTACGTTGAGAAGGACCACGTGGGCGCGGCGGGCGCCTCCTTCGGCGGATACATGATCGATTGGATCGCCGGGCACACCAACCGCTTCAAGGCACTGGTCTCTCACGACGGCGTCTACGACTCGCACAGCATGTACGGGGAAACTGAAGAGATCTGGTTCGATGAATGGGAGCATCAAGGTCCGCCCTGGACAAAGCGCGAGGCTTACGAGAAGTCGTCGCCCTCGAACCACGTGCAGAACATCCAGACGCCGATGCTGCTGGTCCAAGGCGCACTCGACTTCCGCGTGCCCGAAGGCCAGGCCATTCAGCTCTTCACCGCCTTGCAGCGGCGCGGCATCCCCTCGCGCCTGCTTTACTTCCCCGACGAGGGCCACTGGGTGCTGAAGCCGCAGAACAGCCAGCTATGGTACAAGACGGTGCTGGAGTGGCTGGATAAGTATGTGAAATAGTTGAACGGTTGACGGTCAACAGTCCTTAGCCTGCCAGCCCTCAGATGTTCGGCGTCTCATGGAGTATTGCAATATACGGGATAAAGGGCAGCAAGGCGGGACGCCTGCGGGACAACGAGGTTTCGGATTATGCCGACGGTTCTCAGAACCGGCCCTTACCGTATATACTTTGTTAGTCACGATATGGGGGAGCCGCCGCATGTGCATGTGGACCGGGAGAACCTCTCGGCAAAGTTCTGGTTGCAGCCGGTGAGCTTGGCGCGTAATCTGGGATTCACCGCCAGAGAATTAAGGAAGATCCAGTCGGTGCTTGAACACCGCCAGGCAGAGCTTCTGGGGGCTTGGTATGGGTATTTTAGCTACGAACGCTGATGAGCGGGTGGCCGACGTCCACTTCACGGCCGATGAAATCCGCGTGACTCTGATGGACGGGCGGTCGATTAGCGCGCCTTTGGCTTGGTACCCCCGACTCTTGCACGCCACGGCAAGACAGAGAAAGAACTGGCGGACAGCGGGGGGCGGCTACGGCATGCACTGGCCCGACATCGATGAGGACTTGAGTACGGAAGGATTGCTGCGTGGCGCTCCTGCTCCGTTATCCCAGACAGTGGAAAAATGAGTCCCGAACAGCACGGGAATACCCAGATCACATAGGGTGTATAGAAAGCGCTCCGGCAGTCTCCTGACGGTCTGAGTTAACGCCGTTTGGTTGTGACTGTCGACTGCAGACTGTTGACTTCGGAGGCCCCCATGACCCGAGACGAAATCATTCGCAAAAAGCAGGAATACGTTTTCAATTGTGTCGCGACATACTTCAAGGACCCTGTGGTGATCGACCATGCTAAAGGGCAATACATTTGGGACCTGGACGGGACGCAGTATCTCGATTTCCTGGGCGGCATTGTAACCATCAGTGTCGGCCACTCGAATGAAAAGGTGACGGCGAAGATCAAGGAGCAGATCGACCGTGTCCAGCACACGTCAACGCTCTTTCCCACGGAGGCCATGGTCGCCCTGGCGGAGAAGGTGGCCGAGATTGCTCCCGGTAAATTGAAGAAGAGCTACTTTACGAACAGCGGCACCGAGGCCAACGAAGTGGCCATCACTACGGCGCGGATGTACACGGGAAATTATGAGGTCCTGGCGCTGCGGCACGGCTACAGCGGCCACTCGCAACTGGCCAAGTCGCTTACCGGACTCCACACCTGGCGCAAGGCGGTGATTCCTTATGGCATAGTGCACGCTCCAGGGCCTTACTGCTACCGCTGCCCCTACGGGCTCACCTACCCAAGCTGCGACCTGCATTGCGCCAAGGACATCGAGGAAGTCATCAAGACTTCCACGAGCGGCCAGGTCGCAGGCCTGATTGCCGAGACCATCCAAGGCCTTGGCGGGTTCATAGTTCCCCCGCCGGGCTATTTCAAAATTGTCGCGAGCATCGTGCGCAATTACGGCGGCCTTTTCATCGCCGACGAAGTCCAGACAGCGTGGGGGCGCACGGGCAAGAAATGGTGGGGGATCGAACACTGGGAGGTTGAGCCGGACATCATCACCTCCGCCAAGAGCATGGCCAACGGCGTGCCCATCGGGCTTACGCTCACGCGCCCCGAAATTGCCGATTCGTATAAGGGACTCACGATCTCAACCTTCGGCGGCAATCCCGTGACCTGCGTTGCCGCCAAGGCTACCATCGACCTGATCGAAGAAGAGCGCCTGATGGATAATGCCCAGGAAATGGGCGACCACTTTCACCAGGGCCTGGAGAACTTGAAGGAGAAGCACGCACTCATTGGCGACGTGCGCGGCATGGGCTTGATGCAAGGCATCGAGCTCGTGAAAGACCGCAAGACCAAGGAGCCGGCGCCGGAAGCGACTAATCTCGTCATGGAACGCGCCCGGGCGAACGGATTGCTGGTGGGCAAGGGCGGCCTCTACGGCAACGTGATCCGCATGTCGCCGCCGCTCAACATCTCGAAGGCCGATGTGGATCGGGCCCTCGCCGCGCTCGACAAAAGCCTGGCCTCGGGTGTCCGATGAGAAGCTGATTTTCAGTAGAGTCTCTGACTGCGTTAGAATTTTAGATTGTCGTTTTTCGGTGGGTCGCTATGGTAGGGCGGACGGCGCATACATAAAATCAGGGTCGATTAATGGCCGGCTTTCTCGATGATTACGGCGCGGGAGACGAACGGCGGGCGCGGATCGTGAAGATCACCGTCCAGTCGGCGGTCGCGGTAGCGGTGGCCACCGGCCTAGCGTATTACTTTTTCCATAATTTCTCGCAGGAACAGCAGGTGAAACGCTTCTTCAACCTGCAGGAGGCGCACAATTATGAGGCCGCTTACCACCTGTGGGCGGCTACGGAAGATGCGCAGAACCACTACCCGATGAAATCTTTCCTTCAGGACTGGGGTCCGCCGTTGAATGTGAAGGGCTTTACCATTCTTGACAGCGAGAGTTGCGACAAGAGCGTCATTGTGGACGTGGACACCGGCCCGGCGGGCGACAAAAAAATCTGGGTCGATCGCCCTACGCTCGCCATGAGCTTCCCGCCCACCGAAGCGGGATGCGTTCAGGTCATGGTAGACGGCGCCGGCAACCCTTCGTATCGCGGCAAGCACAACCCGATCTACGAGTTGTTTCGGGACGTGAAATACCGGCTCCACGGCCGGAAATATCAGCGACAGTAGGATTGCCGCATGGGCTCACTCAAACGGCATGGGACAGTTCGTGAGAAGACGGTAAGGAACGTGCGCAAGGGGCAGCTTCAGGAAGAGATTAAGCGCAATGTGGCTCTCGCGGCCCCTTGACAAACGACGCTCACATATATAGGCTAGCATGGGAAGATGAGCGTTCATGCCAAAAACGCCGGGAGACTGCGGAAGGGCCTGTCAGCCGTCTCTTCAGAATGCCGGTATGTCACCCTAACGGCGACCCTGCCACGGCTGCGAAACTTAAAATCACGGAACAAAGCGAGAATGTCTATGAAAACAAAGGGTCGGTGCTTGAAGAGATGCGGCTGAACCGGGAATGTCTATGAAAACACACATAGTTAGCCATCAAATCCGGGAATGTTAATGAAAATTAAACCACTTAGCTTGATGCAAGAATTTGGCGACACAAACTCAGCCTCAGAAAGCCAAAACGGAAAACGCCAATGAAACTGTCATTAGCTCTCCTCTTATTTGCGAGCACCATGTCCGCGCAGACCTTCGAGCCCACCTGGGACTCGATTGATAAGCGGCCCACGCCCGCCTGGTTCACTGACGCCAAGTTCGGCATCTTCATTCACTGGGGCGTCTACTCGGTTCCTGCCTATGCACCGGTGCTTCCCGGCAGACTGGCCTACGCCGAGTGGTACTGGAACGCGATGACGGGCGGCAAGGAAAACGCCCAAGCCGACCCGATCCAAAAAGGCACCTGGGCATATCACCAGGAGATGTATGGCGCGGACTTCCCTTACCAGGACTTCGCGGCAAAGTTCCACGCCGAACTGTTTGAGCCCGATCACTGGGCGAGCGTCTTTGCGCGCTCAGGCGCGAAGTACGTTGTGTTGACTTCGAAACATCATGAGGGATTCGCCTTATGGCCCAGCCGCGAGGCTTCGGCGACGTGGGGTCGGCCATGGAACGCGGTCGAAACCGGGCCCCGGCGGGATCTCGTGGGCGACCTGGCAAGCGCGGTCCGAGCCAAGGGCTTGCGCATGGGTTGCTATTATTCGCTTTACGAGTGGTACAACCCGCTGTGGCTCTCGGACAAGCCGCGCTACGTCCGCGAGCACATGTTCCCGCAGTTCAAGGACCTCGTCACGCGCTACAAGCCCGCCCTCATTTTCGCCGACGGCGAATGGGACATGGACTCGGCCGCGTGGCACAGTCCCGAGTTGCTTGCCTGGCTATTCAACGAGTCGCCGGTAAAGGACGACGTGGTCATCAACGACCGCTGGGGGAAGGACAGCCGCCACAAACACGGCGGCTACTGGACGACCGAATATACGCCGGGCATGACCGGCATGGAGCATCCCTGGGAGGAGAGCCGCGGCATGGGCTTCAGCTACGGCTACAACCGGGCCGAGCGCCTCGAGCATTACCACACCGGCCGCGAGCTGGTGCTCATGCTCGTGGACCTGGTCAGCCGCGGCGGCAACTTCCTGCTGGATATCGGACCCGACGGCGACGGCAACATCCCCGTCGTAATGGAGGAGCGCCTGCTTCAAATCGGCGACTGGCTGAGGGTCAACGGCGAGGCAATTTACGGCACCAAACCATGGAAGACCACTCGCCAGTGGAGCGCCGGAGAAGTTCCCAAAATCGAATACAACAAGGAATTCGAAACCGCCTACGATGTGACGAAACTCACGGCGAAACCCGAGCCGGGCAAGGCGGCCATCGAAGCGTTTTTCACCACCAAGGGCAACGACCTGTTCGCAATTCTGCCGCGCTGGCCAGGCAGGAACTTTCACCTCAACGATGTGACTCGAGTAAAATCGGTGGCGCTCGTGGGGTCCGCCGCGCCCCTGAAGTTCAAGGCGGCAAACGGCGGCGTTTCGATCGAACTCCCTGACCTCCCGGAAGAGCTGCGGCCTCAGCCGGCTTGGGTGTTGAAGATCGACCGCTGAAAATGCTTATAATTGTCGTCCTGGCGGCAGCTCACGTATTGCATGTTCTTAACGTTAGAGAAAGTTGGAGAACTCTTTGACGCTCAGTTTGAGATCCTCAATAATGGCACGCAGAGTTTTTCGTTTGATCGCAACGCCGCCATGCATCGGGATCACAACTCGTGCGCTATCGGTGGGACGCACGTAGATCGCATGACTACCTGACTGTCTTCGGAACTGGAAGCCAAGTCGCTGTGCAACTCGGGCTACCTCTTTGCCGGTCACGGCGGGAGGTTTGGGACTCAAGCGGGTATCTCAATGGGCTTTATGAGGATGTCTTCTTCCGGGACTGGCAGGCCATCTTCAAGAAGGCTGTCAATATAGAGCTGGATAGCTTCGCGAATATTGCTCAGCCCCTCATCGATAGTTTCGCCCTGCGTGTGACATCCGGGTAGCACAGGACAGAAGACATGATATCCGCCTTCGTCCTCCTTCTCGAAAATCACGGTAAAATGCCGAGCCATGCGTCGCCTCACGTTCTGTTATTCTAACGTGGACAGAGGTCTATTGTCGAATGATGATTGTCGTGCACCTTTGCCGGCGGCAATTATGGGGACTGCTCATGCACTATATTCCACCGTCAATCGGTCATCGCCATTGAGAAATCGGCAACTTCGGAGGGTTAATGAACGGCATACCAGTTTTGCACGTCGAAGCGGACTGCATCGCGCGGGCTTGGGAAGAATCCCTGGTGTTGCTGCACAGGTGCGGGTGCGACATCAAGACGCAGTACGACAAGCCCGACGACCCGCCCAGCAAAGACGCCACCATGCTTATCACGATCAACGAGCCGCTCAAGGAGCCGATGATCCACAAGGATTTTCCCGGCGGTCCTGAGGACCTGCAGGAATACGTGATGGAGGTCTGACGGAAGGCATCAAGGACCACTTGGTTCGCGACACCCGCGACCCGGGCGATACTCGCTGGGAGTACACCTACCACCAGCGGCTATTCTCCTACCGTCGTCCCCACTCTCCCGCCCTTTGATCAGATCGAAATCATGTGCCAGAAGCTTGCCAAGACACCCTACACGCCGCCGCGCCCAGGCGGTGACCTGGAAGGTGTGGGAGGACAATGATTGTTACGACCCGGCCTGCCTGCAGAGCATCTGGTGCAGGGTAGTTGATGAGTCGAGCAGTCTAGCAGTCGGGAAGCCGGAGCGTGAGGGGGCTGACGCCTCGACTCTCGACTCCTTGACTCCTCGACTTTGCATGAACGTGCGCTTTCGTTCGAACGACGCTTACAAGGCGGCGTTCATGAACATCTTCGCGCTCGTACAACTTCAGCAGAAAATCGCCAACCGGGTTTCAGAGCTTTCGGGGAGGAATATCAGGCTGGGACGCTACTGTCACATGGCAGACAGCTACCACCTTTACGGATCTTATTTCAGGGAGTTCGAGTCCCGATTCCTGCACGCGCTCGACAAGCGTACCTTCGAACAACGCACCCTCCGCTACCAGGACGTGCGGGAGAGCATGGAAGCGGCGCGTCCGGCGATCCTCGAAAAGGCCCGCCAGATGGGACGGTAAGAAGCCGTCATTCGCGAGTGGTTCGCTATTCCAGGCTTGACCCAAGCCTAATACTTCGACCCTCAACCAGGCTTGAATTCAGGGACGTTTTCCTTGGGCGCGAAAAGCGCGGGCACCGAAGCGGATAGCGCTTGCGCCAGGGACTTCTGAATATCCATAAGGTCCCGCTTCGAGAAGCCCTCGCTTTTGGTCGAAATCGACCGATCCTGCGCGACGAGGAAAATCGAAGGGACATATTCGAGCCCGTATTCCCGTGAGATACGGTAAGGATAGTCATCAATGAGGATAGGGAAATTCACTCCGTAGGCGCGCGCGAAACCCTGGGTATCCTTAACTCCATCCTGGGAAATTCCCCAGACTTGCGCGCCGCTTGACCGCAGTTGCTGGAAAAGCCTTTCGAGAAATGGGAAAGTGTACTGGCAAGTGGGACAGCTCACTTTGAAGAATGCGGCCAGCACCGGACCCTGCTTCAGTCCCTCCTCTAATGAATAACTCTTGCCGTCTGTGGCAGTTAAGCCGAAAGGCGGGGCAGCTTTGCCAACCTTGAGCGAAGACATGGACTTCCTCCCAAAGCGAGTACTTCTATTGTAACAGGCCCTTTAACATGTGGGTCAATACCTTTCCCTGATCCGGGCTGTCATCGGAATTGTGGAGCTGTTTCCAGAGGTGCTCTGTCCGGTATTCTCCCTAGGCAGGGGACACGTTAAAGAAAAATTCATGAAAGCCATTGGAAGCACCGAAAGTCATTATCGAAAGGGAAGGAAGAAGCACTCAACTGCTAATGCATTCGTTAATCACAGGCCGCGGCCTGCCTACACAAGTTGTACTGAAGCGCCTGAACGGCTACCCGCACGCGGCGGGCGTAAGCCCTCGCTCGAATTCAGAATCAGTTTCGGAGGTTCAGCACAAGTTGCAACTTAAAGCCCGGAGGTCCATATGAGAGGGAAGTGGTACAGCATGTTACTGGGAGCGAAGGATGACTTTATGAGCGCCAAGCGATCGAATGGCAGCGCAGGGAAGGGCTCGGAGTCCACACTTCAAGGGCCCGACTCGGGAACGGAGAATACGGGTGGCGCCGACACTCGTCCGTCCGAGGTATCCCTGGTGGAAGAATACCGCGGACAGGTGAACACTCGGTCCGCGGGCGAATACACAATACTGAAAGTCGCTCAAATGCTGCAAAGCGAGCACATGCGTAGCCTTCCGGGACAGGCCAAGCGCGCTGCCATCCTGGTGGCTTTGCAGGCCGCCGGAGTGAAAGTGGCGGATGTAATCGATGATGCCATGCAACGCAGCGAAGTCCTCGCGAACGCCGAGCACGCCCGAGAAAAAGCCTTGCGGGATTTCGAAATGCGCAAGGAAGAGGCAAACCGCAAGGTCCTGGCTATGGTCCAGTCATTGGTGGCAGAATACGATGCCCGCATGCAGCGCACTAAGGAAGTTGTGGGAGTCGAAAAGCAAAAGCTGGCGGAGTGGAGGCGCATGAAAACTGAAGAGGAACAAAGGATCACTGATGCCCTCGCGTACCTTACAAACGGGCAACCTCCGTCCGTACGCGCCGCCGGGTGAGGTCGCGCCTATGGCCGTCAGGCGCCTTGGAGGGTAGCCATGAAGCTCGAGGACTAATGGTGGTCTACTCGTCCTTTAGAGTCCGCTCCATCAGTTCGCGGATGGCTTCACGGGGCGTTACTTGCCCTTCAAGAAGGCGGTAGACCTGGTGAGTGATTGGCATTTCGACCCCGTACCGCTCCGCCAGGGCTACGGTAGCATAAGTCGTCTTAACGCCTTCCGCCACCATGCGCATGGCGCCGACAATTTCCGGCAACCTCCGCCCTAGGCCGAGTTCAATGCCCACCTTGCGGTTGCGACTAAGGTCACCGGTGCAGGTGAGGACGAGGTCTCCCATGCCTGCGAGCCCAGCCAGCGTCTCGCGCCTGGCCCCGCATGCACAGGCTAGACGCGACACCTCTGCCAGGCCGCGCGTGATGAGCGCCGCGGTGGGATTGTTTCCCAGACCCAATCCCGCAATCACCCCCGCCGCGATGGCGACGATGTTCTTGACCGCCCCGCCAATCTCCACCCCCACCACATCCGTCGAGGTGTAGATTCTTAAAGTCGCCGAAGAAAATTCCTTTTGCACCAACTGAGCCGCCCCTCGATCCCGCGAAGCCACCACCACCGCCGTGGGATCGCCTCTTACAACCTCCTGGGCAAAACTCGGGCCGGAAAGCACACAGAGTCGCGGGGCAAACTGCCGGCCCACTACGCTCTCGATAATCTCGCTCATGCGCATCACGCGCTCGGTGTCGATGCCCTTGGTGGCACTCACGAATATCATTTCCGGCCGGAGCAGCTTGAGCATTTTCTCGTAGAGGGAGTGGCACACGTGCGAGGGCATGGCCGTTAGAACAATCTCTGCCCGGTCGAGCGCCTCGCCCAAGTCGTTTGTAGCCGTCACGTTTTCCGGTAGTTTCACACCGGGCATGAAGAGTGCGTTTTCCTGCCGAGCGCGTATGCTCTCGACGACCTCTGTCTCAAAGGCCCATAACGCAACGGCATGGCCGCTTTTGGCGAGCGTGGCCGCCAGTGCCGTCCCCCAATTCCCTGCCCCGATTGTCGCAATTCGCTTCATACGAGAAGTGGTCAGTTGTCAGTTGTCAGTCGTCAGTTCTAGCGTACTGATCGGGTTTCATCCGTCGCCGCTAAACCCTCAGCCGCCAATCGAGTCCTTGTTCCCTGGCGAAAGCGACGGCCGCGTCACTGAAAGTGGATTCCCGCTTTCGCGGGAATGACTCCAGTAGGTGATGATGCTTTCTGCTTTCTGCTTTCTGCTTTCTGCTTTCTGCTTTCTGCTTTCTGCTTTCTGCTTTCTGCTTTCTGCTTTCTGCTTTCTGCTTTCTGCTTTCTGCTTTCTGCTTTCTGCTTTCTGCTTTCTGCTTTCTGCTTTCTAATTTCTGCCTTCTGCCTTCTTTTCACCCACCTTATTCTCCGTCCCCTTGAGAAGCCGCGAGATATTGGCGTAGTGGCGCACAATGATGATGGCGGCTGCACCGGCGGCCCCGAAGACCACTTCGATCGGCGGATGCCGCATGAGAAAAACCAGGACAGGAAAGGCAGCCGTCGCGACAATGGAGCCGAGCGAAATGTAGCGCCAGAGCGCTACCAAGATCGCGAAAATAGCCAGCACAAGTACGACTTGCAAAGGCGCAATTGCGATGAATACGCCGACTCCGGTGGCCACTCCTTTGCCGCCACGAAATTTGAGCCAAACCGGGAAGCAGTGGCCTAGAACCGCTGCGCACGCTGCTGCTGCAACCCATGTGGGGGTTCCAGAGGTCAACTTGGATGCGAGCACCACAGCCAGCAGTCCTTTACCGCC
Source organism: uncultured Acidobacteriota bacterium (assembly GCA_963770415.1). Taxonomy (GTDB): domain Bacteria; phylum Acidobacteriota; class Terriglobia; order UBA7540; family UBA7540; genus CAVROP01. The sequence continues at coordinate 107,670 of CAVYPU010000011.1, forward strand.
ATCAAGAATAAACGTGACGACGAACCCGATGATTCCGAGATTCCGCATCACATTCGTTGCCCCAATTGAGCCGCTGCCCGTCGCCCGAACATCGATTCCTCGCTGCCACCGCACGATGAGGTAGCCGAATGGAATGGAGCCGAGAAAATAGGCAATCAAAGTTGTGAGTGGGCCAATCATGGTCGTAGCCGTCAGCAATCAGCATTCCGAATCAATCGGGCGATCTAGTAGTCTGGAGACCGGGTGAACTCATGCCCCATTCAACCGATCTGCCGATCGCTCGATCTCTCGCGCCGGGTCACGGGAATTTTTCAACCTTCCGATACTCTGCACCGCGCGGAGAGAGTTTACTCTCAAACAGGAAAAATTCCGAGACATCGAAGATTCCGAGATCGTGATCGCATTGCCGGGAGAGGACCGCCTGCAAGTCCGGCTGTGGTTGTGGGGCCCTGAACCGCGCCAGCGTCAGGTGGGGCCGGAAGTCACGATCCTCGGGAGCAAAGCCGAGGCCACGCATCGCTTCTTCCACCTGCCCGGCAAGCCCGATGAGGCCGGCGGGCGCCTCGACGCCAGCCCAGAAGACGCGCGGCCGGCGAGTATCGGGAAAGAAGCCGAACCCCTTGAGGCCAATTGTGAAGGGTTCGAATCGGCCCAGCTTCTTCAGGCATTCGCAAACTTCTTTCGCCTTCGAATCGGAAATCTCACCCAAAAACTTGAGTGTCAAATGAATGCCTTGCGGTTGCGCCCACTTGGCATCGGGAGAGGCGGGGCGGAATGAAGCCTGCTTTTGGCGCAGCGCGCCGCGGATGTTTTCCGGCAGGTCGATGGCGATAAAGGCGCGCATCTTTAGCTAGGGGCTAGGTACCAGGGGCTGGGGGCTGGGGGACTACGAGTCCCTAATCCTCCGGCGGACCATTTCAAGCGCCATTTGCGTGGCCCACTGGCGGATCCTCTCGCGACTGCCCGGAAAGCGGAATTCACGAACCTGTGTCCCACGCTCATCGGCAAGTGCGATGAAGACAAGGCCCACCGGTTTCTCAGTAGAGCCGCCGGTTGGGCCTGCGATCCCGGTAATACCAATCCCCAGCGATGCACCCGTTCGTACTCGCACGCCCTCTGCCATTGCCTGTGCGACAGGCTGCGAGACGGCGCCATGCTTTTGAATCAAGGCCGCGGGCACCCCTGCCAATTGGGTTTTCAGCGCGTCACTGTAACAGATTGCGCCTCCCAAGAAGAAATTCGAACTGCCGGAGTAGCGCGTGAGCCGCTCCCCAAGCAGGCCGCCGGTACAACTTTCCGCCGCAGCCAGGGTTTTCCGGCGCATCACCAGGTACATCCCCACGACTTCCTCAAGGGCCTCCCCTTGAGTGGAGAAAATGTTGTCTTCCAGGGCCAGTTCGATCTTGTCGCCCAATTCCGCCAACAACGCCTCAGCGTCCTTGTCGGTCGAGGCACGGGCTCGCAAATGGATTTCAATGGCGCCAGGCTTGGCCAAAATCGTGGTAGTGGGATTCTTGTAGGCTTTGTAGACCGCCGCCGCCCGTTTGTCCACTTCGGATTCGGGAAGGCCCACGACTTTATAGACACGCGTCTTGATCCTTTGTTGCGTGGAAACGAGCGCCAACCGAGGCACGCAAGCCGCGTCAAACATCGCCTCGAGCTCGCTCGGCGGCCCAGGAAGAAGCACCACGAGGTTGTGCTCATTCTCAATCCAGATGCCGGGCGCGGTGCCGTTCTTGTTCGCGAGCCATTCCGCGCCTACGGGGACCATCGCCTGACGCAGGTTGTTTTCCGCCATGGGACGCCCGAAACGGGAAAGGCGTTCCTCAATCTGCCGGCGGATTTCGGGGATCTCGCGCAACTCACAACCGAGCACCTCCGCCACCACCGGTCGCGTAAGGTCATCCTCGGTGGGGCCCAGGCCACCCGTCAAGATAATCAATCGAGAACGCGACAGCGCTTGTTTGAGGACTGTCGCCAGGTCTTCTGTCTGGTCTCCGACAACGGTCTTGAACCGGACCTCAATGCCCAGGGAGTTCAGCCGGTCAGTAAGGAAGAGAGAATTAGTATCGAGGTAAAAGGGAGTCAGTAGCTCTGAACCGACGGCGATGATTTCAGCATCCATAGCAGGAGTAGGATTCAGGATTCGGGAGTCAGGATTCAGCCGGTCCCTGACTGCAGAATCCGAATCCTGGTTCTTCGCGCGTCACTGAATCAGCGGCTTGCCTTCAATACCCACCGGAAGTTCGATCAAGGCATTGTTGGTGGCAACAACCATTGACTGCTGACGCGTGAAAGCGATGCCCACAATACCGTAACCCGACACTACGCGTTCCACACGGACTTGCGGCGTGATGCGCACAATCCCGCGCTCACCGGCCAGCGAACCGGCCACGTAAAGGTTGCCATCGCGGTCGAAGGCCAATCCTTGCGGGCGTCCCAAGCCGCGATAGAACGAAGTCACCTCCCCTGCCGGGGAGATGCAGAACACGTGGTCGAAACTGGAGATTGTGGGCCCGGTGAGATACAGGTTGCGATCCGGGCCAAAAGCCAGATGGAACGCAGCCATGCTGGGCTCGATGGTGGCAAAAACGAAGATCTGCCGGCTCGGGCTGATTTTGAACACTGTGCCCGTGCGGTCGCCTACGTACAAGTTCTCCTCGGCGTCGAAGGCCATCCCGGTTGCAACGCCCATGCCTTCGGCATAAACCTCGCGCTGACCGTCCGGGCTTACCTTGTAAACCGTCCCCTCCATGCGGCTCGAGACGTAGAGGAAACCGGCACGATCGAAGGCCAATCCTGTAGGATTCAACATGTCGTGCAGGAACGGGCGAACCACTTGTTGCCTGTCGACCTTGAAAACGGAGACGGGCACCTTCTGCCCGCGGCTGCCACTGAAAGTCGTATACGTATTCCCTGCGCCATCGATTGCGGGATTGGACACCGGATGCAGATTTTCGGCGATCGTCACTCCCACCGCGACAGAGGCAGGCGCGCTGACTGCCACTCCCGTGTCCACGGTTATGCTTCCGCTGGATGCGCCTTCCGGGACGCGCACTACAAGCCGGTTGGGCGAACTCAGCAGCAGGCTACCCGGCCGATCACCAAAGCGCACTTGAGGCCTGCTGCGTCCGTTCTGTGTGAGTCCCCGGCCTGAAATGGAAATCTCACCGCCGGGGATTGCCGCCCGCGGATTCACACTTTCAATCAACGGTTTCGTCGTAGCAGGTCCTTTCTTTGCAGCAGGTGAATCGGGTTTGTCTGACTTCTTCCATAGGCTCATGGGATAAAGCGTCTCACGATTACCAGCACTATCATGCTGTAAATTCCCGCAATCAAGTCATCTAACATGATACCCCAGCCGCCGGGAATTCGCTCGGCCTCCGGCGCCGGAAAAGGTTTCACGATGTCGAAAACGCGGAACAGGACAAACCCAGCGATTAGCCCGAGCCAGGAAATCCTGGGCGTTGCGGCGAAAGTGATAATCTGCCCCGCCACCTCATCAATCACCACCTGGCCCGGATCAACACGTCCAAATACCTTCTCCGCTTTCCCTGCCGCCCAGACTCCCACGACCAGAAGCAGGGCGGTAAGAGCGGCTAAGCATTCGGACAACCGCGGCGCATCAAGTGGAGTCTGGCGCAATGCAATGACCAGTGCCAAACCCACCGCCGATCCGGCCGTCCCGGGCGCCACGGGAAAATAGCCGGACCCTAAACCCGTGGCGATCCAGATGGAAAGACTGCGGCGCTCTTTATCCACTCCCCCTCTTATCATCCTGACTCGGCTCTCCGGCAGGGTCGTTCCTGTCCTGGCTTTCCGTTGGAGTCGAGATTCGATAGCGTTCGGACAGCCAATGATCCAGATCGATCAGCTTGCAACGCTCACTACAAAAGGGCCGAAATGGGTTGCCTTCCCAGGGCGCGTCGCGATGGCAAATGGGACATTGCATGGCCAGGAACCAAGAACTAAGCGGAAGCAGCCGCTCCGGCCGCTTGAATCTGGACAAGCCGCGGCACGGGAGGACCAGGCGAACTCGGAACTGCCCGCTCGGCAAAAGCCCGCGCCTCCAGGCGTGTTACCAGGTCGTAGTCGCCGGCGTCCGTGATGGTGGCCCAGCGAAATTCCCCGAACCTGGGTTCCGCCCCTTCGAAGTCGTTGATCAACACTTGGCCGTCAATCCCGGGAGCCTGCGATTCCATGCGGCCCTGATAAAGCAAATCCGTTTCTTCCGACCGCCCCTCGACCAGCACGGGGACCGAGCGCCCCACCATCTGTCGCAGCTTGCGTCGTGATATCTTGCGCTGCAAGGCCATGAGCTTCTGCCTGCGGCGGCGGGCTACCGAAGCGGGAACCTGGCCGGGCAGCGCATAGCTCATGCTGGTTTCTTCGTTGGAATAAAGGAATACGCCGAGATGGTCGAATTGCGCCGCTTCCACGAAGTCCAGCAGGCACTCGAAGTCTTTGTCTGTCTCCCCTGGAAAGCCCACGATGAACGATGTCCGCAGGGTGACGTTCGATATAGCGGCGCGGATTTTCTCGAGCAGGCGCAGGAAGTGCTCGCCGCTCGAACCGCGCCGCATCAACTTCAGCACCGGCGCACTCGCGTGTTGAAGCGGCACGTCAAAGTACTTCGCCGCCTTGGGGGTTTCTGCCACGGCGGCGATCAGCGCGTCGGTCAGGCGATTCGGATAGCAATAAAGAAATCGCAGCCAGACGAGTTCCGGGATTTTCCCCAACTCGCGCACGAGAGACGCCAAGCCGTCCCGCAGCCCCAGGTCCTCGCCGTAACTCGTGGTGTCCTGGCCCACGATGGTCAGCTCAGCGGCTCCGTTCCGCGCCAGGTTTTCCGCTTCCCTCACGACCGAAGCGAATCGCCGCGAGCGGAACTTGCCCCGCATCTGCGGAATCACACAAAAAGAACAAGGGTGGTCGCAACCTTCGGCAATTTTCAGATAGGCGGAGTAGGAAGGTGTGGCGAGCACGCGTGGCGTGAGGTCGTGATACAGGTAAGGCTCGGCGACGGCCGCAAGGCTGCGGTCCTCGCTCTCCTCACCGCACGCTTCAAGCACGCGCTCCAGTTCGTTCGTCCCGATCACGAAATCCACTTCCGGGATCTGTTTCAGGATTTCCTGCCGGTAGCGTTCCACGAGACAACCGGCCACCACCAACCTCCTGGCCGAGCCTGACTTCTTGAATTCCGCCATTTCGAGGATCGTGTCGATGGACTCGCGCTTGGCGGGGTCGATGAACGCACAGGTATTGACGATGATGACTTCGGCCTGCTCGGCTTGCGGCGTCAGTTCGTACCCCTGACGGGCCAACATGCCCAACATGACCTCACTGTCCACGAGATTCTTGGGGCAACCCAGGCTGATCATTCCAACTTTGGTCATAGTTCTACTGCCATCGGTGCGAGACGCACTTCCCTGCTCTGACTGAGATATAAAATCTTAACACAGTTTGAGGAGACGCGGCGGTGACGCCTTTCGTGGTGCCAAATGAGATTAAGCATTACGAGGGAGTTGTCATTCCCACGCTAGCGGGAACCGAGCCGTAGGGGCAGGGCTTGCCCTGCCCTCGTTGGGAAACTCGGAGCGGTCCTCAAAAGGGGACGGCAAGCGGCCCCCACAAGTCGTAGATGTGACCCTAAAGACAATCTCGCAATGAGAGCGTTTCATAAGTTCGGAGGGACATGCTCCCATTCCCACGCGAATGTTGCCACTTGCAGGCGGTATGCTCAGCACTTAACATCACGAGCAACACGTCGAAGTGTCAATGCCTTCTGCCTTCTGCCTTCTGCCTTCTGCCTTCTGCCTTCTGCCTTCTGCCTTCTGCCTTCTGCCTTCTGCCTTCTGCCTTCTGCCTTCTGCCTTCTGCCTTCTGCTTTTCTGCTTACTGCGCACTCGGCGCGCGTTTCCACAGTAAGACCTCGTTCGCCGCGGAGGCCGCGAAAGTCTCACCGTTGGGAGAGAAGCTGACCGTAAGCAACGGTTCCTTGCTCTCTTCCAGTGTCTGCTGCAATGTGCCGTCTTCGACTGACCACACGCGGGCCGTCCTGTCCTCGCCTGCGGAGACCAGCCATTTGCCATCGGGTGAAAACTCCGCCCAGTGCACCGGGCCGTTGTGGCCCGTGAGCGTTTTGAGAAGCTTCCAGTCGGGAGCGGAGAAGATTCGCAGTTTACCGTCCTCGCAGGCCGTAACTACTTTAGAACTATCCGCCGAGAAGGAGATCCCCAGCACGGTACCCTGGTGGCCCCGCAGGCTATCCACGAAGCGGTGTTCCTTGGCTTCGACCACCGTCGGGTCAGGGCTCGAGCTCGTGGCAATTTGCGCCAGCAGAACCCAATGGCCATCGGGCGAAAAGGCGACGACATTGGGAGTTTGAGTCAAGTCAGGAACAGTAAGCCTGCCGCCGCGTCCGGAGCGGGGCTCCCACATGTCGAAATTGCTGGCCTTGTAAAGCACCATGCACTGCAGTCGAGGCATATAGAGGATAGGCCCGAATCCTCCCTTTCCGCCCAGGGCCTCGAGCTTCCCCGAAAAGCGGTCTTCAATCGTGTCCCATTGAAACGCCAACAACGGGGTGGGCCTGCCGCCTCCCTTCCCCTTTGCGGAAATCACCCCGGTGCCCAACAGGAAAAGCTGGTTCATGGTCAGGAAATTCGCCGACTGAATATTTAGGTCGGCCATATCCGGCAAGTGAATCTTGAGAACCTTTTGAATGTCGCCCTCGCCCACTTTTACTAGAACGATCTTCTCATCGCTTGATACCGCAAGCAACGAACCGTCCGGCGAAAACGCTCCCTCAGGCGAATAGTGTACAGCCAGGTGCCCTTCGAACCGCCCTTCACTGGACCAAACGTAATGCGTGGTCGGTGGACCCTGCACGGTCTCCACCTGCGCGCGCGCAGGGGAAAGGCAGAAGGCAGAAAGCAGAAGGCAGAAGGCTGAAGAACGGAAGGCAGAAAGCGGCAGAAGGCAGAAGGCTGATGGCTGATGGCTATTGGCTGATGGCAGCGTCACAGCCTGGCCCTCTACCCCTTGGGGGAGAGGGTGGCACGCGACGGCGTTTTCTCGAGCCGGCGCGGGACGGGTGAGGGGGTCCCACCCCGGGTCGATTACCGCATCCCTTCGCGCATCCGAATTGTCATACAACTTCACCATTGGAGATCCGCCGCACCAGTTCCCGGTCTGCTTCAAGAAAATCGAAATCGCGGAGACGCGCCCGCTCAACCCACTGGACGTCCTCAAACACCTGATTGCGCGCCGTTCCGCGAAAGCTCCGCACCGCAAAGAAAACTACTTCCACGTACCGGTCCGGATATCGATGGCGCAGGCGGTACATTTCCTGGCCGATGTCAGCCTCGATCCCCAGCTCCTCCGCCAGCTCCCGCCGCAGGCAGGATTTCAAATCCTCACCCTCTTCGACCTTGCCGCCCGGAAACTCCCATTGCATTCCATAAGCGTCGGAATGATGCCGCTGGCAAATCAAAATCCTATCGCCATCAACTAAGATGCCTGCAGTGACGAGGATGGCTTTCTGCTTTGTCATAGTGAAACGCCATTCTATCAGAAGATAACATGAGTTCGTCCCCGCCAACGACCTCCCCGAATGCCACCTAGCAAGATTTTCTTTTGTATGCTTCCCTTCTGTTGCCATCTATGCCAACACCCTGAAGCTGGAGTCACCTGCCTCAAAAGATAGCATCGTGTTTCGGTCGCGTGTATGATGTCGGGCTGCCGGTAGTCGAAATGGAAACTATGCGTGAGGAGTGTGTCAATGCTCAGGATTAGGCGCCGAGAGTTTTTGCAAACCGCTGCCGCGGCCGGGACTTCGCTGTTGCCGGCTGCGGGGGCTCAATCAACTTCCCAGAAGATTGCGGAGAAAACACAACCGGGCGAGGCCCTGCCGATGCGCGCACACCTGGCGCAGCACGATCTCGTTTATGAAGTTGCGCCGCGCGAATGGGAGGAAGGAATACCGCTTGGCAACGGAGATATGGGTGCGCTGATATGGGGCGACGGCAAGCCGCTGCGCATTACGCTCGATAAATACGACGTCTGGGAGACGCGCAGCACATGGCCCACTGACCCTCGCTACAACTACAAAGGTCTGCGCGAACTGATTGCCGCTAAGCAGTTTGACGAGGCAGAGCGAATCTTCATGGATGCGGGGCGTGATCCGAAAAAACCCGCGCCGACGAGGCTGCCGATGCCGCGCATGGAATTTGATTTCGGCGAACAGCCACGCGGTTATGCGGCGCGCCTCGAACTCTATGGCGCAACGGTCGCAGGCACGCTGAGTCTCGCCGCGGGCGCATTGAGTTGGACTGCCTTTGTTCACTCGGAAAAGAACGTCCTCGTAGTGCGGTTTAAGCTTCCCGAAGGTGTGCGACTCAAGGAGCTTAAGGTGAGTCTCGACCATCTCGATCAGTCTGCGCGCGACCGACTGGCCGCTATGGGCTATGCGGCGGCGGAGACGGGGTCGTCCGGCGCGAAGGCTTGGCTCGAGCAGCGCCTGCCTGCTAATGGGCGCTACGTTGTCATGCACGAACAGGTATCGAACGCGCGGGACCTGAGTGTTTATGCGACGATTGTATACAAGGCGGATGATTCGGACCCCAAACCGGAAGCCGAAAAGAATCTGAACGAAGTCGTTGCCGAAACTGAAAGCGCAAAGCTGGCAAGCCACACGCGCTTCTGGCGCGAGCACTGGCAGAAGTCGTTTCTTACCATTCCCGATCCCAAGCTCGAGAACCTGTTTTACGTTGAGATGTACAAGCTGGGCTGTTGTTCGCGGCCCGGGAAGTTCCCCATTTCGCTGCAGGGCATCTGGACTAAGGACGGCAGCCTGCCTCCCTGGGCCGGCGATTATCACCTCGACATGAACGTGCAGGAAAGCTATTGGCCCGTTTACGCCAGCAACCATCTGGACGCCGGACAGCCGCTCTACGAGCGCTTTTTCCAGAACCTGCCGCGCTACAAAAAGATGTGCCGCGATTTCTTCGGCTTTGAAGGCGCTCACGCGCGCTGCGAGCAGGCCCTGGATGGCTCACCGATCTTCGGCTGGTACGCGGCCAACTTTTTTCCCGGCTGCGGCGCATGGCTGGCGCTCCACTACTGGACGCACTGGCTCTATTCGCGTGACAAGGATTTTTTGCGCGATCGCGCCTACCCCTTCCTGCGCCCCTTCATGCTGACCTATTCGAACCTGCTCGAGGAAGGGCCGGACGGCCGGCTGCACATGCCGCTCGATACTTCGCCGGAGTTTGGCGACGATTCCGGAAGAGCTTGGGGACACGACACGACCGGCGACCTGGCGCTGATCCGCGCCCTGACAACCGCACTCATCGAGGCCGCCGGAATCCTGGGAATCAGCGACCCTGAACTGCCGCGCTGGCGGGAAATCCTGGCGCGCCTAGTCGAGTTCCCAAAGGACTCAAGCGGGCTGCTGCTCTGGCCGGGTCAGCCGCTCACCGAGTCGCATCGCCACTTTACACACCTGCTGGCCATTCATCCCCTGGACATCCTCAATATCGAAGGGTCCGACGATGATCGGAAATTAATCGCCACTTCCCTCTCCACGATTCGCTGGAAAGGAACCGGCGCCTGGACCGGCTGGTCGTTCCCATGGATGTCGCTGATCGCCTCGCGTTCGGGCGAACCGTACATGGCGTGGAACATGCTCCAGGAATACTTCCGTTTTATTTCTGTTAATACCTTTCACATGAATGGCGATCCGCGGCACTTTGGCGACAGCGGCTTCGATTACAAGCCGGTCACGCTCGAGGCCGGCTTTGCAGGCGCTGCTGCCATCATGGAGATGCTGTTGCAGAGCTGGGGCGGCAAGATTCGCGTCTTCCCCTCGCTCCCCGAATTCTGGCCCTCGGCTTATTTCGAGAAGTTGCGGGCGGAGGGGGCGTTCCTTGTGACAGCGCGCCGCGAAAAAGGTCAAACACAATTCGTCGAGATCACGAGCGAAGCGGGAGAGGTCTGCCGCCTTAAGAATCCTTTCGCAGATAAGGGGGTCATCCTGGAGGAGGCCGGTGGACAAAAGAGGAAACTTGAAGGCGTTTGGCTTGAATTCAAAACCGAAGTGGGAAAGAAGTATCTGCTGACCCCGGCGGGCGCCACGCCGATTCGTCCTTCGAGACCCGCGCTCAAGGCGGCGACGCCGGAAACAAGCAACTGGTTCGGGACGAAGAAGCTGGCTCGATTCTAATGCCAACATCTGCCACGCCGCGGCCGGCGGCGCGCGAATGTGCAACTTCGTCGGTTCCCCTCCTGGACAAGGAGGGGGTGGGAGGCGGTCGTCATGGAACGTCGTCGATTCCTTAAAGGCACGCTCGCGGGTGCGGGCGCCATCGTGGCGGGCGCGGGTGCAGCGAGTCACAATCCACCCGCCGCGACGGCGGCGAGTGAAGCCTCGACGCAAGGAGGGCCGCAGTTGACGCTCATCGAAGTGCCAGGGACCCGGTTCCTGACCAAGGACGCGCTCACGGGTGTTAACGTCTCAATCACTATCGATCGCTTCCTGATGTCTCCCACCGAAGTTACCCAACGCGAGTTCGAGGAGGTCATGGGTTACAACCCAGGCTTCCACAAAGGCGCGGAACTGCCTGTCGAAAGTGTGAGCTGGTGGGAGGCGATTCGGTATTGCAACGCGCGCAGCACCAAAGAAAACCTCGAGCCCTGCTACAACCTCGCAAGCGGGTCATGTGACCTCAAGAAGCACGGCTACCGCCTTCCCACCGAGGCTGAGTGGTCGCATGCGGCAGGCGAGCCGCCTACGGCGCCGTCCTCGAATGCGCGCGCTTCGGCCAACCTGGGATCCGCGAACACAAAGAGCCTTGACCTCCTGGCTCAAGACCTCAAGACGGCGGGCACGAAGCCGGTGGGTTCTTATGCGCCGAATCAATATGGTCTTTACGATATGTGGGGCAATGTTTGGGAATGGTGTACCGACTTCTTCAGTCCGGTGGCCAGCCCGCAGGCGTCGCTCGATCCCGCCGGCGCGCTTCGAGGCCTGGCTCGCGTCATCCGGGGCGGCTCGTTCATGAGCACGACTTCCAATTGGTCGCATGCGTACCGGTCGTCAATGGAGCCGCAATACAAAAGCCGCTTCACGGGATTCCGCGTGTGCCGCAGCGCCGCAGCCGGGGCCGCGGTCCCGCTATCGCAAAATGATGCCCGATGGTTTACGCCTTACAATCAGCCTCCTGCAGGTTATGAAAACTCTACAGGGAACTTGTCATCTCTCGTTGCCGGCGTGAACGCTGTTTCCGAGTGGCCACCACGACGCGCGGCCATCGAGGAGAAATGGCTGAAACTTCTGGGCGCCCCGGATATCGCGCCGCCATCTCCCGCGACCAAATTGATCGAAACCGTAAGCGACCAGAACTACACCGGGAAGCTCATGTACCTGCAGGTCGAGCCCGACTGGTGGGAGAAGATCTTCATCATGACGCCGTCTGACAAGATCGAGCGGCCTCTTCCCGTTGTCATCGTTCCCTTCTATGACGTCGATATCCCGGCGGGCCGCAACCTCTCAGGGCGCATGTTTACGTCGATCGGCGTGGATTCATTCGCGTACATGGCGGTGCAGAAGGGCTACATTGCCGTGGCAATCCGGTGGTTCGGTGAGAGCTACGGCGAAGGTTACAGTGAAGCAGTCGCCAACCTCAAACTGCGCCATCCCCGCGCGAGCGGCCTCGGCAAGTGGGTGTGGGACGCGCATCGTCTTCTCGACTACCTCTCGGAGCTACCCCAGGTGGACGCCAAGCGTATCGGAATCATCGGGCATTCGCTGGGGGCGAAGATGGCGACGTACGCCGCGGCTTTCGATCCCCGCATCACAGCGGTAGTCGCTAACGAGGGCGGAATCGGCCTGAGCTTTTCAAATTACGAGGACTACTGGTATTTCGGCGATGTTATTCAGAAAGTGAACAAGGCCACCGACCAGCACGAGCTTCTCGCCCTCATCGCACCCCGGCCCTTCCTGCTGGTGGGCGGCGACGAGTATGACACGGCAAAAAGCTGGCACTATATCAACGCCGCGCGGCAAGTGTACGAGCTTTACGGAAAGCCCATGAACATTGGCTACTTCAACCATCACCAGGGGCACACGCCGACTCCCGAGGCGGACTGGCGCTCGATGGAGTGGCTGGCCCACTTCCTGGGTTCTGCGGAGAGTATTTGATTTGGGCATCGCACGAACGTCAGGAATCGCAAAGCCCCTGTCCAAAGATAATTCATTCCTGCCTTGGTTCCGCAGGCAGGTGGCGCGCAAATTCCAAGGCGTTCTGCCAAGAGCCGACCATCGCGTACCAGACGAGCGTCTTTGACGCGATGCCATCCAAGGACTCCTCCGACTCGAGGTGGAAATTCCTGTTTCTCCACATATAATCGGCATTGAATCCACCGCCCACTTTGGTGTGAGGGAAATTGCTGCTGGGCATGGCTACCGCCATGCCGTCCTCGCGGCTCTCCCCTTTGTACCATCCGCCCGCCACGTACTTGGTCGCGGAAGGTTCGCAGGGGCAATTCTCGGGGCTGATCGCGCGCACGTTGAATTCCCACGGTTCGTAGTCGGCAAAATCGTAGCCGAACGAGCCCACCTTCTCATCCGCTACATGCGTGAAGCGTTCATCCAATCGTAAATAGTATTTCGGCTCGCCCGCAGGGTTGCTTACCCAATGCGCCCGCGTCTCGAGGGTATAGGGACTGGAATAGCTGAGCGGGGTGAAGTCGTTGACTCGGCCGTTCCACACGGCCAGCAGCGGCTTGTCGTAGAAGCTGTTGTTGTGGTTGAAGTCGAGCATCACGGTCATGATATCGACGGATTCGGTCCCGTGACACGCAACACCCGTGACCACCGACATGGCTGAACCGTCGCCAGCCTGGGTGGGGTTGTAATCGCCGGTGAAATTCCGCACTTTGTTTCCGTGGTGGAATGCCATCTGGAGAAGCCCGCCGCCGTTGTGGCTCCAGATGTGCTCGACCCCCTGATACTTCAAGGAGACAATGGCGCCGCCTTGCGTGATATCAAACAAAACTGTCTGTTCGTCGGCCGGGTCCTTGATGATGACAACCTGGTCCAATTGACCCGGCTGCATGGTGAAGTCCGTCACCTGGCAAGCCACGCGGATGGATTCCTTATCCACAGGCGTCGGCGTCTGCTGGGAGTACGCGGTCCGGGCCATTAGAATAGCCACAAAACATAAGACGAAAACATGCATTACCTTGCTCTGCATAATCGGCCCTCTCATCCAGCTGCTGCACGTATCGAAGAATGATTCTTCCGGGACCTCACTTCTTGCCGGACGTAATTCCCTCCGCAAAGCTCCTGGCTTGTTGCCAACTTCCCGCACAGACAGTCCAACTGAAGCGAAAACCCTCGATGCCCCGCAGATCGTGCTCGAGGACGGTGGCGAAAACGCGCCGCGGCGCCGCCCACACCGCCCCGTAGCTCAGCACGACATACTCGGCATTTTCTCGCACGAAGGCTCGGCTGGTTTTCCAATCCGAGGTCGGAACGACCGTAGCGAAGCCCAGGCTGTGGCCCGCGTCTTGATAGCGCCCGGTAGCGATAACCGGTGCATCCGCGCTCGAGCAGGGAGTCTTTTCCGTGCATTTCTCCGGATAGGATGCCGCGTACTCGGAATCCCATGGCGCCACGCCTTCGAGCGACCACTCGATGGGTTGAGCGGCCGAGGGCCGGACGTTGACCACAACCTGCTCGAGGCGCAGATAATAATGAGGCGCGCCTCCTGGATTCCTCACCCACTTGGCGTCGGTTTCAATGGCATAAGACGTTGTGTACCCGGGCGGGAATTCGTCGCTCAGGCGTCCGGCCCAGACCCCCAGCAGCGGCTCGCTCACGAACGAACTATCGGTGCCGGCGTCAGTCATCATCGCGAGGGCCCGCATCGATTGTTCCCCGTCGCAAGCCACACCCGCGACCGAGGAAGGCACACCCATGCTCGAGCCGCCCTGGTCGGGATGGAAAGCCGACCAATACGGGCTCATCTCTTTCATCTCCGGCTCCGTCCCATGCCGGAAGATGTACATGGTCACATTGGCGCCGGCCGTCTTTCCGAACATCAGCTCTTTGCCGCGATACCGGAGCGATACCAAGGTGCCGCCGCGCGTCAGATCGAACCTCGCTTCCTGCTCTCCTAGCGGGTCCTTCAGCACCACGACCTGGACGGACTTGAGCAATTTCGGCGACTGCCAGTAGGTCACCACATTGACCGGATAGTCCTCGACATGGCAGCGCACGTCAGGAATCCGCTGGGCTACGGCTCGCGACGGCCCGGCCAAGGGCACCAGCATTAACAACGCCCGCCCCACCGCCGCCCCGTGCCAACCCCACCTGCCACCTCGCCAATCACTCATAGTTACGCCCCCGCTCTGCTCTCTTCAGTGTGCCCTTTATATTCGGAGCGCAAAGCATTGTCAATGTGTTCGGATAAGAAATTCGAAATGTGCTGACCGGAAAATCGCCTGCGGCCCCCGCTGGGCAGAAGTCACGAAGCAGAACAAAAGCACCCTCCTTCTTCTGTCTTCTGCCTTTTGCTTTTTGCTGTTTCGCGATCCGCCTTCGCGCTAGAATAAGGGCATGGAACCGGTGGTCGCCAAGTTTCGAACTTTCCACGAGGCGGAAGCGGCCACTCGCGCCTACTACCAACGCCTAACTCCGCAAGAACGGCTGGAAATTTTGTTCCAGCTTCGGGCCATGGCGCACGAGGAGTGCGATGCCACTTCCCAAAGACTGGCGCCAGTTTATCGAATCGCTCAACTCAAACGGGGTTGAGTATGTAGTGGTGGGCGCAGTGGCGCTCGCCCACCACGGATTTCCCCGCTATACAGGGGACCTTGACGTCTTGGTCCGCAACTCCGCTGATAACTCCAAACGATTGGAAATAGTGCTGGCAGAGTTTGGTCTTTCAGCCCTCGGGTTCAAGGCCGCCGATTTCATGGATTCCTACCGTGTGATTCAACTGGGCATCGCACCGAACCGCATCGACTTACTGACCTCCCTGACCGGGGTGACCTTTGACGAGGCTTGGACTGGCCATGTCGAAACCGTCGTTGATGGAACCCGGGTGAACTTCCTCGGCCGGGAAGCTTTGATTCGAAACAAAAGGCTTACCGGACTGACACAGGACAAAGCCGACCTCGAAGCACTCGGCGAGAGCGAAGATGCTTAGCGTTCAGGTTCGAGCAATTGTATCCTTGGCGTCGCCCGGCAGACCAAAGATCACAACAGGGAAAAGGCGCTCAGCGGTTAAGACCTGCACACCTCAAGAGCGTAGGCCCGCAACACAATGGTCCCGCCATTTCTTGCCTGAGTCGGATGTAAAGAGGTAAAGAGGGTAGAGGTTCTTGAAGATTCGTCCAACCTCGGCGGCAAAAGCCGGGGCTTTCACAATTCGCGAGTTTGGCAAGAAGAATTTACGCACAATCCAGGCCTGCAAGGTTTGCCAATCGTCGTCGGGGCGCGGCAGGCCCGCATGCTGCGCCCATTCGCCGTCTTCCTGGCGATGCCAATAGGTTTCGTAACGCTTTGCGCGGACGGTTCGCGCGAGCAGTTTGTCGAAGATCTCACGGTCAGTCACGAGTCTTTTCCGGAATATGTTTTGCAACGCCCCCTTAGGTCCACGCCACGGATCGTAAATTGAAAACCCCACTGTGACACAGTCCTCCGAAAGGCCCACGTAAAGACGCCCGGCGTGGTCGCGGTCGTGGCGCCCGTCGTAAACGTAGAGGTAATAGTTTGGCTTGTAAGGGCTCTTATCCTTGCTGAAGCGGATGTCGCGGTTGATGCGCGAAAAGTTGCCGTTGGTCTTCCCGGCCGTTTCGAAGTCGGGGTTGAGAGCGAGGAGAAAAGGGGTGAGAGTCTCGAGCAGGGCTCGAAAGACTCCCGTTACGTGCTCTTCGTAGCGCGCGCGGTTCTGGTCAAACCAGGCTTTGTTATTGTTGTGCGAAAGGTCCTGGAAGAAAGAGAAAGATTCAACCGTGAATCCCGAAAACAAGTCGGCCACAAACGTCTCCTTAGTTGGCAGTTGAAATCTCTGGACCATTATAGGCTATAAGCGGAATCCGTAGATCGCTGCGTCTTCTTGACAGGGAACAGGGAAAAAAGACGCGCCTGTCATGTGTTGAATCTCTCAATAGCACTTCGGGTCTTCGAGTTGAGTTCAGTAACGGTGGAGCGGCGACGAAAACACAAGGAGATTCGGGCCGAGCCTCCGACACTGTGTCGCTTTCAGGCCCACATTTGGTTAGTCAAACAAGCTGAAAACAAGGTGGCTTCTGGAAGGCAGATTGCCAGCAGCTAAATTGGGATAATCGAAATTCGTGGTTCAGGAGGATAATATGTCCATACCCTCACGTATCCGCGATTTTCTGAATTCCGAAGACGTTCCCTTTGAAGAGTTGAGCCACCAACCAGCCTTTACAGGACAAGAAGTCGCACATAGTCTGCACCTTTCGGGCAAGCGATGTGCCAAGACAGTAGTGCTCGAAGGCGATGGGAGGCGGGTCATGGCAGTCTTGCCTTCCTCGAACCGATTGAACCTCGATGATCTTCAGGCCGATATGGAAGTTAGCCGTCTTGAGATGCTGGCGGAAAGCGCGCTAAAGGAGCTTTTCCCAGATTGTGAGCGGGGCGCGATTCCACCTCTTGGCCGGCTTTATGGAATGGAGGTTTGGGTGGACCGCGCGATCAGCGACGCGGAGCATATCGTGTTCTGTGCGGGCACCCACGGGGATTGCATTCGGATGAAGTACTCCGATTTCGCGAGGCTGGTCATGCCTCGGGTCGGCCGGTTCTCGCAAGTGTGGGCTAAGGCGGCTTGAAGGGTGGAAAGCGCGGTTCGGGCTGTGCGATGAGTGCCAGACCTCGCCGTCCATTGCGTAGGGCGATGCGGTCGGGAGTGTGGCTGGGAGTCTGAATTTTTCGGCAAGCCTGAATGGGTTACACTGTGACCCAGGTGTGAGGGAGTGTAATTTCCATTCAGGAGGATTACATGCATTCATTACGGGAAAAACTGGGAGAGCAAATCCCCGCGCTGAGAGAGGGGTTGCGTGAGCTCGGAAAGCTCCACGGGGACACAGTCGTTGCCGAGGTGACTGTCTCTCAGATTCTGGGCGGAATGCGCGGGATTCAGAGCTTTGTGTGCGACACGTCGGTAGTTGACTCAGATAAGGGGTTGTCCATTCGAGGCATTCCCATCGCCGATTTGGCGCACTGTTTGCCTGAGGAAGCTTTCCACCTGCTTTGCACTGGTGAACTTCCCTCTCCTGCGGCAATTGCGAGGCTCCGCCAGGATATGAGGGAACGCGCCCAGATTCCGGAGTTTGTCTGGGATGTGCTCAAGGCCATGCCGGCAGATTCGCACCCCATGACGATGTTAAGCACCGCCATTCTGGTGATGGAGCGCGATTCTGTTTTTCGGCGGCGCTATGCCGAAGGAATGCGCAAAGACGGGTTCTGGGAAGTTACGCTCGAAGATTCAGTTCAACTGCTTGCCAAGTTGCCTGGGATCGCCGCGGGAATCTACCGCCTGCGCATGCGCCAGGGGCCGCCCATTGCCTCTGACCCAAGCCTCGATTGGGGAGCCGATTACGCCCACATGCTGGGGTTGCCGGATGGGGAAGGAAACTTCGCGCGTCTGATCCGTCTCTTCCTAACCTTGCACTGCGACCATGAAGGCGGCAACGTCAGTTCCCTGGCGTGCCACACCGTGGGATCGGCGCTTTCGGACCCCTACTATGCCGTTTCGGCGGGGCTCAATGGCCTAGCGGGGCCGCTGCACGGACTTGCCAATCAGGAATGCCTCAAATTTATTCTAGGAATTCGTGATAGATTCCACGGCGTACCCACCGACGATCAACTGCGGGAATATGCATGGGATACGCTCAGGGCGGGGCGCGTCATTCCCGGTTATGGGCATGCTGTGTTACGTGTCACCGATCCAAGGTTTTCGGCCCTGCGCCTTTTCGGGGAGCAGGTCTGCCCGCAGGACGAAATGTTCCAGATTGTGGAGAGGATCTTTGCAATCGTGCCCGAAGTGCTTCGCGAGCATGGCAAGGCGAAGAATCCTTGGCCCAATGTCGATGCTGTATCAGGAGTTTTGCTTTACCACTTCGGGTTGACCCAGTTCGATTACTATACGGTGCTTTTTGGCGTGTCCCGGGCGCTAGGAATGTGCGCGCAACTAATCATCAACCGCGCGCTCGGAATGCCTATCATCCGGCCGAAGTCGGTCAGTACGGAATGGATCAAGGCGGCTGTCGCGCAATCACGGCAAGCTGCTTGATCGAGGGATCCATACAGGGGCGCAAGCCACCTGCAACGTTGCTATTCAATTCACGCTCGCTCGGCGAAGAGGAGATTCACATGGGCCCCACGTGCAGCAATTGTCCGGTTCTCAAAACATCGTTATTCAGCAGTCTTTCCAATGAGGAAGTTTCGCGTCTGGGGTGCGTGTTTCGCCCGGCGCGCTACCGGAAGAATCAAATCCTCTTTTTCGAGGGAGGGGTGGCTCAGCACTTGTTCGCCCTGCATGCCGGGCTGGTTAAGATGGTCAAGTCGCTCGAGAACGGCAAGGACCGCATAACCGGTGTTCTTTTTCCCGGCCAGTTGTTTGGCCTCGAATCACTTTCCGACCCCACCTACCCCCTTACGGCCGTGACGCTACGGGACAGCGAAATCTGTGCCGCGTCGCGTGAAGAAGTCGTTCTTTTCCTGCAATCCAATCCGGAGATCGCACTCGGCATGGTGCGGTTCCTGGTATCGGAGGTTGGGCGCGTGCGCACTCAAGTTACCGACATGAGTTTCAAGGACGCGAAGATGAAGGTGGCGACGTTCCTCTTGTCGCTGGTCGAATCTGACCCGACCCCCCACAACGGGCACGTGGCGCTCACCCTGCCCCTGTCCCGCCAGGAAATTAGTGAGGTACTGGAGCTATCGCCAGAGACAATAAGTCGCACATTGGCGTCCTTCCGTGAGCAACAGTTGGTTGTCGCGCGCGGAAGACATCTGACGATCATGAGCCTCGATGGCCTGAAATCCGCAGCGCGGCGTTGAAGCCCCTGCCGCTGGCGACTTTCTGTCCTTACCAGAGAACGCCGTAATGCTCTCCCAGCCTCTTTGCTCCTGGGTACCTTGCCACACTCAGTGCCGGGATATCGCCCCGTACAGTATACGTAAGCACGCAACTCAAGGCGCAAGCCGCAGATGAGGGCTGAAGGCAGGCTTTCCGGCATTACACGCTTGTTGCCTTCGCTCTCGAAAGCCTCTCCTGAACAGACTCCGACATAATTACTAGTTCAACAAACCTCTGAGAGCAGACACTACTGCGTCACAATAAAAATACTACTCACTTGCCATTGATGACGATCAATCCTCCCCTTGACAACCGACAACGACACTCTCCGTTTTGGCTGCTAGGTTGCTACCAGTGAAACTCTTGGGTCCAGATTGTCGCTATGGAACTCACTCGAACCTCTACCGGTCACTCCCATAGCCGGCGCCTTGGAGCGGGAGCGATAACTTTCCTCTGGATCGTAGCGCTCTCCTTAGCAGCGGTTCCCTTCCCCCAGGCTGCCTGGTCTTCCACGCCGGCTTCTGATAATGGACAACCGGACATCCTGACCGTTCAAGCGCCATCGATCAAGAAGGGCAACTTAGCTGAGAGATTCCCCGCGGGAAGCAGGATTGTTCGCCTTGGGAGGAGAAGCGATCATCCCACGAACCTTACGCCGGGCTTCTATGCCGCAACGGATCCGTGTGTATCATTCGATGGGTCAAAGGTGCTCTTCGCCGGGAAGAAAGACCCCTCGGAGACATGGCAGATCTGGGAGATGAGTATCGAGGGAACAGGGCAGCGTCAAGTAACCCACTCCGATGGAAACTGCCTCGCCCCGGCTTACCTTCCGCGCGAGGCCTTTGCGTTCTCCGGTGAGGTCACGAATCCAGATGGAAGACGGGCCTACCAGGTCTACTTCGGCAAGCTCGATGGAAATGGAGTGCATCCCATCACCTTCGGGCCGGGTGACTACGAAGTGGAATCGGTGCTACCAAGCGGGTTAATCCTGGCTTCCGCTCGTTCAAACTTGCAAGCGCAGGGGGGATCAGCCAACTCACGCAGCCTATTCACGCTCCGTCCGGACGGCAGTGGCCTTGAGGCCTTACGATCAGACAACGACCCGCCGACGATTCGCACCCAGACCGTTCCGGTTGCCGCCCATCCTGCGCCACGCTGGTACTGGAGCACTTTGAACGAGAAAGCCCAAGCCGGATACTTCATCTGCCTGGATGCGGCGTTGTCCGCAGATACTCCCAAAGGGCGCTTCTCAACTGCTCCTGTTAAAGTTCGAGTGCTCGCTCTCGATACAGCGATTGGCAAGGAAAAGAGCCTGGGTGATGCGCCTGTTGAGCAGGATGGTTCCTTTTACATCGCCGTGCCACCGGACCGCTCCATGCGGTTCGAACTGCTGAACGCACAAGGCACGGTTATGCGAGCGCAGAAAAGTTGGATTTGGGCGCGCCCGGGGGAAGAACATGGCTGCGTCGGCTGCCACGAGGATCGAGCTGTGGCCCCTGAAAACCGCTGGCCGCTTGCTCTCCGGCGCTTTGACACGCCCACGCGTCTGGGCCTCCAGTCGCCGCTCGGAGCAGCGCACTGAGTTACTGCATTGCGAAGGCCCTCAGGCCGGCACGAGGCGACCTGAAAGTCGGCGCTACTAAAGAGGAATCGAGAATGAAAGTTCGGGCGGGACATGTCGCGACGATACTGCCGGTCGCTCTCTTACTGGCTGTCGGCTTGAGAGTCGGAGCCGAGAGCCCGACACGCGCAACGCATGATTTGGCGCCGGCGACCCTCGTTTCGTCTTCTGCCTTGCCCACCTTCGAAGACGTGACCGAAAAATCCGGCATCAATTTCCGGCACTCCTTTGGCGAGCAGAAGCTCAGTTCGATCATGGAAGCCACCGGTTCCGGATGCGCCTGGATCGATTACAACAATGACGGGCTCCTGGACCTCTACGTCGTGAGCGGGCGCTATGTGGAAGGTGCAACGAAGTTCTCGAAACGAGACGGCGCGGATGCCACGAACCATCTCTATCGCAATAACGGCGACGGCACATTCACGGACGTCACCGCGCAGGCAGGCGTAGCCGGCAAGGGCTTCGGCATGGGCGTCACGGTTGGCGACTATGACAACGACGGCTACGAAGATATTTACGTCACCAACTGGAATTCCTCAATTCTCTACCACAACAACGGGAATGGAACTTTTACGGACGTAACGGCGAAGGCGGGAGTCGAGAATCCGCACTTCGGGACCGGCGCCACCTGGCTCGACTACGACCGCGACGGCAAGCTCGATCTCTTCGTAGGGAATTACCTAAAGTTCGATCCCAAGGCCAAGCGTGAGTTTTTCAGCGCCGAGGCTTTCCCTGGCCCACTCGATTACGAAGGCGACGCCGACCGGCTCTTCCACAATAACGGCGATGGGACCTTTACCGATGTTTCCCACAAGGCCGGCATCGATAACCCTCTGGGCCGCGCCATGGGGTTAACTGTGGGCGACTTCGACAACGACGGTTGGCCCGACATCTACATCGCCAACGACACGATGGACAGCTACCTCTACCACAACAACCATGACGGAACGTTCACCAATGTGGCTCAGGATGTGAACGTGGCGTTTGGAGCCAACGGCGAAGCCACCTCCGCCATGAACCCCATTTTCGGCGACTACGACAACGACGGCTGGCAGGACATTTTCGTTTCCGACATGCGCTACCACCGCCTGTTTCGCAACCCCGGAGGCGGCAAAGGCTTCTGGCTCGACAGCACTGTAGAAACGGGTGTGGCGGCAGTTTCCGGGCAGTATGTGGCTTGGGGCGACGGATTTTTCGACTTCGACAACGACGGTTGGAAAGATCTCTTCATAGTCAACGGGGGGCTACATTGGCTGATCCCGATGGAAGACTCAGTTCTGCGCAACAACGGAAATTCAACATTCAGCGACGTCTCTTCCCAGCTCGGCAGCTACTTCAAGGTCAAGAAAGTGGGGCGCGGCGCCTGCTTCGCTGATTACGACAACGATGGCTACATGGACGCCTTTATTGTGGTGTTGGGCGGGAAAGGAATCCTGCTGCACAACAATCCGCCACCCGTCGGAGCGCGCAACCACTGGCTGACTGTCAAGCTGGTCGGAACAAAGAGCAATCGCGATGGCTTCGGCACGCGACTCGAGGCCGTCGCTGGCGACCTCCATCAATATGTCGAAGCGACTGCGGAGAATGGGTATCTCTCCCAGGGCGACCCGCGGCCTCACTTTGGCCTGGGAAAACACACCGAGGTGGATAAGCTCATCATTCACTGGCCAAGCGGTACTGACCAGGAAATCGACCACGTCAAGGCGGACCAGTTCCTGACCGTCAAAGAACCTTCCGAAACGGCAGGACAGCCGGGAGGCAAAGCCCGATGAACGGCGCCGGAATAATCCGCACCGTCCCTACACCCTGTCATCCTAAGGAGCCGAAGGCGACGAAGGATCTCCGCAGTTTGTGGACTCGGCGCGAACTGCGGAGATCCTTCGCTGCCATGAAAAATAGGCGGAGACATCATCAATGGATCCCCGCTTTCGCGGGGATGACGCCTAGTCTGTCATTCCCGCGAAAGCGGGAATCCAGCCTTTTTTCATGCACAGTGGTGAGCCGAAGGATCATGCGGTCTGCGCTCAGGATGACAGCTCTATGCTGCTTGGCCGTTCTTCAACCGTGGGTGTCCTACGCCTGGACTCAGACCCCGCAGCAAGCTGAAGCTCCCGAACCCCAATACCTGAATCCTGTTGAGCTCAAATTCTCCCCGGACGGCCAGCGGATCTACGTTGTCTGTGAGGGCAACGGCACGCTGCTGGCCATCGATGCGCAAACTCAGCAAGCGGTAGCGCAAGTGAAAGCGGGCAGGAAGCCGCGAGGCCTGGCGGTTTCGCCCGACGGCAAGACGCTTTATGTATCGAATTCCTGGAGCGACACGATCAGCGTAATCGACGCGACATCGTTCCAGGTGCGCCGCACACTGAAAGCAGGCTGGGGGCCGGTTGGCCTCACCGCCGACCGCAGCGGCAAGTTCCTGTACGTCGCGAACAGCATCGGCAACGACGTTTCCCTTATCGACCTCAACTCAGGCACAGAGATCAAGCGTTTCATGACTGAGCGGTATCCCGAACAGGTTCTGCTTTCCCGTGATGGACGACGTGTTTACGTGTCGAACGTCTTGCCGCGCTTCGGTCCGTACGACAAGCCGCCAGTCTCCGAGTTGCTGGTCATCGACGCAACAAAGCAGATCATCGCGGAACGAATTCTGGTTCCCGGGGCCATCGAACTGCGCCACATTGCGGAGGCTCCCAAAAAATTGGGCGGCTACCTGCTGATTCCTGAAGTGCGGCCCAAAAACCTTGCTCCACTGATCGGCGTAGCACAAGGCTGGGTCATGACGCATGGGATGGCCATCGTTCGTCCGGATATGGCAGGTCATGAGAGCAGCTCGGCCGCCGCGCTGTGCGGAAAGCCTGCGGCTTTCCGTCCGACGCCAATTCCCAGCGCCTCCTCCGCGCAAGTTGGAAGGCTAAGCCTTCCAACTTGCGCGGAGGAGGTTAGTCTTGCAGCACCATCCCCGGAAAGGCAGAGCCTTTCCGCAAAGCAGGCGGCAAAGCCGCTCCTGCATCCACGTCCGCAAGAGGTTCTCAGCAAGGTCACCCAGGTTGTGCTCGATGACTTGGATTACTTTTTTGCCGGTCAGAACGGAGCCGCTTTCACGCCGGACGGCCGATACGCGCTGGTCACCGCGTCCGAAGCCAACACACTTACGATTATTGACACCGCGAAACTGATGCGACGCCTGCGAAGTGTCCCAAGCGATGAGCTTCCCAATCGCCTCGACTCCGCGCGCGCCTTTGTGGTGCGCCGGTTCGATACGGGGATCAACCCGCAAGCTGTCGCGGTTTCGCCGGACGCACGCCAAGCCTACGTTGCCAATCGCCTCGAAGATACGCTGACGGTTATTGATATTGCCAAATTTCAAATTGCCTCGACCGTTGACCTGGGTGGACCCAAGCAACTCACTGCCCTGCGCCGGGGCGAGCGATTCTTCAATGCGGCGAAGTATTGCTTTGAGGGCCAATTCGCGTGCGCGACATGCCACCCCAATAACCACCTTGATGGCCTGGCCTGGAATCTTGAGACTCCGCAACTGGGGCGCGACCGCGTCGCCAACCGCACTCTGCGCGGGATCAAGGACACAGCGCCGTACAAGTGGAATGGCCATAATCCGGACCTGGCCACACAGTGCGGCCCACGCATTGCCAAGTTCCTTTTCCGTTCCGAAGGCTTTAACGCGCAAGAACTTCAGGACCTCGTCTCCTTTCTAAATCAGATTCCTCTCCTGCCGAACCGCCATCTTGCGCCGGACGGTCAGCTTACGGACGCGCAGGAACGCGGCAAGGCCATCTTCTACCGCACGCAGAAAAACGACGGTACACCGATTCCCGAATACAATCAGTGCGCCACCTGCCATCCGGCGGATTCGCACTACACTGGGCGCACCAGCGCTGACGTCGGCTCGGCGACCAAGTACGACACGATTACTTCCTTTGATATTCCACAACTCGATCGCGTCTACGAAGATGGCCCTTATTTGCACAATGGAGAGGCTCTGACGCTCGAGGAAATCTGGACGGTGTTCAACAACCACGACACGCACGGCGTCACGTCCGACATGGCCAAAGAGCAATTGAACGATTTGATTGAGTTCTTGAAGACCCTGTAGGGATTTTGGATTTTAGATTTGAGGTTTAACCGGGTGCCCGTTGGCCAGGACTTCGACATGGCCAAAGGAAAAACATCATGAATCGAGCATTCCTGAGCACAGCACTTCTACTGGCCGCTTCGTCACTCAGCCTGGCGCAAAAGCCTCCGCTGATCACCCACTGGGAGAACTTCACACCCGCCAACGGAATGCCGGACGCCAAAGTTTTTTGCGTGGCTGTGGATGGGAATCGCGTCTGGGCCGGGACAGAAGACGGTCTGGCGCTGATCGAAGAACGGCAAGGTGAAGCGGGTTTACAAGACTGAAGACGGTCTGGCACAGCGCGCCGTGATGGGAATTGCCGTGGACAAGAAGACGGGCGACCTCTGGATTGCCACGTTCGGCGGAGTCAGCCACTTTTCCGGCGGCCAGTTTCAGAACTTCACCAACCTCACCAGCGGCCTGCTGAACGACATCTGTTACGGCATCGCCATGGTCGACGAGTACGTCTGGGTGGCGACGACGGCAGGCGTCAGCCGCCTTAACACCTACACCGGCGAGTGGTCGAGTTGGAGCGAGAAGAACGCGCCTTTCCACGAGCCTTGGGCCTATGGAATCGCTCCGGCGGGCAACAGGATGTACTTTGCCATCTGGGGCGGCGGCCTGCTCGAGTACGACATCGCGGGTAACTATTGGAAGCCCTACACCGATCCCGACGAGGAAATGGAAATCGTCCTGTTCCGCAACCAGGGACTTATCCATATCATCGTTTCAAACGTCGCCTATAACCCCGACACCAAAATGGTCTGGGCCTCGACCTATTTCGGCCTCAGCGGTTACGACGGCCGCGACTGGCACAACTACCTGACGAAGGACAGCGGCCTCGCCTCAGACTTCATCAATGCCCCAAAATCCCGCGGCAACGAAGTCTGGGCCTGCACCGATAAAGGCCTGAGTTATCTCGATTACAAAACCAACACCTGGGTCAGTTATCGTCCTGCAAAACAACCCGGCCATGGAGAGATCGAAATCACCTGGCCCGACATGAAGAAGACCAAACTCGAAACATCAACCAGTCTCGCCCACAATTACATCCTGAATATGGATTTCCAGGGCGAGGACATTTGGGTGGCCACAGCCCAAGGGCTGAGCCACGGAATTCGCGAACCTCAAAAGGAGGCGCAACTCTATGCGTCTATCAGAACCCGCCGTAGCGACGGAAACGTCGCATCAGCCAATCAGCAAAAAGGCCGTTAGCGCGCCCGAGACATTGAATGAGGCAGTCGACTATCCCAAGCCCTCGTCCTTCTCGCGCGCGCTGCGCCTGGACATCAAGGGCGTTACGATCATACTGATTTCGGGAACCGCCAGCGTGGATGAATTCGGCAAGACGGTCCACGTGGGCGATTTCCGCGCTCAATGTTGGCGGACTTACCAGAACATTTCGGGACTGCTGGCGTCCGAAGGCGCCACCTGGAAGGACATCGTCCGCACCACCTGTTACCTGCGCGACATCGAGCGCGACTACGAAGCGTTCAACGAAATTCGCACCCAGTTCTTCAAGGAACAGGGACTCAATCCCCTGCCCGCCTCCACCGGCATCCAGGCGATTCTGTGCCGGCCGGACCTGCTCGTCGAAATTGAGGCGATTGCGATTTTCGATTCGGAACGCGGCGCTGGCAACAATGGCCGGTAAGCGTGCACCCTGGCGACTGTCCCGTTGAATTGTTCGCAGCTTTAAGGGCTGAGACGTTCACCCTTCGGGACAACGGAGTTGTTATGACTCAAAGGATCATCCTCGTTTTCGCACTTTTCATGCTTGCGATCCCTGTCCGGGCGCAGTACAAGGAACCGGACGACGGCAAGCCTGTCCCGCGCTACGCCAACATGCCGGACGAAGCGGTGCCTTATCGGCGCTTCACCAAGCCTTATTACGACTGGTTCGTCCGCACCGATACTCTGGCCTATAGCGGGGCGGCGGAGAAGCGGCCGGACGGCGACGCCTCGAAGCTCAGCGAAGTCGCCATCGGCTTCATGGCCCCCATTGAGAATAATCCCGAGTCGATCTTCGGGCTCCCCATGCTGCACGGAGCACAACTCGCCATCGAAGAGGCGGACGCCCGCGGCGGCTACCACGGCAAACCTTATGCGCTCAAGGTGCACAACGAATCGGCGCTTTGGGGAGCTTCCTCGACCGAGATGGTGAAGATGCTCTTCAACGAAAACTGCTGGGCCATGCTGGGCTGCGTCGATGGCCAGAACTGCCACATCGCACTACGTGTGTCGTTGAAGCTCGAAGTCCCGATTATGAGCGTCGGCACGACGGACCCCACCGTGACTGAAACTCGCATCCAGTGGTTGATGCACGATTTTCTTGACGACCGGCAGCAGGGCTACACCCTCGCCGACTACGTTTTCAAAACTCTCAAGCTGAAGCGCATTGGAGTGATTCGCACCCAAACGCGCTACGCGCGCATCGGCATCCAGAAATTCAACGACGAAGCGCGGCGCATGGGCCGCCAGCCGATTCTGGAAGTGAAATTCGAACGCGGCGACAAAGATTTTGCCCGGCAACTGACCATGCTCAAGAATGCGAAAATCGAAGCAGTCGTCATCTGGGGAGAAGCCGCCGAAGCGGGACTGATCTTAAAGCAGATGCGCGAATTGGCAATGAATCAACCGGTATTCGGCGGCAGCCGCCTGGCATACCCCAAGCTGATCGAAATCGCCGGCCCCGCCGCCGAAGGAGTGGTTACAACCACCACGCTCGATCCGACCCGAAGCGATCCCAAATGGTCGGCGTTTTGCGCCGCATACCGGAAACGCTTCAACGAGGAGCCGATCGACTACGCCGCTTACGCGTATGACGGGATGAACATCCTCACTTCCATTATCGAAAAAGTGGGACTCAACCGCGGGCGCATCATGGCCGCTCTGCGCGATTATCAAATGAAGACGTATGAGGGAGTGACCGGCAAGGCTTTCTTCGATCATACTCTGAATAACATCTCTCCTGTTACTATGGCACGCGTTAAGGGTGGCAAGTTTGAATACTGGCTGGCGCCGCGCCAAACCGGCCACGAAGGTGTTGCGAGCAGCTCAACCGGACAAAGCAGGCAATAGAGCCTTGAAAATCACCGTTTCCAATCGACATTTTCGCCTCGCAGTGCTCGCATTCACAGTCTTGCGTGCGACGCCTCTGCCCTGCTCTGCGCAGTCTTCTCCCGCACCTTACGCCCGCCTTTCACTAGATGCGGTAAACTACGCGGGCCCCGGGCGCGATGCTCAATATGACTTGCATGATTCCGAAATCAAGATCGGCCTCCTCGCGCCGCTCGCGGGACCTCGCCAGAAGGAAGGAAAAGCGCTGGTCGAGGCGGCGAAATTAGCGATCGAAGACGAAGCCGTGAGCCCGTTTCCCGATGGGCGGCGCCTTTCGATCGTCTTGCGAGATCAGAACGGACTGTGGGGACGCGCCGCGAATGAAATCGTGCACTTCGTTTATGAAGATCAGGCGGTAGCGATCATCACCTCATCCGACGGCGCATCGGCTCACCTTGCCGAACAGGTCGCCAACAAGATTGGAATTCCGATTCTCACGCTCTCGACCGATCCCACCTCGACCGAGATCAACCTCCCCTGGATTTTTCGGTTGGGGCCAACGGACACGCAGCAAGCGCGAATCTTTGCGCGCGACATTTACGTGGCGCGTAAGCTCAAGCGAGTCCTGCTGGTCACGGAAAACGGCCACGACGGGCGCGTGGGCGGCGAGGAGTTTCAAAAAGCGGTGCACGAGTTGAATGCTCCCCCGGTCACTCAACTCGAGACTGACCCGGCCGATGCGGACACAAACTCCCGCGTACATCAAATCGTAGCGGAGCGGCCTGAGGCGGTGGTCCTCTGGACGGGTCCTCAAGCAGCCGCGCGACTGGCACCACGGCTTCGCAGCGAGCTCCCTGCCACGCCGATCTACTTTTGCCAGGAAGCAGCCCAGATGAGTGAGGTAGTTCACCTAGAGAACATTTGGGTGGTGATCTCTCGCAACACGAACAATCCGCTGCGGGAAGCATTCGAGGCGCGCTACCGGGCGCGCTCCGGAACGTATCCCTCTCCGGCTGCCGCCCAAATTTACGACGCGGTGCGCGTTCTGGCCGCCGCCCTGCGCCGCTCCGGCCCCAACCGTGCCCGCTTGCGAGACTCCCTTGTCGGCCTTGCGAACTACACCGGCGCCTCCGGTGTCATCGCTTTCGACCACGCAGGCAACGACCTCGGCGAAGCAACTCTCAGTACTCTCCGCTGAACTCGAGCGTGCTCTGAAAAGGACTCCCCGCCTTACGTGGGTGGCGCCGACATTGCTTTCTATGTCGGCGACAAAGGGCGCAGACATAAAGGGCAATGTCTGCGCCACCCCAGCGCCAACCACCCCTACCCCCTCCTTAGCTAAGGAGGGGAATCAATAATCAATTTTCGTTGTCTCGGGGTACCTGTCAGCGCACGGGCATGAGCGACTGTTATAGGAATGGATTAACGATCCTGATGCCGGCAATCACTTGGCCATGCGTCAAATCTTCGCTCAGGAGCTGGTCCACGTTATCTTGCTCGGCAGCGGCAAGTATCATGCCATCCCAAAACGCGACTTTCCACGCCTCGCTGATTTCGGAAGCTCGAAGGACCGTAGACGGCATGATTGGAGACTCCACCCAGAGGGCATAGTTTCGGATGACCTCCCGAGCCGTCGTCCGGGCAAGGGGTCTTTTGATCTTCTGCGTTACATTGACGTAGAACTCCTGCAAAACCTGAGTACTCAGGCGCCCCCGCCCGTTTTCCCAAAGCTCGCCCAATCGCTTCGCGGCCCGCTGTTGCTTTACGCCGGCATCTTCGTCGTGAGCGTAGATCAGGACGTTCGAATCAACGAAGACTTTGCCGGTCATGGAGTGCCTCGCGGCAGGAAATTCCCTTTCCTCCAAGGTGGAAGGGTTTCGTCAGGAAGGCAAGCGCCTTCGCCTTTGCCTGCCCGTAGGCCGCATCGCGATCGACCAGCCTTTTGAGTTCCTGGGCCAGCATCGCGCTGACGCTCGTTCCGCGCTGGGCCGCAATCGCTCTGGCGCGCTTCAGGAGGGGCGTTTCAATGGCCAGAGTGATATTTTGTTTCACGCGAACACCTCAACGTCAGTATAACACGCAAAATACGTGCAAGCGCATTCCTCGGACGCTGAGGGGTTTCGAAGCGAGGCTATTGGCCTTTCTTAAGCCGCACAAAAACCACGTAATCCGTCGTCGTGGGTTTTCCGCCGGCTTCCCGCACCGTTGCGGCCACCTGTCCGCGATGATAGGCGGAATGCACCACGAGGTGCATCAGAACATCCTGAATCGGCGTTTTATACTCACTGCCGCTCAGAGTGCGGTAAACAAGGTCGCCCTTGAGCTTTTCCGGGGTGAGATGGTCGAAGAAATTCTTCCACCAGGCGCGCAGTTCCTCGATGGCCGAGGCGCTTTCTGCGAGCGTCAGCTCAGGCCAGGGTCGCGCCGAAGGCGGAGAAGGGCTCTCGAACCGGGCGATCCAGACGCGCTGCGCACCGATGACGTGGTTCAGAGCCTTGCGTGCCTTATCGTCGCCGCCTGGCATGCTCCGCAGACTTGCCAGCGTTTCCGAATTCGCCCAGTAGTCGTAATCAAACATCTTACGAAAGTTGATGACCTCGTCCATGCCTACTCCTTATTGAACAGCGTTGAATAAACAAGCCCGGCGAGGGCCGCGCCGATGATCGGGGCGACCCAGAAAAGCCAGAGTTGCGAGAGCGCCCAGCCGTGCACGAACACCGCAGGCCCCGTGCTGCGGGCAGGGTTCACCGAAAGGTTGTCAACCGGTATGCCGATCAGGTGGCAGAGCGTAAGGCTGAGTCCGATCGGTATTCCGGCGAAGCCCACCGGTGCACGACCGTGTGTGGAACCGAGAATCACAAACAGGAAGAAGAAAGTGAGAACAATCTCAGCCAGCAGGCATGCACCGAGAGAGTAACCGCCCGGCGAGTGGTCAGCATAGCCATTGCACGCAAACCCGCCACTCAAGTCGAAGCCGGCCTTGCCGCTAGCGATAAAGTACAGCACGGTCGAGGCGGCGATCGCACCCACCACCTGCGCGATGATGTAGGGAATCAGGTCTCTAGCGGGGAACCGTCCGCCCGCCCACAGCCCGATGGAAACGGCCGGATTGATATGACAACCTGAAATGTGACCGATCGCGTACGCCATAGTCAGCAGGGTAAGGCCAAAGGCCAGCGCCACACCGGCGAAGCCAATGCCGAGTTGAGGGAAAGCAGCCGCCAGAACCGCGCTTCCGCAGCCGCCGAACACCAGCCAAAAAGTGCCGAAGAACTCC
This sequence comes from uncultured Acidobacteriota bacterium, assembly GCA_963770415.1. Taxonomy (GTDB): domain Bacteria; phylum Acidobacteriota; class Terriglobia; order UBA7540; family UBA7540; genus CAVROP01. The sequence goes on from CAVYPU010000011.1 coordinate 138,881, forward strand.
GCGCCACACCGTTTTCCGAGCGACATGAGCACCCTCCCGTTGTGTATTGTGATTTTCGCCCCGCACCCCACGAATCGACTTCGAGGAAGCAGAGCCTACCCTTATGCGCTCAGTGTACCATTTCCGGGTGGGGATTGCACCCGATTGCAGGCCAGACAGGGGACCCCTGCTTCTGCGGAGGAGAAGCTTCGCTGGAATGACGAGAGTTTAGCGAAGCGGGAAATCCTCTTTTCATGGTTTCCGCGTCCCCCGTCAGCGAACGGCCATGAGCGAGTGCTCTGCAATCCAATTAATGACCTGCTCCTGCCGATCCGCCATGAAACGATTGAAGTCGAAGGGGGTCTCGATCCGCAGCGCCTCTTCATGTCCCAGAAGTTCGTAGACCTTTCGTGCTTGCGAGACTTCATCGCACACCGCCTCCACGCGAACGTATCGATCCAATGTGGGGGCCACGATAAGCGCCGGCCGGGGCGCGACAAGGGCCAGCACTCGACCATAATCGAAAGGCAGCCTCGCCTCTTCCCCATCAAAAGACCCCAGGCGAGGAAGCAATCCGTGCAGGTGCGATTAGTGCCGGACACCTTCCGTGCCGTCTCCCGGCGCGATATGTTGCAAGGGATCAAACCCGCACACGGAAACTACCGCCTTCACTCGATTGTCGAGGGCCGCCGCCACCAGACCCACCTTGCCGCCCAATGCGTAGCCGATCGTATATATCCTGGAGTGGTCAACCGTCAAGGTCCTGAATGCAATCTCGCGGCGAAGAGAGTAGGGGCACGCCATGGTGTGCCCCTGCGCCCCACGGGTGCGCACGCAGGCGGTGTAGGGGTGGGGTTTGCCCTACCCAAAGTGGACGGCGTGCCGTCCCCCTGTCCTCGTCGTTATCGAGGGATTAGAAACCCACGTATTCGGTTGTTTCAGTGATGAGGTTTCCCTGCCGGCGGCTGAACGGACAACCGCGGGATGGCGAGGGATCGCGACCTCTTCTTGCGATGGGAGGGCAAAAACTCGCGGCTGATGGCCCTGAGGAAGGCACGTCCCCAAATGCCGATTAATAGCAAGGCGCCGAAGAGCAACACCGCGTCCAGGCTCGCGCGATCCCGCCGCGTCCAATACACCCCTTCCTGGATGTTCAGCCAAATCGCGAACTCGTCCAGAGTGAGAGCGGCGCCGACACCGTAAAGCAAGGACATCAAACGGCTGGCGAGGAGAGAAGACGACTTGCTGCCCGTGCCCACTTCGATCAGCCAGCCAAACCCTACAGCCAGCAGAAGCAGAATCCCCCAGACCAGGTGATGGACATGCGTGCCGCGAATGTAAATGTACCGAACCGGGCTGTCGCTGCGGGAAGCCAGGAAAGCCATCGAACGGGCCAGGGCAAAGGCGGTGAAGAAACCGACAGCGGCGAGGAAAAGGCGGCGCTTGGGGCGATCGGGCACGTGTTGATGAAAAAGCTCACCTACTCGCGGAACGTAAAGAAACAGGAGGACCGCAGCAGTGGCGACAATCATCGAGACAACAAGGAGCCAGGTTGTGGGCGGCACGGGCCAAGCATCTCCTATCCAGCAGAGGCGGCTATTTACTACCTGCCCCTCGACGGTCACCTGTGGACGGGGCAAAGCCCGCCGCGGGAGGGGACCAGGGAGAGAGTTGTTTTACTCCACTTGTTTAGCTTCTGGCAAGTCCATTACGGCCGGCTCAGTCCTGGAGGGGCCAAAACGATTGGCACTTCGACCACGGACAGGAGTGTGGTGACCCAAGTAATTCTTGATAACGAAAGGTGGCGCAGACATTGGCTTCAATGTCTCCGCCACCCCGATTGGCGCTTGGACCACGGACGGAAGATTAGCGCCGAAGGTTCTCACAAAGCCTCCCAAGGGTGAGCAAGGCGCGATCAAGGTCGTCGGACCAGGGATACCCGCAATTGATCCGCAAACAGTTCTGAAAATGTCCGGAGGCGGAAAAGAGCGGACCGGGCAAGATCGTAATGTTCTCGGCGAGGGCATGCCGGAAGAGTTTTAAAGCGTTCACCGCTTTCGGCAATTCGACCCAGAAAAGAGATGGACCTCGACCTCAGCGTTGCGGGCAAGCAATTCACCATTCGCTTTAGGCCGACTCAAACAGAAATGTTCCGTGAGTATGAGGCTCTGCTGCCCCCTACGCAGCATGTCGATGGAATTCTCGGATCAGACTTCATGCGGCATTTTCGCCATGTAGTTTTTGACTTCAAGGACTCCTTGGTTTCCTTCGACTGAATCCTCCGGTTCAAGCCCTCACCTCAAACGGGGTCGCCGTATAAACCCCTATCGTTGGTTCTGCCGATGAGAATAGGCAACGCGGCAATCGCGGGCCATCGCCAAACAGTCAGATCTAGCGCACCGCGTGCGGGGCGCGACGCTATTTAACCTAAGTGCACCTCTTGCCGATAGACCAATCGAGTGCGGCTGCTGCCTCACCTCGGGTCTGCAGGCTGGAGAGCCTGCGTTTCCGGAAGGGTGGCATGTCAAGGCCAGTTTTGAAATCGAAAGGCTCCGTGGATGACGACTGATCGCTCGAGCGGGAATGAACGCAGAGGTAAATCGAGGCACACTCGCGCCGGCAAGCCACAAGCAGGAGCAGGCGGCGGGGAGCACCGTGATCAAGGTTGAGCGTAGCGGAGACTGGCTTCCCGTGGAGGAGTTTCGCAGCGCGGTTCTGGCCGCCGTGGAGTCCGGCAGCGACGTGATTATCGACCTGGACAAAATTAATCATCTCGATGCGAGCGCGCTGCAGGTTCTTCTGGCGCTCGTCGCCGAGCAGAAGAAACGAGGACGAAGTCTTGTTATGGAGAACTCTTCCTCCTCGCTGCGGCACTGGTTCGAATATGCCGGTGCGGCCCAGCACTTCTTCGCGGATGGAGCGAAGCAGCAGTGAATCGCAAAAGAGTTTCTGCGGATGAAAGGTCGCGCGTCCAACCCTGCGCAAAGCGAACCAAGCACCTGGAGATGCTAGGTGGGACGCCGACATGGAGAACTTGAACGCCTTCGACCGCAAGAGAAGCCGAAGCACACGATCTAACGGAGGTCAGGCGAATTGCGAAAAGTACTGATTGTCGACGACGCAGTCTCCATGCGGCAGATGGTTAGTTTCACGCTGCGCAAGGGCGGCTATGAGGTGGTGGAGGCCGAGCACGGCCAGGATGCGCTGGACAAGCTCGCGGGCGCATCGTTCGACCTGATCATTACCGACCTCAATATGCCGGTGATGGATGGCATTACCTTGATCCAGAACGTGCGCAAACTGCCGGCCATGAAGACCAAGCCGATCCTGATGCTGACCACGGAAGGGCTCGCCTGCGAAGAAGGAACAGGGAAAGGCGGCCGGGGCCACGGGATGGATCGTCAAGCCGTTCAATCCGGAAAAGCTGTCTGCAAACACTGGCCAAGGTGTTGCCATAAAACGCCATGAAAATCGACCTGAGCCAATTTCGCCAAACCTTTCTCCAGGAAAGCGCGGAGCATGTGGCTTCGATGGAAGCGGGCCTTCTGCGAACTGCGGTCGGCGCCGGATGACGCTCGAGTTGCTGAATAGCATTTTTCGCTCGGCGCACTCGATCAAAGGCGGAGCCGGTTCGTTTGGAATGGACGAGCCTGACGCGTTTACCCATGCGCTCGAAAATCTCCTGGACCGGCTGCGGTCGAAGGAGATGCGAGGCTTCAGACGAAGTGATCGGCGATACTGCTTCGATCGGTGGATATGCTGCGCGGGATGCTGGATGCGGATGCGGATGCGGCCATGCCCGCGGCTGCGGAAGCAATCGTGGGGCGCATCGAGGCGCTTGATGCCCGCTGAACCTGCCACGCGAATCGAGCCGAAGCTCGCCAACAAGAGGCGCCGCAGCCGGCAGACGACGAGCCGGAAGATCAAGCTGTACAAGGTGGAGTTTTCGCCCTGACCGGGAGATGTTTGCGAGCGGCACCAACCCGATCGTCCTGTTGCGCAATCTGGCCGCAATGGGAACGGTCAAGCGCTGCCAATCTGCATTCCGAGGAACTGCCCGCGCTGGCTGAGCTGGATCCGGCGCAGTGCTACCTGGGCTGGACCGTGGAGTTGGCCAGCGCGAGCGCCGAAGCGGAACTGCGTGAGGTGTTCGAGTTCGTCGAGCATCTGGCGGAAATCCGCATTTGCGCTGTGGATACTCCGCCGCAGCCCAACTCCCCTTGTCTCAGGACTCTACGACACCACTGGAACTCGCAGACTCGTCCTCATCGGAGGCCAGCGCCCGTTGGTCGAACGCCGCAAGGCGCCGGTTGCGGATCGCCGCCAATCTGGCCGTGGTGGATCGGCGCCAGTCTTCCACGCAGACCCGCAGCCGGCGGGGAGTCGAGTTCAATTCGCGTGGCGACAGACAAGGTCGACCGGCTGATCGATCTGGTGGGCGAACTGGTGATCGCGCACGTGATGACGGCGCAAATGGTCGAGGACTTCGAGCCCTCCTGCCTGCCCAAGTTGCGCGAGGCGGTGGAGTCGATGGAGCGCAACACCCGCGAGCTGCACGAACGGGTGATGGGCATTCGCATGTTGCCGGTGGGAACGCTGTTCCACCGCTATTCGCGAACGGTCTACGACATCGCGCAGGCCACCGGCAAGCAGATTCGCCTCGAAACGAGCGGAGAGGAAACCGAGATCGACAAGAGCATGCTGGAGCTGCTCGGCGACCCGTTGACGCACCTGATTCGCAACGCCGCCGACCACGGTATCGAACCCGCCCGAGCTGCGCCTGGCGGCGGGCAAGCCGCCGGAGGGCGTGATTGCGCTGAAGGCCTTCCATCGCTCCGGCAAGTATCGTCATCGAGGTATCTGACGATGGCGCAGGGATCGATCTCGAGAAAATGCGGCAGCAAGGCGGTCGAGCGCGGGATGATCGGCCCCGACACTCCGATGAGCGACGAGCAACTGCGCATGCTGATTTTTGAGCCGGGCTTTTCAACCAAAGAAACGATCAGCGATCTTTCCGGCCGCGGCGTGGGGATGGACGTGGTCAAGCGCAACGTGCAGCAACTGAACGGCACGGTCGCCTTGCCAGCGAGAAAGGGCGCGGCTCTACGGTGACAATCGAGCTGCCGCTGACCCTGGCCATTCTCGAGGGCCTGCTGGTGCGGGTCGGGGACCGCACGCTGGTGTTGCCACTGCTTTCGGTCATCGAAACCGTGCCTCTGCTGCGACGACCAAATCGTGCGGGTGGCTGAGCTGGGCGAGGTGGTCGTCATCCGCGAACGAATCGATTCCCCTGTTGCGACTGTCCAGATTCCTGGCATTAACACAGGGAACGGCAGGGGCGGAGCCGCAGGCCGCGGAGAATGCCAACCACAGGCTTGCGGTGATTGTCGAAGCCGGCCGCCGCAAGGTGGGGTTGGTGGTCGATGAGCTTCTGGGTCAGCAGCAGGTGGTCGTCAAGAGCCTGGAACGGAATTTTTACAGAATTGACGGCCTGATGGGCGCAACCATTTTGGGCGACGGCCGCGTTGCTCCCATCGTCGATGTGGCGAGCATCGCCGCTTTGGATCTGTTCTCGCTGCATGCTCCCGCCAGCATTTGCCCGCAAGCGTTAACCCCGGCTCCGTCGGCCAGGGCAGCTTGATCAGCAGCAAGAGAAAAGAGGAGGAACAACTCATGAACTGGTTTAAGAATCTCAATGCTATGCCCCGCCTGATGAGCAGCTTTGGGTCTGCTGCTGGTGCTGACCGTGGGCATCAGCTACTTGGCTATCAGCAATTTGAGCAAGGGCAATGACCGTGTTGAAGAGCTCTACCTGAGGGACATGGAGGGCGTCATGCAAGCCAATCACGTCGCCGAAGCCCGGGGGCTGAATGGCCTTTATGCGCGCGATGCCATGTTGAACATCAGCAAGCCTGAGGCGGTCGCGACGGACGAAAGGCAGTCGAATGACCAGATGGCGAAAATGCAATCCTCGGTCGAAGCGATGGAGAAACTGTTCGTCACCGCAGAGGGCAAGGAAGCCGTTTCGGTTATGCGCAATACCCTGCCCGCATACGAGGCGGGGTACATGACGTCTACGTGCGGATTAAGGCTAAGGATCTCGCCGGCGCCGAGGCCGGCCTGAACTCCGTGATGACGCTCGGCAAACCGCTTTTCGAAGCGATGGCCCACGCCATTGATATTAAGCAGAGGATGGCGGGAGAGAAGTATCAAGCGAACGTCACCGCGTATCAAACGGCGCGAACGCTCATGCTCGCCGCATGCTTTATTTCGCTGGTGCTGGGAATCATCCTGAGCATCGTGATTGCCCGCGGCTTCGCGGTGCCGCTGGGCCAGGCCGTGGTCACGCTGGAGAGGGTTGCCGAAGGCGACATGACGGCTGCGCTCGAAGTGCACACCAGGGACGAAGTGGGACGCATGGCGGAGGCGCTGAACCGGGCCGTCGAGAAGCTGAACAGCGCCTTGCAGGAGGTGGCGGACAGCGCCGCCAACGCCAGTTCTTCCTCGCAGCAACTGGCGGCGGCAGCCGAAGACATCGCCTCGCGGCGCGCAGGAACAGGCGGCAAGCCTGGAGGAGACCTCAGCAAGTCTGGAGGAGATTACGGCGGCGGTGCGGCAGAGCGCCGACAACGCCAACCAGGCCAGCCAACTGGCGACCAGCTCAAAGGACTCCGCCCTGCAGGGGCAGGAAGTGGTGTCGAACGCCATTACCGCAATGTCGGAAATCAATGCGGCTTCCGCCAAGATTTCGGACATCATCTCGACCATCGACGAAATCGCTTTCCAGACCAATCTGCTGGCGGTGAACGCCGCAGTGGAAGCGGCGCGGGCAGGCGATGAAGGACGCGGCTTCGCCGTGGTGGCTTCCGAAGTGCGCAGCCTGGCGCAGAGGAGCGCCGTGGCGGCCAAGGAGATCAAGGGTCTGATTCAGGATTCGTTGCGCAAGGTGGAAGCCGGTTCGGGGCTGGTGAACCGTTCGGGCGAGACGCTGCAGGGCATCGTCGGATCGGTGAAGCGGGTGACCGACATCGTGGGCGAGATCGCGGCAGCCAGCGCGAGAACAGAGCACCGGCATCGAGCAGGTGAACACCGCGATGACGCAGATGGATCAGGTGACGCAGGCCAACTCCGCGCAGACGGAAGAGCTTTCGGCGACGGCGCAATCGCTGTCCGAGCAGTCCGCACACCTGATGCAATTGGTCGGCACCTTCACGCTCAGCAATAGCGGCGGCGGATTCGCCCTGGACCGGAAGCCGGTTCGAGCGGCGGGAAGCCACTCCTCATCCTACCCAGGCGGCAGGCGTGCATTCCGCGAAGGCAAGTCCATGCCACTGTCGCGGGAACTGCGAATGCAGAACCCGCAGCCGATGCAGCGGGACAGCGTCGTGGTCGAAGCCGCCCGAAGCGCCGCAGCGGCTAAGGCCAATCGGCGACCACGCGCGAGCAAAGGACCGAACGGCCAGGCGCCCGCAGCGCGCGGCAGCCCCCTCGAATGGATCGGGCACGGTACGATGCCAAGCTTTGTGGAATTCTAAGACGAGACGGCTGCCCTGTGCATCGGCAGCCAGCCCGTCATGCCGGTCGTCCGTATGAGCCGGAGGCGGCGAAAGGAGTAGCAATGGAAGCGTTGGCCGAAAATACGGTCGAGAAGTCGCAGCAGTTTCTCACTTTCCTGCTCGAAGACCAGGAATACGGGCTGGAGATCTTCAAGATCCGGGAGATTCGCGGATATGCGCCTATCACTCCGATTCCCAATGTTCCGCCGCACGTTCGCGGGGTGATGAACCTGCGGGGAACCGTGCTGCCGGTGATCGACCTGCGCATGAAGTTTCGCCTGCCGGCGGTGGAATACAACAAGTTCACCGTCATCGTGATTGCCACGGTGGGCGAAAAAGACCGTAGGACTGCTGGTGGACGCGGTCTCTGACGTTCTGATGGTCGCGCACGACGCCATGCGTGACGCGCCCGACTTCGGCGTCGACTGTCGACACGCGGTTTATCAACGGTGTTTTTGAGTCGCGCGAGCAGCTGACCGTGGCGTTGAACCTGGAGGAACTGCTTTCGGAGTGCGAATTGGCGTTGCCTCAACCGGCCGCGGCGTAGCTTTGCGTCCGGATTCAGGTCAGAGAACCTATCCAGGAGACTGTCAAATCAAGCGAGGCTGGGACGACGAGCTCCCGCCTCGCCTGGAACCAGAATTACGAGAAAACATTAAGGAGAATTGGACTTGCAGCCCACAGCCACAGATAATCTGGTCTACCCCATGGGGCAGCGTGAATTCAAGGTGTTTCGCACCATGATTCACGAGCACACGGGCATCTGGCTGCGCGACGGCAAGAGGTCATGCTGGCCTCACGGCTATCGCGGCGTCTGCGTCATCACGGCATGTCCAACTTTGCCGAGTACTACGAGTACGTTCAGGACCGTCCCTGGCAACAGCGAGGAGATCCGCGAACTCATCAACTGCGTAACCACCAACAAGACTTCCTTCTTTCGCGAGCGCCACCACTTCGACTTTCTGGCGAACATTGTCGTGCCGGAGATGCAGGCCGCAGCTCTGCGCGGCGGTGCGGAGAAACATCCGCGTGTGGAGCGCCGCCTGCTCCACCGGCGAAGAACCTTACTCGATTGCGATCACTTTGCTCGAAGCGTCGAGATGCAGGCGGAAACCTGGTCTCCAGCGGCCATGCACGGGGGCGAGGAGTCGTTCCTGCGGCCAGGTTTTTGCCCGGCTCGTGGAAGATTGAGGTGGTCGGCTCCGACATCGACACCAACGTCCTGGCACGGCTCGCCGAGCCATCTATGGGGCTGATTCCCTGGACACCGTCGATGCGCCGTTGCGCAAGAAATATTTTCTGCGCGGCAAAGACGACATGGCGGGGCAAGTGAAAGTAAAGCCGGAAGTCGCCCGGCACGTTCGATTCAAGCGCATCAATCTCCGGGACGCTCGCTGGCCGGTTGAAGGTCCTTTCGACGTCATCTTTTTCCGCAATGCCCTCATCTACTTCAATAAGACGACGCAGGACTTTTTCTGCGCAAGATGCTGCGCTATCTGAAACCGCGGGGCTACCTCTTTCTCGGCAATTCCGAACATGTTCCGTGGTTGCACGATATTCTGGAACCTTTGCAGCAGACGATGTATCGCTTGCGGGGGGTGGGATGATAATCGTGCCAGGGACACTCGGACACCGGCAGGAATGAACGGCCATGGCCTCCTATGCTGCGAATCAGGAATATTTCCGGCAAGGTTTATCCGCACCTGAAGAACCCGGTACGGGTCTTCACCGGCGACGTTGCCACCAGCTCCAAGCCTGTGGTTTTGGAGGCGGTACTGGGTTCATGCGTTGCGGTTTGTCTCTACGACCCGGTTCTTTCTGCGGGCGGCATGAACCACATCCTGCTGCCCGGAAGCGCTTCGGACTGCGAGCAGCACCCGGTACGGAGTGCACGCCATGGAACTTCTTATCAATGAGTTGATGAAACAAGGAGGAGATCGACGGCGGTTTGTGGCCAAGGCATTTGGGGGCGCCAATGTGCTTTCCGGACTGACAACGGCCACCATCGGAAGCGACAACGCCAGGTTCGTTCGCGGGTTCCTTTTCGCGGAGAGGATTCCCCTGCTGGCTGAATGCCTGGGTGGAACGCATCCGATCCAAGTCTACTTCAAAACCGATACGGGGAAAGCCACAGTACGTTGCGTCGACTGCTCGCGGAAGACTTCCAAAATCGCCCACGCTGAGGCCACTTATTGGCGTTCTCATCTTGCCGATAGAGACCTTAGCGGCGAGATTACGCTGTTTTGAGATGTTCTCTTGAAACCGGGCGCTTTGATTCGAGTGGGTTCCCGGAATGTCGGGTCGGCTGATATGAGGCAGCCCTTGCATGGCGAAACGATCGAGAGTGCTTATCGTCGATGATTCGGCGCTGATGCGCCAACTGCTGACCCAGGTCATTGCATCCGATCCGGAACTCGAAGTCGTGGGAACGGCAGGCGACCCTTATGTGGCGCGGGACAAGATCAAGAAACTGAATCCGGACGTGCTTACGCTGGACATCGAGATGCCGCGCATGGACGGGCTTACGTTCCTTGAGAAGCTGATGCGCGGCCATCCCATGCCCGTCATCATGATCTCATCGTTGACCGACAGAGGCGCGGATACGACGTTGCGCGCGCTCGCCCTGGGCGCCATCGATTACGTCTCCAAGCCCAAGGTGGACGTCTCGAACGGCACAATCGAGCAGGCGGAAGAAATTCTCGCCAAAGTGAAGGTTGCCGCAAGGACCAGGGTGCGCACAGCCGCCACACCCGTTGCGCCGCCCCCCACTCCCCTTCCGACCAAGGCTCTGCAGTTCGTGGCAACCCATAAGATCGTGGCCATGGGCGCATCCACAGGCGGCACGGAGGCCCTCAAGGATCTCTTGTCGCCGCTGCCCGCCGACTTTCCCGGAATCGTCATCGTGCAGCACATGCCGGAGGCTTTTACGCGCCAGTTCGCCAACCGCCTCGATTCGCTCTGCAAGATTCGGGTTAAAGAGGCGCAGGATGGGGATCGCATTCTCCCCGGGCACGCGCTGGTCGCACCCGGCGGGCACCATATGGCGGTGGCTCGAAGAGGCAGTGAGTACGCCGTTCACGTGTATCGAGGCGAACCGGTGAACCGCCATCAGCCATCCGTGGATGTCCTGTTCTCGTCTTGTGCCCGCAGCATGGGGAAAAACGTGCTCGGCGTGTTGCTGACGGGAATGGGCGCGGATGGCGCTCGCGGCATGCTCGAGATGAAGCAGGCTGCAGCCTTCAACATTGCGCAGGACGAGTCAACCTCGGTAGTTTTCGGTATGCCCAAGGAGGCCATCCTTCTCAATGCCGTCGATCAAGTCCTCCCGCTGAATCAGATTCCCGCTGCCCTCATACAAAAGCTCTCAAGAGGTTAACGCGTCGCACGCTCCTGCCGGATATTCCCTCTTCACGTCACGATCGATCTCCAGCAATCTTAGAGCAGTCGCTCATGCCCATCAGCTAGCGGGCAATCGGAAACTATGAAAATCGACGCCCGTTGTAGGGGGACGGCTTGCCGTCCCCAGTGCACAGGGTAGGGCAAGCCCTACCCCTACTCTCGTCATTCCCGCGGAAGCGGGAATCCACCGACGTGGGCCCCTGCTTTTGCGGGAAAGACTCTAAGATTGGGCGGATCGTTTGAGGATTTGCAGGGAGCGGGCTTTCAGGCCCCATTGCCTCTTGACCGCCGGGGAGCCTTGGACAGGCGAGTAGGCTTGTGAGGTCTCGACCTCCAGATCCTCGTGGCCGTAATTCGCCAAGACCAGGTAAAGGTCCCGATTGGCAAAGGCGGAGGCGACCACGTTCTCAGGCAGCGGTCGCGGGAAGAAATCGGATTCGCTGATTTCAAGCCAGGCCCAAGTGCCCTCTTCGACCATAGGCAGGTATTCTTTGAGCCAGCGGGCGTGCGTGGAGCGAGCCTCCGGGCGGCCTGGAACCGAATCCCACCAACCGTAGCTGTACGGGCCGTTAGGATGGGCCTGGTAGTACTTCCAGATGGCACGGCAGTGGCTTGTCCAGAAATCAGTTTCTTCCGGCTGATATTGAATGCCGGGAATAAGCGCCCGCTCGCCCGTGAACGGTCTCCCGGCGAGCAGGAGAGGAAACTGCATGTATGGGATCGACTGGAGGTAGAGTTCGTCTTCGTTCTCGACTTTCGCCCGGCTCATATCCGGGCAAGGCACCACGTAAGGCGGATGATTCTTGACACCCTTCCGCAGCGTGTCCAGGTTCCGCCCACCTTCGCCGACCCAGAGGTAATCATATACTTTAAGCTCCGTCGCGGGGCGAGTGGCGCCACCATAGTGCACCTTGAAGATGCCCCCGCGGCGGTTTACTTCAGCGTAGATCAACCCCAAGAGATCACCGAGGGCGCCATCATTGCGTTCCGATTCTTCGAAGGCCATCACCTCATCAGGCGTGGGAGGGTTTGGGTTGCCTGCCAATGGCGAGTACCCAAGGTCGTCGTACAGTCCGTCAACGCCATACTCGTCCAGGATCCTCACAAGATGCGGCAGCAGATAGGCTCGCCAGCCGGAGCTTGCGGGAGAGCAGTGCGCGTAGTGGTAGAAAATTTCCACCAGATCTTGATCGCGCGCCCATTCACTACGGAAGTCCGGGTCGCGGCGCTCGAAGAAACCGCTCGAGGCGTACACGATCAGCTTCATCCTCCGCCGATGCACCATCTCCACAAAGCGACGGAAACCCGCGGGATTCAAGGGGCTGAACTTGTCGGCTCCAAAAAGACGCTGAGAATCGGACCAGTCCTCGTGCACCTGCACCAAGCGGATGCCATGCTCCTTCAGCTTGTCCAGTTCGGCCTCATCCCAGTCATCGGGGGTCCAAACCTTGCGGCACGGGTATTCACCCAGGTTATAGCAGCATTGGCCGGCAAGGTAGTTGGTGACGAGGTGCTTCCGCATGCACTTGCGGATTCCCCGTTCGCAGGCGGCGATATTCTCCAGCCGTCTTCGCTGCTCGGCGGCAGCATAGGTAGTTGTGAATACCGCGCCATTGCTCGTCGGAGTTCCGGCACCTTCGGCATGCGCGGCCGGAGAAGGGGTTCTTCCCTGCCCCAGATTCGTAGCTCCCGCAAGCGCAGCGCCCCCGCTGACTTTAAGGAATGTGCGTCTCTTCATCTGCATCTCCTTGAAGCAAGGCTAAGGTTGCCAACTTGATCACCTCAATGCCGCCGCATTATACGCCTTTCCAGATTTGAGCCATCCAAATTATGCATAGATGGCAACGCAGGGAAAGCGTTCGAGCGCTATAATCAACGAGCGATTGTCGGCGCGCGCCGGGTCAAGTTAGGACGGCCGATGGGCATTTGAGCTTTCGCGTCGCTTTGCAGGCTTGGAAAAGGCCCGTGACCATTCCAGTAATTGAAATTTGTGAGATCCGCATCAAAAAGCCCCCGGGAGGTTAAAATGCATGACGTGCAATTTGATCGGCGGAAATTCCTCAAGAATTCAGGAATCACCGCACTGCTGGCAGGCTCGGCGCGCGGCCCTGCTCCACTAGCGGCGCAGCCTCTTGGTACAATCAGCGGTGGCGGGATCTCCAAAGGAAATACGACGCCTATGGATGCTGCAACCGAAGTTAAGCTCGTCATCCTCGATCCGGGGCATTTTCACGCGGCCTTGGTTCAGAAGGAAATGCTTCGAGGGATTGCGAAACGCGTTTCTGTATACGCTCCTCTTGATCCGGATCTTCTGGCGCACTTGGGACGAATCGAGCAATTCAACTCCCGAGCCGAAAACCCCACAAGCTGGGAACTCGATATTCACTGCAGCCCTCGGTCGCTCGAAGAGATGCTCGCCGCGCACCCGGGCAACGTCGTAGTGATTTCGGGCCGCAATCACGGCAAGATTGACAAGATCAAAGCGTCCATCGACGCGGGCCTGAGCGTTTTAGCCGACAAGCCGTGGATTATCCGGGGCCAGGACCTTCCCGCTCTCGAAACCGCGCTGGACGCAGCCGGGCAAAAGGGCGTGGTGGCCTACGATATGATGACCGAGCGCTACGAGATCACCTCCATCATGCAGCGAGACCTCGTGAATGATCCGGCGATCTTCGGCTCGTTTGTTACGACTTCGGACGACCATCCCGCGGTCTTCATGGAAAGCGTCCATCACATCATGAAAGCCGTGGCGGGCGTGCCCAGTTTGCGCCCGCTGTTTTTCTTCGACATCCGTGAGCAGGGGGAGGGCCTCAGCGATGTCGGAACTCACCTGGTGGACCTTGTGCAATGGACGCTATTTCCAAATCAGGCTATCCACTATCGGGATGATATCAAAATAGAAGCCGCCAAGCGCTGGGCCACTCCGATTACTGCAACTCAATTTCGACAGGTTACAGGAGCAGCGACTTTCCCCGCCCTTCTGGCTCCTTACGTCAAGGGAGACAAGTTCGATTACTACTGCAACAACCAGGTCGATTACACGATCCGTGGCGCGCATGTGCGGCTGAGGGTGCTGTGGAACTACGAATCACCGGCCGGCACGGACTTCCTTAATACTGTGTATCGAGGGACCAAGGCCAGCGTCGAGGCGCGCCAGACCGAGAAAGAGAAATACCGGCCGGAATTGTACGTGGTGCCGAACGCGCGGGAACGTCGCGCCGAGGTACTCGAGGGTTTGCAAGGACATACCGAGCGGCTGCAGACCACTTACCCCGGGATAAGTTTCGAGACCTTGGGCGATGAGTTCCGCTTGTCCATACCTGACCGCTATCGAGTCGGGCACGAGGCGCACTTCGCCCAAGTGTTGGCGCAGTTCCTGAAGTATTTGAAGTCTCCGGAATCGCTGCCGGCTTGGGAACGGCCCAACATGATGGCAAAATACTTTGTCACCACGGCGGGTGTTGAACTGCGTGGCTCTACGTAGAAGGTTTGATGCCAACCCTTCTGCTGCTTCCGCGGCCTGACTTCACAAGCAACAGGTGCAGCAGCAACTACAGAGATCATTCGCTGCCATGAAAAGATGTAGGGGTAGGGCTTGCCCTACCCCTGGAGTTTCTACATATTCCAAGCCTTGCAGACGAAAGTAAGGCGTCGTAGCTTCGGTTCCGAAGTACTGAAGAGCATGCTCGAATACCCAAAGTTTCTTAGGAGAACCTCGGGAGAAAGACCATTACCCCGCGATGTGGCCTTTTATCAAGGCAGGCGCAGTATCGCATTTTCTTGGGGACCCTCCGCCACTTGATCTCGCAACAACTGTCGGTTCGGAGTACACTCAATCGCATGGCCGACCTTGAGATAGCCCCAATTCGTGGCATGCCTCGGAGCGTTTCTGAGGATAACAGGATCCGGATGGAAGACTGTGCGGCGCACGACTGGTACCGGTTTGTCCTCTCATTTCCGCCTCACTTGGTCCGCGATTACGTCGAATCCTTTAGCATTGGTCCAGGTCAGTGTATTCTCGATCCGTTCTGCGGCCGGGGCGCGATTAGGATTGAGTCCAAGGACCGCAGCTTGAATTTTCAAGGAGGCATCTCAAGGCAGCCACATGATTCTAGAACCAACCAACTGGAAAGGAGACCGCCGTGCGCAAGTACCATTTGAGTTGCGGAGATTCCACTCGAGGATCTATAGGCATATGTGGCACTGTACTCGCTCCCAGCAAAAAGCAGGCACTCCATCGGTTTCGCCGCGCGCTCGAAGATGCGACCGGCGTGTTCGGAGAGATCGCCATCGAAAGGAGAATAAGCGGAATTGAGTACGTCAACGTGTACATCACCCCCGGCAATATTGAAATTGAGGAAATCAGTCTGGAAGATAACTGGTCAACCTGGTTCCCATGAATGCTGAATTAATCACGGAAGAGCTCGTTTCCCATCTCACAAAACGCTACGGTAAACCAGAACGAGTGGAGAAGGCCCGGATTCAACGATTTGGGTCCGCACTGACCTGTTCCATCAACTATTCGAAGTTGCTCGGCGGACATAAGTATTTCTTTGGCCTTCCCGCGGCCGTCGTGGACCCCAAACACACTTTTCCAGCGACAAAGCTCGGTGACTTCGTTCTCCTAATCTGCGGCTCCACAGGTTGTGTGTTGGTACTCCCCAGGTCCGTCATCGTGGAGATGATGACAGGCGTCACAACCCGCAGGCTCGACATTTTTCTTGAAGATAAAGTGTTCGTACTCCAGACGACGGGGCATCCGAAACGCGATGTCACAGAGTTTCTAAACGCGTACCCGAAGAGCGAGGGACCTCCGAGGACGACGGACGCCGAGAACGAACGTCAGCAGGCGCCTGACCGCATCCACCTTAAAATGCAATCTGCACTCGTCGCGCTGGGAGAAGCCGAAGGATGTTCTGTTTGGGTACCTATCAACAATCGCAACCTGTCGTACGACGGCCGCCCGCTTTCCGAGCATACAGTTAGCCGCCTTCCCAATTTCGGCTTCGACGAGTACACCCGCCGCGTTGTCCAAAATATAGATGTGTTGTGGCTGGCGAAAAACGTGATTCGGAGCGCCTTCGAGATTGAATCAACGACCTCCATATATAGCGGGCTGCTGAGACTCAACGATCTGGTTTTGTCGCAGCCCAACATACGGATCGACCTGTTTCTCGCCGCCACGCGCGCGAGGCGCGAGAAGGTCTACAGGCAGCTCCTGCGCCCGTCTTTTCAGCTGCTGTTACCAAAATGTCAGTTCCTTGCATTCGAAGAAGTGAACAAGCATATGGAGCACCTTCGGATATTTCCCCTCGATTCCGGTGTCCGCGTCACGGGGCTCATTCGAGGCGAAAAGTTCGATCTTCCGGACCATGTTCTGTACCCAGATGGATTGTAATTGCAGCCTGCTAATATGCCGTCCCTTGGCTGCCCAATTCATGAAGGATGACATAGTCTAGATGTTCGAATTCGGGCGAGGACAGATCGGCTTGGTTATTTCCTCATAGAAGCACTGCAAGATGATTCGCGCTACTCGCTATGGCGAAGAGACTTCATCTCAGCCTACCCAAGAATCTAGGTGATCTCGTTTACAGTTTCCGATATCGAAGGTCCTTTCCGGAGACCATCCAGTCCACTGCGGGCAAGGGGGAAACGTGGATAATCCGCCCGACGGGACGCAGCGAATACCGGTTTGTGTTGGTACCCGACAAGCCTCTCATCCCGAATGTAAACATGGCTATAACTAAGGTGCCGGATGCAACGCCTGGTGTAATCGCCAAATACGCGTTAACTGACGAACAAGCTCTGCTAGCAAAACTCCGTTACAATCGTTTGGTGGACATTTTCACTGGTGTCGCGTGCTACTCCCTGCAAAACCATCTACGCACTTCCATTCCAGAAATGGGGCAGGTTGAAACGGACGAACTGTATGTGGGCGTAGACAAGAAAGGTGTCCACTACGTGTTTCCCGTCCAGGCTAAAGGCGGCAGAGACAGGCTGAATATTGTGCAAATCGAGCAAGACCAAGCCGTGTGTGCCCATAAATTCGCATCGCTGATATGCCGTCCCTTGGCCGCCCAGTTTATGGAGGATGAAGTCATCGCGATGTTCGAATTCGAGCAGGGGCAGGGCGGCTTGGTCATTTCTTCAGAGAAACACTACAAACTTGTGCCTCCTGAAGAGGTCACAGAGGCCGACCTGGATGTCTATCGCACTCGCACATCCGACTGATCATTACCGTATAAACTCGAAGAGACACAGGTCCTTTGGCCCGGACTGTGTTAGATCACCCTGTGGGACATCGCCAGCCGCCCTACGCACAACTGTGTGTGCGCCGAGCCGACAGGATAAGGGAGTCCGGTCGAAAAAGCCTTGCCAGAAATGTAGAAACTCCAGGGGTAGGGCTTGCCCTACCCTGTGCGCCGGGGACGGCAAGCCGTCCCCCTACAACCGACGTCGTGGTCGCGAATCGAAGGATCACGAGGTCTGCGCTCAGGATGACAACGCCGAGGATTAGTAACAATTGATGGAGAACCGGGATGCAAAGACCCGCGCAATTAATGCAAAAATCGGCAATTCATGCAATGGCAACGGTTTGCCTGTTGGTTTTAGGAATTTCCCCCGCATCCGCACACGGCGCCGGCAGGGGCCTGCAGATCGCGGCAGGAAGCCAACAAGCACAAGGGTCCCGTTCCGTAGATTCGCTTAACTCGGATTGGCGGTTTAAACGCCAGGCAGATCCGGGCGCGGCAACCGAGGCGGAGTTTCTTGGGGCCGAAAAACCCGGTTATGACGATTCCGGTTGGTCGAAAATTGCCCTGCCCCACACCTGGGATGCCACCTGGGAGAGCCCGTTTCCGACCAGCAGCCACTTCCGTGGCGTGGGTTGGTACCGCCGGCGGTTCGAGATTCGGCCAGAATGGCAAGGGCGGCGAGTGTCGGTAACCTTCAAAGGTGTGTTTCAGATTGCCGATGTCTGGGTGAACGGAAAGCGCGCTGGGCGCCACGTGGGCGGCTTCACGGGATTTCAGTTTGACGTTACGGATCTCGTGAAATGGAACGCCCCTAACCTGCTGGCGGTTCGCGTGGACGACGTAATGGACCCGGCGATTGCTCCAGCGAATGAGAGTAATGTGACGGTGTATGGCGGCATCTACCGCAGCGTGTTGCTCCTCGCGACGGAGTCGCTCCACGTGGCGGCAAACGGGACGTGGATCACAACAGAGGGGAATTCCGATTCTCCTTTAGTAAGAGTGCGCACCTGGATTGAGAACGACGGTAAGACCACCTCAAACGCTAATCTGAAGACACTGATCGTGGACGACAGCAACCAGACCGTCGCCACACTCGAGGCCAGCGCGACCGTTCGGCCCGGCGAAAAAAAGGAATTCGATCAAAAGACTCAGGCGCTGCCAAGTGCTCACCTGTGGTCTCCGGACTCACCGTACCTCTATCGAGCCGTGAGCCTGGTTTCAGACGGCACCCGTAACGCCGACCGATACGTAACCCAATTTGGTATTCGCTTCATAAGCGTCGATCCTGCAGTCGGATTTGTCCTGAACGGGAAGCCCATTAACCTGCACGGGGTCGACCGGCGGCAAGACTACGGCTTCCTGGGCGATGCTGTGCCGGAGGCAGTGGGCGAGCGGGATATGCAGTTGATCAAAAGCATGGGGGCGAACTTCCTGCGCACGGCGCATTACCCGCAGGACCCGGCCGTTCTTGCGGAATGCGACCGGCTGGGAATCGTGACTTGGGAAGAGATTCCCAATATCAAGATTCACATCTATCCTCCTGTCGAGGATAACGTAGGATCGGTCTACACGGAGCGTTTCCCGCGACCCCTGGTGCAGAATCTGAAGCAGCAGATGCGGGAGATGATCGAGCGCGACCGCAACCATCCCGCCATCGTAATCTGGGGCCTGAGTGATGACCTGAGCCGCTACCACTACCCCGAGGATTTCGTCGAACTGTCAGATGCCGCCCACGCACTCGACCCCACGCGGTGGACGGCAGGGCGGGCGCCGCATGTCACCGATATCATGGATGCGACCGGCTCCTACGATTTCGAAAAGGGGCGCTTCGACCTTCTGCATGAACATCAGGAGCACCCTGAGAAAGGGTATGTCTGGAATGAATGGGGAGCGTTTCAATCGGAGCGGGGGCGGGAGGGTGCACCATACCATCATCCCGGGGGAGGGGAGGACAGCTTTTCATTGGGTGACAGCCTCGCCGCGCAGCTTCTCGAGGGGCACCTCATGCAGTGGAATGCGCTGCCATGGCTCGCCACGGCCAAGTGGTGCATGTTCGATACCGGCGAAATGAACGCCACCGCCAGCCGCACCGTGTGGGATTGGCCGTTTCCGGACGGGAAAGTGAGCTTGCGGTGGCCCTTCAACGATTATCTCGGCGTTTCGGATATGTGGCGCCTGCCGAAGAATGGGTTCTATTTTCTTCAGAGCCAGTGGACGGAGAAACCCATGGTCCATATCGTGGGGCATTGGACTTGGCCCGGCGAGCGAGGCCGAAAGCGGCAAATCAGGGTCTATAGCAACTGCGACTCGGTTGAACTCCTTTTGAATGGCCGCAGCCTGGGTATCCATCCCCCGATAACGAACGAAAGAGTGTGGCGGGAATTCCGCGCGGCCAGCGATGAAATCAAGTACCACGAACAGTTCAATCAGGACATTCTGTCCGGTGCCGGCCTGAAGCATCCGCCGTTTGCGTGGGACGATGTTCCCTACGAGGATGGAACGCTCGAGGCGGTCGCCCACATGGGGACAGAGACCGTGCGGGATATGCTGAGGACGGCGGGGAAGCCGCTGCGCATTGCGATGAAGACGGATAAGAAAACTCTCAATGTAGCCCTCGAAGACGTGAGCTTCATCGAGGCCGATGTGGTTGACGCAAACGGCACGACGATTCCGGACGCACACCCCTGGGTGCGATTTGAAGTGAGCGGGCCCGGCCGGTTGTTGGGAGGAACAACGGAAATCGACGCGATCACAGGCGTCGTGGCCATCAATGTGCAAACCACTGGCAGCCCGGGAGAAATCGTAGTGACTGCTTCCGCGCCGAAGCTTGAGCCAGACTCCGTGCACATCCGGGTGCCGGCAAAATAAGCGCGCTGCTTCATCGCGGGAAAGCGGAGGCCCGCTAAGCTAATCCGACGCAGCCAAAGGCGCGAGCGGCTTTCACCATGTCGTAGCGGCTTTCCGCTTCCACCTGCCTCATGATCCGATGCAGGTGGTTCTTAATAGTAAACTCCGAAAGGTTCAACTGCGAGGCAATCTCCTTGTTCGTCAAGCCTCTTGCGACAAGAGAGACAAGCTGCTGTTGGCGGATTGTGAGACCGGGGGCGGATGCGTGTTTGATCTGGGCCATCGGCTCGCGGGAAAACTGAGCTACCCAGCGAAAGAGTGCCCGGCACAATTGGGGCGGGCAAACAACCTCACCACGGGCAACCGCGCGCACGGCGGCTACGACGTCATTCGCCGAAGCATCATTCAGCAGATAGCCCGAAACGCCTGAGCGAACCGCTTCCAGGAACTCCTCTTCGTCGTCTTTCATATCGATTAACACAACCCCTAGCGCGCCGGTCCCCCGGCCCCTCTCCTGGATGCGGAGGCGAAGTTCCGATGCCGTGTTCAGGTCGTCGGAAATGACGATATCGCACTGAGAGAGGAAGACGTCATCGATTTGATCAGAACTACCTTGAGCGATCACACACAAATCCGACCGCTTGCGAAACAACCGAACCAGAGTCTCACGAACTAATCGGTTCTCGACAAGCACGTAAACCTGCGCTCGATCATCGGCCTCCTTGATATTTGTCGCCGTAATTCCCACAACCTTGGGTCCTTTCCGGGAGGCAAGGCCTCATACTCAGAATCAGCCGGGGCCGTTAAGTGCGGGAAGTATAAGTGGGATAATAATTGAGAATCAATAGTACTAAGCGTTGTTAATGTTAAATCCAATGCCTACAGATAAGATGTCACCTTTTTCGTCGTAGACGGTGGTAACCCCCGGAGTTGTGTTTTCCACAGGGACTCCTCAGCGACGAAGTCTTCGCTCCGTCAGCATGGATTAGAACTTTGAGTGAACAGATTATTATAGCACGTAACGCGCCAAAGGCAGTTGTCCTAAGCCCCGTTGTTTGTTAGCGATGAAACTTAGGCCCAACAATACTGGTAAATCTGTCGGTATGAATTTCCCTATCAGCGGTAGATTTTTCGCTGCGATGTTGGAGATACGTCACATTGCCAGGTGCTCCATGCATAGTCCGTACTTGATGCTTGACAAGCCTCGGATTGGTACTCGGCAATAGTCCTTTCTGAGTAAGGCTTTTTGGTACATCTTTGGACCTGTTCTGAATTCCCGCCACAGCTCATACTTCCGCCCTTGGGAGGCGAGATGGGAAAACCTATTCGCGTGCTGGTGGCAAGTCGCCCTCGTCTTATTCGCGAGCTGATTCTTTCAACGTTCTCGGATCAACCCGATATTGAAATTGTCAACGAAGTCCCCGACGAGGCCGACATCCTTGAAAAAGCAGAGAAGTTGAACCCTGATTTCATCGTCATTGCGCAGGATGCACTGGCGGAGCGGCCTAAAGTCTGCGACATCATTTTGCGGCGGTGCCCGGGAACTCGGATCATTGCGATTGCACCTCATCACAATTACTCGGTTTATTACTGGGCGTCCTTGGATATTCATTCCCGTAAAGTCGAGGCCTCCGAAGAAGCCCTCCTGGGTATTCTTCGCACCGATGCCTGCTCTATTGGCGGCTTGGCATGAGGTTATTCGGCCCGGCAAGGAGGAGGAAGATGCTAAGGGGCGAAAACTCGGCTCAAGGGAGTCTCCACCCCTTCCGGAGATCCTTTGCGTGTGGGCTGGAGGCACTAGCCCGCTGGGGGTTGCCTGGGGCGCTCGCTTCGTTCCTTATCGTAGCCACAGCCGCATCGGCAGTTGCCCAACAGAGGTAGGCGCAGAGGCTGGCCGCAGACCGCACAGAGTCCGAACCCGTGTCCGATTGGGCTACGGATAACCTTGATCGAGTATCGGCCTCGGCCACCCAGATCCGCGAGGTACTGACTAAGGACCCCGGACTCATGGTGGAACTGAAACGCCTTTTCGCGAAAAAAGCGACTGAGCAAGGGCAAATTGTTGCAGAGGAGGATATGACGGATTCGGCCATCCTTGATCGGCTGGAGAACGACGCTCGTTTCCGTGCCTTGGCCACTCGACTTTTGCAGCGTTACGGCTATCTGACTCCGCAGATCAATGCGCAATCGCCCGAAGGGCAAGAGGAAGACTTGGTCCGTAAAGCCCGCGCCGCCCGGATCGCGCGTGAGACGACAGACCTGGGGCTTGAAACGGGTCCTTCCGTCCCGGCGACCTCACCGGTGACGAGGGATAATCCCGCCGCGAATAACTTGTTGACGACGGCTTATCCAACCGAAACACACCAAGGCCCATCAACCTCGAGCCCCTGCCGGCACCCGAGCCCGGGCCCGAAACGTTGCCCCTTAATCCCCAGCGTCCTGACCTGAATGCTCCGACTCTGCTCACCGCGAGCGCCGTTACGACAACCGGCACGGGAAAGTCAA
This sequence comes from uncultured Acidobacteriota bacterium, assembly GCA_963770415.1. Lineage (GTDB taxonomy): Bacteria > Acidobacteriota > Terriglobia > UBA7540 > UBA7540 > CAVROP01. The sequence goes on from CAVYPU010000011.1 coordinate 161,421, forward strand.
ACCCTCACTCCGAAGACCTGAGCGACGTAACAGGCGGGATAGTTGCTACTCTGCCTGAGTTTCCTGAAAAAGATACGCCGCGCACGCTCGCCTCACGGACCCTGCCTGCGGCACCCGCGATCTCCGAACCCATCGCTATGGTGAGGTCACCCAACCCTTATGCGAATGTGCCCTCACTTTACGACCTCTACGTTCAAGCGGCGCCGCGGACGGGGCAACTTGAACGCTTCGGTCTGGACGTTTTTCATCGGGGTCCGGGAAACGCAGGCGTCCCGATGGACCTGCCCGCCGGGCCGGAATACGTCCTGGGGCCGGGCGACGGATTGACCATTGATCTTTGGGGTGGCGTCTCGCAGCGCTTGTTTCGAACCGTGGACCGCGAAGGCCGCCTCTCATTGCCCGAAGCGGGGCCGCTTCTGGTGAGCGGCAGAACGCTCGGAGAAGTGCAGGAAGTCGTGCAACGGATCCTTCGGACTCAGTACCGGGACGTGTCCGCTGACATTTCGCTGGGGCGTCTCCGCACCGTACGAGTCTACGTGGTGGGCGAGGTGGCAACGCCGGGCGCCTATGACATCAGCTCCCTCTCGACGCCGCTCAACGCACTGTTTGCTGCAGGGGGCGTCACCTCGCGTGGGTCGCTTCGGCTGGTTCGCCACACGCGTGGCAGGCAGCTTGTGGAAGAGGTGGATGTCTACGACCTGTTGCTGCACGGCATCCGCGGCGATCTGAAGAACCTCGAAAATGGCGACACGTTGCTGGTGCCGCCGGTCGGCCCTCAGGTGACCGTGGACGGCATGGTGCGGCGCCCCGCGGTTTATGAACTGCGCGGCGAAAAGAATCTTGCTGAAGCGCTCGACCTGGCGGGCGGTGTCTTTCCCGCTGCGGCACTGCGTCACATCGAAGTTCAGCGGCTGGAGGCGCACGAAAAGCGCACCATGTTGAGCGTCAATCTGGATGCCACGGAGGACCCGCAGGCCGTGCGCCGCGAGCTTGCGGCGTATGGGGTGCGTGATGGCGACGAAGTGCACATTTTCCCCATCGCACCCTACAACAGTGCTATCGATCTATCTCCAAGGCCACGTCCTGCGTCCGGGGCGCTACGCCTACACTCCAGGCATGCGCATCCCCGACCTGGTCTCTACTTACAAAGACCTTCTTCCCGAGCCCGGCGAAGCATTATGCGGAAATCATTCGATTCGCCAGCCGGATTGGAGGCCCGTGGTGGAGAGCTTCGATCTCGATGCGGCGTTGGCCAGTCCTTCGAAGTCGCCCAAGCTCGAAGCGCTCGACACCGTGCGAATTTTCGGCCGTTATGATCTCGAGTCCGCTCCGGTGATCTGGGTTTCCGGGGAGGTGCGAAAGCCGGGCCAATACAGTACTTCGGGTCAGATGCACTTGCGCGATGCGATCTACGAGGCTGGGGGTGTGCTGCCGGATGCGGAACTGGATTCAGCGCAACTCTTCCGCTCCCGGCCGGACGGCTCAGTCAAAATTTTGGATGTAAATCTATCCGCCGCGCTCGACGCCGACCCGCTTGAGAACTTCCTGATCGAGCCGCGCGACCGCATCATCGTGCACCGCAGTATCAATCGAGTGGACCCGCCGAGCGTGTACGCGGAAGGGGAAGTAGTGAACCCAGGTCGATACCCGCTCGCCGCGGGGATGCGAATCGAGGACCTGCTGCGCGCCTCCGGGGGTCCGAAACGGAGCGCGGACGTGAAGGACGCCGACCTAACGCGCTATCAAGCCTCCAGCGGCCGAGCACCATCGGGAGAGCACCAGAGCCTCGATCTTACGGCGCTCAATCACGATCCTAATCGCAACATTCCTCTCAAGGATGGCGACGTTCTCAGCGTGCCGCAACTGCCCGGGTGGAACGATCTTGGCGCCTCCGTTTCACTCAAGGGGGAGGTCAGGAATCCCGGTGTCTATGGCATCCGCCCCGGCGAACACTTGAGCTCCGTGTTGAAGCGCGCCGGGGGATTGCTTCCCAGCGCTTATCCACAGGGAGTCGTTTTTACTCGGACCTCCGTCCGTGAACTCCAGGAAAAAAGTCGTCAGGAACTCATCCAGCATCTCGAGCAGGAAGCCCCGATGGTAAAGACTTCCGTGACCACATCCGGGACGGAGGAGGCGGCACTGCAGGCGGAGGCCATGCAGCAACGCGAACGGGCCCTCGAAGCACTGAGGCGGGCTCCCGTTACAGGGCGGTTGGTGCTTCGGCTTCAGCCGGGACTCAAGGGATTTGAACACTCCGCGCAGGACATCGAACTCCGCAACGCGGACACAATTGAAATTCCCAAGCAACCAGGGTTCGTCCTGGTGGTCGGACAAGTCTACAACGCCAACGCGATAACGTACGCGCCGGGCAAGAATGCCGGCTGGTATCTATCCGAAGGCGGCGGCGCCACGCGTTTGGCGGATAGAGGCGCCATCTTCATCATTCGCGCGAACGGAGAAGTTCTAAGCCGCCACGGGAATCAATGGTGGTCGGGCAACGTGCTTTCGGCTTCAATACATCCTGGTGACACGATTGTCGTTCCTGAGCGGCCGGCGCTAGGCAGCCCTCGATGGAAAAACATTATGGCGCTTGCTCAGGTGGCTGAAGCGGGCGCAATCACGGCGGCAATCGTTCCATGAATGGGGAATCGTGGCAAGACCACAGAAAACACGGGGCAATCCGTGGGGCGATAACTTGCCCTCGACCCCACGCGACCCCAGGCCTCTCCACCATCGGGGAGAAGGTGGACTGCACCAGGACTTTTATAAGCCGGGGTCGGCCGGGTGACGGCGCACGTGCCAAGCGCCCCGTTTCGCATCGTAGCTGGAGAAATTGGGTAACGGTTTCTTTGATGATCGCCATGGGCCTCCTAACAACCTCACCGGTGCCCGGTCAGGAACTGATCTCGCAGGATGGGCCCGTCCAGGCCGGCGGTGCGAGCGACGAGGCCAACCGGCATTCGCCTCTTGACAGTGCCGCTGATAGTGCCGCGCAATGGGTCAAACGCTTTGGGGAGGACCAGCGAGATCTCTTCACGAGTCCGCGTCGCGCGCGAACGAGCGACACAAAGTGGTTACTGTTGCTTGGAGGGATTGCCGGAGGTTTAATGGCCGCAGACCATTCCATCATGCAGCGCAACACGCTTTCTGCAGTCAACAAGAGAAGAAGTGTTGACTTCTCGAACCTTGGCGTAGGGGCGCTGGTTGGGGTTGGCGGAGCCTTCTACCTTTGGGGGAAAAGAACCGGCGACGACGACGCTCAAGAAACGGGCTTGCTGAGCGGTGAGTCGGCTCTTGGCGCCCTTGTTGCGACCACCGTTTTGCAAAACGTCATCGGCCGCGAGCGCCCAGGAATAGATGGCGCCCAAGGGAAGTTCTTCTGTGGAGGCACATCGTTCCCCTCGGTTCATTCCACCGTTGCTTGGTCTATCGCCGGCACTATAGCCCATAAATATCCAGGTCCACTGACGAAACTATTCGCTTACGGACTTGCCGGCGCCGTGAGCGTCACGCGTGTGACAGGAAACGAACATTTCCCTTCTGACGCGGTGGTAGGTGGAGCGCTGGGTTGGCTGGCGGCGCACGAAACGTACAACAAACATCACGACACGGCCTTGGGAGGCGAAGCCTGGGGCAGTCCCCTCGGTAATGCTGGGAGCGGGAACGACAGTAGCGCAAAATACGAGAAGCCTAAAACCCTGGCTTCGCCCTATGTCCCGCTTGATAGTTGGGTCTATCCGGACATCGAGAGACTGGCGGCCCTGGGTTTTATCCACACGGAATTTCTGAGTTCGCGGCCTTGGACACGCGCCGAGTGCGCCCGCCTGGTGCAAGAGGCCGGTGAAACAATTGGACTCAAGGATTCGAAGGCTTCAGAAGCGAGCCGCATCCTCGAGGCCTTGGCTAAGGAATTCTCAGTCGATCTCGATCTCCCGGAACCGACGCATGGCGTACAGGTGGAGTCCCTCTATACGCGGATGTTGGGTATTTCCGGTCAACCTCTCAATGACAGCTACCATTTCGGCCAGACCCTTATCAACGATTTCGGCCGACCTTATGCCGAGGGCTTTAACCCGGTGTCAGGATTCTCCGGCTGGACCAATTGGGGACGCTTCGCCCTCTACGCGCGCGGTGAGTATCAACATTCGCCCGCGGCGCCCGGCTATTCCCAGGGCATTCAGAACTTAATCGCGCAGGTGGACGAAACGCCGGTTCAGCCCGCCCACCCGGCGCCAGGAATCGACCGCTTCACTCTTCTCGATACCTATGCCCTGATCAAGGCTGCAAATTGGGATATTTCTTTTGGCAAGCAAAGCCTCTGGTGGGGACCCGAGGAGGGCGGCAACCTCCTCTTCAGCGACAATGCCGAGCCGATCTACATGTTTCGCGTGGCTCGCGATATCCCGTTTACCCTTCCCTCGGTGTTCAGCCTGCTCGGTCCGATAAAGGCGGAGGCCTTCCTTGGCAAGCTTTCGGGAAATCAATTCCCTCCCCGGCCGCTTCTGCATGGCGAGAAGATCACATTTAAGCCCACGGAAAACCTGGAGCTGAGCTTTTCGCGGACAGCCGAGTTTGGCGGTGTCGGCCGGGCTCTGACTCCCGGTGCGTTCTTCAATACCTATTTCGGTTTCAAGTCATCCGTCTGGTACCCTGCCTGGGACAATCCCGGCCAGCGCAATGGTGGATTCGACTTCTCCTACAAAGTTCCAGGGCTTCGCAACTGGCTGACAATTTACGGGACCGCGATGTCACGCGACGATCCCACTCCTCTCGTCGCCCTTACCCCTTTGCGCGCGCTGATCAATCCAGGTGTGCATCTGTCTCACATCCCGCACCTGCCCAAGCTGGACTTCCGGGCCGAAGCGGTCACCACAGATTCTCCGGCCGCCTCCAGCCATTCCGGACAGTTTACCTACTGGGAAGTTTTCTATCGTGACGATTACACGAATAAGAACCACCTGATCGGTGATTGGATCGGCCGCGTGGGCACAGGCTACCAGGGTTGGAGCACCTATTGGTTCAGCCCGCGGACTTTCCTCCAACTTGGCTATCGTCACGCCCAGGTAGCGAGCACTTTTATTCCTCATGGCGGAACTCTGAATGACGGCTCGGTGAAATTCAACTACCAGGTGGGCAGCGAATTCACTCTTTCCGCCTTCGTCCAGTACGAGAATTGGCTGGTTCCCGTGCTTGCTCCCCAGTCCAAGAACAATGTGACGACGGCGCTGCAGTTGACTTACTGGCCGCGGCATTGGGGAGTGAACAAATGACGGCACACCGGATTCACCGCCAAGTCGCTTTGACCCGCCGGGGCCGCCCGGGCGAGGGGGTAGCCGGTGGCTCTACAGGCACTCTTACATGCGGAGCCGAGGTGCAAGTAACGAGAAGCTGATGAAGGAACATAACTCAAACATCGCGCTGACGGTTGCGGAAATTGAAGCCCCCAACTCTATGCGGCCGACCAACGGCACCCTCATTCCTGCAGACCTTGAGCCCCCGTTCGAGCCCGATGAACGTGTGGCACAGGAGCGGATCATTGCTCAACTTCGGCTGCTTTGGGAGAAGCGGCGGTTCTTGGGCCGCGCCGTGGGTGCGGGGTTGCTGCTCTCTGTCCTCATGGCGCTCCTCATCCCCAATCGTTATCAGTCGGTAGCCCGCTTGATGCCGCCCGATAGCCAGTCGGGTTCCGGTCTTGCAATGGCGGCAGCCGCACTGTCAGGCCAGGCTGGGAGTGGCCTCGCGGGAATGGCCGGCGGCCTGCTGGGCATCAAGAGTACCAGCGACCTGTTTATTGGAATCTTGACCAGCCGCACGGTGGCGGACAGGCTCATCCAGAAATTCAATTTGCAGAAGGTCTATGGGACCCGCCGGATGGAAGAGACGCGTCACACGCTCGCAGCCCATACGGCGACTTCCGTAGATCGCAAAAGTCAAATCATCACGATTACGGTCACCGACAAGGACCCCCAGCGCGCCGCAGCGATGGGTCAGGCCTACGTTGAAGAATTGAATCATCTGGTGGCGGATGTGAGCACGTCTTCGGCGCGCCGTGAACGAGTTTTCCTTGAAGAACGTTTGCAGGCAGTCAACCAGGATTTGCAGTCTGCCGAGAAAGATTTCAGCCAGTTCGCGAGCAAGAACACGACCATCGACATCAAGGAACAAGGCAAAGCCATGGTGGACGCGGCGGCGACTCTCCAGGGCCAGCTTATTGCTGCGCGGTCGGAACTCGAAGGGTTACGGCAGGTTTACACCAATAACAACGTCCGCGTTCGCGCTTCGGAGGCAAGAGTCGCTGAGATGCAAAGCCAGCTTAACAAGATCGGCGGCAAAGGCGAGAGCACTTCTCTCGGGAGCGCTGTACAGGGTGATCCGCTTTATCCATCGATCAGGAAACTGCCCCTGCTCGGCGTAACTTACTCTGACCTGTATCGCCGATCCAAGGTTGAAGAAACAGTGTTCGAAACGTTGACGCAAGAGTACGAGCTAGCCAAAGTGCAAGAAGCTAAGGAAATCCCGACCGTGAAGGTGCTCGACCCTCCTAACCTTCCGGACCAGAAATCATTTCCCCCGCGTACTTTGATCGTCTTAATAGGCACGGCATTGGCGTTCTCGTTTGGCGTGGCATGGGTTTTCGGCAGCGCACAATGGGAGCAAACGAACCCGCTTGACCCCAGGAAGCTTTTCGCGCAAGAAGTCTTCCATAGTGTAAAAGCGTCCCTACCCTGGGCATCACGGAACGGGTCTAAGCACGGTTCGAGGTCAGAATCTCGAATCTGATTTTTGAGCTTTGTAATTACCATTGCCGGAAGCCTGACTTCTGAAATCTGGAATCCACGCTCTGTTCTCTCCAGTACGAAGTTTGCAGCCTTAACTGAAAGTGAACGGTTATCCAGTAGAAAGACATAGGTTAGGTCACGGACGCCCTGTAAGTGACAGGGCGGAGCTTTACCAGGATGCTGAAAATCTGTCATCCTGAGGAGCCGCAGGCGACGAAGGATCTCCGCAGTTGGTTGATTTCACAATTGCCGAGATTCTTCGCGGAGTTTACCCTGAGCGCAGCGAACGGGCTCAGAATGACAGCGTTCAAGGGGTTTTTCAGCATCCTGCGAGTCAGAAAACCACCTTTGATTACTGAGGACTGAGAACTGACAACTTACATCGTGGTGCTTAACTTGGCGCGTTTACCCGTTCTATGAACTCGACTGCAAAAGACGCCTCGCTGGTTCTCCCTGCGCCGGGGCTCGCGGCGACGCCGCTGTGGTGGAACCTGGCCTTGCGCCTGAAGCACCTCTTAGGCATCGACCGCGCCATCGCTTTCACGACCACGGCGCGCATCGTTCAGATCCTGGGCAGCACCGGGACTGTCCTGCTGATCATGCGTTTTCTTACGCCGGTCGAGCAGGGGTACTACTACACTTTGCTGAGCCTCGTTTCTCTGCAAACTGTGTTCGAGTTGGGCTTCTCGTTCGTGATTCTGCAGATGGCCGCCCACGAATGCGCTCATTTGAAGCTTCATCCAGACGGACGAGTCGAAGGCGACCCCGTGGCGCATGCCAGGCTGGCTTCCATCCTACAGAAAACCCTGCGCTGGTATCTCGTCGCAGCAGTCGTCCTGTGCGTATCACTTCTTCCGGTTGGGATGTACTTCTTTTCACGTCACGCCCGCACCGCAACACCGGTAGCGTGGCAAGGTCCCTGGACGCTCGCCGTATTCGCCACGGCGTTCTTGTTTCTGCTGAATCCCTTCGCTTCCTTCCTCGAAGGATGCGGGCAGATCTGGCAAGTCGGCCGCATGCGCTTCTGGCAAGCAATGCTGGGGGCAGCCTTGTCCTGGGGAGCACTTCTTGCTCACCATGGACTGTATTCGCCGGCCATGGTTATTGTCGCCTACATCATCGTCGGCGCTTCGTTCCTTTGGACCTGGCGCAAGCTATTAACCGCGTTGTTGCGCGGCCCAGTCGATGCAGGCACCGTCTCCTGGCGCAGCGAGGTTTGGCCTTTCCAGTGGAAGATCGCCGTCAGTTGGATTTGCGCCTACTTCACAGTGCAAATCTTCACTCCGGTGCTTTTCGCTTACCGTGGGCCGGCAGAAGCAGGGCGGTTCGGGATCTCTCTTAGCATCACCACCTATCTCTCGACCCTGGTACTTTCGTGGATGTCCACCAAGGCTACGCCATTTGGCCAGATGATAGCGCGCCGAGAGTATGGGCAGCTCAGGGCATTGTTTTTCCGTACCTTGCAGCAGGCGCTGAGCCTGCTCGTATTCGCTGCCGGCCTCTGCGAGGTGGCTGTCGTTGCTCTGCAGCACCTTCACCCTCACCTGGCCGCCCGCATGGCATCCCCCCAAATCTTCGCGCTCTTGCTACTCACCTGCGTCAGCGGCTTCATCGTGCAGAGCATGGCCATTTACCTCCGCTCCTTCAAGCGCGAACCGTTCATCGTGCAGTCTGTGGTTGTTGGGGCGCTGACGGTTTTGCTCGCACTTGTGACCGTGAAAAGCTGGGGAGTCGCGGGCATCGCCGCCAGCTATGTGCTATGCACCGGTTTCATTGGCCTGATTATGGCCGCAGCAACTTTCCGCTCCTGGAAAGCAATTGCAGGGGCGCTTACTTAGGAGGCCATATGTTTTTATCAGGGCTTCGGAAGCCCGTTGATACATTTGTACCCTCGGCGGGGCGTCTATTTCGCCGCCTGCGCGATGCTGGTGTCGCGCGGCGTTCCAGGCGGACTATCTACGGGTTCAGGTTAGCGGGAGACGCGCGAATGGCGAGTGCTGATTTCGAAGCCGAGGAGGTCGCGGCATTTCTCGAGTTGATCGAGAGCCATGACACGGTTTTGGACATCGGCGCGAATGTCGGCTTCTACTCATGTTTAGCCGCCAGTCGAGGAAAGCACGTCGTCTCGTTTGAGCCGTCGCCTAGGAACTTGAACTTTCTTTATCGGAACCTCTCGGAAAACAAGTTTTCGTGTGCAGAGGTGTTTCCTGTTGGCCTGGCAGGACATTCCGGCTTGGGCCGCATTTACGGATTCGGCGGAATATCGTCCTTTGTGCCGGGCTGGGCGCAGGCAGCGGCAACTCAGTACTCGCTCGTGCCCGTAACGACCTTGGACGCAATGGCAGCCACGCGATTTCAAGGGCAGAAACTCTTAATCAAAATGGACGTGGAGGGCTTAGAACTGGACGTCTTGGGAGGGGCGACAGAGACATTGAACCTGCATCCGAGACCGACATGGCTTGTGGAGATTCTGCTGCGCGACGACGTCATTCCCGGGGGCATCAATAACCGATTTCACGAGACGTTCGAAGTGTTCCGGAAGTGCGGATATGAATGCAGACCGCTCGATAAAACCCGCACGCCCGTCCAAAGCGTTGACGTTCAGCACTGGGTCAGCACTGGGACTGCCGGCTGCAAGAACTTTCTCTTCTCTTAGACACTGAAGCCCAAACGACACAGGGTATATCCCTGCATTAAGAATGCAAATCGCACCTCCCCAAAAAGTTCTGATATCGGGTGGCCATGAGGTCGGGGGACTAACCGCCTTCGCGATGGGATTGTCGGAAGGATTCAGGGCGCTCGGCATCCCCAGCGAGGTTGTTCCCTCAGGGCGAATCCTCCACCGGTGGCGCGACCTGCGCGACCCTCAGGTCCTCAAAATCCTGAGCACCAGCGCCTTATCCTCGGCGCCCTTCGCCCATCGAGCCATCTGCGTCGCACACGGCTTGTTCGGCGCAGCCTATCAGGGGTGGACGAAGGCGCTCGGCCTTTTCTGCTCGTTCAAGCTCGCACAGCTATCCGGTGCAGCATTAGTTGCAGTTTCTCATTACAGCGCAATCCACTTGAGAGCTATGTTCGACTTGAGAGTCGACGCCGTCGTTCACAATCCGCTCCAGCCTTTGTTTCTGGAGCCCATGGCGAGCGGCGCCGAAACCAGAAACTCAATTACTTACGTCGGAAGGCTGCACGTGGTAAAGAACCTGCATCGGCTGCTGCCGGTAATCCGGGCGCTGCTTAGGGAGACCCCCGGCCTGCGCGTCTGCATCATTGGAGAAGGAGAGCAGCGGGCAGCGCTCGAGGAAATAGCCGGAGGCGATCCAGCGTTCCACTTCACCGGCTTACTGGACAGTATCGGAGTTCGCGACTGGCTGCGGCGCACCCGTGTCTTCATCTCAGGATGCGAAGTTGAAGCACTCGGTATCTCCTACCTGGAAGCGCTAAGCCAGGGATGCGCGGTCGTGATGCCCGCTTCCGGAGGCGGGCTCGAGGTCGCATTAAACCAAATCGGCAAGGCCGTTCATCTTCTGCCTCTCTCGTTCGACCCTGACGAGGTTCTCTCCGTCCTGAGGCGTGCGCTCCAGTCGGATTGTTCCGCAATCCCCATGAGTGCTTATAGAGCCGAAGTAGTGGCAGAAGCTTATCTCCGAGTTGACTCAAGGTTTTCGGCGCACGGTACATTCGCGCGCCAAGGCTTTGCGATCCAAGAGGGAATTTAGTGGCACAAACATCCACTCGGCGTCCAGAGGGTTTGTTTGGGAATTGGCTGGAGTGGCCGTTCCGGAAGCAATTGAATCCCGGCCGCAGCGTGGCCAGAGCAGCCCCGAAACGAGCGGCGACGAACCGATTATCGATTTGGGCGGTGGGGGTCGTGGCGATCGCTGCGGCCGCATGGTCCTATGTTGCTAACTTAGGCCTTTTAGGATGGGACCCCCACTGTTACTACAGTCTTATGGAGGAAGGAACCTGGGCGGAAGTCTACCCATTCGAGCAGACGATGTTCCGGCTCGTCGGGGTGTTTCGACCCTCGTCATTTGCATCCTACGAATTTATCGTGATCGTTATATCGTTATCCGTTCTTCTTCTGGCGCTTTATCAGCTCGAGTATTCCCCATTGGACCAGCTCATCCTTCTCTTTTTCTTTAGTTCTTCGTTTTACGGATTGCATTTCCTGCTGACGTTCCATCGCCAGTTTTTTGGGCTTGTTTTTTTCCTGCTTGCCATCTCGGGAGGGAAGCGTTTCTTCCTAGCCCGCATCGCATCTCTGTTCTCGCAGCTCTTCACGTTTACGCTGCATATCTTCTGGGAGCTGCGGCGCCTCTCGGCGCGAGCCGCCGTTGCCCTGGTGTTGGCAATGATTCCCGTTGCGGTTGCTTTTGCGAATTGGCTGCCAAACGATAAGGCAGCGACCTATGGAGATTATGGGGTCTCGAGCCCAATCCACTTGATTCTCAGGCAGGCACTCACCTTAGTTTTTTGCATTCTCGTGCTGGCCACGGTGGAGCGCGGGAAAAACCCGCTGAGATCTCTGACGGCAGCTTACATTGCCTTTAGCCTCCCTGTCTTGGTCTGGCCTTTTTATGCCTGCCTTTTCGTACGGGTGGATTATTTTTTCTTTCCTTTAATCGTCGCGCTTTGGCCTCGCTATGTCCGGCCTAACCGGCGAGGTCTATGCCGCCTCTCCGTAGTCGCACTCACCGTGGTTGGGTTTGTGTTGTGGATGAGACTCAATACTCAGTGCCTCATCATGGGCGACTGTGAAATCTGACATGTCTCGCTTCAGAAGGGAATATCGTCAATCCCGCGACTCACTCGAGTATTCGCTGCAGTGGAGTCTCTTCTGCTGAGGCCGTATTCTCACCACGCCAAGGACAAGACGGCGTCAAGCCCGCTACCTGCCGGCTCAATGCCTGAGTTCGCGGGTTGAGATTGTGTCATAAGGATCATACATGAGTGAGATACAGCAGTCTGTGGCAACGAATTCCAAGGTATTTAAAGAAGGACTACTATGCACCAATCCCAACTGAATGACTGCAGCAATCCAGTGATCGCGTCTATGAGTTCCTTTGGCTATCGAAGGTATTGCCTGCGGCGAACCCTTTCTTTTGTCTGCAACCGATTGAACCGCATCACGCCGTGCGAGGCGCGTCCGAAGAGACTCATTCGTGGCCAACAATTGACGTTCCGGCTGCACGACTATAACGAATGCTTCTTCTACTTCGGAACCCCAGTCGAACCGGAAAACACCGCTCTGATCGGAGCTATCGGGGCAGAATCAAACGGCGGCGACTATATCGATGTGGGAGCGAATTTCGGTCAAATCTCGTCGGAGCTGCTCGGAAAATTCAGGTCGATGGTTCTCCTTGAACCGAACCCTGACGCGGCGTCTTTCCTGCGCTCGCTATTTGCGGGAGAACGAAGCGTGCGCATCGTTGAAGCCGGGGCAGGCGACGAGGCCCAGTCGGGGGTGCTTTGCATAGGCGATGAGGGCCAATCCGGTGGGGCACACATCAGCACAAACATGACCGACATCGGACCGATGATCGCGGTTACGACGGTCGACAAGGTTGTTGAGCAGAGCGGGATTACTCCAGCGGTCATCAAGATCGACGTGGAGGGATTTGAGGAACACGTGCTTCGCGGTGCTGCGCGAACGATTGAAGCGCACCATCCCATCCTCGCTTGGGAGGTGAGGAACAAGGAACACTTCGAAGCCTGCAAGCAGTTTATCCCAGACTGGGATTTCTATCGGGCCGACTCTGCAGTGGTTCACGGATCGAAAGGGGTAGGAAAGGTTACCGCCTTAGCCCGCGCCTTGCTCGCCGGGTCCAGAACGTACATCACCAAGGTCGATGAGGTGACCGGGTTCATTAGTTTAATCTTCGCAGTTCATCGAAACAAACAGGAGCTATTCACGAAGGCGGTGGATCGCTTAGCCAGGAACGGTATTCCATTTTGATTCACTCTCGATACCGTTACGATACCGTTAGCCTCCGTTGCAATCTGGCAAGAACTTAGAGGGCAATATGCGAATCCTCCTCCTGAGTACCTATTTTCGGCCCGATGCCGCCTCCACGGGCGTGATCATGACGAAGCTCGCCGAAGAGTTTGTCGCGGAGGGACACGAGGTAACGGTGGTTACCTCGGTTCCTCATTACGACCCGAACCTGGCTTGGCCCCAGTGGTCGAAGAAGCTCGTGTACAGTGAGCGGCGAGACGGAATGGAGATTTATCGTGTCCGCGTTTGGGCGGGTAATGACAAATCAAGCATCGCAAAGCGTATTCTGAGCTACGGGAGTTTCAGCCTCTTCGCGGCTTCGAAAGGAGCGGCCCTGCCCAAGCACGACGTCATATTGGCGCCATCTCCTCCGCTCAGTAATGGAGTGATCGCGGATTTCATCAGCCGTCTGCGCGGGACGCCTTTCGTTTACAACGTGCAGGACGTCTGGCCAGACGTGGCAGTAAGAGCCGGAGTATTAACGAACGGCAGAGCGATTCGTTTCCTCAAGGAAATGGAGAGCTACGTTTATCGCAGGGCTGCGAAGATAAGCGTCATCTCGGAAGGATTTCGGCGCAATTTGTTGGCCAAGGGGGTTCCGGATAGCAAGATCTCTGTTATCCCTAACTTCATCGATACGGAGTTTGTTACCCCTGAACCCAAACGGAATTATTTCTCAAGACAACACAACCTGGAAAACAAGTTCGTCGTTCTGTTTGCCGGCAACATGGGATTCTCTCAAGGGCTCGAAAGTGCTCTTGATGCTGCAAAGCTACTGGAAAGCAACGAGCAAATCAAGTTCCTGATGGTGGGAAACGGCGCTGCAAAAAATGCGGCCGCGGACTATTGCGAGACCTCGAGGTTGCGCAATGTCGAGTTTCTGCCATTCCAAAAGTACCAGGATGTGCCCGCAATGTACGGCGCCGCGGACGTTTGTCTGATCCCGTTGAAACGTGGCTTCACTGCGGAGTCCGTACCTTGCAAGCTTTTTACGATCATGGCCGCCGGCAAGCCGGCGATTGCTGCCGTGGACTGCCACAGTGATACTTGGAACCTGATCCAAAGCGCCAGGTGCGGTACCTGCGTGGAGCCAGAAAATCCGAGGGCCCTCGCGGACACCATAAACACGTATTACTTCGATGCGGGCGCACGGAGCGAATCAGGGCGGAATGCGCGTCACTTCATCGAACGTCACTTCCGGCCGGGCACGATAGCCCAAAGATACCTCGACCTTATGGCGGCCGCAGTAGCTTCGCCCTCAAAGGGGGTCGATCCTCCGCGCTTGGTGGGGCAAGAAATCTCAGATTAATCCGGTTGTTTCATCTCGCCGCAGAGACTACGTCACCCAGACGTGTTCCCGTCACGCCGGCGTATTCCATCGATAAAGGAAAGTTGAACTTATATGCATTGGGGACATCCCAACCGGGACAAGGTAACGCTATTTCTTGGCGACCTCGCCTTGATCCTGCTTTCCGTGGTTGTGGGCTGGTTTGTTCACGGGCCGGGCCAGGTGAGCGAAGTGCAGACGGTTTTGTCTGTGCTGGTGCTCATGTCTGTGTACGTTGCGGCGATCTACGTGTTCGACCTTTATAGCCTGGCCGGGCTGAATGGGCTTGGGACCTTCGTAAGGGTGCTCTTTGCCGTGGGGGCAAGCAGCGGTTTCTGCTACATCCTCTTCCACCTCTTTCGGTGGCAGGGCTCCTGCTACGCATCAATAAAACTCTCTGCCCTCATTCTGCCTGCAGCCACCTACGCCTGGAGGCGGGGCTATTTCCATAGTTTTCGGCGTTTTCGATCGCCGGAAAAGCTGCTGCTGATAGGAGGCGCGAAGGACGCCCAGATCCTGCAAGCGGCTCTGGACCACGTCAAGGCGCATTATCACCTGTTCGGGATGCTGAGCATGCGGACGAGCGGGTGGCAGGAGGGCCAGAACGGGGTTGGGTCGGAATTCTTGCCGGGCTGGAGCTCGGACTCCCTTCGAGCGCGCGCCACGGCTTCGCTTTCGGCGAAACCCATAGTGGCCTTGGCGCGCGAGCCCGCATCAGCGGTGGCTGTCGAAGAAGCGGCATGCGAGAATGAGCAGGGCATACGTCACTTCGGTCGCGCAACTCCGGATAACCTATTGCGAGTTGTCGCAGCGGAGGGCGTCCAGGGGATCGTGGTGCGCAGCGACTCCATGACTTCCGACCTTGCAGGAGTCCTCACGCGGTTGCGCTTCAATGGAATTCAAGTCCACTCCTTGCTGGATTTTTGTATGCGAGCCTCCGAGCAATTGCCGCTGGAACTTCTCAGTGAGTTCTGGCTTTGCGTCGCCGACGGCTTTGACTTATTGCAAGCACGTTTCTTCCGGCGAATCAAACGGCTTGCGGACATCTTCCTGGCGGGAGTTGGGCTATTGATGGCCTGGCCCTTCATGCTGGTGGCGGCCATGGCAATTCGGATCGATTCTCCGGGGCCTATCCTCTTCCGGCAGCGGCGCGTAGGCTGGATGGGACACCCGTTCGAATTGTTGAAATTCCGCAGCATGCGAATGGAAGCGGAAAAAGCGGGAGGGGCGCAATGGGCCGCCGTGGATGATCCCCGCGTTACCACGGTGGGGAAAATCCTGCGAAAACTTCACTTCGACGAACTACCCCAAATGATCAATATTCTGCGCGGGGAAATGAGCTTTGTTGGCCCGCGCCCCGAGAGGCCTGAGTTTGTGGGGCTTCTGAACGAGTCCGTCAACTTTTACAATTTGAGGCACTACGTGTTGCCTGGAATCACCGGATGGGCCCAGGTCAACTATCCGTACGGTTCAAGCCTGGAGGATGCTCGGCGGAAGCTTCAATACGACCTCTACTACATCTGTAACGCTTCTCCCCTTCTCGATCTCAGGACGTTCTTGCGAACAGTCCGCGTCGTGCTCTTCCGGCAAGGCAGCCGCTGAATCCCTCCACGATCTCCCCGATTTCATCCATCCCCCATCCTTAACCAGCCTGTCCGCAACCCCACCGTGCAGATACAATGGGCGCATGTGAACTTTACCCTTTGTAGGTGGACGGCTTGCCGTATGCGGTAAAAAGGGTAGGGCAAGCCCCGCCCGTACAACCCACCAGCGGCAACTCGTGAAGTCTGCAACAATGAGTTTGCCTTAAGTCTCCACATCTAATATCGTAAGCCGTAGATAACCGCCGATACTGGCCTTGGGAGGTTTGAATGCGTCGCGCATTGATACTATCTCTGCTAATTGGATTGGGGTTACTGCCTTCACGGTTTGCTCTGGGGCAGAAAGGGTGGAGCGCCGGGGTTGCGGAAGGGAAAATCACGCCTCCGGTGGGAACGCATTTGGTAGGCTTCGAGGCGCGCCCGGGCCCTTCGAAGGGCGTTCACGACGACCTCTTCGTGCGGGCGCTCGTCGTTTCCCGGGGCAGCAGCGTTGTGGCGTTAGTCGAAGCCGATCTGGTTGAAGTAAGCAAACAGGCCGTCACCAGCATTCGAGAGGAGGTATCGAAGCAGACGGCGATTCCGCCCGACCACATTCTGGTCTCGGCTACACACACGCATGGAGGTCCTGGTCTCGACGGTAGCTATGAGCCATTCTTCGTCAAGACCACGGTGGAAACGATCGTGCGGGCGTGGCAATTGCGACAACCGGCAGGAATCGGGTCGGCCACGGTGACGCATCGAGGTTGGGTAGGGATGAACCGCCGGCACCTCGACTCGGGTTTCAGCCCTATCGACAAGCAGATTTCAATCCTCAAAATCTGCAACGCACAGGGCCGCCTGCAAGCGATCCTCTACAACTACTCCTGCCATGCGGCCTGCCTTGGCCCGGACAATCTTCTGGTGACGGCGGATTGGCCTTACTACGTGGCCAGCAAGATTCACAGCAAGCTGGGGCAAGCGGTCAAGGTCCTCTACTTTCAAGGCACCGAAGGTGATGTGAACACCGGCTATTCGGCGGGCTTGTCCTCGATCGGCGTTCCGATTCCCACCCGTACTTACACCTATGCGCAGGAGATAGGCGAGGTCCTGGCCAATGCCATCCTCGCCGAAGTACCCGACATCGTGGTAAAGAGCGACGGGCTGATGGATTCGCTCGATGAAAAGGTCAATATCGAATATTACGTGCCCGCGACGGCGGCCGATGCTGATGCCGAACTTGAACAGGCTCGAGCGGCGCTCCGCCGCGCAGACGGGCAGCACGCGCCGCAGTCGCAGATCTACGCCGCCCGTATTGCAGTTTCCTTCGCAGAGAACAACCGCCATCGCATCGAGCAGAACTTGAAGGCCGGCGAACACGAGTACGCGGCTGAGATCCAGGCGATTCGCATTGGCGATGCCGGGTTTGTAAGTTTTCCCGGCGAATTCTTCGTGGAAATCGGGCTGGCGGTGAAACGCCGCTCGCCCCTGCGCACCACTTTCCTTTTGGGTTTGGCTAACGACGACGTGGGTTACATTCCGACTCCGGAGTATTACCCCGAGGGCGGTTATGAAGTCTCTGTCGCGCAGTTCGGACCGACCACCGCCGGTCGATGGGAGGAAGCAGCGGTGCGGTTGCTGAACCAGTTGTCGGCTTCAACCCGCTAAGGTTGGTAGCGCAGACCGCCGGGTTTGCGGTCTGCGGCTTCAGGCGGTGTAGGGGTAGGGCTTGCCCTACCCGCGGGCCAATGGCCCGCTCGGAGGGGACGGCAAGCCGTCCCCCTACACTACGCGGCCCGTTCGCGCTTTGTTATGCACGACCGAATGGCTTTGGGGAGTGCGTCGGGAGGCCCGCTCTTCAGAAGGTAATCCACAGCCCCGGCCTGGCGCATGGCGGCCGCCAGCCCGTCTTTTTCATACATCGAGAGCCCGATTACCTTTGTGCCCGGCATTTCTTTATGAATAATTTTAGTAGCCTCGACGCCATTCATCCGCGGCATGCTGACGTCCATTAGAATCACGTCAGGGTGGGTGCGTCGAGCCAACCGCACGGCGGCTTTGCCGTCGGACGCCTCTGCGACCACCTCGATGTCGCCCTCCGCCTGCAGCAATCTCGTCAACCCCTGGCGGACCAGGGTGTGGTCATCAGCCACAAGGATGCGGATTTTTCTGGCTTGAGTGGCTTTCACGTGCATTCGGACTGGCACGACGGCAACAGGCTGCTTGGAGGTGGGCGCCGGCGCTGCCTCGAAAGGCCGTCCGATTGCGACCGGAGGGGTGATAAGCCTGAACCGGCTGCCTTTTCCAGCGGCGCTTTCGATTTCCATTCGGCCATCGACGTAGCCCAGCCGTTCCTGGATGCTGAACAAGCCCATGCCGCCCCACTCTATGCCCGTCTTAGTATGCGACCGGGATGCGTCGAAGCCCTTGCCTTTGTCGGAGACGGTCAGCTCAAGGTGGTTGCCCACCTGAGCGGCTTTGAGGTAAGCGACCTTCGTGCCGGCGTGTTTTACGATGTTAAACAACAGCTCGCGCGCCGACTGGAACAACAGAATGGCGATTTCTTCCGAGACGGCAGGGAGCGGCTCACGACAGCTTAATTTGACTCGCAATCCGTATCTGATCCGCACCCGGTCCACCAGCCAGTGTAAAGCATGAACGAGCCCCATCTTCTGGAAGACCGGCGGGCTCAGCTCAGTTGAGAGTGTCTGCGAAGCCCGAATGCTCTCGTCGATAAGATCGTATATCTGGCTGGCCTCTGCCCTGGCCGTCGGATGACCCTGTTTGAGAAGCTCGGTGCGCATCTTCGCTGCCACCAGGGTCTGCTGGAGCTCATCGTGTAAGACCCTGCTCAGGCGCTGACGCTCCCGTTGCTCGGCAAGCATCAACCGCGCCGCAAGCTTGCGCAACTGCTGAGCGCGCCTTTGGCATTCGACCGTACGCTCCTCCACGCGTTTTTCCAGCGATTCATTGAGCTGCTTCAAGCGCTCTTCGGCCTGCTTGCGCTCGCCAAGGTCAGAGTAGGTACCCACAATTCGGACGACGGGGCCGTCTGGCTTCCGGCGGACAGCATAACCCATCGAGAGGACGTCAACATAGTGGCCGTCTTTGTGCCGGAGGCGAAATTCGATCTCATACACCCGTTCGCCCCGTTTGACGGCCTCGACCATCTCGAAGACTCTGTGTCGGTCGTCGGGGTGCAGGAGCCGCTTCATGGCGCTGGCGCTGAGGTGCGGATCGATCTCGGATTCGTCATAGCCCAGCATCTCCTTGCAGCGTGACGAATAGAGGACGTCGTCCGTCTCCAGGTTCCAGTCCCACACCCCCAGCCGGGCCGCACGAAGGGCAAGGTGGAGGCGTTCCTCGGCCTCGCGCAACGCCACCTCGGCCAGCTTGCGCTCGGTGACGTCGAGGAATGACCCCACGGCGCCTCTCACCTTTCCGTCGGCGCCGAAGAGCGGAACGGCGTTTCCCGCGATATCCCGGACCGTGCCGTCGGTAAAGACCAGCGATAGTTCAGAATCGCGAACCTGCGCTCCCGTGGAGGCGGCGATTCGGACGGGAAGCTCGTGCGGCGCCAATTCCCGCCCCTCCTTCACAAAACGGAAATTGGTCTGCCGTTCTTCCTCAGGCGCCGACATGGAAACGTTCAAGTGTTCCCGGACCCGCAAAAGCTCACGTCCAGCGCGGCTGGTGAGAATATTGCGGCACTCGGGATCCTGAGCGATGAAGGTGATGGCCGGCATAGCATCCAGAACCGCAGTCAATTCATCCGCACGTGCCTTCTCCCTTGCTTGACTTTCACGTAGCGCCTGCTCGGACCGCATGCGCTCCGTGATGTTTTGCGTTAGCCCGACCAGACGGACCGTCGTGCCTGAACTATCCGTAATTGCCCGGGCGCGCTCTTCCAGCCAGAACACCTCACCGTCTCGGACCTGGCGATGAACGCTGATGTAGCTGCCACCGCTCGCGACCGTATCGGTCGCCAGGGCGCGATACTTCTCGACATCATCGGCATGGACAAGCGACAAGACTTGGTCGCTGCGGTCCACTGTAGTGCCGGCAGGGGGAGCCAGGACTTGGTCAGCGCTGCTGGAGAGCCAGATTCGCTTCGTGGCAGGATCAAATTCCCAGCTCACCATGTGGGCGACTTGCATGGCCAACCGCAGCCGCTCCTCGTTCTGCTGGTGGACCTCCTCCGCCCGCTTCCGCTCCGTGATGTCTCGAATACTGCCATTCCGGTACAGCGGCCTGCCCGCCATGTCCCGCGCGAGAGCCATCCAATTTGACAACCACCGATACTCGCCGCTCTTGGCTCGCTGGCGGTACTGCGCCTCGGCTCGCCCTGTCTCCTCGAGACGCGCCAATGCCGCCCGCATCGCCGGCAAGTCTTCCGGATGAATCATCGCCGAGGCCGCCTCCGCGTCGATGTCCATCAACTCCTGCGCCGAGAAACCCACCACATCCATTGCCGCCGGGCTGATGTACTCGAACCGCCCGGTTTGCAGGTTGAGCCGATAAATTACATCCCGTGATGCCTCTAGCAATGAGCGGAACCAATGCTCATGGCTTTGCGGCTCCCCGCGCATTCCTCGAAGCTGCTGCGGCTCTCGGGATTCAGCCGCGTCATGGGCGAGACACTCCTGCAGAGCCTGCTCATGGCTTCTTGGTTCGCCACGCCGCGCAGCGGACTTCGATTCACTCACGACTCGCCTGCCCTTGCGCATAGCACACCTTTTCCGGGCTGAGTGATTTCCAGACTGGACGTGCCACATCAAAGCATTGAATTGCGATCGCGTGAGAGCAAGGCCGTTTTCGCTTTAACGAAAACACAACTTTCTCCTTACCTGCAATCGCGGACAACCGGCGCCTGCTTAGGAGAGGAAGCGCCGCTGAGTTTCTCTACTTTACCTCGAATCACAACCCTTGCCAATAAGAATACTCGCCCGTGATCTGGTGTCGACACGCGGTCGTGCATCTCGAGCTGCCCGGACTCAATGTTCAATTCTCCTTGTGATTTGACGGGATTGGGTTAGAATCACCTGCCTTGACAAGCTGTAGGGGTAGGGCTTGCCCTACCCTCGTTGACGAATGACGAACGGTGAGGGGACGGCAAGCCGTCCCCCTACAAGAACGTACGATGGACGGGCTCCCGTCCCCCAACTGCAAAATCATGGTCTACGATCCGCGTGTACATCATCGACGGTCCATTCGTTTGCGCGGTTATGATTATGCTGGCGGTGGGGTGTACTTCGTCACCATCTGTACCGCGGCTAAGAATTCCATGTTCGGCGAAGTCATCGAGGGTGAGATGATCTTGAACGAGGCTGGACGCTTGGTGCAGAAGACCTGGAATTCATTGACTGAAAGGTTCCGGTCACTGGTTCTGGATGCATTCCAAATTATGCCCAACCATCTGCATGCTTTGTTTGCATTGCCAGGACCGGGACTAGCACCAGCTTTGGCTATGGCGACTGGGGCGCCGGTCATTCAACCATATGAAGACTGTAAGGGTACGGCTTGCCCCACCCGTGCCGATCCACAGCGTGAGCGACCGAGGACGACGAGCAGTCGCCCCACTGGCGCGACGGCCGCGACGCGTCCTCGGCGCATTAGCATGGGCGACGTGGTGGCAGCATTCAAATCGATATCCACCATTGCGGTAAACAAATTGCTATCGCGCACCGGAACGCGCCTGCTGCATGAGAACTTTTTTGAACACATTGTTCGCGATGTGGCGGAGTTGGAGATTATCCGTGATTACATAAACCACAACCCACAACGTTGGTTGGATGATCCGGAAAACCCGGCATCGCCTGAGTTCACGGATTGGCAGTAGGGATAGGGCTTGCCCTACCCTCGTTGACGAATGACGAACGGTGAGGGGACGACAAGCCGTCCTTAGCGTGCTGTAGGGGTAGGGCTTGCCCTACCCTCGTTGACGAATGTGGAACGGTGAGGGGACGGCAAGCCGTCCTTAACGTGCTGTAGGGGTAGGGCTTGCCCTACCCTCGTTGACGAATGTAGAACGGTGAGGGGACGGCAAGCCGTCCCCCTACGGTTGAGGGTGCGGCGAACCTAGCTATGCAAAAATCGAATGACCAACGGAAGAGGCCGAGAATTGTGGCGCTCATGGTGGCGCTGAGCGCCATGAGTTACATCAACCGCACGCTCATGCCGGTTGCCGCTCCCACCTTGATGAAGTACTTCCATCTTTCGGCAACTCAAATGGGCAGCGTTTTCTCCGCCTTCATTTTGAGTTACGCCATTTTCATGGCGCCCGGAGGATGGCTGGCGGACCGCTTCGGGGCGCGCCGGGTCCTGGGCCTCGTGGGAGGGGGCACGGCGCTGTTCACGGCGCTCACCGCACTCGCGGGGGAAACGAACCTGGCACGCTACGCGAGCGTGTTCGCCTGTTTCCTGGCCGTGCGGTTTGCGCTGGGCGCGTTCTCCTCTCCCCTTTATCCCTCCTGCGCGCGCATGAACGCCAACTGGATTCCCGTGCTCGACCGGGCGCGCGTGCAAGGATTCATTATTTCCGGCGCGCCACTGGGCGGGGCCATTACACCCGTGCTGTTTGCATGGCTCATCGCGCGCTACGGCTGGCAACGATCGTTCTTCCTCGCGGCGGCAGCTACGGCCGCCCTGACCGTGCTTTGGTTAGCGTATGCGCAGGACCGCCCGGCCGCCGCCTCAACCCCCGAGGCTGCGCCGGCACGCGAGTCCCGGGGGGAGGCCGGATTCTGGGCCCTTTTCAAAAGCCGTAATATTCTTCTCCTAACGGCGGGTTATTTCGCCCTTAACTATTTTGAATACATCTTCTTTTACTGGATGTATTACTACTTCGGCGAAATCCGCAAAGTGGGCGCAAGTCAAAGCGCCATCTACACCACCATCCTGCTCCTCGTGATGATGGTGATGCTGCCGCTGGGCGGATGGGTTTCCGACCGCCTGGTTCCGCGTATGGGCTCGATCCCCGCCTGCCGCGCCGTGTCCGTGGCCGGAATGGTTTTGAGCGCCCTGCTGCTTTATGTGGGGACCAACCTTGTGAGCGGACTTCCCATGTTGGGGCTGCTTTCCCTGGCGCTGGGCCTCGCCGCAACCTCGGAGGGGCCCTTCTGGGCGGCATTGATTGACGCGGGGGGCGGGCACGTCGGGGGGGCGGGCGGCATTATGAACGGCATCGGCAACGTCGGCGGACTGCTGGCGCCCCTTCTCACGCCTCTCATCGCCACATCGGCCGGCTGGCCGTGGAGCCTGGGTTTTGGGAGCTTCATCGTCGTGGCGGGAGCCCTCACCTGGTTCTGGGTGCGGCCATCGCCTGAAACGGCGATGAAGTAGCGCAGACCGCCGGGTTTGCGGTCTGCGGCTTTTCCATAGTATGGCGCGAGTCCAGAAATCAGAAAAGACGCGGACCGCAAACCCGGCGGTCCGCGCTACTACGCTGAACGAATGTGTACCCTGGTCTGCAAGGAGGTTCGGACATGAAGAAGCCCGCGCTGTCTCGCCGTCAGTTTTTATCCCAAACTTCAGTGGGCGCGGCCATTGCCGGCGTTGGCGGTTTTAGCGAGTTCGCGTCAGCCAACCCACGCATGGGGGCGCTGGGCAATTCGGGACCATCAGCGTCGGCCGCTTCCGCCGGGATCGACTTGAACAGCCTCAAAGCGCTTCACATCTGGGATGGGCATTGCCACCTGGAGGGTTTCAACGGCGCCACGCCTGGGGAACGTATGCGAAACATGCTCCTCTACGCCGACCGCATGGGCGTCGAGCATATGTGCGTGTTCCTGGGAATGCAATTCGACTTCGATGGCGGCCCCGAGTCCATGCGCAGGCAGAACGATGAGGTGATGGAAGCGGTGAAGCACTCGGGCGGCCGGGCCCTGGGTTACGCCTTCATGAACCCCAACTACCTCGAGGCCTGTCTTGACGAGATTAACCGTTGTGTTCGCGACGGTCCCATGGTCGGCCTGAAGTTTGAGTTTGACACCCCGGCACTGGCAGATTCCCCCCCGCTCGACCGCCTCTTCGAGCGCGCGGGTGAGCTGAAGGCCGTGGTCATGCACCACACCTACATCAAAACCACCGGGAATATGGTGGGCGAATCGACGCCGGTCGAGCTCGCCCGATTGGCCCGCCGCCATCCCGGCGTGACCATCATCTGCGGACACACAGGGGCCACTTGGGAGCTTGGCATCCCTGCCATTCGCCCCTTGAAGAACGTTTATGCCGACCTTTGCGGGTCCGATCCCACCTCCGGATTCACGGAAATGGCGGTGCGCGAACTGGGCGCCGACCGGGTCATGTACGGCAGCGACATCGGCGGTCGCAGCTTCGCCTCCCAACTTGCCAAGGTGCTGGGGGCGAGCATCCCTTTGTCGGCTCGTCCACTGATCATGGGCGAAAATCTGCGCCGCCTGCTGCGGCCCATCATGGAAGCGAAGGGGGTGCGGCTGTGATTGACGTCAACGTGAATCTGTTTCAGTGGCCTTTCCGGCGCCTGATCGGCGATGAGCCGGCCGAACTGGTTCGGAACCTCCGTAAGAAAGGAGTAACCCAGGCATGGGCGGGGAGTTTCGAAGCGCTGCTGCATCGCGACGTAGCGGGCGTGAATGCGCGCCTGGCAGAGGCTTGCCGCCGGCATGGACCGGATTTCCTGGTCCCCTTCGGCGCCGTCAATCCCAAACAGCCCGATTGGCAGGAAGACCTGCGGCGCTGCGCGGAAGTCCACAAGATGCCGGGCATTCGCTTGCACCCGAACTATCACAACTACACGCTGGATGATCCTGTCGTCGCCGAGTTGATGGAGCTGGCTCTAAACCACAAGCTCGTGGTCGAGATTGCGATGGCCATGGAAGACGAGCGCACCCAGTACGCCTTGATGCGCATACCGCCCGTGGACTCGACTCCCCTGCTCGACCTCGTGAAGCGCCAGCCAAGTCTGCGCCTGGTGCTGCTCAACGCCGGCTACCAGGGTGTCCATATGACCGAGCACATTCCCGAACTCGGGAAGACCGGCAACGTCTATTTTGATATTGCCCGAACAGAAGGCATAGGCGGCGTGGCGCGGCTGGTCGAGCAGGTTTCCGCCTCGCGGGTGCTCTTCGGATCGCACTATCCTTTCTTCTATTTTGAATCGTCGTTTCTGAAGGTACGGGAGGCCGGCCTCCCCGAAGATAAGGTTCATGTAATACTTGATGAAAATGCTCGTAGCCTTCTAAATATACGCTAGATAGCCTGGTTTAACATCCTCGCCTATTTAACACCTCTCTCGGGCGGACCGGCTTTGGAACTCGTCAGCTTCTTATCAAGTTTCTTGATGGAAATATACCAAACTAGCCCCCGAGCCATATTCAGCCGCCCTACTCAATCCGAAGTGCGTCCATAGGCGAAATCGCTGCGGCGCGGCAAGCTGGAATTATGGTGGCGAGGAAGGCGCTCGCGCCAAGCGCCCCGGCAGCCAAGGTCAGCGCAAACGGGTCCCAACTGGAAACGCCGTAAAGCTGCGCAGCGATCAGGCGACCTGCTCCGATGGCCAGCGGCAACCCGAGGAGCAATCCGATCGCCACACGCTTGAACGCTCCGTGCAACACCAACTGAACCACCTTGACTCGGTCTGCGCCGAGCGCCATGCGAATGCCGATTTCATTGGTGCGCTGCGCAACCGTGTAGGCCGTTACGCCGTACACACCCACTGCCGCCAGCAGCAGAGCCACAATCCCGAACAGGCCTGCGAGGCTGGCGACGGCGCGCTCCTGATCGAAGGAGAGGGCGACCTGCTGCTCCATGGTCCTGACGCTGATGATGGTCAGGTTGGGGTCGAGCTCCGCAAGCAGCCTTGTCAAGACCGGCTCGACTGCACCCGGCGGAGCATTGGTCACGAGCATGATGCCGCTGATAAGATGCGTGCGCAGTTCAACACTCTTCATCAGGTCCTGTTTGTAGTTCACATTTTGAGCGAGCGGCACGAAGAACAAGGGGCGCGCCGGCTGACTTAACCCCCAACCCGCGAACTTCGCGTCCCGCGCTACGCCCACGATTCGAAACGTGCCGGCATTCTCGGGGAAGTCCAGACCGAAGTGCTGGTCCAGCGGGTCCTCGCCTTTCTTGAAGAAGCGCTTCACGAAAGCTTCATTAACAATCGCCACCGCCTCCGAAGTTTCGTTGTCGGCGGCGGTAAAGGCCCGCCCCCGCAAAACGGGTATGCCAAAGTTCTGAAGGTAATCGACGCTCACGCGGTCCCACGACGAGCCCGATTCCTCGTCCATCTTGGGAGCGGGATGTCCCGACACGTAGATCATCTCGCCCCAGTTATTGGTGAGCGGATTGTAGAGCGCCAGTCCGCTTCCCTGCACTCCCGGCAGGCGATTGAGGCGGTCCTCGAGCTCGCGGTAGAGGGCTGCTAAGCTTGGGCAATGTGTAGGCTGGCCGGCGGAGTTGTGCAGCTGACACCAGCACGCGCCCTTGAACCCGATATCCAAAATCCTGATGCTCGAGCTTGTTCAGGCTGCGCGCCAGCATGCGTCGCGCCGGCCACCAGCACAACTGATAGGGTCGCCTGCACGATCAGCAGGCTTGCCGCGTGAAAGAGGACCGATCGCTCGTACCTCCGGCCCGATGCCGTGCAGGGCTTCGGCGGGGTCGGTGCGTGTGGCGAACCACGCGGGAGCCGCAGCCGAAGACGATTCCCGTCATCAGCGCCAATGCGAAAGCAGAAGGCCAGGACCAGGAGCGACGGCAAAGGGCTGATGGGCAGGAAGTGCGCGCTGTGAAATGCGAGCGCCAGCAGCAGGCGCGCGCCCGCCACGGCCACAAGCAGCCCGGCAAGACCCCCGCCTATCGCCAGCAGAACGCTTTCGGTGAGAGCCTGCACGATGATCTGCCGCCTGCGTTGCGCCCAGGGCCAGGCGCACTGCGGTTTGTCCCCGGCGGGTTACGGCGCGAGCCAGCAACAAGTTTGCGACATTGGCGCTGGCGATCAGCAGCACCAGGCCGCAGACAGAAAACAGAATCTGAAGGCTGCGCCCATAATCCTCTTTCATCTCCGCCACGCCGATGCCCGCAGGGATCACGTTGATCACCTGCTTGGGGAGCGTGCGAATGACGTCGGGCATCCAGTTGGCGGGATAACCGGAATCGTACTGCAACCAATGGCGCAGCACTCCGGTGAGGCGCGGGCCCATATCCGCAACCGAAGCGCCCGGCCGCAGTCGTCCGATGACGCGCAGCCATGCGGGAATGGACTGGTGCAACAGTTCGCTTTCACCGTCAATCAGGGGCTCCTGTTGCACAGGAATCCACATATCGGGAGGGTCGCCGCGCAGCGTTTCGCCGAAGAAGCCGGGCGGCGCAACTCCGATCACCGTAAAAGGATGGCCTTCCACCGTGAAGCTGGAACCCACCACCGACGGATCGCTTCCGTAACTAGCCTGCCAGACGCGGTGGCTGAGCACCGCAACCGGCGGCGCACCCGGCTTGTCGTCGTCAGGGCTGAGCACGCGCCCTCCGAAGGCCCGCACCCCCAGCATGGAAAAATAATTTCCCGTGACGTACTCGGAGCGCAGAGGTTTGGCAGATGGTATCGCCTTGACGCCGCACGCCCTGAATTGCCTCGCCGGCCTGGAACGCGGCCAACTCTTCAAACTCCGGGGCGTTCTGCCTTCAGCCGTTCATACAGAGGGTACGAGTAGAAACCCCAGCGGTCCTGCGGTCCTCCTTCGACGCAGCAATCGTCACCTTCTCCGATGCGGTAGAGCCTCGCGGGATCAGAAACCGGCAGCGAACGCAGCATCACCGCATGAACCAAGGTGAATATGGCGGTGGTCCCGCCGATTCCCAAAGCCAGGGTGAGCACCGCCGCAGCCGTAAACACAGGCGATGCGCGGAACTGCCGCACCGCGTAGCGAAGATTCCTAAGCAGCTCTCGCATTCAAAACCCCCTCATTGTATTACGTCAGCGCAACGCCGCCGGTTCCTGTAATTTCGAAATACCACGGCATCTATCTGCTGACCGCTGCGATACACCCGGCATTCTCTTTTTTGACGCGTTCGAATGAATCTGGTTAGCTCGTCGTAGGCGGGATTACCCTGCCATAATGCGGGGTGACACAACAGGATCGTCGGTCTGACACCGAACAATCTCGGATATGCTTTTGCCTGGGGAAGGATTCAAAACTAAAGAAGTGAGCAGCACGCAAGGCGGAGATCCAGTCCGGTGTTCAGACGCGGATCGTCGAAGGCGCCACCTGTTTCAGGAACCCGGTACTCCGGCCTGGTGGTACAGCCTATCGATGCGATGCAACTCTTCTTCTTCCTCAGTAACACCGATCGACCGGACCATGCGGCCGATGGTAAGGGCCGGGTCGTTTGACCAGAAGATGCCGCAGTCCTCCGCCTCGTAATAGCGGAAGCCCACCTTGTCTCCATACTTTTCGCGCAGCGCTTCACCATTGCGAAGCTTGGCGCTCCAAGGCAGAAGGGCATAACTGAGGTCGATCTCCTGCACCAGCACGTTTTCGGGAGGCTTTACTTGCGAAGTAATCCTGCCCGTGGGCTCAAAAATGGAAGCGTTATTCCGCCACGTGCTGGAAACGACGTAATAGCGGTATTGCTTGGCACGGAAGGCAGGTTCGGCAGTTTGCGGCGACTGCGTGGGCCACGCCACGAGCTCCGCGCCCTGGCGCGCCAGTTGCTCCCACCCGTAGTCGTAGTCCATGTCAAAGCAGATCTGCATGCCGACTTTGCCAAAATCGCAGTCGAAAGCCTGCACCTCCTTGCCGGGCGTCATGCCCCCTTCCATGGAGTCGCTGTTAGGCGGCACGGCCAAGTGGAGCTTGCGATAAGTGCCCACCACTTCTCCTTGGCGGCCGATGAGTATCGCGACGTTCGTGCAGATCTTCTTGTCCTTATCCTCGAGCAGGTACATCGGCACGACGATGTAGCAGTGCTGCTGTCGCGCCTTGTGGGAAAAGGCTTCCATCACACGCCCCTCAAATGGCGCCGAGACATCCGTCAACTTGCCATTGTCACCGGTCACCGCCACCTCGGGAAGAACCGCGAGGTCGATGCCCCGGCCATATTTTGCATTCGATTCTGCCGCCATACGATCGATCATCTCACCCAATTGCTCAAGGCGCTTGTCGAGACCCGGATACTCTCCCCAGAAACCCTGCACTGATGTGCCTACAATCACCTTGCGTGGCGGCCGGTCCGAAGTGCTATGCACCGCCACTTCCCCTGCCGCAGCGCAACAAGCAGACAATGTCAGCAGGACGGCCAAAGCAAGAGCCATCCCCATCGCCCGGGTGGACGTTGCAAGAGCGGAACGGCGGCTTGGCCAAGCAGGGCTACCCTCCTTTGCACATATGTTGCCTCGCAAGTTAATCATTCCCCGCCCCTCAATCGTTGCTTCGAACGGCATATCGACCATTCCCCTCTTCTTGCCCTCACCCATGAGCGCTTACCGCAGACGCCATCGCCTCGGCCAGAGAGGCAGGCGCGGCTGGGATAACAGGCACGAGAGGCACCGTTTTCTTCACGAGTTCCGCCGTGCGCTGCACATTCAACTGTTCGAACAGGAAAACAAATTTCTTTTCGAGCTCCTGTCCGAGGCGCGCGCGGATATCGGAGGGCAGATCCCAGATCCTGCGCTTGAAGGGGCCGAATGCCTTCTTGCGGGTCTTGTACAAGAATTGTGCATCGGTCTCCTCGGGCTTACGTTCATCGGCGCAAATCTTCCGCAGGCTCTTGTATATCTCTTCCTTGAGATCTTTGGGGAAGGCGGAGCTTTCGTAGATCATATTCTGGAACTCGGTGGCCAGGTGAACCTCCGCCGCCTCGCACTCGACGAATTTGTGGAAAGCATCGGCAGGGAGTGTGGAAGCGCCGTGCTGCACGGTGCCCGCCATTCCGTAGCGGTCCCGAGCCAGCGCTGAGAGAGCACGCAGAGTTTCAAAATCGATCGCCACCTGCGTGACGCTGCCGTCAGGCAAGACAACGCCGCCGTCCCGGGTTCCGGTTTGGACACTGATCTTGGCCAGCCCCTTCTTGCAACGGTCGCGCCGTGCCAAGGTTTCCATGAGCCCGTCCACAAAGGATATCAGTTCCTGAGGAGTGGAATTCTGTTTCCCGATTTGGCCGATTTCCCCTCCCAGCGAAAGTGTTACCCCTTGCGGCTCGATGGAGCGGAGATAGGCTGCCAGATTGGCCGTGGCCTCGAAGTTGGCCCGCTGCTGCTCGTGGACGCCGGGCTGCTCGAGGTTCACCAGTGTGGATGCATCGATGTCAATGTTGTAATAGCCCGCCGCCACGGACTCCTGGCAGAAGTCACGGGCGGCCTGAAGTTCCGAGTCCGGATCTTTGGCGTACTTGAGGGGGTTGACTTGGTAGTGATCACCCTGCACAAAAACAGGGCCCTCGAAGCCCTCGCGGAGCGCTGCCGCCACAATCACAGCAGCGTATTCCGCCGGGCGTTGGTCCGTGTAGTGGCTTTCGGTTCGAGAAAGTTCAAAGATGAAGGCGCCGGCCTTAAGACGAAGCGCGGCGCGAAAGACCGCCCGGGCCACGTCGTAGCTCAGACCGCGCACGTTGATGGCGGGAACGGCGAAGCCCTTGCACTCCTTTCGGGCACGGGCCTCGTAAAGACCTTGGATCGATGAAAGAACCACGCCAAGTTCCAGCCCGATTCTGCGAATGATCCAGCGCGCCGCATTGCGCACTTCTTCTGTTTCTCCGAAGACCGCCGCGGAGACTAACTGGTCGAGCGTCTGGTCCACTAACTTCTGCGGATTCTTCAGAACTATTCCTGTGCCGTTCGAGAGTTCGAAAACCCCCTTATGCCGGGTGAGAAGATCCGGAATTGATCGTGAATTCATAGCAAGCCTCCACTGTGCGCCAGCCCCATGGCGCGAGGCATATTATAGCAGACCAAGTTGACATGTAAATTGACAGAATTTTAAGAATCACAAGATATTGAGGATGCGCAACCGGTTGGAAATGCGAACCGTAGTGAAATCAACTGCTTTCCGCTGAAGCAAGAGGAGTTGCGGATCGGAATTCTGACGATCCTCCATCCCTCCTTAACCTGGATGGGGGATTCGAAACATTTGAGCCTCGTCACTCCGGGCTAGACGTCTACGCTAAGGCTCGCCACTTGATGCGCGGGAGAATCAACCTGGATCATCGAAAGCAAACGGGGAAGGAGCTCATAGCCGGGCTCGCCCCAGAAAATACGCACCGCCTACCTGGCGCTCCTG
This sequence comes from uncultured Acidobacteriota bacterium, assembly GCA_963770415.1. Taxonomy (GTDB): domain Bacteria; phylum Acidobacteriota; class Terriglobia; order UBA7540; family UBA7540; genus CAVROP01. The sequence continues at coordinate 192,353 of CAVYPU010000011.1, forward strand.
CAGATCCTTTTGCGGCATTAGAAATCGCGACAGGAGCTGGGAGTGACGGGCGAGCAGGTCGGAGCGCGCCAAACCCGCGCGGTTCACTTTGCCGCGCAGGCGATCCAGTTGGTAAAGGATTTTATCCTGCGCGTTCTGCTGCGCCTCGAGCAAAGTTGGATCAAGGCGCTCGATGTCGCTTCGCAGGCGAGCCAGAAGGCCGGCCATCTCTTGATGCGTCTGCTCGAAGCGTTCTGACCAGCCCTCGGGAAGCCCCACTGATACGATCTTCCCACCCAGTTGTTCTTCACCCTCCCAAACGTCTTGTACGCTCAGGTTGTATTTTTCAAGAAATTTCTGGATGCGATGGTCAACCAGCGTGAAAGCGGCGCGAGGGAAGAAAACAGGCTGCGGCCGACCGAATGCCTCATACAAAACACCCGCCTGCGCAAGGTAGGCCAGCTCCGAAGGGCCTGCCACGTATGCGACGGTCGGCAGGAGCATGTCCTGGACCAAAGGCCTCAGCAACGCATTAGGCGTGAACGCCAGCGGGTTGTCGGCAAGCTCGCGCCGCAACTCTGCAAGTTGAGTCCCCTGTGTCCCCTCGACTGCGAATTCCCCATCACGCTGATGAATTGGCAGGCGGTTCCCGTCCCTGGTGACGAACACCAGCGTAGAATCCTCCGCCACCTTCACTTGGGCATGGTAGCCATTCTGGCTCAACGTTTGGGAACGCTCGATCAGCCTCGCCCGAAGTTCCGGGGCCTGCTCAAGGGCTTGCTGATAAACCCCGGCGCTCAGTTGATGGACCGTGGGGTCAAGTGGATCGAGGAAAATCACGCCCCATCGGCTGAGCAGCCGCGCCATGAAACGACCGAAGGCGTCAACCCATGTGGCGCCGGGCACGTAGGTCTCGCGCAAGTCCCGCAACAGGGCTTCGCGCGCCTCCCCAGCCCGAAGCGTGGCTTCAAGTCGAGCCAGCGACTCGGTGGATTCGTGCGTCAAGCGAACATTCCCCACCGGCGACCGCGGGCTGGGTGAATTACCACGATCAGCCAGGGTGATTAGGTTGTATTCGTCGTCGAGGCTGCCCACCTCCGCCACTTCTGCCAAGTCGTGGTCCTCGCCCGCCAGCCAAAAAACAGGCACGGCCGCGATGCCCAGCTCAGTTAAATAATTCGCTAGCCGGACCGTGGTCAAAGCCTTGTACACGGTGAAAGCGGGTCCGCTGAATAAGCCCACTTGCTGGCCCGTGACCACGGCGCACACGCCGGCTTGCGAGAGCTTCTGCAAGTTCTCTATCGTGGCAGCACCGCAACCCAAAGTCTTATTTTGGCGTAAGAGAACTGCGCAGATTTTCTCCCGCTTCTCTTCGAATGCGGAAATTTGCGAGGCCGCAGTCTTCAAGCTCGATGGCAGGTACGGAGGCAGACTGTAGAAACCCGACACTCGATCGAAGTTGTAGAGGTAATCCAGGAATAGCGCGCTCGAGTGCGGCACTTGTTGATAAGGAAGAGCTGAGCTTATCGTCCGAAATGTTGAATCTACTGGTTTCTGCATAATGCGCTGACGAAGGAACCCCCGGTATCCCGCTCCCTAGCCCTTCAGCCATCAATATTCAAGCCCGGCCCGGGCCTCGCGGAGCGCTTCCGCAACCGATTTTCGCGCTGCGGGGGCGAGCGGGGCCAGCGGAGCACGTGGGAAGCCGCCGGCATAGCCGCTAAGGTCGAGCGCGGCTTTAATGCCGGCGACCCCATACGGCACGGCAATCTTCTGGGCAAGAGGCAGCAAGCGGTCCTGGAATTCCAGCGCCGTTTTCTTCTTCCCTTTCATGAACGCGTGGTAGAGCCCGACGCACAGCTCCGGAGCAAAATTCGCCTGCCCGAGCACCGCTCCTACGGCTCCAGCAGCCAAGGCCTGGCAAAGAATCGGAACCGACCCAACCAGAACTCGGAAGCCCGGCCGCACACCCCGTAGAATCGCCCGCACAAATCCGATGTCTCCAGAGCTGTCTTTCATGCCTGCCACGTTGGGAATGCGAGAGAGCCTGGCAATAGTGGAAGGCTCAAGATGAAGCCCCGTGAACACCGGAATCGAGTAAATGACCACGGGCCGTTCCACTTGACGTGCCACCGCCCGATAGTGCGCCTCGAGCGCCGCGCAATCCATCTTGGACTTGTAATAGTTCGGTGTAAGCACCAAAACAACGTCCGCGCCGCGAGCCACGGCTTCACGGCTAAGGCGCACCGTAGCCGATGTGCTTTCGAGACCAGTCCCGGCAATCAGAATCTCCGGCGGGGTCACGAGACTTCGCGCCACTTCCACGAGGCGCAGCCGCTCACGCTCTTCGAGGTAGGGCGCTTCCCCCGTCGAGCCTGCCACCAGGACTCCGCTAAGCCCGATGCCTGTGAGCTTCTGAATATTCTCTCGCAAATGTCCTTCATCGATGTCACCGCCACGATTGAAAGGGGTAACAATCGGAACAAACACGCCTTTCAAACTTCCGATAATTTCTTTGCGAGTCATGGCGTTTGTCCTGTGTGGCCTGGGCCTCCGCTTTGGAGGTCCGCAGTCGCTCTGTTCTCGTGCTCCACTCGAAGCTTTCTCTGCCTACGGCTTAGTGCCTACTGCCTTCATCGCACTTTTCTGATGCAGTTCCTGCAGGCTTGCCACCCACACCTGCCCTTTTCTCAACTCCCGAATCCCCGCGATCACTGCCGCGGCCGCGGACAGAGTCGTAATGCACGTCACGCCATGCTGAACCGCGGCACGGCGGATCATCCGATCGTCCTGGCGCGAAGAGCGGCCGAGCGGCGTATTAATAATCAAATCAATCGCACGCGCTCTTGACGAAGTCCACAATGCTCGGGCGTCGTTCCGCCACCTTGAACACTCTCTCCACCGGAATGCCGCAGGCGCGCAGCGCCTGAGAAGTGCCGCGCGTGGCCACAAGGTTGAATCCCAAGTCCGCCAACTCGCGGGCGATCGGAATCACCAGCGGCTTGTCATGATCATTCACAGAAATGAAGATGCGTCCGGAAGTGGGAATGCGGTTGCGCGCGGCGAGCTGCGCTTTGGCAAAAGCCAGGCCGAAGGAGTCCGCCACACCCATGACCTCCCCCGTGGACTTCATCTCCGGGCCGAGGATGGTGTCCGACGCCGGGAAACTTCTGGAAAGGGAAGACCGGGAGATTTGACAAAGGAGTGGTGCACCGGCAGCTCCGGCGTCGAGGCCGAAGCTCGGCGAGCTTGCCGCCCACCATCAGGCGCGCGGCAATCTTGGCCAGCGGCACGCCGGTGGCCTTGCTGACGTAGGGAACGGTCCTGCGAGGCGCGCGGATTCACTTCCAGGACGTAGACCTGGCCGTTCTGAATGGCGTACTGAACGTTCATCAGCCCGACCACGTTCAGTTCCTTGGCCAGCTTGATCGGTGTACTCGCAGAGGGCGCGATGCTGCGGCTCGCCGATGGTCACCGCAGGCAGCACGCAGGAACTGTCGCCGGAGTGAATTCCCGCTTCTTCGATGTGCTGCATGACGCCCGCGATGACCACGTCGGTGCCGTCCGCCAGGGCATCCACATCCACTTCGGTGGCGTTTTCGAGGAAGTGGTCGACCAGGATGGGGAAGGCGCGCTGCAGTTCTTCGGCGCGGCGCACGTAATCGCGCAGCATGGCCTCATCGTAGACGATCACCATGGCGCGTCCGCCCAGCACGTAGGAGGGGCGCAGCAGGACGGGATATCCGATTTCGCGCGCGATCGCGACCGCCTCCTGCGACGTTCATGGCGGCGCCGTTTTGCGGCTGGAGAATCCCAAGTCGGCGAGCAGCTTGCCGAAGTGCTTGCGGTCTTCGGCCAGGTCGATGGACTCCGGCGAAGTGCCGATGATGGGCACGCCGGCGGCCTTGAGCTGGCGCGCCAGGTTGAGCGGCGTCTGCCCGCCGAACTGCACGATGACGCCCGTCGGGCTTCTCCTCGTCCACAATGGCCATCACGTCTTCAAAAGTGAGCGGCTCGAAATAGAGGCGGTCCGAGGTGTCGTAGTCGGTCGAGACGGTCTCGGGATTGCAATTCACCATGATCGTCTCGAAGCCTTCCTCTTTGAGCGCGTAGGCGGCGTGGACGCAGCAGTAATCGAATTCAATTCCCTGCCCGATGCGGTTGGGGCCGCTGCCCAGGATCATGATCTTGCGGCGCGCGGTGGGCTCGGCCTCGTCTTCGTCTTCATAGGTGGAGTAGAGGTAAGGCGTGAAGGATTCGAACTCGGCGGCGCAGGTATCCACGCGCTTGAAGACGGGCTGAACGCCCAGGGCCAGACGCCGCGCGCGCACCGTCTTCCGCCGAACTGCCCCAAACTTCCGCCAGTTGCGCGTCCGAAACGCCGTAGCGCTTGGCCTCCCGCAGCACCGACGCAGGCACGGTTTCGAGATCGAAGCGTTTCAATTCATGCAGCAGGTCCACGATCTGTTCGAGTTGATTCAAGAACCACGGGTCGATGCGCGTGATTTCCGCCAGGCCCTCGACGCTGTATCCGGCTTGCAAGGCATAAGAGCAAGTGCCACAGGCGCTCGGGATGAGGGATCGTCAAGCCGCGTTCGAGTTCGGTGGGGTCGTCGGGCGGCGCGGGCGGCTTTCCTGCCCGTCTCGAGCGACCGCATGCCTTTCAGCAGCGCCTCCTTGAAGGTGCGGCCGATAGCCATCACCTCGCCCACGGATTTCATCTGCGGGCCCAGCGTGTGGTCGGAGTCGGGGAACTTCTCCGCCGCCCACTTGGGGATCTTCACCACCACGTAGTCGATGGTGGGCTCGAAGCAGGAAGGCGTCTTCTTCGTGATGTCGTTGGGAATCTCATCCAGGCTGTAGCCCACCGCAAGGCGGGCGGCGATCTTGGCGATGGGGAAGCCGGTGGCCTTGGAGGCCAGGGCGGAACTGCGCGACACGCGCGGGTTCATCTCGATCACCACCATGCGTCCCGAGTGCGGGATCCACGGCAAACTGGATGTTCGAGCCGCCCGTCTCGACGCCCACGACGCGGATCACCTTAAAGGCCGCGTCGCGCATGATCTGGTATTCCTTGTCGGTGAGCGTCTGCGCCGGGCGCCACGGTGATGGAGTCGCCGGTGTGGATGCCCATGGGGTCGAAGTTCTCGATCGAGCAGACCACCACGGCGTTGTCCGCGTGGTCGCGCATCACTTCGAGCTCGAATTCCTTCCAGCCCACGACCGACTCTTCCACCAGCGCTTCGTGCACGGGGCTCAGTTCCAGACCGTTCCGCACCGTCTCGGTGAGTTCGTCCCGGTTGTAAGCCATGCCGGCGCCAGTCCCGCCTAGCGTGAAAGAAGGGCGAATGATCAGGGGGAATCCTACCTGCTGAGAGAACTTGAGCGCCGCCTCGACGTTGTTCACCAGCACGCTCTTCGGCACCTCCAGCCCCACGCGCTGTATCGCGTCCTTGAACCACAGGCGGTCCTCGGCCATCTTGATGGCATTGAGCGACGCGCCGATGAGTTGCACGTTGTGCTTTTCCAGCACGCCGCTCTCCGCCAGCTCGACGGAGAGATTCAGGGCGGTTTGACCGCCCACGGTGGGCAACAGTGCGTCCGGACGCTCGCGCGCGATGATGGCCGCCAGGTACTCACCGGTCAGCGGCTCGACGTAAGTCCGGTCGGCGAATTCGGGGTCGGTCATGATGGTAGCGGGATTGGAATTCACCAGCACCACCTCATAGCCTTCGCTTTTGAGTGCCTTGCAAGCCTGCGTCCCCGAATAGTCAAACTCGCACGCCTGGCCAATAATGATCGGGCCGGAGCCGATGATTAAGATTTTGTGTAGATCAGTGCGTTTGGGCATTTCCTTTTGGAATGAGCTCTTCGACTCCGCAGTCACGCGCCACAGAGTTGGTTACACTCTCAGCCAGCGTTCTTAGGCTTGGTATCAGGTCGCCAATGCTCTTCAGTTGGGCTTTAGCGTCGTCCACAAGTCTCTGCGGATCCATCTTTACGGCCGGGCTGCCAGGAATCCGGAGCATATCCAAGGAGTACTGATAGCTACGCCAAAGACCCTCGTATGTTCCCACCATCGAGTAGAACCTGACGATCGCACCGACGGAGACGGCATTTAATGATCCTAGCAGGGGCGAAATCCCTTTGTATATCTCGGCGATATTGGTCCGCAGGTGAGTCGCTGAGGGGAGGTTATTGCTATCAGCGTCCCACCTGGCCAAACTCATGGCGGCAAGGTCCAGATCAACTCCGCAAAAACTATCAATTTCAAATAGTATGGCCGTTGCAATCGCGCGCTTCTGTCTTTCACTCTCTTCGGCCCGCGCGTTCGATTCCGCTTTAAACTGCTTCTCAAGATTTTTGATAGATTGATGGTTACTCCACCATACGCCAAGCAGCGCAAGCGCGCCGCCCGCAAACGCGAGAATGCCGTCTCCTGTAAACGCCCATTTAATGTCCATATCTGTGGTCCCAGCTATTCGAGGCGCCCTCTCACCAAGTGCTCTGATGTATCGCCGCTTGGTCCTGAAACGGCTTCAGGGGCTAAAGCCCCTCATTTTAATCGCTCCGTTGCGGCGGGCCTGAAAGCCCGCCCTTCCGTTCCACAAACCTCGATTGATTCCGACTTGCGCCTTCGTGGGCGGAGGGCCTAAAGGCCCGCCTTTCCGAAAATTGGTCCGGAGAAATCCTTCACCCATCATTGTTCGACAACCTGAAAGGGCGGGGCTTCAGCCCCGCCGTTAACGGATCGCCCACTAAGGGGCTTTAGCCCCTGAAGCCACTGGCCAGGGATCGAGGCGATATTTCCCTTTCATAGAGCAATACGGATAATCGCGAGGATCATTCACCAAGCCTGCCTTGACAGGATTTGATTGAATATATCGCACATGAGTTTCGAAATCCTCCTTATCCCGAATCCCATGCTCCGTGAATCCCTCGTGCCAAACCGGAAACCGCATGCGGAGGGCCTTTCCGATCTCGAACGACGACCCACCCTTAATAAGACCGATCGCTCTCTCCAGTGTCGTAGTTTTTCCGGGAGTGAGGAGAATGTGCAAGTGCTCGGGCATCACAACATAACTATGGACGAAGTAACGTCCCTCGTCTCGATATTCGAAAAGCTTCGCTTCAACAAGTTCCGCGGCCGTGCTCTTGAGGAATACCCTTCGCCTTTCCCATGTGTCCGTGGTGACGAAATACGTTTCTCCGGGTCTCGTTCGATGCTTGGGTCTCGCCATGCGGCTTCAGGGGCTAAAGCCCCTTCTCGTCGTCATCTGCTAGCGGCGGGCCTAAAGGCCCGCCCTTCCGTTCCGCCCTTCATGCTTGTCCGGCTCGTCGTGAGATTCACCGCAAAAGCACTTCGGCGGCAGCAGTTCGTGCTTCGAGCGTAACGACAGCAGCCAAGCCTTCATCGCTTCGTGCGAGATGTAGCGGCCCGCCCGTATCTCCGCGAACCCACGCCGAATGGAGTCAAGTTGCGTCTGGTCTTGGAGGATATCCACTGGCTATTCATCTGCTCCCTGCTAAATCCGTTAGCCTTTACCCTTCACCATTTGCCGCCCACTATTTCATCTATTTCTTGAACTCCTCCATCATGTTGGCGAACCTGTCGAAGAGGTACGCCGAGTCGTGCGGGCCGGGCGAAGCCTCGGGGTGGTACTGCACGCTAAAAAGCGGCAGGGACTTGTGCCGCAGGCCCTCGAGCGTCTGGTCGTTTAAGTTTATGTGGGTTAGAGCGACTTCATTGGCATTGAGCGAATCCGGATCGACCGCGAAACCATGATTTTGAGCGGTGATTTCCACCTTCCGGGTTTCGAGGTTCATAACCGGCTGATTGCCGCCGTGGTGGCCGAACTTCAACTTGTAGGTCTTGCCGCCCAGCGCCAGGCCGATAATCTGGTGGCCGAGGCAGATTCCGAAGACAGGGACCTTGCCCATAAAACCGCGCACGGCTCGCGCGGCATATTCGAGCGGCTCAGGGTCACCCGGCCCGTTCGAGAGGAACACGCCGTCGGGCTTCAGCTCCAAAACCTCTTTGGCGGTAGTGGTGGCGGGAACAATCGTGACGCGGCAACCCACGTCCACGAGCCTGCGCAGGATGTTCTGCTTGATGCCGTAATCGTAGGCCACCACGTGGAAGCGGGCCTGCAGCTCGATTTCTTTGCCTTCCGTGAAGATGTCGCGCGAGGGTTCTGTCCACTGATAGCGCCAGAGGGTGGTGACACGGCTTGCGAGATCGAGGCCCACCATGCTGGGAACTCCCCTGGCTTTAGCCACCAAAGAAGCCTCGTCGAAATCCACGGTCGAGAGCACGCCGCGCTTCGAGCCGTGCTGGCGGAGGTGGCGCACGAGGGCGCGCGTGTCGATGTGGGAGATCACCGGCAGGCCGTATTCCGCCAGAAAATCCGAAGTGTCCTCAACCGACCGCCAGTTGCTGGTGATCTCCGACAGTTCGCGCACTACCAGGCCCTCCGCGTAAGGCCGCGCCGATTCCGAATCCAGCGGGTTCACGCCGTAGTTCCCGATGTGAGGGTAAGTCAGGATAACAATCTGACCCGCGTAGGAAGGGTCGGTTAGAATTTCCTGGTAGCCGAAAAGCGAAGTATTGAAGACCACCTCACCAAAGTGCTCGCCGGAGGCCCCGTAGCCGTGCCCGCGGAATATCTTCCCGTCTTCTAAAGCAAGAATTGCATCCATAAGAAGTCAATCGTCGAAAGCCGAGAGTCGAAGGTTAAGGCCTCCCTTCAGTGTGAGAGAACCGCCGCCGCACCAAGGCGTCTCTGCGCGCTTCCCAAAGTGAAAGAAACTGTCGACGGTCACCTGTTGACTGTGGACCGTTTCTCATTCCAATGGTCCGAACTCGCTGAAAGGCCAATAGACAAATACCGCTTTGCCGTAAATATACTTCCGATCGACGGTCCCCCAGACCCGGCTGTCGTTCGAAGAATCCCGATGGTCCCCCAGCACATAGTAGTGATTCGGAGGGACGTGAACGGGCGGATAACTCTGATGGTCAAGGTAAGATTCGGGAAGGTAGGGCTCCGCTAGAGGCGCGTCGTTCACGAGCGCGCGGCCTTCCTGAATTCTTACCCACTCGCCCGGCAAGCCCACGACGCGCTTGATGTAGGACTTCGACGGGTCCAGGGGATACCAGAAAACTATGATGTCACCCCTTTGGATCGGCTCGAAGCGGTAGACGAATTTATTGATGAAGATCCGCTCGTGGTTCTCAAGGCGCGGCATCATGCTGGTTCCCTCCACCTGGACTGGCTGGTAGAGGAAAACAATCACGATGAAGGCCAGCAGTATAGACAGGATAAGGTCCCGCAACCAATACCGCGTCTCGAAAAATCGGCGTCGTGGACTGCCTTGCTTTCCCTGCCCGTCGTTAGCCTGGGATAGGAGTGGTTCTTGTCGTTGCATCGGATCCTTTATGATTTTATACCACCTGAGGGGATTTTGGATTTTAGAATTTAAGGGCGGCGGCTTAGGAGCACAGTTATTTTGGATTTTCGCTTTCGGATTTGCTGAGTTGATGCGAACGCCGCAGGGGGACGGCCTACCCTGGCCGTCGTGCGTTCATCGAAGATGCCAGGCCGGATGTTCACTAAGCCGGGGATGGGCGGGGCTTTAGAGTCTGTGTGAAAACCTCTTTTGGAGTTTCATTCCGAGCGAAGCGAGGAATCTCGCTCTGAGTATTTTCAAGGCGCTGCGAGATTCCTCGTCGCCTGCGGCTCCTCGGAACGACAGCAAAAACGAGTTCTCATACAGACTCTGACCCCCGCCCTTTCAAAGTGCCCCGTTATGACGGCATTTTGCATCATTTAGGACTAGAGACCTCATCGGAACGGCCGTCCACCCTCGACAGTCCGCGCCCGGGAAGCGCTTCAGGTTGTAAGAAGCGCCTTGAATCGGGCTCTCCCGTTCTTTGGATTGCGGCTAAGTAGGCCACTCACGTGAGGCAAGAGCTACCCTTGCAGCTTGCAGGGGCACGGCGTGTCCTCCTCTCGCTCCGCTATGCCGTCCTGCCTGATCCCCTCTGAAGTGCGCTACGCCCCCCCCTCCCCCACTACAGGATGGGGTGGAACCATTTGCGCTGAGAACGAGATAGCGCCAGTTCTGATCTTCGAATCAGCAGTTCGCGAGTTCCGTTTATCGGTTATCTATTTTCGCTTTCCTGGTTTCTCTTTTGGTTTTTTCGTAGTAGGCATGCGGGGTTCGTAAAGCTTTGCGGGCTGGTGCCGATAGGGAAATTGAGTTAGAAAACGGTTCCGTGAGTCGGAACGAAGCTCCTGCGGCATGACGTAGATGCTCCGGCCGAAACGGAAACTTAAATAAAAGGAGCCTCATATGGCACTAAGTGTTTTGAATAATATTGCTTCGTTGACGGCCCAGAACAACCTGTCCGTCACCAACAGCAACCTGCAAAACACCCTTTTCCAGTTGTCGTCCGGCTCGCGGATCAACAGTGGCGCCGACGATCCGGCGGGACTGTCAATTGCAGATGGGTTGCAGGCCAATATCACAGCGCTCACGCAGTCATCGCAGAACGCGACAGACGGTGTGGGCCAATTGCAGGTGGCGGATGGTGCGCTCTCGCAGGTCACCACGCTGCTCAACCGCGCCGTCACGCTGGCGACTGAAGCCGCCAATGGCGGCCTCACTTCCGATCAATACGGTTCGATCACCACTGAATATGGTTCGATCCTGTCGGAAATTAACCGCATCGGTAACGCGACGAATTTTAACGGCAACGCGGTTTTTGGATCCACGAACCAGGCCAGCGCCAACCAACTCCTCACCACGGCCACGGGCAACCTGAGCACAAATACTGTTCTCACTTCCGGCAAAACGACCACGGTGCAATTGGGGAATGGCGCTGCTTACACCTACACGGCAGGACAAAATGCCAGTACCCTCGTCTCGGCGAATGGGTCGCTGACCACGGGCACAGCCCTCGCGGCAGGTGACGCCATCACCCTGACCAACACCAGTGGCGCCCACACTTACACGGCGAGTAACCTGAGCTACACTGGCGCCACGACGGGTCTGGCGCTCACCACTAACCTCACGGGGACAAGCGGAGCCACCACAGCCGACAACCTCAATATTACCCTGGGCAATGGCAGTCAATTCCAGTTATTCTCAGGTACTGCGACCGGATCAGCCTCGACCATTGGGGAGGCCTTGCAATCCATCGACACCGCCGGCGCAGCATATGGCGTGAGCGCGTACCTCAACGGCAGTAACCAACTGACAATTCAGGTAGCGAACGGAGGCTCAGTAACCGGTGTTACAGCGAATGCCGGTTTCACCAGTGACTTCGGAGCGGTTTCGGGAGTCGTCAACACAGACACAGTGGGCGACATCATGAACCAGATCAACGGCGCTTCCAATACAACTGGGATGACAGCTTCGCTCTCGGGCGGCCATCTGCAGATTACAAGCGCCAACGGTAGCATCACTGCCAGTGCCAACAGTATGACGCCCGCAGGCGCGCTGAATGGAACCAACACGATCCAGGACCTGATCAACGGCATCAACAGCAGCGGTCTGGGTGTTACGGCGGGTATACAGACAGTAGCAGCTCAGAACTTAAACCAACTGATCGGATCGGGCTCAGTCCAGGGGACTACCACAATCACCGATGGCGACACCTTGACCATCACGAGCGGGACCAAGAACACCGTAACCGGCGCATACCCGAACACGTACATCTACAAGGCGTCGAGTTCCACACCCGATTCGGTTGCTAACACCACCGGCAACGATACGGTCCAGGGCCTCGTTGATTCCATCAACAACTCCGGCACGACTTTCCACGCTTTCCTCGACACGGCGGGCAACCTGCAAATCACGGACAGTAGTTACAGCGGCAACATTTCTGCAACCGGATCTGTAAGCAACGTGACGGGCAACCTCGCCGTAGCCTCGGCGACCACTCAGCTCGCAATCACCGATGCGCAGAACCGGAATGACCTGACCGTCACGAACAACGACGCCACATTTGGGTACGTCGCGAATGCGAACGGCATAGCTCTGGAAGGCGGTAACACCAACTCGTTCGCTGCGCCATCGATAAGCGGATCGAGCGGGGCCAACGTCTTCATCAGTGACGGTAACGTGACCAATCCCCAGTACAACACCATTTCGGTCGCAGTGGGGAAGCTGAGCACCACCCAGATTGGCAATAACACAACGACCCTCGCCGCCGCCGACCTCAGTACCTCTACCGGCGCTTCTTCGGCATTGACGGTCATCAATAGCGCCATTTCCGACGTGGCCGCCATGCGCGGCACCATCAGCGCCGGCATCAACCGGCTGAACTCGGCCACCAACGTCATCAACACCCAGATACAAAACCTGACTTCCGCCCAAAGCTCCATTCAAGACGCGAACGTCGGGCAAGTCGTGGCCAGCCTGTCCAAGTACCAGATCCTCGAACAGACGGGTATTTCGGCCTTGGCTCAAGCCAACCAGAACCAACAATCCGTTCTGAAGCTGCTCCAGTAATCTAAGCTGAGACTAACGCAGCGGCGCCCTCCTGGCGCCGCTGCCGGTTCAGTCGCGCAGCCGGCAACCGCCGCTGCAACAAACGAACTGAGCAGCCTCTGAATTTTCGACGGGGGGAACCAACCTGGTTTCCTCCGTCATTTTCGTTTAAGAGAATGGTCACTCGACTCAAGGAACGCCCTCTGGCCGCGGACATCGAAGGCTCAGATATGGATCTGTACGCGCCTCATGGAAATATCGAAACTGCCGATAGGGAGAACTGGCGAGGGCATGCAAGGAATGGGTGAGCCCTCAGAGGGAAGCGCTCTCATGGACGCAAAAAGCGCTTCGCCACGAATGTTTGGTAAGCGAAGTCGCCGCGCGCTGCCCGCGTAGAGGAGTGAAGGAATGAGCACAAGTTCCATCAGTTCACTGCTGAACGCTATAAATCCCAGTAATGAGTCGCTCGCCGAACTCCTGGGGGAGTCGACCACGTCCAATTCGACTTCGAACAACGCGAGCAACAACGCAGCCCTCGAAGACGCCGTTAATTCCATCCTCAATTCCGCCACGAACACTTCGGGTAGTGGACTTGACGTGACCTCGACGGTTGACGCCATCCTGCAAGTCGATGCCGCCCCCGAAGTGAATCTGGAAAACCAGGTGACGGCGTTGAACTCGCAGACCGCCGCCATGCAAACCATCGAAACTGACCTGACTTCTTTGCACACGGCTGTCCAGGCGCTTAGCGATCCTCTCGGCGCTTTGGGCGCCGTGACGGTAACCTCCTCCAATAACGACGTAGTCAGTGCTACGGCGGCGAACGGGACAGCGGCGCGGTCACACTCCATTGTCGTCAATAGCCTCGCGACTACTTCGGCTGCTTACTCCGCTCTGCAGGGCTCCACGCTTTCTACCGGCACGCTTTCGATTCAGGTGGGGACGAACAAAGCGGTTACCATCCCGGTGGATAGCAATGACAAGACCAGCACGCTGAGCGGCCTCGCGCAATACATTAATCAGCAAAAGATGGGGGTTACGGCAACTGTCATTAGCGACAGTTCCGGAAACCGCCTATCGCTCGTGAGCCAGACCTCCGGCACGGCGGGCGACCTGACCATTACTGACAACACAGGTTCGAGCGGAGGCGGGCTGGGTATCAGCATGGCCCAGGACTCCCAGGGAAACAACCTCGGGGCCGACGCTTCACTGACCGTGGACGGTGTCCCTGTCTTAAGCGGTAGCAACACAGTGACCGGGGCGATTCCCGGGGTAACTCTGACATTGTCTGGGACTACGTCCAATCCGATAACACTGGACATCCAGCCCGACCTGACTCAAGTGTCCACGGCCATCAACAACTTCGTCAGCGCTTACAACCAGGTAATGACTGACGTTAACACTCAGAACACCTACAGCGGCACGGGAACCGCTCCGCCGCTTATGGGAGACCCCTCGTTAGACCTTTTGCAGTCGCAGCTATTGAATGACATCACCACTAGTGTCAGTGGCAATGGCGCCGCGATCAATCTTCAAGCAATTGGGATTCAGGTTCAGCAGGATGGCACGTTATCGGTAGCAAGCACCACCTCGGCAGACAGCATGGATCTTAACGACGCGCTGACCAATGACTTTTCCGCTGTACAGAACCTGTTCCAGTCCACCTCCCCCGCGGGCGTGGCGCAGACTTTCAATAGCAATCTCATCAAGCTCACCGACCCTACCAACGGACCCTTGAATCTCGATATGAGCAGTGTCTCGAGCCAGGTGAACGACCTCAACAGCCAGATCAGCGATTTTCAATATCAGCTCCAGCAGACTCAGGCGCAGCTTACCACCGAGTACTCGACCATCAATACGACGCTCGAGCAACTGCCGGAAACCCTCAACCAGATTAACCAGCAACTGAATGCTCTCAATCCCGGGAGTTCAAGCTAATGAAAAACCCTGCCCTTGCCTATCGTCAAATGTCGGTCGAAGGCTCTACACCCTTGGGCCTGGTTGCGATGCTCTACGATGGGGCTATCGCAGCCTTGCTTCGGGCCGTGACCGCCATTGAGGCCCATGACATTGAGAAGAAATGCCACCACTTGAATCGCGCCCTGGCGATCATTATCCAGCTTAAGGAGACCCTCAACTTCGAGCAGGGAGGAGAAGTGGCGCAGACTCTAAGCACTTTCTATGTATACGCACACGCCCAAGCGCTGAAAGCCAACGTTGAGAACTCCGCAGAGATTCTGCGCCCCTTGATCGAGCATTTCACCGCCCTTCGCGATGCCTGGCGAGAGGCGGATCACCGCTTGAGCACCCAGAGGACATCTCCCCTTCCCGCAGGCCCTAGGACAGGAGTCGGTCAGGATGACGCCGCAAGCATTGAATGGTCGGTGGCCGATTGACAGTTGCGATATTCGGAGGTGGAAATCCGCCGCTGCCCGCGAGCGGACTTCCGTCCACACTTCGGTCCTCAGCATTCAAGGCGATCTGACCGCGCGGGCACTGAGCTTAAGCCGCCTCCTATTTCAAGTTCGCTCAAACTGTTTTTTATGCTGAATACGACTCATGGATTCTCACACAGTGCCGATAAAAGGGACATGATTGTGCGACCCTCGCTAAGCGCAAAGGAAATCGGTCACGTGCCTCATTATTTTTGCGCAGCGATTGACAAAAAGAGATTCAGGGTTGAGCGCCTCGCCGGGCTACGCATGCAGGTGCAAGCAGAGAGCGGCTTCGAGGGGATTCAAGCCAAGTGGGGCATCGCAGCCACGCCACAGGAGATCATGGAATGAGCGATATGGATGACATCATCCAGGAATTTCTAGTGGAAAGCACCGAGAATCTGGATAAGCTTGACCGCGAGTTGGTGGCGCTCGAAAAAGATCCCACGTCGAAGAATATCCTGGCAGGCATTTTCAGAACTATTCACACCATAAAAGGGACCAGCGGCTTCCTCGGGTTCGGCAAGTTGGAAGCTGTGACGCATGTAGGAGAGAGCCTGCTGAGCAAAATGCGGGATGGCGAGCTTGTTTTGATCGCGGAAATTACCTCCGGCTTGCTGCTTATGGTCGATGCTGTGCGGGAAATGCTGGCCAGTATTGAGGCAACAGGCAAGGACGGGGATCGAGATTACCAGTCCGTAATTGAATCTCTAACCCGTTTGCAGAGCTCGAAGCCCGCTAGCGCCCCGCCCGAAACTGAATCACCAACATTAGTCACTCCACCGCCGGCCCAGGAGGTCCCACAGGATAAGACAGCGACACCCGCTAAACGGCTGGGGGAATTATTAGTCGAAAATGGAAAGGCATCCCCAGAACAAGTGGCAGCGGCGCTGGTAAAGCAAATCCAGGGGGACCCGCGAAGAGTGGGCGAAATACTCATCGAGGAAGGTGCTGCGCAGCCGACGGAGGTCTTGGAAGCCATCCAAGAGCAAAAGGAAGTCCGCGCGCTGTCCGCTACGGACAGCAACATTCGCGTGGACGTTGGCCTGCTCGACAAGCTGATGAATTTGGTAGGGGAGCTGGTATTAGCACGCAACCAAATTCTCCAGTTCTCGACAACGCAACAAGATCCCGTCTTCCTGAGCACCTCTCAACGCTTAAACCTCATCACCACCGAGTTGCAAGAAGGGGTGATGAAAACACGTATGCAACCCATTGGCAATATCTGGGCAAGGTTTCCGCGCGTGGTGCGCGATCTGGCTCTGAGTTGTGGCAAACAGGTACATATCGAAATGGAGGGCAAAGAGACCGAGCTTGACAAGACCCTGGTGGAAGCCATCAAGGACCCGCTCACCCACGTGGTGCGCAATGCCGTAGATCACGGCATTGAACGTCCAGAGGAACGGCTGGCGATTGGCAAACCCGCCGAAGGACGCCTCTTTCTTCGCGCTTTCCACGAGGGTGGCCAAGTCAATATCGAAATCTCTGACGATGGGGCCGGGGTCAACCTGGAACTGGTGAAGCGAAAGGCCCTTGAGCGCGGTTTGATAACGCCGGACCAGGCCGCCCGCATGAGCGAGCACGAGATGCTCAGCCTGATCTTTCTGCCCGGGTTTTCCACTGCACAAATAATTACCAACGTTTCGGGGCGTGGCGTTGGGATGGACGTGGTCAAAACCAACATCGAGAAGATCGGCGGGGTGGTGGATCTGCAAAGCCAGCCCGGTAAAGGGACAACACTCAAGGTCAAAATCCCGCTGACATTGGCCATCATTCCGGCACTTACGGTGACCAGCGGCGGCGACCGCTATGCCATACCTCAAGTCAGTCTCCTGGAACTGGTACGGCTGGAGGGCGAGCAGGCGCGCAAAGGCATTGAGATGATTCATGGAGCGCCCGTATATCGTTTGCGCGGACATCTCTTGCCGTTGGTCTATCTGAGGCGTGAACTCACGGGAACCGCCAGCGCCCAGGCGGAGGGGGATCCCAACACCGACATGCTGGATTTTGACTTGGCGCGCGGCAAGCAACGCGAATGGCTGGAACGGCTTCGCCAATTCCTGGAAGGGCGACTAACCCTCACTGAGGAACAAGCCGGATCTCATAGCGACTGTGTTCTTGGAGAGTGGCTCTACTCAACCGGCATGAAAGAGTTCTGTTACCTCCGTGAAATGTCGGACCTCGAGAAGGCGCACGCTGAATATCACACCTTGGTGCGGAAAGTCGTTTCCCTGAGAACGGAGGGGCAGCACGCGCAGGCAATGCGATTGTCTGAAAAAGTCAGCCGCTCATCCAGGAGTGTGATCGAGTTGTTAACTGCCGTGGAAACGAAAGTCCTCATGTCGCAAGGCGTCAGCATCGTGATCCTGCAGGCAGATGATCGGCAATTCGGTCTTGTCGTCGATGAAATTAATGATACCGAGGAGATTGTTGTCAAACCACTTGGCACGCAACTGAAGGGCATCAGCACCTTCGCGGGAGCGACCATAATGGGCGACGGCCGGGTAGCCTTGATTCTCGACGTGCTAGGGTTGGCACAACGCGCCAATGTGGTCTCTCAGCTTCGTGATCGCAGCCTGGGAGAAAAAGCCTCGGAGGCGGAAACACGTCACGACGACGGTGAATCACTCCTGTTGCTGCGCGGTCCGAACAATGGCCAGATGGCAATGCCTTTGTCCATGGTAGCCCGCTTGGAAGAGTTTAACCGCAGTAGTATAGAAAGGACTGAAGGGCGCGACGTCACTCAGTACCGCGGTCAGATTCTGCCTTTGGTGTACCTATCTTCGGCATTGCCGGGGCGACGACAGGAAGCCCGAAATCCCGAAATCTCAGACCCTCCAAGTGAAGACGAGAAAATCCAGGTGGTCGTTTACACAGACCAGGGTCGCAGCGTAGGACTGGTGGTGGATCGCATTCTGGACATCACAGACGAGAAAGTCACCGCACAGACTCATTTAGGCCGTCGGGGCACACTCGGCTCGGTGGTGGTTCAAGGGCGAGTCACCGAATTACTCGACTTGAAAAGCATCATTCAGGGAGCGGACGCCGATTCCCTGGGTGGGCAAGTGTCGGCTTAAGCTACGGCCTTTTGTGCTTGGTCATCGACGATTTACGAGAGGACTTGCGCGTTGGTGAGTGGACGACTTGAACGGTGTTTTTTTCAAGCCGCCATCTTTCTCAGGACGAGCGGACTGATCAGCAGCCGAAAGTGTCGAGTTAGGTTGGCAGATGCCGACGATGGAGCTACTTATGGCAGTTAGGAAGCAGTTATCCACTTTTGTTGTTCAACCGGCTGCTTTTTGGAGTGGAAGTGGAAAAAGTCCAGGAAGTAATCCGCTATCAGGAAATGACTCGTGTGCCCCTGGCGCCTCCGGTAGTAAAGGGTCTCATCAACTTGCGGGGTCAGATCGTGACAGCAATCGATCTGCGGCGTCGGTTAGGTCTGAGGGAGCGGCCCGCTTCGGATCTTCCAATGAACGTGGTAATCCGCCATAGCGACGGGGCAGTCAGCTTCCTTGTGGACGAAATAGGAGACGTTTTGGAAGTTGAAGACGAGACTTTTGAGTTGGCTCCCGGGACGGTCACGGGCGAGACGAAGGAACTTATCCGAGGGGTTCACAAATTGAAAGATAGACTACTCATAGTTTTAGACACCGACAAGCTGCTGAATTTGGCGCCATCAACGGTATGAAACGAGTGCCAATCTGTGAGTCAATTTCTTAAGGAGAAAAGAGAAATGGAATATTGGAAAAACAGCAACAACTCATTGCATTCGGATTATCTGACGGCCTTGCCGGGCAACCAGAGGAGGAAGGAGGTTGGGACCTGGGGATACCGGAGGTACGGGCTCGTATTGATGATGGTGATCAGCTTCACAGTTCTTGGCGCGACCTTTGGCGCGGCGACAGAAGGGGCAGGTAGCGTATATCCTCTTGGGGTTGAAACTGTCTTGCCGGGAATGACACCTGGCTCCGGACAGACTATCTTCCAGGAGTTCAATATGACCTTCCACGCCAATGAGGCACTCGATGGTCAAGGGCATAGTGCAGCGCCTGGCTTTAAGCTCTCTGTTTGGGCCTTTGCTCCCAAAGTCGTACACAACTGGGGCGTGCATGTGCTGGGAGGAGAGTGGGTAAGCTGGGTCGCCACTCCTGTCGCCAATATTTGGCTTCAAAGCCCTGCCGGCAGGTACTCAACCACAGGCTTCTCAAATCCCGTAATAGCCAACGACATTGCTTACAATCGAGGCAACTGGCATTGGTGGTACGGGCTCGATGTGGAAACACCGGCCCCTGTCTATCACAAGGACAGTGCCCTAAATGTTGGGCAGCACAACTTTGCCACGACCCCTTCGGGAGCCTTCACGTATCTCCCGAATCACGGAAGAACCGAAATTAGCTCGCGTTTGCAATATATCGTGAACTACACCAACCCAGCCGACCACTATCACTCCGGCAATGAGTTCCTCTGGGAGTACGTTGCAACACAAAACCTCACCAAGAAACTCGCGGTGGGTGTAAATGGGTATTTTTACCAACAAACCACAGCTGATCGCTTGTTGGGCGCAGCTTATGCGAGCGGGTACCAGGGGCGAGATCTGGCGGTTGGACCCGAGGTCCGGTACGAACTGGGGCACATGCTTTTAATTGCCAAGTACTCCAAAGATACGCTCGTACGAAACCGCGCGTGCGGAAATGCCGTTTGGATCGAGTTTGGACTGCCCTTGTCGCATCCGCATCAGAGGCAGCAGGCGCAGTTGAGCCGGCCGAATTAAACGGAAGCAAGGCCTTGGCCGTTCCAATGCCGAGGGCGCTCGCCAGCCGGCCCGTTATCGACAATCAAAGTGCCGCCCTGATAGTGCCGGCAAAGTGACACATTGTACCGAAAGAAGGCTCAGAAGAGATCGAGATCTTAAGGCGGTGGCCAGTACAGACGCATTTGAAACAAATTTTGCTGGGAGGAAATTCAGATGGAAAAAGAATCGAAACGAGGTCAAGGGAAGCAACGGGCTCCGAAGAAACCGCTCGACGTCTGTGTTGAGGCCCACCGCTTATTCGAAGAAGTGTCGCAAGGCCACATTGATGTTCGGGCTTCCGCGGAGAAGTTTCAGGGTAAAGACCGCGAAGTCTTGAAGGCAGTCAACCAGGTATTGGATGCAGTCGGAGAGCGCATCCATTGGTACGAACAGTTATTGGACGCCATTCCATTCCCACTGTCGGTAACCGATAAGGAGATGAACTGGACTTTTATTAACAAGCCTGTCGAAACATTCCTGGGAGTCAAACGCGCCGACGTCGTGGGAAAACAATGCCACAACTGGAATGCCAACATCTGTAAGACTGAGAACTGCGGTATTGCGCGTCTGCGCGCAAATAAACCGGAAACCTATTTCGAGCAGCAAGGAATGAACTTCCGCGTCAACACATCCTACCTCCACAATTCGAAGGGAGAAGTCGTGGGGCATGTCGAATTGGTCCAGGACATCACCCCGATGATCAAGTCCGGAGAATACCAGCGCGCGGAGGTCGAACGCTTGGCACGTAACATCGAAATGCTCGCTCAGGGCAATGTCAACCTGGACCTTACCGTTGGTGAGGGTGGTCAATACGCCCATAGAGACGAGGAGAATTTCACCAAGATCACCAAAAGCCTGGCAGGACTTAAAGACTCGGTAAAAGACCTGGTCACGGAGCTAGGTGGCATGGCTGCGGCCCAGAAGGAAGGCGAGATCGATGTTTTCGCATCGGAAGAGAAGTTCGCCGGGGCGTACCGCCAAATTGTGACTGCGGCGAATGAGACGGTACGGTCGCATATCGATGACATCCTGAGGATTCTGAACCTAGTCGGCTCTTATGCAGAAGGAGACTTCAGCGAGTCGCTGCCGGACTTCCCGGGCAAGCGCATTATCGCGACACAACGGGTGAACCTGCTTCGCAACAACCTCTTGCACGTCATCAATGAGATGACGCGTATGGCAGAGGCCCAGCGAGGGGGCGACATTGAAGCTTACGTGCCCGAGGAAAAATTCGCCGGGGCGTGGCGTCAGCTTGCCGAAGGCGCCAACGAGGGCGTGCGGATGCACGTGAAGAATATCCTGAAGATCCTCGGTATCCTCGCAGCGTACGCCGAAGGCGATTTTAGCCCAGTGCTGGAGAAGTTGCCGGGTAAGCAGGCCTTTGCCAACGAGAAGCTGGACCTGCTGCGAAACAATCTTCAGCGCGTCTCCAGGGAAGTCTCTGACCTTGCGGATGCCGTCTCGCAGGGGCAACTCTCCAGTCGCGGAAAGGCAGACGCCTTTGCTGGAGACTGGCGCAAAATGGTGGGAGGCATCAACGCCCTCATCGAGGCCTTTGTAAAACCCATTAACGTGACCGCGGAGTATGTGGACCAAATCGGCAAAGGTGTGATCCCGCCTAAGATTTCGGACACATACAACGGCGATTTCAACACCATCAAAGACAACGTCAACGCCTGCATCGATGGCCTCGGAGGCTTAGTCGAAGCCAACGACGTCCTGCAGCGAACGGCGGTAAACGACTTTAAGACGCGAGTTGAGGGGCACTACGCAGGCATCTTTGCCGAGGTGGCAAGAGCCACAAACGCGGTTGAGGATCGGCTCTTAAGCCTCCAGAAAGTGATGCAGAACGTAGGAGCAGGGGAATACGACAAGGATATGGAGGAGTTTCAAAAACTCGGCAAGCGATCCGAACACGATGAGCTCGTTCCTGCTTTCCTTACGATGATGGAGACTATTGACCTCATGGTTGAGGATATCAAAACACTGTCCAATTCGGCGGTTGCGGGGAAACTTAGTGCCCGAGCGGACGCCACGAGGCTCTCGGGTAAGTATCGTAGCGTTGTGGAGGGCGTGAACGAGACCCTGGACGCTGTGGTCGCGCCCATTCAGGAGGCCAGCACCGTGCTGCAGAAGATTGCAGGCGGCGATCTGCGGACTCGCGTCGAGGGCAAATATAGCGGCGACCATGAAGCGGTGAAAATCGCCGTGAACAGGGTGCATGCGTGGCTCACTAGCCTGGTGGCTTATGTTACTAAAATTGCCAATGGCGACATGACAGCCAATATGTCGAAATCATCAGACGGCGACCAGATTCACCAGTGGCTGATCCTGATGCGCGACAACATCAAGACCCTGATCGCGGAAATGGCGCACATGTCGGAACAACACAATTTGGGAGATATCGATGTGGTTATCCCCGAGGACAAGTTCGAGGGCGCCTACCGCACCATGGCGAAGGGCGTCAACGAAATGGTCGAGGGCCACATCACGGTGAAGAAGAAGGCTATGGCCTGCGTGGCCGAGTTCGGGCGGGGCAACTTCGGAGCTCCACTTGA
This sequence comes from uncultured Acidobacteriota bacterium, assembly GCA_963770415.1. GTDB lineage: Bacteria > Acidobacteriota > Terriglobia > UBA7540 > UBA7540 > CAVROP01. The sequence continues at coordinate 214,615 of CAVYPU010000011.1, forward strand.
GACGTTCCCCGGTAAGAAGGCATTCATAAATGAGACCATCGAGCAGGTCCGAGCGAATTTGAACGCATTGATTGCGGACACCGACATGCTTGCGCAGGCGGCGGCCGCCGGCGAACTCGCAACCCGTGCCGACGCTTCCAGGCACCAGGGTGACTTCCGGAAGATTCTGGAGGGCGTGAATAACACTCTCGATACGGTTATCTCCCCGCTCAAAGCGGCGGCAGACACTGCGGCGGCGCTGGCAAGTTCCTCGGAAGAACTCAACGCCGTAAGCCACCAGATGAGCGTCAACGCAGAAGAAACGGCGGCGCAGTCGAATGTGGTGTCGGCAGCGGCAGAACAAGTAACCAAGAACCTGCAAACTGTGGCGACGGCCACAGAAGAAATGAGCTCATCAATCAAGGAGATCGCCAAGAACTCCACCGAAGCTGCGAGGGTGGCAACATCCGCCGTGAAGACCGCTGAAACCACCAATGCTACTGTGGCTAAGCTTGGCGAATCGAGTGCCGAAATCGGGCAGGTTATTAAGGTCATTACCTCCATCGCTCAGCAGACTAACCTGCTGGCGCTCAATGCCACTATTGAAGCTGCGCGAGCGGCGAAGCCGGCAAGGGCTTTGCGGTGGTGGCCAACGAAGTGAAAGAGTTGGCAAAAGAAACGGCCAAGGCGACTGAGGACATCAGCCGGAAGATCGAGGCGATCCAGGGCGATACCAAAGGGGCCGTGGAAGCTATTGGACAGATTACAACCATCATCAATCAGGTGAACGATATCTCCAACACGATTGCGAGCGCGGTTGAGGAACAGACCGCAACCACCAATGAGATAGCCCGTAACGTGCAGGAAGCTGCCAAAGGCGGATCTCAGGTGGCGGAGAACATCGGGGCAGTGGCGCAGGCAGCAAAAAGCACAACGCAAGGCGCCGGGGATACGCAGACGGCGGCGGGCGAACTCGCCCGCATGGCTGCCGATCTCCAGAAAGTGGTGGCCCATTTCAGATTTGAGGATAGCGGGGGAAGCGCTGGGACGGAGGAATTCCGTCCCAACCCGCAGCAGGTTTCCGAAACCCAAATGAAAAGCCGGAGCAGGTTTCAGTCCGGCGGCGCTCCCCGGCTCCAGTGACGTTCCACCTTCGCCAGAGAAAGTGGCGGGGGAGTCAATAGGAGGAGGTCCCCGCCTGGCGACGTAAGGGAGTGGGGTAAACCTTGTGGCCCCGGCATGGAGGGTTGTAATGGCCGCAGTGAGCTGTACTAGTGCGAGCCTGGTGCAGGGAAACCCGGCACTCCCGCTCGCGCCAGCTGTGGCGATGGATCCGCACTATCGTGACGCATGTTCCATCCCAAAGCATTCGGAGGTCAAGGCGCTGCCACAACCCTATGGCGCGCTGCTAGGCGGGCGGGAATGGGTTGCAGATTTGAAGGCACAGCGGCGCTAACGAGTTTTCGCTGTGAGTTCCGGCCCCTTCCGGTCGAAGACCTGAAGTGAGTCGGAACAGTTCCCCGTTGAAGGAGAGCTTCGTGCGAGCACTGATTATAGATGACTCGAGAGCTATGCGCTCTATTCTGGGAAGGATGTTGAAGGGAATGGGCTTCGAGGTCCTGGAAGCAGCCAACGGCCGAGAGGGTCTCGAGCGGCTGCAGGAAAACGGCAAACTCGATTTGGCTCTCGTGGATTGGAATATGCCGGAAGTTAACGGTCTAGAGTTCATTCGAAAGGTCCGGGCGGAGCAGTCCTACGATGGCGTGCTGTTGATGATGGTTACCACCGAAACCGAAATGGAAAGCGTGGTAAGAGCACTTGCGGCCGGGGCGAATGAATACGTCATGAAGCCCTTCACACAGGAAATCATCCAGGAGAAGCTTCAGATTTTCGGAATGGCAGGTTCATAATTGATGCCTAAGATCAGGATCCTCGTGGTAGACGACTCAGTAGTGGTGCGGCGAATGGTCTCCGATGCGCTCTCCAGCGATCCACAGCTCGAAGTCGCTGCGACTGCAGCGAATGGGAAGATCGCCCTTGCCCGAATTCCGCAAGTCAATCCTGATATCGTCATACTGGATGTGGAGATGCCCGAATTGGACGGACTGGCGACGCTGGAGACCATGCGCAAGTCCCAGATAAACATACCCGTCATCATGTACAGTACCCTCACTCGGCGAGGCGCAGAGGCTACACTTGACGCGCTCGCAAAAGGGGCCACGGACTACGTCACCAAACCCTCCAATGTCGGCAACGCCGCTCAAGGGTTGGAGTGCATTCGGACGGAACTTATCCCGAAGATCAAGGGAATTTGCGGCCCCCGTAACGGGCTTCAACCACCCCCTCTTTCGGTTGCCTCGATTGCGTCCAGGCGACCTTTACCCTTCCTGGGAATTCCCAGGATCACAACCCGCACCGAAATAGTCGCCGTAGGGGTTTCCACCGGGGGACCCAATGCACTGGCAGATCTCCTGCCAGACCTGCCCGGAGACTTTCCCGTGCCAGTCGTCATCGTCCAGCATATGCCTCCGGTGTTCACCAAACTCCTGGCGGAACGCTTAGCGGCGAAGGCCAAAATTAAAGTAGAAGAAGCCACGCCGGGCCAGGCGGTCGAAGCCGGTCGTGCCTTCATCGCCCCTGGAAACTATCACATGATCGTCCACAAAGAGGACCGGTCAGTGAGAATTCAGACTCACCAGGGGCCGCCTGAGAACTCCTGCCGGCCCGCGGTGGATGTTCTTTTCAGGTCCGTAGCAGAAACCTATGGCCCAGGCGTCTTAGCGGTAGTAATGACCGGCATGGGCCAGGATGGCCTACGCGGCTGCGAGCGAATTCGTGAAGTTAACGGGCAAGTATTTGTGCAGGATGAAAAAAGCAGCGTGGTTTGGGGAATGCCGGGTTTTGTGGCCAATGCAGGGCTCGCAAACAAAGTTCTTCCCCTGCAGGAGTTGGGAAGTGAGATTGTTCGGAAGGTGCGTGCGGGACGGGATCTCCCCGTGACCGCCCCCAACCCTTTTACGGGTAGCTTGGGGTGCAAGTAATGACCATTACCTCCTCGGAATTCAACTATATCCGGCGTCTTGTCCTCGATCAGTCCGCAATCGTGCTGGAGGAGGACAAGCAATATCTGGCGGAAGCTCGGCTGTCGCCTGTGGCTCGTCGTGCAGGATTCGAATCCCTTGCCTCGATGGTCGCATGGATGGCAGCGAAGAAGTTCGACGGCCTGCATCGGAAAGTCGTTGAGGCGATGACCACCAATGAGACTTCCTTTTTCAGGGACTTTCACCCGTACGAAACTCTCCGGAAGTCGATCATACCGGAGTTAATGACCAAGCGTGTCCACAGCAAGGAGCTGAATATCTGGTCGGCGGCCTGCTCTTCCGGACAAGAGCCTTACAGCCTAGCGATGTTATTGCAAGAGCATTTCCCCAGGCTTACGGAATGGAGGTTAAAGATAATTGCCTCCGAGCTTTCGGCCGAAATGCTGGCTCGCGCTAGGCAAGGCCGATACAGCCAACTGGAGGTAAATCGAGGCCTGCCGGCAAGTCTATTGGTGAAGTTCTTTCGACAGCAAGGGAGCGACTGGCAGATCAGGGAAGATCTTCGGACTCGAATCGAATTTCAGATTGTCAACCTGGCCGAAACATGGCCATTGTTCCCGCCCATGGACATCATCCTCATGCGCAATGTTCTTATTTACTTTGGCATTGAGACGAAGAAGAAAATCCTTGCCAAAGTTCGTCAGACATTAAAGCCGGACGGCTACCTGTTTCTTGGCGGCGCCGAAACAACATTCAATCTGGACGACGCGTTCGAGCGCGTCCAACTCGATCGCACTATTTGCTATCATGTGCGGAAAGCCTGAAGCATAGACATGACGATCACACATATCGATATCTGCCAATTAACACGCGCAATCTGGGAATCGACACTTGGTCTGGAAGTCTGGCCCACCCCGGGGCCAGGTCTTTCGGGGCAACAAGACGACATCATTACCGGCAAAGTTCAGATCAGCGGCGCTTGGCTCGGTGCGGTCTTGCTGGAGTGTTCCTTAGATCTGGCCAAGAAGATTGCCTGCAGAATGTTCGGACTCAACTCGGAACAGCCGACCCCCGAAGAGATTCGCGACGCGTTGGCGGAAATCACGAGTGTCACGGCTGGCAATTTCAAAGCGTCGGTATGTGGAAATTGCCAATTGTCGATCCCGCAGGTCAGTCGCGACACCCTCGTCGCGCCGATTGCTCCTGATAATATCGTCATCTCTCGGCAAGCCTTTGATTGTCAAGACGGACAATTCGTGGTGACGATACTTGCGGGTCAGGCTGATTGTTGATGGGAGACATCTGGAAGCGAGTTAGGGAATTAGGCGAGCGGGTCCTAGGAGCGACGCAAGCGGGCGGGTTCGAGCGGGAAAGGCTCATGACAAAGAATGCGCTCCAGAACCGCAGGAGAAGAGCGGGAAATAGAGCACGTCAAGCGGAACTGATGGGAGGCCGATGCCATCCGACTTAATCGCCGCCATACAGGAAGTCAATCGAAATATCACAGGATTGGTTTCCAAGTTGTCTCAAAACAGCTTCCAGGCGAATAGCTCAGGCCTTCCCCCAGGCGAATTGAAGTCTCTGGATCAGAAAATTGCGCAAGTTCCGAAACTGCTCGGCCAGTTTTCTCCGGCCCAAACCGACCGAGAAGTATTACGGGACGAGCTCCATCAATACGTCGAAAATCTGGAAGCCCTGCGAACTGTCTTGAGAAAAGTCGGAGAGGTTTTGGGCAAGCGGCGGGATCGGATCAAGAAGAAATTCAATCACTTGAGCTCGGCACGTGCTTGGATGGAAACCTATCGTGCCACGCATCGAACCTGAGCCGAATCGGTAAGCTGGAATGGCGCCTTCGTTTTGGGCGGCGGGTCCACCAATTTGCATTTGCGGTTTAGACACTCACCGCCGCACCAGGATTGAACAGTCCCTAGCGCAGTCGGAAACCGCGAGGATTTGTGCCACGTTAGCCGGCCGAACCTCGAGAAGGTCGAATTTTCATGCGCCAGGCTCAAGCATCTTCGACCGTTTCCCTTACCTCAGAGTCAGCAAATTAGAGCGGTTTCGATTTAAGTGTTTACATATCCACAAGAGGCGAAGTAGTTTGTGCATTCGCTTGGGGAGACGGTATTGAGCAAGTCCCCGATTTCCTTCCAGAGGGCGTCGATGTCTCGTTTGGCGGCTTTGCGGAGCAGCGCCTTGAGTTTGGAAAAGAACTTTTCGATCGGGTTCAGGTCCGGAGAGTAAGGGGGCAGATAGAGTACGGTGGCTCCGGTCGCGGTGATCGCTTTCTCGACTCCCGCCACCTTGTGACTGCTGAGGTTGTCGAGGATCACGGTGTCTCCGGGTTGGAGCGTTGGGCACAGGAATTGATGCACATAAGCCAGAAACGTCTCGCCGTCCATGGGCCCGTCGGTGACCATCGGTGCGGTCAACCGGCGGCGGCGCAGAGCGCCCACAAAGGTCGTCGTCTCCCAATGTCCGTGCGGCGCCGAGTCGAGGCAACGCTGACCTCGGGGGGCGCGCCCGTAGCGTCGCGTCATGCTCGTCGATATCCACGTTTCATCGATAAAGACGAGCTTTTCGACTTCCATCGTGGGCAGCGCTTGCATGCCACGCTCTGCGCGCCCGCTGCACGTCCTCGCGTTCTTGCTCGCTGGCGTGCAGGGTTTTTTTTGAAGGTAAGATCCCATTTGTTCAACTGATGCCACAAGGCGCCGATCTTGATCGAGATGCCCTGCTCGGCGAGACGTTCGACTAACTCGCGCCAAGCTCAGACCCGGCGCTTGTTCGATCCAGGCGCGCAGCACGGGCTCCATCTCCGCGATCCGCGAACGGCGATGGCCGCCGATCTGAAAACTGCTGCGTTGGCCGGTCTTCTGCTCCCGCCCCCGCACCTGGTAAACCCAGACGCGACTGACTTCCAGCCGCCGCGCAATCGCCGTCGGACGTTCTCCGCGATCCAATGCCCATAACACCCGATCCCGCAAATCTTGTGAATAGGATTGCATCTCTGCCTCCCCTCTACCGGCAGAGGCATTATCGCATATAAATGTATACACTTAAATTAAAAATGCTCTAGCAGGAATAGACCTCCGCATGCGGTTTAGGCAGCACTGCAGAGTACCCATTCACCCAAATGCGTTTGGCAACTTCTTTTGGCCCATTTCGGCGGTTTAATTTGGCCCACTTTGGGACGTTGTGGGTTGGGTTAGGCTTTTGCTTTGCCTCCCCGTAAGAATAAGGACCGCCGCAGCGGCGTAATCGTCAAGTGGGGTATCTGCACAAGGGGAGGGGGGACGGTTTTCGATTGTGCTTGGAACTTGACGGAGGGGCCAATGTAAAATGGGGTCGTGGAACCACCTATCAGCCCCCCCTGCCTTGCAGCAAGCTAGCGTGAATCAGCATTCACCCGCCGAAGCCAAAATCGCCCTCTTCCGTTCTCTGTTTCGCGGGCGCGAAGATGTCTATCCACGGCGCTTCGAAAGCCGAAAGACTGGCAGGGCCGGTTATTCACCGGCTTGCGCCAATGAGTGGGTCGCGGGGATCTGCGAAAAACCGCGAATCAAGTGTTCCGAATGTCCCCACCCGCGTTTTCTTCCCGTAACTGACGAGGTAATCCGCTGGCATCTCTCGGGTCGAGACGGCCAGGGCCGTGGTTTCGTCATGAGCGTTTATCCGATGCTGCTCGACGAAACCTGTTTCTTCCTGGCCGCCGATTTTGGGTAGTGGGGGAATGGCGTGTTGCGACCCGCTCCGGCTCCGCTATTTGAGGTCTTTACAAAACTCCAGACCATTGGGCGCGTGACGTTGTAATACCACGTCGGGTTTTACGTTGGGGTCTTGCTGCTCAAACCAGCCCTTTTCCGGTGGCCCAGACCAACAGGCTTGAGCTGTCTTGTTATCGAACATGACATACGGGCTTTCAGATTTCGTGGGCGCAAATCTGGGTTTCTGGTAGAGCATTGTGGCCAGAACAATCGAGATGATCGCTAGGATGAGGCACGCCGTTGCTAGGCCACCTATAAGCACCTTGCTATTCTTCGCGTCGAGCATCGCTATTAACCTTGCCTCCCCTTGCTTCGTTTCCATAACCAGCGAGCCCCATACTCCAATCCAGCCACAAGGCTAATTCCAAACACCAGTGCTAGGCCAATCCAGAGCCATCTGAAGAAGAAGCCCAGAATCGCCACCGGCAAAATCCAGAACAATAGATACGGCATTTGACGAACGCAGTCGCGCAATCTTCGCCGCAAATTCACGTTCCTTTCACTCAGGCTATGGAACTGGATTATACCCCCTCACACCAGTTTTCCGGATAAGCAAAAACCCTCGAAAGGAGAAAACATGCCGCTGTCAGAGCATCAAAACGAAAAGCAAATAGATAGCAAAAGACTTGTTGACATATTTGTCGAGAAGCTGCACTCTGTGTTCGGTATGGATACGAACGCAGTAACAGGTGCCGTTCAAGGCCGACTGGAACACGACCAGCGGCAAATCGAGCGCGTAGCTACCGAGATGCGCAAATTAGATGCTGCCTACAACCGATACTTGGACCTGGAGCGCGAGCTGCGCCTGCATGAGCGCTCTATTGAGAAGCTCCAAGTGCTTCTGGCCGGTGTTTACGTCCAACAACACCAAGGATACAAATTGCTTGCTTACCCAAAGCGTGCGGAGCAAATGCTCCCCGTCTTGGAACGAGCACGGAAACTTCGCGGATCGCTTGAGCTTTGGGAACTCATCGAACAGGTACTGCGGTTCGTGCCTGAGGCTCGGCTCAACGACCTTGTTGAGTTTCTAAGTGTAGCGCGAGTAAGAAAGACGAGCCGACAGGCCATCGAAGCCTGCATTCGCGCTCATCCAAAAGTGTTCTCAGCGAAAATCAGCAAGCATGTGAAATATGTTTCTTTGAAGCAGAGATTCTGAAAAGCAAAAGGGCCTGTCGCTGCGCTAACAGCGGCAAGCCCCAAGATCGAGTGAGCGCCCCTGTGAGAAGCGAACACTCTTTTTGTTTATACGCCCGCCCCCCACCACAGTCAAGGCCCATTCGCGGGCCAGCTTCTCCATGGGCGCTCAAAAGGAGCGGCCCCATGACCTGTGTAAGATGTCACCATGAACGTGTCAAGAGATTCGGAACCTATGGACGAAAGCGAATCCAACGCTACCGCTGCACGGCGTGTGGTGTTACGTTCTCCGATGGCTATCCCAAACCCCTGGGCAACCACCACACTGAGATGGAGAAGGCGGTCCAGGTAATAGGGATGCTCCTGGAGGGAATCAGCATCCGCGCCGCATCACGGCTAACTGGTCTGGATAAGAAAACCATCCTGTCGCTGTTGCTTTTCTCTGGCCAGAAGAGTCAGGTATTACTCAACACCCGTGTTCGTAATATCCATCCGAGGTATGTCCAGTTCGATGAGCTGTGGACATTCGTTCATACAAAAGAGAAACACCTATCCGCCAACGACCCCGAGGAATGGGGCGACGCTTACACTTGGGTAGCCCTGGACGCAGATACCAAGCTGGTAATTTCCCATCTTGTCGGCAAGCGTGACGCGGAGAGCGCCAATACTTTCATTGCTGACTATAGCGTGTCCTTTCGGCAATGCTGCATGACTTGATCTAACCGAAATTGCTAATGTCTGTCTTTTGCCCAGGAGGGCGAGGAGGACAGACGATGGCCAACGAGATTCCTGATATTCCCCGTGACATGCGAAAGGTCTATCGACGTCTCCGGCGATGGCGGAGTTCGCACGCTCGCCGCGTACCGCTTCCGGATTCATTGTGGGCGGCGGCGGGAGAACTGGCGCGGCAGCATGGGATAAACCGCACGGCGAAAGCTCTGCATCTGGAATACGGCAAGCTGAAGGAGCGAGCGGAAGCGCCGGGGCAAGAGAAGAAGGTCGTGAGGAAGGCACGGTCGGTGATCCCACGCCACGCACGACCGCCCGCGCCGCCGACATTTATGGAGTTGATTTCGCCGCGGCCTGGCAGTGTGGCGAGCGCCGTGGTGGAGTTGGAAGGGCGGCGGGGCCGGATGAGGATCGAACTCAAGGGTGTGGCCACGGCAGAGTTGGTGGCGCTGAGCCGGGCGTTGTGGAATTGCGAGCCATGATCCAGATCACCCCGCAGATGCGCATCCTGGTGGCGGTGGAGCCGGTGGACGGCCGTAAAGGTATCGACTCGCTCGCGCAGTTATGCCAGGAACGATTGCAGACCGACCCTTTCTCGGGCTGCCTGTTCGTCTTCCGCAGCCGACGCGGAACAGCGATTCGCATTTTAGTTTACGACGGCCAGGGATTCTGGTTCGCGCAGAAGCGGCTTTCGAGAGGGCGTTTTCGCTGGTGGCCGGAAGGGCGGAATACGCGCGAGGTGGCGCGGAGTCTGGCGGCGCACCAACTGCAAGTGTTGTTGGCGGCGGGCGACCCGACGGCAACCCAAGCGGCGCCGGCGTGGCGGCCGGTGAGCGTGGTGAGTTGAGAAAAAGAGCGCGAGGCTCTTGCGTTCTAAATTCTTCTCTGCTACCCTCGGGAGCATGGAAGAAGAGTTTCGCTACCGAGGCCGTGTCGTTACTGCTGCGGAAGTGGAATTCATCCGCCACTTGATCGCAACCCATCCCGAGGCCAATCGGCGGCAACTTTCGTTGCGGCTGTGCGAAGCGTGGGGATGGAGACAGGCCAACGGGGCGCTGCGCGACATGGTCTGTCGCGGGCTGCTGCTGGAACTCGCACGGGCCGGGCATCTGGAGTTACCCTCCGCGACCCATGTACACCGCAACCCGACCGTCCGGCGCGCCACGAGCGGGCAAGCGGTGGCGCCGCTCCTCCTGGATACGACTCCTCTGGAGGTACCCCTGCGGGCGCTGCGGCCCTTGGAGTTTCAGCAAGTGCGGCGCACGCCGGACGAGCCGCTGTTTAACTACCTGGTTGCCCAGTATCATCCGCTCGGCTACGCGCGGCCGGTGGGGGAACACCTCAAATATCTGGTCTCGGCGGCGGGCCGGGTGATTGCCTGCCTGGCCTGGTCGTCGGCGCCGCGGCATCTGAGCGCCCGCGACCGCTTCATCGGCTGGTCGGCGGAGGCGCGGCGCCGCAATATCCGTTTTCTCGCCTACAACCCTCGCTATCTCATTTTGCCTTGGGTGCGCGTCCCGCATTTGGCGTCGCACGTTCTCGGTCAGATGGCGCGCAGAATCGCGGCCGACTGGGAACGGATCTACGGGCACCCCGTCTATTTTCTCGAGACCTTCGTCGATCCCGAACGCTACCGCGGCACCTGTTATCGGGCGGCCAACTGGGTGGTGATGGGGCGCACGACGGGGCGGGGAAAAAACGACCAGACGCACCGGCCGAATCGTTCCCTCAAGGAGGTTTTGGGGTATCCACTCACGCCGCATTTTCGCCAGGGGCTGACGGAGGTGTAGGATGAAGCCGGAACGTGAGGTGATCGAAGTGAATTTTGAAGAGCTGACCGCGCTGTTGGAGCGGGCGCGCCAGGGGCCCTTGGCGGCAGAGGATTGTCAGCGGCTGGAAGGTGCGATCCAGGCGTTGAGCCATCTGATCGCAAGGATCGGGGAGAAGAACACGACGATCAGCCAACTGCGCGCGCTGTTGGCGAAACCGAGCACCGAGAAGACGCGTCAGGTGCTGGAGCAAGCGGGGATCAAGGCCCCGCCGAAAAACAGTCCGCCTCCGAACGCGCCGGGTCCGCCGAAGCCGGGACACGGCCGAAACGGCGCCCAGGCGTATGGCGGGGCTCGCCGGATCAAGATCGCGCACGCTTCCCTCAAGCCGGGAGACGGTTGTCCGGAGTGCCAGAAGGGCAAGGTTTACGAACAGAAGGAACCCGCTCTGCGCATCCGGGTCGTGGGCCAGGCGCCGATTGCGGCCACGGTCTATGAACTGGAACGTCTCCGTTGCAACCTGTGCGGCGAGATTTTTGAAGCGGAGGCTCCGGCGAGCGTGGGCGAGAAGAAGTACGACGAGACGGCGGCGGCGATGATCGCGCTGCTGAAGTACGGTAGCGGGGTGCCCTTTTACCGGTTGGAAGGACTGGAGGCGAGTCTGGGGGTTCCCTTGCCGGCCTCGACCCAGTGGGAGATCGTCGAGGAAATCGCCGCCGTGATCCGGCCCGCATTCGACGAACTGCTCCGCCAGGCCGCGCAAGGCGAGGTCTTTTATAACGATGACACCAGCATGAAGATTTTGGCGCTGGCCCGAGCGAGTCCTTCCCGCCCCGAGGGGAAAGAGGAATCGTCGAGCGCCCACGAGCGCACGGGACTGTTCACCACTGGCATCGTGTTGACGACGCGGCAGGGGCAGCGGATCGTCATGTTCTTCACGGGACGGAAGCACGCCGGGGAGAACCTCGCCCGCGTGTTGATCGAGCGGGGCAAAGGACTGGCGCCGCCCATACAGATGTGCGATGCCTTGTCGCGCAACGTGCCGAAGCTGCCGGAAAAACTGGAAATCCTCTTGGGAAACTGTAACGCTCATGCCCGGCGCCGTTTTGTGCAGGTGACACCCAGCTTCCCCCAGGAGTGCCAATTCGTGCTGGAAAGCTTGCGCGAAGTCTACCGCTATGATGCCGAGGCAGAGGCGCAGGGCCTGTCCCCGGAAGCACGACTGCGGTTTCATCAGGAGCACAGCCAGCCCGTGATGGACACTCTTCACGCTTGGTTCGAGACCCAGTTCGCCGAGAAGAGGGTCGAGCCCAACTCGGGGCTCGGCGAGGCCATCACTTATTGCTTGAAACGGTGGGATCGGCTGACCCTGTTCCTCCGCGAAGCTGGGGCGCCGCTGGATTCGAACCTCGTCGAGCGCGCCCTGAAGAAGGCCATACTTCACCGAAAAAACTCTTTATTTTATAAGACCACCAACGGCGCCGAGGTGGGCGACCTGTTCATGAGCCTGATCCATACCTGCGAATTGAATGAGATCAATCCCTTCGACTACCTGATCGAATTGCAGAAACACACCGAGGAACTGGCCCAGCACCCGGCGGACTGGATGCCCTGGAATTACCGGCAGGCACTGCAACGGGCCGGCACAAGTCAGCCTTCCGGTTAAATCCCTTTGAAGTAGAATAGGTTCTGCCTGGCCGAAAACGATCCTCTGCGGCCACAGCGGAGCAACACTCGAAAATGGGCGAAAAACGGGCTTCGAAAAAGGCGAAATCGCCGAGGGTTTTTGGCCACCCCCCTCACCGGGCCAAAACACCGTTCCGGGCAGGCCTCTACGCCCGCGTTTCTACCCAGGATCAGCAGACCATCCCGCTGCAGACCCGTGCCCTACGGGAGTATGCGGCAAGACGGGGTTGGACGATCACTTTACAGGTCAAAGAAATCGGCTCGGGCGCTTCCCAGCGGGAGCAGCGGGAGCAACTACTGGAAGCCGCCCGTCGCCGCGAGATCGACGTGGTATTGGTCTGGCGGCTGGACCGTTGGGGCCGCTGGTAACCGACCTGCTGGCGACCCTCCAGGAACTGGAGCATCTGGGAGTCGGTTTCGTGTCGCTGACGAAGCCCTCTACGGAATACCACAAGATCTGGGTTGAACAATGCACGGCAACGGAAGACATCCGCGAGCGCTTTGGATTGGAAAGTGCCCTCGATTATCTGATCGGGGAGAAACTCTTCAGCTTTGTGGCGGCCTCGGAACAAGACTCGCTGTTCGCGCAAGAGTTGGCCGACTTCGTGGCGGAAATCCGGCGGCTATTTACCCCCGCCGAGATTCGCGCCTATCTTGGCCACCTGGAGCGTACCAAGTTCCTCGCCCCCCCCCGAGCCCGATTCAGACAGGGATGATCGGGATGAGGAAGACGAGGAGGAACCCTGGCCAGCCCATCCGGTGGTCGGTGCGCAGGAACTGCTGCGGTATTCCCGTGTGCGGCAACTTCTCCAGGATTGAGGCGGCGCGGAGGACTGCATCGATGCCCAAACTCAAAAGGGACCCAGTGCGGGAGGACCGAATCCACAACGAAGCGATCGTGGACGCTTATGGGCCGGAAGAGCAGGCCCTGGGCTGGTATTACTACCTGGAGAACAAAATCCGCTTCCCGTTCCAGGCCGAATGTCGCCGGACCAAGGCGGTTTCGCCCCTCCTCAAGGGTGAACGGGTCGAAGTCCGGCGCTTGGCACCGGCAGACGCCTGCACCGCTGACATGCTCGTACAGATCCACTGGCACGGCCGCAAAATGGCCGTGCCCCTGTCCCAACTGATCGGAATAGATGTAGACGAATCAACTGCCGAGGCCATTGCCGACTGGCATTATTGGCTGGCCCAAGGCTACTGCTTCTGATTCACCACCCAACCCCACCAATCTACGCAGCCCTACCGAAAGCT
>CAVYPU010000012.1:0-240886 GCA_963770415.1 uncultured Acidobacteriota bacterium
CGGTGGGCGTCCGGGTAATCCGGATCGCTCTTCAAGACACCTTCCGCCTCATGAATGGCGTCGTCAACGCGCGCCACGCGCCAATAAAGCTCCGCCATCTCAACCCGCAAGAAGAGCGAGTCGGGGTCGGCAGCGATGGCCAGTTTGTACTCGGAAATGGCCCGATCGACATAATCGGAACGGTTATAGACGCCTGCCAGTTCCTTGTACCGCCTCGCCAACATGAAGTGATAGTAAGCTTGGGCGTGGTCTGCGACAGCCGGCGCAGCCGTTCCAGACGATTTGCCCGCATCCGCAGGGCCGGCATTCTGGGCCGCGACGAGCATCGTGGCCCCCATCAGCATAGTGCCTAGCCCCAACCCAAGTCCTTTGTTAAATCTATGCATATTTCCTTTCTGCCCCGCTTAGTCTCACTTCGTTGGATGCAAAAAGTATGTCATAAGGAGCATCGAGGTGTCAAAGAATCGAACGTCGCCTTGTGGAGTCATCTGACCGGCATCAAGCCGCACGGAAAGCGCCACTAACGGTGAGTTTACATTCCGCACAATTGGGCACCTCTCCAAAAGAACCTCCGGAAATGTCCGGCTGTTGCTGTGGAAAACATGCGAAGCGGGGGTGATGGTCAAGCCTCGCTTCGAGGCCTTTGTAAGTGGTTCGGTTGCTCAATAGCACCTCGCCCCGTGGAAACTCTGGTGGTCGCCAACACCATTCGAATGAGTGGAATGAGTTCCCTGATGTCGATCGGCTTGGAGATGTAGCCGTCCATACCAGCGGCCAGGCATCGCTCTCGATCACCCTGCATGGCGTGCGCGGTCATGGCCACAATGGGGAGATGTAGCCCCCTTGTTTTCTCCCTTTCCCGGATTGCTGTGGTGGCCTCAAGCCCGTCCAATTCGGGCATTTGCACATCCATGAGGACCAGGTCAAGAGGCTCTCTCGCGACCTGCTCCAGCGCCTCCCGTCCATTGCACGCCAGCACTACGTGGTGCCCGTGCTTTTCGAGCAGGCGCAGTGCAAGCGTCTGGTTTACCGGATTATCTTCGACAAGGAGGATGCGGAGGGAGCCAGGTTCTTCCATCGTGAGATCCCGCTCCCCAGAAACGCGACAGCCTGCGGCTCGTGATATCCCGAATCGTGCCGCAAAGTGAAAAGTGCTTCCCTGGCCCGAGGCGCTTTCTGCCCATAAGCCGCCCCCCATGAATTGGGCGAGTCGGCGTGAAATGGTCAGACCCAAGCCTGTGCCTCCATAACGCCTTGCAGTTGAGCCGTCAGCCTGAGTAAATGCCTCGAAAATACTAGCCAGCTTGTCTGAGGGAATCCCGATACCTGTGTCCTGCACGCTGAAGTGAAGCGTGGCGAAGCCTCCCTCCGTCGAGTTGCACACTATCCGCAGGTGAACGTCACCCTTGTCCGTGAATTTCACAGCGTTTCCCAACAGGTTGACCAGAACTTGGCGAAGGCGGAGGGGATCACCGACCAGAGCCTCCGGCACATCAGGTTCGACGACGCAGTCGAGCTTGAGTCCCTTCTCGTTCGCGCGCCAGTTAAAGGTCTTGAGGATCGGCTCGATATTTTCCCGTAGTTTGAATTCCACCGATTCCACTTCCAGCTTGCCCGCTTCGATCTTGGAAAAGTCCAAGATGTCATTAATGACGGTGAGCAGAGAATCCGCGGACGCCTTTACCATCCCCACGTATTCTGCCTGTTGGGGCGTGAGCGGAGTTTCCATCAGGAGGTCCGTCATACCGATGACGCCATTCATAGGCGTGCGAATTTCATGGCTCATGTTGGCGAGAAACTCGCTTTTGGCGCGGTTCGCTGCTTCGGCTGCCTCTTTGGCCTGCTGCATTCTTATCTCGACCTGCTTGCGGGTGGTAAAGTCCATCATGGCGCCGATCATTCGAACCGCGCGGCCTGTATTGTCCCGCATGACGTAGCCCCGATCCAAGACAGACGCGTACTTCGAGTCGCCCCTTAGGAAACGATACTCCTCGAACCATGTTTCCCCTCCACCCTCGATGGCCGCCTGCCGGCTTTGTTGCACTCGCTCGCGGTCTTCGGGGTGCACGTGCTCGAACCACCAGCGGGGGCCAGGTCCGATTTCTTGTGCCTTGTATCGAAAAGTGGTCTCGATTCCGCGGGTCCAACTGATGGCTTGGGTTACCAGATCCCAGTCCCAAAGAGCATCGTTGGTGGCGCGGGCGACGTATTCGAAGCGCTTTTCGAGGACCGCTTCACTCTCCAGTCGCCGCCGGATCAGTTCCGTCTGTTCACTCACGCGGCGGCGCAGTACCACCACCCAGACGCCCACCGCAAGGGCAACTCCAACCAGCAGCGCCAGCACAGGGATGGTGTTTCGCAACGTCCACCAAGAAGGTCTGGCGAGTACAAGCACGCTGTCCGGTGAGTCAAGATATAAACTGAAAGTGTCAGGTGTGCGATTGCGATCCACGTGGACTGAACAAACGCCGGTCAGCCTCAAGCGACTCCCTGGAAGTAGCGGCCACTTCCGGGGGGATTTGCTTTCCTCGATCCTCGCCTCGAATAGTATGTCTCCATCTTGCAGTACGAGCGCGCGGTCGCCCTCGCTATGCCTCACATCTCGCAAGGTGGCGTCCAGGCGCACGCGAAGAGTATCGAAGGCGCCCGAGCGCGCACTCTGAGCAGTTATGTCCATCGGCGGAGGAAGCGGTGCGGATCCTATTCGCCGGAACAAGGCGTACCGAAGGACTGGCGTGTAATCGCCAACGTCAGCAAAACCGACCACATCCACCCGGTCGCAGGGCCGGAGTGGCGCGTCGGGCAAACCAGGGATGAAGAGGCCTTGACGACCCTCCTGAATGAAGACGCTATTGGGGCGCAACACTGTAACCGTACCTTCGACGCGCACCCTGTGCTCGGAAGAGTCCCGGGCCGTAAAGGTCATCAAACTCTTGATCGGTCTGATCGGCACCGAGAAGGGTTCTGCCGCCGGAGGTTCCACAATGCTCACCTGCGCGGCCGTAGGCACACCCATCCATACCCCGGTCAGTTGGTAAGATTTGTTGAACAACGCACCGCAAATACCGATTACTTTCACTCTTGCATCAACCAGGTGATTTCTGTCCAAGCCCGCTGCATCCATGATGATTACCAGCAGCCGCCCGCTATCGCTGGCCACGTCCAGTTGCAGACTTCCTTGGCCCGGCACCACGCCTTGCACGATACCTTCGATTTGTACCCACTGGCTGTCCTCACGCGCAGACAACAGGTCTCCTAATTTCACTTTGTGAGGTTGCGGCAGAGGTCCGTGGCCCAACAGGCGGCAACGAGGTTTTCCAATCTGCGGAGCAAAATCCGGTTCTTCGGTCACCCCCTCTATTTGCAGGAAATCCCCAGGCTGGAATTTGACGCGCTTATCGGTCTCGTTGACGAATATGCCCGCTGTGGCATCCTGCACAAAAAAGTCACCCCGGCCGAACTCCATATATGTGACAACAGCCCGTAAGCGAACCGGATACCCGCGGTTCGCTTCATCGACCGTAAGCTCACGGATCTGTTCGACCGTGATCAGGGTAGGCAATTGGGAAGACGCATTGTCCTGCCTCCACGCTGCTCCAGCAGGCGCGGACATTAAGATTAGAAAAATGACGGCGGACCACACCGACCGTGAACCGGGAGGGCCTCTGTATCGAAAGTGACAATCCATTACCACGCCTTGCCCGAACGCCAAGATTCTTCAATATCATGGTCGGCAAGAATCTGTCAATCCATGGGCCCAGAAATCATCGGTTTCCGACACTGGTTTGGCCGAGCTGTTGATAATGTTCTGCTGGTCAAATTCTTGACAGCCATCCCGGCCGGTGTTAATTTCTATGCGCGTAGTTGATTTTTGAAAATTCGGTTCCTGTGGTGCCCCGGCCGAGCCGGGGAAAAAGGGAAGGCCGTGAAAATCGGCTGCGGTCCCGCCACTGTAATCGGCGAGCCAGAACCTCGCAGTCCGTCGGCAGACGGGCCTGGTCCATCGGTCAAAGGCCACGGTCCATGCATCGACAGACAGCCACTTTTCTGCCCGCGCGGAAAGGGAAGGCCGAGGAGAGGGCGATAACCCGAGAGCCAGGAAACCTGCCCAGGAACAGCAACTCAGCCTAACTCTTCGACGGAAAGAGTCTGAGGAAGACTCGCGAGCCTTCCGATTCCGTAACGAGGGATTGGGAGGCTTTTTTCCGCCTTCCTTCGGAACCCCTTCCGCCTGTTTCCCGCCGCCAGAGCGGGAGAGAAGGAGACTTTCGTGGGAACAGCAGGATTCAGGATTCAGGATTTAGGATTCAGCAGACGGAAACCAGAAGGCAGAAAGCAGAAGGCAGAAGGCAGTATTCAGGATTCAGGATTCCGGATTCAGGGGATCGCCAGATGGATTTGGCTGCTCTTCATGCTTCTGGGATTGCTCCTATGGCCTTTGTTCAATAGCGCCGCACCGGCCGCTACCATCGAAGGGACTGTTTTTGACCCCAGCGGCCGGCCCGTACCCAACGTGCAGGTAACACTGCTTCAGTCACTCGCCGCCCTGGATGAGCGGCAGACAGACGCCAAGGGTTGGTTCAAGTTTGAAGGGCTTGGGAAGGGATCCTATCGAGTGGTGGCGAGCCCGCAGGGCTTTGCCGCCTCGACAGCCGATCTAGAAATAGAGGCACAGCAGTCCCGCAGCGTGGAATTGCATCTCGCCTTGAGCGCGGTCCAACAGCAAGTCGTGGTGTCAGCGTCTCTTGAAGGCCAGCTTGCCCCGCAACTGGGATCTTCCGTTTCGACAATATCCAGCCAGGAAATCGACGATCGTGGCGCACAAAACGTGACGGACGTTCTGCGCGGCAGTCCCGGAGTCGCCTTGGACGACACGGGCAGGCGCGGCGGCGCCACCGGAGCTTTCATCCGCGGAGGGGATTCGGACTACAACCTGGTGACAGTGGACGGTATTCAATTGAATGAGTTCGGCGGATACTTCGATTTCGCGCCCTTGCCGGCAGATGGCGTGGACCACGTCGAGGTCACGCGAGGCGCGGAGAGCGCCCTTTTCGGGTCGAACGCGGTTACCGGGGTTGTAAACATTGAGACCACTCGAGGCGAAGGCCCGCCCCATTTCGATTTCCAGGCGGAAGGCGGGAATTTTTCCACCCGCCGCTTTGTTACCGGGGGCAGCGGTTTGACCCATGGCCTGAGCTGGGCCTATGACGTTTCGCGCCTCGACACGGGCGGGACGGTTACGAACGACAGCTACAGGAATCAGAGCGCCATCCTGAGCCTTGGTTACCACCCGAACGAGCGCAGGCAGCTTGACTTCCATTTCCTCGGCAACGCCAATGCGCTGGGGGACCCTGGCCCTTATGGCTCGGACCCCGACGCCCTGTATAACGTTCCGATCTACCCCGGCGGGCCTTCCGACTACCAGGTGGGTCTGGTGGCGCGCAATAAGCAAAATTTGTTTGGGTACGGAGCAAACTACTCCGAGCAAATTACCCCACGTTTCCGCCAGGTGGTGAGCGGTTCAGTGGCGACAAACGACTACTACTTTTCGTACCCGGCCAGCGACGGCGGGGACTCCTTCTCCGATACGCTTCGCGGCGTGGTAAATACGCGTAGTGAAGTGACCCTTGGGAAGAAAGATATTCTGGTGGCGGGCATCGAGTACAATCACGAACATTTTAAGGACACCTATGTGGCTGATGCGAACAACGTCCCGTTCCTGCTGCCTCGCACCGGCCTGGCTTTTTTTGTGGAAGACCGTTGGAACGCCTCGAACCGACTGTTCGTTACCGCGGGCTTGCGGCTGGACGATCTGCGCACGGGGTCTCTTCCGGCCGGTGATTACGGGGCGCGCCCTCTCATCCTCGCCGGCTCCATCACCAAACTCAACCCGCGAGCCTCTGTGGCGTATATGGCTCGAAGAATCCGATTCCGGGTCCTGGCTGGGAACGACGCGGCTGCACGGGAGCTTTGGCACGGGCATCCGCGCCCCGGACGGCTTCCAGCTCGCAACCACGGACAACCCTCTTCTGAAACCTGAGAAAAGCATCAGTATGGATAGCGGAGTCGAGCAGAGGTTCTTTGGCAGCCGTGCGCTCGTTGACCTGACGTACTTCTACAACAAGTTCAACGATCAGATTGTGACCCTGGGCGGCTCGCTCACCAACCTCAGCACCTTTATCTCGGATAACCTCGGCAATTCGCGCGCTCAAGGGCTGGAGGCGTCTTTCCGCTGGCGGCCTACCAGCTCGCTTCAGGTCTCGGGGGAATACACGCTGCTGGACACGTCGATCCTCGCTCTGCATGGCTCGACGCTGGTTCAGGCGCCCTTCACCGTGGGTCAGCAATTAATCAACCGGCCGAAGCACTCCGGTGGCCTCAACCTCACCTGGCAGCACCACCGGCTGACGCTCAACGGCAACGCTTATTCACGGGGGCGAACGCTCGACCTGGAGCCTAACGACGGCGTATTCGCGTGCGAGTTGGGCCTTACGTGCCTGTTTCCCGACAGCGGCTATATGCTCCTCAACGGGGGCTTTTCCTACCGCCTGGTCCGTGGGCTTGAAATCTTCGGTCATGTGAATAATCTCCTGGATAAGAAATATGAGGAAGTGCTGGGCTACCCGGCAATGCCGCTCAATTTCCTTGCTGGGGTGAAATTCACTTTCCCGGCAGAGTGACAACGTGCAGCACATACACCACCAAGACACAAAGGCACAAAGCTGAGGCAACTCGAAGCTCAAAACGCACCAGAAGAAAGCAAATCGCAAATGTCACGATGCAAAGCCGCGATGGAGCCGACGATTTCGAAACGTCGAATGCAAACTTGATGCCTCCCGTTGGTATAGTTATTTCTGCATTACCTTTGCGATTTGCATTTTGCGTTTTGACTTATATATTCAGCGCCGCTTTTGCCTTTTGCGTTTTGCGATTTGACTTTTGACTTGTTCTCTGCCCGCGGAGCCCTCGTTGCCATTGGAATCAAAAATGAATCATAAGAAGCCGTCACGCGCGCTGATGGTGTTGGGAACCGGGTCGCACGCCGGCAAGTCAATCATCGCGGCGGCGCTGTGCCGGATCTTTGCGGACGACGGCTACCGCGTGGCGCCGTTCAAGGCTCAAAATATGTCGCTCAACTCGGCCGCCACGCCGGATGGGCGCGAGATCGGCCGCGCCCAGGCCTTGCAGGCCGAGGCTTGCCGCGTCCCTGCCTGCGCGGAAATGAACCCGGTCCTGATCAAGCCCTCTTCGGACACCGGCTCGCAAATCGTCCTGCTGGGAAAGATCTGGGGCCAGGTTACGGCGGCGGATTACCACCGGCACCGGGTCGAGGATCTTTTCCCAGTGGTCCTTGAGAGCTACGAAAAATTGAGGTCCGACTACGAACTGATCATTCTTGAAGGCGCGGGATCGCCAGCCGAGATCAACCTGAGAGAGCACGACATCGTGAACATGCGCATGGCGCGCGCGGCAAACGCCGCCTGTCTGCTTCTAGGGGACATCGACCGGGGCGGCGTTTTCGCATCTCTCCTGGGCACGCTCGAACTCCTCGAGCCTTGCGAACGAGCCTTGATCCGCGGCTACGCCCTTAACAAGTTTCGCGGCGATATTTCGCTGCTGCGGCCGGGGATCGAAATGATTGAACCGCGCCTCGGAATCCCCTGCGCCGGAGTGATTCCTTACCTCCACGACCTTGGGCTGGACGAGGAGGATGGCGTCGCCGTGGAAGATCGGCGCAGCGCGGGGCGAGTGTGGAAAGACCTTGCGGATGGCGTTTCGCCTGACAGGCCGTTGCGCGTCGGGGTCGTGGCGCTGCCGCATATGTCAAACTTCACGGACTTCGACGCCCTGGCGGCAGAGCCCTCCGTGGCTCTGGCCTACGTCGAGCGCGCGCGGGAATTGGATAGAGCTGACCTGGTGATTCTGCCCGGCACGAAGCAGACCCTCAACGACTTGAAATGGCTGCATGCGCGCGGGCTGGTCCCGCCCCTTCTTGCACATGCGGCGCGCGGCGGGTGCGTCGCCGGAATATGTGGGGGCTTTCAGATACTGGGAGTTGAAATCGACGACCCGCAAGGCATCGAAAATGGCGGTGTAGCGTGCGCTCGAGCGGGGATGCGCCTGCTTCGCGTGCGAACAGTGCTTCAGGCTGAGAAGATTACTCGACCGGCCAGCGGACGCCTGTCGAGTCCTGCAATCTATGGGCAACGCGTGAGCAAGCGCGCCTTTCGCGGATACGAAATCCACGTCGGAGAGACGCTGTACGCGGAGGGGGTCGCGCCCTTTGCCGAAGTCACGCGGGCCGGATCGAGCGGTGTCGTAGCCGACGGCGCCGTCAGCATGGACCGGCGCGTGTTCGGTACCTACGTGCACGGCATTTTCGATGACGACAACTTCCGGCACTCCTTCCTCGATGCAACGCGCGCGGCGTGCGGCCTGGCGCCTTCTTGCTCGCGCGCTTTCGTCACGGCGGAAAGGCAGTCGCGTCTGGACCGCCTCGCCGCCCATGTCCGCCGATCGCTTGACCTCGAAATGATACGGAGTTGGTTAATCGGGTGAACGGGAGATCAGGTAATCGGGTGAGTAATTTGTGATTTCAGATCTGCGAATGGTTCCTTTCAATCACCAATGGTTCACCCAAATCAGGCCTCTCCTCTTCGCCCGATCACCCGATCCCTACAGAATGTTCCCGCTCTTGCGGTGTGTGCGCAGGCATTCGAGTTGGTCGATGGCGACCGCCAACACACAAGCTCCACCGGCGATGGAGACGCTTCCCTCGACAAGATGCCGCATGACGTCAGCATAGCCTGGGGTGTGAACGAGCACCGCTTCCACAATGCCGTGCACGGTCACTACGAGTCCCGTCAAAACGCACAGCACCAATATAACCACCCGCAAGAAGTCCTTCATCGCATTTGACCTGGCCTTTCAGGGGATGGGAATCAAACGCGTTTCCTCCCTGCTTCATACACCTAACCCAGGTTGACGTCAACTGCCATTCGGCGCACTGGCAATTCGAGGGAAGTGCTGACATTCAGAATCGGCTCTGGGGTCGGCGAAGGATCGACAAATGCGGGCGCTGCGAAGCTCCACGGCCTTCAGAGGTGGGGAAGACGTTGAACCGCAGAATTCTGCGCGGGTCCATTTGCTGGCATGAATAACTCGGGGTGAGACACACGCTGGGGTGGAGACCCGGCCCAGGTGCACGGCGAGGCGGGGTCGAATTAGAGGTTAAGCAGATAGTCGGCAGCGGTCAAATTTCCAAATCGCACGGTGTTGACACGCTGTCCAACCACATTTGCAAAGTACTGAAGAACCGCCGTGAGTTTCAGGGCCGCCTTCTTCTCCCCACCCTCAACAGACGGCGCACGGCCAACGAAAGGAACTGCCAGCGAAAATACAGAATCAAGAGCCGCTCTTCGCGGGAATAACGCTGGTTCACATTGGCAGCATTCTTGAGGAGGTAGGTCAGGGCGAGGAAGTCGCACTTGAGCATCATGCGCAGCCGGGGATAATCCAAAGGAGCGCCGAACTCTTCGAGGGATTTTCGCAGCGCCGGAAACTCCAAACGGTTTGCATTGGCGATGGATTGAAAATATTCCCGGTCGAACTGCCGCTCCAGAATCTTATGGCAGGTGACCTGGAAGTAGAAGAAAAACATCGCTGTAGAAAGCACCAAAATTATGGTGGCGAGAATCATAGGCTTTCACCTGACTTAAAGGTTCAAATCCGCGGTAACCCTGGCCAGCACAGGAATCTCGCGCCGGGGTGCCGGAGTCCCCTTCTCCTTACCGTGGACGATCGCGTACGCCCACACTAAAAGCATTCCAAAAGAGCAGAGACGCATGATGGCGGTTGTTAATGTTTGGGCGAAGGGCCCACCGGCGGTGAGATGAAGCAGAGCCAACGCTGCCGTCGGGCCAGGCAAACTGGATTCCCACTCCGCACACTAAGAGTCCAAGCCGGTCGTCAACAGATTCGATCTGCTGAAGCAGGACGTACAGCAGTGTGTTCAGTACCAGGCAGGTAAAGTAAAGGTTCTGATTGAACTCGTAAATAAAATCGGTGAAGAGATGGCCGTAGTTGCGGTAGAAAGTGAGTCCCGAGATCCCTACGACAAGCACAAAGACGAACCACAGCAGCATGCGGATGGAGCGCCACATCTTCTCCTCGTGCTGGCAAGCACGCTGGAAGAAAAAACAAACCACAAGGAAGGCGCTGATTACCACGAGCGGGTCGGTAGTCCAGTAAACATAGAAATACTCACGCGAGGTCGGGCCAAGTTGCTGAAGCACATAGGCCCTCGTGAGTTGGGCACAGAGTAATGCGGTTAGATAGAGAGGTACGCCCCCTTGCCCCTTCCACTGGCGGGACCACACCACGTAGAGGACCAAGGCAGCCTCAATGAAGATTCCAGCAAATTGAAAGATGTTGCCGGCTATGTTGCTGTCCATGAGCGGTCCGAGAACGAGTCATCAAGCGACCCTCCTCCGATTCGCTCACGCGATACGGAGGATGCTATTTGCCGGGCGGCGGTAACGGAACCGGATCGGTGCCGATCGCCATCAACTTCCCGGGTGGTGGAAGCGGAACTGGATCAGTGCCAATCGCCGCTAGCTTCTTCTTCCCGGGCGGCGGTAGCGGAACAGGATCAGTACCGATCGCCGCTAGCTTCTTCCCCGGCGGCGGAAGTGGAACTGGATCAGTGCCAATCGCCACTAGCTTCTTCCCGGGCGGCGGAAGTGGAACTGGATCAGTGCCGATCGCCGCTAACTTCTTCCCCGGCGGCGGGAGTGGAACGGGATCAGTGCCAATCGCCGCCAGTTTTCCGGGCGGCGGCAACGGAACAGGATCAGTACCGATCGCCACCAGCGTCGGGCCGTCCCCTGGGATTGTAGGAGTCCCAGCGATTATTCGTCGAACTGAAATAGCAGTGACAGTTACGAGAAGCGCGAGCGAGAAACTAAGGACTAAATTCTTCATGTAGGCTCTCCTGGACCAAATTAATACACCGGCGCACAAGCCACCGGCTTCCAGAGAGCCTACGCTTTCATTCAAAAGGTGTCAATACATTTCTGCACATGTTCGAGCAGAGATACATGTTTGACATTTTGTCACTATTCGCTATTTCGTTTCGAGTCGCTTGATTCCTCTAGTTTCCTCCTCTCCAATCTTTCACGTTATTTTTAAGGCTTCCCTGAGCATCGTGCAACAGTTCAAAAGTACCGGTACAATGGTACTGCATCAAGAATGTAGGGAGGCCCACAACCGAGTGTAGCGCATTCTTCTTGGCTTTTCCACATCATCTTCTGCAAGGGAATTCGGCGCATTCCGAAGCTTCCGCGATTCCGTTTTTCTGCAAGACGTTTTGCGCAATTTATCTGCGCCTTTCGCCGGTCATTTGTTTATCGGCACGGGCGGGCCGGAACGTGAGCCTCGCGAATGAAATCGGTGCAATGCCGCCATTTGACCTCGGTTGACCATAAGGGGGGTGAATGGCATCATATGGTTGAATGGTCTCTCGAGACCGGGGGTGACGCTTAATGAAGAGCCGTTATTTGCGACAGACGATGCTGTTGGTGGCGGGCCTGCTGTTGTTCGCTTGTGCAACTCAGGACTGGTTCGCCAAAGGCGGCCAGGACCAAGGGCCCAACTCGGACGCGGGACCGACCGTCCTGGCTCCCAAGAAGACCGAGCCTCCACCGCCGGAAACCGAGAAGAAGCCGGAGCGCATCAACCCCAACGAGGTTTTCACTCTCTCCACCTCAACGAATCTCGTCAATGTGGACGTATTGATTCTCGACAAAGACGGCAGTCCCATTTCCACACTCACTCAGAAGAATTTCAAGCTCTACGACGATGGGGTCCCGCAAACCCTCTCCAATTTCGGTACCGCCGAAGCTCCCATGACCACCTGCCTGGTCATCGAATTCAGCAACCGGTATTGGGCGCGCCTCTATCTGGCGCTCGAATACTCTTACAACTATCTGCAATTCATACGGCCCAAGGATTGGACAGCGGTGATCTCCTTCGACATGAAACCGCAAATCCTGACGGACTTCACGCAGGATCGCAGCCAGGTCCGCGGGGCCTTGGATATGTTGCGAATCCCTGGCTTCAACGAGATTAATTTGTATGACGCGCTGGCCTTCACACTGGACCGCATGAAGGATATCAAGGGCAGAAAGTCAATCCTGGTGATCTGCACCGGCTTCGATACATTCAGCAAGTTGACCTACGACCAGATGTTGAAAATTGCTCGCGCCTCCGACACCGCGATCTATCCGGTCAGCATCCTGGAGTTCCTGGCCGTACGTTCTTTCAGCGGCGGGAACATCAACGACGCGACGGCGCGAAACGAACTCGACAGTATCGCCAAGTATTCAGGCGGCCAGGCATTCTTTCCCCGCTTCGAAGGCGAGCTGCCGAGCGTCTTCGAGCAGATCAACGGGCAACTCCGCACACAGTACGGCTTGGGCTTCGTGCCCACGAACCCCGCCAAAGACGGCAAGTACCACAAGTTGAAGGTTGATCTAGTGGACGATCAGGGCAATCCCTTGCGGATCGTGAATCAAAAAGGGAAGGTCGTTAAATACCGCATCGTGGCTCGTGACGGGTACTACGCTCCGAAGTCTTAGTGCCGGAAGTGCCGCACGCCGGTAAACATCATCGCCATTCCCAAGCGGTTGGCCGCTTCAATTACGTCCTTGTCGCGAACCGACCCTCCAGGCTGCGCCACTGCAGTCGCGCCGGCCTTGGCGGCCTCTTCCAGGCCATCCTGGAAGGGGAAGAATGCGTCCGAGGCGACCACGGTCCCCTCGAGCGAGTGCTTCAATTCGCGCGCCTTAGTGGCGCCGAGTTTCACGGAATCCACACGGCTCATTTGCCCCGCGCCCACACCCACCAGTTCTCCGTCACGCGCATAAACAATGGCATTCGATTTCACGTGCTTCACGATGCGCCAGGCGAAGACCAGGCCTCGCATCTCACTTTCCGTAGGCTTGCGCGCGGTGACGCATTTCCACTCCTGGGTGCGCGCGCCGAAGGTGTCCGGCGACTGGACCAGCAATCCTCCCCCGATCGCTTTGAGCTGTAATCCTTCTTCATCACCGGCAGCCGTTGACATATCCAGTAAGCGGAGGTTCTTCTTCTCTCCCATGCGCTCCAAGGCAGCGGGCTCGTATCCCGGCGCCAGCACGGCTTCAACAAATAACTTGGACATGGCCTCCGCCGTCTCAGCATCCATGGGGCGATTGAGCGCGATGACGGACCCAAAGGCAGATACCGGATCCACGTCGAGCGCGCGCTGGTAGCTTTCCGCAAGCGTCGCAGCCGAACCCACTCCGCAAGGATTCGTGTGCTTGATAATTACCGTGGTCGGCTCGTCAAACTCCCGTACCAGTCGCCAGGCCGCTTCCATGTCCACGAGGTTATTGAACGAAAGTTCCTTGCCCTGAAGTTGGCGCGCCGAGGCCAATCCCCGGCCCCGGGCGGCAGGGTCAACGTAAAGCGCTGCCTGCTGGTGAGGGTTTTCGCCGTAGCGCAAGTCCGCCGTCTTACGATAATTCAAGTGGAGGCGCTCCGGCAGCGCGGCTCCCTCGGCCCATCGCTGGAGGGTTGTGGAAATGGCGCCATCGTAAGCGGCTGTGGTGGCGAAGGCTTTGCGCGACAGGCGGGCACGAGTCTCTTTCGAAATGCTTCCCTGGTTCGCACGCAGTTCCGAAAGCACGGCGGAGAAATCGGCTGCATCCACCACCACGGTGACGTCGTGAAAGTTCTTGGCCGCCGACCGGATCATGGACGGGCCGCCGATATCGATATTCTCGATAAGCTCCTCGAGCGTCACTCCCGGCTTCGCCGCGGTCTTCTCGAAGGGATAGAGGTTCACGGCTACAAGATCAATGAACCCGATTCCATGCGCTGCAACCGCCTTCTGGTGTTCGGGATTGGACCTGATGGCGAGGATGCCGCCGTGGACCTTGGGGTGAAGCGTCTTCACTCGCCCGTCGAGCATTTCCGGAAAGCCCGTCACCTCTGAGACGTCCCGAACCTTGAGTCCGCTCTCGCGCAGCAGTTTTGCCGTGCCGCCGGTGGACAATATCTCGACACCCAATTCCGCCAACCCGGCGGCAAACTCCACCACACCTGCCTTGTCACTAACGCTGATCAGCGCTCGAGTGATCTTTCGCATGAGTGCTCCTGAATGAGAAAATGAAAAACCAACCCAACGTGTCATTCCCGGCCAAGCGAGGAATCTCGCACTGCTTCCTGCTTCCACAGCAAGATTCTTTGCCTGGCTCTGAACATGGACTGTCATTGCCGAGCGAAGCGAGGAATCTCGACCTGCTCTTTGCTGGGCGGTCTGCCCCACTCAGAGCAAGATTCCTCGCTCCGCTCGGAATGACGTTTCATGGGTTCCGAGTGTCGCGAGCGGCACGAGCGACTTCCATGAAAAATAGGCCGAGACATCGTCAATGGATCCCCGCTTTCGCGGGGATGACGCATAGTCTGCCATTCCCGCGAAAGCGAGGAAGCGGGAATCCAGCCTTTTTTCATGCACGGTGGTGAACCCAAGCGTCATGCAATCTTTGCTCAGAATGACACGGTGGGCAAATTTTTGAGGGTTCGATTTGAGTCCGCCCTACCCTTTGACCGCCTTGAATTTCACCTTACCTTGCTCGGTGCTGACGCAGTACTGCACCTGATCGCAACAGAGCGATTCCTTCACCTGCTTTGTCTTGTCGCACAGGTACTGCCGGAATCTTGCCTGGTCAACGTTTCCCACCTTCCGCCCAACGTCGCGCTGGGCGGTCAAAATCGCGTCGAAAAGCCGGTTGACTTTCTCGGGCTCGGCCGCAGGGTCCGAGCATACAACCCGGACGACCTTGCTGGCCATCAGCGCTTCCAGCCCGCGCTTCTGCTGCGCAAATTGGCCGCGGCCTTCCTCCTTCTCCATGAATCTTCTTTTCCAGAGTGAGTTCTGGACGGCATATTTCTGCGCCATAGCGTTGAGTTTGTAACGCTGGCCGAAGCTCAAATCAGACTGATCGGCGGTGTGACGCTTGATGAAGGTTTCGATGCGATAAACGAGATCGCGCGGGGGGCGCTCGGTGCTGCCGTTGAAGTACACTTCGTACTCAATCTTGAGGCGGCGGATGTCATCCTTGAGTTTGATCAACTCTTCATCGATAGTCACAGGGACGCCTCAAGAATGCTCTGCAAGCGGAGATTATACGCACGCCCGTGTAAGGGCAGTCAATCGGAAAGTTGAAGCAGGGCGGCCGTGCAGATCGCGCCGCCAGGGGACGGCAAGCCGTCCCCCTACTGGTTGCGGGCTGGCCCTACCCGCGACTCCGGTTGACGCTCCTATTCAACTATGCTCAAATGGCGCAATGCTTACAACCGAGGGGAACGAAGGGCCGGCGCGGCACCGAATTGCTCCGCCAGATCCCCGCTGTCAGCGAATTGCTGAGTCGAGAAGTCCTGCGGGATCTCGAGACACGTGCGGGCCGCCGGATTGTGGTCGAAAGCATCCGCCGCACGCTCGAGCGCGTACGCGGCCAGATCCTTGAAGGTACCCTTGCCGGCGTCTCCCTTGAGGCGCTCGAAAAGGACATTGTCATCGAGACCGAGACCGCGACCCGCTTCTCTTTAAGGCCCGTCATTAACGCCACCGGTGTCGTCCTGCACACCAACCTGGGCCGGGCTCCCTTGGCGCGCGAAGCAGTCGAGCACCTCGCGGAAGTTGCCAGCCGTTATTCGAACCTCGAATATGACCTGGAGACGGGGGCGCGAGGCAAGCGCGACGCCCACACGGAGCGCCTGTTCGGCCAGCTTCTCGGCGCTGAAAAAACGCTGCTAGTGAACAACAACGCCGCCGCCGTGTTTCTGGCCTTAAACACTTTGGCGGAGGGCGCGGAGGTCGTTATCTCGCGAGGTGAGCTGATTGAGATCGGCGGGTCGTTCCGCATTCCCGAGGTGTGTGCGAAGAGCAGCGCCATCCTGCGCGAAGTGGGAACCACCAATCGCACCCGCATCGGGGATTACGCGGGGGCCATCAATGAGCGAACTCGCGTATTGCTGCGCGTTCACCCAAGTAATTTTCGCATCGTGGGATTTACAGAGCGCCCGTCACTCGAAGAGTTCGTAGAGCTTGCTCGGCGGCATAATCTCGTCTCCATGGAAGACCTGGGCAGCGGATGCTTGCTTGACCTCTCGCCCCAGGGCATCCGGGATGAGCCGACCGCAAGCGCCAGCCTGAAGGCCGGCGTTGATGTGATCACCTTCAGCGGCGACAAGCTGCTGGGCGGCCCGCAGGCAGGGATCCTGGCCGGCAAGCCTGAGCCGCTCGAGCGCATCCGCAAGAACCCCCTCTTCCGCGCCCTGCGCGTAGACAAGCTTACCATCGCGGCTCTAGAAACTACGGTTTCTCTATACCTTCAGGGAAAAACCCAAGCCATCCCGGCTCTCGGCATGATGCAGCTTTCGAGCGAAGCAATTCGCCGGCGTGCCGCGTGTCTGGCGGAAAGGCTCTCGGCCCATGCACAGTTTTCGGTTCGAGTGCAGGATGGCGAGTCGGTGATCGGCGGCGGCTCGACTCCCGCGCAATCGCTTCCCACCGCGTTGCTCGCGCTAACGCACACGCGCCACAGCGCGCAGGAACTCGAGAATCTCTTGCGCCAGAATGCGCCGCCAGTTATCGCACGGGTTGAGCAGGACACGCTCCTCATCGACCTGCGAACTGTATTTGAGGATCAGGACAAAGAACTGCTGCGAGCCTTGGAGGCAATCGAGTAGATTGCCTTTGGAGTGCGGCAGCTTGCTGCCGCTTTTTTCCCGCGAGCCTGCTCGCGGCGCCCCTCATCAACGAAATCGGCAAGCCCGACGTCCAGCAAGCTGGCTTGGAAGAAAGCGGCAGCAAGCTGCCGCACTCCAAATTCACCACGAGCTGATATGCGCGCTCTCGTCTTCGATGGAAAACTAGCCATACGGGACATCGACAAGCCCATTCCGGGACCCGGCGAAGCCTTGATTCGGGTCGATCTGGCGGGTATCTGCGGGACGGACAGGGAGATTCTCAAGGGCTACTCCGCTTATCGCGGCGTAATTGGGCATGAGTTCGTGGGGCGGGTCGTGGAATGCGCGGATGACGGCTGGCTCGGCGCGCGCGTAGTGGGTGAAATCAACATCGCGTGTGGTGAATGTGCGTGGTGCTTGCGGGGCCTGGGCCGCCACTGCCCCCGGCGGACGGTCATGGGAATCGTGAACCGCCCGGGGTGTTTTGCCGAATACGTGGCGCTCCCGGTGCGTAACCTGCATCGAGTTCCCGACGCCGTCCCTGACGAGGCGGCGGTGTTTGTCGAGCCGCTTGCCGCGGCCGCTGAGATTCTTTCCCAGATGCGCCTCGAGCCCGAAACGAAGGTGGTGGTTTTGGGAGACGGCCGCCTGGGCCTGCTGGTGGCGCAGGTGATGAAGAACGCCGGAGCGCAGGTGGTTCTGGTGGGCAAACATGCTTGGAAGCTTGAGCTGGCGCGGGCATGGGGCGTGCGAGTAGTTACCAGGAGCCAGGATAAGCTGCGCTCGGCAAGCGTCCCCGTGGTGGTGGAAGCCACCGGCTCGCCCCGCGGTCTCGAAGAGGCCTTTCGCCTGGTTGAGCCGCGCGGGACCGTGGTGATGAAGTTCGACTTTCCATGACCCCGCGTCTTTCGATGCCACCAAGCTTGTCGTGGACGAGATCACGCTCCTCGGCTCGCGCTGCGGCGACTTCTCCTGCGCCCTGGAAATGCTCGAGCGCGGACAGGTCAACGTGCAACCCCTGCTCGCCAAGGTGTTTCCATTTGAACAAGCTCTTCGAGGCCTTTGAATTTCTCGAGCGGACAGCGGGACTGAAGGTCTGCCTGGCCATTCCTCGGATGTAGCGGAAGTTTTGGGCCGCTTCAGGGCGGGTAAACTCGCCCCAATCCGTCGGGCGGTGTAGGGGTAGGGCTTGCCCTACCCTTGTCGAGGCCGGGGAGAAATGCGGGGACAGCAAGCCGTCCCCCTACAGCAGCGAGGTTATCGACGGATCAGGGACGCGCTGCTTTACTTCCCATGCTAGTGATGAATCGTGGATAATAGGCTGGAGGTACTTGGTTTGAACCGCAAACAATTGGGACTCATGCAACCTTTAAGGCAGGCAACGCACGGCTTGGCGCTTCTCGCTGTTGCGGCCGGCTGGCTCGCTAGCGCCGTGGCGCTAGCCCAGAAGAATCCCACTACGCCGCCACCGGCGGATCTGCCGGGCCACGTGAATTATCTGGCGCAACAACTTCCCGGGGTGATGCTCGAAGACGCGACGCCCATCACCGACCAGATCGAGAAACTGGTGCTTGCCGACCTCCGGGACTGGATGCTGGATCGCACGCCATCCGGCGTCGAGGCGCGCCGTGAAGTCGATATGGCCTTCTCCGAGCTTCAATACCCGCTGTTCGGACGAGGGGCGGCCTTCGCACGAAAGTGGAAAGATCAGGTGGTGATCGGCGCGGGGTACACGCTCGGCTGGACCGATTATGACCGCACGAACGTTATCGCCATTTTCTTGAACCAAGGCGGCCATAGCCACCTGGTTACGGTTGCCCATTTTGTGCCCCACACCGATATCCACTATACATTCGTACAGGAGCCCGATGGTCCCGCGCTTCGGTTCTTCGTCCATGGACTTCGCCTGGGAGAGAGCCAACTGCGCTTGACCGCCATCCTTTATGCCTTCGACGGCCAGAGCTTGAAATCACAGTGGGAAGTCCATGACTTGTACGGCGGCAAAATGGATGTCGAGAAAGACAAGGTCGTTATCCGTTACCTCATCGAGGGCGAGATCGTGCACAATGAGGCCCTCCGCCGCACCCCGCCCCGCCACCAAACGACCTACAACATCACGCCCACGGGTCTCGAAGTCCAGAGCGAGCAGGAGATTCCGTATTGAAGGGCAGGAGTCAGAAGTCAGGAGTCAGAACTCCCCGAACAGCCGTCATGAAACAAATGTAGGGGGCGAAGAATTCTTTGACCATCTCGACGGGGTCCCGAAGGGACTTAATATCATTAGCCGTAGGTGCAACCTCATAGGCGCTAAGATAAGCACGAATCGGATGCTTTTAGCCACGGCAGTGGCGGCATAATGTGGCCCACGGCGAGCCAGCCGTGGGATGACGATGGGGCGGACCCCAGTTTAAGCCCCGGCAGGGGCGACACAAGCTCTGCGCGCGGGCCGTCGCGATTTTGTCGCCCCTGCCGGGGCTTAAGAATAATCTTCGCATCTTTCTTACCCACGGCTGGCTCGCCGTGGGCCACATTATTTCGCCCGTCCGCTGACGGGCTTTCGATCGTCCCTGACCATTAAGTTAGCGCTTATGAGGTGCAACCTACAGTAACCGCCAACCCAAAGTAATGAGTCCAACCCCGGAGGGGTTGAATTCGACCCCTTCGGGGTCGCGTGCAAACTCAATGGATGCCTTCTCGTCCGTAGGTTCCACCTACGGCTAATGACCTTCATGCCCTTCGGGCATGTTGGGCGCCCCACCGGGCCTGTGTCAATAATAAGGTGAGACAGGACGCTAGCTGCGGTTTCGGCACTTGTATTCTGACTCCTGAATCCTGACTTCTGACTCCTTCTTCTCACCCCAGCCACTGCGGATTGTGCGCGGTGCCGTCGAAGTCCGTGGTGGTCTTGAACGGCTCGAACTGCCCTTGCGCGGCGACCGGCGCGGTCTTGGCGAGGATTGCGGCTAGCTCAGTTTGCCGAAGTGGCTTGAAGGTTCGCGCCGCCTCAAGAGCCTGATCGAGGATCTGCAGGCTATCGCACCCCGTGATGACCACCGAAGTAGGCAAGTTCATCGCGTAGTGCAAGCACTCGACTGCCGTCACGGTATTGCTCTTCAGGATAACCCCGCAGCCCATGGGCTTCATCCCCAGCACGCCGATTCCGTGCTTCGTCAGGACCGGAACCACCTTCTTGGCAAAGCTCTTGTAGTGCGCGTCCATAACGTTTAAAGGCATCTGCACGGTGTCGAAGGTGAACCCATGCTTGAAGGCGGTGTCAAGCATCTTCAAATGAATGTCCGGGTCCTTATGCCCCGTGAAGCCGATATAGCGAATCTTTCCGGCTTTCTTCGCCTCCATCGCTGCTTCGAACGAGCCGCCGGGGCCGAAAATGCGCTCGGGGTCGCCGGGACGTATCACCTCGTGGAACTGCACGAGGTCGATCACGTCGGTTTGCAGGCGGCGGAGCGATTCGTCGATCTGCCTTGCCGCCGCATCCTTCACCTGGCCGTCGATTTTGGTCATCAGGAAGACTTTCTTCCGGTAGCCGTCGCGCAAGGCCTTGCCCATGCGCACTTCGGATTCGCCGCCGTTGTAGTCCCAGCAATTATCCAGGAAGTTGATACCGCTATCGACAGCCGTTCGAACGATGCGAATACTCTCCGCTTCGTCTTTCTGAACGCCGACGTGGAACCCGCCCAGGCCCACCATCGAGACCTTCTCGCCGCTGCGTCCCAGCTTGCGGAAAGGGATTTCGCCGGCCGCCGCGGGAGGTGCGGCAGATACCCCTTGCTCGAGCAGTTGAACGCCCACGGTGGATGCGGCAATGCCCAGGCCCGCTCGGCCCAGAAATTCGCGACGATTGGATTTTCGTGAATTCATAGGTCCTCCTTCGGGTTTTGCTCCCTTATTGCTCGCAGGAGCGGCAAGCGATCGCCCCTGCGATTGCTAAGGTCTGTCGTGGGAACTCTATGCAAACTATTGAATTTTCAACTCTCTTGCCCCTGTTTCAAGCCGAAGTCTAATTATAACATGGGGCCGGGAGACGAGGGTTCAAGTCAGGGTCGCGTCAAAGTTGGACGAATTTGGAGTGCGGGAGCTTGCTCCCGCTTTCCGGGCCGGAAGCTTGCTTCCGCCTCCTGGCGAGCCTGCCAGCAGGCTCGCCCAAAGCGGCAGCAAGCTGCCGCACTCCACAAACGATTCCCATGGGCGTGTCCTGTTTTCTTATGGTTCGAGGACTTTGACGAGACCTTGGGGTTCATGTCTCTTCCCGATTCTGCCGATAGCAGTCATGACATCCAAAGGAGCCTACGATCTCATGGCGGGACAGATCAGAATGCTGCTCGACACCATCATCGCGAAACGATCCAAAGGCAACTCAACGATTGCCATGACGACTAAAACCAAGCTCATTTTCAAGGGCCTCGATCCCGACGACTTCAACAGCCAATCGCCCGATGTTCCTGCGACCATCGAGAAGATCCAAGCCGTTGCTGCCGAACTGAATGTCAGCTTGTAAGCCCACGAAGGGGAAATACACCATGCCGATCAGCACAGCTTACTCAACGAGAGATCTTCCTGAAGCCGTCAAGGAACTCACGGAAAAGGCCGGGGAGTGCAAGCCTCGGGTGGTCCTCT
This sequence comes from uncultured Acidobacteriota bacterium, assembly GCA_963770415.1. Lineage (GTDB taxonomy): Bacteria > Acidobacteriota > Terriglobia > UBA7540 > UBA7540 > CAVROP01. The sequence continues at coordinate 21,433 of CAVYPU010000012.1, forward strand.
TTTTCGCAGCCTCTAAGTACGACCCGGGCGAGGTCAGCCGGCAGATGCAGGCGGCCTTTCCGGAGGCCTGCGTGGCGGGCTGCACTACGGCGGGCGAGATTGCCGGCGGCAAGATGGTTCGCGACTCGATTGCGGCCATGTTCCTCGGTGGAGAAATCGTGGGGCAGGTGGCGTCCGCAGTCGTGGAAGATCTTAGCGGCGGGGTGAGCGTTCGCGGCGCATTCTCTAAAATGGAGCAGGAACTCGGCGTGCCCGTTTCAACTCTGGATATCGAGAAATATGCTGGCATCGTCCTCGCGGATGGATTGAGCGGCGCTGAAGAGGCGCTCATGGAGAAGATTGGGGATCGGACCGATATTTTCTTCGTCGGCGGGTCCGCGGGCGATGACCTGAAATTCCAAAAGACGCACGTCATGATCAATGGGCGCGCTTTCTCGAACGCTGCTGTCCTGTTGCTTCTCGAAGCAAAGAAAGGATTCGATATCCTGAAGACCGAGAGTTTCCGCACCACCGGAAAGACTTTGGTAGCTACTAAAGTCGATGAACCTCACCGGCTGGTCGAGGAATTTGGTCACAAGCCCGCGCTCGCGGCCTATGCGCAGGTTCTAGGGGTGCCGCCCGCCGAAGCCTCGGCTCAATTCATGAAGCACCCGCTGGGGCTGATGGTTGAGAAGGAGCCCTTCGTACGCAGCCCGCAGCGCGCTCAAGGCGAAAGTATCGTCTTCTACTGCCAGATCAAGCAAGGAATGAAGCTCGAAGTGCTCGAGGCAACAGATATCGTGGCCCACACCAAGAGTGACATCGAGGCCCGAAAAGCGTCCGGCAACCCTATCTCCGGAATCATCGACTTTCAGTGTATCCTCCGCACCTTGCAACTGCGCGAGGAGAAGCGATGTGACCAGTACGGGGCTATCTTCGCCGGCATTCCAACCGCAGGTTTCAGCACCTACGGAGAAGCTTACCTCGGCCACATCAACCAGACTTCGACGATGCTTGTCTTCCACTAGGCTGAGGCGAAGAGACAATGCGCCTCAGCGCAAGCGTGCGGGGGGCACCCACTCCTAGAGGTGTGCTTCCCGGGCCTGAGAAGGTGTGAAAGAATCGATCCTACGTAAAAACCTGTCATTCCGAGCGCAGACACCATGGTCCTTCGGCTCACCACTGTGCATGAAAAAGGCCTGGATTCCCCCTTTCCCTGAACACTCGTCATTCCCGCGAAAGCGGGAATCCACGGACGTGGGTCCCCGCTTTCGCGGGGACGACGTTTGTGGTTGTGGATAATCGACATTTTCAAAGCAGCGAGGAATCCGGCCCTGCCGATGAAAGTCACTGATAGTGGAGGAGAAACAGAGCGAGATTCCTCGCTGCGCTCGGGATGACACACGCGCGCTTTGATGGTTTGCCGGCGGCAGATGATTTTTTCCCACCTTCTGACACCCGGCACTCAAAACCTGGCGCCTTGACGCACCGCACCCGGCGCCTGGCTTACTGTACCTCCAGACTTTGCAGCATTGCGTCGAAGGCCGGTTTGTACAGGTCGAAGGACGACTCGGGGGCGATGAAGATAATCGAAAACGCAGAGTCCGCCTGGCGGGTAGTGACCAGCAGGTCGCGCTCTTTCTGGCCTTGAAGCGGGGAGTCGGTTTCAAGGGTGGTGGAGAGCGCCGCCCGCGACTTGAGTTTCAATCCTTTTTGCTCGATCACCCGCAGGTTAGGGTTCGCAAGTCGCAAATTATCGAGTAGCTCCTCGGTGGCATCGACCAGTCCCCATGCGCCTTGCTTCGAATGTTGGGGTTGGAATCGGCTGATGGAAGCGCCATAAGCCTGCGCCGCGCCGGTTTCCGGCGCCACCACGATTCCTCCCGGCGGAAAGATAGCGACCGCATCCTCGTTCCGTTGCACCTGCCAGTTTTCAGGGTATGCAATGGAAAATCCATAGCCATCGAACCTGGTCACCCGGCTCGAAGGCGCCGGAGGAGGCCCAGGTGCAGTGCCCAAAATAATCGGCGCAGGTTTCGCACCGGGCGGAGCGGGGAGACTCAGGAGGCGTTGTTTCGTTTCCTCAAATTTCGGGCTGTCGGTTTTCCAATCTTTGATTGGCCCGAGCTGGGAGATTTCGCTGTCGACATTCTTGATGCGGTTTTCAGGATCGGGGTGATCCGAGAAAAACTGCGCCGTCTTCTGCGGGTACTTCTTCTCGACGATCTGGAAGAACTCAGCCATGGCGTGGGGGTCGTAACCTGCCCGGTACAGAATGTACGTCCCCACTTCGTCAGCCTGCGACTCGGCGTTGCGTGAGTTTTTCAGCAATATGGAGCTCACGCCCATGTCCAGGCCCAACTCCGCGAGCTGACCCGTCAGACTCCCCGACTGGCCAAGCAGGGTCTCAAGAAGGGACAGCGGGGCACGGGTCAGCAGCGCCTGGGAAGCCTCGTGGGTCCCGTGGCGCATCACCACGTGCCCGCTCTCGTGCGCCAAAACCCCGGCAATTTGCGCCTCGCTCTCGGCCGCCTCGACGGCCCCGCGGTCCACATAAATGTAACCGCCCGGCAAGGCAAAGGCGTTGATTTCAGAACTGTCGATAATTTTGAAGCTCCAGACATATTCCGGATCGTTATTGGGCGCGAGCGAAGCCAGCCGCCGCCCCAGATCCCCGATGTAGCGCAGCACCTGCGGGTCCGCCAGTAGCGGGTAGGCTTTGTCAACTTCTTCGGCGCTCTCCTTTCCCAACTGCAATTCCTTCCGCATACTGAAAACGTTGAAGCCCGGCTTGAATTCCGGCGGCTCGACGGCCCGCGCCGCACCTGGCAGTAGAACAGACACGGCCAAAGCCATCAATGCCGTGACCCTCTCAACCAGCCGTTGCCGAGAATGATTTCCCACTGTGCCTCTAGACAATTGTAAACTTCTGCGCCTTAAATACGTCATTCCCGCGCAAGCGGGAATCCGTTGGACCGGCAATGGGTCCCCGCTTTCGCGGGGACGACAAGGCTAGTTTTCATTCCCTCGGGTGGGCCAGAGGCCCATGGAAACTCCCCTGAAGATCGAGAGAATGAATCCGAGTTACTGGCCCGAAGGTCAGCCCGAATTCGCTCCAAACAAGCCGGCCCCGCGATATGCTGCGCTCTTCCCCAACTTCTCTTCGATGCGAAGCAGGCGGTTGTATTTTGCCAGCCGCTCTGAGCGCGCAATAGCGCCCACCTTGATCTGCCCGGCGCCCGTCGCGACCGCCAGGTCCGCCATGGTGTCGTCTTCAGTTTCGCCGGAGCGCGCGCTGACCACGGTGCGATAGCCGTTCCGCTTGGCCAACGCGATCACTTCCAGCGTTTCCGTAAGCGTGCCGATCTGATTCATCTTGACGAGCACGGCGTTGGCCACTCCAGCCCCGATTCCCTTCCCCAGCCGTGCCGGATTCGTCACGAACAGATCGTCTCCGATCAACTGCACCCTCGAGCCCAGGCGCCCGGTCAGAAGCTTCCATCCGGCCCAATCGTCTTCCGCTAAGCCGTCTTCGATGGAGATAATCGGATAGCGCCCGCACCATGCGGCGAGGCGACCCACCATCCCCTCGGCATCCGTCTCCGCGCCTTCCGCAACCATGCGGTAACAGCCATTGCTATAGAAATGGCTGGCCGCCACGTCGATGGCAATGGCCGCATCCTGGCCGGGCTTGAGCCCCGCGCGCTCGATCGCCTCCACCATCAGCGCAAAGCCCTGCTCGTTGGTCTCGAGGGCGGGCGCGTAGCCGCCTTCGTCAGCCACACCGGCGCGATAGACGCCGCGGGATACAAGGGTGTCCTTCATGGCGCGGTAGACCGCCACCACGTCCGCGAGCGCCTCCGAGTAGCGGCCGGCGCGCAACGGAATCACCTGGTAATCCTGGAAATCAATGTTTCCTCCGCCGTGAATACCTCCGCTCATAATATTGATCATGGGAACAGGAAGCTCGGCCGCCGCCGCGCCGCCCAGGTAGCGGTAAAGCGGCAGGCGGGCGGAGGCCGCAGCGGCGTGCGCCACCGCCATCGAGACCCCAAGCAGCGCGTTTGCTCCCAGGCGGCCCTTGTTGGCCGTGCCGTCGAGAGCCATCAGCCGGCTGTCCACACGGGCCTGGTCCGTTGCGTCGGCGCCGCGCAAGGCCGGCGCAATCACTTCCGCCACATGGGCGACGGCGTTGAGCACACCTCGGCCGAGATATCGCCGCCGGTCAGCGTCGCGCAACTCGACCGCCTCAGCCTTGCCCGTCGATGCGCCCGCGGGAACGATCGCGCGCCCGAACGCGCCGTCCTCGAGCCAGACTTCCGCTTCGAGGGTGGGATTGCCCCTGGAGTCGAGAACTTCACGCGCGTGAATGTAGGAAATTTTGGTCATGCGTCAGCCTTTAGCTATCACTCTTTAGCCTTAAAACTTCAGCCTTACACCCTCACCGCCTTCTGTGCAGAAGCAAGCACACCCGGTAAATCCTGCGGGCTCTCGAGCAGCAAGCGGCTGGCAAAACGCCGCACCCGCTCCTTGACTGCGTCGTCGCGGATATATTCGACCGGCGACTTGCCATCGATGCGCGCCAGCATCAACGCCCCGAGATGGCGCAGTGTCATCCACTCAAAGTTTCCAAGGGCAGTCTGTTCGGTTCCGTCGAGGAGTTCCGCCCAAAACTCCCGTGCCGCAGAAAAGTATAGCTCGCCGAACCGGGGTTGGTGGAAGGCCTTTAGAAAAAGATGATTGAGCAGGAATGCCGCGTCGAAGGCGGGGTCGCCCCAATGCGCAACTTCGAAATCGATCAGGAAAATGTGCTCGCCCTTGACCAGCAGGTTCTTGGGGCTGTAATCGCCGTGCACGAGGGCGGTGCGGATCTGCCATGAATCATCGATCAGCTTCTCGATGGCCCCGCGCACCTCCGGGCGGCGCGCGGCGGTCGTCCGGTAATAGGGATCGATGCGGAGTTGGTCGAAAACGGTACGTTCGGCGAAGGCGGCTGCGAACGATGCATCGCGCTGGGAGCCGATCCAATCATGCGCGCCAGCAGCGCTCCGGCGCGCCGCGCCACGCCCATGTCCACCTGGCCCTGGAGCAGCGCCTCTTTCCACATCACGGAGCCCGGCGGGGCTGCAGTCATGACGTAGAGATAGTCCTCGCGGCCGATATGGACAACCTGGGGGACGGCATCTTGCCCCAGCACGGGGCCGAGGGCGCGGATCGCGTTCGCTTCATGAAAGATGCGGCTGCGCTCGGAGCGCCAGTCATCCTCGACGCGCAACTTCTCGAGCGACTGCTTCACCACCCAACGCCTCGGTTCGCCCTCCGGCGCGCCACCCTCAACGAGAAGTACGATATTAGAAACCCCGCCCCCCAGTTCGCGGATGGACATCGGCGCTCCACGCGGCCACAATCCGTGATCGGAAAGATAAGCCTTAACGTTGTTGGCAGAGAGGAGTTGGGCTTGTCGGCTCATTATTTGTGTTTCCCGTCACGCACCATCGTTGACAACCCGGCCGGGTTCGACCCTGTCATCACCGGCCTTTCATTTCAAATGGCCAAGAGCAGGCGCCAAAGGTGAAAGTCATTTGAATTTTGTAATGGCGTTTTGCCATTTGAAATCGTCCTTCCGCCGTTGAATGGGCACTAGTGCTTGCTTGCAGAAGTAAGCGTTCTTATTCGTACGGCGTCGGAAGGGCGGGGCTTCAGCCCCGCCGCTGGAGTTTCTACATTTAGGTCTGGCAAAGCAAGATTTCTATTGACAGACCGACCTGCTTCTGCTACCTTCCTCCTGAGCTTTGGCTCCGGAGGTGAACTTGCCCGACGATCTCAAGGATTCCATTCTTTCGATATTCGAAGCCTCTCTCGAAGCCCAATTGCGGGCGGTTCGCCGTCTCCGCGAGGGTTCTCCCGACCCCCGCACGCCGCGCCCCCGCGCAAGTCTGTCCCAAGTGGACATGGCTTTCGACATACTCAAGAAGGCCCGCGCCCCCTTGCACGTCTCCGAGCTCCTGGCGCGCATCCACTCCACCTTCCACGTCACCGTCGATCGCGAAAGCCTGGTCTCTTCCCTCACCAAGAAGGTCGCCCGCGGCGATCGCTTCCTGCGCACCGGCAAGAACACTTTCGCTTTACGCCCGGAGGTCCGATGACTCTCTTCGCCGCCTGGTCCGAGATCGTAGCCGACTGGGCACGCCAGTTTCCCCCAGCCGCGCACCTTCCGTCGCGCCACGCGTCAAGCCTTGGGCGCCTTGGTCTGCATGGGCCGACGCTGTCTGTCGCGCATCATCTGGACGCAGGGCCGCCAGCAGCGCAGTTGGTCGAGCGAGTACTTTCTCCACTCGCGTTGCCGCTGGGAACCGCAGACCTTGTTCGCCGGCGTCTGGCGGCGCGCCTTGCCCTATTGTCCCGGCCGCCTGGTGGGCGTGGCCGTCGACGACACCCGCCTGCGCAAGACCGGCCTCGCCATTCCCCAGGCGCGCTATCATCGCGATCCCCTCTCGCCCCCCTTTCATGTCAACCTCATGCGCGGCTTGCGCTTTCTCCAGGCTTCTCTGCTGCTGCCCCTGCACCGGCGGGGCAACGCCAGTTGTCGCGCTCTGCCCGTGCGCTTTGAAGAGGCGGCGCCGCTGAAGAAGCCTTCGCGCAAGGCGGGGGTGGAAGCCTGGCAAGAATATAAAAGGATGAGCAAGCTGCATAATCTCTCGCAGCGTTTGGTGCAGAGCGTGGCCCCCTTGCGCCAAGCGCTGGATGAAGCCGGGGGATCCGCCAAGCTGCTGGTGCTGGCTCTCGATGGCAGCTTCTGCAACCGCACCTGTTTCCGGGCTCCCCGCGAGCGCACCGAGTTGATCGCCCGCGCCCGCAAGGATGCTCGCCTCTGCTTTCGCGCTCCCCAGCCTTCTCGGCGCTTTTACGCTCTCTCCAGCTTTACTCCCGAACAGGTCCGCCAGGACGAGTCCCAGCCCTGGAAGCAGACCAAGCTGTTCTACGGAGGCAAGCGCCGCCGCATCCGTTATAAAGAGGTCGCGCAGGTCTACTGGCGCCACGGCGCCGGCCAGATCCCCCTCCGCCTCTTCGTCGTCGCTCCTACCCCCTATCGCAAACGCCAGAGTTCCAAACTCTACTACCGCCAGCCCGCCTACCTGCTCACGACCGACCTGCGGCACTCCGCCCCCCAGTTGCTGCAAATCTACTTCGACCGCTGGCAGATCGAAGTCAACCACCGCGACGAGAAGGATACCCTGGGCGTCGGACAAGCCCAGTTGTGGAACATCGACGCGGTGCCCAAACAGCCCGCCCTCGTCGTGGCCGCCTACAGCGCTCTGCTCCTGGCCTCTCTCCAAGCCTTCGGCACCGAACGAAGCCAGGTTTATCAGGCCCTGCCCAGATGGCGACGCAAGGCCCACCGCCCTTCCTGCCTCGACCTCGTCACCCTGCTGCGCCAAGAAATGGTCGACCACCCCGAATACCCCCAATCCCTGGGCTTCCAACTCACCGACCGCGCCCTCACCCACGCCGCCGACGCATGAAAATGTAGAAACTCCAGGCGCGGGGCTTCAGCCCCGCCGCAGAGGACAGGCCCGTCCTCGGGGCTTTAGCCCCTGAAGCCGCGTTGCTTCAGGGCCTAAAGGCCCCTTCAACCGTACTCTGCGTACTGGCGGGGCTAAAGCCCCGCCCCGCCTAAGAATAGTTACGTTTATTAACAAAACTAAGCTCTAGGCTCCTCGGAACTTCCTTACGGCCGGGAGCCCCGTGGCGTCAACCTTATCGAGCAACTCGTAGACCGCTCCGCAGGTCGCGCAGGCCACCTCAGGTTTGCGGCAAGCTGCCTCGCGGCCCACCTCGCCCAACAGTCCGAAATGGCCGTCCGGCGACAGGTAGTACTCAAACATGAGTTGGTTGCAGCGCGCACAGAATTGCCTTCGCCGCTGCACGCCGGGATGTCCCACCGGGTCTCCTCACCCTTACCACAAAAAGCGTAATCCATCTTGGGGAAACTGGAAACTCGAAAAATCAAGGGTCGAAACTGGAAATTGGAGATTTGTCTTTGGAGCGCGTGAGAGCCAGTCGGCAATCGACGGCATTCTTTTTATTTTCGAGCCTCAATTTTCGCCGCAATGCCTGGCGCACGCCCACTATTGGTATTATAATTGTTATATCAATGGAGGCAGGCCGTGAAACTGAAGCTGAGAGCGGTGGGAACGTCCACGGGGATCATCGTGCCCAAGGAAATGCTGGTCCGCCTGCGGGTCAAAGAGGATGACGCGTTATTTGCTGTGGAAACGCCGGAAGGATACTTGCTCACACCTTATGACCCGGAGGTTGAAAAACAATTGAAGCTGGGCCGGGAGTTCATGGCCAAGTATCGCGACACCTTCCGGGCCTTGGCGAAATGAAGGAACCTAAGTGGATTGGCAGGCGCGCCCTTGTCCTTCTCGACGGAGAGAGCATTGCGTCGCACGGAGGAAGGGCGGGGGTTCGCGAAGAGGGCCTGCTTGAATCGGCATTGGCGCGGCCCCGCCAGATCTGGACTCATGAACCGAAGGCCGACCTCGCGCGGCTGGCAGCCGGTTACGCTGCAGGGTTGGTCCGCAATCACCCCTTTGTTAGACGGTAACAAACGAGCTGCGTTTCTCGCAGTCGGTCTCTTCCTCGAATTGAATGGCTTTCAATTAGTCGCCGATCCGGCAGACGCCGCGCACGCCGTTATCGCACTTGCCAGTGGCGATATGGCGGAGGCGGAGTTCGCGGCGTGGGTTCGCATGGGTATGAAACGATAACCCCACTGCTGTAGGGGGGTGGCTTGCCGTCCCCGCACTTCTGTCGGCCTCGACAGGGTAGGGCGAGCCCCACCCCTACACCGCCCGGGTCGAGCCCGCTGCACACGTCTGCGGGAATCTCCTGCGTATTTCTTTCTGCGCAACTTACCACTGACTGAAATCGTCCATGAAGCTGAGAGTGTAGTGGCGGGCTTACCCCGCCACGGATAAAAAGCCGTAAATGTAGCCCCCGGAAGGCTCGTGGCCGCGGGTTCGTTCCGGCAGGCCGCGGCCAGTGGCGGCATTAAGCCGCCTCTACGGTTCAGAAGCATTTTGTGGAACTTTTGGCCCTCCTGGCGGGAATATCCCATGAAAGCAGCGGACAATGGCCGAACTCACTGATACTCGAGATGAAGACCTGTGGCGGCTGATGCAAGTAGGGGATGAAGCTGCCTTCACTACTTTGTATCGGCGCCGGCAGGCGGGGATTTATCGATTTGTGCTGGGGATTAGCGGCTCACCCGCTCTTGCCGAAGACGTCACGCAGGAAGTGTTCACGGCGCTCATCGAAGATAGCCGGGGCTATGACCCGGCGCGGGGTTCCGTGACGGCATATCTGCTTGGCATGGCGCGCCATCACGCCCTGCGCTTTCTCAAGCGTGATCGGACTTACGTCTCAGTCCCGCAAGTTTGGGAAGATTCGAAAAATGACGCAGGTCTCACCTTGGTTTCGGCCGAAGACCCGCACTCCGCCATGAGCCGCCGGGAGACGATTCATTCCGTGCAACAAGCGGTCTTGAGCTTGCCGGGGCATTATCGCGAGGCGGTGGTTCTCTGCGACTTGAACGATATGAGCTACGAAGATACAGCGTCAGTCTTAGGGTGCTCGGTCGGCACGGTGCGGTCGCGACTGCATAGGGGTCGCGCCCTTCTGTTGCAGAAGCTCAGAGGCGGGGACAGATCCGAGGCGCCGCAAGGGGCTATCGATCCCCACAGGTGCTTGGCATGAACTGCAAAGATTTCGAAAACATGATTCACGAGGTCGCCACCCAGCGGGTGGCGGACAGGGCAAAACAACTCGAGGCCCTCGAGCACGCCGGACATTGTCTCTGGTGCGCCGTGCGCTTCGACGACGAGCTCAAACTCACGGAGAGCCTGCGAGGTTTCGCGGAGACACTCGGCGGCCGGGGTGCGCCACCCCGCGTCGAACGCGAGCTAATCCAGGCGTTTCGCGAAAGAGCCATGCGCACGAGCTCGCCGAGTCTCGGACTGGTTAGGAAGCGACTGTGGCAGGGGCTTGGCTGGGGATTGGCCTTCGCCGCCACGTTGGCCGCGGTGTGGGTCATGATTTTCGAGCGGCCGAGGCTTCGTCCCTTGCCGGGCGGTTCTTCAGCTCAGGTAGTACACAAACAGCCTATAGCGGCTGCGCAAGTCCCTCAGCCCAGTGCGACGCCGGTGCCGGTGGCGGAACCCGCCCGTCCGGCGCTGAAGAGCGCTCTCGGGCACGATGCACCGCATCGTAGCCCCAAGCGGGCCACGTTGGATGAACCTCAAAGCGAACTGACCACCGATTTCATACCCCTGGGAACTTGCGACGACTCCCAGTGCATGGAAGATGCAACCCTCGTCCGCGTTTCGCTCCCTGCCGAGGCGCTCCTGGCATTCGGGGTTGCGACCGACAACGATTTTGCCACCGAAGGGTCGGTCCAGGCTGACGTCGCTCTGGGGAGCGATGGACTTCCGTTTGCGATCCGGTTCGTGGAGTAACCGCTATGTAGTAGACAGTACGTGGTGCGTGGGGAAAAACAGTATAAAAGCATAGTGGTTGCAGGTGCTCAGCGAAAAGACGGCACAGGTTATTGAGCCCGTCGGAGAGGTCCCTACATCCGACATACCACATACCAATTACCAGACGTTGTGGAGGAAACGATGAAAATGAATCACAGAACTTCGAGAATGACCGTATGGGCTTTAGGCGTGTCCTGGATATTCCTGGCCGCGGCCCTCATGCCCAACGCCAGGGGACAGAATCCAGCCGTTCCGGCGGGACCGGGTAGCGGACATGGAAGGGCGCATTTCTTCGGCGCAGAGCTTTTCTCGGCGGGCAAAGTCGTGACGGGCGCCCCGTATTCCGCGCAAGCGGTCACTGAGCACATTCAGACCCTGCCGGACGGAAACACTATTCACACTACGACCAATGCGAACGTCTACCGCGACAGCGAGGGAAGAACGCGGCGAGAGCAGGAAATCGGCGCCATCGGCCCGTGGGCGGCGGCTGGCGGCCCCCGTAAGGTGGTTTCGATCGGCGATCCCGTAGGAGGATCGGTCTACATGCTGAATCCCGACTCGCAAACGGCGCACCAGATGCCGTTCCCGGCGCACTTGCACGCACGGCGAGGGGCCGATGCAACCCAGGCAAAGCGTGAGAATCCCAATGTGAAGACCGAGTCGCTCGGTACGCAGGTCATCGCGGGCGTGACGGCGGAAGGAACACGCACCATACGCACCATTCCCGCCGGGCAGGTCGGAAACCAGCAGGCGCTGGTGATTACCATCGAGCGCTGGTACTCGCCGGAGCTCCAAACCGACGTGATGCGCAAAGAAGTCAACCCGCAGTTTGGCCAGACGACCTTCCAGTTGACGAATATCGCGCGCGTCGAGCCCGAGGCGTCACTATTTCAGGTGCCATCTACTTACACGATCAAGGCCGGTAGAGCCATCGGCGCCCATGAGCCGGCAGAAAGAAACCCGGTCGAACAATAACCTCGGCTCGCCAGGCGTGGGCGGGGGCTTGTGCCCACGCGCTCGAGCCGCCCGAAGGCACGGGTGGGCGTGCCCCCTCTCGCCCGCCCCGTGCCATTCGGTTAGAACGCCGCGGGGAGTTTCCATGGGCCCATGGCCAACCCGAGTGAATGAAAATCGCCCACAAGGTCCCCCCCGCGAAAGCGGGGGTCCATATCGCCTAAGTGGATTCCCGCTTGCGCAGGAATGACGTATTTGAAAAGGGCTTTCTACATACTACGACCTTCACCCGACACACCCACCATCCAGTCGCCCTCAGGGCGCCGCTCAACCGAGGAAAGTGAAACTGTCGATGGTTTCCCGCCAATAACGCAGCGAAGGATCTCAACCGTTGTTTTCGTCGCTGAAATGGCACGCTGTTTCTCCTGCACAGCGCGATCCACATGAAAGCTTCTGCTCGACGTGATTTCCCATGATTTGAGTACCCCTCGGTTACCAGCAAATCGGTTAAGGTTTCGCTGGACATAAGCATGAAGTTGGACTAGGCTTTTCGGTTCGAGGGCGAACACCGAAATCTGGGTTGGCTCAGAGCTAGATTCCGACGAGTCATGCTTCGGGAAGGGCAGGGGGGCGCTGCAATCCCTCAGGAGCACGCTGCGAGAGTTCATCATCAAACCCGCTAAACTCGGAACCTAGTTCTCGGTTTCACGCTCTCTTAAATGGCTGATATGGCAAGGGAGGACGGTGCGCGATGAGTTCCGAACCGAGAATCAAACTCAAGCCGCTTCTGGTGTGCCTGGCCCTGGCGTCCTCATTCGGCGCGCTCCCTGGGCAAGCCTTCGCCCAGAAGGTGCCGGAGGCGGCGAAAGGGCCGTCAGTGGCCTGGCACGCACCCCTGCGCGGGAACGCGAGCGACTACGTCGGCGAAGAAACCTGCGCGGGTTGCCACACTGCGGAAGCCAAGTCGTTTGAGAAGACCGTTCATGCTCAGGGGGGCGATAAGCAGACGGCCAAATCATCCTCCACCGGCGTTTCAGGGTGCGAGGCCTGCCACGGGCCGGGCAAGGCTCATGCCGATGCCGAAGGTGAAGCGGCGGGCGACCCGGCCAAGCAGGCTGCCGCAACCAAGCTGATCTTCTCCTTCCACGCCAACCCCAAGGAAAATTCCGAGCGTTGCCTCACCTGCCATGTCTCGAGCCAGCATCAGGAGTTGTTCGACGATTCCCGGCACGCCACGGCAGGCGTCTCCTGCGACCAGTGCCACGCTTCGCACCTCGTCAAGGAAGTTGCCGGAAAGAGTAAGGGCGGCCTCACCTACGCGCAGGCGGATTTCTTTCAGGTGCCGGAGCTTTGTGATACAGCGCGTTGGCTGCACAACAGCCTGCTGAAGCAGTCTGAGCCTTCCCTCTGCTTTAAGTGCCACGGCAACATTCAAGCGCTCTTTGCCCTGCCGGTGCACCACCGTGTACCCGAGCAACTGATGAAGTGCACGGACTGCCACAACCCGCACGCCAGCATCAATCGCGCAAGCATGAATGAAACCAACTGGGAGACTTGCGTCAAGTGTCATGTGGAAAAGCGCGGGCCTTACGTATACGAGCACCCTGCCGTGAGGGTGCAGGGTTGCGTGATCTGCCACAATCCCCACGGCAGCACCAACCACTTCATGCTGGTACGGCGCGAGGGCCGGCAACTCTGCCTGCAATGCCACACCGGGTTCCACACTCAGGCCGGCGTGCCGCACGGGCGCCTGAGCTTTACCACCAGTGGAGAGTGCACGCGCTGCCACGTGAGTATCCACGGTTCGAACTTCGACGCTAACTATTTGCGATGAAGGGAGACCTCATGAGACCAGGAAATCGTCTGCTAATCTCTCTTGCGGTGCTGCTCCTATGCGGGCAGGCATCGCCGGCGCAGGACAGTGCTGAGGCTCCCTTGAACATCGGCGGCTTCAATAACCAGGGGTCGGTCACGGTAGGATACCGCTTCGACGACGTGAAGGGCTACGTCCCGATGTATCAGGAGCTGTTGGGCCTCGAGAAGGGCTTTCGCCTGATGGACTTCAACGTCTTCGGGGAAGCCCAGAAGGGCGTCAACCCCTTTGCCGACAGCTACTCGATTTCGATGACCGGCCTCGGCGGCGAGCCGTTCGAAACGGGGCAGGTTGCCGTCAGCAAGTCACACCTCTATGACTTTCGGGCGAACTGGAGACAGAGCTATTACTACTCGAACCAGAACGACAACCTGGTGCTTCCCGTCGCGGCTGTGGTCGCGGGGCTTTCCAAGGGCCTCACGAATAACCACGACTGGGGAACGGTGCGCAAGTTCGGCTCGGCGGACTTCACTCTGCACGCCACGAACAACCTGCGCTTCAATTTCGATTACTATCGCACCACCGACAGCGGCCCCGCCTTCACCACCGAGTCGCTCGACTTCTTCAACTCGCCGGGCTACTGGGGCACCTTCGCGCGGGCCAATCCCTTTTATTTGTACGCGCCCATCGACGACAACACCAACCGCTTCACGGGCGGCATCGACTACACGTATCACTCCTGGAGCTTCCACTACAACCTCGGCTACCAGACTTTCAGCCAGTTCATGAGCCTGAGTAACGTGGGCTCGCCGCAGGTGAGCATCAACCCGGTCACGAGTTCGACCAACGAGCCTGTGACGAGCGTTTCCCAGTCCGACTACAGGCGGCTCACTTCCCCCATCAGCGAGTTTTCCTATGCGGGGAAGCCCCTCGCGAACCTCGAGTGGCGCGGCGGCTACACCTACTACCGCTATCAGGGGCCCGCCACGCTCGACCAGTCGTTCTACGGCACCGCTCCCAACAGCAGCGGCGCGCTGGCCCCCTACTCGGCGAGCCAGACGGCACGAGCCACCGTGAGTGAACCTGACAACATCTTCTATCAGAATTTTTCCTACAAGGTTAACAAGTGGTGGGACGTCATCGTGGACTATCGCTACTCGCGCTTCACCACCAGCACCTTCGGGAATTTCGGGAGCCTGCTCGATATAGTCACCAACCCCGCCTCGACGACCCCGACCTCTAGCTCGACGCCCTCCACCGGGACGGATTCCTTCATCTGGCGGGACGGGCTGAGCGACTTCGACTTGAGCATGCTCTTTACTCCTACCCATTCGCTTACGTTGCGCCCCGGCATTCGTTTAATGAAAGCCGATGTGGAGTCTATCGAAGAGGGCGTGGTCGATCCCACTACCACGCTCCGCACCAAGACCGCTTGGCCCGAACTCAGTTTCGGCTACCAACCCTCGAAGACCTTCAGCGTCCGAGGGGACGTTCACGCCTTCGATAACGGGTCAGCCTACACATCGATCACGCCCCACACCGAGGTCGCCGGGCACCTCATCTTCCGCTATCAGCCGATCGCCAAGGTGACGCTCGAAGACGATCTGAACGTCGCCAACGACAAGTTGATCGACGCGAGCTTCAAGAACAACGTTCACTCGAATACCGCAACACTGTCTTACGCCCTGAACGACCGGTTTTCGATCTTTGGCGGCTTCACCTACGACAGCATCTTTGCAGCCGGGGACATCGTCTACGCGCGCGGTACCCCGCCGCTTAACGACCTCCTGCGCGACCAGGAGTCGGACCGCGTCATTCAGGGGGGCGTGGAAGCCAAGCCATACAAATACTTTGGCCTGCGCATCACCGGCAACTTCGACCGCTCTACCGGCCTCGGCCAGATCAGCGGCGAGCCGCCCGCCTATGGCCCCCTTACCTGGCCGCTCATCACCGGCACCGTCTACTGGGATTTTCCAAAGGCAGGACGCCTCTCAGTGGACCTTCAACGGACCTATTACATCGAACAGATCGTCACCGGAAACAACTTTGGCGCGAACTTGCTGACCATTCGATGGACCCGCAACTTTTGATGGGTCCGTGCGAGGATGGCCAGCGAGAACACGGTGGTCCAGGGTCGCGTCAAAGTCCTCGAACCCTAAGAAAACAGGACACGCCCCATGGGAATCGTTTGTGGAGTGCGGCAGCTTGCTGCCGCTTTGGGTGAGCATGCCGGCAGGCGCGCCAGGAGGCGGAAGCAAGCTTCCGGCCCGGAAAGCGGGAGCAAGCTCCCGCACTCCAAATTCGTCCGACTTTGAAGCGACCCTGCACGATGGTCCGACGGGCGCTTTTAAGGGGGGGCTACATTGGGCAACTACTTTGTGCCCTCGCGAGCTTCGATAACCCACGTTCACACCTTTCCCACCTGTCTCCTCCCTTATGTCGCGCATAGATGCCTTAGGCCACACCTGTCAAGAATGACAATTTTGCGCCAAACCAACCTCAAAATAGTAAACGTGTCCGAACACACAGACAAATAAGGTGTTGAGGAAATTAACGCACCGTGTTGCGGCTTGACACATGTTTAAATTCTCAACACCAGCGCCATTCCATAACAATAACTTTTATTTCAACTGCTTACATAGGAAATTAAACATTAAACGAAATTAATGATGGAGACATATTTGCTATTTGTTTGACTGGGAGGTTTCCTAGGTGGGTGTATAAATATTCCACACCGCCCTGTTAGCTAAAGGGGACCTGTAAGGTTGGACCTACCACGCTCATGCGATCGAGGTTCCTTGACAGAACGGTCGACGAGACCGTCGCGGCTCGGAAGTTAGCCGTAGCCGATGGCTCAAGTATTCTCTTCTTGGCCGTGCTACTGGCTGTTCTGGTTCGACCCTCCTTCGCCGCCAAGCACCCCGTTCCCCTGGAACCGAACGTCAATGCAACAAAGTGCCTGGAGTGCCACGGGGACAAGACCAAGGGGGAATCAGTTCACTCGGCGATGAAGATGGGCTGTCTGAGCTGCCACGAAGTGCGAGTCACCAAGGACTCGACGCACATCAAACTGATCACCGCGACACCCGCCGCGCTCTGCTTCACCTGCCATAGCGACAAAAATCCCGCCAGCGTAAAGGGAAAGGTTCATCCCCCGGCGACCCGCGATTGCCTCAAATGCCACGACCCGCACACAGCGGAGAACAAGAACCAGTTGTTGCAGCCGTCCACGGGAGCCACCAGGGCTGAGAACCTTTGTTTGAGTTGCCACAGCATGGGCCTGGACGTCCCCAAGGGCGGCAGCCGCCATGCCGCCCTCGACATGGGCTGCGAAACCTGCCATATCACTCATAAGACAGGGGATCCCTCGAAGCGCGAATTCGCTTTCCGGCTGACCAAGGACGCGCCCGCGCTGTGTCTTGACTGCCACGATCTAAAGGATGCGGCGATGGTAAAAGCGCACCAGAACGAGCCCTTGGAAAAGGCCGACTGCCTCGAGTGCCACGACCCGCACCAGTCGAGAGCCCCCAAGTTAATGCAGGCCTTCATGCACAACCCGTTTGAAGGCAAACAGTGCGACACCTGCCATGCGCCGGCCAAAGACGGCAAAGTGGTACTGACGCAAAAGGATGCGAATGCCTTGTGCGTAACGTGTCACGCGGACGAGGCGAAGAAGATCGCCTCGGCAAAGGTCCAGCACCCGGGAGCGCAGGGGGATTGCACCGCATGCCACAACCCGCACGCCGGTAAGACGCCGGGCTTCCTGCAACCGGACCCCGTTGCGGCGTGTCTTGCCTGCCACTCGGACCAAGCCGAGCAGTTCAAGAAAAAGCACTTGCACCAACCGGCGTTCGAGCAGGGCTGCGCCACCTGCCACGAGCCGCATGGCGGCGACAACGCGCACCTGCTGCGTGCGAAGACGGTGAACGCGCTATGCCTCGAGTGCCATGGGCCCGACTTCAACCCGCAGAAACTCCCGTCCGAACACCTGGTAGCGATCTTCGACGGCAAGGTGAAGTTGCCGGAAAGCTACTTCAGCAAGGTTCCGATTCTGCCCCTGAGATACGGCCTGGGCCATCCCACGGAAAGGCACCCGGTCGCAGACGTCGTGAACCCGAAGACCAAGGCCCTGAACAAGATGGATTGTCTCACTTGCCATCAGCCGCACTCCGGGAACGAGCGGGGGATGCTGGTGAAGGACCAGAAGAACGACATGAGTTTCTGCGGTACCTGTCATGTCAATGGAGCTGACCTGACGGACGTTCGGGTGGGAGGAAAGTAAGACAGTGCTTAGTGGTGAGTGGCTAATGTCGTGTCTCAATAATTCACGAAATAAGTCGAGAGGACTCGGCGGCTCGTCAACAGCCCCGGTAGGGGCGGAATGGAGTAGCCCAGGGCGTAAGCCCTGGGTTGGAGGGCCCTCACCCCGCCTTCGGCACCCCTCTCCCGCGCGGGCGGGAGAGGGGACGGGGGTGAGGGAGGTCCGCCTGACCCACGGCTTACGCCGTGGGCTACTCGCTGCCGCCCGCTCCGCGGGCTGACATATTGAGCGAACTTCTGAGACACAACGCCAGAGGAAATGGAGCGGGAGGGGAAAATGGGATCGAAGCACTACGACAAGCGAATTTTCGGGGCCACCCTGGTTGGCTTGATGATGCTCGCCTGCGTTTTGCCGGCCCCGCTCTTGGCGGGCAAGAAGAAGCCCGACGCCGCTCCCGACGGCGGGCAGAGCGATCAGCGGAGGAAGGCCTATTTCGACATCAGCAAGATCGTGTGGCCGAACCCACCGGCGATCCCCAGAATAAAGTTCCAGGACCTCTTCACAGGTGAGAAGATCGATCCCAGCCTGTTCGCGAAGAAGGCCCGCAAACAGACCTGGATGGACCGCCTGGCGGGCGCGCAATCCACTGACGAAATCAAAATCGGCAAGATACCTTTCCAATTGATTCGCACCTACGGAGTGGGAGTCGATTCAAAACACCAAATCTATGCGGGCGATCAGGCGGTGGGCGCGATATTCATTTTCGACCCGCAGAACCACGATCACGTGGAGTTGATCGGCCACGGCAAGCAGGCGAACTTCGGCTTGATCGTAGGCCTCGCGATTGACGACGACGACCGGCTGTTTGTTGCGGACGCCAAGTTCCACCACATCCTGGTATTCAACGCCAAGCACGAGCAGCAGGCCTCCTTCGGCGCGGAAGTACTGGTGCGCCCCGGCGGCATGGCCATTGATCGCGAGAACCGCTTCATTTATGTAGCCGACGCGGGCAACGACGTGGTGGATGTCTTCGACGCCGACAGCTTCAAGCTGTTGCGCCAGCTCGGCAAGCCCAGCCGCAAGCACGACCAGACTGACCCGGGGACGTTTTCGCTTCCGGAGAGCGTGGCTGTGGACCGCGAGGGCAACGTTTACGTCACCGACACCTTTAACAACCGCATCGAGATCTTCGACGCCGACGGCCAGTTCATCAGTATGTTCGGTAAGAACGGCGACGGTCCGGCGGATTTTGAGCGGCCCAAGGGCATCGCGGTGGATTGCGACGGCCACATCTGGGTGGTGGACGGAGCGCAGAATCTGGTGAAGGTTTTTAATCAGCAAGGGCGCCTGCTGATTTATTTCGGCGGGCAGGGAAATTTTCCCGGCCAGTTCATGGGCCCGTGGGGAATCGCCATCGACCAGTCCAATCAGGTCATTGTTTCCGAGACATTTCCCGGCCGCGTGCAGGTATTCCGCTACATCACGGATGCGGAGGCCGCCACATTGAAGGCCCAGCGCGACGGTACGGTTCAGAAACCGGTTGCGGCCAAGACGCCCGAAGGCGGGGCGGTGGTCGCGTCCAAAAGAGATTCGGCGGCGCAATGAGAATGATCGCCACTAAGGCACCAAGCCGCGAAGAGAAGCAAGGAGCTACAGCCAAAAGCGGTATCTCTTTGTGTCTTTGTGCCTTGGTGGCGGTTCAAGCGCTGTCACAAGTTTTGCTTCGTCGGTTGACGGGCAAGAAGCAGTTCGGGGGATGATCCCGGCCTGCGTACAGATCTGAATACTCCTGAAGGAGGTAATTACTAAAACATGAAGAAACTCAGCTTGCTAATTCTCGTGGTCCTTGTTTCCACGGGCGTGGCCATGGCCGGGACGCTCACCTATCAAGGTGGGGCTGACGTACTGGGCGCGCACAACGGTTACGGCCGTGGCTGCGTCATGTGCCACGCTCCGCATAGCGGCTCCCTCGGCAACGGAGTCGCAACCAGCGGCGATCCCCAGAACGGCATGTACGCTCTGTGGGGCCAGGACCTTACTCCCCTGTACGGCCAAACCTTCAACTTCAGCGGCGACGGCGCGGCGAAATACCCGGTCACGCTGCCCACTATGGCAACTTATACCAGCGGTACTCAAAACACCGGCACTGGCGTCACTAGTGCCCATGACGCCAACACAGTCATCCTTTTCTGCCTGAGCTGCCATGACGGCGTGTTGACCAAAGTCGGCATGATGCAAGGTCAGACCGTTGAGACCTTGCCCGTCGTCGGGCGGGACCGCTCCCACACTGCTCGCCAAGGCGGCTCCCAGCGGCGGCGCGGCCTATAGCAACGACCACCCGGTGGGCGGTTATGCCATCGTCGGGTGCGCACCGGCGGCACTGTCCCACCACGGGCGGTTACAAAGCACCTAACTCCGCCTACAACTGGGACTGCACGGGCGGCGGGAACACCGCCCGATCTCCTGGAGTTCACTCGAGCTCCATGAACCAGTTCCTCACGTCAACTATCCGGCTTCTTCTGGAACGTTCCGGGGGCGACGCTGGCCTCCTTTGGCGGGACAGGTGGACATCGTCAACGCGGTTACCTGCACCACCTGCCACGATCAGCACAGCATGACCGTGTACACCAACTCCAACGGCAACTACTCGACCATGTTCTTCATCAAGGGCCAGTACACGCCCTACCACCAGCGGCAACTCGGTGGCGCAGTTCTGCCGCAATTGCCACGGCGGCGAGTCGAACGAAATGCACGGTTTGATGAGCGTACCGACCATGTAGTCTGGTTTTCTTGACCATCAACTCGGGGGAGGGCAACTCCTCCCCCTGATTTTCCGGGGGTTATGAGCATGAACCACAGAAGTACACAAAGACACCAAGACAATCCGGCACGAACGTTGAGCCGACCAAGGCACAAAGACACGAAGATTTCATTGAGCTCTATTCTCTCTTTGTGTCTTTGTGTCTTGGTGGTAGCGTCGGCCTCGGCGCAGGTCGCCTCCCACACCCCTGTGGTATGCGCCGCAGGCCTTCAGTTCCACCACTTCATTCCAGCCGGTGGGCCGGCCGGTGGTGCGGGTGAACGGCGCGGTGCTGACGGACCGCGACCTGCTCCGCGAAATGTTCACCATCTTCCCCTATGCGCGCCTGCACAACGGGTTTCCCAAAGCCATGGAAGCGGACATCCGCGACGGCGCGATGAAGATGATGATCTTCGAGGAATTGGTGTACCAGGAGGCCAAGCGCCGCAACATGACCGTGCCGCCCGGCGCAACTGGCGCGCGCCATGGCGGAGTTCCGCCGGCAGTTTACATTCCCCGCAGGAATATCAGCAGTTCCTCCAAGGAGAGTTCCAGCGGTTCGCAGCCAAGTTGCTGCAAGACGAAGGTGGAGCGCTCGCTGCTCATCGACAAATTTCTGAAGCAGGAGGTGACGGACAAGGCGGCGGTTTCCGTGGCCGAGGCAAAGGCCTACTACGACCAGCACCCCGAGCGCTTCCGCATCCCGGAGTCCTTCTCGTTCCAGAGCATTTCCATTCTGCCTCCGCCGAACGCGACTGCCGCCCAGTTGCAAGGAAGCGCGCAAGCGCGCTGAGGATGCCTTGCGCCAGGCCAAGGCCACCAAGAGTTACGAGGAGTTCGGGCTGCTGGCCGAGAAGAATTTCCGAAGATGATTTCCGGGTGATGATGGGCGACCACAAGGCTGCGGACCGCTCGAAACTGCCTCCGGCCGTGGTGAAGGCTCTCTCGCCATGCAGCCCGGCCAGGTGAGCGACATTATCGAGTTTGACGCGAACGACTACACCATCCTGCGGCTAAACGCGCACATCCCCGCCGGCATGCAAAAATTCGAAACCATCAAGGACCCGCTGCGCCAGCAACTTACCAAGGAAAAGATCGAGCAGCTTCGCTCCGCCCTGGCAGCCAGGTTGGGCAAGAGCGCGAGGGTTGAAAAGTTGTAGCAAAGGCATGCCACCAAGGCAGGTATACCACCAAGGCACAAAGGCACAAAGAAGAATAGAACAATTCATTTCTTGGTGTCTTGGTGTCTTAGTGTCGAGGATCGAGGATCGAGGCACCAAGGCACAAAGAAAAATAAAATAACTTATTTCTTGGTGGCTTGGTGGCTTGGTGGCTTAGTGTCGAGGATCGAGGATAACGTGAACAGGGAGCCTATACCGAAAGAAACGAATCAGGTGGCAACGAAGATTGTCAACGCAGCCTACACGGTGCACACAAAACTGGGGCCGGGGTTGCTCGAAAGCGTCTATGAAGTATGCCTCTGCCACGAACTTCAGAAGCGCGGAGTGAAGGCGCAAAGGCAGATCACACTGCCGGTCGTGTACGACGACCTCCGTATGGACGTCGGCTTACGTTTCGACATGCTGGTGGAAAACTGTGTTGTGGTTGAGATCAAGGCCGTCGAGGCTCTGCATCCTGTGCACAAAGCGCAGGTCTTGACCTACCTCAAACTGACCGGTCACCGCCTGGGTTTGCTTGTGAATTTCAATTCCGTCCTGATAAAGGACGGCATCCACAGAATCGCACTTTAGTTAAATGTATTTCTTTGTGTCTTTGTGCCTTGGTGTCGAGGATCGAGGATCAGGTGAACAGGGAGCCTATACCGAAAGAAACGGATCAGGTGGCGGCCCTGCATACTGTGCACAAAGCGCAGGTCTTGACCTACCTCAAACTGACCGGTCACCGCCTGGGTTTGCTTGTGAACTTCAATTCCGTCCTGATAAAGGACGGCATCCACAGAATCGCACTTTAGTTAATTGTGTTTCTTTGTGTCTTTGTGCCTTGGTGGTTACCCTTTGGCATTCGATGTGCAAAATGTCATAACGTGAAGAGGACTTTCACCATCCTGCTCGTGCTCGGCTTGGCCCTCACCGGCCGCGTTTCGGCGCAGGTGAACGCCGGCGAGGCCCGCATGAATCTGAGCGGCACCGCCACGGTGGGCTACAGTGATGACACCTCGAATGCCGCCGGCTCCGACCACAGCATCGTAGGCGCCGGCGAAGCCGACCTGTCCGGGTCTTACTACAATCCCAATTTCCTCTCCTTCGATGTTCAACCCTTTTACAACCAGTCGCGCCTGAACTCCAGTTTTCAGTCGCTCACTTCCAGCAGCGGCGTTAATGCCAGCGCGAAGATTTTTGGCGGGAGCCATTTCCCCGGCTCAATCAGTTATTCCACAACGTACAACGGAAGCGGAAACTTCAATCTTCCGGGCGTGGCCAACTACACCACGCATGGCAACACGGATACGCTGGCCCTCACCTGGGGCGTCCACCTGGAAAACCTGCCCAGTCTGAACCTGAGTTTTTCCGATGCCAACAACTCCTACTCGATTTACGGCGCGAACGCGGATGGGCGCCTCCATTCAGAAACTTTTTCCGCCACGTCCACTTACCGAATCGCGGGCTTCAACCTGAACGGCGGCTATCAATACGTTGGCGCCAGGACCGCCACGCCGGAGTTTCTGGCGGGCGAACTTCCCACCCAAACCAATACCGGGTCCGATTCGTTTTTCGCCAGCGTGGGACACAACTTGCCCTGGAACGGCAATTTTTCCGCCGGCGCCTCGCGACTGGACCTCGACACAAATTTCGGCGATACCTCCTCCACCGATAAATACGACACCAGCATCGATACGCTCACGAGCGCCCTCAATTTCGAACCCGTGGGACACTTGAATGTGGGAGGGAACACTTTTTATACCGATAATCTGGAAGGCACACTTTATAACACGCTGGTCACGGCGGGCGCGGTGCTGCCGCAAAGCGAAGCGCCACAGTGAACGCACAGCTTGAGCATGACCGGCTATGCCAGCTACGAGCTGCCGGCGGAGCATATTAATCTTCATACCTTCTTCGAGCGGCAGCAACAAACCTTTCTGGAACTCTCCTTCGCGTCCGACTCCTACAACGGAACCGCAACCTACTCCAACCGGCTGCTGGGCGGCCAGTTCAACGGAGTCTTCGGGCTGACCCGGACCTCGATCGACACAACAAACGAAAGCGTGCTGGGCATCAGCACTTCCGCGAACTACACGCACGCGATCAAGCGCTGGACTCTCTCGGGCGGCTTCTCTTACGCCCAGGATACCCAGACGGTGCTGATCAACTACACCACCTCCGGCTACAGCTACAACGGCAGCATTGGCCGCAGGCTCGGCCGCAGGGCGTATTGGGGCGCCTACGCAAGCGGAGCGAGGAATATGTTGAACGGCGTGTCCGGTTCCACCGATTTGAGCCAGAGCTACTCGACTTCGCTATCGCTCTTCCGCTTCAGCCTGAACGGCACCTACTCAGACTCGCGCGGCAACGCGCTGTTGACCTCGACGGGGCTTGTTCCCACGCCGGTTCCCTTGCCTATTATTAACCCGGCCGCGGTGGTGCTCTATAACGGCAGGTCGTACTCGGCGGGAGTTGGCACAAGCCCAATCAAGGGCCTCACCTTGTCCGCCACCTACGCCCGGGCGCTGAGCGGAACCAACAGTGATTCGACGTTCTCTAATAACAATAATGAGAATATGAATTTCCTGATGACCTACAACGTGCGCAAGCTGAGTTTCCAAACAGGTTACTTAAAGCTGGTGCAGGGATTCAGCGCGGCCGGCATCCCGGAGACAACGTTTGGGTCGTTCTTCGTGGGTGTTTCGAGGTGGTTTAATTTCTTTTGAATGATTACCACCAAGGCACAAAGGCACCAAGGACAGCGGCAATAATGAACCACCAAGGCACAAAGACACAAAGGGAAATAGGCAGGAAAAAAGAACTGAGATTTCTTTGCAATCCGCATTTCCCTCTCATTCATATAATTCATACTTTTATCTTCTTGGTGTCTTTGTGCCTTGGTGGCTCACTCCTGCTTTCCCCCCACGCGTGGGCGAGATCGAAAGCGAACACACCGGTGCTTGTGACGGTGCCGGAACTGGAACTCGGGGGTGGCCGCAAGCTGCGGTACGAAGGCAGCGTCAGCTCCGAGAAGGAAGTCAGAACCAAACACAGCTTCTGGGGCCGTCTGGTCGATGCGGTGGCGGGCGAGCCGGAGTTTCACGATCTGATTGCTCCCTATAGCGTAGTCACTGACTCGCGCGATCGCATCATCGTGACAGACCCGGGCGCTGCCGGCATTCACATCTTCGATTTCGCACAGCACAAGTACAAGTTCATTTCCCGCCACAAAGACACCGATGGCCTCGAGTCGCCGCAATGCGTGGCCTTGATTCCGCGGATAACATTTACGTTACTGATTCTTATTCGGGAAAGATCTTTGTTTTCGAAGCCGACGGGAAATTTCAGCGGGTTATCGGCAGCGTGAAGGGTGAAGGTTATTTCAAGCGCTCGACTGGAATCGCAATCGATTCCCAGGCGCAGCGCATTTATGTGTCGGATACTTTGCGCCACGAGATCTTCGCGCTCGATATGCAAGGCAAGGTTCTGCAGAAGATCGGCGGGCACGGCGCGGGCGCCGGCCAATTCAACTTTCCCACGGAATTGCGCCTCAGCGGCGAAAACCTGCTCGTGGTGGACGCGATGAACTTCCGTGTGCAAGCCCTCGACCGCTCCGGGAAGTTTCAGTATGCCGTGGGGCAGGCGGGCGATGGGTCCCTGGCGATGTTCCGGCCGAAGGGGATCGGCGTGGATTCCGAAGGGCACCTCTACGTGGCCGAAGGCCTGAGCGGGACGGTTCAAGTCTTCGACCGGCAGGGACGCCTGCTCTATTACTTTGGGCAGCAAGGGACGGGATTCGGCGAATTCCAGTTGCCCACCGGGTTGTTCGTCGATCGAAGCGATCGTGTGTTTGTCGTCGATTCATTCAATCGCCGCGTGCAAGTCTTCCAGTATTTCGCGCAGGGAAAGTGATGAATACCGCCACCAAGACACAAAGGCACCAAGAAGGACCTGAAGACAAGAAAACAATAAGCATGCTTTCTTTGTGTCTTAGTGTTTTGGTGGTGATCTTTCTGCCTTTTGCCGTGGCGGCGCAGAGGGATGTGATCGGCGCGCATGATTTGTCGCCGGGTGGTAGCTCGCCGATTAAGGGGACGCTTTCAGGTTCTTGTTTGTACTGCCACGCCCCGCACTCCGGGTTGAACGGCACGGCGGGGGCGTCCCAAACTCCGCTATGGAACCAGACGCTTTCGAGCGTGCAGTCCTACAAGGTCTACAGCAGTTCGACTCTGGTTAACACGCCCAACCCGGCGCCGCGCCTCGGCACGGACAGCACGCTCTGCCTCAGTTGCCATGATGGCACGGTGGCAGGGTCGCCCGGTGCGCTCGCCGCTTACGGCCACGTGGCGATGACGGGCAAGATGAACTCGTCGGATGTGTTCGGGACCAATCTCTCGGCAATGCATCCGATCAGCTTGAACCTTCCATTGAAGCCGGGTGCGGACCTGGTCTCGTCATTGACCGCCAATCCGCCCTCGACCGCCGATCCGACCGGCGCTGTGCGCCTCATCAACGGCAACGTCGAATGCACGAGTTGCCACAATCCTCACGTCCAGAATCTCGACCCGAAGAATCCGAATTTCCTGGCGATCAATAACTCAAAGGGCGCGCTCTGCCTCGCCTGCCACAGTTCGACCTCCACGGGATCGGGGATGGGCCTGACCAGTGCGCTCGAAGCAAGCCACGGGATGATGCGCGCTTTTGGAGCGCCGCTCAGCCAAAGCGCCGCCTCCAACAAAATAAATCCGCTGGCCGGATGGTCAACGAGCGTCCACGCCACAGTGTCCAACAGAGTGCTTTCGCTGGTATCTCTCGAAACGGCCGCGGGAATTTCAAGAGAGGCTGCCCCAAACTCCAAGCAGGTTTCCCTGGGGCATTACGGCTCTGTGGCGAGCAATGGCTGCGAGTCCTGCCACACGTCGCATAATGCTCAAGGCGCGAGCTCGCTGCTTCAGGCTGTAGACGACCAGGTCTGCCTCACCTGTCACAACGGCAGCTCGAATGTCTCTCCTCCGGTTTCGAATATTCTTGCCGAAATGGTCGCCCCGAAATATGGCCATGCATTTTCGGCGGGGAACTCTCCCCACCAACCAAAGGAAAGCGCGCTGCTGAACCAAAGCATGCACGTCACCTGCGTGGACTGCCATAATCCGCATTCGTCAAACCGGGTCAGCACGTTTTCCGCTGCGCCTGCGGTTCGTCCTTCGCAAGCCATGGTCGCGGGGATCAGCGCTACGGACGGCGTGACGGTGGTTACCCCAGCCGTTAACCAGTATGAGAATTGCTTGCGCTGCCACGGCTACAGCACGGGCCAACAGTCGAAAGCGGCATTTGGCTATTTGCCCTCACGCGTGGTTTCAGCCAGCGATCCGCTGAACGTCATCCCGCAATTCAGCGAGACTGCGAGTTCAAGCCACCCGGTGACACATGCGCGAACCAACGCCCTCCCCCAGCCCAGTCTGCTCACTACCATGTTGAACCTCGATGGCAGAACTCCGGGGCGCAGCATGGGCGCCCGCATCCTCTGCACGGATTGCCACAACAGCGACGACAACCGCGAATTCGGCGGCAAGGGACCGAACGGCCCGCACGGCTCGATGTTCGCGCATATCATGGAGCGCCGCTATGAGTTCAGCCAAGCCCCCGCGCCCGGGTTGCTGATTACGAATCTCTACCCTAATCCGAACTTGAGCGTCGAGGGCGGCGCAGGCGGCGGCCCCTATGCTCTGTGCGGAAAGTGCCACGACCTTACACAGATAATGAACAACACCAGCTTCAGCGAACACGCGCGCCACATCAAGGATGGGTTCTCGTGCTCGGTATGCCATACAGCCCACGGCATGGGCACGCGCCTCGGCACAATCTCCGGCGAGCGCCTGGTGAACTTTGATTCGAGGGTCGTCGCCCCGAATGGCGCCACTCCAATCTCTTATAACCGGGCCATGAATTCCTGCAGCCTGGTCTGCCACAACCACCCACATCAGCTTCGGTCGGTCGCCGGCCTCGGAAAAGCTCGCGGAGGGAGATAGGAAGAAGGGGAACAGGGAATCGGGAGCGGGGAATAGCAGTATTCCTGGTCGCAACTTCTGTTTGCCCAACTCATGTTCCCCACTCCCTATTCCCTATTCCCTCTTCTTCTTTCCCTGTTATGATGGCAGATTCTGCGCCCGCCAAGGCTGCGGGATCGCGATCATAGGGGGTGACCGTGGAAGAGCAGTGGACCCGCAGGAAATTCTTCCAGACGCTTGGTGCGCTCGGCGCCGTAACAAAGTTTGCTTGGGCGGATCACGGGAAGGATTCCTTACGGTCCAAACTGGGCGTCATTACGGATGAACTCTCGGAGGACTTCGGCGTGGCGCTGGACTTCATCGGCAGCTACTCGCTGCCTTACTGCGAGGTGCGGGAACTCTGGCAGAAGAATGTGGTGAACCTTTCCCCAGCAGAACTCGAACGCGCCAAGGGTCTGATCGAAAAGCATCACTTGAGGGTTTCGGAGATTGGTTCACCAATATTCAAATATCAGTTGCCCGAGATGCCGTCACAGCACCCGAACGAAAACGACGTATTCAAGGCCGTCGGATTGAAGGACAAAGACACAGAGAGCCTGCTCGACCGTGTTTTCAAGGCCGCTCACTTGCTCGGCACGACCAAGGTGAGGATCTTCAGTTATTGGAGGGCGGAGGACCCGGAAAAGGCCTACCCATACGTCCGTGAGCGCCTGGCCAAAGCAGCGGCACTCGCAGGCCGGAACAAAATCACACTGCTCCTCGAAAATGAGCACGAGTGCAACATCGGGACGGGAAAAGAGCTGGGGCGCCTGCTGCGCGATGTCAATTCGCCCTACTTGCGTGGCATGTGGGACCCCTGCAACGCCGTGCACATCGGAGAAGTTCCCTACCCCGACGGTTACCGCCAGGTTCGCGGCCTCTTCTCGAATATGCATCTCAAAGACATTAAGAAAGACCCGGCCACGGGGAAGCTTCAGTACGTGCCCATCGGTGAAGGTATGATTGATTTCCGCGGCCAGTTCACAGCCTTGCGCAAGGACGGTTACGATGGCACGATTTCCCTCGAGAGCGCCTATTTGCGCCCTGACGGGAATAAGCTCGAGAGCACGCGCGATTGCCTGGAAGGATTGCTGAAGGTTTTGAAATCGGCCAACGCCTGAGCACGCATAACCTAGAAAGGTCATACAATGTATGAGTTCGCTGAAGCTCGGCAGCGTTATATGGAGACGGAAATGACCCCTCACCCGGCCGACCGTCGCCCTCCGTGGTAAGGGCCGTGCCTTGGGCTTCTGAGCGTTTGGTTCTAACTGACGACTGACGACTAACCACTGACAACTGATTTCTTATTCGTCACTCGTCACTCTTCACTGTTCTTATGTTTTCTTCCCGCACCAATTGGCAGCTCACTCCGAATCGGCTTTCGGAGGAGATTGAGGAGTTCCGCCGCAGAGGGGTTCCGCTTCTTGACCTGACGGAATCGAACCCCACGCGCTGCGGGTTTGCTTTCGACGAGAGGGGCATCCTCGATGCGCTGGCAAGTCCTCAGGCGCTTACTTATACGCCCGACCCGCGCGGCCTGCTTGTGGCGCGACAGGCGGTGGCGGGTTATTACGCCGAGCGGGGCGTCACGCTCAACCCGAGGCAGATCTTCCTGACCACCAGCACCAGCGAAGCCTACTCCTACATTTTCCGCCTGCTCGCCGACCCTGGGGACAGCATCCTGGCCCCGCAGCCGAGCTATCCTCTTTTCGATTTTCTGGCGGGGTTGAACGATGTTCGGGTTATCCCTTATCCGCTGATTTACGACCAGGGCTGGCAGATCGACTTGCACACCCTCGAGAGTCGCGTCGAGGCTCGCAGCCGCGCTGTGCTGGTGGTCCATCCCAACAATCCTACGGGGTCGTTTGTTCGCCGCCGCGAACTTGCGGAGCTTGTCGCCATCAGCCGCGGTCACGACATGGCAATCGTGGCCGATGAGGTTTTCACCGATTATCCTCTCGCAGCGGACCCGCAGCGCGTCGCAAGTCACGCTGGAGTTGCTGAAGCCCTCAGCTTCACGCTCAGCGGCCTCTCGAAAATCTCCGCTCTGCCGCAGATGAAGCTTGCCTGGCTGGTGTTGAACGGGCCTGGGCAACTTCTCGAAAGCGGCTTGGCACGCCTGGAAATCATCGCCGACACCTATCTTTCCCTGAGCGCGCCCCTGGCGCTGGCGCTGCCCACGTTACTCGAGACTCGTCGCACGATTCAATCGCAAATCATAGAACGAGTGACGTCGAATTTTCGGTGGCTCGACGCTCGACTCACGGCCACCCAGCCTATCAGCCGTCTGGAAGTCGAGGGAGGATGGTATGCTATCCTGCGACTTCCCTCGATCCGCACCGATGAGGAGTGGGCTCTGGAACTGGCCCACAAAGACGGGGTGCTGGTTCATCCGGGCCACTTTTACGACTTCGGCTCGGAAGGGTATTTAGTGATAAGCCTGCTGACCGGCCGGGAGGCCTTTGAAGAAGGCGTGGCAAGGATCCTGGCGCGCTTGGCCACCCTAGCCTGAGGTTTCGCGATGATGAACCATTACAGGAGGCGTAGCGCTGGGCGCGAGGCCAGCAAGTGCCGGCCTGATGGTCGGCGCTATACGAATGGTCCACAACTTCTTGCGGTCGCACTTGCCTGTTTAGCAGTGTTCTTCGAGCGGCTGCCGACGGCGGCCGGGTCCGCCCAAAGCCTATGCTGCCTTTGTGGTCAACAATCAGAGTTCGACACTGGCGGAAGTTGATTTGGCGAACTTCCGCGTGCGGGCGACGGTCGAGGTTGCGGCGCATCCCGAGCGGGTTTTCGTGAGGCCGCAGCGCAAGGAACTCTGGGTGGTGTCGGCCTCAGGTGAAATCAATGTAGTGGAGTTCCCGGCCCTTCGGGTTGCGAGGACGCTTCGCGTCGGAGAAGGGGCCTGTGATCTTGTCTTTTCGCAGTCAGGGAGCAAAGCGTTCATCCTCGACCCGCCGAAAGGGCAAATTGTTTTCATCGATACAACCGGCTACAGGGAAACAGGCCGCGTCGGACTCGGCTCGCCTTCGACCGATCTTGCTGTTACCCCAGACGGCAATACACTTGTTATATCATCACGCGCTGCAAACCAGCTTTACTTCGTGAACGCCGACAATCGAAAAGTGCTTGGATCAGTCCAAGTGGGCAAAGGGCCCGGCCCCATGGTCATCTTGCCGAATAGCGCCAAGGTTTTTGTAAGTGACATGGACGAGCCCGCCATCTCGGCCGCGGACTTGTCCGCGCGGCAGCTTCTTGCCAACATCGAAATCGGTATTCGCCCAGGACCTATGGTTCTCAAGCCGGATGGCGGCGAGCTGTTTGTTTTCGCGAACCAAGGGACCAGCATGGTGATCGTGGACACCGAGCAAAACAACGTGGAACAGAACTACCCCACGGGCCATAATCCAGTGGCAGGAGTGTTTCAACAGAACCCCTTGGTTCTTTACATCGCCAATGCCGGCGACGGCTCCGTGATGGCCTTGGACGTTCAGAACCGCATTCTGCTGGCGGCAGTGCACATCGGCATCGAGCCCCGCGCCCTGGCACTCACTCCAGATGAACGGTTCTTGGCAGTCGCAGACGCGTCCGGTTCAACCCTGGCGGTTCTCAGACAAACCCGCCAAGCCTGCTCACGACATTTCCCGTCGGAGCCAGGCCCGTTGACGTGGTCATTCCCGGATGGGTAATTCAGTGAGGAGAGACAAGAGGCAGGAAGCTGTCAGCCGTCAGCTCTCAGCTTTCAGCCATCAGCCGTCAGCGTCCCATGAGCAGAGTGCGGCTCTGCCGCCCTGACTTGCGGAAAGGCTTGCCTTTCCCTGGAGTTTATACATTTCGGGTGAAGCATCTGTAGTGTTAATCTGGCGTGGGAAGGGCTCCGCCCGCTGCTCCGTGGAAAGGCTCGGCCTTTCCATGGCGTTCTCCGTACTTATTTCTTTCGAGGAGGCTGCGCCTCCCATCCTTTCATGGTTACGATTTCCCGGGACAATCCGTGTTTGTCCATTACCAGCGTGGCGCATGACTGGCTGCCGGTATTTCGCACGGACGCCATCAAGGAGATCGTCTGCGCCGCCTTGGATGAAGCCCGGCACTCGGGGCAATTCGCGATTTTTGCCTATGTCATCATGCCCGATCATCTGCATGTCATCACCAGCGGCGCGCTTAAGCCTTCTGACACCTTGCGTTTTTTGAACGGAATCTCCAGCCATCGGGTGATTAGCTATCTGAAGAAAGGCAACTACACTTCCTCCCTGGCGAAGCTGCGGGATGCGCAGAAAGCCCGCGGCCATGCGCATTCTTTGTGGGACGGCCACTCGCAGGCCCCGCCCATCTACAGCGAGAACTTTTTCATGCAGCGGGTCCATTACCTTCATCAGAATCCCGTGCGAGCGGGGTTGGTGGAACGGGCGGAGGATTATCGTTGGTCCAGTGTCCGATGCTGGAAGGGATGGCCGCGCGAGGATGAACCGCTGCTGCCGGATCTGGACGAGATCGTGTGGCGCAGACCACGATGAGGGCCCGGCGAGGCACAGCCTCGCCGGGCGAAAAAGAGAAGAGGGTGGGGAGGCCGATGGAAAGGCCGAGCCTTTCCACGGAGCAGGCGGCGAAGCCGAAAGAGCTGAGAGGGTTAGCAGCCGGAGAAGCCGAAAGTGGTAGGAACGTTAACAACCGGCCGACCTCCACGTGAAATGTAGAAACTCCAGGGGACGGCAAGCCGTCCCCCCTACAGAGCAGATGATGGTCCGATCTCTCGATCACCCGATTATTTCACCAGCTAATAAGTTCTTCAGCGAGCCGAAGCGTGAGCCAGCCCTCTTGGGGGATGATCTGGAGCGGCAGGCCATTCGCCCAAAGCGAGACCTGGACGCGGATTTGCTGGTGCTGCTCGGATCCTAGCAGTTGGTAATTCAAACGCAACTCGAAGATACGGCGGTAGGCGACCTGGAGTTGCCCATCCGAAGCGGGCGGGGCGGGAAGGGGATCGTCGTTCTTCCACCAATTCAAGCCAGCCAGGCCACCGGAGACAATCGGGGCGTGAATGCGAATTCGGTCGGTGTCCACCACGTTCACGCGCACTTCGAAATCCGGATGCTCTTTGGGGAATCCATCGGTCAAGTCCAGGCGAAGGAAAAGGGCCTCCTGGTTGAACCCGTAGTAAAGCGCCTCCCAGACGCCTGCCGCGCCGTGCATGGAGCCAGAGCGCGGATCGGGCAGATAGATGCCGGCGCCAAGCCATTCGAAGTAGTTGGTGACCACCCCATCGATGCGCGGCTGGATGAGCCCTGTAGGTGGAACGCTCAAGGCTGCGGTGCGCGGACGCTTGATCGGTTCCGCCAACTCGTCGGTGGGAACGCCTCCCAGCATGTTGTAGAGGTTGCTGAGGTGTTTGCGATAGAGCAGGTCGAATTCTTCGTCGTTGGCGGTCGAGTGTTCCGGGCCGTACCACCAACACCAATCGCTGCCTTCGGCGACCCACAATTCCTGTTGCGCGAGCTCGGCATTCTTCTTCTGGGCTTTGCTGCCGGCTTGGGTGTAGAAATCGCGCGCTTCGGAAAGTAGGTCCCAGGCGCGGTTGTCTTCATCGGCTCCGATCCAAACGTCAAAATTGGCGTTGATCCAGGACCCAGGGCACACGTGGTTTAATTGCCCCTGGTCTGTAACTCCCAGGGCCTCTGTAGCAGTCACAGCTTTGATTTCAGGATCGGAAGCCAGCCGGCCGTAAAAGCTCTTGAGAAATTCCCTGCCGTTCTCCGGGTAGTATTCCCAGGCGTTTTCGCCGTCCAGGATAACCGAGACTACCGAGGGTCTATCACCGGTGCTGCGGCCTGCAGCTTTGATTCTCTGGTGCAGGTCCGCCGCCGCGCCTTGCGGGTCCATGCGGGAATAGACGAAGCCGACCAGGTCAGAAAGCTGGTGATCGCGAAAGAAGAGGGAGATGCGGCGCCCATCGGAAGCGAAAACGTGAGGCCGATAGAGCTCCCAACCTCCGTCCAAAGTGCCGTCGCTTCGCCGGTAGAAACCCATCTGGCGCGAGCGTCCGAGCACACCCTCGTCGGTGGCCGCCCATGCGAAACCCTCGTCGGCGGCCAGGCGCAGGACCTCGTCGGAGACGCTTCCTTCGCTCGGCCACAGTCCGCGGGGCTTGCTTCCGAAAACCTGCTCGTGGAGTTTCGACCGCGGCGCGGAGCTGGTCGCGTGCATCCTCGGGGTGCTGAAAGCGGCGCCGCGGCAGGCGCACTCCGGGATGAGATTCTTCAGCAATGTTGGTGTCGCAGAGGAGGGGAAGGATGGGATGGTAGAAAGGCGAAGTCGAAATCTCAATCTGTCCGCGCTCGCTGGCAGCCCTGTATTCATCGAGGACTTTATTGAAAAGCTCCACTTCCTTAATGCGAAGCAGCGCTTTATCGTCTTCGTTATACCCTCGTGCCTTCGCCACGAGCCATCTGATCTCGCGGTCGCCCGAAAGGTAGATTTCGTCAAACCAAGCGAGCTGTGAAAGCACTTGCAGGTCGAGCAGGTCGTGCTCGGAAAAGATGCGGGCCGCCCCGGACTGGTCACCAGTTCGAGACTTGTCCCACAATTCGCGGAAGCGCGGATATCGGTTGAGCAGGTTTTGATCGTTAATCTGAAACGCGCTTTGCAGGAGGAACCGGCGATCATCTTCACTCAGTTTTTCAACCGGCTTGAAGGCCACTTCATAGAGGGCGCTCGACAGCCGTCTGCTGCGCGTACTCCTGAATCTGCACTACCAGTGAAGGGACGAGGTTGAAACGTCATGTGGACGTCAGGGAAATCCCGCAGGATCGCCACCATC
Organism: uncultured Acidobacteriota bacterium; assembly: GCA_963770415.1. Classification (GTDB taxonomy): domain Bacteria; phylum Acidobacteriota; class Terriglobia; order UBA7540; family UBA7540; genus CAVROP01. The sequence goes on from CAVYPU010000012.1 coordinate 55,802, forward strand.
CCGTAATAGTCCTTCAATGCGTGCAGGCGCGTCCAAGGCATGGTGTACCGGTCCTCCACCAGATCCTTGTAGAAGGGCTGATGCATATGCCAAAGGAGCATTAGATGCGTCTGAGCCATAACATTAAGGAATCGGCAATTGGCCTGCCGGCTGTAGAGGAGGTGCTGGACCGACCGCCATTGGGTCCGCCAGGGGAACAGTTATTTCAGCTCAAGAGCCAATGCTAAAGCCGAATTTATGCTACCAATCGGCATTTTTGTCTTCTAGCGCTGGCCTATGGAGCGGGACGTGCCGGCCAAAACTTCGGCGCCACATTCAAGGTGGCACGGTTCTTTGCGACGCTGATTTCGATGTGCTAGCATGAATTGGGGCCGGGCTTCAGGAAATCAGTTTTGGTTTCAGCCTCGCTTTTCGCCCTGCTAGGACCTATGCGGATACTTACCCGCTATATTCTCAAAGAAATCTCTTCTCACTCGGTGTTGGGCCTGGTGGTGTTGACTTTCGTAATTTTCATTCGCCACCTGGGGCATCTGTTGGAGATGGTAGTGCGCCACAGCCTCCCGCTCAGCGATATGGTGACCCTGTTCATGTTACCTGTCCCCAGCATCCTCGTGCTCACGGTTCCCATGGCGGTGCTGGTAGGAACCCTGATTGGCCTCAGCCGCATGGCAGCGGACGGTGAGGTTATCGCCGCCCGTGCCACGGGGATCGGCATCTCACAGTTCGTCAGGCCTGTGCTGCTGTTTGCGTTTGCGGGGTGGGCCCTCACGCTGAGTATGAGCCTGTTCCTCTCGCCGCTGGCGGGGCGCAAACTCAATCGCATGGAAGCCGGGCTTAAAGCCAGCCAGGTGCCCTATGAGATCCAACCTCGCGTCTTTATTGAGCAGTTCCGCAATCTGCTTCTTTACTTGGAGGATGTGACCGGATCTCGTTCCCGGTGGCGGGGCGTCTTTATCGCGGACACGACACAGCACGACCACGTCAAAGTAACCTTAGCGGAAAGCGGGGTGCTTGTCAACGAAGCTGCTAATGACAGGCTGGTAATTCATCTGGCTCATGGGATGACCCACGAAATCGATCCGCAAAACCCTTTGCAATATTCAGTAGTCTCCTTCACCGACACGGACATCCCCGTGCCCCTCGAGCAGGGTTCTGCATCGGGCGCTGAAAGCCAGGACCCACGCTTGCTTTCGCTCCGGCGATTGGTTCAACAGACGGCCAGTCCCCGCGAACGCCAGGCCGCATTGGTTGAGATCCATTATCGGTTTGCTATTCCGGTAGCCAGCCTGGTTCTTGCCCTGGTGGGAATATCGCTGGGCCTATCCACTCGTAAAGGCGGCAAAGCGGTGGGGTTGATCCTGACCATGGTGCTGGTCTTCATCTATTACATCATCATGGCATTCGGCCTCAGTTTCTCGAGGCAAGGGCGCTTGCCGCCGGCGATCGGGCTGTGGCTTGCCAATGTGATCTTCGCGGTCGCCGGCGTTATGATGCTCGGGCAACTGCGCAGAGTCCGCAGTCACCTTCAGTTCTTCCAGGATTGGATGGACGAATTGGGACGCCGCTGGGAAGTGCGTCAATCCCGCCCGCGGCGGGGACGATTCTCAGGGCCGCGCCTGATGCCCCGCTCCCCCGGCAGTGGAATATTTCAGATCCTCGATATTTATATTATCCAGGGCTGGGTTTTCTATTTCTTCATGCTTCTGGTGACGTTTTCAGGCATATACATTATCTTCGATTTCTTCCAACTCCTGGGCGACATGGTCCGTAATCATATTACGGCGGGTGTAATCCTCAATTATTACCGCTTTCTACTGCCTCAGATCATCTACTTGATACTGCCGCTCAGCATCCTGGTGGCAACGCTTGTCAACTTCGGCTTGCTCACCAAATCCAATCAGATTACCGCAATCAAGGCCGCGGGGGTGAGCCTTTACCGGATTTCCGCTCCCGTGCTGCTCGTCGCCACTGTTTTGAGCATCGGCATGTTCTTCCTTTCCGATGATTTCCTGCCCCAGACCAACCAGCAGCAGGATGCCTTGCGCAATCAGATCAAAGGAAAACCTCCGCAAACTTTTTACCGGCCTGAACGCCAATGGATATTCGGCCTATCGAATCGCATTTATAACTACAGGTTCTTTGACCCGGACAAGAACGTCTTCGCAGACCTCGCTTGCTTCGAGTTCGATCCCAAGACTTTTCATCTTACCCGCCGCATCTATGCGGCGCGGGCTTTCTGGGAACCGCCCATCCGCGGCTGGGTGCTCGAAAACGGGTGGATGCGCGACCTCAACGGGGACCGCGTGGACAATTACCTTCCCTTCTCTGTCGCCAGCTTCAAAGAAATTACGGAGGAGCCTGCCTACTTCAAGAAAGAAGTGAGGCCTTCCGAACAAATGAGCGCGCTCGAATTGCGTCACTATATCCGCGAGCTCAGCCAGAGCGGGTTTGATGTGGTCCGCCTCTCGATCCAGTTGAATCGGAAGTTCTCCTATCCGCTGATTGCCTTCGTCGTGACCCTGATCGGCATTCCATTTTCGTTTACAACGGGCAGTAAGGGCGCCTTGTCTGGAGTCGCGCTCAGCATCGGCATTGCAATTCTCTACTGGTCGATCTCCAGCCTGTTCGAAGCCATGGGCAACCTCAGCCAACTGCCTCCCCTCGTCGCCGCCTGGTCGCCCGACGTTCTTTTCGGCTTGGCGGGTTCGTACTTATTGTTGCAGGTGAGAACCTGAAACAGTTTGTGCCCATGTGGGGGCCAAGCTATAATGAGTGCATGAGCCGTGAAGCTGGCGAGATCTTCAAAGAAGCATTGGCGCTCCCGCCTGATGCGCGAGCCGCCCTTGCCGGGTCCCTGCTGGACAGTCTGGACACGGCAGTTGATCCGGATGCGGAAGCGGCTTGGCAAATCGAGATTCACCGCCGGGTTGCGGAAATTGATTCCAAGACTGTCTCCCTCCATCCGTGGGCGGAAGTGCGCTCCCGTCTGATAACTGCACTCGGCAATGAGTAGCAAGAATGACAATTGAGGTTTTGGCGGTCGCTCATGGCCGACGCCGCCCAGGGTATTGGCGCCGCCGCACCTCGACCTGAAAGGCATAGATCAATTGGAGAGGATTCCGGCACTGATGGAATTTCATGATCGGCCCGTAAAAATCGTACCCGCAGCCGGCGGCCTCGTTTGGCGGCAGGCAGGCGGAGAACGCGAGCTCATCGTCATCTATCGAAGACGCCGCCAGGATTGGACGCTGCCCAAAGGCAAGGTCAAGGAGGGTGAATCCTGGCTGGATTGCGCCATCCGCGAGGTTCAGGAAGAGACCGGATTCCACGTGGAAATCGGGAGCCATGCGGGCTGCGTCTGCTATGAAACGGGAGCGATCACCAAAGTGGTTCGCTATTGGAACATGAGACCGATCGGCGAGTCGCGTTTCGAAAGTTCAGAAGAGGTACAGTCCGTCCATTGGATGACCATTCGCGAGGCAGTCAAACGATTGGACCATGAGGGCGAGCGAGACCTTGTCAAGCAAGCCAGCGAGCAGACGGGGTCCGCAACAGCACGACCTCCCACCTAAACCGTCACCACGCTGTCTGCCTCTGTCAACAGTCCGACAATTTCGTTCATTCCGCCAACTTCGCCCACGATCACCTTGCCGCTCAGTCCGAAGTGTTCGAGGCACGTCCGGCAGGCAATCAACCGAACGCCCTGCCCCTGGAGAATCCTCAGGCCCAACAATGCGGGCGACCCTTCACAAACCAGTTTGACACCGTCGGTATAGAAGCAGATGGAATGCGGTTTGATAGGCTGGGCCTCGAACGCGTGCAGGAAACGGTCGAACATCTCGAGACCAAACTGCTTGTCCGAATCAGCGACTTGGCCCAGCCCGTCGCGAGTCACCAGCAAAACGAGTTTCGGCATGTGCCCTCAAATGCCCAAATCTCAGCGATTACGCTAACCTGCAAGACAACTGAAGATCAGGTGCAGCACTATAATACCGCTTCGCACGGTTGCCCCCCACTCTTTGTAGTTTGAAATTCCACACCCGATTCCATTAGAATTGAATGTTTGGGGATAAGCTACTAGAATAGTGTAAACACATGGTTAAACTTCACGAATACCTGACCTACCGAGGAGGGCCGGGACATTGGTCCTGGGTTCTGCACCGGTTGACCGGCGTTGGTGTGTTTCTATTCTTGCTGGTCCACATTGTGGACATCGCTTTGGTCGGCTGGGGTCCCACGGTTTTCAACAAGCTGCTTTTTCTCTACCGGTACGCGCCCTTTCGCGTGGGTGAAATCGCGCTCGCCGGCGCGGTGCTCTATCACGCTCTTAATGGCCTGCGCATCTGCGTGATCGATTTCTGGCCGGAAGCGACGGTGATCCACCGCAAGCTGGTTTACGCCGTGGGTATCGTATTCGCCGTGGTCTTCGTTCCGACCGCGATTTACATGTTCAGTACCATAATGAAATAGGAGAGAGCTGATGAACGGGGCAGGCAGTGCAAGACCGGAAAGCGGACTTGAGCTATATGCGTGGATGTTTATGCGCGTGTCGGGCGTCGCGCTGCTTTTTCTGGCCTTGGGACACTTGTTGATCATGCACATAATCCACAACGTGGATAATATCGATTTTCAGTTCGTAGCTCGCCGCTACGCCACACCGTTCTGGAGAACCTACGACCTGGTGATGCTCTGGCTGGCTCTCATCCACGGGCTGAACGGCATCCGGACGCTGGTGGGAGATTATGTGCGCTCCAAGGGCTGGCAAGTGGCCACGCTGGCCTCCCTGTATGTTTTTGGATTTGTTCTTCTGGCTCTGGGGTCGCTGACGATCATGACCTTTCAGCCACCGGCCATGCCGTAGGCAAGACGAGAGTTGAGAGTCGAAGGAGTAAGGTGGACCGAACTCTTGACTGTCGACTCTCAGAGTCTGAACTCCTCTTAACTGAAGGCTGAGAACTGCAATGGTACAACGTTACGATGCGGTGATTGTGGGGGCTGGGGGCGCGGGTCTGATGGCGGCCTTGCAACTCGCCGGGCACGGCCAGGTGGCGGTGTTGAGCAAGCTGTATCCAACCCGCTCGCACACGGGGGCTGCCCAGGGCGGGATCGGAGCGGCGCTCGGCAACAACGAGGAAGACCACTGGGAATGGCACATGTTCGACACCGTCAAGGGCGGCGACTACCTGGTGGACCAGAACGCCGCGGAGATCCTGTGCCGGGAGGCTATCGAGACTGTTTACGACCTCGAGCACTGGGGCTTGCCCTTCAGCCGCACGCCGGAAGGCAAAATCGCACAGCGGCCTTTCGGCGGCCACACGCGGGAATACGGCAAGGCGGCCGTGCGCCGCTCCTGCTACGCGGCGGACCGCACCGGGCACATGATTCTCCAAACTTGTTATCAACAGTGCATTAAGAACCAAGTGCATTTCTATGATGAATATCATGTACTGGACCTCCTGATCGAACAGGGGCGCTGCGCTGGAGTGGTGGCGATGTGCCTGGCCACGGGCGAGATTCGCACCTTTCATGCGAAGGCCGTGCTGTTTGCCACGGGCGGCTGCGGGAAGATGTACCGAGTAACCTCGAATGCTCTTTCGCTCACCGGCGACGGCATGGCGGTGGCCTACCGCCGCGGGGTTCCGCTCGAGGACATGGAATTCTTCCAGTTTCATCCCACGGGCATTTACAAAATGGGAATCCTTCTGAGCGAGGCGGCGCGCGGCGAGGGCGGCATCCTTCGCAATCGATCCGGCGAGCGCTTCATGGAGCGCTACGCACCGACGCTCAAGGACCTCGCTCCGCGCGACATGACCTCACGCGCCATCTACCAGGAAATCCGCGAGGGGCGCGGTATCGACGGAAAGAATTACGTTCACCTCGATCTGACTCACCTCGGCAAAGAGGTGTTGGACAAGAAACTGCCGGATATTACCGAGTTCGTGCGCACCTATCTCGGCCTTGAACCTTTCACCGACCTTGTGCCCATCCAGCCGACCGCGCACTACGCGATGGGCGGCATACCCACGGATGTGGACGGGCGCGTGGTGGTGGACGAAAAGAACACGCCGCTACCCGGCTTCTACGCGGCGGGTGAAGTGGCCTGCGTCTCGGTGCATGGCGCGAACCGTCTGGGAACCAATTCCCTGGTGGATATCCTGGTCTTTGGGCGGCGGGGCGGGCGGCACGCGGCGAAGTTCATCAAGGAGAATGACTGGGCGTCCCTGCCTGCCGACGCCGACGGTCCTGCCAGGGCGCTCGTGAGCGAACTGAAAAATTCCCACGGCAAGGAGCGCCCGGCAGACATTCGTGACATTCTTCAGGATGAAATGATGGATAAGGCCTCCGTCTTCCGCGAGGCCAAAGGCCTAACGGCCATGCGCGAAAAGCTGGGCGAGCTCCGCGCCCGTTACAAGCAGGCGAAGATCGATGATCAGGGCGCCTGCTACAACACCGAGCTACTGGAAGTCATCGAATTGGGATGCTTGCTGGATCTTGCGGAAGTCCTGGTGGCAAGCGCGCTTTCCCGCCAGGAGAGCCGCGGCGCCCATTCCCGCGAAGACTTCCCCAAGCGCGACGATCCCAACTGGCTGAAGCATACGCTCGCCTATAAGGGAGAAAAGAATATCGAATTTAGATATAAGCCGGTGACTATTACCAAGTTTGAGCCAAAGGAGCGGAAGTACTGAGGAAGTCGAGAATCGAGGACTAAAGTTCGGAGGCCAAGGTCTGAAGGGCAAAGGCTCATGACTACAGAGGGAAGGCTGAAGTTTAAATGTTCATGACCCTCGCCCCCTTGGGGGAGAGGGTGGCTCGCGACGGCGCTTTCATCAGCCGACGCGAGATGGGTGAGGGGGTCGGCCAACTACACGCGCGATCTTGAGACCCCAAGCTTCGGAGTTTACAAATGCAAGTTACGCTGCGAATCAAACGTTTCAATCCCGAGAAGGACAAAGAGCCATGGTGGGGCGAATACACGGTGGATGCCGAGCCGACGGACCGGCTTCTCGACGCTCTCAACGAGGTCAAGTGGCGCCACGACGGATCCCTGACCTTTCGCCGCTCGTGCGCGCACGGCGTCTGCGGTTCGGACGCCATGGTCATTAACGGGTCGAATCACCTGGCGTGCCAAGTATTGCTCAAGACCTTGGGGCGGCGGATCACTATTGAGCCGATGCGGGGCTTCCGAGTGATCAAAGACCTGCTGGTGGATATGGACGCCTTCCTGGCCAAGTATCGCAGCGTGAAACCCTACTTCATCGCACACACCCCGGAACCTGAAAAGGAAAGATTGCAATCACCCCAGGAGCGTGAACGGTTCGACGACTCGACCAAGTGCATCCTCTGTGGCGCCTGCACCACCAGTTGCCCATCGTTTTGGGCAAACCCGGATTATGTGGGCCCCGCGGCCATCGTCAATGCCCACCGCTTCATCTTCGACAGCCGCGACGAAGGGGCGGACGAGCGGATGCAAATCCTCGATTCCGTGGATGGGGTCTGGCGCTGCCGCACCGTCTTCAACTGCCTCGAGGCCTGCCCCCGCGGCATTAACGTGACCCGAGCCATCGGAGAAGTGAAAAAGGCGTTGCTGCTGCGCAAGGTGTGACTTCAAATTCTGCCTTTTGCTTTCGGCCATCTGCTTTCTGCCTACTCGCCCTTCAGCGTGCGGCTCAGAAACGCAATTATGCGGTTCCAGGCGTCGCCCGCAGCGGCTTCGCGGTAGCCCAATTTGTTGTTAGGGTTCTCAAAAGCGTGGCCGGCCCCATCGTAGATTTTGACGTCGATCGACTTTTGCCCGGCTTTCATGGCGCTCTCGAACGCCTCGACGGCCGCGGGGGTGATGCCGCGGTCCTCGGCTCCGAAGTTTCCGAGCACAGGCGCCTGGATCTTTTGCATCACCTCTTTGTCCGTGGGCATGGAGCCGTAGTTGACGACGCAGGCGGCGAGTTTCGGCTCATTCTCGGCCAGCATCAAAGAGTATCCGCCGCCCATGCACCAGCCTACGGAGCCGATCTTGTCGTGGCGGACGTCGGGCCGGGAAGCAAGGTAGTTGAAGGCTGACTCGAGGTCGCGCACGCCCTGGTCCTGAGGCAGGCCGCGCGAGAGTTCGTGCGCGAGGTTGGGATCGTATGCCACCTTGCCGCGATAGAGGTCCACGGCAAGCGCCACGTAGCCCTGCGCGGCGAACTTCTGCGCCTCTTCCTTGACCCAGTCGTTCAATCCCCACCACTCGTGGATGACCACCAGCGCCGGGTGCGGCCCGGCCGAGTCAGGGACCGCAAGATAGGCGGAGACCGTCTCGTCTCCACTGCGAAAGTTTACAGTCTCGGTTTTTACGGGGAACGCCAAAGCGGTTGAGGTAACTGCCACAAGCGAACACGCTAATCCCACGGCCATGCATGTACGGCGCATCGTGCACCTCCAGAAGAGATTCGACATGCCCAACTATCCCAGTTCAGTGAGATTGCCCTGTGCGCTCCCGAGGATGGGCCGTCATTCTCGCGCGAGCGGGAATCCAGTTCCTTCCGACCCGAACGTGGCCCCTCGCGTTCGCGGGGGTGACGGCGTTCACGACACTCCAAAGTTGTCCGATCCCCCGGAAAGGAAGCGCTTCCTCTATAGTATAATGGCAGCCTGAGCTCCAAGCGCTGGAATTTCGGAGGCGCCCTGGTTTGGGCGTGGCGCTGACCCCGTGGTACGGGGGAGTCAAGTGCTGACCCAGAGGCGAAGGCTACGAGCCGCGCGGGAGCTCGGTATCCACAGTGTGGCGGCCGGCCGGTCGCGAAAACTGCCAAAAATGATAATTTCTCGTCGACAAATTTTAGGTTCCTCCACCGTCCTGCTCGGGTCAAAACTCCTGGACGCACTCGCGACTCCGCTCTGGCGCTGGACGCGCATGCCCGCGCTCCAGGCCGCCACGGTTCCTCACCCTGAAGAGAGTTCGCCGGTCACTTTCGTGGACGTGGCCGAAGAGGCGGGGCTAACCGTTCCCAACGTCTGGGGAGGAGTGAAGAGCAAGAAGTACATCGTCGAGGCCAAGGGCAGCGGCTTGGCCTTTTTCGATTACGACATGGACGGCTGGCTTGACATTTACTTGACCAACGGTATCCGCTTCGAGGAAACCTACACAAGCTCGAAAGCCCCGATTCAACATCTCTTCAAGAACAATCGCGACGGAACGTTTACCGACGTGACGGAAAAGGCGGGCCTCGGACGCACCGGCTGGGGCACGGGCGTTTGCGTGGGCGATTACGACAACGACGGCTGGGACGATCTGTTCTGCTGCCTATCTGGGGCCACAACATCCTGTGGCACAACAACGGTGACGGAACCTTTACGGACGTGACCAAGAAAGCGGGGCTGTGGGAAGACCGCGTCCGGTGGGGCTCCGGCTGCACCTGGCTCGACTACGATCGCGACGGACTGCTGGATCTCTTCGTCTGCAATTATATTGAACTGGATATCACCAAAGTGCCGGTGCCGGGCGCGACAGGCTATTGCCAATGGAAAGGCATCCCCGTGATGTGCGGGCCGCGTGGCCTGCCGGGCGGGATGAACATTCTTTACCACAACAACGGCGACGGGACCTTCACGGACGTTTCCGAAAAAGTCGGCATCCTGAAGCCCGGACCGCGCTATTCCATCACCGGCGTTTCGTATGATTTTGATAACGACGGCTGGCCGGACATCTACGTGGCGGTGGATTCGGAGCCCAGCATCCTGTTCCACAACAATCACGACGGCACATTCACGGACGTCTCCGTCATGGCGGGCTGCGCCTACAACGAGGACGGTCAGGAGCAGGCCGGGATGGGCGTCGGCGTTGGTGATTACGACTGCGACGGGTGGCTGGACATCTTCAAAACGAATTTCACCGACGACACACCGGATCTCTACCACAACAACGGCGACGGCACATTTACGGATGTCACCTTCGTCGCAGGCCTGGGCGTGAACACGCAATACGTCTGCTGGGGCGCGGGCTTCATGGATTACGACAACGACGGCTGGCCGGACATCTTTCACGTGGCGGGCCACGTTTATCCCGAAATCGAGAACTACCATCTCGATGCCTCCTTCAAGAATCCGCGCCTGGTCTATAGGAATCTTGGTAATGGCAAGTTTAAAGATGTGTCGGCGCAAATGGGGCCGGGCGTGACGGAGCGGTTTTCGAGCCGCGGCTGCGCCTTTGGGGATTACGACAACGACGGAGACGTGGACGTTCTGGTGCTCAACATGAACGACCGCTACTCCCTGCTGCGCAACGACGGCGGAAACAAGAACAACTGGATCAAACTCAAGTTGATCGGGACACACTGCAACCGCACGGCAGTGGGTGCGCGGGCGCGCGTGGTGACCGGGAAACACGCGCAGATCGACGAGGTCCACTGCGGGACCAGCGTCATGTCGCAGAGCGATTTACGGCTTCACTTCGGCGTGGGCGACGCGAAGGAGATCGACGCGATCGAAATCAAATGGCCCACCACGCAGAAGATCGAGAAATTCACGAAGGTCGCGGCCAATCAGATTCTGACCATCAAGGAAGGGTCCGGAATTATCAAAGCTGAGAGGTTGGAAAAGCCCGGGAAACTTGCACCCGTGAAGTAATCCCCCCTCACCTGGGGGGCGTTCGGGAAACCTGGCGCGGGCTTACTCCGGCTCCCTTTCCCTGGACGGGGAGAGGCGCAAGAATAACACCGTCACCCCACGCCAAGCCGCATCAGCGGCGCAAGAATGTGGCCCACGGCGCCAGCCGTGGGATGGCGGCACAGAGAGCACGCTGAGCCACGTAGTGGCGACAGAAGATCTACGGTTATCAAGACTGCTCTGTCGCCCCTCCCGGGGCTTTTTCAGGAGCACCGGCCCTGCGTTTTCCCCACGGCTTTCGCCGTGGGCCACATTCTTGCGCCCGCCCCGTCGGGCTCCGGAACCCGATCGAGACTATTCTAGCGCCTATGCGCCTCAAGGGGGAGTGGGTTACAATTTCGCCTTCACCTTGACCTCGATTTCGTTGAGCCGGGGATTGTGATAAACTCCATGTTCAAAATTTCGCAACGTATGATCCGAGGTATTCCTCAATGAAACGATACGGCGAACATCGTTTCCCGGGAAAGCTTTTCGTAGTTGAGGGGATCGACGGGTCGGGCAAGTCCACCCAGTTGATGCTCCTACACCAGTGGCTTCAGGCGGAAGGCTACGGTGTGGTTTTCAGCGAATGGAATTCCTCGCCGCTGGTGCGGGACACCACGCGGCGCGGAAAGAAGAAGCAGATGCTCACTCCCGCGACCTTCTCTTTACTGCACGCCACGGATTTCGCGGATCGCATGGAGCACAACATTCTACCTTTGCTGAAGGCAGGAGCGGTGGTGCTTTGCGATCGCTACATTTACACAGCCTTCGCGCGCGATGTGGTGCGCGGCATGGATCGCAAGTGGGTGCGGGAGCTGTACAATTTCGCGGTCAAGCCCACGGCGGCTTTCTATTATCGCGTTCCGCTCGATGTGGCCATGAAACGCATCCTCGAGGGGCGAAGCGGCGTGAAGTTCTACGAAGCGGGCATGGACATGGGGCTGAGCGAGGACCCGGAGCAGAGCTTCCACATGTTTCAAGGGAAGATCCTGGAAGAGTACGAAAGCATGATCGCGGAGTTTGACCTCACCACCGTGGACGCCACGCTTCCCATTGAAGAGCAGCAGACGCAAATGCGCCAGATCGTGAAGGCCAAGCTGGCCCAGGCCAAGCGCTTGAGGGTAGCTCCATGAGAGAAACCTATGCGGTGAATCTGCCCAGGATGAACCTGGCGGAGCTTACCGGGAGACTGATTGTAATCGAGGGCACCGACGGCGTGGGACGCTCGACCCAGATCAAGTTGCTGCGGCCCTGGCTCGAGCAGCAGGGGCACGCGGTGCTCGATACGGGCATCAAGCGCTCGCAACTGGCGGCGCGGGGAATACAGCAGGCCAAAGAGGGGCATACGCTGGGGCGCATTACCCTCAGCCTGTTTTACGCCACGGATTTTGCGGATCGCCTCGAGAACGAAATCGTCCCCGCTCTGCGCGCCGGCTTTGTGGTGCTCACCGACCGCTACATCTATTCCCTGATGGCGCGGGCAATCGTGCGGGGCCTCGACCCGGCCTGGATTCACAACGTGCATAGCTTTGCACTGAAGCCCGACGCCACGTTCTATCTGCGCATCGGCGTCAACGACCTGATTCCCCGCGTGGTCTTTTCGAGCGGCTTCGACTATTGGGAATCCGGCATGGACCTCCACCCCAGCGAAGACATGTACGAGAGTTTCCGCCGCTACCAGACCGCCCTGCTCGCGCAGTTCGACGCCATGGCGGAAGAATACGACTTCACCGTCATCGACGCCTCACCGGATATCCGCACGGTCTTCGAGAGCCTGCGCGCCGGCATTTCCCGCGTTCTCGAGGGAATACCTCGCGAGCCGCTGTTTGCAGTGCGCGCACCGCAAGTCGCTGTGCTGGATTCGGACCGTAACAAGGCCGGCGCGCCAAAGCCCAAACGCGCCGGCGCCGAGAAATAACCAGCCGTCATTCCCAACCCCCGACCTCACCACCGAATTGACTTTGGCAAAAAACGGTGGCGTGGAGGTATCCGCCAGCCGACGGATTCCTCCGCGGATCTTCCCAAATTCGAGCGGCGTTACGATGTTTCTCGCCGCGAACACGAAGTGATAAGACGCACAGGAACGCAAACCTCGCACGCCTCCGCGCTACCCGTTCCAGCAGCAAAAACCGCTTGGGCGGTGCTACTCGCCGCTCCCGGAGCCCGGCAGCCCCAAGGCGGTGCCGCTCCCGCGTACGGCCAGGAGGATCGCGCGCAGACTCTCGAGAGGACGATTGTGCAACGCTCTCCAACGCGTGTAGTACTCCGGCTGGTGCCTCGAAAGCGTTTGGAATGCCGTCTGCAAGTTCGGGTCCTTCAGCAGAAAGATGAGACGGTCAGTAAAGGCCTGCACAAGCGCCACGTGCGTCGGGCTCTCCCGGTAGATGGGGTCGTTCTGCGTCCGCGGTTGGAACCCGTAGCCATGGTGTCCATCAAGGTCTCGGGCCTCTTGGGCGAGGGCCCGGGTGGAGAGATGAATGAAAACGACGTTCTCCAAGTGACGTGCAGAAACTCCAATCGCTTCGGCCGCGGCCGCGATCACCGGCGCGTACAATTCGATGTGGCCAGAGTTCTCGCAGTCACCTAGTAATCCTTGCGTGACGAGCTCGCGCCTGCCGACGGTGGCTCTTAACCGATTTCGCAGACTCACAGTATGTGTGAGTACGTTCCTGGCCTTCTCCCCAAACTTCTCCCTCGCCTCTTCCAGCGTGCCCCGCCACCAGCGATCTTCCCGAAAGGCTTCTTCCCACACGAGAACTGGCGGTATGTTCTCAGATAGGCTCACCCCTTCAATTCGGTCCCTTCGGCGCCGGTGCAGCCATCTTAGAGTCCGTTCATGATCATCTTCCTCCTCCTTGGCACCGGCTGCGGGCAGTCGCGCGATCCACTCCCGTGATTCCTCGAGAGCATCCCGGTCAGGATCGTACCGGAGCCCCATCAATCCCTCCGCCAGAAGCCGGTACCCAGCCAAGCATGGCGATTCCCCGGGATACCGCCGTTCCTTCATGGATTCCAGTGTGGCCTTGACGGGAAGGCGCCAGAAAAGTGGCGCGAAAAGATGCTCGGCCATCTTTTGTTCGATATCGTCGTCAAAATCCCAGTCGTCCCTAGGGCGTCGCGCGCGATGCCAATGGTCGTAGTTACTCGGTTTCGCTCGACGCAGGATTTCCTCAGCGCACCGTAAATCCTCCGTGGCGGCGAGACCATCTAAGATGCGTTGCGCCCGCTCGGGTTGCCACTCTCGGTGGCGATGGGGACCAATGCCGGCGGAGGCGGCGTCTCGCCATTCATTCACTAGCCAAGCGACTGCCTCGATGTGCCCGTGGCGGACGGCGTCGAGCATGGACTCCACAGATCGGTCTCCGACATCTCGCAGGAGCTCAAAATCCAGCGGTCGAGGTAAGTCCCACCTCTTGGTTTCGTGGAACTCACCTTGACCAGCGCCCCGGGTATAGATTTGGCGATGCGCGTAGCCGTACTCGTGTCTGCCCACTAGCAGCACGCAGCGCACCTCTGTATTGTTAGCCCAAAACTCCAAGGCCTCTGACGCGCTGCCATCCGCCGTGTGTTCGGCAATCATCAACGGGCAGCCAGCCTCGCTGCGGCATACCAAGTCCGCGTAACGAGTGTCTTTTCCACGGTACTGCTTGGACTTGAATAACACTCCCTCCTCGATTGCTGACACGCCCCAAGGTGAAAAAAGCTCGTCGAACCCGGGGCCTTCACGACGGCTGCTGGTTAACGCCTCCCGGATGTCGGCGATGGCCTCTAGTCTCTGCAGGACCCTCCGAGCTGGCTCGGCCCCTGAGGGAAACAATATTTCAAAGAGCTCCAGGTATGCCTTATATAGGGGAGAGAATGCGCTGGCTCTCTGCTCGCCAGCAAGAACACGTTCGGTGGCGCCGAGTGCCTCGTCGTGAGGGAGGGCAAAAATCTTAGCTTCCGATTTATTATCTTCTTTCTTCCCTTCACCTAACTCCAGGAGTCGCTTGATCCCGTTCACAAACTTCGGGTCGTCGGGAGCAGTCGCACCGGCGCGGGCAAGTACGGGCACTACCCGAATCGGCGCCTGATTCGCAAGCCGCGGCGCGGCCTTGAGAGCTTCGACCACTGTGAGCGTTCCGTCGAGGGACTCCTGGTTCGCCACGAACATGCACACGACAGTGTCGGCCAGAAGCGTGGTGGCAAGGCCTCCAAGCTCCGTAACTCCAGTGCGAGCGTCGATGAGCAGATAGTCAGGTTTGAGTTCATCTGCTATCCTCGCCTGAAGGTCCAAAAGGGCCATCACACCTTTTCCGCTAGGATCAGCAGGATGAAGCTTTTCGCCAAAGTTCTTGAAAGCTGTCCAGTACTTCTGGTGTGGCGCAGGCCCAGCAGGCATCAACCGAAGCCAGCCTTGCGAATCCTTTGGCACCGGGAGGACCAACATGTGGGCGTCAAGCGGTGGCGGGGAGGCAGCCCCCTCCGCTGTAGCGGTTAAATATGGAACCGCGCCGCCTAGGAAGGAGCCGTTTCCCCCGCCAAGTTTGTAATGTAGACCTGGAGCTTCAAAATCGAAGTCGAGAGCCACCACCCCTTTGCCTAGGTTGGCCAGGAAGCGAGCAGCGTTCGCCAGGAGAAGGGATCGACCGACCCCTCCCTTGTAAGAATAAAAGGCTACGGTTTCCACTGTGTTCAGGCGGCGGCCAAGCAGAAAGCGCCGCATTCCCGGAAACGAAGGGCCAAGTCCCGTGCCTCGCGCGGACTGTGCTGCTTCGTCGCATACCGGAAACGGCTCGCCATGGCCGCGTCGTCCTCCTTGAGGATCTTACGGAGCGCCGCCTTCAGAGATTCCGGTGCAGCTTCCTCTGCGGAGTAGCTCGCTAGGAGTGCACTGGCACGAACGTAGTCTCCGGCTTTCAGTGCCGCTCGCACTGAGCCCCGGCGCGCGATACGTCCTTCGGGGTCCGATGCAGGCAGCACCTTCGCCAGTTCCTCTTCGAGAGAGGACACCTCCGCCCACGCATGACCAGAGGAGCGTATTCCCCGCGCTTCCAGTTGCTCCGCCCGCCAAATAGCGCCAGTCACAAGAGAATTGAGTGCGTCAGTTTCCACGTTTTCGCCGTTTCGTTGATCGAAGGGCCGCAATCGGCTCCTCGAATCCTACCACGCCAGCCCATCGCCCGTCAACATCTACGCTCATGGCAACCTGAGTCAGTTTCTGGGACAGCCGTGCCTTAATCGCACCCTGGCCAACTCCGCTCACCTCAAGGGCAATTATTTCGCGTTCGCCCTTCTCTACGCGCTCCAGCAGCCAATCTGCGCGCTCCTCCCGCTGCATCCGGCGGAGAATACACCACCCTCGATGTCGATGTGCTACCACCAGCGCCACGGCCTCCGCGCCATCCTCGGTGATGCGATTCTGGTCATGCTGGTCGGCCTGACTCAGCTCGGCCATTGGCCAAGAAAGTCCGCAGTTCGTCACCACCCGCTCCACATCCACTGGCATATCCACACCAGGCGAGTGGCCGTTCCTTCCGAGAGCAAGCGCCGCCCGCCCTACCAATGCTATCCCGACGTCGGGAGGCAGGCGCTTGTGCATTTCACATAAGAGCGCCAAATTGATGTCCATTCACCGAGATTCTACTTGACGGGCTGAACGAAGGCAAGCTTCAACTCTTCAACTCTTCAACTGTCGAAAATACAGTCGAAACACAGTGTCGAAAACACAGTAGGGACTTGAATGCATTTCTGCTATACTGCCGCAAGTTTCAATAGCGTAGTTGTAGTCAACCGTTCATCCGCTAATTCCCGCAGATATGGTTGACCATGGCAAGCACAGAAAATCCTAAACTCCGCGAGTTGGCCGATCTTATCGCCAAAGGTTTTGTAGCGGCCTTCGCTTTCGCCTATGTCAGCGGCTATTTGATCGTTGGCGCGCATTTGGAAGCGCTAGGAATCCGCAGCAGCGGCATGGACATTGCCAAGGCAAAGTACATTTGGATCGGCTTCATGTATCTGTTGCAGTTCCTGTTCTTGACCGTGGTAACCGCATTTCTTTACATGAGTTCCCCCAAGTGGATCGAAAAGCTGATTCGCTTTTGGCCAGTGCCGAGGCAGAGGGAACCATCCCCTAACAAATACGTCGTCATTGTCCTCTGCATGACTCTGCTGCTGGGTTCGAGGATGATTTTCTTCACGGCGCACTTCCGGGAGGAAACCGAGATTTGGCTCTGCCTGGCGATGTGGCTACTCTTTCTTCATCAGCTTGTTCACCGAGTCGAACTCTTTCAGAACGACTGGATCCACGAGCATGAGAGAAAAGCCCAAACGTTCGTCGAAACGCATGGAAACGAATCGATAACCGCGACAGAGTTACTTGATCTGATCCTGCGATCCAGAGTCAGGATGCGGTACTGTAAGAGTGTCATAACAATTCTATATGTGGTGCCCCTCCTTTTTACATATTTGCTTCGGGGCAAGTACGCCGTGCCGGGATTCGAACGTTACCGTGCATTATTCGGGCGGCCCCCCTGGTCGGACGGCTTCCACTGGTGCGCATTTGCACTTACACTTATCTGTCTGCACATGCAGGTGTCAACTGCCTTTCACAGAGAAGCTATAGCGGGACGCGACGCACACGAGCATACGTCGGTCAAGCGCGCACGGTGGGTTGTGCGTGCGGTCATGTTGCTGCTCCTGTTCTTTGGCAGTATCCAGGGGTTCGCTCACCTGGTTTACCCGCTGATTCCGCTCGAACGCGGCGGGGGTAAGTATTCCACCGGAGCAGTGGTTGACATCTGCCTAAAACAGAAAGCGGTTTCGACCGGAGACACGGCGGAAAAACAGAAAGGGGGTTCGGCCGGGGGCAAGGCGGAACCTGGTCAACAAAAGGCTTCACAGCCATTCTGTACGGAGGGTACGGTAATCTCCGACGTGATCGTACTTGAGCAGGAGCCCGATGCTCTTTACGTTGCCTCGATCCACGATTCGGGGCTCGGAGCAGCAGAAGTGCACGGATGTGGCATTGACGGCTGGCACGAAGGAATTATGCGTCCAGGCATCATTGCGTTCAACGCGGGAGACGTATTAGAGGTACGCGAAACAGACACCGTCGAACACTCGTGCAGAGAATTGCGGAACCCTGCTAAGCCAGTTCTCGAACCGTTGGAACGCACAACGAAAAGGTAGCGCGGACCTCAAATCGCTCGCTATCTTCATGATTTGGAATGATCGGTTTCCAGAATTTATAACTTCACGTTCCACCCCCCCGAAATCCACTTGGCCGGCTAAACGCTGGCTGGCGCAGGGCGAGCCCAGCCCTGCGAATTTGCGAATCAAACCAGCCACTTCATGGTCAGGACGGGCGGCTCATTCCGACAAGAGGACGGGCCGCTGGCCGTGGATGAATCGCAGGGCTGGGCTCGCCCTGCACCAGCCCCATCATTTCCCAGATGGCTATTTCTTTGTTGTCATCGCCGGCGGAGCTTTTGGTCGAGCTTATCCAACAGGGCGAGTCCTCTTGCGGCAGACCCTCGGGCGGCGAGAGCGTGAAACCTTAGCTCGGCGTCGTGTTGGGCGAGGGCGACCGTCGCCAACTCGTCGATCAGCTTATTCATGCTGATTCTCCGGGTCTGGGCCAGCCGGCGTAGGCGTGCGTGTTTCACTTCTGGTAACCGGATGGTTAGGGTGCTCATCCAAGCTCCTTAAGAAATTCGTGCGGTGACACCGTGCGCAGGCCGGGAAATCGAAGTTGGGCGCGGCGAAAATCGCGCACATTGTTGGTTACGATCATTTCGGCGCCCCCGGCGACGGCCAACTCAACAATGTGATTGTCTCCCTCGTCCGGCAGGTTGGGCCGCCAGGAAAAGTAGATTTCCACCCACTCGCAGACGCTCAGGAAGGCCGCAAAGAACTCTTGGCGCTCGCGCTCCGAGAGCGGGCACGAACGGAACAGATGCCTTCGGCCGAGCACGTCCTCGTACTCCATAAATAGCGTCTGCCCGATCAGCGGTCTCCACTTGCCTTCCAGGCAGGCACGAATCACCTCGCGGTTGCGCCCGGCTCGCTTGAGCAACGCCCCGGCAAGAACGTTCGTGTCTATCACAGTTCGGCGCAAAGTCTATGATAGCATATATGCTGCCATCCGCGCGCAGGATGTTGTTGATTCAGGTGGAATAGCCGGCTCCATCTTGAAAAGATCGGTGCGAGGCTGGATATCTCCCGACGCTTGGGCTGCAATGTAGCTCAAGAGGAGGTGAACGCCATGAGTAGCAATTCCGTGGTTCGGGCCCGCATCGATGCACGCACCAAGAGGGAAGCCGCTGCGGCGCTGAAGAAGATCGGTCTTACCGTGTCGGATGCCTTTCGCCTGCTGCTGGTGCGCGTCGCGGCGGAAAAGGCCCTGCCGTTCGAGCCGCTCAATCCCAACGCCGAAACCGTAGCCGCGATGAAAGCCGCGCGCCGGGGCGAAGTCGTCAAAGTCGGCAAGCCGGATAAACTGCTGCGGAGCCTGAATGAGGGAAGTTAAATACACCGCCCGCTTTAAGCGCGACTACCGGTGAGAAAAATCCAGTCGCCACGGCAATAAGCTGGACGCACTACTGATGGAGGTCGTGAACTTGCTCGCCGACGAATCGCAGGACTGGGCTCGCCCTGCGCCCGTCGGCGTTGATTCAACCCCGCATATCGCGCCTGTCAATTGAGGCGCCCCCTAATCCCTCGGTAACGAACGGTAAAGATGGAAGGGGCACGCCACGACAAGCCCCTGCACCCCACGGGGCAGCACCCAGGCGGTGTAGGGGTGGGGCTTGCTCAATACTGTCCAGAATAGCGCCTAGCGCCGACCGCCGGTCTCGCGCCCCTCGGGTCTTCGTATAGTTTTATGTACAGATATTCATATATACAGTATGATCATTTACAATATTATTCACATACTTATTTACTGCCGTTCGCCGGACGAGGTCGTATGGCTGTGTATGTGCTCTCCATATATACGCCCGGGCAACTCATGGCGCGAAATGCAACACATATGTGAAAGAGTGCATATGTTTTTAACCGTTATAACTCATTGAGACATAAGAGGTGAGATTCTGCGGTGGCTGGACACTCGAGGAAAACCGGGACTATTGGAAAAGTTCGAACAGAGGGCTGCGGCGGAAGCCTTCAGGTCCCTGCTTCAACCGGTGCGGGCAAGAGACGCTCGGCCCAGTTCTTGACATCCTGATAGCGCGAAGAATCGAGCGTCACCTGGAAATACTTTTCCCTGAGCCTCAGCTTGCTCGCGCGATTGCGCAGAATGAGCTTTCCAGTGGCCAGCGCAAGAGGCAGTTGATCGCGCAAGAACTCCGGCTTGGCGAGCATTTCTATGATCATCTCCTCGAGAACTTCCATGTCGTGCCAATCACCGAGCTGGTCCTGGATCTTTCGCAGCCAAGCAAGCGCCTCGCCGCTGCCCGCCACGCCAAACTGATTCACCACTTCCAGAAGGTAGCGGAGCCGCTTGGCTGCGATGCGCGCGGCATGGATCGAGGGCGCGGTGCGCTCACGGTGCGAAGCGGCCAACTGCTTATCGAATTCGTTCCAGACGCCCACCAGCGTCTCGGCGAGGCGCGGCTGGAACGGTTCCGGCGCCACTCCGTCAAGTTGCGCCAGAGGAGGCTGAACCGGCGGGTTTTCCGTCGCGGGTCTGAACCTGTCCAGAACCGCTTTCGTGCGCATGTAGAAGACGGCCATGTTCACCTTGCTCAGCTTGCGAATGGCGCGCGCGAAGTTCTCCGACCGGCGCTCCTGAAGATGGTGCTTGACGGCCGTCCAGGGCTCCCGGCGCGAGCAGTGCCGTCTTGCCAGGCGCGCCTCCACTTGGCCGATCAGGACGTCGCAGTTCCGCACATCCCCGAGCGCCCGCCGGCATCGCCTGATCTTGCGTCGCAAGCGGCGCGCCTCGCGAGGCAACGGCTTGGGAAAAACGAGGTCAAGCGCCTGTTGCAGGCGGCGGCTGGCCACACGCATGTCATGAATGGCGTCCGGGTCGTCACCCCTCAGGACCTTCGCCTCGAGTGACACGAAGCGATTGAGGTGTCGAAGGGCCAGCTTGCGGACCTTGCTCCATTCGTTTGCCGGCGGGGTTGCCGGAACGCTCTTTACCGGTTGGACGACGGTGCGAGCGTGAAGATGGAGGGTAACTTCCTGCCGCTCTTCCATACGAAAAGGCTCAAGCGGGCTGAGGAGTTCGAACTTCCCTGCCTCCGCTCAAAGCCACCTCTCTTGTGTTGAATTAATGCCAAGCCATTTGGCTTCTAGTTGATTAGTCTAACCCCAGCGCAACCGACTTACAAGCACACAGTTTGGGCTGATAAGCCACAACTGCGCCTCTCGCACCTCCAGTCATGATAGCTCCTTTCCAGCGTCGCTCTTTTGTTTTCATATACATTCTGGCTTTGTTCCGTGTGTTTTGACTTCGCCACGATCGGCGGAGTCGCTGCCGGATTGACACATTGACACTCTGAACAGACGACCGGCAGGGGCTTCCACGGTGTCCCCGGGCTTTTGGCGCCCTTTTCCAGTGTCGCTCCTTTGTTTTCATATACATTCTCGCTTTGTTCCGCGAGTTTTGTCTTCGCAGTGATCGGCGGAGTCGCCGCTGGATTGACACATTGGCACTCTGAAGAGACAACGGGCAGGGGCTTCCGCGATTTACTGGCGCTTGTCGAATGAGAGCTCATCTGCCTGTATTAGGCTACACCTGTGGACTTACTTTGTCAAGGAGCTACTGCCAAGTTGGGTCGGAGAGGGCAACATGTCCATTTACAAAAACTGTTATATTGGGACACCCCGATCCGTTGATTAGTTTTCGGCGGGATTCTTCGACCGCGTCGTAGGAAGGTCTGGACAAAGGGGGTGCGCAGGTTGGGAGGGCACGTGTTCGGGCGTGCATTTCTCACCCGCCAGGTGCCGAATTCCGCTATTATCCGCGCATGCGCAAACAGCCCAGACGTTCCCCTACTGAATCGCCGTTGCTGTTCGAGGTTGACCCTGAACCCTTGCCAGAGATGCTCACCGCGTTGGGGGGTATACCGCTGGTGGTGCAAGCCTTCCGCTCTCTGGGGTTGCCCGAGAGCGTGCGGGAGCGAGTGCGAGTGAAAGAGCGGCAGCGCGGTTATGACGAAGCGACTTTCGTCGAGAGCTTCGTGATTCTGAACGCTGCGGGGGGCGAATGCGCGGACGATTTTGAGCGTCTGCGGCAAGACCCCGGCTTGGCGGAGATGATCGGACACGAACTGCCATCGCCCAGCGCGGCGCTGCAGTTTTTGTACGCCTTTCACCAGGAGGAGAAGATCACCGAGGCAGAGCAGCGACGTCTGCCCGGGGAGATCGCCTACATTCCGGAAGAAACGCTGCCGTTGGCGGGATTGGGGCAGGTCAACCGAGAGCTGGTGCAGCGCTTCGGGGAGCGTCGTCCCGAACAGCGCATCGCCACGGTGGATCAGGACGCGACGATTATCGAGAGCCGCAAGCGGGAAGCGAAGGCCACCTACGAAGGGGAGTGCGGTTATCAGCCCATGCTGGCGGTGTGGGCAGAGACCGGTCTGGTGCTGGCGGACCAGTTTCGAGACGGCAATGTACCGGCGCAGATGGAGCCGCTGCAAGTCGCGCAGGGGGCTTTTGCCGCCCTGCCGGGGACGATGAACGAATATTACTTCCGGGGCGATGCGGCCTGTCACGAAAGTGGCTTGGTGAATTGGCTGCGCAACGAGCAACGACCGGGTGGGCCGCCAGGGCGGATCGGCTTTGCCATCAGTGCACGCATGAGCGAAGCTTTGCAGGCGGCGATTCAGGCAGTGGCGGAAGCCGAGTGGGAACCCTACGGCAAGCCCCATCCGCAAGAGATCCGGGAGTGCGCGGAGGTCGCGTTCGTACCCGGTGAGAAGACCGAGAAGAAGGATATACAGCCTCTGCGCTATGTGGCCATTCGGATTCGCAAGAAGCAGGGAGAACTGTTCGAGGACGGCAGCCGGGTGCGCCATTTCGCGGTACTGTCGAACCTGTGGGAGTGGAAGGCGGCACGGCTGATCGAGTGGCACCGGGAGAAGGCGGGCAGGGTGGAAATGGTCCACGACGTTCTCAAGAATGACCTGGGGGCGGGGGTGCTGCCTTCGAAATATTTCGGAGCCAATGCCGCTTGGCTGCGCTTGGCGGTGATTGCGCATAACGTACTCACGGCTCTGAAGTGGATTGCGCTGCCGGCGGAGTTACTCACGGCGCGGCCCAAGCGTTTGCGCTTTTTGATCTTCAACACGCCGGGACGGCTGGTGCGTCACGCTCGCCGCTTGCTGCTGCGGTTGGCAGCGGCCGCGGAGGGGATTGCCGCCTACCGGGAAGGGCTACAGTGGTTAGGAGCCATGAGCTGAGGCGTGTGCCAAAATGGCCGAGTTATCAAAGGATTTGCAAGCCCCTTTTCCGAAACCCGCTGGGCGTGTCTTGCTTTTGCGCGGTACAAACACTGTAAGGAGTATCCCGGTGAGCCGAGCACCATAACCAAACCGCCGAAGCGCCATGCAGACGCTTCACTCTAGCCCGCAGTCCCCCTATACAACGGGAACTGCCACCGAGTGAACCATTCCGCGTCGTTATCAACGGATTGGGGGGACACTCTATCTCTTGACGCCGGGGGGGTTTGAGTTTATCCTGGCGGCGGCTTTTGCCCATGAGACAAGGTGATACACAGTAGGGACGACGGCCCTGCTCCTCGAAGCATGGGAGTCCGGCGATGGACCCGCGAATCACTCACGCTCTGGCCTCGATGGAACGCGACTGCGGGCAGTGCCTCCGAGTGAGCCAGATCGCTTCTAAGGAGGGGCTAAGCCGATTCCGCTTTGAGCATCTCTTTCTGGACGAGACGGGCGAGACTCCCAAGTTGCGTTCGCGGCGCCTTCGTTTAAAAAGAGCTCAATTGCTTCTCTCGAATCACGCTCTCAGGATTAAGGAAGTTGCTACGCAAAGCGGTTACACGAGTAGCTCATCTTTCTCCCACGACTTCAAGAAATTCTTCCACGTGTCCCCTTCGGAATACCGCCGCAGCACATTTGAACAATAAACAGCACATTTGATCAACTGTTTTATATTGAAATCGATAAGGCAGGGGCTAAGCTTAAGTCACGCACGGAATCCTATCGCGTCCGGCCTCTCAAGGTGCGACGCCTCTAACGGCGGTGACATTTATGGACCCTACAAGTAAGCCAGGCATCTTACAAAACGTCGCCAATATTGCGACCATATTGGTTTCGGTTCTGTTGTCCGTTGTCTTGATCAAGGTGTTTCTGATTCCACAGACCGGTCGGCCGCCCATGGCCGCGCCGTCCCTAGTTGGCCTGAATATGAAGCAGTCCCTTCCAGGCGTTGATTGGGCCAAGAACCAGCGGACTCTGGTTCTCGCGCTCTCGACCCAGTGTCACTATTGCACGGACAGCGCACCCTTCTTTCAGAAAATTCAGAGGGAGGCGGCCAAAAACGTGAAGATGCTCGCTGTGCTGCCTCAGGCTGTCGAGGACAGCCGGAAATATCTCGAAGGAGAGGGCGTGCACATTGACGACGTCAAGCAGGCTACGCTCAGCACCATCGGTGTCACCGGCACCCCAACGCTGATGCTGGTCGATAGCGCCGGAAAAGTCGCAGACGTCTGGCAGGGAAAACTCCAGCCGGAGCAAGAGGCGGGGGTGTTGACGGTTCTGAAAAAGGATGCCCTCTACTGAGGAGTACTGATCCGTAGGCGTCCGCCTGTGCCCGCGGGCTAGCGCCGCGCAGATGGAGCGATGATTGAGTTTGCCGCCGCGGTCCCTGACCGCAGTGCTTTCGGCGCACAACGCGCGCCGGTCCAGGAATCTCAGTCCCGTTCTGCAGTGGATGGACCAGTGGGAGGTAAAGGTCATGCCCCGACACGGAAAAATCGAAACTCTAGCCAATGCGGCGACGATTTTGCTCGCGCTTCTGGTTTCGGCTGTCTTAGTCAAAGCATTCCTGCTTCCAGCTTCTCGCGAGTTCGATCACTTCGCGATTTCTTCATTGGGGAAGGGTATGAGCCTGAAGGACGAGCTCCCTCGGGTGGATTGGGGCGGAAACGGTCGGACCCTAATTCTAGCCGTCAACCCGGACTGCCAGTATTCTCACAGTAGCGTGCCGTTCTATCAGAGGCTCAGCCAAGTGCGGGGTAAGAGGGTAAAACTCCTGGCTTTAGTACCGGGCACGCCCTCCTCGGCCCGCAGTTACATAGACGAGGAAGGGATACCGGCCGACGCCGTGATGCCGGTCCGTCTTAGGTCGATCGGAGTCGTACGGACTCCCACGCTGGTTCTGGTGGATGGTGCCGGGACCGTCAGGGAGGTTTGGGAAGGAGCCTTGCCGCCGAATGAAGAGCAGGAGGTGATCGCGGATTTGCAGGATGACTCTCCCATCTGGTCGCCCCAGCGCCTGGCTCCCGCCGGCGAGGGCGCGGGCTCGATAATGGTCGATATCTATCCACAAGCCCGAATCGATGCAGTGAGGGTTGTGCAGATCATGGATGGCGGCGGAGAAGTCATGCCTGGGCGGTACGGGCTCCCGTACATTCCGGGAAAACGCTTCCGCGTGGGTGACAACTGGCTGGGGGAATTGTCGTTCACTTTGAAAAACCGTACGTCGAAGACCATCGCTTTCGTAGGCATTAGCCTCTTTTTTCCTAAGGACGAGACTGATTTCTTAGGAGATCGCGCTTCTTGGCAACTCGATTTGGGCCAGATACCCAAGAGCATGTATGAAACGTTCAATCACCCCGGTGAGATGATCCCTCAAGGCACTGGAAAGCCACTCCAGTTTCGTGGGGGGCAGGAAATGACCATATCGCTTGCCGACCAAGTGGGAGCGATCAGGGCGCAGATCGAAGGGAAGATGAGTTTTGCCAGCGTCACGAAGTGCGTTTTCGGCCCTGAGGTAGCCTACTTTGATGAGGGAATCAGATGGGGCAACCTCGGCAATGGTTATGATGTTCTCAGTGCACAACATCCCGTGATTTGGCTAGCGATGCCGGATTTCCCTGGCGAACTGAATCCGGTGTCGCACGTGAATTGAACGCCGTTGGATGCCCCGGTGGCTTTAGCTGATGAGGTGGAGATGAGGCATATGAAACGCGTCTGCGTTCTTTTGCGACTGTTCGCGTTCGCTGGCTGTTTGGTCGTGCTGGTGAGGAGCCCGAGGCTGCCGGTGGTGCGGGCTTATGCCTGCGGTACCTTCAGTAATCAAAGTGTCCAAGACGACTGCCCCGCCGGATGCACCTCCCCGAAATACACTACCTGGAACTACTTAGGAAGCGGTGTTTCCGCGGCCTCGCCTAACGGCTCTCCGTGCACACCGAGCACATGCGGGCAGCCAGCCGGCGCCTACAATCAGCCCCAGCAGGACTGCTTGGATTGCGGCGTCCCCCTCAACGCGACCTGCTACTCGGGCGGAAATGAAGAGTGTTGCGATCAAAGGTATACCGGCATCCAGTGCAACATTGTCGGGGGTATTGGGTCATGCTGCATCGGTAATGGCTACCATTGCACGTACAGCAGCGATTGCTGCAACACGCCCTGCACCGGCGGCACGTGCCAATCCTGTGGATATCTCTCCCAGCCGTGTTGCTCGGGCAGTTGCTTCGCTCCCTTTGTGTGCGGTAATGGCACCTGCCTGTCGCCTTCCCCGATTATTATAGACGCAGACGGTTCAGGCTTTCACCTAACAGACTTCGCCGGGGGCGTGAGGTTCGATCTCTCAAGCACGGGGCAGCCTATTCAGGTTAGCTGGACCGCCCCCGGTTCTACGAACGCCTTCCTGGTTCTGGACAGGGACGGGGACGGCAAGATAGAAAACGGCGCAGAGTTGTTCGGAAACCTCACGCCGCAGCCTGCCTCGAAGGACCCAAATGGCTTTCTCGCCCTGGCGGTTTACGACCAGCCGGAAAATGGCGGAAACGGAGACGGCATCATTGACAGCCGCGACGCGATTTATTCCAAGCTTCGCTTATGGATTGATGCTAATCACAATGGCATTTCCGAGCCCAGCGAACTCTACACTCTCCCAACGCTCGGCGTCGATTGGATTTCTCTCGATTATCAACTCTCCCGTCGAGTGGACCGATACGGCAATGCCTTTCGCTACCGGGCCAGAGTTGACACGGACAACTCCAATTCGAATCGCCGTGATCGTTGGGCTTGGGACGTGTTTCTCCTCACATCGCCACCGAGCAACAACACCAAGACCTCAATGCCCGTGCTCTCCTTTGCTGCTTTCGACAGGCTGCGGCATATATGGTAGGCCAGTGCGATTAACAACGGCCTCACGCTTAATACGCCCGGCGGTTTTTGAGCTATCCCTGAAAGATTTCTCGTTGCGATGAAAATAGGCGGAGGCGGCATCTGTGGATTTTCGCTTTCGTGGGGATGATACCCGTACTGTCATTCCCTCGAAGCTTGTCCTCCACGAAGGCCGGGGGAGCGGGAAGCCAAGCCCTTTCCATGCGCCGTGGCAAGCGAAAACTTATGGGACCTTCGCTCGGAACGGCAACGAAAAGCTCGTGACATCCTTTCATACCTTCACTTTGATCGGGTGTTTGCCGTAGCGTTGAACGGTCTCGTACATGCGCAGCGCGTTCTCGACCGGGACCAAATCGTGCACCTCGCTCGATGACCCGATCAGGATGCCGCCCTGGGGGCCAAGCTTCTCGATGATCTCGAGCGTCTCCCGCTCGACATCTTCCGGCGTGCCGTGCGGCAGGGTTATTTCGCAGCAGACGTTGCCGAAGAGCAGCGTGTGCGGATAAAGCCGCCGGATCTCGAAGATATCGTTGCAGCCGTTGCGCTCGATGGGATTGAATCCGTCTGCGCCGAGCTCATTCACGACGATGGGCAGGATCTCAGCCGCGCGGCCATCGGTGTGATAGAGGAATTTGTACCCTCTGTCCTTGAGGGGCTTCGCGATGCGCTTCCAGATGGGTAGGGCCTTGGCGCGGATGAAGCCGGGGCTGAAGATCAGCCCCTGTTTGCCGGCCACGTCCTCGCCCATGAAGAGCAACGGGGCCGAGGGGTTTTCCGCGTACACTTCGGCGATGAACTGCGAGAAGGCGCCGCACACTTCGATGAGCCGATCAACCAACTCGGGGGCCTCGTAGATGGCCTCGCAGAAAAGCGTCATGTCCGAGTAGGTGTAGGCATCGGTGAGAGGGCCTTCGACCCCGCCGATGAATACCACGTCGTACGCGTCGTAAACTTCTTTGATCCGCCTGATGGCCGGCTTGTACCACTCCTCGATCTCGCTCTTCCTGGGCATGCTGGGCATGTTCTTCTCGAGGCCGCTGAGGTCGTTGAAGGGCCGCTTGCCGATCCAGGCCGTACCGCCGGAGTCAACCACTTCCCATTGGCCTGGATCGACGCCCAAGAAGCGAATCCAGTTTTCAATCTTCTCGCCCATCCAGTGATGTTCGGGATCATGAATGTAGCGCGTAGCGTCGAGCCCGATCCGCTGGCACATGCGCGCGTTGCGCTCGATCAAGTCCCCTTCCCCGCCGTAGCGCGCGAGAATCTCTGCGTTATCGACCAGGTCGTAAGTCATGATCCGGTCGGGAAGTTCCCAGTTGATCGTCTTCACAAACCGCTCGAGGTTAGTCATGCGAAGCTCCTCCTCTCCCAGGAGCGTCAGACAGCCGATTAATTCGGGGCAGTATAACTGAAATGAGCCCCCGCAGGGAGGCAAAACATTTCGCACGGCTTGAGCTGCTGCAGGGCGCTCGTTCCGGAGTCGGCAAGATAACATTGTTTAGAATTAGGTACTTAACCGCCACTTCGGCACTTAGGTAGAAGTGCCATTTCAGAGCAGTCGCCCATGCCCGTCTGCTGACGGGCATCCCGGAAACCAGGAAAATTAACTCCCCTCCTTGGTTAAGGAGGGGGCAGGGGGTGGTTGGCGCGTTCGAGTGGCCGTCCACCACCCCCCAACCCATCCTCAATGAGGAGTGGAGTTATTTTCAAAGCCAAAAGACCCCATCAGCGCCAGTAGCAGGGCGGGAAATCCACCACTTGTGGGGCATTTCCCTGTCTGCAAATGTCCGGTGGGAGAATGCCAATTCACCTTCCGTTACCGATCCCTTTGTGCCGGAAGCGCCATGAGCCTGAAATTACTTCCAATATGTCCGCCCAGTCGGCAACCGGACTGGTCACAGTTGGGTTGGCACTAAGCATGCTCTTGGGCAGGGTGCGGAATAGCGTGTAAAGTGCGAAGCGGGGGATTAACAGGGCAAATGCGGCAGGCCCTCGCTTCCTTTGCGCCCCGTTAAAAATCAGCTTGAACCAGACGCCTGGATTCTCATAGTCCACGCGGCTCGGAAGACCTCTGGGCAAGACGCGTTGGTTCGGAGCCTCTGACGAGGAGAGCGACTATGGCTCTTCACGACGGGATCGCGTTGAGGGTTGGTTCCCTCCACCCCCAAGCCGAACTTGACGCTGTGGAAGTCAATGTCTGCTACCTGAGCGACCCCCCTGGCAACCTCTCGCCACCGTCTAGTTCGTCGGCCCTTTTGCCATATCAGTTATTCTCGCGACCTCCTTCGGGGGGAAGCCGTGATCGCGGAGCATCAGAGGGGTTCAGTTTGGCGTTACAGCAGGTGAGTGTGCGGGCCGCCAAGCATAGAGGATAAGGAAGCAAATGAAAATTATCGTGACGGATTTGAAGAGATGCTTGGGCTGCCACAGTTGCGAGTTGGCTTGCGCCGTCAGCCGGTCAGCAGCCAAGACCCTTCTGGGAGCGATTCTGGAAGACCCTAAGCCCGCAACCAGGGTGCAAGTGCGGCGAGTGCGAAATCAGCCCGTGCCGCTACAGTGCCAGCAGTGCGACGACACACCTTGCGTGGCGGCTTGTCCCACCACGGCGCTTTCACGCGCGGGAAAAGACGAGACCGTTCTGTTCAAGCGCGAATACTGCATTGGCTGTTCGAGCTGCATCCTGGTCTGCCCCTTCGGAGCAATCCGCAGGGCGGACGGCGGCGTCATGGCCAAGTGCAGCCTTTGCTGGGATCGGCTGATCGAGGGCAAGCAGCCGGCGTGCGTTGAGGCTTGCCCCACGAAGGCGCGCAGGCTCGCTGACGCCAATGAAGTTGCGGAAGAAAAGCTGCGCAAGACGGCTCTAGCCGTAGCCGGTTTGGAGACCAGCCTCGCAAGGAAAGGCGGGTGGACTAACTAGCCCCCCACCCCCTCATTAAGAACGATTGTTAAGAGGGACACGACATTTTCCTATTTGCTTGTAAGGATTTGACTCAGGAAGCCTGATGAATCGAGCCGCGCTAGAACGGATACTCGAACGCTATCAACGGAATCCGCAGCAGATTATCGCTATCCTTCATGAGCTCCAGGACCAGGAGAGATACCTCCCGGAGGAGGACCTGCAGTGTCTCGCCCGAGAGCTGAAGATTCCTGCCAGCCAGCTCTATCAAATCTCCACTTTTTACAAGGCGTTCAGCCTGAAGCCGCGCGGCAAGCACCAATGCCACGTCTGCATGGGCACAGCCTGCCACGTGCGCGGGGCGCCTCTGATTTTGGAAGAGGTGGAGCGCAAGCTCGGGATCAAATCCGGCGAGACGACTCCGGACCTGGAATTCTCCCTGGACACGGTCAACTGCCTGGGGGCCTGCGCGCTGGCCCCGATCGTAGTAGCGGACGGCGAGTACTACGGAAATATGCAGCGCGCCCTCCGTGGCCAGGATGCTCCGGCAAGTCCGCGAAGGAAAGACTCAAAAGGCGCGCCATAACGGAGGCCCGAAAACGGAAGGGGAAGCGCCGCAAACTGCCCTCCCCGGAAAAGCAATTCCCTATTTCTCTAGCCCCGCCGAACTGCGCCCGATATCGGGCTGAGCCTCGTGGCTGCGCACAATCCCAACCTGCCATGCCTTGCGGTGTGTCGCGGCACGGGATGCACGGCCATGGGAAGCAAGGACTTATATTTTGCGTTCAAGGAGAACATCGAGCGGAACAACCTGGGCGGACAAGGTGCGCTTGAACTTCACGGGCTGCCACGGCTTTTGCGAAAAAGGCCCTTTAATGGTGATCTTCCCGGAAGAGATTTTCTACACCTCGGTTCGCCCCAGGATGCGGAAGAGATCCTCAGCAAAGTTCTCGATAAATCCGGGCCGGTCGAGCGGCTGCTCTGTCAGGAGCCGGCCGAAAAACCGAGAGGATCGTGCACGAATCGGAGGTGCCTTTTTACCAGCGCCAGAACCGCCTGCTGATCGGAAACAACCGTTTAATCAACCCGGAGAGCATCGACGACTACTTGAGGATTGGCGGTTATTCCGCGCTTCCCAAGGCGCTCATCGAGATGACGCCCGAGCAGGTCATCGCGGAAATCCGGAAGGCCGGGCTACGCGGCAGGGGCGGCGGAGGCTTCCCGGCGGGGCTCAAATGGGAGACCTGCCGCAACGCGCACGGCAAGATCCGCTACATAATTATCAATGCCGACGAAGGCGACCCGGGCGCGTTCATGGATCGGTCGCGTGCTCGAGGGGAATCCGCACTCGGTGCTGGAGGGCAGATCATCGCGGCCTACGCCATCTCCCACGGAGTAAGTCCGGCGCAAGGTTTTATCTACGTGCGCCACGAATATCCCCTGGCGCTGAAATTCTTCACTCACGCCGTCGAGCAGGCGCGCGCCTGCGGGCTGCTCGGGAAGAACATTCTCGGCAAGCAAGGGTTTTGATTTCGACGTGCAGATCAGCCAGGGCGGCGGCGCGTTCGTTTGCGGCGAGAGTTCGGCGCTTATGGCCAGCATCGAGGGCAAGCCCGGCGAGCCGCGCGCCAAGTATGTCCACACGGTGCACAAGGGCATTCACAACCAGCCGAGCAATCTGAATAACGTCGAGACTTACGCCAACGTGCCGCTGATCATCAACAACGGCGCGGCCTGGTACGGCTCGATGGGCACGGCGAACTCGAAGGGCACTAAAATCTTTTCACTGGTGGGAAAGATCAACCGCACCGGGCTCGTCGAAGTCCCAATGGGCATCACGCTTCGCGAAATCGTCTACGACATTGGCGGAGGCATTCCCAACCACAAGAAGTTCAAAGCGGTGCAAACCGGCGGGCCGAGCGGCGGCTGCCTGCCGGAATCTCTGCTGCACCTGCCGGTGGATTTTGACGAGCTTACCAAAGTCGGCTCGATGATGGGTTCGGGCGGCATGATCGTCATGGATGAAGACACCTGCATGCCCGATGTGGCGAGATATTTTCTTAATTTTCTCCTCGAAGAAAGCTGCGGCAAGTGTACGCCCTGCCGGGAAGGCGTGAAGCAAATCCTGGGCATCCTGAACCGCGTGTGCGAAGGACAGGGCCGGGAAGGCGATTTACAGCGGTTGGTTGACCTTGGCAATGCCGTCCAGGACAGCTCGCTGTGCGCCCTGGGCGGAAGCGCCGCAAATCCCTTGCTCACGACGATCAAGTATTTTGAAGACGAATATGTTGCGCACATCCGGAACAAGCGATGTCCGGCGGGAGTTTGTAAGGAGCTCATCGAATACTCGATCGATGCTGAGAAGTGCACGGGCTGCAAGGCCTGCGTAAAGCTGTGCCCGCGAAACGGCATCAGCGGGGACCTGAAGAAACCGCACTGGCTCGACAAGCA
Organism: uncultured Acidobacteriota bacterium; assembly: GCA_963770415.1. GTDB lineage: Bacteria > Acidobacteriota > Terriglobia > UBA7540 > UBA7540 > CAVROP01. The sequence goes on from CAVYPU010000012.1 coordinate 88,079, forward strand.
ACAGTGCATCAAGTGCGGAATCTGTTTTGAGATCTGCAAGTTCGATGCGGTGGTACGAAGGTCTGTGGGAGTGATGTAGGGAATTGCGGGCTGAGCCCCGCTGCCGTTGTAGGGGGACGGCTTGCCGTCCCCTGCAAAGGATCACGTTAGTCAACGAGGGTAGGGCAAGCCCTACCCCTACAGCAAGGACGGTCGCTGCAAAGGCGGATAGTGGTCTGATGGCAGAACCAGGCAAACTCTGTACGGTGCAAATCGACGGCAAGCAAGTGTCAGTGCCGGAGGGGACCTCAATCCTCGAGGCGGGCCGACAAGCGGGAATCGAGATCCCCACGCTCTGCCACCATCCGGCGCTCGAACCGTACGGAGTGTGCCGGGTTTGCATTGTGGAACTCAAGCGTGGCAAGCGCACGCGCGTAGTCACCGCCTGTAATTTTCCCATCGAAGGCGACGGTATCGAGGTCTTCACCGACTCGGAGCGAATCCAGCGGGACCGCCGCACGGTCATTGAGCTATTGCTGGCGCGGTGTTTCAGTTCTCCCGTGGTGCGCGAATTCGCGGCGCGGCTCGGGGTTTTCGATACCGATCTCGAGAAGACGGAAGGCGAAGAGTGCCTTCTCTGCGGCCTGTGCGTGAACGTCTGCCGGGACTTGGTCGGCCAGGCAGCGATTGGATTCGAGAGCCGCGGCGCGGACCGCAAAACCGCTGTGCCCTTCGGCAAGCCGAACGACGACTGCATCGGGTGCGGCGCCTGCGTTTATGTTTGTCCCACGGGCTGCATCAAGATTGAAGACCTTCCCGGAGAGCGCATGATCGACCGGTGGATGAGCTTGATGCCGTTCTTCAAATGCCGCCAGTGCGGCAAAGCGTTTGGCTCCGTCCGCCAACTGGAGCTTTTGAAGAATCGCCACCCGCTGGTCAATCGGTATTTGGAATTGTGTCCGGAATGCCGCGCCCAATCGTTAGGAGAATCGCTCCTAAAACCAACCGGCTGTCATTCTGAGCCGGGCGCTGGATCCCCGCTTTCGCGGGGATGACGCCTAGTCTGTAAATCCCGCGTAACCGGGAATCCAGCCTTTTTTCATGCACGTTGGTGAACCGAGGCATCAAGCAATCTTTGCTCAGGACGACAGCGAATGCGCTCGGAATGATAGTGCTCAGAATCATATGAGGAACTGAACCATGTCCAAGATTATTGCCACCGCCGCCATTCGTGGCGCGCACTATTACATGAATTTGGCCGAGCGGCAACTCGATCAGGCCATTGCGCAGCGCGGCCCGGAAGCTCGCATCGCGTACCCCAACACCGCCTACTATCTGCCGCTGATTCTGGCCCTCCTGGGAAAGAAGGTCGAAAAACTGAAGGACTGCCGCGAGGCGCTGGAGGAGATGAAGATCCTGCTCCCCGAAGTCCCGAGCGCCAGCCTTTGGCTTCCCTATCTCGGCTCAACCCTTGACGCAGGCATTGCTACTTTGGTCGCGGAAGAGATCATCGAGGCGCTCAAGTATCTCGACCCGCAATACCGCCCCACGCCGCCATTCATCGGGTTTACGGACGACTCGATACTGCGCACGCAAGGCATCAAGCTGGTGGACGGCCGCATGCCGGGATTTGCCGCCTGCGTGGGCGCGCTGCCTACCAACCAGGAAGCCGTAGCTCTTGCCCGTGAACTCCAGGAGAAGAACATTCTGGTGTTCATGGCCGGAAGCAGCAATGGCCGTTCGATGGCCGAGCAGTTGGCGGAAGAAGACGTCGAGATGGGCTGGGACACTTACCTCGTGCCCTACGGCAAGGACATGAGCGCCGCCGTGCACGCGCTGAATTTTGCGGCGCGTTCCGCCATGACTTTCGGCGGTGTCAAGCCAGGAGACATCGAGGGGGCGCGCAAAATCCTCCTCTACAACAAGGAACGCGTTTTCGCTTTTGTGCTGGCGCTGGGCACCGATCCCGAGGCCCCGCCGGACCAGTTGATCACCGATCAGAAATACGCCACGGCGGCGGGGGCCATCAACTTCGGCTTCCCCGTGATCGCCGATTCGGCCATACCGCAGATCCTGCCGCGCGGCATCTGCACCTACGAGCACGTGGTCTCGAAGGTGCCCCTCGATCGTATCGTGCCCAAGGCGGTCGAAGTGCGGGGACTCAAGCTCAAGATTTCGAAGATCCCCATCCCCATCGCTTACGGGGCGGCGTTCGAGGGCGAGCGCGTCCGCAAAGAAAATCTCCAGGTGGAATTCGGAGGCAAGTACTCGCAGGCCTTTGAATACCTGCGCAAGCGGCCCATGGACCAGGTTGAGGACGGCAAGGTGACGGTGATCGGTCCCGACATCGATACGGCCCAACCGGGCAAGGCGCTGCCGCTAGGCATCGTGGTGGAAGTCGCCGGGCGCAATTTCCACGAGGACTTCGAGAGCGTGCTCGAACGCCGCATCCACAAGTTCACCAGTTGCGCCAGCGGCATCATGCACATCGGCCAGCGCGACATCAACTGGGTGCGCATCGGCAAGGAAGCCTACGAAAAGGGTTTCCGCATGAAGCACCTGGGCGAGTTGCTGATCCACAAATACAAGGACGAATTCTCCGGGATCGTAGACAAAGTGCAAGTGACGGTCTTCACGGACGAACAGCAGATGCAGACGCCGCTCAAGGAAGCGCGGGCCGCCTACGACAAGCGCGACGAGCGCATGGCCGGAATGAAAGACGAAGACGTGGACCGCTTCTACAGTTGCATCCTCTGCCAGAGCTACGCGCCCAATCACGTCTGCGTCGTCACGCCGCAGCGGCTTGGCCTGTGTGGAGCATACACCTGGCTCGACTGCCGGGCAGCCTTCGAGATGGATTCGCACGGGCCGAACCAGCCCATAGTAAAGGGAAGCTGTCTTGACCCGAATCTGGGCGTTTGGGCAGGAGTCAACCAGTACGTGGCCAAAGCCTCGAACGGGCACCTTCAGAAGGTGACCATGTACTCAATCATGGAAGACCCGCAGACCAGTTGCGGGTGCTTCGAATGCATCGTGGCCGTACTGCCGGAGACGAACGGCGTCATGATCGTCAACCGCGAGTTCCAGGGCATGACGCCCATCGGCATGACGTTCTCAACCATGGCCGGCGAGGTGGGCGGCGGAGTGCAGACTCCGGGCTTCCTGGGTGTGGGTCGAATGTTTCTGGTAAGTGAGAAATTCATCTCCGCGGAAGGCGGTTTGCCGCGCGTGGTGTGGATGCCTCAGGAACTCAAAGACGAAATGCGCGAGCGGATCGAGAAGCGGCTCAACGAAATAGGGCAGCCCGAACTGTTCGACAAGATTGCGACCGAGAAGGACACAGTCTCGGTCGAGGAGTTAGTAGAAATTCTGCAAAAGGCGGAACACCCGGCCCTGGCGATGGCCTCGGTGCTGGGTGAATAGCATCGCCTCAGTGGCGTCTGTGTTAATTCTTTTCCAAATACCGAGGACACGGAGACGACCAAAGTTATTCGAATAGGAAACTAGAGATACGCGGCAAAGCTGGTTCACCGCAAATCTTCATTAAGGAGCGGAGCAAATGGCGAAGCTGACCGGAATTGGCATTTATAAACTGTTGCCGAAGACGAATTGTGGAGAGTGTAATTTCCCGACCTGCATGGCGTTTGCGATGCAGGTAGCGTCCAAGAAGGTGGCGCTCGAGGCATGCCCGCACGTGTCCCAGGCCGCCAAGCAGGAACTGGCCGAATCGGCGGCCCCGCCCATGCGCACCGTTACGGTGGGCGCCGGTCCGCGAGCCATCCAGATCGGAGGCGAGACGGTCCTCTTCCGCCACGAAGAGAAGTTTCACCATCCTACCGCGTTTGCCATTCGCGTCAAGGACACCGACGACGTGGCGGCGGAAGTCAAGGCGATCCACAACTTGAAATTCGTGCGCAGCGGGAAGCCGGTCTCTGTCGAGCTCGTCGCCCTCGAGCAGGCGGGTGAACGCGGGTCATTCATTGCCGCGGCGAAACAGCTCCGCGAGCTGACGGAGTTGCCTGTCGTCCTGATGAGTAGCGACGCTGCGGCGCTCGCGGGCGCACTCGAAGCCCTCGCCGACCGCCGGCCGCTCGTCTACGGGGCGGACAAGAACAACTGCGACCAGGTCGCCGCGCTCTCGGCCAAGTTCAAGGCGCCGCTGGCCGTTAAAGCTGAGACGCTCGAGGAACTCGCAAACCTGAGCAACAAGATCAAAGCCGCCGGCGTGACGGATTTGGTGATGGCGCCGGCCATCCGAAGCATGGCGGAAGGGCTGACTTGCCTGACGCAGTTGCGGCGCCTGGCTCTCGAGAAGAACTTCCGGCCGCTCGGGTATCCCGTAATCGTTCCCACCACCGCGCAGGATTCGTCACAGGAAACCCTCGAGGCCATCACATATGCGTGCAAGTACGCCTCGATCGTGATCATGCGCGGCAAAGCGCCTTGGCAGATTCTCCCCGTGCTCACGGCGCGCTTCAACATCTACACCGATCCGCAAGTGCCCAACGCCGTCGAGGCCAAGGTGTACAAGGTGGGCGACGCCGGCGAAGATTCCCCGGTGCTGGTCACCACGAACTTCGCGCTCACTTACTTCACCGTCGAGGGCGAAGTGGAGAACAGCAAGATCGCCGCGTACATCACGGCCGTCGAAACCGGCGGCCTCGGGGTACTCAACTCCTACGCGGACGACAAGCTCACGGGCGAGACGATCGCTAAGGCAGTCAAAGCCACGGGAGTAATGAGTCAAGTGCGGCACAAGAAACTGATCATCCCCGGCCTCGTGGCAGTCTTGAAAGGCGAGCTGGAGGACGAATCCGGCTGCGAAGTGGTGGTGGGTCCCGAGGAAGCAGCGGGCCTGCCGGTCTTTCTTAAGACGCAGTGGAAGTAACGGGTGAGCGAATGAGCGCGGGATCGAACGTGGTCCAAAAAGAGCGGCGCGTGCAGGTCACCTTCTGGCCTGAGGGTGACCGTGTGCGTGTGCCGCTTGAGACGACGCTGCTCGACGCGGCGAAAACTGCGGGCGTCGATCTGGCAAGCTCCTGCGGAGGCGATGGGCTGTGCGGCAAGTGCCGGGTGATTGTGCGCGAGGGGAACGTCGCCGCCCAGCCCACGAGCCTTCTCAGCCGGGAAGAAATCCGGCACGGGTACGTCCTCGGGTGTCTCACCAAAGTGATCGGCGATGTGGAAGTGGAGATACCTCCCGAGTCACGCGCCGAAGCCGCTCAGATACTGATCGACGTTGACGCCCAGCGCTTTCGCGCCCTGCATCCGCTGGCAGGGGAGATCGAGGTGCACCCTGCTCCGCTGACTCGCAGGCTGCACCTCAAGATGCCGCGTCCGAGTCTCGACGACAGCCTCTCCGACCAGTCCCGGCTGTTTCGTGAAATTCGCCGCCAGCGTCCCGCGCCCATCATGCAACTGGGGCTCAAAGTGCTGCGAACATTGCCCAAGCTGTTGCGCGAAGCGGATTGGCGAGTAACTGTCACGCTCGGCTGGCGTGGCGGCACGATCGAAGTGCTTCAAGTCGAGCCCGGGAACGCCCCGGGCCGAAACCTGGGCGTGGCCGTGGATGTGGGCACCTCGACGGTCGTGGCCCATCTGCTCGATCTTGATACGAACGAGAGAGTCGATGCCGAAGCCGTATACAACTCCCAGCGCGCCTGGGGCGACGAGGTGACGCGGCGCATCATCCATGCCGGCACCCCGAGCGGCTTGGACGAACTCCAGAACGCGGTCGTAGGCAATATCAATGGGCTGATTGCGGCCATGGTGCAACGTAATAACGTTGCCCTGAGTAATATCACGGCGGTTGTGTGCGCCGGTAACACTACCATGACGCACCTGTTGCTGGGGCTCGATCCGGGCGCCATTCGCAAGACGCCTTACATCCCTGCCTCCGCCGCCACTCCGCCGGTGCGCGCGGTCGAGGTGGGCATACAGGTCAACCCTCGCGGCCTCTTGTACACCGTCCCCAGCATCGGAGGCTGGGTTGGGGGCGATGTGACGGCGGGCATTCACGCCGTGGGCTTGCGGCGCTCGGAAAAGGTGCAGATGCTGATCGACATCGGCACCAACGGAGAGATCGCGGTCGGCAATCGCGATTGGATGATTGCTTGCTCCGCTTCGGCAGGCCCCGCTTTCGAAGGCTCCGGCGTGCGGCATGGCATGAAAGCCACGCACGGGGCGATCGAGCGAGTGGAGATCGGCCAGGAAGGCGCGGTCCACTGCCAGACGGTTGGGAACGGCCGACCGCGCGGCATCTGCGGGTCGGGATTGATTGACCTGGTGGCCGGGTTGTTCAAGGCGGGCTTCATTGACCGCTCGGGGCACCTGCTGGCGGGTTCAAGCGAGCGCATCCGCGAGCGCGACGGCTTGCTCGAATTCGTGGTGGTCCCCGCCTCGCGTCTCGAAACCGGCAAGGATATCGTAGTGACGCAAGCCGACCTCTCGAACCTGCTGAGCGCCAAGGCCGCTATTTATACGGGCACGGAGGTCCTGACGCGGGCCATTGGCCTCGACTTTCGCGAGGTGGAGCGAATCTACATCGCGGGTGGATTCGGCAATTACCTCGACCGCGAGAAGGCCATCGCCATTGGGATGATCCCCGATTTGCCGGTCGAGAAGATCCGGTTCGTGGGCAACACCTCGATCCTGGGCGCGGATCTGGGCCTGCTGTCTGAGAGCACCTGGCAGGAGCTGCACGCCATCGCAGAATCAGTTACATATTATGATCTTATAAATTACCCGAATTATTACGATGAGTTTCTGGCGGCGCGCTTCATCCCGCACACGGACCTCAGCAGGTTCAAGTCCGTGAAGCATTCGCAAGAAGTGGAGGCATTGATTTAGATGGCATTTACGCTGGCCGTAGCCGGCAAAGGCGGCACCGGCAAGACCACTCTCGCGTCGCTGCTGATTCAAACTCTGGTGGAGCGCGGGGAGGGTCCCGTCCTAGCCGTGGACGCCGACCCCAACCCCAACCTGGGCTTCGGGCTCGGCTGCCAGGCGCCAAAGACCATCAGCGAGCTGCGCGATGAGTTGCTGGACCACATCCGCAAACTCCCCGCGGGCGTGACCAAGGATGACTACCTGGAGATGGGAATTCAAGAATGCCTGTGGGAGGGGCGCGGAGTCGATCTGCTGGCGATGGGCGCGGGCGAGGGACCGCGCTGCTACTGCGCTATCAACAACGTGCTTCGGCGATGCATCGACCGTCTGCGCGGCGCCTACCGGTACGTGGTGTTGGATAACGAGGCGGGCCTCGAGCATTTGTCCCGATGCACAACTCAGGACGTCAATGTGCTTCTCATAGTGAGCAACGGCCTGCCGGTCTCGCTGCAAGCGGCCTTGAGGGTCCACGAATTGACAGAGAAGCTGGCGTTGCGGATTGGGGCGCAATATTTGGTCTTGAACGATGTGGACCCTGGCGACACCGCACGCATCGAGGCCAAGGCGAAACAAACGGGCCTGAAATTGCTCGGCGTAGTGCCGTCCGACGACCGCTTGCGCAAGCTCAGCCGCGAGGGCGAACCGCTGACCCAACTCGCGCCGGATTCGGCGGCCCGAGCTGCCCTGCGTGAAATGTTGGAGGCGGTTCTGTCGCCCACGACTGCGGCAGTTTAGAAAATTGCCGGGGACGGCAAGCCGTCGCCCTACAACTTGTGCGGGCAGGAGTCGAGAGAAGATTTGATTAGCGTTTGAGGAGGAAAGCAAATGGTTCCAGATGCCAAAAAGACCTGGGGTGGACGAGTCAATTCACTGACCATCGGTGCGACTCAAGCCGCCGGGGGAACGCGCGAGTACAGCGTCACCATCGGCGGATCGGCTACGCTGCCTTTCCTGGATTTCGAGGGGCAGTGCGGCCGGCCTGCCGTCGCCATGGAGATTTGCGACGTCGATCCGCAAGAGTGGCCGGCTTTGCTGCGCGAGCCATTCGGCGAAGCGCTCGCGGATCCCGTACGCTGGGGAAAGATGTGCCTCGACATGGGCGCCGACCTGATTTGCCTGCGCCTCGACGGATGTCACCCCGATCGCGGCAACCGGTCTCCCGCCGAAGCGGCCCAGACGGTGAAGGCCGTGCTTCAGGGCGTCCCCGCTCCCTTGATCATCTGGGGCACGGGGAATGCCGACAAGGACAACGAGGTGTTCCCCGCCGTAGCCGAGGCCGCAGCGGGCGAAAACTGCCTGATCGGGAGCATCACCGAGGACAACTACAAGACGCTGGTGGCGGTGTGCACAGCTTACAAGCACAAGGTCATCGCGGAATCCCCCTGTGACGTCAACATGGCCAAGCAGGTGAACATCCTCGCCCAAGACATGGGCTTCCCGATTGAGAGCATCGTCATCTGCCCTTCGTGCGCAGCCCTCGGATACGGTTTGGAGTACATCTACTCGGTCATGGAGCGCGGACGGCTGGCGGGTTTGAAAGGCGATCGCATGCTGGCGCAGCCAATCATCTGCGACGTGGGGATCGAGGCGTGGGGTGTCAAGGAAGCTCGGGTCTCGGAAGAAGAGATCCCCGAATGGGGTCCGCAGCGCCAGCGCGCGCCGCTCTGGGAGGCGAGCACTGCGGTTGCGTGCCTGGTGGCGGGAGGCGACCTTCTCGATCCTTCGTCATCCCGAGGCAGTTCAGGCTGTGAAGAAGACCATCGCTGAGCTGGCCGGAGGCGGCGGTCGCTGCGGCTGCGGCGTAAGTGATTGCTGGCGGACCACTGCCCTCGCCCCCGTCAAATGCTCCGCCCCACTCCCCCTTGGGGGAGTAGGTACACCCCGCGAGCGCTTTCTGAGCCTAAGCGGACTGGGTGAGGGGGTTCCAGGCTGGCACGAATACACGCAAGGGGAGAACACGGAAATCGGCCGATGGGACCAAGGCCCCGTCGCTATTGGGCAAGGAGGAGAATGTATGGGCATCATATTGATCGGTGAGCGCATCAACGGCTCGTTCAAGGACGTGGGCCGCGCGATTCAGGAACACGACAAGGCCGTGATTCGCGATCGGGTCGCCAAGCAGGAAGCGGGCGGCGCGGATTACTTGGATGTGAACATGGGGGCGGCTTCGCGCAAGCTGGAAGACTATGCCTGGCTGGTTCAAGCTGTGGCGGAAGCGACTTCCCTGCCGCTCTCGCTCGATTGCCCGCGCGCTGACATGTTTCGCGTGGGCCTGCAGGCCTACCGGGATACGGTTGGCGACCGGGCGGTGATACTCAACAGCACCACCGCGGAAGATAGCAAGCTCGTTCCACTGCTCGAACTCGCCACGGAATTCAAGACTGCAATCATCGGCGTGGTGATGGACGAGCGAGGAAGCCCCCAGGACGTTGACCGGCGGCTGGAACTCGGCGGCAAAATCTTCGCGGCGGCCATGGAAGCCGGTCTTTCGCCGGGCGACATCTACCTTGACCCCATCGTGATGCCGGTCAAGTTCATGCAGGACCAGCCCAGGAACGTGCTCAACGCCATTCAGCAGATGACCATGCTCTCCGATCCGCCGTGCCACATTTCCATCGGCCTGAGCAACGTCTCCTCGAAGACCGAGGAGCGCAAGCTTCTCAATCGCACCTTCATGGTCATGGCATTAGCGATGGGCCTGGATGCGGCGATCCTGGATGTCTGCGATGAAGACCTGCGGAGCGCGGTGGCGACGGCAGAACTCCTGCTCGGCATGGAGATCTACAGCGACGCGTACCTCAAGGCCTATCGCCAGAGAGGCGCGTCAGGCGCTACGGCCGCGGCAGCGTAAATCACTCCGTCGGCTGACGGGGTAGCAGACGTTAGCCCAAGGCGCAAGAGTCTGTGTGTAGATACAATCCTCTCCCCCTTGGGGGATAGGGTGGCGCGCGACGGCGTTTTCTCGAGCCGCCGTGGGACGGGCGAGGGGGCCACTGAGCCGGCCACGTCACAGGAGTTCTGCTTTCTGTATTCTGCCTTCTGCCTACTTTGCACTACGAGGTTGCTATGAACCAAAAGAGCGTTGATCCCGCGACACAAGAAATGCTTCGGCTAGCCCAGGACCAGAGCTTCGAGACAATCTGGGACCGCTGGGACAAGCAGCAGCCGCAATGCGGCTTCGGCCAACTCGGCGTCTGTTGCCGAATTTGCAATATGGGTCCCTGCCGCATCGATCCCTTCGGCGGCGAGCCGCGCCGGGGCGCTTGCGGCGCGGACGCGGATACCATCGTGGCTCGAAACCTGGTGCGCATGGTAGCGGGCGGCTCGGCGGCGCACTCCGATCACGGCCGCGATGTAGCCCACACGCTGCTTTTGGCGGCGGAAGGAAAAGGCGGCTACGCCATCAAGGATCCCGCAAAACTTCGCCGCGTGGCGGCGGAATTCGGCGTCGCCCCTGACGGGCACAGCGATGCCGAGATCGCCAAGGCTCTCGGCGAGCGGGCGCTCAGCATGTTTGGCCAGCAGGAAGGCGAGCTCCAGTACGTTTCCCGCGCCCCTGCCCGGCGCCAGGAACTGTGGCGCAAGCTCGAGATCAGCCCGCGCGGAATCGACCGCGAGATCGTCGAGATCATGCACCGCACCACCATGGGCGTCGACACCGATTACCGCAATATCCTCATGCAGGGATTCCGTGCAGCGCTTGCTGACGGCTGGGGCGGATCCATGCTCGCTACCGACCTTCAGGACATCTTGTTTCGTCCGCCTAAGCCTCTGCGCGCGGCAGTCAACCTGGGTGTGCTGAAGAAGGATGCCATCAATATCGTGGTGCACGGCCACGAACCTGTCCTCTCGGAGATGATGGTGGCCGCCAGCCGCGACCCGGAACTTCTGAAGATGGCTGAGGCACATGGCGCGAAGGGAATCAACATCGCCGGCATATGCTGCACGGCCAATGAAATCCTCATGCGTCACGGCGTGCCGGTGGCGGGCAATTTCTTGCAGCAGGAACTGGCCGTCATTACGGGCGCGGTCGATCTTATGGTGGTCGATGTGCAGTGCATCATGCCCTCGCTGGCCAGTCTATCGAGTTGCTTCCATACCAAGCTCGTTACGACCTCACATAAAAACAAGATGCCCGGCGTTGAATCCATCGACTTCAAGGAAACCCGGGCGTACGAGTGCGCGAAGGAGATCGTGGCGAAGGCTGTCGAGAGCTATACGCGCCGCGACCCGCGTAAGGTGAATATCCCGGAGAGCCGCTCGGACCTGATCGCCGGGTTCACGACCGATTCGGTCTCCCAATTCCTGGGCGGCCGCTATCGCAGCACGTTCCGTCCTTTGAACGACGCCGTGATCGATGGCCGGCTGCGGGGCGCGGTCGGCATCGTGGGCTGCAATAACCCGAACATGGTGCACGACTACGCGCACCTCACCCTCACCCGCGAGCTGCTCAAGAACGACGTGTTGATCGTCAGCACCGGCTGCGCCGCCATCGCCGACGCCAAGTGCGGCCTGCTGCGTCCCGAAGCAGCGTACGAGAGCGCCGGGGCCGGGCTGCGAGAAATCTGCGAAGCCGTGGGCATCCCGCCCGTGCTGCACCTCGGGTCGTGCGTGGACAACTCCCGCATCTTGACGACGCTCATTGAGATCGTGGGAGAGGGGGGCCTCGGAGAAGACTTCTCTCAACTCCCGGTGGCGGGCTCTGCGCCCGAGTGGATGTCCGAAAAGGCCGTCGCCATTGGCTTCTACTTCGTGGCTTCGGGCGTGCTCACCCATTTCGGAACCCCGCACCCCGTGATGGGCAGCCCTAGTGTGCACAAGTTCCTCACTGACGACGTGGAGAAGCTGACGGGCGGTAAGTTCTTCTTCGAATCCGACCCGGTCAAAGCTGCGGCCCAAATCATCGAGCACCTGGACAAGAAACGCGCTGAATTGAAGCTCGCACCGCCCATGTACACCGCCAAGAAAACGTTCCAAGGCGTAGCGGTGGGGGCATGAGGCAGTTGCAGCCGTCAGCTATCAGCTCTCAGCCAAGAAGAAAACAGCCCTCTCCCTGGGGAGAGGGCTGTGAATCTTAGTGGTATTGATGTAACGGAAAACGATGCCAGTTAATCCAACTTGGGCGGCAAGCCTCGAAAAGCAATTGCGGGATTCGCAGGATGCGCTCCGCAATCGCAAACCGGCAGATGTAGCCCTGTGGTCGGGCGCGACGTGCGAAACAGTTGCGGGCGCGACTCGCCTTGAACTGCCCTTCTGGGGTCGTCGTTACTTTGTAAGCTGGCCAGACCTGGCGGTTCGCGATAGCCAGGGTCAGCCTTGCGCGGCGCATTTCCAAGGATTGATCCTTCAACATCTCCTCCTGGCTGACGGCACGCCTTTGGAGAACAATTGGGTCTCGTTGCGCAACCTGCCGCACGGCGCCTTCTACGAGCAGGCGTTCCAGTCCTACAGCGGGAACCTGCTGGTAAGGAGCTTTCGCGGAGACATGGAAAAGTTCCGTGCCGTGGCTCGAGAATCAGGAGGAGAACCTATCGGGGTAGGAGATGCCGCGTTTCGCTTCTGGTCATTTCCGCGCCTGCCGCTGGCTGTCGTCTACTGGTCAGGTGGTGGCGAGTTCCCCGACTCGGCGCAAGTCCTGTTTGACAACTCCGCCAGCCATTACCACCACCTCGAAATTCTGGCGCATCTCGGCGGCATGCTGTGCGAACGAATCGTTGAATCGGCCAAGAAAAGCTCCAACACAGAGCGCACAGAGAATACAGAGCAAACCTCTGTGTGAAACTCTTATTTGTTAAACTGATAACATGAAGATTGCACTCAGCGGCAAAGGCGGAGTCGGCAAGACAACCTTGACGGCGCTACTGGCCCGGCAGGCAGCGACGCGAGGACATCCCGTTCTGGTGATCGACGCCGATCCGAATCCCAACTTGCACCTGGCCCTCGGTTTTCCTTCCGCTCCGCCGGCGCTGGTCGGCATGAAGGATCTGATCGAGGAGCGGCTCGGCTCGCTCGAGGGATTCTTCCGGCTCAATCCGCGCGTGGACGACATTCCGGACCGGTTCTCTTACGAGGATCATGGAGTTCGGCTTCTGGTGATGGGCGGCATCGGCCAGGGGGGCGGCGGCTGCGCCTGCCCGCAAAGCGCCTTCCTGCGCAATCTGCTTCAACACATCATGCTGGAGCGCTCCGACTGGGTGTTCATGGATTGCGAAGCGGGGCTGGAACATCTGGGCAGGGCTACATCGAGGGGTGCGGACGCTCTCTTGATCGTGGTTGAGCCCAGCCAATCCTCAATCGAAACCGCCCGGCGAATTCAGCAACTGGCGCGAGACATCGACCTCTCTCGCGTGCTTGTCGTGGGTAACAAGGTTCGAGATGCCGGGGAGCGGGAGTTGATTGAAAAGGGAATGGCCGGTTTGGAGGTTGTGGCTTGTCTTCCCGAGAGTGCCAACCTGCGCCAAGCTTCGCGCCGCGGGATGGCAGTGCAGGATCCGGATCTTCTTGCCACGGTCGGCAGCATACTAGATGCAATCGAGGCAAGAACAAAGGTCACGGAGAGCACAGAGCAATAGGCAATGAGCAGAAACCCAAACTCGAATGGGTGGCGCAGACATTGTTCCTCATGTCTGCGCCTCGTCGGCCGGCAACGCGTATTGGATGGAGTCGCGACTTGGCGGTGCACTTCGGTAGGAGGAGCGCCGACATAGAAACCGATGTCGGCGCCACCCGTAGCCTGCGTTTCTGCTTACTGTCCACTGCCCCCTGCCATTTGCGCTCGCAATTGGCTGTACTGTTCCTGCACATAACCTTCGGCCCAGTCCTGGTCTGCGATCTTCTCCAATTTGACCGCGCAATATTTGTATTCCGGCGTCTTCGAGATGGGATCGACGTGATCGATAGTCAGCTCGTTACAAGCGCCGACCCACCAGTGGTAGGTCATGTAAACCGCGCCCGCGTTGACGCGGTCTGTTACCGCTGCCCGCGATATCACCTTGCCGCGACGCGAGGAGATCCAGACGAGTGCCTGGTCTTCAATCCCCAGGCGTTCCGCGTCGGCAACGCTGATCTGCACGTAGCCCGGCTCATCGGCCAGCACTTGCAGCGCGGCGCAATTCCCGGTCATCGTCCGCGCAGAATAGTGCCCAACTTCTCGGACCGTGGACAATACCAGCGGATACTCGTTGTCCGGCTGCTCGAGCGGAGGCCGCCACTCGGTGGCAAACAAGCGTCCCTTCCCGCTCGGCGTATTGAATTTGTTGTCCTTATAAAGATACGGCGTGCCGGGATGGTCCTCCGTGGGGCAGGGCCACTGAATGCTGCCCAGCTCTTCGAGCCTTTGGTAGGTCACACCCGCGAAGCTGGGGCACAGGCCCCGCAGTTCATTCCAAATCTCCTCCGTGTTGCCATACTTCATGGGATAGCCCATAGCGGTCGCCATCATGGAGATGATTTCCCAGTCCGTCTTGACATCGCCTTTGGGTTCGATCGCCTTGTGAAAACGCTGGAAGCCGCGGTCGGCGGTTGAGTAAGTGCCTTCGTGCTCTCCCCACGACGTTGCCGAGAAGATAACATCGGCATGCAAAGCGGTTTTATTCATGAAAATATCTTGCACGATAACAAATTCCATGCTGTCGAGCGCTTCCCTGACGCCTGCGGCATTGGGATCGGTCTGCACCAGGTCTTCACCAAAAATGTAATAGGCCTTGAGCTTGCCTTGTTTCGCGAGATGCGGCACCTCCGTGATGCAATATCCGGGTTTGGCGGGCAGTTGTTCGACGCCCCAGGCCTTCTCGAACTTGGCCCGGATCTTCTCATCGGTGACGGGCTGATAGCCGGGGAAGACGTTGGGCAACGCCCCGTGATCGCAGGCCCCCTGTACGTTGTTCTGGCCGCGCACCGGGCCGATCCCCACGTTAGGCCGGCCGAAGTTGCCCGTCAGCAGGGCCAGCCCGGACAACCCCTTGACCACGTCCACCGCTTGCCCGTAGTGCGTCACTCCCATGCCATAAAGAATGAACGCGCTGGGGGCTGCCGCGTACATCCGCATGGCTTCGCGAATCGATTCCGCCGGCACGCCGGTGATCTTCTCGGCGTACTCCGGGGTGTACTTCGCCACGATCGCTTGGTATTCTTCGAAGCCTTCCGTGTACTTCTCGACGTACTCCCTGTTGTAGAGCTTCTCTTCGATCAACACGTTGCCGAAGGCGTTTACCAGCGCCATGTTGGTGCCGTTGCGGATGGGCAGCCAAAGGTCCGCGATGCGGGCCGATTCGGTCATGCGGGGATCGGTGACGATGATCCTGGCACCCTTCAGCTTGGCGTTTACGATGCGCCGCGCGACGATGGGGTGGGAATCGGCGGCATTGTAGCCGAAGATGAAGACACACTTCGTGTCCTCGATTTCCGGAATGGAATTGCTCATCGCCCCGTTGCCTAAGGTTGCGGCCAGACCGGCCACAGAGGGGGCGTGTCAAACCCGCGCACAGTGGTCGATATTGTTGGTGCCGATTACGGCCCGCGCGAATTTCTGCATCACGTAGTTGGCTTCGTTGCCGGGCCCGCGGGCGGAGCCGGTGAGCATGATCGAGTCCGGCCCGTACTTGTGCTTGATCTCCTGCAGCTTGCCGGCGGCGAAGTCAATGGCTTCGTACCAGGAGACCGGCTCGAGCTTCGCGCGGCGATCGCGGCGGATGAGCGGCCGCGTGAGGCGCGGCGTCAAGCGCTTCGAGTCGTTCAGGAAATCCCAACCGTAATAGCCTTTCAAGCACAGCTCACTCTGATTGGTTCGGCCCGGCGCGGGTTCTGCCCCCACGATGGCGCCGTTCTCAATCAGCAAATTGAGCATGCAGCCCGCGCCACAGTAAGGGCATACCGTTAAGACTTTGTCTACCATGTCGAATCTCCTTCTCAGCTAACCCATCGGCCCTCTGCCTTTGGGAGAGGGCTATTTTCCTACTCGGGGCTTCGTATTGCCACCCTACAATTCCGCTAATGCCACTGCGGCTTGTTCCCTTCTTCTTCGTGCTCTCTCGGCCAACGCGTTGCTATCCACCAGACTGATGGCCTTGGTGGGGCAAACCTTAAGACAGGCCGGGCCTTCTGAACGGCCCAGGCACAGGTCACACTTGAAAGCTTGCACTCTTTCGGCCCCAACCGTCGCAGGCAGATGGCTTGACGGCGCTTCCGCCGTCTCCGGGCGAAGCACGATTTCGATTGCCCCGTAGAGGCAGGCCATCATGCAACTCTTGCAGCCAATGCAACGGCTCTGGTTGACCTGCACCGAGTTGTGGCTGTACACGAAAGCCCCGGTGGGACAAACTTTGGCACAGGGAGCGTCGTCGCACTGGCGGCACTGCACAGGCGCGGTTACTTTAGAGACCCTCACGACCTTCAGCCTGGGAACGAAGCGCGCGGCAGACAACCTCTCGAGCGTCCCGCCGCTCAAATGCGCCAGTACACAGGCCACTTCGCAGGTGCGGCAGCCGATGCATCTCTCCGGATCAGCGATTACAAGGTTGTTCATGCTTCACCCCTGCTGTGCCAGCACTCCTTCGAGCAGTCCCACAAGCCTTTGTGCCGAGCGCCAAACGGCGGGGCTCATGGGTTCGCCCAGTCCGACTCCTGCAACCTGAACAGCCAACGCGAACATGTCGGCATGGCAACGCTCCTTGATATAACGGCAGAATAACCCTAGGGGCATCTGATGCGTGGATAACGCGCGGCCCTCCAAATCCTCCGGCTCCAGAATGGCCACCTCTCCCGGAGCGGCACCAAAATCCGCAGCGTCGATGAGTGCGATCGTGTCCGGCTGTGCGGCGAGAATCTTGTCGATATAACTTTCGGGGACTTCCCCAACGTCCAGCAACTCGGCATTCACTTTGCCGCCGAGGGCTTCGATAATCTTCGGCCCGATACCGTCGTCGCCGCGCATCGTGTTCCCGACCCCCACAAGCAGCACTTTGCCTCTCAGCCGCTCCCTTAGTTTGCCTTCAAGATTTATATCCATCAGCAATAAGTATCCGTAAATTATCTTCCTGGTGAACCTGTCGGGCCGCCCTTTGGATCGGGCTGGCTGGGGGAAGTCCCGGTGCCACACCCGCGCTCTTGACGATAACAATAGGGCTGGGCTTTACCTTTCACAAGTCCCATGACCACGGCCAAGCCCCACAGAATGGCTTCAGGCCGAGGCGGGCAGCCGGGAATGTAGAAATCGACCGGCATGACTTTATCCACGCCGCCGACCACGTGGTAGGAGTCAAACCACATTCCGCCGCCCACGGCGCAGGACCCGCAAGCGACGACGAGTTTGGGGTTGGGCGTCGCATCGTAGAGCCTCTTCAGCCGCGGCTCGGCGTGGCGCGTGACCGGGCCCGACACCAGCAGCACGTCAGCGTGGCGTGGTGAACCCACCAGTTTCAAACCAAAACGCTCCGCGTCGTAGTAAGGCGTGAAAGCGTTGATCTCCTCGATGTCGCAACCGTTGCAGGCGCCGGCGTTGGCGTGGAAGACCCACAACGAGCGCTTGAAGTATTTTTCGAGCAGCGTCTTCGCAAGCGACATCGCTTTAGCCCCCTGCCATCTGCGCCAGAAGCGCCCGGGCGGATAAATCAATTAGCCGGTTCAGGACATTCAGGTTCAGCCCGCTCAATACGACAATCAGCGCCATGATAACGATCACTGCGGTCATGATTACAGGGCAGGTCTTGGTCTCCCCTACGGTTCCGCCGGTTTCGTCATCCCGCGTCGAGATTCCGTGCTCCTCCGGCGCGCCACGGTTCAAGGTTATGCGCGAAGCGCCTTGGAGCGCGGCAGCAAAGCTGCCGCCAACCCCGACCGGGATGGCGGTAGCAGACGCTAGCGCACTCCAAGGTGCCTTAGGCACAATAGTATCTTCCTGGCCGCCGTAAACCTCTTTGTGAGGAGCTCCCACCAAAACCGGATCCAAATTCTCTGAAGCAGCAGGATTCATTTCTTCGCGCGGTGGTTCAGCGCGGCTCTGCTGGAGGAATATCGTATAGCCGGCCCGGAGCAGGGCGGCAAGCGTAAGCAAGCTAGTAAACAGCGCGATGCCGAAGGCCCACCAGCAATGCGCCTGGGCGGCCGCGACGTAGATGGCGAACTTGCTCCAGAAGCCGTTGAGCGGCGGGATGCCGCTGATGCCAAGAACTCCGATGAAGAAGCATACGGCAATGACCGGGCTGTGCTTCTTCTCGCCCAGTTCCCGCATGTCCGTCGTGCCGCTCGAATACGAGCAGCGCCCCGGCGCACAGGAACAGCATGGCTTTGGTGATGGCGTGGTTGAACAAATGAAAGACCGCGCCGTAGAAGCCCAGGTAGGAACCGATGCCTAACGCCATGATGATGTAGCCCATCTGGCTCACGCTGCTGTAGGCAAGCATGCGTTTGAGGTCCGTCTGATGGAACGCGGTGATGATTCCCACCAGCATGGTGACCGCACCGAGAACCACGCAGAACGCGGCCAGGGCGCTCTGCCCGGGAAAGACAATGGTTGCTATGCGCGCGATGGCGTAGACGGCCACTTTTAGGGTCACGCCCGAGAGCAGCGCGCTGACCGGGCTGGGCGCTTGCGAATGAGCGTCGGGCAGCCAGGCATGAAAGGGAACGAAACCTGCCTTCGAGCCGAACCCGATGATGACCAGCACGCCGCCTACCAGTACCACCATGGGCGGAAATTGCCTGGCCACCTTGGCGATCTCGGTAATCAACATGGCTCGCGCGCCGCCCACGAGCGGCACGGCTGCCGAGTAGAAGACGACGCAACCGAGCAACCCCAGGGTGATGCCGACCGAGCAAAGCAAGAGGTACTTGTAGCCGGCTTCGAGCGATTCCCGCCGCCAGTCGTAGGTCACGAGCAGCGCCGAGGCAAGGGTCGTGGCTTCGACGAGCACGTACAGCATGATGATGTTGTTGGTGACGGCGACCGCCGTCATGGTGCTGATGAATACCAGGTTCAGGACGGAGTAAAGCGGCAGCCGCTCGACGGCGAGTTCTCCCTTCTCGACTTGACGGCGCAGGTAAGGGTAGGCAAAGATCGTCGCCATCAGGCCCACGAAAGACACAATCAGGCTGACGATAGCGCCGAACCCGTCGGCATAAAACTCGTTGCCGAGTGCGGTGAGGCGAAAGCCATCGAGCGCTTGGCGCGTGATCTCGATCGATAAGCCGAAAGTGACTGTGGCCCCGACGATGGCGGTTACCCTGGCTGATTCCGGACGCTTCTTGCCCAGAAGGAAGGCCGCGATTGCCGCCAGCGCGGGCGCGCCGAAAAGCCAGATCAAGAGCGGTGATTGCGTCACCTTCGAACTCCTTCCACTTCACCGGCGGCGCGTAGGTTGCTTTTGGCGTTTGCACCATCCCCAGGACCCCACGCCAAGCCTGTCATTCCGAGCACATCTAGAAATCCTGCTCTGATCCAATCATCCGCGATCCTCCCGCCCAGTGCGAGATTCCTCGCTACGCTCGGAATGACACCTCGGTTCTGACCCAATCCTGCCATTTATCCACTCAACCTCGACAAGTCAAACGAATCGCTGGAACCGACGGAGCGGGAAATCCCCGCTATGATATAGAGCATCATCCAAACGGTTATTACGACGTCGGTCACTACGCCGATCAGCGCCGTCTCGGGTATCGACGGCGCCAGGCTGACCAGGCTCAGATGAACGGCGTTCTCCAGCAGACACAGCCCGATGACGATCTTGAAAGCGTCTCTGCTGGTGAGCAGGGCGAAGAAGCCGATGACCAGGATGGCGGCCGCGACGGCGAGATTCATGCGGAACGGCTCGCCCGCCAGGCTGGGCAGAATCACCAGCCGTCGTGATGCGTGAAGACCCAGCGCAAAACCAGCAGCGCCGCCAAAATCCCCAGCGCCTGCGGAGAGCATGAACGCTCAGCAGCGGCGGCGTCTCCTTCGCCGTGGATCTTCAGCACGTACTGCGCGCAGCAGCCAGGGAAGATCAGGATCCCTTGCTGACCAGCGCGGTGGCGCTCCAGTAAGTACAGCGCTGGATTGTGCAGCGCGTGTGCGTAAAGAGCGAAGATGAGCGCGATGAGCACCGATTGCACCTGGTAAGTGTGCACGGCGGCGAGCAGATTCGCCATTCCACCGCCACAAACGAAGTCACAAGCAGAGGAGACTGGACGTACATGATGGCGTAGCTACTCATGCTTGATGCTCCTGTCGATGGCCTCGCTCGGTCTTTTCCAGGCGGCAGCGCGGACATTGCCAGAACCAGTCCGGCGGCTCCGCCAGCTTGATTCATCCAAGGAGGAGAATATTCGGCGATCATCTTGGCCAGCATTCGTTGCGGTCATGAAGGGCGCGCCGCAGACCTTGCACTTGGCGCCAGATCCAGCTCGACGGCCACGCACAGGTCATGCCGGTTCGCGGTGCCGGTTTCGAAGTCCTCTGTGCAGGTCATGCTGCCTGCCGGGCAGATCTCCTGGCAGCGGGCGCAGTAGGTGCAGCGCGAATAATTCAGAGCGACCCGGCGGGTTTCGCCTTCGATCGCTTACGGTGATCAGCCTGGGCGGGCAGACCTCCGCGCAGGCGCCGCAGCCCAGGCACTTCGCGCCGTCGATGGCGGGGCGGCCACGGAACCGCGGCGGGGCGTTCGAGCGGCACAAACGGGTAAGGCAAGGGTCACCCGGCCGGCCCGAGGCAGATCAGAACCTCTTTGATTGTGGCGATCATGACTTCATCCTTCTCTATCGTTTCCCGCTCGCCCACTTGCCGGCAGCTTGTTATAGGGGCGACCTAGCCTCGCCACCTGGCGGCGTACAGCGGCCTGTACAAAAGCGGCAGCAAGCTGCCGCACTCCAAACCCTACAGGCCCATCGCGGCCAGCACCAATCCCGCCAGAGCAAACGCGATCACCGATGCGAAATAGCCCATGGTCTGTTTGATCTTCAGCCGCGGAAACACCTGGGCCACGACTTCCACCAGCACGGCGGCCACAAAAACCTTGGCCAGGGTAAGGAGAACATCCAGGGGCAGAATGCCGACTTTCGGCCAGGGAACGAACACTTCCACGAACAGCGCAAGCAAGCACGATCTGCTTCGAGTACATCGACCACTTGAAAAAGGCCAGCTTGCGCCCGGAACATTCGATCAGCGGCCCCTCCACGATTTCCTGCTCGGCTTCCGTCAAGATCGAACGGCAGCTTGGCGACTTCCAGTTGCAGGGCCATTGAAAAAGGCGATGGCGCAAATAAGCAGGGAAATGGTGGGCGGATGATGGGCGCATAGCGGTTGATGCATATTCGCCAGCAGCAGGGAGTGCGCCTGGATGGCCGAGGCGATCAGGGTGATCGCCAGTACCGGCTCGACCACCATCAGCATCATCACTTCCCGGTTGACGCCGATATAGGCATAGGGGTTGCCGGAGGCCATGCCGCCCAGGCAAATGCAGATGGGCGACAATGGCCAGGATGTAAATCAGCGCCAGCAGGTCCCCGGCAAACCCAAGCGGCACCACGCCTCCCATGGGAATGAACAAGGAGGCCAGCAGGACCGAGGCCAGACACACCGAGCGGCGTCGCTTCAAAAATGAAGTTGTTCACCGCCTGCTGGTCTTCCTTCACCATCAGCTTGGCCAGGTCGTAGTAGGTCTGCATCACGGGCGGCCCTTGCCGCGAGTGAATGCGCGCCCGCACCTTGCGCAAAACGCCGTCCAGCAAGCGGCGCCGCCAGTAAAACCAGCAAAACATTGAAGACCGCGATGATGGCACTTGCCATGCCTGTGTCTCCGTATCATTCCGGAGCGTAACTGGGTGGCGCTGGACCCCCGACTGTCGAGTCCGCGGCTCCTCCGCACGCCAGGGGACAAACCGCGGACTCCAAAGCCGGGGATTCGCGCTACCCCTAGAGCTCACGCTGCTTGTACGTCCGTACCTCTTGGGTCCGCACGTCAACCGTCATTACCCGCTCCGTGCAGGAAAAGCAGGGTCGATGCTGCCCACGATAATGGGGAAATCGGCGACGCTCATCTTGTCCAGCATGCGCGGGACTGCCTGAAGTTGAGGATAGGTCGGAGCCCGCACCCGCCAGCGATAGGGCCGGTTGTCCGGGCCGGTCAGCACGTAATGGCAAGCCTCGCCGCGCGGCGCTTCGACAACGCCGATTCCCTCCCGCCAGGGAGGGATGGGTTTGACGTCGGCCATGAGTTCGCCGGGCGGCATCTTGGCGATCATCTGGCGGATCAGGTCGATCGCCGTAAAGGTCTCTTCGGCTCGGACCAACATCCGCGCCCAGATGTCTCCGTCTTTCTGCACGGCGATTTTGAAATTCAGATCGGGATAAGCGAGGTACGGATAGTCCTGCCGCGCGTCGATGGCCACGCCGGACGCCCGCGCCGTTGGGCCGACCACGCAAATCTTGCGCGCATCTTCGGGCGAGAGCCCGCCCACGTTCTACAGGCGCATTTTCGAGCGCCTGGTCCTCAACCGCAGCGGCGACCAGTTCCTTGGTTTCCGCCTCGATCTTGGCCAGCGTGGAAGGATTTTCTCCCCCATGGCAGCGTCAATATCGCGCCGCACTCCGCCCACCAGGTTCATGCCGTAGGTTTTGCGGTTGCCGGTGATGGCTTCGGCGAGCCACATCACTGGCTCGCGGATGCGCCAGGACTGCATGAGGACCGTGTCGAAACCCACGATGTGCGCCGCCAGGCCCAGCCAGAGCAGATGGCTGTGCACCCGCTCCAACTCCAGCATGATCGAGCGGATATACTTCGCGCGCGGCGGAATCTCGATTCCGGCGGCCTGCTCGACGGCCATGCAGTAAGCAGGCGCTATGCACAAAACCGCAGATGCCGCAGATGCGTTCCGCCATGAACGGCACCTGGTTGTAGTCGAGCACGGTCTCGGTGAGCTTCTCGATGCCCCGGTGGCAGAAGAAGCCGCGGTAATCACAACCCACGATTTGCTCGCCTTCTACAAACAGGCGGAAATACGCCGGCTCTTCGAGCGTCGGATAGAAAGGACCGACGCTCAGGACCGTCGCTTTCTTTTCGTTTTCTTTGGGCTCGCGCAGCGGCGGCTTTATCTCGGTCACGCGCGGGCGGCTTGAAGTTGTAGGGAAAGTCTTTGCGCAAGCGGGAAAACGTCCTCCGGCCAGTCGTCGGCCACGACCAGGCGGCGCGGATCGGGATGGCCCTCCGGCACGATGCCCAGCAGATCGTAAACTTCCCGCTCATGCCAGTCGCGCCGGGAATGATATTGGTGAGCGATGGAACGCGCGGGTCGGCGGGATCGACGATTTCCTTCACCGACACGATAAGCCGTCCCGGTCGAGGGAGAAGACGTAGCTTACCTCGTAGGTCCCGTCGATCGGGCTCTTATCGGTGCCGACGCTAAGGATGAGCCGGGCCATGGACGATTGAACAGGTAATCGGCCACCTCCGCATGCTCTGGCGGTTCACGGTGAGAAACAGACGCGCCGGATGCGGGCACCGCGCTGGACAGCAATGCGCCCGGGACAATGTTCGCCGATGGCGGTCAATAGGTTCTCGGAAGTCGTGACTTACCTCCCAGCCATCAACCAAAAGACGAGGCATTATCGAAAGAACCAGGCCCGACCACCTGCCACAACAGATAGAACTGCGGCACGCCGTTGTGGATTCGGCTGAAGCGGCGCTCTGGCGAACGAAAAGCCGCACGCAATAGGAAAATAGAGCCAGCGATCGAGATCGAGCCCGCGCGTAAGCAGTTGGGCGGGGCAGCCGCGGCCACGTGATCTCCGGTACACGGGGTTGATCAGATTCGAAATGGCTTGATAGAAGCTCTGGCCCGATAGCGCACGGCCTCGTCCGAGCACCAGTTCGCCGCAATTCCAGATGCCGCCGGGCGGCTCGCGACCTGCACGCTGCGATAAATGGAATAGGCAATGGCGATCCAAGCGACAGCGCCGCCAGGATGATAGCCGGAGCGGCGGCGTCAGCCTCAGCCCGTCTGCCGTCGAGAGCCAGGCCCCGCCACGGCAGTGCGCCGAGGGCCCTCTGGCCGAGCGCCGCATTGGCGTGCCGAAAGTGCGGGCTGCAGCACTCGAAGCAGCAGCCAACACCACCGCAAGCGGGAAGAATGCCCAGCAAGAGGCAAGCCGGCGGCCAGGAATAGTCTCCACGATCTCCATCGACTTGCGGACACGCGGCACCAGAATGTAAGTTGTCATTCCGGGCGGAGCGAAGAATCCCGCCCTGATTGTGGGTGGTCGCGAGTCCGCGAGTTTCAGAGCGAGATTCCTCGCTCCGCTCGGAATGACAGAGCCTTTCCGGCAGAGTCCCCAGATACGCGGAGCCCAGATACTTCATGAAGTAGGCCAGCGTAACCGTGCCCATAAAGATGGCCACTACACCGTAGAAGACGTATAGAGGTGTCGCCGTTTCGCCGAGGATGGCGCTTTGATAGAGCAGCCACTTGCTGACAAAGCCGTTAAACGGCGGCGCGCCGGCAATTGAGAGAGCGCCCACAATGGCGCAGGCCGCGGTCAGCGGCATCACCTTCACAAGCCCCCCAGCTGGTTCAGATCCCGTGTGCCGGTGCGGAACAGCATGGAGCCGCTGTTGAAGAAGAGCAGCGACTTGAAGCAGGCGTGATTCACCACATGGTAGAGGCAGCCGACGAGCGCCACCCCGCCAATAGACGGGATTATGCGGCAGGAAGGCCAGGCCCAGACCCAGGCCCAGCAGAATGTATCCCATCTGCCCGATACTGCTCTGGGCCAGCAGCGCTTCGAGTCGTTTCGCCCAGCGCCCGCAGGTGCCGATCAGCATGGAGATGATGCCCAAGGCTGGCAATCACCGAGCCCCAAACCGAAGAGGCCCGCGATAACCGGCAGCGTCCAAACAAAGACGCGCAGCAGTCCGTAGACGCCAATCTTGATCATGACGCCGGAGAGCAGGGCGCTGACGCTGGCGGGCGCCGCCGGGTGCGCCTCGGGCAGCCAGATGCCCAGCGGGTACATTCCGGCCTTGGTGGCGAAGGCGATGAAGAACAGGAAGCAGCAGAGCGTGCAACGCGCCGAGGGACTGGATTGAGCTAGGCTGCGGAAGAGGTCCGGCAGCGCGGCTGAACGCGAACGACCCGGTACGGCTGGACAGGAACATCACCGCCACCATCAGCCCGGCCGAGGTGAGGTGGGTCATGAAGAAATAGATGAACCCGGCGGAAAGGTTCTGCTTCTCTTGTCGTACTCGAATATCACCAGGAAATAGGAGACCAGCGTCATGAATTCCCAGAACACCAGGAACCAGAACCAGTCGGAGGTGGTGACCACGGCCAGCATGCCGGCCATGAACAGGGGAAAGGGGAAATAATAACGGCGCAGGTCCTGGCGCGGTAGTGAGCGAGATAGCCGATGCCGTAGAGCGCCGAGGCAATAAAGAGCAGCGCTGATGATCACGAGGAAGAGGGCGCTGAGGCCGTCGATGCGGAAAGCCAACTGGGCGGTCAGGCCCAGAATGCGAACGCTGCCAAGAGCGAACTCAAGGGGACCGCGCGAGCAGCGCTTTTCCCGCCAGCCACAACATGGCCGGCGCGCGACCGCAGGCGGTGCCCAGGAGATTGATGCCGCCGGCCAGGGTCCTCCGGTCCGCGGTCAGCAGCGCCAGCACGGACGGTCGCGCCCAAGACCGCCATGGCGCCGACGAATAATCTCCATCGGAGTCATCTTCCCAGCCCCCGCACGAGCCGGTCAACAATCGGCAAGGCGAAGACGGTCGAGAGCAGGCTCAGGCCGGTCAAGCGTCAGTACGGGAATGGTCATGCCAAGCGGCGGATCGTGCGCGTCCGCAGCCGCCGGGGACGGCGTCCCGAAGATGATTTTGTGAACCACGTGCAGGAACCAGGCGAACCCCGCCACGCTCTCCGCCAGCGCCAGCAGCCCCAACGTCCATCCCCAGCCGGAGTGCAGCTGGAAGGCGGCGGCGATAATGAAGAACTTGCTCCAGAACATGTTGAAGGGCGGAACGCCGCTGATGGCGAGGGCGCCAAAGACGAAGGCCAGGGACATGAACGGCATCTTCCTGCCCAGGCCGGTCAAGCTGTGAAATCTTGTGGGTCCCTGTGGCGTAGGAAATGCCGCCTACCGCCAGGAACAGCAGGCTCTTGGTAAAGGAGTGGCCGATCAGATGCAGTAGCGCTCCGCGCAGGGCCAATGTCGAACCCAAGGCGCCCATGGACAGGCCCAGAATAATATAACCGAGATTGGCAATGGTAGAAAAGGCAAGAAGCCTTTTCAGGTCGTCCTGTACGAAGTAGAAGAAGAGAGCGACGTACATGGTCACCAGGGCGACCACGCCCAGCAGCAGGCCGACGTCCGAGGGAAAGGCGTCCATGCTGATCAGCAGCCGCGCCAGGAGATAAATGCCCGCTTTGACCATGGCCGCGGCGTGCAGGTAGGCGCTGGCGGGAGTGGGCGCCGCCATGGCCGACGGGCAGCCAGGTAAAGAACGGAAACTGCGCAGCCTTGGCCAGCGCGGCGGTAACCAGGAAGAGCACCGCGACCTTTTGAGCGGCCGGGGAAAGCTGGTTGACAGCGCCGAAAAGCAAAGGATCCGGTATTAACAAAAATAATAACAATCGCCGCGGCAAGGAACAGGCCGCCCGCATGCGTAATCAGCAGCGCCTTGTAAGCAGACCGCAGGGCGTTCGCGTCGCCGTAAAAAGCAATCAGGCCCCAGGAGCAGAAGGTGGTCAGCTCCCAGAAGATGAATAACTGAAAGAAATTCGGCGAGACCACGAGGCCCACCATGGCGGCGATGAAGAGCACGAGGAAAAAGTAGTACCGGTCCTGGCCGGCGTCGGAGGGATGCTCCCGGTTATGCCTGCTCATGTATTTTCCGGAATACAGAGTGACCAGGAACCCTACCACGGTGATGACCAGCAGCATCAGGCAGCTCAGCATGTCAATGCGGATTCCGAAGAGCGGTTCTTTGCCCGGCAGCCAGGGTAAAGTCCCCAGGCTGTAGGACACGACGGCGCCGAACTTGGCCGCGACTAAAGCCAGGGTGCCGACCATCGCCGCCAAGGCGATCAACGCTGCTAGTAATGACACGACTCGACTCCTAAAACACAGGCCGGACTCGCCCCCCGCACCCGGCCCGCATCCCGCGGAAGCACATCGGAATTGCGGTTGACCCTCCCCCAACGGGGCATAGGCGCTAGATTAAGCGTTGCGACGGGGTCCCGAAGGGACCCAACGTCATTAGCCGTAGGTGAAACCTACGGTAAACGTCCTCCCAAAGTATTCTATTCAACCCTGGAGGGGTTGAATTCGACCCCTTCGGGGTCGCTCGGATACTCAACGTATGCCTTCTCGTCCGTAGGTTTCACCTACGGCTAATGACCTTCATGCCCTTCGGGCATGCTCGGCGGCCCCCACCGGCCATTAATCTAGCGCCCATGCCCCAACGGGGCGAGGGGAGGCTTGTTCAAGTCTCTTTTCCACCGTGTCCCGATGGGGAAGCGGGGCCAGGGGTGAGCGGAGCCGGCCCGTTCGCGCTCTCCGTGATGCGCTCACCCACTCGGACGATCTCATCCGGAGAATAGTCAATACCGGTTGCCGCGCTTAAGAGCGCTGCGATATCGGCAGCGTCAATAGCCGCCAAAACGAAAGGACATACCAGGGCAGAATCGGCCACGGCTGTCAACGCCTGGCAGTGTCTCACACTGTCGCCGACGTGCAGGCCATCGTAATGGACGATGCGCGGGATGATCGGATAGCCCCCGAAAGCGCACCCGCTGTGGTCGGCGGGCGGGTAGTCGTCCTCCGCCATCCCAACGACATGACTTTCGAGCCATCGAACCAGGGACTGGCCCGCGTCCTGCCCGTAAGCTATCTTACTAGCCAACGCGGCTGGGTCGAGGCTCCCATCCCCTTCGCAGCGGGCGAGTACGGTTCTCATCGCAACAGCGTCAAGGCCCAGGTCCACGAATAGCTCATCCAATTGCCGCTGTCCGCCGGCCCGGTCAGGCTGCAACTCCCCGGCGAGGCGTATCACTTCGCTATCGGCTTGGCCCGAGGGCGTTCTCGAATCACCCTTCTGGATGGCAAAGGACGAGATTCTAACCGGACAGGCAAAACAACCTTGGGGCAAGGCCGATCCGCCATCGAGCCTGTCCGCCTCCTGCCCCGCACTTTCTGCCACGAGGGCCGAACCGCGCAATTTCAGCCCCTTACAGGTGATCGGCCGGGCGGCAATCCTGGCACGGATGTCACTCACAACACGCAAGAGCTTTCCGGGAGCCGCCACGCGGAACCCTTGCGTTCCTTGCACGGCGACCGCCTTGAGGTTTTTAAAACCCATCACTGCGCCAATACCCGCACTCCCGGCGGACGTGCTATTGCCGCTTGAAACCACCGCGAAATTCACACCGTTCTCACCGGCAGGTCCTATGCAGCAGACCTTAGCTCTCTCGCCAGTCTCGCTGCGCACCTGGAGCGTTGTTTCCGAGACGGTATGTCCACGTAAGTGGCTGGCACTAAACAGGTCAGCTTCGCCGTCGGTTATCCGGAGGTAGGCCGGTTGGGGCGCCTTGCCTTCGAAGATGATGGCGTCGAACCCGGCGAATTTCAGTTCCGGCCCCCAGCCTCCGCCGATACTGGCGGCGGTGAGGGAACCCGCAGGAAGGCCTTTGGCCACTAGGGCAAAGCGGCCACCGTTAGGCGCGAGCGTGCCGGTTAGAGGGCCGCAGGCAAACACCAAATTATTCCCGGCGCTGAGCGGTTCGACGGAAGCTGGAACCTCTTTCGCATGCAGGTATGTGGCAAGGCCACGGCCGCCGAGATACGCTCTGGCTACGCTTTGCTCCAGTGGCTCGGTCTTGATTGTGCCGCGACTCAAATTGACCCGTAATATTTTTCCCACCCAACCGAACATTTATGGTTTCGCTCTCTGGAGGATTGCCTTCAATTTCCCTGCTGCTTCGAGCCGTTTCGTTACATTGACCGTGCTGCGCTCTCCGTAGACCAGCGCGCCGGAAGGGCACACCTTGACGCATTCCGGATCGCCCTCGCACAAGTCGCACTTCAGAATCTTGCGGCCTTTCTGGTCGTACGAGTTGCTGCCGAAGGGGCAAATACTAATGCACATCCTGCACTTAATGCACTTCAAATCGTTAACTAAACGCGCTCCGCTCGCCGCATCCTCGGTAATGGCTCGGGCCGGGCAAATGGCCATGCAGCCGGCCTTTCGCACTGCAGGCACATCACGGGAACGGAGCGAGCGTCCCTCTCCCAGGTCGTCACCCGCACCCTTGACCGCGCGGGGTTGAACTCCCCTTCGTGGACGAGCGAGCACACGAGTTCACAGGAGCGGCAGTTTGAGCACTTTTCCGGCGCTATGACCAGTATGCCCATCAGCACCCCAACCTTCTTTCCGAGTTCTGCGTGTGCAAAAGGCGGTTGGACATGTCGCCAACAGGCTTTTTGAAATGGCCTTGATAGATCTGCTGAATTGCAGGGTCTTCTGAAATCCGGCTGGGGTGGTCTGCGCGACAGGGAGGAGTGACGGCGGCCCGCTTGATATAGGTTGGCAGCTTGTCTTGCGGCAGCAACACCTTGGGCTGCCCTCCACCGCTGACACAGCCCACCGGACACGCCCGGACCTCCATAAAGGCGAACTCCCTCTTGCCGGCCTTCAAGGCCTCGAAGATGGGAACGGCGTTTCGCAGGCCCGAGACTGCAACTGCTTTGATGTCGTATCCATTGACGCACACCGAAGCCACGCGCGTTCCCTCAGCCTGAGCGTCGGAGAGCACAATCTCCTGAGACGTACGCACGTCCTTGTCGAGCATTTCGGGACAGGTTTGAAGAACCGCTTGGGCGACGTCCCCGGTCGAGCAGTAGAAGTTTGAAAGCCAAGGAACGCCACCAAGGTCGCTGTCAAAGCCCTCAGGAGCCAGCGCGAAGATATCAATCCCCGCGTCCTTGATGAGATAGGCTAGCTCCCGCGTAGTCAGGACTGCATCGACCTCCTTGCTTCCCGGCGGGCCGTCAGATTCGAGCCCCGCACGGCAGGCTTCAAACTTGCGCGAGGTGCAAGGCACAACCGAGACGCTAAAGATGCGGGCCGGCTTAATCCCCCACACCTCGGCCCCATAGGATTTGAAAAGCGCGCCGGCTACTTGCTGTGGGGATTTGCAACTGGAGAGGTAGTGATTAAGCTCCGGGTAGGATTGTCCAATAAACTCCACTGCCGCCGGGCACGCGGAGTCAATCACGGGCAGCGTCCGGCCGCACTTGAGGCGCTCGATGAGTTCGTGAGCCTCTTCGAGGACGCAGAACGCAGCCAGAGAATTGGCGTTGTAGACCTTTCGGAAGCCCAGTTGCCTTAAAGCAGCCACCACTGCACCGGCCGGCACGCTTCCGGGGGGTAACCCGAAGTCTTCCGGCAGGGCAGTCACAACCGCCGAATCGCACTGCACCACGGTAAACAGTTGGCCATCGGTCAGCGCCGCCTTGACTTCCGCCAGGCAGTTACGATCGTAGGACGCGAATAACGGCTCTGTGAGCCAAGGAAACTGGTGGCGCTCCTTCAGTTGACTTTCGCGGGGGGTGAAGTTTTCGTCAAAGATTGAGTCATAGGCGCTGCATATCTGTACGCACTGACCGCAGTGTGCGCACTTCACTTCACAAATCGTTTGAGGCTTGCCTTGCTCACCCTCGATTGCACTGGAGGGGCAATTTTCAGCGCAGCGCCGGCAGCCAGTGCACAATTCCTGATCGATTTGGATGATCCCGTCGGTCATAGACCATTGCCGATTGCTAATTGAAGATTGCCGATTGATCAGGCTGATCGGCCGTTTGCCCAGTGTCCTGTCTCACGTAGTATCTTCCAGTTGGCAGGGGTGGCGCATTGAAGTCAATGTCTGCGCCATCCTTCGTTATCAAAAACTCCATGGGACACCAGACTAGTGTGATTCGGCATTCGAAAACCGAAGATCGGCCATTGCAGCCGCTGCCTCTACGAGGCGCTTTCTCGACTCAGCTCCCGGGTTGACCATTTCGAGCGCCTTCTGCGGGCAGGCCAGCATGCACGCCGGCCCTTCGACGCGCCCGGCGCACAGGTCGCATTTGTTCGCCCGGTACAATCTCTTGCCGGTCCAGTCCTCTTCTTCCTTTTTGGCGTGCGGATAAATCGGCTTGACGCCGCGGTGTTGCGGCACGAGCTCAATGGCTCCAAACGGGCAAGCCACCAGGCAAAGCTTGCAGCCCACGCACAACTCGGTATCCACCAGAACCATGCCGCCCACTCGGGAGATGGCCGACATCTGGCAAACCTTTGCGCAAGGAGCGTCCTCGCATTGGCGGCACTGAATCGGCACCGTTATCTCAGGAGTTCGCATCACGTAAAGCCTGGGCGTGAAGGATCCCTCGGCTGCTCCTGCGGTGCTCAGTTTCCGCTCCAAGTGAGCGACAGCACAGGCTATTTCGCAGGTCTTGCAACCCACGCACTTCCCGCTATCGGCCAAAATGAAGGGATTCAGCCTTTCGACTTTCAACTCTTATGACTCCCGCAAAAGGATCTGCAACCCCCGTCTTCCGTGTCGGGCGGCTTCACCTTACAGTCTCAAAGGAGGCGGCCAACAGCAATGGGGGCAGCTCAGCACACACCGCCATAACACACTGCTGTCTGAAGGGCGGAGCATGGCGGCTTCCAAAAGGCCAAAGAAGCCAACTCGGTCTCGCCATTTCCCATCTAACCTCACGAGCCACGAACCGGGCGCCAGCCAAAGGGTCGCGGGAATGCGGCGAGGCGACCAGAGTGTTTTCGGGTAGCCGATCAAATCTATGCATAAAATTCCGTACATATTGTCGGGAGTTTACGTCTTATCAATCGCGGTCGGTGTGTCTCTGCCAAGCTTGGCGCAAGAGCAAGGCCAGCAGACCCTGCAGCAGTCGAAACCGCAACCGCCGTCCACCATTTCCGTTAACGTCAAAGTGGTAAATGTGCTCGCCACCGTGCGCGACAAGCATGGAGAAGTTGTCCGAAATCTGACGAAGGACGACTTTGCGATGCAGGAAGACGACCGCCCGCAAACCATCAGCTATTTCTCGCGCGAAACAGACCTTCCGCTGACGCTTGGCCTGCTGGTTGACACCAGCATGAGCCAAAGGCGAGTTCTCGACGAGGAACGCAGCGCCAGCTCGACCTTCTTGGACCAAGTGCTGCGCGTGGACAAGGACGTCGCTTTCTTGATTCACTTCGACCGGGATGTGGAACTTCTTCAGGACCTTACATCTTCGCGCCAGAAGTTGCAGGCAGCGCTTGGGTTGCTTCAGACGCCGCAGCGCAATCAGGAGGGCCAGGAGGGCGGAGGCAATTCGCCAGACTCATATCCGGGCTCTCACCGCCGGGGCGGGGGTGGCGGCGGGGGCGGAGGCACTCATCTCTACGACGCGGTTTATCTGGCCGCTAACGAACTGATGAAGAAACAGCAAGGCCGAAAAGCAGTAATCGTCCTTTCCGACGGCGTTGACCGGGGCAGCAAAGAAACTCTGGCCAGTGCTGTCGAGGCCGCCCAACGCGCCGACACCCTTGTTTATTCCATCCTTTTTGTCGATGAGCAGCCTTTTGGCGGCGGATATGGCGGGCGGGGCATGGGTGGAATGGGCCGTCGCGGCGGCTGGCCGGGCAGATATCCGGAGCAATCGCGTCCTGACGGTAAAAAAGTCCTTGAGCAGATGTCCAAGCAAACGGGCGGCAGATTTTTTGAAGTTTCCAAAAAGCAGCCTGTTGAGCAGGCCTACGATCATATCCAAGAGGAGCTTCGCAACCAGTACAGCCTTGGCTACACTCCCGACAAGGCGGACGCCAGTGCGGGCTATCACAAAATCCATCTCACAACCAAGAAGAAGGACCTCATCGTGCAGGCGAGAGATGGTTATTATGCCGGGCGGTAGGCTGCCGCAGCAGTCCGGACAGATGATTTGGGCCCCCTTTGGGTACATGCGCGCTAGAATAGCGGCTTCCCGTCTTCGCGATCGGTTGACCCCAGCGCCTATGCCCTCCCTGGCTTGGGAGCGGCCCTTGACAAACTAAGCTCACTAGTATAGGCTAGTATGGAAGAGGAGCTTTTGTGCCAGAAGCGCCCGGACAACGCAAAAGACCCTGCAAGTCGTCTTGCAGAACGCCAATATGTCACTTCATTGGCCTCTCCGCCAATCATTCCGAAATCTAAATTCACGGAACAAAGCGGGAATGTCTATGAAAACAAAGGGTCGGTGCTTGAAGAGATGTAACTGAACCGGGAATGTCTATGAAAACAAATATGCTTAGCTATAAAAAGCGGGAATGTTATTGAAAAATAAAGTATTTAGCTTAATGCAGAATCTACCGACGCAAACCCGAAGCATTCCCCGATGCCGTTACCCGGGGCTGTCGATAGCTATGGCCACTTCGGCATGGGCTGCACCACAAGATGCCGCCCGCAGGACGGGCTTTTGCGTTTCGTGATTGGTTATTATAGCGCCTATGCCTTCGGGTAGGGCATGCGCTACATTTTGTCGCTGAGCCATATCTCAGCGAGGGGACGACAAGCCGTCCCCCCTACCGTAACGAATGCGCTGCCGACAAGGACAGGGCCGAAGGACATGTTCCACAGCAGGTCGAAATGTCCGCTCTGCTCTCGACGGTTGCTATGGCACGGCGCGGCGATATATATTCTGGAATACCGTGAAGTTTCAAATTGAAAAATTTGCATCGGGGTTGTTTTGGCTGGGTCTGGCATTGTCCACTGCCTGTGTTTCGGGAACTGCCTCACAAGAGAGCAAGTCACCTCCGCAGCAGGCGCCGCCTCTCGCCCGCGCCGCGGATGAATTTAAAGTTCTCACCCGCGATATGGGCATGCGGCCTGAAAGCCCGCCGGGCGCGCAGAAGGGCCGTGGGCGAAAGATGCTCTGGCACGGGCGCATTTATGAGAACTTCCGCAACGACGTTCTTGACGCCATCCCGCACGAAGTGAAGCAAAACGGCGAGAGTGTTTCGCCCTTGCGCCGCAATCAGTTCGGCTTCAATGTGGCCGGTCCGGTGGTCATCCCCCATCTCGTCAATAACCCCAAGAGCACGTTTTTCGCGCTTTCCTACGAGGGGGTGCGCGAAGACATATTCCGCGCCTCGCTGCACACGATTCCCACGGCCGCTCAACGCAATGGCGACTTTTCGCAAACTGTGGACCAGGCCGGGAACATATTGCCCATTTACGACCCGGCGACCACGACCCCGAATCCCGCTTACGATCCGACCAACCTGTCTCCACCACGCAATCTTCAGTACCTGCGATCGCCCTTTCCCGGAAATCGCATTCCTCCTGACCGTCTGGCACCGACCGTTCAGCAAGCCTTGTCCCTTTATCCTCCGCCCAATACAGACATCGGGCCTTTTTTCCAGAATAACTACTTCGTTAACGCCCCGGAAATGGACACGGCAGACGGGATCATCGCCAAGCT
Organism: uncultured Acidobacteriota bacterium; assembly: GCA_963770415.1. GTDB lineage: Bacteria > Acidobacteriota > Terriglobia > UBA7540 > UBA7540 > CAVROP01. The sequence continues at coordinate 122,412 of CAVYPU010000012.1, forward strand.
CGAACGACAATTCGGCGAGCGGCATCGGATCACCTGGAACAGCACCCTTTCCAGCGGCTTCCTGAGCTCCCCGAAATATTTCCCGAACATCGCCAGCCCGACTGCCCCGGAGCAGCATTACTCGACGCGGCGCACGGAGATCGACTACGTTTTTACCGCCAACCCCAACACCGTCAACACCGCCAGCGTGACTGCGGTTCTCGACGCCTCGCAGTCCAAAGGCACTTCCGCGTCCCCCTTTCCGACTTATTCGTTGAGCAACTACCTGTCAATGGGCACGGCTTATCCCAACACGCACAATGCTCGCAACACGTTCGAGGCACAGGATAGTATCTCGAGCCGAAAGGGCAAGCATTCTTTCGGACTGTCGTTTCAGGCGGATTTCTATCAGGTGAATTCGTTCAACCCCACGTTTCCCGCCGGCTATTTCCAGTTCTCTACGGACATCACCAGCCTGCCGGGCATTATCGATACGGGCGACCCGTTCGCCAGCTTTCTTCTGGGCCTGCCGGCTTACGCGGAACGCACCATCGTCACGGCGCCATCCTATTTTCGCAACTCCTACCAGTCCCTCTCGGGACACGACAGGTACGCAGCCTCAAAAGACCTGAGCATCAGCTTCAGCCTCAACTACAGCCGCCGAACGCCGCGGGTGGAGAAGTACAACCGCCAGAGCACCGTCGATCCGCTCGTGATCGACCCATCGGTATTGCCGGCTCGGCGCGCTGGCGTTTGCGGGCGTTAACGGCATCCCGCGCGGCATGCGCCCCGCCAACATCGATCTCGACCCGAGCGTGAGCACGACCTGGAACCCGCGCGGCAACGCCAAGACCGTGGTTCGCGCCTCCTACAGCCGCTCGCACGGCCAGATTCCCATTTACAACGGCCAATGGGGCACGCAGGGGTTCAACGCTCGTCAGACCTTCGTTTCGCCCAACACCCAACTCAGCCCGGCGCTCGACTTGACCGCCGGCATACCGCCGTACACCGCGCCGCTTCCGGACCTCAGCCGCCTCGGCAGCCGATAACACGGTGGCGGATTACGTGGATCTAAGCGGGAAGGAACCGGTCTATCAATCCTTTTCGTTGTCCGTCGAGCGCGAGATGCCTTTCTCCATGGTGGTGTCCGGTGGGCACGAATTACAGCAACGGTCACGACCTCCTGGTGGGCGACGGCACCGTCAATCCCAACGCCATCAACCCCTCCTATCTGAGCTATGGCGATGCGCTTTACGACCTCGCTTTCCGAGAGTCGCTTGCAGCCCTTCCCGCAATTCCAGGGCTTCGAGCTTTACGGCCATTACGCCTGGGGCCGCTACGAGCGCACCTCCGGCTTTCTGCGGGTCGAGAAGCGCGCCTCCTTCGGCCTTTCCTTCATTGCCTATTACGAGATTTCCCAGCAGCTGGACGATTACTCCGGCCCTTACGGCAACCAGGACCTGTTCAACTGGCGCAACGACTGGGGGCTCACTTCTTATAACCCGCCGCAGTATCTACAGCTTAGTTACATTTATGAGCTGCCGTTGGGCGCGGGTGAACCGCCGTTCGGCTTCCTGAACTGGGGGAGGCCGCTGGTCAAGGGCTGGTCGGTCAGCGGCACGGCCTACTGGAACGACGGGACGCCGCTGTCGCTTCATCCCGAGTACAACAATACGGGCGGCGTGCTTCCCACGCTCAACGTAAATGTCGTGCCCGGCGTGGACCCGCATGTGCCGCATCCGGGACCCTCGCTGTGGTACAACCCGGCCGCTTTCGATCAGCCGCCGGACTTCACCCCGGGGAACGGCCCGCGCACTGAGGCGGATTTGCTGGGTCCGGGTTATAATTCCATGGACCTGAGCGTGATCAAGCGCGTGCCCATGGGGAGCGACCGGGCGCTGGAATTCAGCGCCACCGCGATCAACGTGCTCAATCACGCCAATTGGAACTATCCCGATCCGAATATCGGTCCGGTCAGCGCCCCCAACGTGGACGCCGGTAAGATCATCGGCTCGCATGGCGGGCGCGTGGTCCAGATTGGTTTGAAGTTCAGTTTCTAATGCCGCAAATTTGCTCTGAAACACTCGTTCGTGCGATCTCGTCGTGGCAGAAAGGTTCTTTCTTCTCCGTGTTCTTTGCGGCCAGGAAAAGACTGAACACGCGAGAAGTGGCACGAGCATCCTGCCCGTGCGCGCGGCCAAGATGGCCGTGTCACATCGTCGCGTCGAGTCCGTCCCGCGTTGCACTACTCGCTATTCTTTTCGTTGGTTGCATGAACTCGACCCTTCGTGCGCAAACGGCCAGCGTCTCGATTCCCGCCTGGATCGAGACGGGCGAGTGCAACCTCACGCCCAAGTTTGAAGCCACGCTCAACGGCAAGCCGGTGCCCGTCACCGCGCAGTTGGGCCCGGCGAGCGATCAGGTCATCCTGTTGGTGCTCGACCTTACCGGTGAACTGGCGCTCATCGATGCCGCCAAGCAGGCTCTGGTTGCCGAGATTTCCAAGCTTCCTCAGAACATCTGGGTGGGACTCTTGCGCACCCAGGACGGCTTGCACGTCCTGGCCGACCCCGGCCCCAACCGCCAACCCTCCATCGAAGCCATCCGCTCCCTCGCCAACAGCCCGGAACCGGGATTGCTCGAAACTGTTCCTGCGGCTCTTTCCCTTGGGGATGCCATCCTGCGCAAGTCCCCCGTGCGCGTCTCGGTTTTGTATATCACCGACAGTAACATTTACAGCTACCGCGACGACTACACGAACCCTGTCATCAACGGGAGCGATCCGCACGATCTCAGCCGGCGCTTTCCGACGGCGCTTATCGCCGACAAAATTTCCAAACTGGTCGAAGACAGCAGTTCTCTCCAGGCGCCCCTGTTTGTGGTTCACATCAATTACCGGCGGGACCAACTCAACGTGGCCTATGAAAATGGACTGGACACCCTGGCCGACGCGACAGGGGGCAAGAGCAATGCGTGCCGGTCGGTGGCGGAGATTCCGGAGGCGATCTCCGCCGCGTTCGCTCGCATTTTGAGCGCCTGGAGGCTCACTCTGGCCCTCCCCAGCAAGATTCATTACAACATCCAAATTCATTTGAGCGCTCCGTGCGGAGATAACGATCTGCGCATCTCGTGGCGCACGCGCTTGCGCCCCAAGGAAGGATAAGAAGATGCGGGAAGGACGGCTAAAATTCGCTCTGGTTGTGACACTGAGCGTTGCCCTCGTTGCCTCCCTGGCTGTCATGCTTCGCCAGTCCTGGCGGCTCAGGCTCCTCGAACAACAGCACGCCGCGGACTTGCGTTCTCTCAGCCAGCTTGAGGCGGCCCTTCGCCGGCACGCCCTCCAGCAGGCGCCGGCGGAGGTCGAAGTTCTCCCTCCGTCCGGCGATTCGCGGGCGGCGCTTGCCCAGCGCAACGCTACCATCGAGCTGCTCAATCGTGAGTTGAGCGAAGCGCAGGCCAACAACATGGGACTGCAGGCGCAACTGGTGAGCGCCGGCGAAGAACGTGAGAAGGCTCTCACCGCCGCCGACGAGCGCCGCCAAAAGGAAGTTACGGATCTGCAGGGCCAACTCGACAGCATGAAACAGGATCTCGAATCCGCCCAAGCCGAATCACAAGGATCCCGGCAACGCTCGGCCGCGCTTGAGGCCGAAAACGCCAAGTTGAAATCCGACAGCGGCGCAGGCGCCACCCGTGCTGCGGATTTGGCGCATGTTATAGCTGAATTGCAGGACCTGGATAGCCGCCGCGATGCCCATCTCACCTCTATCATGCGCCATTACCGCGACGTCACCAGCCAATTCCGCGCCATGAGCGGTGTGCTTGGCTCGAGCCACGATTCTAACTCCAGCCCCTTCAATGACGCGGCCCTTTCCCGAATCCAAAGCGCCATCTCCGCCGCCGACGACGACCTCCGCCAACTTAGCGAATTGAACGCCCAGGCACGCCAACTTGAAAAAAAGCTGGCAAGAAAGTAGCCGGGTGGGAAGCTTGGTCGAGATTCCTCGCGAGGGCCGCCATCCCAACCGATATGCGGTTTGAGGAGGAGATTTCTGTTTGAGTTCTGTTCGAAAATGATGCACAATTGAGGTGAAAAAGAGGATATATGAGTAGCTCCAGGATCCAACCCGTTTTGACCCGAGGAGAATCGGAGCTCGTGGACCAAGTGGCGGAACTCACCCAGACCAAGCGGACCGAGGTCATCAAGAATGCCCTGGCGGTCTATCACTGGTTCGTGCGCCAGGCGGTAACAGGCGCGCGGATAGTGGCCCGTGAACCCACCGGCGAAGAGACAGAGCTTGCAACGCCCGAGCTCGCCGCCCTCGAGTCAAAGGGGCATCGCCTGAGCCCGGAAGAACTCGGCTTGTTGGCCAAGCGGCTCGCCGCTGCCCGCGACCCGAAAGAGGCCGCGCGATTGCGCCAGCGCCTCACTCGTGGCTTTTACGGAATCTAGCTCCTCAACAACGGCTGGCGCGAGCACCCATGGGCGTAACACCAGAGGCGAGGGACAAGCTCGCGGCAACTCGCCTTCTCCTCTCATGGGCGAACCGGCATACGCAGGATCCTATCGATAGCTGAGGCGCTCGACCATGCCACGAATCCGCCGCCATCATTTTCCGCCTTCGCTTTTCCAGCACCTGCTGGACCGAATTCAGCAACGCAAGATTCCTGCGTCTCAACTTGTACTTCTCGCTCGCTGGCTCGACACCGAGCCGGAAGTCCCCGATGGCGATTGGTTCAAACGCTTTTCAGGCATGACGGTTTGCGGCGAAGGCGAACTGATCAAGACTTTTCTCCTGCCTGGCCAGAGCCCGAAAGGCGAACGGGTGGAATGAGGTCGAAACGCAATATCACGTCGTGCTCCGGGAACCACATCTAGAGGTCCGCTCCATCTTCGCGCGCACTGTGGACGCGTTTTGATGGCTCCTGGTTGTCAGTGTATAATGCCGGAGGAGGAATTGAGCGGTGAAGCGTTTGACGTACATTCTGTTTGCCGTGTTCCTGTTTCAGGTGTCGGGCGTGCGCGATTTGTGTTTCTCCCAACCCCGCGCCAGCCACCACTGCTGTCCCGCCTCAAAGGGCAACTCGATTCCCAGCCCTTCCTCTCTCCCTGATTGCTGTTTGTCGATGGCCTTAACCGTTCAAGCCTCGGTGGCGGAGGTCTCGAGCGGCACAGACCACACCGTAACCTTACAGCCGATTGAAACGCAGCTCACCATCAACTCGATTCCACCACGCCCCGAGAGGCAGACCGAACCCTTGACGTCTTCGGGCCTCACCTTGCCTCCCTTATCACCGTTACTCCAAACCTGTCAGCTCCTTATCTGAAACACTCCAGACATCCTCTTCTCTTTGCTTTTGGTTGCTTCTCTAGCCTTCGATAGAAGGCAAAGGACAACATCGATAACAGGCCTCGGCCAACGTGGGCGGTGCCTTGAAGCGGCGGCCCGCCTCTGACTGGAGATTCCCTTACTGCAGCACCTTCGTTGTCGCCCCGAAAGAGCCGGGCGGGTCGGGTGAGGGGGTCTCGCGCGCCGACGCTACGGTCAATGACAACCTTCATTAACATTAAGGAAACTGGTAAGGAGATACGCGCATGCGTTTCCGGGTCATCATCCTGATCTTACTTGCTGCGCCCTGGCGCCTCATTTCGCAGGACCAGGCGGCGGGTGTCACGCTCGAAGAGTCCAAAGGGGTTTCAAACCTCGGGGATTTGGTTCAAGAGGCCATTGCGCACAACCCCGAAGTTCAGGCCGCGCGGCGCGCCATCGAAGCCAAGCGCACGCGCGTCCCGCAGGCCGGCGCCTGGCCTGATCCCAAGCTTTCCATCAGTTACGGCGGCAATGCGCTCCCGCCCTTTACGATCATGCCGAGCGACCCCTCGAGCACTCGCCAGGTTATGGCCGAGCAGGAGATTCCCTATCCCGGCAAGACTCGCCTGCGCACTGAAATCGCCTCGCGCGACGCGGACGCGGAGGCCCTGGCCTATGAAGCCGTGTGGCGGCGCATCGCGGCGGAGGTGAAGCAGGCGTACTTCGACCTCTGGCTCACCGACCAGAGTTTGGCGACGCTGCGCAAGGACCGGGAGCTTCTCGAGAAGTTCGAGAAAATTGCAGAGATTCGTTATTCCGTGGGCAAAGCGGCGCAACAGGACGTGCTTAAGGCGCAAGTGGAGCTGACCCGGCTCATCGAGCGCGAGACCTTGCTCGTCGAGTCGCGACAAACTCTCCAAGCGCAGCTTAACAGTCTGCGAAATCTCCCCGGGGACGCGCCCATCGGCACGCCCACGGAACTTAAGATCAGCGACGTCGAGGCTTCGCTCGATGAACTTCAAGCCGCGGCGCAAACGAATTACCCCACTTTGAAACAGCAACAGGCGATGGTGGCAGAGAACCGCACCGCGGTGGAATTGGCGAAGAAGGAAGTCCGGCCTGACTTCAGCGTCGGCTACACCTACATGCAACGCGACGGTCTGCCGGACATGTATGGCATTACCCTCTCGACGTCGCTGCCGATCTTTCGCCACAAAAAGCAGGACATGGCAATCGCCGAAGCAGCCGCGAATCTCGAGTCTTCCCGCGCCAGGGAATCGAGCGAGCTCGCGACGCTCCGCTACCGCGTCAAACAGGGGTTCCTCGAAGTAGAGGCCGCCGAGCAGTTACTGAAACTCTACTCGCAAGGGATTGTCCCGCAGTCATCGCTTGCTCTCGAATCCTCGATTTCGAGCTATCAAAACGGCGCGGTGGATTTCCTGAATGTGCTCGGCAATTTTTCGACGCTCCTCGACTACGAACTGAGCGCCAAACAGCAGGTCGCGAACCACGAAAAAGCCGTGGCGCGCTTGGAAGAACTTACAGCACTCAATTTGATTCAGTAGATGCAGGATTCAGACGCTGTCATCCTGAGCGCAAACTTCATGATCCTTCGGCTCACCACTGTGCATGAAAAAGGCCTGGATTCCCGCTTTCGCGGGAATGACAACAACTACGTCATCCCCGCGAAAGCGGGAATCCACTGGTGCCGCGTGGGCCTATTTTCATAGCAGCGAAGGATCTCTGCAGTTTGTCGCCACAGGCCAGACGTCAAAGGCAACTGCGGAGATCCTTCGCCCCGGCAAGTCGGGGCTCAGGATGACAGCGTGAACATACAAGAGGTGAACCATGGAAAACCAAAAAGACACTGGAAGCAAAATCGGAGCGTTTCTGGCCGGTGCGGGGCTGGTCAGCTTAGTTGTGATCGTGTGCTTTGCCTGGCGGCCTGCGCGCGTAAAGCTGGCGAGGCTTCTTAACCCGCCGGCAAGTTCTTCGGCGACCCTGACGCCAACCACGGACGCCGCCGGCCGCAAAGTCCTCTACTACCAGGATCCCATGCACCCCTGGTACAAGTTCGACAAGCCGGGCTTTGCGCCGGACTGCGGCATGAAGCTTGTACCGGTGTACGCCGATGAGCAGCAGATGGGTGCGGCGGGCACATCGCCGCCCGGCGCCGTTCAAATCAGCCCCGCCCGCCAGCAGCTCATGGGAGTCACCACCGCCCTGGCGGAATACCGCCCCGTCGAGAAGACAATTCGCACCGTGGGCCAGGTGGCGATCGACGAAACACGTTTGGCCGACGTGCGCGTGAAAGTGAACGGCTGGATCCAGAAAGTCTTCGTGGATTACACCTGGCAAGCCGTCAAGAAAGGCGATCCGCTGTTCACCATTTACAGCCCCGACCTGCTCGCCACCGAGCAGGAGTACCTGCTGGCGCTGCGAGCCCGCAAGACGCTGGGAGCGAGCCCGTATCAAGAAGTATCGCTCGGGACCGAGTCGCTGCTCGATGCAGCGCGCCATCGCCTGGCGCTCTGGGACCTTACCGACGCACAAATCGCGCAAATGGAGGAAACCGGCAAGGCTCCGCACGAGATCACGTTTTATGCGCCCGCCTCCGGTTTCGTCATGGACCGCAAGGCCTATCCCAATCAGTACGTGACGCCGGACACCGAGCTATACAAGCTGGTGGACCTCAGCCGTGTCTGGGTGCAGGCGGATGTTTACGAATTTGAAATGCCCTCGATCAGCCTGGGCCAGGCAGCAACCTTGACCACGGAATCCCTGCCCGGCGTAGCCATCCAGGGGAAGCTCGCCTACGTCAACCCGGAAGTGAAGGCCGACACGCGAACCGGAACGGTGCGCATCGAAATTCCAAATCCCAACCTCAAACTCAAGCCGGGAATGTTTGCGAACGTGGAACTGCACAAGTCATTCGGCCGTCAATTGACCGTGCCCGTGGATGCGCTGCTCGATTCCGGCGCGCGCCAGGTGGTCTTCGTGGACCTCGGCCAAGGCGCTTTCGCACCGCGCGATGTGACGGTCGGCGAGCGCATGCCTGACTACGTCGCGATCCTGAGCGGGCTCCGCGCAGGCGAACGCGTGGTCACGCGCGCCAACTTCCTCATCGATTCCGAAAGCAACCTCCGCCAGTCCATGGAAGGAATGGCGGGCATGCCGGGGATGAAACCATGATCAACCGCATCATAGAATTCTCCGCTAAGAACAAGTTCGTGGTGTTCCTGTTTGTAGGGGTAGGGGTCCTCGCGGGTTGGTGGTCGCTTCAGAACGTCCCGCTCGACGCCATCCCGGACCTGTCCGACACCCAGGTAATCGTCTACTCGCGCTGGGACCGCAGCCCGGACATCATGGAGGACCAGGTCACCTACCCGATCGTCACCGCCATGCTGGGCGCGCCCAAAGTGAAGGACGTGCGCGGCTTTTCCGACTTCGGCTACTCCTACGTCTACATCATCTTCGACGACGGCACGGATATCTACTGGGCGCGCTCGCGCACGCTCGAATACCTCTCGAAGATCCTGCCGCGCCTGCCCGCAGGGCGTGCAGGACGAGCTGGGCCCGGACGCCACCGGCGTGGGCTGGGTTTTCCAGTACGCCCTGGTGGACACGACGCGGCAAGCACAGCCTGGCGCGATCTGCGCTCCTATCCAGGACTGGTATCTGCGCTATTACCTGCAAGTCCGTGCCGGGCGTGGCGGAAGTGGCGCCGCTCGGCGGCTTCGTGCGGCAGTACCAGGTGAACGTCGACCCCAATCGCTGCGGCCTACCAACATTCCGATCGAGAAGGTGGTGGAGGCGGTGCGCGGCGGCAACAACGACGTGGGCGGGCGGCTGGTGGAATTCAGCGGCGCGCGAATACATGGTGCGCGGCCGCGGCTACGCGCAGTCCAGCGGCCGACCTTGGCAGGATCGTGCTCGGCGTCAATCCGCCGACGGGCGGCCCGTGCGCGTCAAGGACGTCGGCCAGGTGACCCTGGGCCCCGACATCCGCCGCGGCGTCGCCGACTGGACGGCAAAGGCGACGTGGTGGGCGGCATCGTCATCATGCGCCAGGGCGAGAACGCCCTGAAGGTGATCGAGCGCGTCAAGGCGAAGCTGGAGGAATCGAGCCCTCGCTTCCGCCCGGCGTCAAGGTGGTGACCACTACGACCGCTCGGAGCTGATCCTGCGCTCCATCGACACGCTGAAGCACACGCTGGTCGAAGAGATCGTCATCGTCAGCCTCGTGATCCTGATCTTCCTGTGGCACATCCCCAGCGCCATCATTCCCATCGTCACCATCCCCATCGCCGTGCTGATTTCGTTCATTCCCATGAAGCTCGATGGGCCTCACGTCCAACATCATGTCGCTGGGCGGGATCGCCATCGCCATCGGCGCCATGGTGGATGCGGCCATCGTGGTGGTGGAGCAGACCCACAAGAAGCTGGAAGAGTGGGAGCGAAGGGCGCGCAGCGCGACTATCACGAGGTGGTGATGGAAGCGGTGAAGGAAGTGGCGGGCCGAGTTTCTTCGCCCTGCTGGTGATCGCGGTCGCCTTCATGCCGGTCTTCACGCTGGAAGCGCAGGAGGGCCGGCTGTTCAAGCCGCTGGCCTACACCAAGAATTTCTCCATGGCCATCGCGGCGGTCCTGGCCATCACGCTGGATCCGGCCATGCGCATGCTGTTCACGCACGCGCAAGCCATTCGAATTCCGCCCGCGCTGGCTGGCCGGGCTCGTCAACGCGGTTCTGGTGGGCAAGATTCACCGCGAGGAGAAGCATCCCGATCAGCCGCCTCCTGATGACGGCTGTATCACCCGGTTGCGAGCTGGCGCTGCGCTTCAGGTGGGCTGTGATCGCTGGCGCGCAGTGGCCCTGGTGGTGGTGACCGTGCCGGTCTTCAAGCGCCTGGGGTCCGAGTTCATGCCGCCGCTCAATGAAGGCACGCTGCTCTACATGCCCACGACTCTGCCCGGGATCTCCGTGACCGAAGCCCAGCGGCTCCTGCAGATTCAGGACCGGATGATTAGAGCGTTCCCGGAAGTCGAGCGCGTGTTCGGCAAGGCTGGCCGCGCGGAGACCTCCACCGATCCTGCGCCGTTTTCGATGATGGAGACCACTGTCGTGCTCAAGCCCGAAGTCGAGTGGCGGCCAAAGGACACGCTGGTATTCAACCTGGGCGCCGGAGTGGCTCAAGCGAATCCTCCGCCACATCCTGGCCCGACACATCAGCCAGGACGAACTGGTGGACGAGATGGACCTGGCGCTCAAAATCCCGGGAATCACCAACGCCTGGACGATGCCCATCAAGAATCGCATCGACATGCTCACCACGGGCATCCGAACCCCGGTGGGCGTAAAGATCTTCGGCGCCGATCTGAACACGATCGAGAGCATCGGCCAGCGAGATCGAGCGCGTCCTGGCCCAGGTCCCGGGCACGCGCAGCGTTTTCGCCGAGCGGACCAGCGGCGGCTACTTCCTGGATTTCGACTTGAATCGCGACGAGCTGGCGCGCTACGGCTTGACCATCGATGACGTCAGAGTGCTACATCATGTCGGCCGTCGGCGGCGAGAATGTGACCACGACGGTCGAAGGGCGCGAGCGCTACAGCGTGAACGTCCGCTACTTGCGCGACTTCCGCAGCGACGTGGACGCCCTCAATCGCGTGCTGGTTTCGACACCTGCGGGCGCCGCAGATTCCCATGGCCCAGCTCGCGGACATTCGCACTGACGGAAGGCCCCGGAATGATTCGCGACGAGAACGGCATGCTGAGCGGTTACGTCTACGTGGACGTGGCGGGGCGCGACCTGGGCAGCTACGTGAAGAGGCCAGCCGCCTCGTTCACGACCGGTGGAATCGCACCTGCCCGCCGGGTACAGCCTGAGCTGGAGCGGCCAGTATGAGTAACATGCAGCGCGTGCGCGAGCGCCTGACCCTGGTCTGTCCCCATCACCATCTTCATCATGTTCCTGCTGCTCTACCTCAACACGCGGTCAGTGGCAAAGACCCTGATCGTTTTGCTGGCCGTGCCGTTCTCAGCAGTCGGGGCCATCTGGCTGCTGTATCTGCTCGGCTACAACATGAGCATTGCCGTATGGGTGGGCCTGATCGCCTTGATGGGAGTGGATGCGGAGACCGGCGTTTTCATGCTGCTCTACCTCGATCTGGCTTATCATGAAGGCAGAGCGGCAGGGGCGCCTGCAAAAGCTGGCTGGACCTGAAGGAGGCCATTCTGCACGGCGCGGTCAAGCGCGTGCGGCCCGAAGTTCATGACCGTGGCGTGCCATGTTCATGGGGCTGCTTCCCATCATGTGGTCTACGGGAACGGGCTCCGACGTCATGAAGCGCATCGCCGCCCCCATGGTCGGCGGCATCTTCACTTCGTTCATCCTCGAGTTGGTCGTTTACCCGGCCATCTACGCGATCTGGAAATGGAACTTCGAGGTGAAGCCGGGTTTGAAACTTGAGTCGTGATGGTTCCACGCAGTGAACGGCGGCGCCCTCTCAATGTGCGGGACAGCCCTCGCCCCCTTGGGGAAGAGGGTGGTCCGCGACGGCGCCTTCGCCAGCCGTCGCGGGCCGGGTGAGGGGGTTCGCTTATTCCCGTTAGAGCCGCAAACATGAAACCACGTGAAAAACTAGTTACCTTCCTGGTTCTCGCCACGATCGGAGTCGCAAGCTATTTCGTCTATCGTCACGAGGCGCGGCTCGACCCGAACACCTGCAACATCTGCAACCGGCCAATTCAGTCAGGCATGTCCTTCCTCGTCGAGACGAAGGGCCACACAGAACACGCTTGCTGCCCGCGTTGCGGGATGCACTACGCGCTCCATAACCCGGAGAAGGACCAGAAACTCTGGGCTACGGATTTGAATTCAGGTGAGTCCATTCCCGCGGAAGCCGCCTACTACGACGAAGGCGGGAACATCAACTACTGTGCTGCGCATGGCAAAGCTGTCGAGCGCCAACCCCAAGGCGTTTCGGTGCGCGATTACGACCGCTGCCTGCCCACCATGGTGGCCTTTAAGACTCGCGGCGAGGCCGACGCGTATCAGCACGACCACGGCGGCCGCGTGCTGGATTATGCCCAGGCCGCGCAGAGTGTGAAGGAGTAGCGGTAGCGCGGACCTCCCGTCTTGAGGTCCGCGCTACCCGGGTTGGGAACCCTCCTTGAAATCCAATCCAGCCGACTCAGGGGAGATGGGACCGAGCAGCGTCCAGAGGATGCCTGCGCATAAGAGTGGCATGAGGCCGAAGCCGATGAATACCGGCAGGAACGAAAAGTGGTCGACCACGAGGCCGGTGAGAAAGGCGAAAACCATGCCGCCGAACCCCGAACCCATGCTGGCCAGGCCCCAGATCGATCCCACCAGGTTCTTGGGGTAGACGTCGGCAGGGTAGGCTAGCATGATTGAGCCGCACCCGGTATAGCCGAGCATGGCCACGGCGACGAGGGCGATCGAGAGGCGCGCATCGCGCGTCAGAACTGCCGGGATGGCGCTCGCCATGAGGACCGCGAAAATCGTGACCCCGCCCTTGCGCGCCAGATTAAGTGAAGCTCCGCGCGCCAGCATCCAACCCGAAAGCCAGCCCCCCAGAATATTCCCCAGGCCCGCCACGAGGAAAGGAATCCAGGCGTACTTTCCAATCGAGGCCATGCTGAAGTGACGGGCGCGCTTCAAGTATTCAGGAAACCAGAAAATATAGAAGTACCAGACGGGATCGAGGAAAACCTTGGCGAGAGTGAAGCTCCAAACAAAGCGCGTGCGGAAGAGCCTCCAGGGAGAAATTGTGGGCGGCGCGGCGGCATCTGTAGATGAACTCCCCTCCTTGATAAGGAGGGGGCGGGGGGTGGTTGACGGCTGGCTCGATTGTGCCGCCACCACCCCCTGCCCCCTCCTCGTCCGAGGAGGGGAGTCGTGGTAGACCAGGGACCAGATAGCTAGCCAGAGAAAGCCGGCAGTTCCCACCCAGAGAAAAGCCTGCCGCCATCCGTAGTGAACGAGAAGCCAGACCACGAGCGGCGGAGCCAGGATGGCTCCGGCTGCCGACCCACTGTTGAAGATGCCGGAAGCAAGCGCGCGCTCCTCGACCGGAAACCATTCCGCCACAACTTTGACGCAGGCGGGCCAGTTGCCGGCTTCACCGGCTCCGAGCAGGAACTGGAAGGCGCCCAGAGAGAGCACGCCGCGGGTAAGAGCGTTCAATATGCTGGCGGCGGACCACCAGGCCATCGTCAAGGCAAAGCCCAGGCGGGTGCCGAGCCGGTCGAGCAGGGGACCGGAAATGCCGTTAGCGATGGTGTAGGCGAGCATGAAAGCAGCCACGACGCGCGCGTAAGCAGCGTGGCTCATGTGGAACTCGTCAATGAGGACCGGCGCGGCCACCGAGAGCGTTTGCCGGTCGAGATAGTTGATGGTCGTAGCGAGGAAGGCCAGCGCGATCATCAACCATCGCCAGGAGGGGCTTGAGGTTCTCATTTTTCTCGCGGCTTGGCCCCCCTCACCCGGCCCGCACCGGCTGGAGACGCCTGCGCGTCGTAGCCGATGTCCTTCAGGAGGTGCCCGGCCCCGCAGCAGTAATTCGTGTATGCTTGGGGAACGAACATCGAGCTTTGGTGCCACTGAATGGTTTGGGTTCCTATCAGGATGCCCGCCTGCGGCTTGGGACTGACAGAGCGCAGCAGCTTGCCGTTGCGCTCGACGAAATCGAAAATCAAGCCTGTTCACCGTCCCGTGTTCCCTACTTCCTGTTCCCTATTCGCCACTCCCTATTCCTTACTCTCAGACTGGCGAGCATTATACCGAGTTATCGAACACATCCTGCCAAAAAGAAGCAGTGAAAGACCGATGCGTGGTCGGGGGTACCGAGGGTAGGTGCGAGAAACTTGTAAAAGACTCCGACGGAGGGTCGCAAGAAGCGATTTCCGGGATTGCCACCTGGAAGGGTCCGCGACACTACTTAGAGTAAGCCCCCTCGGCCACCCGCGATGGGTGTGCCGAGAGGGGAAAGGCAGGGGATAAGCGCCGTTGTCTTGCCAGCGTAAGTGGAGGTTGTATTGCATTTCGCGGCCGTAGCCTTGGGACTGCGCCCAAGTGCTCTTGCCCGTAGTGCCGTCTTCAGGTGTCATGTCGGGCATAATGTTGTGTGAGACCTGAGTGGCCGTGTTAGATCGTTCATGGGCCAGCTAGACGAAAGGGCCAGAGCGTTTGGCGCTCTGGCCCCGTTCCTCTTGTGGTGGCTCGGGTGGTTACTTGCCTGCCGTGCTGACGGGCACGTATTGGGCTATTTCTCTCTCTTCAGGAGCGGTCAGGCCTTTCTCGCCGCCCTTTGGCGTGTACTGTAGAACCTCGCCCAGCTCGGCGATGCTCAGTGTGTGTACTCTTCCGTGCACCACGGTCAGTTGCGAAGGTCCGGAGAAGCTCTCTTTCTGGGCCACGGCGTAAATCATCGCCACGTGGTTCGTCCCTTGATAGATGACGACCGGGCAGGTCCGGTTGACGCTTTCCATCGTAAAGGTGTAATCGCCGGCGGGCAGCGTGGCCTGGCCCCAGCGAACCTCCGTCGGCAGGGTGAATGTTCCCCGGAGCATCTGCGCGCTTGCGTGCATCGGATTGATGCAGGCAGTAAGCAGCGCCAGCCCCAAGAACCTAAGCAGTGTCGAAATTCGATTCGTGTTCATGGTGTTCCTCCCTTATCTCTCTTGGTTTATGGGGCAACCTCTGTTTGCCCTCACCCTATAAGGCGGAAATAGATCGCGAAAACTGGCATGGGATGAAAGATTTTCTTGGGGCTTGCTAGACGACGGCAGGCAGGCGGACTTCGGATATGTCGGGGGTGGCACAGACATTGCCTTGTATGTCTGCGCCTTGTGTCGCCGACATAGGAAGCAATGCGCCACACACGGGCAAAGAAGGCGTTGGTAGTGTCTCAGTTTGAAGTAGAGGCGGCTTTACACCGCCATTTGGCGAGGTAAACTCGCCGCTATGAATTTAAACTGAGACACTACCAAGGTGTTGGATGGTTTGACTTATGGGGTTTCCGGGAGGAGAATTGGCGTGAATAAACTGGTAGCGTGGACCACCGCTGGGTGGCGCAGACATTGCATTTGATGTCTGCGCCCGGGAAAGTGTTACTACCTTGACAGCAGTTCAGTTTTGGCGATGCACCGCCTACCCTAAACACGGCGCATGAGTGGTTGCAATGCGACGGAGTGGGTCGCAGACATAAAAGGCAATGTCGGCGCCACCCGCGAATTAGTTACGGCCACGCCCGCCGGTCATCAGAAACCGCCGGGCCTCGATGGGCTGGCTGGAAGAAGCGTAGCTCTGGCCCCCTCGGACAAACGGGCGGACCAGTGGGACATCTTCAGTGGAGTCGGCGGGACTAGCGAAATGGTTTTGGCCGATAATATCTTCAAAGTCCGGCAGGTCCTGCTTTGTTCGCGAAAGAACCCCGTCGAAGTGCGGATCGATGGTCAAATCCATCGTCTTAAACCGGGCCAGGCACTGCTGGTTCTCTGATGCTGAAGCACGTAGCGCGGACCACCGCCTCTGTGGTCCGCGTCTTTTCGGCCCCGTGATGTGCCGATCAAATTCACGGGCTGGCGCAGATCGAAGATCTGCGATTCATGCGTTCCGCCTCGAAAACGCACAGCTTCGCTGTGCGCCAGCCCCCAATTCATTCAGACCTGGGATGATCTTCGGACCGAGCTGCGATGCAGGTTAGTCGCGCCGCCAGGTGACTGGCCCGGGCCAAGTTGGAGATACTACCACCTTGACAACAGTTCAGTCTTGACGATGCACGGCCTATCCTAAACACGGGGAATGAGTGGCTGCAGTGCGATGGAGTGGGTCGCAGACATAAAAGGCAATGTCTGCGCCACCCGCGATCGACAAGTGTCCTTCAACCAGGCCGGAATCCCAAAGTAGATCTGATGATAACCACCACTCCGTGGCAAATGAAAGAGGGGGATTGCAGCAAGGCTACTCTGCACTAACGGCAGGCTGGCGGCACATAAAGGAGAATGTCATTGAGTGAGACGACGTTGGGAAGAGTTGTTCAGCGCTTCGTTCTATATGTCGGGATCGCGCTGGCTGTTTTGGCGGTCTTCGCCATAGGAATTGTTCTCAGCAAGGGCGCGCGGCTTCCGTTGCAGTGGCTAGCTCTCGCGGTGTTCACTTCTTGCCTCTTTTGGGTAACGATCAGGCAATCGAGAGCATATTGGCACCGATTAGGCTTTTGGTTGGCGATTGCCGGTCTGTTAGTCGTTCACCTAGTGATGTTCGTCGGCATTGTACGCGCTTACCCCCAATGGCGCGAGATATGGTACGTGCCCGTCATGCTAATCGAGAGCGGGGTTTTCGGAGCGATTCTGTACCTGCTATTCGGTAGGCGCAAACATCAATAGCCGCCGGTTGGCCGGTAGCGCGGACCACCGCCTCTGTGGTCCGCGTCTTTTCGGCCCCGTGATGTGCCGATCAAATTCGTGCGCCCGGATCGGAGGGCATTCTCACTCGATCGACGATCAAACCGCAGTGTTTGTCTTGTTCGTGGGCGCTCATGCCCTTGGAGTTTCGACACCCCGATAGATTACGGCGCGCGTCGATGATGGCCACGGAAAAGACGCGGACCGCAAAATCGGCGGTCCGAGCCACCTCCACTGCGCCGGTCATTCCCCCCGCGACCACTCTGCTTTCAATACTCATTTGACTTTCGCGACCGGCGGTGATACAGGTTGCACGGAAATTCGGAGTTGGTGCGCGGCCGGAACGAGGCGGGAATTCGTCCTGGGTCGCCTTAAGGCGGCAGTCTGGCGGGCTTCGAGGCCGCGCTCGCGAGGGAGGTACAAATCTTATGAACAATCGACGGGACTTTTTGAAATCTTCCGCTGGTTTGGCGGCGGTGCTGGCGTCGCGGCCGTTGGCAGGCGCGCAGGAGGCTGCGGCTGCGAGTTTCCCCAAGGTGCGCTTCGGCAAGCACGAGATCAGCCGCCTGGTGGTGGGGAGCAACCAGTTCTACGGCTACTCCCACTTCAATCCCCTGCTCGACCAGTTGATGCGCGAATGGAACACGCCGGATCGGGTGCGCGACACCCTCCACGAGTGCGAGCAGAACGGCATCAATGCCTTCCAGTATGCCCATCACGAGCGGGGCTTCGCCGACCTCGAACTGCATCGCGCGAGCGGCGGGAAGATGCAACTGGTCGCCACCGACCCCGGCAAGGATCCGGTGGAAGAGACCGTGAAGCGCATCCAGCCCATCGCGATGTACCATCATGGCGAGAAAACCGACGTGTTTTTCCGCGAGGGCAAGATGGAGCAAGTCCAGGAGTACACCAAGCGCCTGCGCCAGACGGGCGTGCTGGTGGGGATCGGAACGCACAAGTCGGAAGTGGTGGAGTACGTGGAAGAACGCGGATGGGACGTGGACTTCTACCTGCTCTGCGCCTACAACCGCACGCGCACGCCGGAAGAAATTCGCAAGCTGCTGGGCGTTTTGCCGGTGCCTCCCAATGAAGTCTATCTCGAGACCGACCCTCCCAAAGCGTACCAGGTGGCGCGGCAGACGAAGAAGACCTGCTTCCTGTTCAAGATTCTGGCCGCCGGGCGCTTATGCCGCTCGCCGCAGTCGGTTGACCAGGCGTTCAAGACCGCTCTCGAAAGCATCAAGTCCAAGGACTGCATCGTGGTCGGCATGTATCCGCGCTTCAAGGACGAAGTGAAAGAGAACGCCGACCGCGTGCGGCAGATCATGATCTCGAGCCTGCAGCCGGACCTTCAAAAAGCGGCGTGACCGGATTGAACGCTGCGGGAACCCGAAACGCTGGGGAGGCTCGAAAGCGTCCACACATACACCTCCATGCCCAGGAGAAAAACCATGAGTGAATCAACCAGGCGTACATTTTTGCGAAACCTCGGCTTGGGAGTGGGGACGGCCGGGATTGCGGGCCGCACGTCGCTACTGCCTGCAGCGCGGAGCCTTGCCGCAACTGAACCCGTGAGCGCTAAGTCGCTTCCCGATCTCGAAAGACTCTCCGGCACCGTCGATTTCCGCTTCTCGCCGCTCTCCTGGCAGACGGCCTACTGTTTTCCGGACGATCATTACAAGAGCCTGGTCGGCGAACGCGGCGAACTGCGCTACGGCCAGCCCGGCCAAGGCGCAGGCATCGCGTATTTCCCTGAAGTCGTCGAGTTCTCAATTCTGGGCATGGAAGCGAACGAGGTGCACGGGCAGCGGCTCGAAGCTCCCGGTGTGCCGATCGTTCATACGCGGCTTGACCGTCCCGAAGCCTTCCTCGAGCTGACTGCGTTTGCTACCCAGCGCCCCGGCGAAGGCCGCGTGGACAACGTGATTCTGGAAATTGAGCCGCGCACCTTGCACGACACTCGAGTGGCGCCGGTTGTGATCGTGCGAACCAAGCGGGAGATCAAGGCGCAGCAAAGCGCGGGCGTGACAGTGTTGCGCCTGGACAATGAGTCCGGGCCGCCGTTCCTCGTCGCGGACACCTCGCTCTCGCCCCACCAAGACGGAGCCGTCTTTCGCTCCTATCAGCTCAAGGAAGGCATCGCCAGAGAAGGCAGGCCCTATCGATGTTTCATGCGATTTCCCCAGGAGGGGCAGGACATCGACAAATTGTCCGCTGGGCTCCTCACTCCCCCTCTCCTGCTTGCCGAAGCGCGGGACTATTGGAACAGTTGGAACTGTTCTGAAGGCAATGTAGCCTGGCGGCTTCCGGGACGGCACGGCGAGTTCCTCGTCGCTTGCGCGCGCAACATGCAGCAGGCTCGCGAGGTGAAAGAAGGGCGGATCACGTTCCAGGTGGGGCCGACGGTTTACCGCGGCCTTTGGGTGGTGGACGGGAACTTCATCCTGGAGGCGGCGCGCTATCTGGGCTACGACGCGGAAGCGCAGCAGGGGCTGGAAGACAACCTGGAAGTATCAGGAGGCGGACGGCGGCATGTTCGCGGGCGGCGGGCGCGAGCATTGGAAGGACACCGGCATCGCCATGTTCACGCTGGTGCGCCAAGCCGAGCTCAGCCAGGACTGGAGCTACTTCCGCGAGATGCAGCCCAACGTCGACGCGCGCCGTGAGGTTCCTGGCGAGCCTGCGCGACAAGGCCCGCAGCGAAGGCAGCGCCAACGGCCGCTACGGCCTGCTGGCTCCCGGCTTCGGCGACGGCGGGCTGGGCGGCGTCCGCTCCGAGTTCACCAACACCGTGTGGGTGCTGGCGGGCTTGAAAGCGGTCACCGAAGCGGCGGACCGGCTCGGCCTTCCCGACCCGGCGGCGCT
Source organism: uncultured Acidobacteriota bacterium (assembly GCA_963770415.1). Lineage (GTDB taxonomy): Bacteria > Acidobacteriota > Terriglobia > UBA7540 > UBA7540 > CAVROP01. The sequence continues at coordinate 141,997 of CAVYPU010000012.1, forward strand.
AAGCAATTCTACAGCGAATTGCGAGCGGCGTTCTTCGCCGCGGCGCGCCAGGAGATGCGCCGCCACGCCGCCGGGTTCGACTACCTGCCCATGCTCATGAAGGAGGACCCGCAGTGGGCGAGCGCCGGACGAGTGGGAACGGCCGCGCCCGCAGAGCGCGCAATGGGCGCTGTCCCACGCCATCTATCCCGGCCTGGTGTTCGACAAAGACGATCCGGTGGTCAGGGGACACATCGGCTTGATGCAGGCCTGCACGCAGGAGGACATGCCGGCGGAAACCGGCTGGCTGCCGCACGGAGGCGTGTGGAATTACAACGCCGCGTTCGTCGCGCACGTTTACCTGTGGGCGGGGCTGGCGGATTGGGCGCGCTGACGTTCACGGGCTTCCTGAACCACGCCACGCCGCTTTATTGCTGGCGGGAGGAGCAGCCGCTTCGCGGGAGCCTGACGGCGGATTACGTGGGCGACATGCCGCACAACTGGGCGAGCGCGGAATGCGTTCTCTACCTGCGCCACATGCTGGCGCTCGAAGACGGCCAGGCGCTGCGGCTGCTGGCGGGCATCGGCGACGCTGAGTTGGCCTCCGGCGAACCCGTGAATCTTGCACAATCTCCGACGCGCTTCGGGCGGATTAACATGGAACTCGAACCGCTCGACCGCCGCCAAGGCTGGCGCTTGAAGTTCCAGCGTGGCTCGGGACCCGCGCCTGCAAGCCTCCAGTTGCCGCTGACGCTCGCCACAGGCCTCCGCTTCGCCGAAGTCCGCGGCGCCGAGTCCCGCGTTGAGGGAGGCGCCGTGCTCGTGACTCCCAGCGCCATCGTGTGGGAAGCGATGTGGAAGGCTACCGCATGAAGGAGTCAGGAGTCAGCTATCAGCTATCAGGAGTTCACTCTCCGCCGGTGGATTTCACGGGGAACACGGTCGGGCGATCCAACCTTTCCTGCCTACCGACGGAAGTGACCCCTCACCCGGCCCACAACGGCTGACAAAAGCGCCGTTGCATGTCACCCTCTCCCCAAGGGGGAAGGCAGGTTCTTCCTTCTTACTCCTGACTTCTGACTCCTGCCTTCTGACTCCTGCCTTTCTTACGCCTTGCGGTCGAAGTACGGGCTCTTCCCGGTAATGCTCAAGGGAATGCCGAGGGCCTGTTTTACTTCTTCCCCAAAGACCTTAAGCTGCAGGCACGCCTTTCCGATGGAGAACATGATTCGGGTATCCACGTGAAGACTCGCCGCAGTCGCCGCCGCCGAGCAAGCCGCAATGCCCAGGTCGATCGAATTGAAGGCACAGACGCCGTCTTTGGATCTAAGCTCGTCACAGGTCGGGTTTCCGCAGAAACCGCAATCGAGGCCGGCGGGGTTCGATTGCACGCCGATCACGACGATGACCGGCGACGCCTCCACATTGTTGGCGTCCCGTGCCACGCTGGGACGGTCTTCCGAGCTCGCAATCTCCTTCATTCTATCGACCAGGGTTTGCCTGGTTTTTTCGTCGTCGATGGCCACGACCTGAATGTTGTCGATGCCCCGCGTCTTGGGAGCGGTTCTGGCTGCCGCTGCCATCAAGGTGGCAACGTTGTAAGCTGCTTGCTTTTCGAGTTCAGATGATTGCTTCATTTCCCTTTCCTCTCTTTCGCTGGTTCCTGAAAAGTCCACCCATCGAGCTAAGAACTCTACCACGCCTGAGGCAGACGCAGACGCATGATTCAGGTGTATACTTATGACTATCCAGGGTTCCAAAGCGATGTGCGAGCTTAGAGTTAGGCACGGATGGGAAGCGGCACGGGCATCCCTTCGCTCTTATCAGGGCAGACCCTGCACGCGCGCACGGCCAAGATGACCCGTGCCACATGCGCGCACGCGCAGAGACAGGCACACGCAAGAAACAGGGACGCGTAAGAAACTGGCAATCGCAGCTCACGGAGGATACGTCCATGGCGAGAGGGCCACTCAACGATCAGCAGTTGCGCGAATACGAGGCGAACGGTTTCGTTCTGGCGAAGGGAATGTTCGACGAGGAGGAAACCGGCCTGCTGCTCCGCGCCGCGAAGGAAGACCGGGAGCTCGATCAACATTCCTTTGGCCGCGGGGACGGAGAGGGCGGGCAAGTACGCCTCTCGCTCTGGAACCATCCCGGCGATTCGCTCTATGGGATGTTTGCGCGTTGCGAATCCATCGTGAACTCTGCGGAAAAGCTGCTGGGCGGCGAAGTGTACCACTACCACTCGAAGATGATCATGAAGGACGCGCAAGCGTGGGCGGCGCCTGGACGTGGCACCAGGACTACGGCTACTGGTATCAGAACGGCGTTCTGGAGCCGCTGCTCACAAGCGCGTTCATCGCTGTCGACCCGGCCACGCGCGAGAACGGCTGCCTTCAGGTCATTCGCGGCTCGCATCGCCTGGGCCGCATCGATCACGTGTTGACGGGCGACCAGGCGGGCGCCGACCAGGAGCGCGTGCGCGAGGTGCTCAAGAGAATGGAACTGGTTCATGTCGAGATGGAGCCGGGCGACACCCTCTTCTTCGACTGCAATCTGCTTCACCGTTCTGACCAGAACCATTCCGAGAAGCCCCGCTGGTCCATGATCTGCTGTTATAACGCGGCGCGGAACAATCCCTACAAGGAATCGCACCACCCGCGTTATACACCCCTTCACAAGGTGCCGGATTCCGCCATCCGGGAGGCGGGCCTGCGGCGCTTTGCTGACACGCAGACCGATGTGGCGTGGCTCAAGGGCGAGAGGGACCGAAGCGCCCGCGGCCTGAAACAATCGGGTGGTCGGGAGATCCGGTGATCGGAGTTCGGGTGTCAGGGACAAAGTGTCAGGTTCGGCGCGGGGATCGGGAACACTGGCGCCCCCTCCTGCGTGCTTCCAGTCACCACATCTCCTGATTTCCTTCCACTCGGTACCACACGGTGGTCATTTTGTCCTCCCGCGATCCTGACACCCAGTTTCTGACACTTGCCCTCCTGTTTCCCCAGTAACCGATATTCCGAACCTCAGCCCCCCAATCATTGCCCCCCAGAATCACTCTTCAGGAGGGCCTCAAATTTCCTTCATCCTGCTGCCTACCACTGCCGATAACTTAAATGTGAATGCGAAGAGCGCCTGGCTCGAATCGCGAAGGAGAACTCAATGACTGTCGCATTTTTGCTTGTCATATTCCTCATTCAGTTCTTGGTAGCTCTGGGTGTGTTGATGTTCGTAATCTTTCTGGCCCGTCCTCAAGTTCCCCTTTCGGGCTTTGGCATGGAGGATGAGCCCATACCCGCACTCACGGAAGATCGCCTGCCGGCCCGGCTCGAGGATGATCTCCCGACTTTAGGGAAAGCGGTGTCGGAGTCAATTAGAGTTTCTGCAAAGCCGGCCTTTGTGCCCGGGCCTCAGGCCCTTGCCGCGTTCTCCCACCCCGCCGAGGAGGCTTTCTAGCAGGCCACGCGCGCAGGGCTACTCGGCTGAGTGCGAGCGAAGCTGCGAAAAAATCGTAGCGGCGGGTTTATCCCCCCCTCGTGGTTCAGACGTATCTTCCTCGCAGTAATTGATTGAAGTCTTTGTATCGGAGAAGGTTGGCGGAATTTGTGCGCTATATTGTAGTCATGTAAATGATATATTATGCTTGACATGGCTGTATACTGATTGTATAAAGAAGTCATGTATATCGCCATAGTCCCCAACCGCAACTCCCCTCCCGCCCTCCTCCTGCGCCAATCCTTCCGGGAGAACGGCAAGGTCAGGAATCGCACCATCGCCAACCTGTCGCACTGGCCGACGGCCCGCATTGCAGCTTTCCGCCGCCTGCTGGCCGGGGAATTCGACCAGGCTACCGAACTCTCCGAGGGCCCCCGACTGGGACGCGTCTTCGGTCTGCTGTTGGCGCTCAAGCAGATTGCCGACGCGCTGGGTTTGGGCGCCGCGCTCGGGCATAGCCGGCTGGCCAAGCTGGCTTTGTTCCTGGTGCTGGCGCGCGTGGCCCATCAGGGCTCACGCTTGTCGGCGGTGCGCTGGGCGGAGGATCAGGCGGTCGCCGAAGTGCTCGGTTTAGGCGGGTTCGACGAGGACGATTTGTATGCGGCTCTGGATGATCTGGCGGCCCGCCAGGAGAAGATCGAGAAGGCCCTGTATCGCCGTTATGTGGCAGGTCGCGGCCAGCCGCCGCGGCTGTTTCTCTACGACGTGACGAGCAGTTATCTGGAGGGGGAGAAGAACGCACTGGGGGCTTATGGGTACAACCGCGACGGCAAGCGGGGCAAGTTGCAGATCGTCATCGGCCTGTTGGCTGACGAAGCCGGCGAGCCGCTGGCGGTGCGGGTATTCGAGGGGAACCGGAACGATCCTACCACGGTAGGGGAACAGATCCGGATCTTACAGAAGCAATTTCAGGTGGAAGAGTTGGTCTTCGTGGGGGACCGGGGGATGGTGAAGAGCAAGGGAAAGGAGGCGCTGACGGCGGCGGGGTTGCGGTATATCACGGCGCTGACCGACCCGCAGATCCGGGGGTTGCTGGGGCAAGGGATTTTGCAGTTAAGCCTGTTCAGTGAGCAGGTGTGCGAAGTGCAAGGCGAAGGGGTGCGTTATATCTTGCGTAAAAATCCGGCCGAGGCGGAGCGCCAGCAGCATCGGTGGGAAGACAAGCTAGCCAAGCTCGAAGCGAAGATCGCGGCCCGCAACCAGCAGGTGCGCGAGCACCCCCGCTGCCAGCCGGAAGCGGGAAGGGTGGCGCTGGAAGCCTGGGCCGGGCGGCACAGGCTGACGGGCCTCGTGGCCATCCGGCTCGCAGGCACGCAGTTGCAACTGCAACGGAACGAGGAAGCGCTCCGCCGGGCGCTGGAGTTGGCCGGTTGCTATGTGGTGACCACCGATGTGCTCCCCGCTGCCCTGAGCGCCCAGCAAGTGCATGACAGCTACGTTTCCCTGCAGAAGGTGGAGCGCGATTTTCGCACCCTGAAGACCGGTTTGCTGGAAGTGCGGCCCGTCTGGGTGCGCAAAGAGAGCCGCACGCGGGGCCACGTGTTCTGCTGCCTGCTGGCATTGAAAGTCAGTCGCGAGATGGAGCGGCGATTACGAGCGGCGTTTGGCACCACCGAGACCCGCAGCGACGCCATTACCTTGCCCGATGCGCTGCTGGCCTTGACCCGACTGTGCCTGCTGCACTACGCGGTCGATGAGAAAACCACCGTGACCAAGCTGCCCCAACCGGACGCTCGCCAGCAAGAAATTCTTAAGGCCCTCGGCGTCTCCCTACCATCCCTGTAGTCAGGAGACCCGCACACACCAGAACGATTAACTGCCGTCATCCCAAGCAGTTCGACAGAAAAACCCACTTAAAACAAAAAGGAAGATGGGTCTAAACCGAAGTTCCAGTGACAATTAGGCCGAACCTCCGGGTTAGGTGTTGATTATGCAGGACTTGGCGGAATTGTGGTTTTCATTGTGTTCCCATGTATGTGCAAATATTGTGCTTGACAGTTGCTGCTATGTGTGAATAATAGCTCCCATGTACATCGAAACCGTCCCCAACCGCAACTCCCCGCCCGCCATCCTCCTGCGCGAGGGCTGGCGGGAGGGCCAGAAAACCTGCAAACGCACCTTGGCCAATCTCTCCGCTTGGCCGCAAACTCAGATCGAAACCTTGCGCCGCCTGCTGCGCGGCGAGACGCTGGTCTCCCCCAAGGATCTGTTGCACACGGCGCATACCTCTCCCCACGGCCACGTTGAGGCGATCCTGGCCATGATCCGCCAACTCGACCTCGACACTCTGATCTCCTCCAAGCGCTGCCGCGAACGCGACCTGGTGGTGGCCATGATCGTCCAGCGGCTGATCTCGCCCTCCTCCAAATTGGCGACCACGCGGGAGTGGAGCACCACCACCTTGGGGGAAGAGTTGGGGGTGCAGGAGGCCAGCGAAGATGACCTTTACGCAGCCATGGACTGGCTGCTGCAACGGCAGGAACGCATCGAGAAGAAACTGGCCGCCCGCCATCTGAGGGAAGGCGGCTTGGTGCTTTACGATGTGAGCAGCAGTTCCTATGAGGGTCGCACCTGCCCGCTGGTGCAGTACGGCCACAATCGGGATGAAGACCAGCTCCCGATTATCGTCTACGGGGTGATGACGGACGAGGCGGGGCGTCCGGTGGCGGTGCAGGTTTATGCGGGCAACACCGGCGACCCCAGCACGGTGGGCGATCAGGTGGAGAAGTTGCGCCAGCGCTTTGGGCTGGAGCGGGTGGTGCTGGTAGGGGACCGCGGCATGCTGACCCCGCCGCAGATCAACAAACTTCGCCAGCATCCTGGCATGGGCTGGATCACGGCGCTGACCAGCGGAGCAATTCGAGAATTAGTGCAGAAAGGGAGCTTGCAACTCTCCTTGCTGGACGAACAGAACCTGGCCGAAATCAGCTCTCCGGATTACCCCGGCGAGCGGCTCGTGGTCTGTCATAATCCGCTGCTGGAAGAGGAACGGGGGCGCAAGCGGCAGGCGTTGCTGGAAGCGACGGAGAAGCGTCTGACGAAGATCGCCAAGGAAGTAGCGCGCCGCAAGAAGAAGTTGCTGAAGGCGTCCGAGATCGGGCTCAAGGTAGGTAAAGTTCTGGGGCGCTACAAGGTGGGCAAACACTTCGAGTGCCGGATCGGAGAGGGGAGTTTCGAATGGAGCCGACGCCCGGAGTCTATTGCTCAGGAAGCGAAGCTGGATGGAATTTATGTGCTGCGCACCAGTGAACCGGCCGAGCACCTCTCGGCCGAAGATACCGTGCGCAGCTATAAGAGCCTGGCGGAAGTGGAGCGTGCCTTTCGCTGTCTGAAAGGGATCGATCTGCTGGTGCGGCCCATTCGGCATCGCACCGAGGAGCGGGTACCCGCGCATATTTTCTTATGTCTGCTGGCCTACTATGTGGAATGGCACTTGCGGCGGGCTTGGGCGCCGCTGTTGTTCGAGGATGAGGAGCGACGAGAGGAGCGGAAGCGACGCGACCCGATTCTGCCCGCCCAACCCACGGCCGCGGCGAAAGCCAAGAAGCAATCTCATGAAACGCGGGAGGGACTTCCCGTGCACAGCTTCGCCACCCTGCTGGCAGAGTTGGCCAGCCGTGCCCGAGTGACCTACGAATTCAAATCGGGAGAGCTGAAGTTGACCTGCAAGCAGGTGCCGGAGCCGACGCCGCTCCAGGCACGGGCGTACGAGCTGATCCGTACGTTCCCAGTAACTGGAAATCGAGCTTGAATGTATCCCTCAAGGAATCAAAAGCATATCCCTCGAAGGCTACTGGAACTTCGGTCTAAGCTACCTTCCGATCTGCTGGTTTGGACAGCCACGGGAGCGCATAGGCGCTAGGATAACCCATCGCGCAGACGCAGAAGTCCGCGCAGCGGGCGGCATCGGTGGATGCTTCAAAGAAACGCGTCTGGCGCATCAGATGCGCCGTTCTTTGGCATGCCTGCGACTGAGCTAAACAGCGCACACGTTCGAACCAAAAGCGCTCGAACGTATGCGCCACCCGCGGCGAGTCGCGACAGATCGGCCGGTCTGTCTGAGTCCGGTTGGACACTCAAGGTCTTGATAGAAGCGACTAGCCCGACATGCGGGCACTGCTGTAGGGAATCATGCGGTTGCGGCGGCCCGAGGGCGAGGGGCTTTTGGGCGAGCGATCCAATGGAGGTCAAGGGCCTGTACCAACCCTTCCACGGCATTTCAATGGCCCGACTGTCGGCTACTCGTCATGGGCGAGGTTCAACCCAGAATACCACAGCCCCGGCACAGGGTTCTTCGGCGCCCTTATTGAACCGACCGTGACAATGCGGACGAACGCTTCAGCATATTCGCATCCGTACTCTCGGCCTCGAAACTTCGCACACATATCGTAATCCGCCCACAAGGCCTTCGCCTCGAGCGTGTTCGCCATGATCGCGTCGCGACTCACCGGCGCGACGGATTCGACGTCCACCCAACGATTGGGCACGAACTGCTGGGGCGTCGCCTCGCTGCCCGGCCAGGTTTCGCAGAAATAAAATTCAAAATTCATGCCGCTCTGCAGCCAGGCGTTGAACGCGAGGTTGCCGGCAGCGCGGTGGTCGGGGTGGAACTGCAGGGGCCACAGGCCGAAGACGACATCCGGATTTTCAGTGGCTAAGGTCTTGTTGAATTCAATGTACGCCTCGGGATCGACGTGCATCTTCTGGTTGCGCTGATTCAAAATCTTGAACCGCGCGCCGAACATTTGGGTCCCGCGCATTGCATCCTCTCGCCGTAACGCGGCAAGCTTGTCCAGCGGCATGTGATCCGCATCCGCTATCGCCTGCGAGTCCCCTGGCGTGAAAGAGTAACAGAGGACATCATGCCCTTCACGCGTATAGCGTGCCAGCGTTCCGACGCAGAAGATCCAGTCATCCACATGCGCGCCCACGAATACAACTTTCAGTTTACGGTTCTTCTCCGCACCCGGCAGAGCATCCAGTGGTTTTCCCGGCTCCGCTGACGATTGTCGGCCGCCCGCAAGCAACGCGTGGGCGAATATGCCACCCGCCCAGCACTTAAGAAGCCTCCTTCTAGTCATTTTTTGTTCCTCCTCTGGAGATCATCAGGTTTTGGATCAAGCGATTTTATAACAACTGGCCGTAGCAGCCTTCCCATTCTTACCAGAAAAAACCCGGTGGGATTGCCAACTAACCACTTGACACCGCGTCGAGAAGGAGTTTTGTGTTAATTATACGTGTCGCGGGTGGCGCACACGTGCCGACGGTTTTGCCGGCATGTATGCGCCCTTTGGGGTCGTAGGAGTACAACGCCACGATTTGCGCGCCGTGGGCCTTTATAGTGGCCTGCGGCACAGCGAGAGCCCGACAATGGGCGCATACTTCGCGACAGAATGCGTCGTGGCGCATGCGCCACCCGCGGACGCAGCCAGGGGCGTTCAAATGATAGACTTTGGGAGATCGCAGAGCCCAAAAAGCGGGGCTCTGCGCCAGCCACGCGTAGACGCTACCCGCGGAGTTAACAATTTTCTTGATTTGCGTGTGGGATTCGCTTAAGTTCATTCAAGAGTTGGCGAGAACGGCCGATAAGAACTAGGGGTTCACTTCAGGACATGATAAGGCAATTTCAGCCAATCCAAGGCGCGTTCCCTGGACTGACATTGGGGGACGAAAGCCCTTGGTTTACCCGTAAGATTACAGCGCCCGAAACGACAAGCCGGAAATCGAGCGGGCTAACGACACTCGAACTGTGCGCCGGTGCGGGTGGGCAAGCACTCGGGTTCGAACAAGCTGGCATCGAGCATGCTGGTATGGTGGAAATCAACAAGCACGCTTGCGCCACATTGCGACTGAATCGTCCGAAATGGAACGTCATCGAATGTGACCTTAATGATTTCGATGGGTCGGCTTTCGCGGGAGTGGACATCATTTCCGGCGGTCTGCCGTGTCCCCCATTTTCGGTGGCCGGGAAGCAGTTGGGTACTAAGGATGAGCGAAACTTGTTTCCGGCAATGATTCGACTTGTTGAACAAATTCGCCCGCGGGCGGTAATGGTCGAGAACGTTCGTGGTATTCTGGATGCCGTTTTTCATGACTATCGCCAATACATCTCGGGTCAGTTGAAGAAGCTCGGATACCAGAGCGGTTGGAAGCTTATGAGTGCTTCCGATTTTGGAGTTCCACAACTAAGACCAAGGGTCGTATGTGTAGCAATCCGAAAACACTGTGCCGACTTGTTTTCATGGCCGGAGGAATCGAGAAGGCCTCTGCAAACTGTTGGTCAGGTGTTGTACGACCTCATGGCGGCTGCCGGATGGAAGGGCGCGAAGTCTTGGCGCGACCAAGCTGACGAAATCGCACCGACCATAGTGGGCGGATCGCTAAAGCACGGCGGCCCCGATCTAGGGCCAACGAGAGCAAGGCGGGCGTGGGCGACGCTTGGTGTTGACGGATTAGGGATTGCGGACGGTCCTCCAGCCCGGGATTTTGTAGGAATACCACGGCTAACAGTCCGGATGGTCGCCCGCCTGCAGGGTTTCCCCGACGATTGGCAGTTTACGGGTTCGAAGACGCAGGCCTATCGTCAGGTTGGCAATGCGTTTCCCCCGCCCTTTGCCCGAGCCGTCGCGCACAACCTCAGCGCGTGTTTGAAGAACTCCCGGACGCTTGTTCAAGTGGCCGGCTAAACAGGGTTACTCGCTGTGGTTGACATCATCTCTCCTATCCGGCGGAGTGAGAACATGCGCCGGATCAGAAGCGAGGGCATGAAGCCAGAGTTGGCTGTCCGCCGAATGGTTCACTCAAAGGGTTTTCGATTTCGGCTCCATTGCGATTCGCTCCCCGGGAAACCTGATCTCGTCCTCCCCCGTTTAAGAAGAATAATCGAAGTCCGCGGCTGCTTCTGGCATCGACACAGGGGATGTATTGACTCTCATATCCCAAAATCGAGACAGGAGTATTGGCTTCCAAAGCTAAGAAGGAATCAGGTGCGGGATGCTAAGAATCTCCGGAGACTGCGCGCTCTGGGCTGGCGCGTGCTAATTGTTTGGGAGTGCGAGGTAGAAGATTCTGAAAGACTTTCGGCCAGGCTCGATGCGTTCCTGAACGACTAGTCCGACTCACTCCTGTTGCGCCGCTCTCGCTCCTGCTCAAATCTACGGATCTTCTCTGTAGGGTCTTCGGGCCAAGTTCGATAACTTCGAAGGATATAGTCAGCATGCTTCTTACCCGACGGGGTCTTGCAAAGCAGTGTGTCGATTTCCCACCCGATGACAGGATATCTCAGTTCCCGGAGGCGTTTTTGCCAGTCGTCTTGGTCAGCAACGACTTCCAACAAGGAGGAGGGGGTGCGGTTACCTACACCCACAGCCTTGAGCAACTCTCCGATTCGGACATGAACGCTATGGCTGGACATGACCTTCCTCATCATCTCAGAATCTGCGTTCAGAGAGGAGAAGAATGCCTTTTTACCTCCGTTACAGTCCTCGCAAATGGCCCATAAGTTCTCCCGGTCATTCGTGCCGCCCCAATCGCGGGGTTTTCTGTGGTCGACCACCAGGGTAATGCCATGGGTCTCGATAGTTTTGCCGCACATTTGGCAGCGGCCGTGAGCAGCATGAATCACTTCCGCCCGAAGCCTCTGGCTGATCTGGCCCTCATCCGTGATGTGGCGCTTCCTTCCCTTGCACCGGTATAGAGTGACGATCCGCTTTTTGCCATCCACGATCACAACTGATTTAATCTTCTCAATGACAAACCACTTCTTCAGGTCGCGCTTTCGCCGGTCAAGGTGGGTCTGGTCTTCTGGCCGCAGGCCCTCTTTTTCAAGTTCCTGCCTGATCTGGCCACCTGAAATGCCCTCCGGGAAACGTTTCATGACCTCGACGATTCGAAGATGGATATGTCCCGGCTCGCTAACAACTTTAACCATGTCTCCTCCCCGTTATTTTCTCATGAGCGAGTAGCGCGGACCGCCGCCTCTGCGGTCCGCGTCTTTTCCGTAGCCATTGCCGCTACCCTGTCCTGTCGTCACAGGGCCAGAAAGCCGCGGACCACAAATGGGGTGGTCCGCGCTACCGGCTCTTAGCCTGGATTTCTCACTATGGAATCCGGAAGGGCGGGGCTTTACAGGCTGCGGAAAAACTCATGATTTGCCATGTAGCGGCGACTTTACGTCGCCACAACGTCAGTCATTGCAACACGGAGATGGCGGGATAAACCCGCCGCTACACTTTTTCCGCAGCCTCTTTAGCCCCGCCCTTCTAAATGCGTCGTGAGAAATTCGAGTTAAAGGGTAGGAGACTCTTCCGCCGCTTTTCAGGCCTTTACGCCCAGGTTCTCGTACCATTTCACGTTGGCCGTGGAAGCTCCGATGGCCACAATATCGGGGCGGCCATCGCCATTAATGTCAGCCGCGACCACGCATGACGCCGCCATTTCGGTATCCAGCGTCTGGCGCTCCCACTCGAGGCCGGAGGTGTCTGTGTCGTAGTAGACATAGAGGCTCGTCCCTGCGCCGCGAAACCCCGCCACGATTTCATCGTTACCGTCGCCGTCGAGGTCGGCGCATACGAGGGCATGGCCGTCGTGGAAACTGTCATCAATCGAATGGCGATCCCACAACTCGCCCTGCTTGCCTTGGCTATAAACGACAACGTGCTCGCCGTGCCACGGTTCGATCGTAGCTAGAAATCGGCGCCCACCCAGCTTGCCAACGCCGATTTCGCTCGACCCCCGACGGGGAGTCGAAACCTGATCCCCCGCCCCGAGGTGAGTCTTTGTCCAGTGCAATTCGCTGCCCGTCCCCGTGGAATGGAAGAGGTGAACGCCCTCGAAGCTGGCAGTCAGGATCTCATCGCGCCCGTCGTTGTCCCAGTCGATGAGATTGACACCATGCACGACCGTCAGAGAATCGTCAATCAAGTGTGGAAGCCACTCAATCTTGCCGGCGTCTCCGGCGGATACATGCCCGCGCAGGAGCCGCTCCGGAGGTTCGAACCAGGTGAGCCGGGCGGGGACCTTGTAGTCCGGCTCTTTGGCGCCATAGCCCAGCAAAGGAATATCCACCAGCGCCAGGCGGCCGCTCCCGTCGAGGTTCGCCCAGCGCAATCGGTGCGAAGTGGGAATCTGCCCAAGCAACCCCAGCGACCATTCGGAGTCTGACGCCCTCCCTGGCTCCGCCCACCAGAGGCTCCCGCCATGCGTACTGTCATTCAGCGCAAAGTCGCTCGCGAGCGCCAAGCCGCGTTGCGGGTAGCCATTGCGGAAGAGCGGCGCCAGGCTGATGTTGTGACGAGTTGCCGTGGTTATAGGCCGAGCCTTCCAGGTGGGATATTCGTACCACTCCACAACGCTCTCCGCGGAGCTTAACGCCAGGACGTCAAGCTTGCCATCGCCATTGACATCAGCAACCGCCACCTGGTAGCCGTCCGGAATCCTTGCAATGTCGTGCGTTCGCCAACTGAGCATCTCTCTTTTCCTTTGGGGAGACACGGGTCCGCTTGCCATACTCGAGGTCGCGCTGCTCACGTACGCGGTGCAGACGCGTGCGGCGTCTTTCAGGAACTCTCTTCGGCAGCAATTACCTGCATGCACGGCGACCAATCCTCCATAATCGACAAACCCGGAATGGGACGGGTCAATTTTAGCTCAAACTAGCGTATAATTTAACGCTCGGAGGAGACAAGGATTGTCCTCCGACTTTAAAACTATGTCACAACGCACAATGTACGAAAAGATCTGGGATGCCCACTCGGTGGCTCAAGAGCCGGGGCAGCCGTCACTAATTTATATTGACCGCCATCTCGTCCACGAGGTGACTTCCCCGCAAGCCTTCGCAGGCCTCAAAGCCGCGGGGCGCAAAGTGCGGCGGCCGGACCTTACGTTTGCGGTCATGGACCACTCCGTGCCCACCAAGGACCGGAACCTGCCATTGCTCGATAAGGTTGCTGAGGCGCAGTTCGACGCCCTGGAGCGCAACTGCCGCGAAACGGGCATCATGCTCTTCAACATGCAGAGTCCCAATCAGGGCATCGTGCATGTGATTGGCCCTGAACTCGGCATCACGCAGCCGGGCCAGACGATCGTTTGCGGCGACAGCCACACGGCGACCCACGGCGCTTTCGGGGCCCTGGCCTTCGGCATCGGCACCAGCGAAGTCGAGCACGTCCTGGCCACTCAATGCCTCCTGCAGATCAAGTCGAAGACGATGGCGGTCCGCGTCAACGGATGCCTCACTCCCGGCGTGACCGCGAAGGACATCATCCTCGCCGTTATCGGCAAGATGGGTATCGCGGGCGGCAACGGACATGCGATCGAATTCACCGGCGAGGCCATCCGTGCTCTCTCCATGGAAGGCCGCATGACGGTCTGCAATATGACCATCGAGGGTGGGGCGCGCACGGGAATGGTTGCGCCGGACGACGCCACGTTTGCTTACCTCGAAGGGCGCCCCTTTGTTCCGCGCGGCAAGGACTTTCAGATCGCGGTCGATTATTGGAAGTCGCTCGCCACGGACCCTGGCGCGGCATTCGACCACGTGCTTGATCTCGACGCGGCGGCGATCGCGCCGCAGGTCACCTGGGGGACGAATCCCGGCATGGTCACGGGCGTTACAGGGAAGGTGCCGGACCCGGGCAGCTTCTCGAATCCTGTGGACCGCCAGGCGGTCGAGCGCGCCCTCGAATATATGGGCCTCGAGCCGGGAACCCGCATCGTCGACATCCCGTTGGACTACGTGTTCATCGGCTCCTGCACCAATTCCCGCATCGAGGACCTGCGCCGCGCAGCGCACGTTGCGGCAGGCAGAAAGGTTTCGAAGACCCTCAAGAGCGCCCTGGTCGTTCCCGGCTCCATGCGCATCAAGGCCCAAGCGGAGAAGGAAGGCCTGGACAAGATATTCCGCGAGGCGGGATTCGAATGGCGCGACGCCGGTTGCAGCATGTGCCTCGGAATGAACCCCGACGTCCTTCCCAGCGGCCAGCGCAGCGCCAGCACTTCGAACCGGAATTTCGAAGGTCGCCAAGGCAAAGGCGGCCGCACGCATCTGGTCGGCCCCGAGATGGCCGCCGCCGCTGCCATCGAGGGGCACTTTGTGGATATTCGCCAATGGAAGGTGGAGTAATGCGACCCTTCGTGAAACACACAGGATTAGTAGTTCCGCTCAATCGGGTAAATGTTGACACAGACCAGATGGTGCCCAAGCAGTTTCTCAAGTGGACCACACGGGAAGGTTACGGCCGCGTGCTGTTCTACGACTGGCGTTATCTCGAGGGCGAAAAACCCAACCCGGAATTCGTTCTAAACCGCCCCCGGTTCAAGGGCGGATCGATTCTCCTGGCGCGCGCCAATTTCGGCGGCGGCTCCAGCCGCGAGCATGTTCCCTGGGCAATTCTCGATTACGGTTTCCGCGCCGTCATCGCGCCGAGCTTCGCGGATATTTTCTATAACAACTGTTTCAAGAATGGCGTGCTGCTGATCACGCTCCCCGATGCCGATATGAACGAGCTATTTGAGCGAGCCGAGAAAAACGAGGGATACAGCCTGACCGTGGATCTCGAGAGCCAGACCATCACAGACGCGCTGGGCCTCAATCTCCCGTTTCAAATCGATCCCTTCCGCCGCGAGTGCCTGCTGAAAGGCCTGGACGACATCGGCCTCACCTTGCGCTTCGCGGACCGCATCACCGCCTACGAGCAGAGCCGCCATCCCTCCGCCGTCATGTACGAGCCTATGGATGCGGCCCTTGGCGAGCCCGCGCACTGAACACCGTTCCTGTTTTTGAGCTTCCTTCCATGGCTTCGGTTCGGAGATTGGTTAGGGCCCGATAATCTCGTTAATGCCCTCCACCACCTGGATCATTTCTTCAGGTGTGGCCCTACCGATTAGCGAGCCGACGCGCTCCACCGCAAGTGTCCGGATTTGGCTGATCTTTACCCAGGATCTCTTGGGAAGTCCTTTGGAGTGAATTTCGAGTGTCAGGGGGAAACCGGCCCGCTGCGGGCGACTGGTTAGGGCGAAGGCAATGACCGTTCCGGACCTCTCGTTGAAAAGGTCATGACTGATAATAAGAACCGGACGTTTTCCCGCCTGCCCACTGCCTCGCACGGGATTCAGATCCGCCCAGCGAATATCTCCCCTCAATATTCGGGCCATTCCGAGATGTCCTCTGATAGCCCCTCTTCGGCAAGGGACTTTTCAAAAGTGGGGTCAAGCTTCGCGCATTCTCGCGACAGTCTGCTCCGGTCCAGTCGCGCCAATTCCTCCTCGACGGCCTGTTGGATCGCTTGGCTTCGGCTGGCAAAAAAAGATGATCTGACCAGCTTATCCACCCGGCCCAACGTAGCCTCGTCGAGGGTGATGGCAATCTTGGCTTTGGCCATACGTCGCCTCCTGGTATGATTATCAGTCATACTGGACCTTCAGTCAATGCATGGATGAATGTTGCTGGGTCATGCCTTCAGGCGCAGCAACCTCACGCCGTCCGCGGGCAGGGGAATTTTCTCCCCTTTTCCGGTGAGGTTTTGTGCGTTGAGGGATTCGGTCTTCTCCTTATCCACGAGAGCCGCCGAGCCCACGGATGAGATGGGATTCTGGAAGGCGCGCAGGTCGATGCGGCACACTGCTTCACGAGCTTTTGGCTGGAGGTTGGCCAAGAGGATCCAGGCTTCACCGGGGCGAGAGTAGACAACGGAAAGAAAATCTTCGCTCCCTATTCTTACGGCTCGATTGCGCCAGTCTTGAAACTGAAATTGGTCGAGGTTTCCGAGAGGCTTGAGGATCTGGAATAGCTCCGCGGCTTCATTGCTGGCGGGCCAGGGAGCTGTCCCCGTCATCAAGGTCGTAATATAGAACAGCCGGTGGATACGCGGGGGCGCTGCCGGATCGATGGTTCCGTATTCGATGTCGGCCCGCGATCGCGCGCCCGCGAAATTCCATTCGAGCGGGAGGTCTTGCGGCTTGGGCATTGCATCCCGCAGCACTCCGTATCCCCACTCCATGCCCACCACATAATCGGCGAAGTTCTCCACGGCGAGCATGGGCACCATGGTGTTATGCACTGTAACGAGGCCCTCCGGCCCAACCCGCTCGCGAGTCCATTCCATCAGCTCGAGGAGCTCGTCTACGTCCCAGTGGCCGGTCCTCGATTTCGCCCAAGTCGCGAGGCCTTCTTCCCCGCTGACTCCGCTGGAAGACTTCCCCATGTGCAGAGGGTTATTGCAATACAAGGCCACGTTCCAGTCGTAGTAAATGCCGTCGAAGTGCTGATGCTTCAGCACCGTATCGACGTAGGATTTGAAATAGTCAAGCCAGCCGGATTTAAAGCACATGTGCGCGCCGTAGAAATAGTCAGGCCGCAGGTTGCTCTGGTCATCCGGTTTTCTTCCCCATTCCTCCCCGTGCTGCTTGAAGGCCTCCGTGCTTTGGTGGAGCTCGTGGTTTGAGAAATAAGGCAGAGTCTTTATTCCGTGCTCATGGCAGGTCTTGAGGACGTGTTCCATCTTCTTCATTTCCTCGGGCGGATACGGCGGATAGGCGCCATCCCGCCAGAACAAGCCGTCGCCCTCGCTGTCGCCGTCGTTGTGCAGAGTCATGGTCACGATCCCGGCCTCGGCGTTGCGGCGAATTTCTTCGTCAGAGACCCATCGCCCGCGGCTGGGGCCGAACGACGATTCGAGCCATCGCTTCTGCGCATGCCCCTCCAGAATCGGCATGCCGAGGTAATAGTCGAATGAATATTGGCCGCTAAGGTTGACGAACCCTCCGCGATCGAGATCGGGGCTCGAGGGCAGACTCAGGGGACTGATGGCGAGCCGGTTGCCCAGCGGCTTCAAGCTCGCGCCGATGCCCGCGCTGGCCGTGCCGGGCTGGCCCGTCAACTGGTAAGTCCACTGCGACAAGTCATCGGAGACAAACCACTCAATGCCTTCGATCCCGGGGTTCGCCAGAACGATGTAATAGGGAACGAAGCGGGTTGCGAAATCGACGTCGAAGTGCGTGCCCGGCCTGAGCACACCCCAACGAACCTTTTCGATCCCGAACGGATCGACGTCGGAATACTCAAAAACGTTAGGCCGATGGCCGTGGTGGGTCAATGTGGAATGAAGCACCGTCGAGAGCACGGTCAGCCCGGCAGCGCGCACGCCTTCGGACGGGAAAAGAAATTCCTTGTGAATTTTGATGTAGCCCCATCGATATTCGTATGACGTCCGAGCGCGAACGCCCATCTCCTGCCCCTGCGACGTGCGCAAGGCCGCCTCAACGGTGACCGTTTGCACTTTGCCGGATTTCGTTACGGTCACCGATGGCGAGGAATCGTGCAGGTCGCTCAGAACGGCGGGAGGAGGGCCTCCCTCTTGTTTCGTGAAGTGCTCCGGCGCCTTTTTTGCCGCCAGATTGACGGATGCCGCAACCGGTTCCATCAGCAGGTTGGAAACGGCGCCATGCGTATAGTGGATTTGGGAAATCGCACCGCCGCGTTTGAGGTCGTGCGTGACCGAATAGTAGGGTGTCGAGAGTGCCAGATGCCCGGCCGCCTCGTCCCGGTGGACCGAATACTCCTGCGGCCAAGTGCCCTTCGGCGTGCTTGGTGTTTCAGCCTGGGCGTTTGAAGGCAGCGCGCCCGCTTTCACGCCTTCTGGTTTTGCGACCAACCCGGCCCCGCCAAGCACGGCAAATCCACAAGCTTTCGCGGTGGCATCCAGGAATCCCCGGCGGCTGAGTTCCAAATCTTTCGGCATATGTCTTCTCCTCGTAAATCTAGGTTTCCGTCGCGATCATCCTGCGCGGAGCCAACGTCATTCCCGCGCAAGCGGGAATCCATTTGACCGGCAATGGGTCCCCGCTTTCGCGCGGACGACAATGCTAATTTCATTCCCACGAGTGGGCTGCAAGCCCATGGAATCTCCTCAGAATGACATACTCGAGACGTTTTCCCGCGGCTGTTCTACGTCACCCTTCCTGTGGGGGGCAGAGAATGCAGGAGAGCCCGATCTATCGCACGGCCGCGCACACGTATCGTCGGCCGCCGGCTGACGGGCTTGAATTCGTACCATCCTGGCTTGGGCGCGGTGAGTTCAACCGTGCCGAGACTCTTGCCTTCGGCGTCATAGGCGACAGCCGAAGTGGCGCTTGAAGCCCGGAAGCCGATTCGCTGGTTGCCGTAAAGATCAATCAACTCGAGCAAGCCCGGGGCGCTGTGACGCAACGCCACGCTGCCGCTCGCGCCCAGGCTGCCGAATTCGGTCCATTGGCCGCGCCCATCGAGGAATTCAAATTCCGGAGCCTGCACGTAGTCGATTCGATGCGCAGCTACCGTGGACGATAGCTCAAGAAAGTGGTCGTGGGTATTGAACACCAGCCATCCGTAGACAGGCAACTCGCGGGGCGAGTGGTTCTCATCCATGACGGTCCAGGTCCCCGCAGGCGCGCGGTTCACATAAACTTCAGTTCCGTTCTCATAAACTACGTGTAAGCGGCCTTCAGCGTTGGCACCCGAGGCGAGGGCCTGGCTGGGGGTCAGGAACTTGCCCGCGCGGTCGGCGTATTCGATGGTTTTGGGTTCAGTAAAAGCATATTGCTGTTGCAGTTGTTGCATCATGTAATATGACCGCGCCATAGCTTCGATATTGAAGGTCCCGGCGGGGTCGAAATCCGTGGCCAGCCATCCCATGTTTCCGTAGGCGATCTCAGAGGCAAGAAGAAGGTCAAGATACTCGCGCTTCTTGGGTGAGGTTGCCCAATCCTTATCCATCTGGCTCAGGTAGTAGCCTGTGTCGCCCAGACCGTAGTCGCATTCGAGCAGATGGATCTTCCTCAGCACGAACGAAACATCCAGCGGCTCAGTGAGGAGGTTAACTTTGGTGTAAACCCACCCATAGCTTCCCGAAGTCATCCCTGCGTAGAGCCACTGGTAGCTGCCCTCGGATTGGGTCGGCCCATAAACGTGCTGGTCGTTGCGCAGCAGTTGCCCATAAGCATAGAAGGTGGCGGCGAAGGTTCCGGCGCCGGGCACGCGAGCGTCGAAGTCACAGTACCCCCAGGGCGCGACGGCCGTGTGCACATCGGTGTAAGACATCTTCACTCCGAACTTCTCTTCGATGCGCGGCGCGTAGTAGTCATCGAATTCCACGGCCTTGGCCGGCTTCAAGGCGTAGTTGCGCGGCCAGGCGCGCCGCCATTCGCCGTCCGGCGTCCGCTGCACGTGGTCGGGATTCCAGTTGGTGTTGACGGTAGCGAAGTCGCAGTAATTGGTGTAGACGCCCTGCAGCCAACCCATATCATTCTGGGCCTGGATATACCACTTCAGCATGGCGTCGCCGCCCTTGAGAGGCGCGGCGTGCAGCTTCATCGTGTTGCTATCGCCTTCATCGCGCCAGGTGACCTCATGGCTGTGCTGCATGACCTTGTCGAGGCCGTAAGCGCGGATGCGCTCGCAGCGCTCGTGATCCTTGACGAACGACTCGGGCTCCGTCACCGTCCAGACGACTTGCTTCCCTTCTTCCTGACGCACTGACGGCGGGTTCGCGATGCTGGGCACCACCTCTTCGTAATTGGGGGAATTGGTGATGAAGATTCTCTCGTAGAGGTCGTTGCGCAAGCCGTCAGTCTTCGGCAAGTAGCGCATCCCGCCATTGATCTCGGCACCGTCGGTGGTCACTTTGGGAGCATTGGAATAATAGGGTTCGGAGGCGTTCGAGCGATACCAATCGAACCAGATCGAAGTGAAGACGGGATTAGCCTGGTCGCCGGAGATGAGCACGCGGGGATTGGTCCCTTGATACGTGATGTAAGGAACCGTCACCAGGCGCGGATGGCTTACGCCGGAAACCTGGCCGAAGCTCAATTCAGTGGCCTCGCCGCCTTCGCACCGGACGTCCAGGACAAGCGACTTCTGCCACAGGCGAAGTTCGTATTCCACCCGCCGTGATCCCATGCGGAATACGGCGCGGACCACGCCATCCTGAAGATCAGCGGACACGAGTTCACCTTCGGCCGCAGCATTCGCTGGCGTATCGGCGAATCGGGCCCCGCCACTCCTCAGTGGCATGAAGGCAGGGCCTGCATTCACCCGCGTCGTTATTTCCCCCAGGCTGCCTTTTTCGGGACGATACCCGTAGACAACCGTCCCATCCCTCGCCTCGTAGCGCAATTCGAAATGGCGCGGAGAGACTTCCCGGGCCGTCACCTTAAAACCCTTCTCGAAATTTGTGGGCAAAATCGTTTCCTCGCGAGTTGGAAACGGCAGGGTTCCCGGACCGGTGTTGGTCCCCACGATCTCGCCCCGGTACGGTTTAAGGTTGCGCTTAGGTTGCGGCTGGAAAGCGAGGGGCTTCAGTTCCTCCTTGTAGAAGGCCAGACTATCACAGAAGAAGCTGCGCGCTTGTGTATTCGTGCCTTTGCTGATTTCGATTCCTGTGAAGCGGGCAGGAAAAACAATCTGGCCGAGAAGTTCGCGCGGAATGCGGCGATGAATCAGCCACCACTGCTTCCATTGAATGTCGGTTATTTGAATGCGGAGTTCCTTACCGCGCGCGTCCCGGACTAAGATGGCGACCTCAGCGGGGGGAGTGGTGGGATCAGGAACCCAGCTCCAACGATTTCCATAGCCCCACAGGTCAACGGAATCGAACGCGCCAGGAATGGGGATAGGCTGCGGCGGGCGTGCGATGACGCGACTCTGCTCGCGCGCTCCCGAGTATGTTATTTTGGCCACATACTCGCCCCACATCTGCTGCTCGCGACTGCGTCGCAACTCCCCTTGCGCCCCGTCGTAAAGCTCAAGGTTCCATCCTTGCAGATCTTCAAAATCCACCAGGGTGTGCGGATCCTCCTCGCGCTGGGTCCAGGTGAATTCGTAAGGCTGCTGCCCGACCTGCTGCCAAGGCTCGATCTCGTTAATGGCGGGCAGGGTTTTCTCCGGCTGGGCGCTTTGCTGAGCAGCCGCCGGAGCGTATGTAAACTGCAATACGATTAAGGCGAGAAGAAGTTTGCGCATTTTGTTCTCAACACCTCTCAGGCAGGGAATCCGCGAACGCCAGTCCCGTATCGATGAAAGAACATGTGAATGTTCGCAGCGAGGATTCCAATCCTACTTTTGCGGGTGCCCCGTGTCAAGGCGAAGGTCTGCATGCGCGAATGCCATTATTATAAGCGCCTGATATAATTCGTCAGCCTCGGTGGTTGGTTAGTTCATTGCTGCCGTGGTGATGAAAGCCGTCCGTAAGAACAGACGGCGCACCCGGACGAGGCAACGCTCGACGTGTTGAGGAATTAACGGGCAGGCAGTGGATGGATTAGGTGACTAGCGATGGCGCGCCGGTGTACTCTTTATATGCAAGGTGGTCCTCTGGCTCTGGTTGCAGTAAGAGTTTAGGGGCGGTTTCGGAATGGCTCCTGCTGTGAGATCGGGAATGCGCTTGAGTTGCAAAGATCGTTGCCGGTGAACGCACATGACTCTTGACACGAACTGGGTTCCAATGAAGTGGCCATGTGGGCCGCTCGAAATCGCGCGCCGAAAGAAGTCGGGAAGTACCAATGCCGACCTCAAGGAGGCGATCGAGGCTTGGACGCAACCCTCAGCCTTGGAAATCCTCAAGGGATCACTCATCAACTGCCTTGTTGTGAACTGGGCTAATGGAGTGCCCGAGGATTCGAACCAGCAGCAGGCTTTGAAGCCTCTGCTCGAAGCCGGTCGCAGGCTAGGTTTGAGTTTTGTGGGAAAGATCGAGATGAAGGATGGTTCGGGCGCTGCGCTTTCAGCCGCGCGGGAGGCCGGACTTTCTGCGGTGATGCTCGAAAACACCCCGGGTCAATCTTCTGACCTCCCGGTGATTCTGCAATCCCCGCGAGATAAGATCGAATGGAGCACCGTTTCGACCATCTTCAGCACGACGGACAACCTGTGGCCTGGCTTGAACCTTGAAAACATGAGGGGCGACACCGCGGTGGGCGGTCCAACGGGCGTCCCATGGGTGAATTCGAACGGGTGGTTCTCGCAGTTGGCGGGCGCGCTCGCGCCGGGAAAAACCCTGTGGCTGGATTGTGATCCTCCGGAAACGGCGACAGTCCAGCATCCCGCGAGCTACGCGCTGGCCATCGCTGACAGCAAGGCCTACGGCAGCCGATGGATCATCTCCTTGGACGATAAGCTCCGCGGCGCGCTCGTCAAAGGTGACTCCCGTGCCAAAGACGTATGGGAAAAGGCCTCGGGAACGGTCTCATTTTTCGAAAGTCACCGCGAGTGGGATACATTTAAGCCGCAAGGCGTGCTCGCGGTCATTTCTGATTTTCGTGGCGAGAACGCGGCAGTAAGCGGAGAGGTTTTGAACCTGCTCAACCGCCGCCAGGTCCAGTTCGAAATCATGGAGAGATCGAAAGCTCTTTTCTCGCCCACGCCAGGGTTGAAGGCGATGCTGTGGCTCGACAAAGAGGCGCCCAGCACCGAAGAACATTCTCATCTGCTCGCCTTTGTCCGGCAGGGGGGATTAGTTATTGCTGCGACCTATATGGGCCCGGAGGACGTGAAGCCAACCCAGAAAGACCCTTCGATTCACTATAAGATGTATAATGTGGGCAAGGGGCAAATGGCCGTGTCGGAAGAAGGATTCCAGGATCCCTACCAGGTGGCGGTGGACGCACACCTTCTGTTGAGTCACCGGTATGATCTGGTGCGTCTTTATAATCCGGAGGCGACGAATTGCCATTTGCGGGTGGATCCGGGCCGCAAAAAGCAACTTGCTCAAGTGCTGAATTATTCCTCGAGCCCGGCGGATTCCGTCACGTTGTGGGCCAGCGCCCGGGCCCGGTCGGCGCGACTTTGGCAGCCCGTCGCCAAGGATGCTCGCACTCTTCCAGGCGTCGCCGGGAATCCAGGGACCGAATTTGCGCTTCCCCAGTTCGATGATTATTGTGCACTGGAGTTTGAGGGTTCAAACCTATGATGACAACGACTTGTTCCCGAAGAAAATTCATCGGCGCCGTGAGTGCTGCGGCAGGCGCCTGGCTGGCTCGTCCGGCGATGTCCCTGGCCCGTTCCGCGCCGGCAGGCCGAGTGGCGGTGGGTACATGCCGCGAATACGGCCCGGAAGTCGTGTCGACGCTGGGGGGCATGTTCGATCAGTTGGGAGGGCTCGAGGGACTGGTGCGAGGTAAGACCGTTGCCATCAAACTCAACATGACGGGAGGCGCCACCGCCCGGCTGGGGTACTTGTCTCCAGGAGTCAGCTTCTGGGTGCATCCTCAGGTTGTCGGTGCTGCGGTTCACCTTCTGGGTCAGGCAGGGGCGCGGCGCATTCGTTTGCTCGAGAGCCCGTGGGTGACCACCGAGCCGCTCGAGGAATTCATGCTCCACGCCAATTGGGAACCGCGCGACTTCGAGAACGCCGCGACGCGCGTGGAATTTGAGAACACCAACTACCTGGGAAACGGCAAGAAGTACTCCCGCTTTTGGGTGCCGAACGGCGGGCTGATGTTCAAGGGCTACGACCTGAACCACTCTTACGAGGACTGCGATGTCTTTGTATCGATCGCCAAGCTGAAAGAGCACTTGACGGCCGGCGTCACGCTCTCGATGAAGAATTGCTTTGGCATCACTCCCTGCACGATTTACGGTGACGGCGCTCCCGAGGACGAGCCGGGTCTTGCTCCACGGGGCGGCCGCGCGCCATTCCACGCCATGAATCGCTTGCCCTCCAAGAGCGCGCCCCCGGCCGTTAACCCCAGTGTCTTTTTCTCAAACGCCCCGAAGGACCCGGGGGGATACTGCGTGCCTCGCGTAGTGGCGGACCTGGTGGCGGCGCGGCCCATTCATCTCGCCATCATCGATGGAATCCAGACCGTGACAGGAGGCGAAGGCCCTTGGGCCGGAAGTCGCCACGTCAAACCCGGCGTGCTGGTTGCTGGAACGAATTGCGTGGCTACGGACGCAGTCGGCATGTCACTGATGGGATTCGACCCCATGGCGGACCGCGGCACTCCCCCGTTCGAAAAGTGTGACAGCACGCTGCACCTGGCGGAACAGCTAGGCGTGGGAACTCGCGACCTGAAGCAGATTGAAGTTCTAGGCACCCCTATCGAAAAAGCGCGCTTCAACTTTCGCAATTCTTGATTTCCCGCTGCGCCTTGTTGTGGACACCGGTCCAAATTCACGGAGGTATTGGAGGCGTAGAGGCGCGCCATGGTGAGGTCTATGTTGGTGGTCACGTCGCGGTAGGGCAGGTAACCGAAGTTGTATCCGCCACCGCCTGCCGTCGACGCCACCTGACCCCACGGGTAGAAGAGCATATCTTCCTGCGAGGTTCCGAGGTGGCCGGTCATCAGCGACGTTAACCCTACGCTATTGATGTGGTGCAAATAGGTCTCCGAGCTGGTGTAAACCGCGATGTGCCGGGAGCCAAAACGCACCAGGCTGTATTGCCCATATTCCCCCAGCCAATTCCCTGCCGGATCGAATAGGTGCTGGTCCGTCCCGCCCGGGTGCACCCACTGCACGCGGTGCCCCAGGGCGTTGTAGGTGAAGGCCCAGGTTGAGCCACTATCCACCGAGGAAATGCGCCCCTCCGCGTCCCACTTGTAACTGTGCCCGCCGCTGCAATTGGTCGTCATGTCGCCCGACGCATCGTAGTTGGTGCAACCGGAGGTGGTGAGCCGATTCGTGCTGGCGCTAAACGTCCAGTTCCCGCAAGGACCGTTCGTCTGCCCGTTGGTCACGCAGGTCATGTTGCCGTAACGGTCATCGCCTACCGATGAAGAGCGCAGACATAAAAGGCAATGTCTGCGCCACCCGCGGTATTTAGGGCAACAGATTTTTCGTTTTCAATGCTCCTTTAGCTCTGGTTCAACCCCGAACCGGACTTGGCCCATCCAGCGGATCAACTGGTTGTTCGATTCGTCGGAATGCTGCGGACCCTGCAAAGTCAGGTTCAGATCTTCGGATATTGATCGAACGGCGATCGCGTATGCCATGCCGTCCAACGCAATCGTGTTTTGATGCAGCAGACGTATTGAAAGCGAACTCGATTCATCAAGTAGCTTAGCGAATGCAGTGGCGCTTTGTATTGTCACAGTTCTTCGGATCATCCTTATTGACGCCACGGCCGTGTCAGCGGTCAACTTGGGGTTCGAATTGGTCAACTGCGCTAGTTGATTCCACACGTTCGAAGCTCCCGGGGGGAGATACGAAATGTCGAGTAGAAAATCAGAATTCTTGAGTCTACGAACGACAATCTGCATCTCGCCAACATCGCAGTATGTGTAGCGAAGTTGAACTTCCGGCGACCCTGCCTGAACATCGTGCTGAAACAAACGATCCAGCACTGCATCGTACAGTTTCGTGTCAGCGAATGCTGAGGGATTCTGAGCCACTGCATGACCGAACGCGCACATCAAGAGCAATAGCAACGCAACGTAGAACCGACGATTCATTATCCACTCCTACTAACAAGGCTTCTGCCAACTAGTGCCAGGTCGCACCATAGTTGATTTCGGCGAACCTGGATTATGCAGCCAAAGGCCCCGGCTGCTCAGAACATAGAACGGCAGACCGGAGTTATTGGAATTCGTGACGTCTCCTGGTGACGGCTGCGCCACTCCAGCGTCAGGATGTGTATGCACTAGAGCAAGAGCGTGTGCAGGCACCACGAGATTAGTGATAGTCCTGTTCTGATTTGTGAACGGCAATGGTGTAAATGATGGGGAGCCGGGGGTCCCTGTTACCCAGAACCCTGCCTCTGTGTTAACAGACCCATCCCCAGCTCTCATCCACGCTGCATTTGAGGCTCTTATGAACCCCCCATTGCAGTAGATCGGCTGCGCGCTGTTTGCGGGTGTCAGCAGATCAAGAGATGCCCATGCGTTCCAGTCCACAGTGGGCATGTAGTAGTGCCCGCCATCCCCACTAACATACGCCGCGGGAAAGAGCCACTCAAACATGCTAGTGATCGTAACGCCAATCTGGTTATTATAGATTTGTCCCAACAGTCCGCCGATGTTCGACTGGGAAGCCTGCTGGGGTGAGCACGCGTAACTTCCGCCCGGGCCGGTGTTGGCGCTGGTGCAGGGATCCAGCCCCAGCGGGTCGATGGATGTCGTCGGGTTATTCATCACATAGGCATAACGGTTGAGGGACTGGGGGTTGGTGATATCACCCGCCACCGGGTCGGGGCTAAGCCAGCGGCCGAGGTTTTGGGTGTAGAAGCGATACTCGGTGGGGTTGGTGCCGGTCGTGGTGTCGTAGTAGGGCATCCCCGCGAAACTGTACCCGCCGCTGCCCCACACCTGCCAGGTATTTTGCCCCCAGGGGTAGAAGAGAACGTCTTCCACCGCCGCCCCGGCGTGGTTGGTCATCATGGCGGTGGAATTGAGATGGTTGACATGGTTGAAATACGTCTCCGAGCCGTTGTACATCAAGATATGCCGGTCGCCAAACCTCACCAGGTCCAGGCTGCCGTAGATGCCCAGCCAGTTCCCCGCCGGATCGAACATGTGCTGCCCCGTCCCGCCCGGCGAGACCCACTGCACGCGGTCTCCCACCGCGTTGTAGGTGAAGCTCCAGGTCGAGCCGCTGTCCACCGAGGCCACCCGCCCCTCCGCGTCCCATTGATAGGTGTGCGCGGTCCCGTTGCTCGAGTCCTTGGTCAAGTTCCCCGCCGCGTCATAGCTGTAACTGGAGGGCGGCAGAAGCTGGTTCGTGCCTGGGGCGAGAGTCCAAAGCGCCGGCGTGCAGCCGGTGACGCAGGTCATATTCCCATACTGGCCGTTCGAGCCATCCCCATACAGGCCACCGTAAGCGTAGGTTTGATTGTACGTCGCGTTGCCCGTGGCCGTCGCCTGCGTCAGCCGGTTCACGTTGTCGTAGGTGTAGCTCGCCGTGTGGTTGAAACCGGATTGCACGCTGTCATTGTACCAGTAACCCATCATGTTGCCGTTGTTCTGGCGCCCCTGCGCCGGCAGGGCGCAGCTTGTGGGATTTGGTTTGTCCGCGTAGTAATTGTACACCAGGCAGGTGCTTCCATTGCTCCCACTCGCCTGGATCATCGCGGGCTGCAGCCGGTTGTTGTAAGTGTAGGAGAATGGTGTCAGGAACCATTCTTCCTTTCTCCTTCACCTTTCTCCCCCCTTTCTCCTCTGGTGATGAACTGCAGCTCGCCCGGACTGTAAGTGCGATGGCGGATCGGCATAGAGCTGCACAGTATAGCGGCGGCGTAACCTCCAGAGGAAGCACTGCCTTCGGACGTGTCCCTTCGGGACATCGCAGACCCCAAAAGACGGGGGTCTGCGCCAGCCCGCGTCACCGCCAACAAGCGCGGTTAAACTCACGCTCTTTGGCGCTGAGAATGTGGCGTCCCAGCCCGCACGGTGCTCCATCGTGCTCACGGTTTCGCCGCGCTCGTTCGTGTATTCGCGCGCGGCCTGGTAGCGCACCAGTTGCTCGCCCGTCATCGGATGCTGCCCGTTGGCGAGTCGCGCAAAGTGCTCCTCTTGCACGTCACCGTGCAAGCCCCATTCCTCGGCGAGTTTGCCGTGCCACTCGCCGCGTATCGTCTCGTTTTGCGAGTAGTAATTCGCCTGCGCGTTGGCGAACTCTTCTTTGTGATACGCCTGCGCCTGGCCTGCACTCAGCGGCTTCGATATCGTCAGCATGGTTCCCTCAGTGGAAGTACGGTTCTTGCCCGGCGGCGATGCCGCTCGATTTCTCCGGCTCGCGCCGCTCGATCCTTGGCGCGGGCGGAGCGGTTGGCGGCCGTTTCCCGATCTCAACCACCTGCGCCGTCGTTGCGCGCGCAACGAAACCGGGTTGTCGCTGCGGCAGTTCGATGTAAGGGAAGCTCAAGCGCACCACTAAATTTCCGCTTTTCAAGTAGCCGTGCAGATCGGGCAAGCCCTGGATTTCCGACGCCATCACCAGCGGCTCCGTTGTGCGGTCGAGTTGATGACTGCGCGAGTTGCGCCGGTTATTGGGGAAGTGGCCTTCCATCCGGCTTTCGCGCAAGCGCTCGATCTCCACCTCGCCGATAGTCTGGCTGATCCACTTCGACGAGTTAGCCTCGTCTGTCCGTAAAAAGATTTTCGTGGCGGGCTGAGAGAGCATCGCTTCCGCTTTGCGCCCGTATAAATCCTCAAGCTGGCTGCGCCCTTGAAAGCCCAGCACCACAGGGTTCCCGGCCTTCCGGCTTTCGGTGATCGCCGTGTGCAACTGCGGCAACGCATGAAGGCTTTGCAGTTCGTCGAGGATGAACCACACCGGACGCGGCCCCGGTTTGCCCTGGTTCATGGTGCGCAGCACCAGCATGTCCAGCCACATGCTGATGAGGGGCCGCAGTCTCTCGCGGAACTCGGGCGGACTGGTAACGAACAGCCATCCTTGCCGCTGCTGCGCCCACTCCGTCGCCGTCCAACTCGTTTTTGTTTCTTCTTTTCGCGGCAGCAGTTTCAGCGCATTCGACACGCTGTTGAGCGTAGCGATCATGCCGCCGCGCTGCGGTCCCGCGTCGGGATAAATGGCTGCCGCGTGCTCGGTGTCCTTCAGCCGCTTCGCCAGTTCGCGCTCATCGCGCAAGATGGCCAGCAGCTCTTGTGGCGTTCGCTTCGGTTGCTCGATCAGCAAGTGCGCGAAGATTTGGCGCGGCACCATCACGAAAAACGGATTGGTGCGCGGATCGTCTTTGAACAGCGCTGCCGCCAGCCCCTCGGCTTCCGCTTCGTGCCGCACTTCGTCGCACGGCGACCAGTACGGCATTCGCGCGTCCAGCGGATTCAGGATCACATCGCCGCGCCCCGGCTCGTAAAATTGCGGCGTGTATTCGAGCGCCGGATCGTACACGATCGCCGTTTCCCCGCGCTCTTCCACCTGCATGAGGATCTGCCGGATCAAGCTCGATTTGCCTGCGCCCGTGTCCCCGATCATCAGGAAGTGCGAGCTCTCCCGCTCGCGCGGGACGCGCACCAGCTTGCCGTTGCGCTGCAACAGGAACTCGATCAGCGTGCGCCGCTCCTTGGTGATAAACCCGACGCCATTCGATTGCTGACTGCGATTGAACTGCGCCGCCGTCGCCAGCTCCGGGCCTTTCGTCCTGCGCCCATACTTCCGCATCCGCCGCCGCTGCCGGTCGCGCGGAATCGCCAACGCCAAGCCCATCACCAGCACGCTCGCTCCCACCTTCCACGTCGCCGCCCACAACAGCAGCCACGGCGATTGCCCGCCGTAGATCGCCCGCTCCAACCACTGCCGCAGCTCCGCGTTGTTGTACGTTCCGCGCTCCCATTCCAGCTTCACCTTGGCCTGGGTCTCCTTGCCAACGCCCACCGCCGGATCGCTCAGGTCCCGGTCCACCGCCGCCCGCTTCTGTTTGCCCTCGATCCGGTACGCAACCAGAGACGGCGTAGTCTTCGACCACAGCCGCACTTCGCTGCCGATGTAGGTCCCCAGATACGCTTGCTGAAAGTACGTCCATTTCCGCGCGTACTCATACCCCGCTGCCGCCAGCACTGCCACGACCGTCAGCGCCAGCGCCGTGATCGTCCACACCGGCTTGTCGCTCGGCCAGCGATATGTTTCCTCCCGTCCCCACACCCGACTCATGGACACACCTCCGCCTGCATTGGTCCCCTACTTATCTAGGAACCCGCAAACAGGAAAAACGATCAAAATATTTTCAGGATTTCTCTGCTGGATGTACTTCCGACTCTGCCGCCTGCGCCAGCCGTTCCCGCGCCTTCTTCAGCTTGTCCGAGTCGGCCCGGTCGATCAGCCGTTGCATCTCCTCCGCCGTCGGCTTCTCCCCGTTCGCCAGCTTGAAGAGCACATTGAGCAGGATCGCCCGCAGCGCCACCAGCTCGGCCATGAGCGCCTGCGCCTCGGCTCCTCCCGGCCCAGCCTTCGACGGCTGACCGTTCGCGCTCCCCAGCACCGCCGCCTCCCGACACCACTCCCCGAGCGTCTGCCCGTCGGCCTGCGCCGCCGTTTCCAGTTGCGCGTACTCTTCTTCGCTGACTTTGAAACCGATGGATTTCGTGCGCAGCGGCGGCTTCACCATGTCCCGGCGTCCTCTCTCGCCATATCAGCCGAGACTAGCAGCCGCGCTTAAGAATCAACAAGTTCGCCTGCGCTAACCTGCGGTTGCTGGACAGCAACCCGATCGAAGGGATTTTTCCTTAGCTGCTCTCGTTTCAACAAGTTCGCGCGCGCTAACGCGCCGCTCGCGCGCAGCACCCGTTCCGGGGTGACGTGTCATGCGTAAACCCCATGCCGAAGGCATGGCTAAGACTCTAACTCGGAAACCACTCTCCCGGACCACCACCACGTCACCCTGGACACCGGCAGGATCGACCGCTAAAGAAAAAAATCACCGCACGAGAGCCAACGCCTAGGGCAGGAACCCGAAACGATGTGCTACAGCGAACACCACAGCCTTCAGGACCCAGACGAACACCACCAAGAAGAGGGCCGTCTGGAACCCCAGCCAAGTGGCGTATTCGGCTCTGTTAGGAACCAACCCCACACGACGCCAAGATCGGTTGAAGTAGCCGAACATTACGACCACTGTGTAGAGGGACATTGCGATCGTCGCAACAATGAAGCTCTTAGCCAGAAGAGGGCCAGGATTAACTCGGGAGTCGAGTGGGGGAAGAAGAAGCGAGGCCAGAAGGAGAAGAATCACCCACCCGGCCACCAGCACTATGTTGTGCTTCACTTGTCCTGCCTCCGTTGTCTGTGTCGCTGGCATAAGTACCCTCCGACTCGACATCTCTAGCTACTTAACGCCACAAACACTGACGATCTTGTTTGCAACGTTTTGGGCTGAGTAGTCGAGGAACCCCTGGCTATCGCTTGTGAACAGCGACTGGATTTGATTTGCGCCTTTCAGGAGAAGGAAGAAGGGATTTCCAGCGGCCTGCGTCTGGTGAATCCACTCGTGGATTACGGTCGAAGGATCATCGAGGGCATCAGGAGCGATTACGGACGTGGCATTAAACCAACCGTTCGTCGTGGCCACAGCATTTGAAGGAACATTGCCGACGCTAATCCTCCCCGAGTTAACCCCTTGGGCGAGCTGGTTTCCGACGTTGCTAAACTGCCCGCATTTTTGAACTTGCTGCGCGATATTCAGGAGCCGTTGATTAGGCCCGTTGTTTGCGAAACCTACGAACGGTAGCCGTGTAAGCGAGCCACCGAACGACCCGAAGCCCGAGTCGTCAGTTTCATAATCCACCGGGGGAGCGGTTCCTCCGACATCACTCGATCCGCCGCCAACGTATTCGCTATACTGTGACCAGGTCGATTCGTTATACTCCTCATCTGGGATGCAACCCGCAGGATCATAGCCCTTCAAGAAACCATTATCGTCGTAAATCGCACTGCTCGGTTCGCAGTACGCCAGCCCCAGGGGGTCAATCAGGCTCGTCGGATTATTGAGCACATAGGCATATAGGTTCAACGACTGCGGGTTGGTGATATCGCCCGCCACCGGGTCGGGGCTAAGCCAGCGGCCGAGGTTTTGGGTGTAGAAGCGATACTCGGTGGGGTTGGTGCCGGTCGTGGTGTCGTAGTAGGGCATCCCCGCGAAACTGTACCCGCCGCTGCCCCACACCTGCCAGGTATTTTGCCCCCAGGGGTAGAAGAGAACGTCTTCCACCGCCGCCCCGGCGTGGTTGGTCATCATGGCGGTGGAATTGAGATGGTTGACATGGTTGAAATACGTCTCCGAGCCGTTGTACATCAAGATATGCCGGTCGCCAAACCTCACCAGGTCCAGGCTGCCGTAGATGCCCAGCCAGTTCCCCGCCGGATCGAACATGTGCTGCCCCGTCCCGCCCGGCGAGACCCACTGCACGCGGTCTCCCACCGCGTTGTAGGTGAAGCTCCAGGTCGAGCCGCTGTCCACCGAGGCCACCCGCCCCTCCGCGTCCCATTGATAGGTGTGCGCGGTCCCGTTGCTCGAGTCCTTGGTCAAGTTCCCCGCCGCGTCATAGCTGTAACTGGAGGGCGGCAGAAGCTGGTTCGTGCCTGGGGCGAGAGTCCAAAGCGCCGGCGTGCAGCCGGTGACGCAGGTCATATTCCCATACTGGCCGTTCGAGCCATCCCCATACAGGCCACCGTAAGCGTAGGTTTGATTGTACGTCGCGTTGCCCGTGGCCGTCGCCTGCGTCAGCCGGTTCACGTTGTCGTAG
The DNA here is from genome assembly GCA_963770415.1 of uncultured Acidobacteriota bacterium. Taxonomy (GTDB): domain Bacteria; phylum Acidobacteriota; class Terriglobia; order UBA7540; family UBA7540; genus CAVROP01. The sequence continues at coordinate 174,634 of CAVYPU010000012.1, forward strand.
GTGTAGCTCGCCGTGTGGTTGAAACCGGATTGCACGCTGTCATTGTACCAGTAACCCATCATGTTGCCGTTGTTCTGGCGCCCCTGCGCCGGCAGGGCGCAGCTTGTGGGATTTGGTTTGTCCGCGTAGTAATTGTACACCAGGCAGGTGCTTCCATTGCTCCCACTCGCCTGGATCATCGCGGGCTGCAGCCGGTTGTTGTAAGTGTAGGTTTCCTGGGCGTTCGTGCACCCGCTGCCCGAGCAGCCGTTTTGGAGCGAACTGACCGCGCCCCAGGGAGTGTAAGTGACATTCTGCAAAAAGGTTTGCGGTAAGTTTGTGTAATTTGAGGTGGTTTGCACCGCGGTAATCTGCTGGGCAGTGTTGACGATGTTGGTTATGTTAATGAGTCCCGGGTGCGACCAACTGGTCACGTCTCCCGCCCAATCGTAGTTGTAATTCGTATTGTAGATGCTCGAGGCGCCGCAGTTGTTGGGATCGCACTGCCAGAAGTCGTTGGTGCGGCCCATTGGGTCGTAGCTGTAGACCACCCCCGTCTTCACGGTACCGCTCACGCTCGTGGTGGCCTCCGTCATCCGCCCAATCGGGTTGAGCAGAGTTCCGCTCGTCCAACTGCCAATGGTCACGGAGGCCTGATCGTAGGAGTAACTCGCCGGCGGAGTGCTGTCCGAATAGGTCTTCGCAGTGAGCCGGTTGAGGTTGTCGTTGTACGTGTAGGTGGTGGTGATGCTGCGCGCGTCCGTCCGGCTACAGGGGGCGCTTGGGTCGCCGCTGCAAAGGTTGCCGGAAACTGCATAGGAGTAAGTCGTGGTGCCCGCTTCGGGCGTTTGCGCGCTCGTCAGCCGCCCCAGCATGTCGTAAATGTAGGTGCGGGTTTGGACGCCCTGGCTCACCCCGGCAAGGTCGTTCAGGGGATCGTAGGTGTAGGTGGTCTGGTAATTCAAGTGCGGCGATTGACCCGGGTCTTCGATGACCGAAGTGATGCGCCCCAACCCGTCCGAGCAGAGCTCGCGTGCCTTGGTGGCTGCATCCGTGACCGTCGTACAATAGCTCGAAGTGCCCGCTGAGAAACCTTTCACCGTAGTGCTCGTGTCCGGCGCTTGAACCGAGGTGGTGCGACCGAGGGCGTCGTACATGTAGCTCGTGTAGCCATCGGTAGTCGCGCCGCCCCCGGTCGGGTTGAGGCAGGATTTTCCGCCGTCGTTGTAGGGATTGCTCACGCACGCGGTCCGGCCCAGGCTGTCATAGGTCGTGTTGACCGTGCTTCCTGCGGTGTTGTCCTGAGATTTAGCAATCCGCCCCAATCCGTCCAACACCTGCGTGGTCTGGTGGGAGGTGCTCGAGTTTAGGTAACGATACGTCGAGACGCTGTAAGGCGCCGCGTCGTTGTAAGCGATCGTGGTCTTGCCGATGGTGTTCTGGCTCGAGTCGGTATAGTCGGTTTCCGTGACGCGCCAAAAGTTGTGGTCGGTGTACTTGTAGGTTGTGGTCTGGCCATTCGGGTCCTTGATCGACGTAAGGACCCCACCGTTACAATCCCAAGTGAGAGTGTAGATTTGAGAGGTGATGGGAAGCGTAATAGTGGTGGGGAACGCCGTATTAGTCTCACAGGTAAAGCTGCCGTAAGCGGTGGAGTGGTTCTTGAAGTCGGTGGAACTTTGCAAGACACCGCCGGCGCCGTAGGTGAAGGTGCGGCTGATGGAGGCGGGCGTGCCGCCCGTGTATCGGGTCTCGGTCTGGAGGTTGATGGTTCCAGCGTAGTAGGCATATGTGGTCTTGGCAACCAAACCCATAGTGCCCGAGCAGTCGCTGGGGTTTCCCGTGTTCGTGTTATACACCACAACGGCCGAAGGCAGAGCATAATCCCAATTTGCCGACGTGTAGCAAGTCATCGTCTCCCGCTTGAAGTTTCCCAAGCCTGGGTTGCCGAAATCGTATTCGTCAACCTTGGTTGGCATCCTGTAAGTGTTATAGAAGGTCTGGACCTGCGACTTCAGATTGCCGAGCGTCGTGGTGACGGTGCGCTGGGTGATGGGCAAAGTAACAGCCGTGCTGTTACAGCTCGTTGCGCTGCTGTTGTAGCAGGTGTTGACCGTCTCCAGTAAGGTCCCACCCGCATTCTGATAAACGTCTCGCTCAGTTTCATACACACCTTGAAAGTACACGTTCGTGACGGCGTGGTTCCCTTGTGGGTCGGCTGGCGCAATAATACTGGCTGGGTAGTACGTCCAAGCCTGGGGCGTCGTCGCGGTGGGGTACACCGTGCGCGTGAGTGTTGCCGTGCTCCCGTCGTAACAAGAGATTCCTTGGTTTCCACCCGAATAGGCGTAGGTGATTTCACCGCCCGTGGGCAGAGTGATCGAGGCGATGCGGCCGGTGACGTTTGTTGGATTGCCCGGCGTGGCTTCGTAGTTGATGGTGTACTTCTCGGTCGGCATATTGGTTTTATCGTAGTCGGGTAGGTCGATCTCACTAACCAAGTAAAGCGGGGTGGCGCCGTATTCGGATACGCCTGGGCAGCCAAAGTTGGTCTGCACGGTTTGCAAGCTGTAGTTGAAGGTGGCCGTTGCCGAGCCGCCTGGACCTGTATAGATATATGTCTTGGTGGTCGATCCCCCTCCGATGGTTAGGGCCGTGGTTCCCAGCGTATCTGTGTAAGTACTGCCCGAGAGAGTGATCACGTTTCCGTTCGGGTCTGTAAGCGTCCCCGAGGAACCGCCGGAGAAAAACGGCGCAACCACGGCCACCCCAGCGACGGAGTACTCCGTGGCAGTGGGCTGTGCCGGAAACCCGAGTGGGCCAGCAGTCACCGAAATTTGCCAGCCTGAGCCGTCGCTGGCGGTTCCCGACCCGGAGTAAGCCGGCCCGTTATTATGGTCCGTGCAAGTGGCCTGCAGGTTGTGATTCGACACGGTGAGCCCCGGAAAAGCGTGGCCCGTACTCTGGGCGTCGTAATAGGACCACGATGAAAGAACATCGTAGGGATACTGCACACCGTTATGGTCGCTGCAATATTGCACTGTCGTGTAGTAAGTGACATAGCCCATCATCGCTTGGGACGTATTTCCCCAACCCCAAGTGCTAGGCGTGCCGCCTACGGGAGTCCAGGTAGGTTGACCACTGGAGTTCACCGGTAACCAAACGGAACTGTCGTAGGTGACCGCGTACTTGAAAGGCATGCCACGGCCCGCTTTGTTGATAATGGGGATTTCGAAGTGCACGTTGCGATTGGCGTTGTCGACGGTGTCAAACGTTCCGCCGCTGAAACTCCCGTAGAGTGGGAAACCTGTGGCCACTTGGGCGGAGGCCGGCTGGCTGAGCAGCAAGACGATCGTGAAGAGGAAGGCAAGGCGAAGTGGATTCCCGCCCTTCGGCAAGCACAGGGGGAGCATTGCGCGGGAATGAAGCGTGACTTCCCGGGAACGACGGGTATCAAACTTTCTATTTTCGACTTTCGATTCTGTCTTCGGGCTCCTGACTCCTTGTTTACGCGTCATTGTGCACCTCCCGCGGTAACGACTGGCAACGTGAAAGTGCTGTCGGGCACACCGGAATTCACGAGCACATTGGTCACGGTAAGATCAAGCAACAGGCTCGTTTGGAAGTATTTCTGGATGTGGAAAGGAGCCAGCCATCCGTTCGAGTTTTGGTAATTCCCGAACAGGATTTCCACACAGAGGTCCCGGGTCGCGTCCACGTCAGGATGGGTGTAAAAATCGAGGACGACGGGAAGTAGTAACTTCGGATCGAAATAGATTTCCATTGTGCTGAGAGACTGAAAGGGAGCAAAGACGCTGGCGGATTGGCCCGGCGGGACCAGAGCCACTTCCAAAACCAAAAATGTTACGCCCTTGCTCGAGTCTGGGCCGAGATAGGAAACGGAGACCTGAGGATTGTTGGCGATGGCTTCCAGCGTCAATGCGGGGAAGAACCAGGTTGCGTCGGTGAAGCAGTTGTGGGTTGATATGGAGTGGACCGTGGCGTCCGGCCCGCTCCAGACCCCGGCAGGCCCGTTGCGAATCTCCTGACGGATGCCACCACTCAATGTAAGCTGCATGTTACTCTCTTGGTTGACGTGTCCGACGAGAATGGCCGTGCCCTTCTCGACGTCCGACCCGGCCGCGTAGGATACGTTGGCTTTGAGGGTTACGTCGTTCAACGCCGCTCCGCCTGTCATCGCTGCGAGCGAGGACGAAATCAGGTTAAGCGCCTGCGGGTCGCGCACTGGAGCCGTGGTCTGAGCGTTCGTGGGGGCCGAAATCAAAGCAATCATGAAGAAGAGGAGTGCAAGGCGGGCAAACATGGGCGTCTCCTTCTGAGAATTCCGCGGGCCGAGGCCGCGGGCGAGCCGGGGGGCGTGCGTGCGCCTCCGCATGGGCGAATTGTGTGATCGATGGGCAGCGTTGAACTACACGCAATGGTGTGGGCGCCATGCCAGGCCGGTGGGCGCACCTAGAGGCGAGGACACCTCCGGCATGGGATCCGAAGCATGAAAGCCAAGAGTGCGATACGAGCCGCGCGATTGAACACACGGCATTGTCTCCTGAACCAAAGCTGCCGGGAGAGTACCCCCCCCCCCCGCTGTTTTGTCAAGATAAATTATTCAATTGTGTAACATTATATCGGGCAAATTGCCTAGTGACATACTGTCATAATGGTTTGCCGGTTTGGCAGGATGCGAGATAGACATTTGTAGCAGGGTGCCGCATCAGAGTTTGTGCTTTTCAAACTCTGCGGTTCTCTATTTGAAGAATGTGCCAGCTTGTTACTGCCCTGTGTCCGCGCTCGGTGTTCGAACAGTGGAAGAGCCGCAGACTCTCAACACCAGAGAGTCTGCGCTACAAGCAACGGAGCCTTCGCCAGCCGAGGTGCCATCGGGGCGGTTAACTTGTTTGGAACTTGACACATGGAGTATTGTAGGCTAGAATCGTGAGGTCGGACAAGGGGCTCAGGGCCTGCCGGGGTCCCGAAGGGACCCAAGGTCATTAGCCGTAGGTGAAACCTACGGTGAACGTCGTCCCAAAGTATTCTACCTAACCCCGGAGGGGTTGAATTCGACCCCTTCGGGGTCGCTCGGATACTCGACGCATGTCTTCTCGTCCGTAGGTTTCACCTACGGCTAATGACCTTCATGCCCTTCGGGCATGTTCGGCGACCCCCACCAGCCCTTAATCTAGCGCCTCTGGGGGACGCGGGGGCGAGGGTGGGCTGTCGCGACCCACGGCTTGCGTAGGGCTTGCCCTACCCTTGTCGAGGACGGCAGAAAGGCGGGGACGGCAAGCCGTCCCCCTACAATTGAACGGAACAAAGCGAGAATGTCTATGAAAACAAAGGACAAGGTCTAGAAGTCGAGGAGTTGACGAGTGGAAGACTGATACCCGACCGAGAGTTCAGCCCCTCGGGCCGAAGGCCGAAGGCGGGGACGGCAAGCCGTCCCCCTACAATTGAGCGGAACAAAGCGAGAATGTCTATGAAAACAAAGGACCGCCGCGGGAAAACTCCCAAAGGGGTGTAGGGGTAGGGCTTGCCCTACCCTTGTCGAGGACGGCAGAAAGGCGGGGACGGCAAGCCGTCCCCCTACAGCAATTGAACGGAACAAAGCGAGAATGTCTATGAAAACAAAGGAAGAGGTCCAAAAGTCGAGGAGTTAAGGAGTCGAGAAGTTGAGGGGTGGAAGACCAAGACTCGACCATGAGTCTCGCCACTCGCGCTGCATGCCCCCACCGCGGCGGCTGGCTCCTCGACTTCTCGACTCCTCAACTTATCGACTGCAAAACGAGGGAACAAAGCGGAGAATGGCTATGAAAACAAAGGATGAGATCAAAAAGTCAAGAGGGAACCCCTCACCCGGCTCACTACTCTCGCCACCCTCTCCCCCCGGAGAGGGCTGCTGACGAGGGTTGGTCAGGAATCCGAGACAATGCGCGAATTACAAAAATCGTGGGAACAAAGCGAGAATGTCTATGAAAACAAAGGAAGATGTCCAAAAGTCGAAGAGTTAAGGAGTCGAGAAGTTGAGGAGTGGGAGACCAAGACCGGACCCAGCGTTTCGCCCTCGCGCCGCGCAGGCCAGAAGGCGCGGACGGCGCCTCGACTTCTCGACTCCTCAACTTGTCAACTGCAAAATCGATGGAACAAAGCGAGAATGTCTATGAAAACAAAGGATGAGGTCGAAAAGTCACAGAGTCGAGGAGTTGAGAAGTTGGTAGGCCGACGGCTGAAAGCTGATCACTGGGAGCTTTCTTGAGGGAACAAAGCCAGAATGTTTATGAAAACAAAGGACAAGTATAAAAAGTCGCTAAGCTATTTCTCCTCCGTAGGGGCGGAGGAGACCCACCTAGCGGCCGAGCGCCAGTCTGCCCTACTTCTTCATGAGCAATATCAACAGTGCCTTTTGAACGTGCAACCGGTTTTCCGCCTGATCCAGGACCACCGACCGCGATGAATCAATCACCTCGCTTGTGACCTCATGCCCGCGATGCGCCGGCAGGCAATGCATGAACACCGCCGCCGGGCCGGCCGCCGCCATTAATTCTTCCGTGACGCGATAGGGCGCAAACACCTGGGCGCGCAAATGCACAGCGTGCTCCTGGCCCATGCTTGCCCAGACATCGGTGTAAATCGCGTGAGCGCCCGCCACGGCCTCAAGCGGATCGTTGAAGAGCTGAATCGTCGCCCCCGTGGCCTCACCAAGCGCCTTCGCCACACTGACGACTTCAGGTTTAGGCTCGTAGCCCGGAGGAGTCGCCACTCGGGTTGAGACGCCCAACTTCGCGCCCGTGATCATCAGCGAATGGCAGACGTTGTTCCCGTCGCCCACGAAAGCCAACTTGAGGCCGGCCAGCTTGCCGAATTTCTCCTGCAGTGTAAACAGGTCCGCCAGGGCCTGGCAGGGGTGGTACATATCCGTGAGCGCGTTCACAACCGGGATCGAGGCGTTGTTGGCCAACTCAAGCACGGACTCATGCGAGAAAGTCCGGGCCACAATTCCGTCCACCCAGCGCTCAAGGTTGCGGGCTATGTCCCTGACCGCTTCGCGTTCCCCCAACCGCGGCTTGGCGTGATCCAGGTAAACACCAAAACCGCCCATGCTGGTCATCCCCACTTCAAAGGTGACGCGAGTGCGCAGGGAAGGCTTCTCGAAGATGAGGGCTAGTTGCTTGCCCAGAAGCGCCTGGGCATACGCCTTGGGTGCGGCCTTGACGTGTTCTGCCAAGTTGAAAATCAGCCCCAGGTCACGCGGCGAAAGGTCAGTGTCCGCCAGGAGATCGGTCACGCTTAGCTTTCCTTGTTTTTCCACCATACTCGGACTCAACGACACGCCTCGACTCCCTTCAGAAATTCGGTACGTGGACGGCATGCCGTCCCCTGATTCCCGGACTTGCTGCTGGCTAGGGCAAGCTCTACGCCTACGGCCACACAGCCCCTCTGCCCGTCGCGCGGTCGCTGATGAAAACGCCGTGGCGCGCCACCCCCTGCATTGCACGCGCCGGCCTAATGAGCGCTTCTGGCCTCGACCGGCTTGAGGGTTGCCAGAATCGGTCTCAACACACCCATGAACTCGTCCACATGGCGGTGCTCAAGGATGAGCGGCGGGAGGAAGCGCAACACCTTTTCCTGGGTGCAGTTCATTATGGCTCCAGCTTCGAGCGCCTGCCGCACAAGATCCTTGCCGGAAACAAAGAGTTCGGCACCCAGCATCAAGCCGTCGCCGCGGACATCCTTGATCACTCCAGATTCGTCCCGGAGTCCGCTCGAGTTGAGCGCGGAAGTAAGCGCCGACTTCTCGCACGTGTTCGAGAAAACCCGGCCGCTCGAGAATCTCGAGAACCTTGAGAGCCAGGCGGCACTGGAGCGGACCGCCCCCGAACGTCGTGCCGTGCATGCCGGGCGAAAACGCCTGGGCCACTTCTTCGCGAGCCAGGATGGCCGCCAGGGGCAGGCCCGCCGCCAGTGGCTTGGCCACGACCACGATGTCTGGCTGAAGTCCGAACTTTGTGAATGCAAAGAAACGTCCGGTGCGCCCCAGACCGCACTGGATCTCGTCGCAAATCAGCAGGGCATGGTGCGAGCGGCAGAGCTCTTGCGCGGTCTTTAGGAATTCCTCGCTCAGCTCGACGACCCCGCCTTCGCCTTGAACCACTTCGAGCAGCACCGCCGACACGCGCGGGGTGAAACTTTCCCGCAAGTGCCCGACATCATTCAGTCGGACGAACCGCACACCCGGACGCAGCGGCTCAAACGGCTTGCGATACTTTTCCGGCCAGGTCGCGGAGAGAGCCCCAAAGGTCCTTCCATGAAAGGAGTTTTCAACCGCCAGGATTTCGTCCTGCAGGAGGGCCCCCTGATGCTGGCGAGCGTAGGCGCGAGCCAGCTTCATCGCCCCCTCGATGGCTTCCGTGCCGGAGTTGGCGAAAAAGGCCCGATCAAGTCCCGCCAGCGAGGTGAGTTTCTTTGCCAGCGGCGCCTGGTAGGGATGATAAAGCAAGTTGGAAACGTGCAAGAGCGTCTCGGTATCGTCGCGAAGAACGGCGAGGATTTCCGGGTGCGCGTAGCCCAGAGAATTCACGGCCAAGCCCGCCCAGGAAATCGAGATACTTCTTGCCTTGATCGTCGTAGAGATAGCAGCCCTCGCCCCGCACAGCCAGGATCGGCAAGCGGTCGTAGGTGGGGATAAGGAACTGCTTCTCGAGTTGTGCGATCTCGTCGAATTTCATGCGTTTTTCACAATCCTGGTCCCACCGTGCTGCCCATTCTGCCAGGGCTCGGAGCAGGGCGTTTGAGCCGTCCGCCGAGAGGATATCAATTTCTCCGACCTTCTTGCGCAGCAGGCGTGAGCAGGAGAGGAGTTTGGGAATCATCCCGTCGCGCACAATGCCCTTGCTGATCAGGCCGGGAATCTCGCTCAGCTTCACAAGCGGCAGCAGGCGCCGCTCGCGCGTCCCACACGCCGCCCGATTCGGTAAGGTAGAAAAGCCGGTCAGCCTGGAGAGCCACAGCAAGAGCCGCCGCCAGGTCGTCGGCGTTGATGTTCAGGAATTCCCCTCGCGCTCCTAGCCCCAGGCTGGCGACCACCGGAATAAGGCCTTCGCGCAAAGCCATCTCGAGGATGCCGGTCCGGATCTTGTGAGGCCGCCCGACGTAGCCGAGATCCTTCTTCTGACCTTCGAACCCGCAGAGATCTTCTTCGCGTGGACCAACCCGGCATCGCCGCCACAGATACCCAAGGCCGGCTGGCCAAGCGCTGCGAACTCTGCCACCCATTGCTTATTCACGATGCCCGCGAGGACCATCAGGGCGACATCGCGCGTGGCGGCGTCGGTCACGCGCAGTCCCTGGTGGAATTCCGTGGCGATACCCAGGCGCTCGAGGGTTCGAGTAAGCGCTTTGCCGCCGCCGTGCACCACCACCACGGAGTGGCCGGCGCGCCGCAGTTCCACGATTTGCCGCGCCAAGCTTCCTCCGTCCCTTGGCGTCCTCGGCCGCTTGCCCGCCGATTTTTACGACCAGCTTCATACCAGCCCCAATTCCTGCGGGAATCCGAACATGAGGTTCATGTTCTGGACCGCCTGGCCCGCCGCGCCTTTGCCGAGGTTGTCCAAGGCGGAGACAATAATCAGGCGCCGCGGTGGCCTCATCGAGCGCGAATCCAAGGTCCGCAAACTGCGTGTTGGCCACCGCCTGAATTTCAGGCAGCGTCCCGTCTTCATAGACGCGGACCAGCGGAGAAGGCGCGTAAAACTGCTTGAAAAGGGCGACCACTTGCTCCAGGTTCCGCCGCTCGTTCAGGCGGACGTAAACCGTGCTGAGAATGCCGCGGGTGATCGGCAACAAGTGGGGAGTGAAGATGAAATCCTTTTCCCCGATGCCCAGAGCCTGAAGCATCTCCGGGACGTGGCGATGACTGAAAACGCCGTAAGCCCGGCAATTCTCGTTGACCTCCGGGAAGTGAAGTTTCGCGCTGGGCGTGCGGCCCGCTCCGCTGGCGCCGGATTTCGAATCAGAAATGATGCCGGCAGAGACATCCACCCACCCGGAGCGAAGAAGCGGGGCAACAGCAAGAATCACGGAGGTAGCGTAACAGCCTGGATTAGAGACCAGATCTGGCGTGCGCGATGCTGCCGTGGTCGAGTTCGGGCAGGCCATAGACCGCCTCGGCGAGGGCCTGCGCGGCGCGGTGCTCGAAGCCGTACCAGCGCGGGTAGATGGCAGCATCCTTGAGGCGGAAGGCGCCGCTCAGGTCAATGACGCGCATACCCGCATCCAGGAGTACGGGCACGATATCGTGTGCAGTCTCGTGCGGCGTGGCGAGGAACACGACGTCCAAGTCCGGGGCTCCCACGGCGGCGAGCATTTCCGGGCCGCTCAGGCCCCCGAGATCAAGGGGAACGCACAGAACGGAAGACCGGCCGCGCAGTGCCGGATGGGCCTGCTCGATGGGAAACGGCTGCTTGCGGCCGTGAGCGGGTGTAATCAGCCTGGCCAGGCGGGCGCCGGGATGCCGCGCCAGGACGGCCACCAGTTCGCGCGCTGCGTAGCCGCTGGCACCCAGGACGGCGGCGCGCACACGCAACCCGGGCCCACTTTCGAGGTCTGCGGCTTCTGCCTTGGTCGAGGGCGATGAGCCACCGGTGATTTCGGTTTTTGTCGCAGCTTGCAAGGTGTTTCAATCCCACATTTCGAGAGATAGAATATTTATGCATCTAATGCATAAATATACTATTTATACTCCAAGGTGGCTGGCCTGTCAAGGAGAAACGCCGGTTGGCGGGGGGTCCCAGCCAGGATCGCAACGCTGTCGCTCAGGCGCATACGTGCCGGCCTGAATGTTGGTATTGCGTGAGATTCAGGACACCGCCCACCGGCGAGGAAGCGCACGGCATGGAAGCCCATTCTGCTGGCATTTCAACCCATGACAAGCTAGAATCGCGGGGTGGGAACGTCACCGATGCCGGAGTTCGTACCAGAACGTTGACGGGAAAGTTCGGGCGCCGCGATTAGCGCCAAGATCATCGCCGTGGCGGTGATTGGCGGGTGCATCTACTACGCAAGCTCGGTGGTCATCACACTGATCTTTTCCATCCTTATCGCCGCAGTCCTCGAACCGGGCGCGGAGGTCCTGGAGCGCATGCGCATGCCGCGCTGGCTGAGTTCGCTGGTCATGGTGCTGCTCATGCTCACGGTCACATATCTCGCGGTCTATGGGATTTATGACCGGGCACTCGACTTCCTAAATAACGCTCCCAAGCTAACGGCAAAGCTCAGACAACTTAGCGCGCACATTCAGACGACAGCCCAGAGCTTTCAGCAGAGCACGCGCACTATCATGCCGCCCAGCAGCGACAGCAATCTACCCGCAGTGCGGCTCCAGCAGGAATCACCTTGGGAGCAGTTCTTCCTGCGCGGCATGGGATCGGTTTATGCCTTCGTGGTCACAGTCATGTTCGTACCGTTCCTGGTCTTCTTCATGCTGAACTCGAAGGACCAGTTGTGGGCTGCCACCTTGAACCTGTTCCCCTGCGAGGAGCGGCAGCAGGCCAAGAACGTCATTCACACCATCGGCGTCATGCTTCGGCAGTTTGCGTTGGGAAACCTGATGGTGGCGCTCATTACGGCGGTCCCCATTTGCCTGGTTTTTGCCTACCTGCGACTTCAATACGCCCTGGTGCTGGGGCTCCTGGCGGCGTGCCTGAGCCTTATTCCTTACATCGGCGTGGCGTTGGCGCTTGTCCCCCCCTTGATGGTCGCCCTGCTGCAATTCGAGTCTGTCAATCCTTTTCTGGTGGTGGCGGCCACGGTCGGCATCGCACATTTCGTTGCGGTCAATATCCTGACCCCGAAACTTGTCGGGCATCGCCTTAACTTGAATGCCCTGGCGGTCACCATCGCCATGATGTTCTGGGCCTGGTTGTGGGGCGGGTTTGGGCTGGTTCTGGCTGTGCCGATTACCGCAGCGATCAAAGCCGTGTGCGACAATGTCGAACGCCTGAAGCCTTTTGGGGCTTGGATGGGGGAAGGCTGAGGCGGAGCCTCGACGCTCGACTTTCGACTCCTTGACTGCTCGACTATCCTAGCGCTCGCAATTCGCGCACCCGCTCCGCCACCGACTCACAATCCTGAAAGATGCGAATTCCGGCGATCCCGGCGGCTCCTGCTTCAAGGCACGGCAGAACGCGGTTTAATGTAATCCCTCCCAGCGCCAGAACCGGTATTCTAACTCGCGAGGTCACGGTCCGTAGCTTCTCCAAACCGAGCGGCGCGCCATACGCAAGCTTGGATGGGGTTTCGAAAATCGGTCCCAGAACCAGGTAATCCGCTCCGGCCGATTCGGCTGCCACAGCCTCGGCCAACGAATGGCAGGAAGCCCCGATAACGAAAGGTCGAGGCGCAATTCGGCGCACGACGTTGACGGGCATCGACGGTCCCCCCAGATGCACCCCGTTTGACCCGGCTGCCAGAGCCACGTCCAGGCGGTCGTTCACGACAATCCGCGCGCCTTCCCTTCCCTGATCCCAGACGCCGGGGTGGCGGCGAATGGGCGCAGCCGTATTGACCGCGTTCAGGCCAAGGTGCACATTCCGCCCCGTGGCGCAGGCGGCCTCTGCTTCAGACTTCAGAGCCTCCTCCACAACCGCGAGAAGTTCCCTGGTCGCGAGGTCTTTCTCTCGAATTTGCACTACCTCCACCCCGGCGCGCAGCATTTCACGGATAACCGTGGAGAGAGACACTGACTTAAGCTGTCGCCGGTCAGTGATGTAGCAGAGCAGAAAATTCTTCATTTAGTTGGGCGCAATGCAGAGGTTTGAGCAGGCCGGAGCAGCCGCCAGATTTCATAAATCGCCAGCCAGATATCAGCCAAGCCGAGGCCCGAAACGGCGCCGCGGAAGAAATAATTGCGAGTGAGATAAGAAACCAGTGGGTAGTGATTAACGAAATAATTACTACCCCAAACAGACGTCCAGGGGAGGATGAAAAGGAAAATCCCAAGTTCCGAGCAAAATGCGATGTAGACAATCGTTAACAGTCTGCGCATGTCTTTTCAGGGATATTGTGCTCTTCTACGCGCAGTCATTGCGAGCGAGGATTTCAAGATGCTTCGGCCCACAGCTCTGGATGAAAGCACCCCGATTCCCCTTCTTGCCGAGGAAGGGTTTGGGGTGATCGAGCTTTGGGCCACCCCCCTTCCCGCTCCTCATTGCGATGAGGTGAACCGCTCCGATTGAAGCGAGGAATGACATGGAACGCGAGCCCTATGGACCTTTCTGCTGAAATGTGCGGATCTTCTCAGCGACATCGCGAAAATGGATGTTCTGGCCGTAGACCTCGGAGAACCTCTCAAGGGCGCGCGGCAGGTCACCTGCCTGCTCGTAGGTGATCCCAAGGTCATACTGGAGCGTCAGCCAAGCCTCTTCGTCAAGGTCAGGAGTTTCGAGCGCTCGGCAATACCACTTGGCGGCTATGGGGGTCATCCCCTTGTCCTTGAAGCAAAGTGCGAGCAGGGTGCATGCTTGCAAGAAGTTCGGCGGGTAATTTCCTTTCCCGGCGCCTTTCACCACCTTTTGAAATTCACCAATCGCCTCATCGATGAGGTTCATCTCCCAAAAAGCCACACCCAGGTAATAGTGGCTTTCCGCATCGTCCTCTCGAACAGGTCCGGCGATGGTTGGTTCATCAGCTATTTCCTCGAGCGGCCAGCCAGCCGAGGATGCGGGCGCAGGAATGGCAGCAAATTCAGTAGGCGGCTCCGCTGCCGGTGCGGGAGGAATCACGGCCTGAGGCGAGGCGCCTTCCGACTCCGCCTTCATAGACCCTAATGCCTCCACTAATTCGTTAACGCGGCTGGCCAACTCCTCACTATTCACGCCCTCGGCTGACTCCAGGGAAACTTCTTCGTTGTGTCCGGCGGCGGCATCCGGTCCGGGTGAAGAAGCCAGAGCAAGCTCGGGCGCAAGATCTTCCAAAACGGGCGTGGCAGGTTCGAGCGCTTCCGCTAATTCTCCCATCCGGCCGGTCGGCTCTTCGACTGCTACGTCCGGCGCAGTAACGCTCGGAATTTCCTCCGCGGGAAGGGCAGCAGATTCAACCGGCGGGGCTGGAGCGGGAGCAGGTTGAGCGGCGATCTCTTCCGAACCTCCAACCGCAAATTCCATTTCCTCCACGGGCTCACCGAGCGGGAAGGCCATAGCTTCGACACTCACGCTGGGCCTCGCCTCCACGGGAGTCTCTTCCGCAGGGACAACGACAGGCTCCCCTGCAGGTGCAGAAAGAGTCGCAGCCTCGAGCAAGGGTTCTTGCAACACCTCTTTCGAAGTCTCGAAACTTTCCGCCTCCTCTACCAGCGGTAATGCCGTCAATTCGACACTCGAAGCAGGCGCCGCATCGAGAGGAAAATCCGGCTCGGGAGGTGAACCCAGGAGGTTGGCGTCGGGTTGTATTTCCTCCCCCGGCGCAGCGGAGGTTCCTGCTGTTTCCTGCAGTACAGCCGTTTCCTCCTCAGGCAGAGCACTCGCTTCCAGGGTGGAGGTTTCTGCTGCTTCCTGAGGCACAGCCGTTTCCTCCACAAGCGAAGCACTCGCTTGCGTGGTGGAGGCTCCTGCTGCTTCCTGCAGACCAGTGATTTCCTCCTCATGTGAAGCACACGCTTCCACGGGTACTGGTTCTGAAGGCTCTGCCGGCTGCGGCGCCGGTATTCCCGACGGCTCACCCGTGTGGGCCTCTACGAGGGCCCGGAGTTGGGCGACTCGGGGATGGCCCGGCAGCGATTTTTCGAGGTCCTCGACCGCCTGTTTTGCTTCCTCAAGGAAACCATGCTCGAGGTAGAAATTGACTTCGATCCGGCTATCCTCGTAGTTGAATGAAGCAGCCTCAGGGGATGTTTCCGCTCCCGCCGAAGCCGTGGCTGTCTGAGCCAGAAAGGCTTCCCAATCTTCCGAGAGATCAATCTCTTGAATCCGAGGGGATAAATCAAGCGAGGCAGCGGGCTGCGCTGGTGATGTCTCAGATGTTGCATGTTCTTGCTGGAGCGCGGCCTCGGGCGGAGCCTCGGCAATCGGCGCCGGGGACCCGGACGTCTCGTCGGTCGCCTGAGGTGAATCCGGCATTAAGGGGGGAGCACCCCGTCCGCCGATCATTTGTGCAAATCGCTTGGCGCTCTCGGCATCACCTTTCTGTCTGTAGATCTCCGCCAACGACTGGGCCGCCTGCTCGGCTCGCTCCGGCAGGTCTTTCCAGCACATTCCCAATAAACGCCTATGGATCTCGATCTCATCCGGATAAATCTCCAGAACTTTATCGAGCTCGTCAACCGCCTTGCCCACCAAATTGTAGCGGGCCAGGAGCTCGCTGTTTTCGAGCGCCTCCCTTACCGTATCTTCACGGTCGAGGTCGCGCGAAGGCGAAGCAGCCGAGGTGGGTGCCCCCGCCTCTTGAGCCATTGCACCGGCAGTGCCCGCAAGATCCCCACTCTGTTCCTCTCCGAGATCCTTACCTTGCTTCTTAAGAACATCTCTAACCAAGGACTGGTAACGGTCGTTCGCAGGATCACAACTCAGGAGCCTTCGATAAGCCTGCTCCGCCTTTTCAAGCTGCCCGCATCGCGTATAGGCGACGCCCAAATCTTCGAGAGTATTCGCAAGCTTCTCGTCACCGCCGTTTTCGCAGATTCGGAGAATTAAATCCAGGGTTGGCAAGTGCTGCGGGGACTTGCTCGATATCAGGCGCAGCGACTCCATCAAAGGGCTGGTGTTTCCTTGCTCGATAATCTGGTCAGCGACTGCAGATAAGGCCTTCGTAGCAACATCGAATTCTCCCGCCGTTACGCACGCGGACACCAGGCATGCAAGTGGCGAGAAGTCTGACGGAGCGTCCCGGAAGAGGTCCAGAACCAGCGTCTCCGCTCTCTCGCCCTGCCGCATTGCCAAGTAGGATTCAATCAGGAGCGATCGGGCCGCAGGGTCGTCCGTCAAACCAGGAGTGGAGCTCAAAATAACTTCCACTTCCTCCGGGTGCTGGAGCGCCAACGCCTCGCGAGCTTTGAGCAAGAGGATCTGGGGATCGTCCGGAATCAACTCCTGAGCCTTCTTGAGAGCGCTCCTTGCTGACCCTGTGTCACCGCGGGCAAGCGCAAGGTGCGCAGTCTCCCGGTAAACCTGCACCGCTTCGTCCTTGCGCCCGAGTTCCTCGCAGAACGCCGCGAGCCTTGACCTTGCCACAGCGTTCTCGACATCAAGCTGTACGACTTTTCGCAAGACTTCAAGCGCCTGGTCGTTCTGGTGCTTCTTCTTGTATTGCTCGACGATCTGGTAAAACAGGTCGCGCGCCTCCCTCACCAACCTCTGCGACTGGTAAAGATCCGCGAGCTTCAGCAAGGGTGCAACCGAATCCGGGTCAAGCTTGACGATCTTTTTGTAGATGGCGATTGCCTTCAGGGTGTACCCGCCCTGGACGTAGGCCTCCGCCAGCTTGTAGAACTGCTTCAAGCCCTCTGCGACGTTTTTGTCGCGAACGTAAAGGTCTCCAATGGTGTTCAGTAGGTTGAGATCGGAAGGTTCCTTCTCGAAAATCTCGAAGTATCGCTTGATTGACTGATTGATCTTGCCCTGGCTGACGAGGTTTTCCGCCTCACGCAGGACTTTGGCTTTGTTAAAAGCCATTTGGATGCTCCGTGCCTCGATACCGATAATCGATCACGGGGTTACCGTAACACACGCCCCATTCCTAGTCAACGAACAGGGGCTTCGGTTGCGCTGGGGTTTGCGGTGGCTGGTTCGCTAAAGCAGATCGGCACTGGGAGGGATGTCGATTCCTACCTACGAATGCAGGAAGGTCTCATTTTTCAACAGGCAGATCTGCAAGGGCGCTCCACTCCTGCCAGGAGCCGTCGTATAGGCGAACCCGCTCGTATCCAAGCAACCGCAAAGCAAAATAGAGTTCGGCCGCGCGTATGCCAACTTGGCAATAAGTGACTACCTGCTGCTCTGGCGAGACCTGCGCGTCCGAAAAGACCTTTTGGAGGGAAGGCGCATCGAGAAAAGTCTTGATCTCTCCGGAATCAACAACCTGCGTCCATTCGATGCGGACGGCCCCTGGTATGTGGCCACCGCGCGGGCCCTCAATCTTCTCTCCCTTGAACTCCGCAGCCGTGCGCGCATCCAGCAGCTTGACGTGTGCCTTGTTCAAGTGCCCCTTCAGCCATTCGGCGGTCGCGATGCGTGCTGAGTTTGGCTGTGGCTCGAAATCGCCCGGAGTAACGGTTGGAGAATCCGTGGTAAGGGAACGCCCTTCGCTCTGCCATTTCCTGAGGCCGCCGTTCAAAATTTGCAGGTGCGAATGCCCGAAAAACTCTAAGACGTAAAACACCCGGGCGGCGAACCGGCTGCCTTGATCGTCGTAAATGACCACTCGGGAGCCGGAGTTGATTCCCGCCGCGCGAAAGAGCCTCTCCGCTGTTTCGGTTGGCAATGGGAGCCCTTGGCGGTTCGCCTCCAAATCGTCCGTTGTAAGAGCCGGAAGGTTCACCGCTCCCGGCAGGTGCCCAGTCAGGTATTGCTCTGGAGGGCGAGCGTCCAGGAGGCGCAATTGCGGGTCGGGAAGCAACTGCGCAAGGCTCTGCGTCTCAATCAGGAGCTGCGGGTGACGATACGAAGCGCCTTGGCCCTCAAGCCCAAAAGCGCCTGAAAGAAGTGCCGCCAGGAGCCACTCAGTCAGCCTCATTGGGTCCTCCTGCTGGAAGTCAGCGCGCCTCAATTGGCCTGAGACTTCCATCATGCGTGAATGTCGTCCGCTCACTCTTCTGTATCGCCGGCCTTTTCACAAGGCAGGCTTCGGAGCCGGCGGTGGAAGCACGCAGGCCTTCACCTCCGATTGGAATTCAACCTGCCTGTGAGTGCCGTCGCAGAACGGCTTGTTCCCCGAATGCCCGCAACGGCAAAGCGAAATCGAGGTTCGACCACTCAGGTCGAACGCGTTGCCCTCTGCGTCGTAGATCGTGAATTCCCCTTCGGCCCGCAGTGAGCCGTTCTTGTTTACGGTGATCTTCATCTGGTAATCCTCCGAATTTAGAAAATCCATCTCTCGCCTCTGCAACCGAGGGCGTGGACTGCTCCAGCGTTTTCTTCAGTCGAGGCGGGCCGAGCAATTGAAGTTAGCAGAGCAAAGGAAAAATCGCACCGCTGTCCGCATCCGTCTTCCGCTTATCCGTCCTGAATCGATCCGAGCAAGGCGCAGGCGAAGACGATTGGGACCGTAAGCGCGTCGATCCCCCCGCACCAAACGGTTTAAGTAGAACGAGAATCAGAATGCCGAAAAACAAGATGGCAATTGCGCCGTGCAGGGCCATACATTCACTCCGCCTCATTTCCACTCTTCCCGCCAGCATCGCCGCAGTTCTGATATAGACTCGAAAATCCAAGGCAATTAAGAGCGCTACAAGCAGCAACTTCGCATGCAGCCAGTGCTCCTGGAGATAATGAGGGTTTAGAGCGATCAAAATGATTCCCGTGATTACCATCAATGCAGCGCCCGGATGAGCAAGGCTCTTGAGGAGTTTCACCTCCAACCGCCCCAACGAAGCTCGAGCCTCGGCCGAATGTTCCTCTGCATGAACGGCTAGGACGTGCGTCACGACCAGCAAGCTTCCAAGCCAGAAAACCAGCCCTATAAGGTGAAATACCAATACCCAGGTAACCATGCCACGCCCCCCGCGGAGTAGTTTCAACTATTTCTGCCCAACTCGCAACCGGTGTCAAGCTGTTTAAGAAATAGGCATTACTTAATTCTATCAGAAGCGGCGCCCCTTGGACTCTCTCCTCTGAGAAGCAATGGGGCGGCATCCACAGACCCATAGGCCAGCGCCGGCTGACAAATTATGCGTGATCGAGAAATGGTACCTCCAAAATCTTGACAAATATCTAAGAAGTGACCACACTACAGGCTGTAAATGGGAAAGCCATTGGCGAAGGTATAACCGTCACCACCGCCGCACCCCATCGAGAAGTCTTGAGCAGGATACGGAGCAGGTGTTGGAAACCACGACTGTAGGTGTATTAGGCGCTGGAACCATGGGGCACGGCATCGCCCATGTGCTGATCCGAAGCGGTTATAAGGTACTTCTTCACGATCTTTCTCAAGAGTTGCTTGGTGCTGGAGCGGGGAAAATCGCCAAAGGTTTGAACCGGGACGTGCAGAAAAATCGGCTCACTGGCGAAGAACGAGAGAGGTCACTCAGCCGTTTGAAAACCACCACGCGCGTCTCGGACCTCGGCGAAGCTGCTTTCGTTGTAGAGGCAGTGACGGAAAGTCTCGATGCGAAAGCAGGGGCGTTCCGGGCGATCGAACCCCATTGCAAGCCGGAAGCTATCTTCGCCTCGAACACCTCTTCAATTTCCATCACGCGCCTCGCGGCCACCACGCGCCGCCCCGACCGATTCATCGGCCTGCACTTTTTCAACCCCGTGCCCGTGATGAAGCTCGTCGAAGTCGTTCCCGGCCTTGCAACCTCGCAGGAAACGGTCGAAGCCGCTGAGGCGCTCGCCACTTCTGCCGGCAAGACGCCGGTCCGAGTGAACGACTTCCCGGGGTTTGTCTCTAATCGTCTCCTCATGCCCATGCTCAACGAAGCCGTTTACTGCCTGATGGAAGGCGTGGCCGAGCCAAAGGGCATCGACGAGGTAATGAAGCTGGGAATGAACCACCCCATGGGGCCGCTGGAACTCGCCGACCTGATCGGCCTGGACGTCTGCCTGGACATCATGAAGGTTCTCTACACGAGTTTCCGCGACTCCAAATACCGACCTTGCCCATTGCTCGAAAGAATGGTTGACGCCGGTCGCCTGGGGCGCAAGACTGGGTGGGGATTCTATGAGTACCCTCAGGGGAGAATGTGACGGAAGCCCATTACACGAGCGTGATGGAGAATAACGTGCATGGCAATTTCAGCGTTGGGTGGACTGCGCCAGCGCCCCGCGCGTGGTATCCTAGGTTTCTGCAAAGCACGCGTCTGGAGAACGTAGCAGCGCCTCGAAGCGACCCACAGTTGGAATTCTCTCTTGATTCACTCGCTTTCTGCCGAAGCATATATTTGGAAGAGGATCGGCTGTAGCTGACAGGTGAAATTTGACTGCGGCTGGAATAATCCACCACGCGAGGAATCGAGCCAACGCTAGGCCCTAAGGGGTTCCAGAGAGGAGCGCACTAAATGCCCGAAGATCGGACTGAAAAGAACAAAGCAATCGAATTGGCGTTGACTCAGATTGAGAAGCAGTTCGGCAAAGGCTCGATCATGCGCCTCGGGGCCAAGGACGCTCTGGTCCCTGTAGAGGTGATCCCGACCGGATCGGTTTCTTTTGACATCGCGCTCGGAGTGGGTGGAATGCCGCGGGGAAGGGTCGTCGAAATCTACGGCCCGGAATCGAGCGGCAAGACCACCATCGCCCTGCACGTGGTGGCGCAGGCGCAAAAGCGGGGTGGAATGGCGGCCTTTGTGGACGCCGAGCATGCGCTTGACGCCCCCTACGCCAAGAGACTGGGCGTGGACGTGGATAATTTGCTGGTCTCGCAGCCGGACTTTGGTGAGCAGGCTCTCGAGATCGCGGAAGCTCTCGTGCGCTCCAATGCGATTGACGTGATAGTGGTGGATTCCGTGGCGGCGCTGGTTCCCAAGGCTGAACTCGATGGCGACATGGGCGACTCTCTGCCCGGCCTTCAGGCGCGGCTGATGTCGCAAGCCCTCCGGAAGCTCGCCGGGATTGTCGCTAAATCCAAGACCTGCTTGATCTTCATCAATCAGATCAGGGAAAAGATCGGGGTCATGTTCGGCAACCCGGAGACTACCACCGGCGGGCGGGCGCTCAAGTTTTACGCTACCGTGCGGGTGGACATTCGCCGGATTGCCTCCATCAAAGATGGCGAACGTGTGGTTGGGAACAGAACAAAAGTAAAAATAGTAAAAAATAAAATTGCTGCTCCATTTCGGGAGGCAGAATTTGATATTCTATATGGCGAGGGGATATCCAGGGAAGGCGACCTGATTGACGTGGCCGCCGAACGCAATATTGTTGAAAAGAGTGGAGCCTGGTTTTCGTACGCGGGTGAGCGCATCGGCCAGGGGCGCGAGAACGCCAAGCAATTTCTGCGAGATAACCCTGATGTGTGCAGGAAACTTGACTTGGAAGTGCGCAAGGCGGTCAGCCTGCCGGGAACACCCGAACCTGCGCCAGCGGTAGAACCCCCCGGCGCCAAGGGGAAGAAATGAGCGTGGCGTGCCCGCAAGACGATCGGACCGGTTTTCTCAGTTGTCTAATTGGTTTTGGTGCGGAGGGCTTTATCAGAAGTTCTCGCGAATTGATTGACAGGAATCTCGAAGTCTCTCCCCGCTGGCGGTCGCCAGCCCCGGCTTGGGAACCGAAGCGATCTGGAAATAAATCAAGGAGGTTTTGAATAAAACCTTGTTCAAGAAACTAGCCATCCTGGCCATGGCCGTTGGTTGTTCACTCGGAACGGAAACCTACTGGGGAAACACGCAGGACCCCGGTACGCCGTCAGCGCCGCCCTCCGCTAGCGCTCCCTCTCACAAGAAATCTTCAACTGTGAAACCGCATGCCTCGAAAAAGCAGAGTACGCCTCTGACTGCCTCCGCCGTTCGGAGACATAGCCGGCGTCGTCTGCGCGGAAACGGTCCGTCCAAGTTCAGCTCGTTCGGTGATCCTGCGGCGGAGGACAACCCCGCCGGCGACGACCCCGTCGTGCGCCAGGCCGCACTGACCGCTTTGGGAAACTGGAACGGCAGCGTGGTGGTGGTGGATCCTGAATAACGGGCGGATACTCTCCATTGTGAATCAAAAGCTAGCGCTTTCGAGCGGCTTTACGCCCTGCTCGACCTTTAAGCCTGTCGTAGCACTTGCCGCTTTGCGGGAAGGCATCATCACGCCGAAAACCAAGCTCTTCGTGGGCGGCCGCCAGCGCATGGACGTCACCGAGGCCCTGGCCCGGTCCAACAACGTGTTCTTTCTGAAACTGGGAGAGATGCTGGGATTCTCGCGGCTAGCTCAATACGCCCACGAATTCAGCCTTGGTGAAAAGACGAGCGAAAGCATCCCGGGAGAATCGCCCGGGCGGTTCCCCACGACAGCACCTAAGGAGGGAGGCGTGGGTTATCTCGCTTATTACGGGCGTGACATGGAAGTCACCCCGCTGCAATGGGCCGCCGTGATTTCAGCCGTGGCGAACGGAGGCACCCTCTACGAATTGCAGTACCCCCAAACGGTCGATGAGCTCTCGCAGTTTGTCCCCAAAGTACGGCGCCACTTGGATGACCTTGTCCAATACTTCCCCGAAATCAAGGCAGGCCTGCAGGGCGCGGTCATTTACGGAACTGCCCACTTGGCGTACGACCCCGAAATGCCGATTTACGGAAAAACAGGAACTTGCAGCGAAGACGGAGCCCGCCTCGGCTGGTTTGTCTCCTACGCCAGGCGTGCAGCAGCCAAAATATGTAGCCGTGGTCTTGCTGCGCGGTGGCCGCATGATGTTCGGCCCCCACGCTGCAGAAATCGCCGGCCGCTTCTACCGCGAATTGCTGCGTAACGATCACATCGGCACGCAAGCGAGTATGCTGTCGGGGAAATAGAGCTTTCAGTATTCAGCCCTCAGCAGTCAGCGAGCGCGGACCTCGGTTTTTGAGGTCCGCCGCTCGAAAGTTCGTCGAAGAAACTAAGGGGCCGGACCTCAAAAAGGAAGCAGCGTCCTAGGAGGAGGTTGCTGCCTTCTGCCTTCTGCCTTCTGCCTTCTGCCTTCTGCCTTCTGCCTTCTGCCTTCTGCCTTCTGCCTTCTGCCTTCTGCCTTCTGCCTTCTGCCTTCTGCCTTCTGCCTTCTGCCTTCTGCCTTCTGCCTTCTGCCTTCTGCCTTCTGCCTTCTGCCTTCTGCCTTCTGCCTTCTGCCTTCTGCCTTCTGCCTTCTGCCTTCTGCCTTCTGCCTTCTGCCTTCTGCCTTTCGCCTTCACACTTTCTCGAGCGCAATCTCCAAATCGCGAATAATGTCGTGCCAGTCTTCGAGCCCGAGGGAAATCCGGATACCCTCAGGGTGCATGCCGAAGGCGCGCTTCTGCTCGTCGGGCAGGGCTGAATGTGTCATCGAGAAGGGATGTTCGATCAAGGTCTTGATTTGGCCGAGGCTGACGGCCAGGGTGACGGAATAAGCGTGTTCGGCGAGGTAATCCACCAGTTTCTCAGCCTGGCTCTGCTTGGAATCATTTCCCTTGAGGACGAAGTAGATCATGCTGCCGGGCGCGAATTTCCCATCCGGACTGATCATCTGCCGATGAGCCAATTCCTTCTGTGGAAAGCACTCGCTGCCGGGATACTTGAGGCTCGCCACCTTGGGGTGCTTCGCAAGGAACTCCGCCACGCGCTGCGCCGTCTTTTGCATATTGGACATGCGCGCGGCCAGCGTCGGCAGGCCATAAACCAGGATTCCCCAGGCGGCGCGCGGTGAAAGCACTCCGCCGAAGTCTTTGCGGAAAAGCATGAGGTTGTTGTACCAGTCTGCGGCGGCAATTACGGCTCCGCCCATATCGGTTCCGAACCCTCCCAGCCCTTTGGTGAGACTTTCCACCACGATGTCGGCTCCAAGCCCGAGCGGCCGCTGGCACTGCGGCGTAGCGAAGGTGTTATCCGCGATTACCAGGACGCGATCACGGTCCTCCCGACCTGCGTTCGCCTGGTCAGCCAAAAAGCGCAACGCTGCAATATCAATCAACTCCATTGTGGGATTGGTCGGTGTCTCGAAGTAAAGGACGCGAGTGGCGGCGGTTATCTGCTCTGCCAGCGATTCGATTTTGAGGAAATCCGTGAACCGGGCCTGCATGCCGAACCTGGGCAGCCAGTTGGTCATCAGGCTGTACGTACAGCCATAGAGAGTGTGGTGAGCCAGCACCTCCTGGCCCTGGCGAAGTGTGCACCCTAGGGCAGCGCTGATCGCTGCCATTCCTGTGGCAAAGGTTACGCAAACGGCGCCGCCCTCGGCATAGGCCAGGTTTTCCTCGAGCATCGCTCTTGTGGGTTCGTCCAGCCGATCGTAAATGTAGATCGGCATGTGCCCGCTCAAGGCTTCGTCGGCGGAGGCGAATTGCACGAACCCTTTGGCTCCCCGCTCGAGAGAAGTCAGGCGGAAAGCCGTCGAATGGGAGACAGGCGGGACGACGTGGTGGTCGTAGTCCCACTTCTTGCTGTCAAAGCTGCCGTGAATCATGTGCGTCCGCAGCTTGTAATCCTCTTTTTTGCGATGATGTTTGCGAACCTCCATGGTGCACCCCCGAGTATGTTTTCCCACATCATGAAAATGGTAACACCCAGGGACATGGCAAGGGTAGAGGTCGTCCTGCCGAGGGCGCGGTCCTGCCTTGAGTTCTCAGTGCCAATGGGGCCGTCCGACGCCGGGAAACAGCACAAAGGGCCGGTCTCGCTTGGGCTGACAGAAGTGCCCGCGTGCGCATTTGGACGTGTCCTTTCGGCAATGCTGCATGACTTGATCTAACCGAAATTGCTAATGTCTGTCTTTTGCCCAGGAGGGCGAGGAGGACAGACGATGGCCAACGAGATTCCTGATATTCCCCGTGACATGCGAAAGGTCTATCGACGTCTCCGGCGATGGCGGAGTTCGCACGCTCGCCGCGTACCGCTTCCGGATTCATTGTGGGCGGCGGCGGGAGAACTGGCGCGGCAGCATGGGATAAACCGCACGGCGAAAGCTCTGCATCTGGAATACGGCAAGCTGAAGGAGCGAGCGGAAGCGCCGGGGCAAGAGAAGAAGGTCGTGAGGAAGGCACGGTCGGTGATCCCACGCCACGCACGACCGCCCGCGCCGCCGACATTTATGGAGTTGATTTCGCCGCGGCCTGGCAGTGTGGCGAGCGCCGTGGTGGAGTTGGAAGGGCGGCGGGGCCGGATGAGGATCGAACTCAAGGGTGTGGCCACGGCAGAGTTGGTGGCGCTGAGCCGGGCGTTGTGGAATTGCGAGCCATGATCCAGATCACCCCGCAGATGCGCATCCTGGTGGCGGTGGAGCCGGTGGACGGCCGTAAAGGTATCGACTCGCTCGCGCAGTTATGCCAGGAACGATTGCAGACCGACCCTTTCTCGGGCTGCCTGTTCGTCTTCCGCAGCCGACGCGGAACAGCGATTCGCATTTTAGTTTACGACGGCCAGGGATTCTGGTTCGCGCAGAAGCGGCTTTCGAGAGGGCGTTTTCGCTGGTGGCCGGAAGGGCGGAATACGCGCGAGGTGGCGCGGAGTCTGGCGGCGCACCAACTGCAAGTGTTGTTGGCGGCGGGCGACCCAACGGCAACCCAAGCGGCGCCGGCGTGGCGGCCGGTGAGCGTGGTGAGTTGAGAAAAAGAGCGCGAGGCTCTTGCGTTCTAAATTCTTCTCTGCTACCCTCGGGAGCATGGAAGAAGAGTTTCGCTACCGAGGCCGTGTCGTTACTGCTGCGGAAGTGGAATTCATCCGCCACTTGATCGCAACCCATCCCGAGGCCAATCGGCGGCAACTTTCGTTGCGGCTGTGCGAAGCGTGGGGATGGAGACAGGCCAACGGGGCGCTGCGCGACATGGTCTGTCGCGGGCTGCTGCTGGAACTCGCACGGGCCGGGCATCTGGAGTTACCCTCCGCGACCCATGTACACCGCAACCCGACCGTCCGGCGCGCCACGAGCGGGCAAGCGGTGGCGCCGCTCCTCCTGGATACGACTCCTCTGGAGGTACCCCTGCGGGCGCTGCGGCCCTTGGAGTTTCAGCAAGTGCGGCGCACGCCGGACGAGCCGCTGTTTAACTACCTGGTTGCCCAGTATCATCCGCTCGGCTACGCGCGGCCGGTGGGGGAACACCTCAAATATCTGGTCTCGGCGGCGGGCCGGGTGATTGCCTGCCTGGCCTGGTCGTCGGCGCCGCGGCATCTGAGCGCCCGCGACCGCTTCATCGGCTGGTCGGCGGAGGCGCGGCGCCGCAATATCCGTTTTCTCGCCTACAACCCTCGCTATCTCATTTTGCCTTGGGTGCGCGTCCCGCATTTGGCGTCGCACGTTCTCGGTCAGATGGCGCGCAGAATCGCGGCCGACTGGGAACGGATCTACGGGCACCCCGTCTATTTTCTCGAGACCTTCGTCGATCCCGAACGCTACCGCGGCACCTGTTATCGGGCGGCCAACTGGGTGGTGATGGGGCGCACGACGGGGCGGGGAAAAAACGACCAGACGCACCGGCCGAATCGTTCCCTCAAGGAGGTTTTGGGGTATCCACTCACGCCGCATTTTCGCCAGGGGCTGACGGAGGTGTAGGATGAAGCCGGAACGTGAGGTGATCGAAGTGAATTTTGAAGAGCTGACCGCGCTGTTGGAGCGGGCGCGCCAGGGGCCCTTGGCGGCAGAGGATTGTCAGCGGCTGGAAGGTGCGATCCAGGCGTTGAGCCATCTGATCGCAAGGATCGGGGAGAAGAACACGACGATCAGCCAACTGCGCGCGCTGTTGGCGAAACCGAGCACCGAGAAGACGCGTCAGGTGCTGGAGCAAGCGGGGATCAAGGCCCCGCCGAAAAACAGTCCGCCTCCGAACGCGCCGGGTCCGCCGAAGCCGGGACACGGCCGAAACGGCGCCCAGGCGTATGGCGGGGCTCGCCGGATCAAGATCGCGCACGCTTCCCTCAAGCCGGGAGACGGTTGTCCGGAGTGCCAGAAGGGCAAGGTTTACGAACAGAAGGAACCCGCTCTGCGCATCCGGGTCGTGGGCCAGGCGCCGATTGCGGCCACGGTCTATGAACTGGAACGTCTCCGTTGCAACCTGTGCGGCGAGATTTTTGAAGCGGAGGCTCCGGCGAGCGTGGGCGAGAAGAAGTACGACGAGACGGCGGCGGCGATGATCGCGCTGCTGAAGTACGGTAGCGGGGTGCCCTTTTACCGGTTGGAAGGACTGGAGGCGAGTCTGGGGGTTCCCTTGCCGGCCTCGACCCAGTGGGAGATCGTCGAGGAAATCGCCGCCGTGATCCGGCCCGCATTCGACGAACTGCTCCGCCAGGCCGCGCAAGGCGAGGTCTTTTATAACGATGACACCAGCATGAAGATTTTGGCGCTGGCCCGAGCGAGTCCTTCCCGCCCCGAGGGGAAAGAGGAATCGTCGAGCGCCCACGAGCGCACGGGACTGTTCACCACTGGCATCGTGTCGACGACGCGGCAGGGGCAGCGGATCGTCATGTTCTTCACGGGACGGAAGCACGCCGGGGAGAACCTCGCCCGCGTGTTGATCGAGCGGGGCAAAGGACTGGCGCCGCCCATACAGATGTGCGATGCCTTGTCGCGCAACGTGCCGAAGCTGCCGGAAAAACTGGAAATCCTCTTGGGAAACTGTAACGCTCATGCCCGGCGCCGTTTTGTGCAGGTGACACCCAGCTTCCCCCAGGAGTGCCAATTCGTGCTGGAAAGCTTGCGCGAAGTCTACCGCTATGATGCCGAGGCAGAGGCGCAGGGCCTGTCCCCGGAAGCACGACTGCGGTTTCATCAGGAGCACAGCCAGCCCGTGATGGACACTCTTCACGCTTGGTTCGAGACCCAGTTCGCCGAGAAGAGGGTCGAGCCCAACTCGGGGCTCGGCGAGGCCATCACTTATTGCTTGAAACGGTGGGATCGGCTGACCCTGTTCCTCCGCGAAGCTGGGGCGCCGCTGGATTCGAACCTCGTCGAGCGCGCCCTGAAGAAGGCCATACTTCACCGAAAAAACTCTTTATTTTATAAGACCACCAACGGCGCCGAGGTGGGCGACCTGTTCATGAGCCTGATCCATACCTGCGAATTGAATGAGATCAATCCCTTCGACTACCTGATCGAATTGCAGAAACACACCGAGGAACTGGCCCAGCACCCGGCGGACTGGATGCCCTGGAATTACCGGCAGGCACTGCAACGGGCCGGCACAAGTCAGCCTTCCGGTTAAATCCCTTTGAAGTAGAATAGGTTCTGCCTGGCCGAAAACGATCCTCTGCGGCCACAGCGGAGCAACACTCGAAAATGGGCGAAAAACGGGCTTCGAAAAAGGCGAAATCGCCGAGGGTTTTTGGCCACCCCCCTCACCGGGCCAAAACACCGTTCCGGGCAGGCCTCTACGCCCGCGTTTCTACCCAGGATCAGCAGACCATCCCGCTGCAGACCCGTGCCCTACGGGAGTATGCGGCAAGACGGGGTTGGACGATCACTTTACAGGTCAAAGAAATCGGCTCGGGCGCTTCCCAGCGGGAGCGGCGGGAGCAACTACTGGAAGCCGCCCGTCGCCGCGAGATCGACGTGGTATTGGTCTGGCGGCTGGACCGTTGGGGCCGCTCGGTAACCGACCTGCTGGCGACCCTCCAGGAACTGGAGCATCTGGGAGTCGGTTTCGTGTCGCTGACGAAGCCCTCTACGGAATACCACAAGATCTGGGTTGAACAGTGCACGGCAACGGAAGACATCCGCGAGCGCTTTGGATTGGAAAGTGCCCTCGATTATCTGATCGGGGAGAAACTCTTCAGCTTTGTGGCGGCCTCGGAACAAGACTCGCTGTTCGCGCAAGAGTTGGCCGACTTCGTGGCGGAAATCCGGCGGCTATTTACCCCCGCCGAGATTCGCGCCTATCTTGGCCACCTGGAGCGTACCAAGTTCCTCGCCCCCCCGAGCCCGATTCAGACAGGGATGATCGGGATGAGGAAGACGAGGAGGAACCCTGGCCAGCCCATCCGGTGGTCGGTGCGCAGGAACTGCTGCGGTATTCCCGTGTGCGGCAACTTCTCCAGGATTGAGGCGGCGCGGAGGACTGCATCGATGCCCAAACTCAAAAGGGACCCAGTGCGGGAGGACCGAATCCACAACGAAGCGATCGTGGACGCTTATGGGCCGGAAGAGCAGGCCCTGGGCTGGTATTACTACCTGGAGAACAAAATCCGCTTCCCGTTCCAGGCCGAATGTCGCCGGACCAAGGCGGTTTCGCCCCTCCTCAAGGGTGAACGGGTCGAAGTCCGGCGCTTGGCACCGGCAGACGCCTGCACCGCTGACATGCTCGTACAGATCCACTGGCACGGCCGCAAAATGGCCGTGCCCCTGTCCCAACTGATCGGAATAGATGTAGACGAATCAACTGCCGAGGCCATTGCCGACTGGCATTATTGGCTGGCCCAAGGCTACTGCTTCTGATTCACCACCCAACCCCACCAATCTACGCAGCCCTACCGAAAGCTCACATTTGGACCGCAAATCGGGATTTCAAATTTCAGATTTCAGGATGTGATGAGAATGAGCAATCAGGGTGTAAATCACGGCGAGGTGTGGAGAGATTCGGAGACAATTGTGAGGAAGGAATCGAGTCTTGTGACTCGCGGCCCGATCAAGCCTCTGGCTTTAGATGAGGGGCATTCTTCCCTATTGCCCTCTGCCAATTGACTTTCCAGGTTCCGTTCTACTTCTTGTTTCTATTCCCCGCCTTACTCCCTCACCTCCGCGTGGTGGCGGACTTCCACTCCCTCGACGAGGAAGAGGACATCCTCGGCGATATTCGTAGCGTGGTCGGCAAGGCGCTCGAGGGCACGGGCAATGAACATCAGGTTGATGCTTTGGCGGACCGTGGTGGGGTCGCGCTCCATAAGGGTGATCAGCTCTTCGTAGACGGCATCGCGAAGCTGATCGATAACGTCATCGGACGTCAGGATACTGCGAGCCAGTTCGGCATCCTTGCGCACGAAGGCGTCGAGGCTCTTACGGATCATCGATCGGGCGAGCGATGCCATGTGGGGGATATCCACCAACTCCTTGGGCAGAGGTTCGCGCATCAGGGCCAACGTCCGGCGAACGATGTTGACCGAGATATCTCCCATGCGCTCCAGATCATTGTTGATTTTGATGGCGGCGGTAATGAACCTGAGGTCGGTGGCCATAGGTTGGACGCGCGCCAGGAGGCTGGTGGCCAACTCATCAATCTGGATCTCCATGCGGTTGATTCTGGCTTCGTTCTGGAGCACTTGCTGAGCGGCTTCTTCATCTTTATCGATGAGGGACTGGATGCTGCGGTAGACAGAGTCCTCCACCAGCCCGCTCATTTCCAGCAGGCGGTTTCTCAGGTTATCAATTTCCTCTTCGAAGTGGCGAACCATCGGGCTGCGTACCTCCTCTATCCGAACCGGCCGGTGATGTAATCTTCAGTCTCCTTCTTAGCAGGAGTCTTGAAGATGACCTCCGTCTTGTTATACTCGATAAGTTTTCCTAATAGAAAGAAGCCTGTGAAATCCGCCACGCGCGCGGCTTGCTGCATGTTGTGGGTCACGATGACCTGCGTGCACTGGTCCTGGAGGGAGAAGAGGAGTTCCTCGATTTTCGCCGTAGCGATGGGATCGAGAGCGGAACAGGGCTCGTCGAGGAGCAGCACCTCCGGATCGACGGCCAGGGCGCGGGCGATACACAGGCGCTGCTGCTGGCCTCCCGAAAGAGCGTAGGCGGATTTGTGCAGCGAATCTTTGACTTCCTCCCACAGGGCGGCGCGCCGCAGGCTCTTCTCCACCTTTTCCTGCAGTGCAGCCCCGCTGTAGGTGCCGTTCACGCGGAGTCCGTAAGCGATATTGTCGTAAATGGACTTGGGAAAGGGATTGGGCCGTTGAAAGACCATTCCCACACGTCGGCGGAGCGCCACCGGATCCATAGCGAGAAGGTCTTCATTGTCGAAGAGGATTTCTCCCTCGGCTCTCGCGTGGGGCACGGTCTCGTACATGCGGTTCAAAGTGCGCAGAAAAGTGGATTTTCCACAACCCGAAGGCCCAATCAGTGCCGTTATGCGGTTGGTATTAACCTGAAGGCCGATGTTAAAAAGGGATTGTTTAGGACCGTAATAGAAGTTCAATCCGGAGACCCGCAACTTGACGTCGTCGGCGGCCACTGTCCCTCCTGGAGACCGAGTGGGGTAGCTTCCTTGCTTGGCCATGGTCACACTTTCAGGTGTTGGAGTCGTCACGAAAGTTACCGCCTATTGGGCCGTTCGCCCCGAAACAGACCATCGAGCAACCACGTTCGCCACCAGCACGAGGGCCAAGAGCACCAGGCCGGCAGCCCAGGCTTGCCGGTGCCAGTCCTCGTAGGGCGAGATGGCATAAGTGTAGACCATGACCGGCAGCGAGGCGGTTGGCTGATTCCATCCCGGGCTCCAGAACTGGCTACTCAAAGCCGTAAAAAGCAGCGGCGCGGTTTCGCCGGCTACACGGGCAATATCCAGGACGATTCCTGTGATAATCCCCTTGCGCGCCGCTGGAACGACCACGGTGGCGATGGTCTTCCATTTACTGGCTCCCAAGGCCAGTGCACCTTCCCGCAGCATGAGGGGAACGGTGCGCAAGGCTTCTTCCGTACTGCGCACGGCGATGGGAATCATCATCACGCTCAGCGCCAAGCTTCCCGCTAAGGTTGAAAAATGCTTCATCGGGATGACGACGACCGTGAAGGCAAATATTCCCATTACGATCGAGGGCACACCGTTCAGGAGATCCGCTGTGTAGCGAACCACGAAAGAGAACGATTGGCCGCCGAATTCCGCCAGGTAGATGCCGCCCAGAAAGCCAACCGGGATGCCGAAGGCTGACGCCAGGAAGAGCAGCTTCGCGCTCCCCACGATGGCGTTCGCCATTCCTCCGCCGGTCTCTCCCACCGGCGCCGGCAAGTGCGTAAGAAAAGCCCAGGAAAGAGAGCTTCCCCCATTCCAGAGCAAATAACCCAGGATGAAAAACAACACACCAACCGTCACCAGTGCGCAGACGCCAGTCAGGCTGAACATAACGTAGTTGACGAGCTTCCGCCGCGTATTGCGCCAGCCCATTAGTGCCCTGACCCCTTCTTCGTAGTAGTGATAATGAAAACTCTCGCCAGACCGTTAATCACGATCGTCAGCGCGAACAGCACCAAACCGAGCTCGATCAGCGCTTGCACATAAAGGTCGCCGGTGGCTTCGGCAAATTCGTTGGCGATGACGGCTGCGATGGAATAGCCAGGCGCAAACAAGGAAGCATTAATCTTGGGATCATTGCCGATGACCATGGTAACTGCCATCGTCTCGCCTAAGGCCCTTGCGAGTGCGAGAAAGATCGAGGCCATAATGCCAATCCGCGCGTAGGGCACCACCACCTGCCATGTGGACTCCCATTTGGTTGCGCCGAGCGCCAGCGCCGCTTCACGCTGCTCGACCGGGACGGCTATCAGCACCTCTCGCGAGATCGAAATGATGAAAGGCACAACCATGATGGCGAGCACGAGACCGCCCGCCAGCATCCCCACGCCGTACATCGGCCCTTGAAACAGGGGCAGGAATCCCAAGGTGCGCTTCAAGAACGGCTCGCCATACTGCCTGAGGAAAGGGACCAGAATGAACATTCCCAGCAAGCCGTAAATCACGCTGGGAATCGCAGCCAGAAGCTCGATGACAAACGTCATCGCATTCGAGATGCGCGGGGGGGCCAACTCAGATAGGAAGACCGCCGCGCCGACCCCCAACGGAACTGCCACCAGCAAGGCTAGCGCCGAGGTCACGAGTGTGCCATAAACAAAGGGCAAGGCCCCGAATTCCCCGCTCACCGGGTCCCAGACGCGGCCAGTCAGGAAACGAAGTCCAAACTTGTGCTGGGTGAGCGCGGAATTGATGTATAGCTGATGAACGAGCGCTACGGCCACCAGCAGGATGGTCGCCGCACAAGCAAGCGTCAAGAGATGAGCAAACGTGTCGCCGCTTCGAAGGCCTTGGACAAAAGCAGGCATGCGACGACTTGCCACCGCGCGCCCGGTCGGTTCTGAAGTACTTGCCATGGCAGTTTGTGAGGCCCCCTTCTCCGCGAGGGGGGGCTGAGGGGTGGCACGCGACCACCCTCACCCCTCCTGAAGCAGGAGGGGTGTGTGCTCCGCCGGTTCTTCTTCAATATCGCCCTGGCCGGGGCAAAACCCCGGCTACATCATTCTATTGGATTTGCGAAATCTGCTTCAACTCCTTCGCAACCACTTCCTTGGGAAGGCGCGCGTAGGACAGCGGCTCAGCCGTCTTCTGCCCGTCGTTGAGCATCCAAGTGAGAAAACCCTTGATGACCTGCCTCTTTGTCGCGTCTTCAATCTTCGTTGGAACCAGGAGGTAGGTGAAACTGCAAACCGGATAGGCCGCCTTGCCTGGAGCATTGGTGATGGACACCCGGAAATCATCGGGCATGGTCTTCGAATAGCCCGCCGCCGCGGCAGTCACGCCGGCAAGATCCGCTTTGACGAAAGCACCGGCAGCGTTGCGAACTCGGCCATAGGGAATCTGGTTCTGCGCGGCATAGATCAGTTCGACGTACCCGATCGCGCCGGGGGTTTGCTTTACCAGGCCCGTCACGCCTTCGTTGCCCTTTCCGCCCAAGCCCACCGGCCAATTCACTGAGGTATTCTTTCCGACCTTGCTCTGCCACTCGGAAGACACTTTTGAAAGGAAATCCGTCCAGACGTAGGATGTTCCGCTACCGTCGGAACGATGGACTACCACAATCTCCTGGCCCGGAAGGTTCACGCCCTTGTTGTATTTGGCAATTTCCGGGTCATTCCACTTGGTGATCTTGCCAAGGTAGATGCCGACCAAAGCCTCCGGCGTGAAATTAAGCTCCTGGGATACACCCGGGATATTATAGGTGGGCACAATTGCGCCTAAGACGGTAGGAAAGTGAAGAATTTTGATTTTGGCTTGCCCAAGCTGCTCGTCATTCATGGGAGCATCGGAAGCGCCGAAATCCACCGTGCCTTGTAGAAGCTGTCGAATCCCTCCCCCGGAACCAATGGAAGCGTAGATGATCTGAATGTCGGAGTGAAGCTTGTTGTAATCCGAAAACCATTTCGAATAAATGGGGTACGGGAAAGTCGCCCCGGCAGCGTTGAGCATGACTGGAGCTGGGGCTGGAATTGGTGCGCCGCTCGAAGGCGTTGAACGCAACGCAATAAGACATGTGAGTACAATGGCGGCGCCCAGAACGGCGATTGATAGCTGCGACATTTTTTTCATTAGTGTAATCCTCCTCGTGTATTCTCCCCCCCGCCCTTTTACAGGAGAATTAAGCGGAGGTGAACATTCGGGTCCGGCACGTTACGGCTGCCTCCGGCCCGGCGGGCCCACGACATTGAGCACTGGAGAGCCTTTTCAGATCTGCCAAGGCACGTGTGCATTGCCTTGCTAGAAATCCCTGGACGGACCCGACGGTCCAGTCTCCAACGCCTCGAACCGACGACTCCAGACGTCGAATTCAATGATCACCTCGTGAACTCCCGCCGAGTCAAGAGGCAGCCACCGTCCGAAGGTGTAGTGGACTACGGATAATTTGAAGCAGCCCGATTACTCTAATTTGAAGAAACTGTTACAGTAATGTTGCATTATCGCACAAACTAGTAGATAACCACCAAGTCATAGGTTTCGAGCTGGGGAATGATAATCTCCGATTCCTCTCCCTCAGTGTGTATCTTGGCCTTCGTGTCCGAAAGGGTGTCCGGCGACATGATTTCCACGTTCCTTACACGGGCGCGCACTCGTACACGAATCCCGCTTTCCATTTTCTGTTTATAACCCAGGAGGTGCAAGATTATCCTATCCTCTGGCCGCTGGTAGGCAAGGTTGGAAAGCACAGCGTTGCGACCCTCGACTTCCACAAGCTCCGACTGTTTCAAATATTGGCGGATGAGCAAGAGCATATCGTCTGCAGGGATAAGCTGTGGCAGGTAAATAACCGACCCTTTGCCGCGCGTGAGTACTTGTTTTGAGCCCGGAATACTCTGCGCCGAGAATCCCAAGAGTTCCCCCAGGCCGAAATTATGACCTCCCGGTTGAGACTCGGGGGGAAACAGCGACGCGTCCTGAACCGCTATTAACGTGCCGCCGCCCTCTTTGACCCACCTGCTGAGCGCGGCGCACCATTCCGAGCTGAGGGGGTTGGTGTTGGGGAGAACAATCACACGGTAGTTCTTCAGTTGCTCATCTCGCGGAGCCTGGTAATTAAAAATAACGTCGTAGTTCAGATTACGCTCTGAGAGATCGTTCAGGTATGGAACCACAAAGTCAGTCGCATCACTGAGAATTGCCACTCGAGCCAGCGACTGCGGGTGAGTGAAGTACGCCTCGTTCTTTTCCAGAAAAGCATTGTAGGCGCCGAGCGCCCGCCAGCCCTCGAGGGCGCGAGGTTCGCCAAAGTAGAGATCGCGAAGAAACAGGCCCTCAGCGTAAGGCTCCAGGCTCGCGTGATACATGGCACACTCAGCTACGGCCAATTGCCATTTTCGTGGTTCCATGGGGGTGGTCATGCGGTCGCCCCAGTGCCGCCCACCGTCCTCCATGGAAACCGGTCGCCAACCATCACCAACGGTGTAGCTGAAGCGGAGGAGTCCGGCGTTCGTCACCACGTAGGGCGGCTGCTTGTCGGTATAATAACCAGGCTCCTGGCCGTCTTCGGTCGAAACCCCGTTCTGCAATTTCCCCCACGTGTAGATGCGCTGGTTGTAGTTGGACATGATGACGAAATGAGGATTGATTCGAACGGCCTCGCTATAGAGGGCGTCAATCAGGTGCGCAACGTTCTCTTCGCCATGGTAAGAAAACGTATTGTCAATCCAAAGCGCATCGGCGCCAGCCTGGACCGCGGCCTTTACGCGCGCCTTCTTCGAGCTCGATCCATTCGGGAATGTGAATGTCGGCCATGTAGCGATTGGGGCGGCCATAAAACAACGGCGCACCTTGAAAATCGCGCTCGACCCAGCCGATGCTTCCGGGCACGTGCTCGAACATGTCTTTCCAGAACATGTTGGCGATGGAAATGTAAGCCGCCACGCGGATGTGGCTGTCGTGACACTTCGTGATGTAATTGCCCAACAACTCCCACTGCTTCCTTTCCGTCTGCGGCGAGAACCCGTTGCTCCACGTCACCCAGGCCCAGTTGATATGAGCCATTTTCAGAAGTTCGACTGTCTTGGGATTGTACCAATCACGCGTTGCTTCGAGGACTTGGCGCGGGTCGTCTTCGGTGTAATTAGGCCAGTGAGAAAGCGTTCCCTTTACAGCTTCGAGGGGCCCGCCGTCCCAGCGCGCGGACCGAAACTTGCCGGTCTCGAACCACGGCGGCACAGTCGCGGGATCGAGAATAGGCCGGACAGGTTGCTGGACTTGCGCCATTCCGTGGCTTGCGAAAAAAAGTAGGCCAGCCAGGGCCATTACGCTGCGGCTCCCTGGATTCGACGGTCCCTTCATGGCAATACCCCCCTAACAGCAGGCGAAACTTTTCTCGAGTACCGGAAAGAAAAAGCTCCACCACAGAGAGCACTGAGATCACGGAGAACTAGGCCTGCGCTGTCCTCTGTGAACTCTAGAGCCTCAGTGGTGAAGCTTCAAAAGGGGCAACCCTCTGCGGGGCCTGCATTCGTTGGCCAGTCTTTCCGACGGGCGAGCCTATTCCTTGCGCGGTAAGTCCTCCACGAAATTTCCCTCGCTGGTTCTCGTCGGCTCGGCGAGTGCCTTGACCTGCTCCAAATCGAAATCCTTAAAGAGGCCGAGGCAAAACAGGTCGGGAGCGTCCATGTAGCTGACGGGCTTGTCCAGAAGGTAGGCCAGGCTGCGCATGCCCCCTTGCACTGCAACCTCGCCGTAGAGGCGCGGCTCGAGCGCCGAGGCGAAAAACGCCGCCACCTGGCTGCGGATTCCCGTGCTCTCGAGGCGAACCGACGGTGCGCGCCACCGCTCACGCGCCCAATGGGTGAGCGCAATCAGTTGCGCCGTCTCCATACCGACGGGCCGCCTGCCCGTCGCCGCCAGCATCTCTGGAAACAGGAAGAGAGGTCCTTCCGGAGCTGCGTTGCCGGTGAACACGAGATCAAGCACCAGCACTTGTTCGCCGCGGTCCATGCGGCCCGCGACCTCAGGCTCGCGGTCCCAGACCTCGGAAGCGGCAGCCTTGATGCCCTTATCATTAAGAATAACAGTCAAAGGCGCATTTGCCGCGGTGGGTATATCTTTCAGCCAAACACCCGTGGCGCTCAGCCCGTCGCTCAGCAGGAAGCGATAGGAGGCGGATTCCATCCCGTTATGCTTGGCATTGGCAGCCATCCACGCCTGCTTCACGCTCACCGGATCATAGCGGATCACTTCTTTAAGCTTGGTTCGCTCCGCATCAGCCCAAGCCGACTTGCCGGCGGAATCCGCGGGAACGGCCGGCCGCGTGATCTGACGCGCCAGAACCCGAGCCAACCCGAGCATGGTCAGATTATCCTTCGGCAGGCCCACCGCGAGCTCGCTGTAACTCTTGATGTCCGCGCCGGCTGGGATTTCCTCGTCGGAGGCGGACAAGTCAAAATACTTGGCGAAGAATCGGTAAGCTTGCCGCCGATTGCTCAGGCCGTAGTTGTGCGCGGAGATGTCGGTATTCTCGTAGAACTGGAATGCGTCCTGCCGGTCGTAGAGCCGGAAGAAAGGGATTACAGCGTCGAAGATATAAGGCTTGACCATCGGGGCACGGAAGCAGCATGTGTCCTCCGCATTGTTAATCAGGAGCGTAGGCCGTGGAGCCCGCATGGCAGTCAGCGTGGAATAATCGGACCCAACGACGAAGTCCGTGGCGTTCTGCTCGATGTCGCCGGCCTCAGTGATGGGTGCGAGAGCCAGCCTCCCCTCAAGCGTCGTGTAGCCCGCCACCGGGATCGAAAGGCTCACCCGCTCGTCGAGCGAACTCAGGGTGATGGTTTGCCACCCGCCTCCGGAGAGTCCGGTCACCGCCACGCGTTTCCGGTCCACATTCGGATTGTCCCAGAGGATATCAAGCCCGCGCCGCATGGCCAGGTAAAACAAGCCCACCGCGTTGACACCCACCAGGTCCAGGTGTGCGGCGCTGAACAAGTGCTCATTTTCTTTTTCCGTGTCCTCACCCATCCCGAGCCACTCGAGGTTGAGTGCGATCATGCCACGCCGCGCTTCATTGATGCAAAACGTCTGGTAGGCCTCATCCGCTTTGCCAACGGGGCCGTAGTGCCCCATCACATTCAGAACCCCCGGCACTTTGCCATGCAGATTTTCCGGCAGGTATAGGATGGCGGTGGTGTAGAACCCCGGCACGATCTCGTAGCGAATCTTCCGCAATTGGTATCCCTTGCCGGACGGGACGGCCCCCAGGTCCTCAGACTTGGTCGGTGCTTCGACCCACTCTTTTGGCCAGCCGCGATACACCACGTCCTCGAGCAGATGCTTTCGGATGCGCGCCGCCTCAGCCGTCCACTCCGCAGCGCTGCCGGGCGCGGGGAGCTTCGGCGCCCGCTGCATCAGGTATTCTTGCAGTTGAAACGTCACGAGGTCTGGCGACTGAATCTGTTTTTCCAAAATCGGCTGCACTTCCACCGGAGTGTTTTGCGCGCGGCCCATTGCTGCAGTTAGAAATACGAGAGCAATCAATACATGTTGTAGTTTCATAATGGTTTGAATCCTTATTGTTGGCAGTTCCATTTGATCATCTGCTTCCGGGCGGGAATCAACCCAGCAACAAACACTCTTTTCCGGCCAGCTTATGAAGCGCCTTGTCGAGCGTGACCAAGGTCAGATGAGAAGCGCGTGCAAACGCCGCAAGGTAGGCGTCCGGCCATTGTTGGTAGGCAAAGCGGGCGCTCGCGGTCAGCTCGCGCAACTCTGCCTCGATGCGCTCGGGTTCTATCTCGGGATAAAAAGTTACCCGCCGGTCGCTCGCAAGCTGATCGTAGACCTTCCAGGCTTCGGGTTGAGTCTTCACTTCATCCCGCATGACGGCAGGATGGGTCAGGAGTCGCAAGAAGCTCAATTGAGTTACACGGCAGAAAACGGCTTCTTCCGGCGCGGTCCGTTGAAACCAAGTGGAGGCCTCGGGGTGGTGCTGGTGGCCACGGTAAGCAAGCGCCAGCCACACGTTGACGTCAGGGAAATAGGATTTCATTGATCTGCTGGTTCGTCAGGCGCAGCCAACCGGGGCGCTTCGAGTCGATAATCGGGAGCTTGACGGCTCGCGATTTGCGGACCGGCTTTCCGCTCTCCAGTTCGGCTTCGACCCCGCGCAGGACCAACACCTTAACAGAGCAACCTCGCTGCGCCGCTTCTCTCTTCAGACGCCGGTAAACTGGATCCGGAATGTCCACCGTAGTTCTCATGGGGCGATTCTACCATATTTATGGTCGGCGCCGCGGCGTTCGTGCAACCTTCGAGATCTCAATACCACGATCACCCGTTACGCGCTTGCAGCTCACTTCGCTCCAGCCCCGGGAGCTGCCGAGGCCAGCCGGTTGAGCACTTCGCCCAGCTTCTTAACTTCCTCGCCATAGCCCGCCCAATCTCCTTGGCGTTGCAGTTGCAAAGCGCGCTGATAGTGCTGGTTGGCCTCGCGGACGAGCGGCTGGATATCGGCCCCCGCCGTCGCCGACGCCTTGGCGGGCGCCTGGGCTGCCTGTCCCGCAGCCGATGGCGGTGTCTCGCTGGTGTTTACCGCACCGCTGAAGATCCTGCTCAGCGCCGCATCGAGAGTATCTTCCATCACCACGTGGTCCGAGTAGGCAACGATAACTCGCTTCAGTTGCGGCAGACCGCCTCCCGCTTCCGCGGCGAGGTAAAGCGGCTCGACGTAGAGGACCGAGTTCAAGACCGGCACAACGAGCAGCGTGCCGCGAATCACGGTCGAGCCGCCCTGGCCCCAGAGCGTGAGCGCCTGGGAAATCCCAGGGTCCTGATCGATTCGAGATTCGATCTGTTGCGGGCCGTAAACGAGCTTTTGCTTGGGGAAGGTAAAGACCAGCACCTTGCCGTAGTCCGCTGTGTCGCAACGAGCGGCCATCCAGGAAATCATGTTGTCCTTGCGGGCAGGCGTGAAGGGAACCATCAGGATGAACTCTTCCCGCTCGCCCACTTCCGCGAGCTTCATGATCGTGTAGTAGGGCGTCATCGGCGTAGCCGTGCCGCGCGCCGCGCTCTGCGCCACCCGCCACAAGTCTTCCTTATTGTAGAAAACGCGCGGGTCGGTCATATGGAACAGGGCATATTTGCGCGGCCTGGATCGAAAAGAACTCCTCGGGATAGCGGATGTGCGCGCGCAGGTCCTCGGGCATGGCCGAAAGCGGCGCAAACACTCCTGGAAAAATTCGCGCATAGGCCTGGATAAGCGGGTCGGACGTGTCGCTGATATAGAAATGCATCTCCCCGCTGTATGCGTTAACCGTGGCCTTGACGGCGTTGCGGATATAGTTCCCCAGCCCCTCAGCAGGCTCTGAGTAAGGGTACATCTCGGAAGTGGTGTAACCATCGAGCATCCAGTAAAGCGCTCCGTCGTTCGCGATGACCAGATAGGGGTCGTGGTCGTAGCTCAAAAACGGCGTGAGACGTTGCACGCGATCCAGAATGCGGCGGTAAATCATCAGCCGGCTTTCAGGCTGGATATCGCCCGAAAACAGGATGTTCTTCTCGCCGAATGCCACCGTGAACAGCAGTCGCCGCCAAAAGCCCTCTACGGGGATTCCGCCCGCGCCCTGATAACTCGTGTAGACGTTCTGGTCGCCCTGGGGATAATCAAATTCCTGCGCCCGGGTTTTCACAAAGCAATAATCGTTCTGAAGCTCGCCATAGTAAATCTCCGGCCGAGTGATGTGGATGGAAGTAGTGGAGACGGGGGGGATATTCTTGATGAAAAGCACCGGCAGGCCTTCGCTGGTGAATTCGTTCACCGGCCCGAGGCAAAGGCCGTAGCCGTGGGTGTAGGTCAAATGCTCGTTAATCCAACTGCGGCCGGGCAGGCTGGCAGCGGAAAGCTCGCGGGGCGAGAGCGAGACCTGGCGGTAGATGCCGTCTATCCAATAGCGGTCGTTATCCACGCGCTCGAAGTCGTAGTAGGTGCGGATTTCCTGAAGCTGGGCGAAGGTGGTCAGCAGCGGCTTGTGGTCCCACATGCGAACGTTACGGAAGGTCAGGTCATTCTTGCGGATATCGTTGAGGCTCAAATCCTCGACCGCGGAAAATTCGCGCTCCTCGAAGCGGTCGAGGCCGTACGCCTGGCGAGTGAATTTAATGGCATTCGCAATGTAGGGGCGTTCCCGGTCAATCTCATTGGGGGACACGATGAAACGCTGCACGATCTCGGGGTAAATTGACCCGCCGAGCACCGCCACGGCTACGAGCAGCCCCACGGAATAAAGCGCCGGCCGCACGCGTCCCGACCTTGCCCCTGCAAAAAATACCAGAGCGGTCAATAAGCAAAGGAATAGTTCCAATTTTAGAATGGGCAGCGTAGCGTGCACGTCGGCGTAGCCGGCGCCATAGATGAGCCCGCGCGGAGAAAAAAGCAGGCCGTACATGGCCAGGCGGACGCGATAGGCGAAAACCACAAAGAGCAAGCCCCCCAAAACCATAAGGTGGGCGCGCGGCCGCCGCATCACGTCAGGCCCGCGCGGCGTGACCGACACTCCGCCTTCCACAAAATACATGAACACGGCGCTCAGAAGACACACGATGACCGCCACCAGCGCCAGGTAATAGAGGAACCAGTTGAAAGGCAGGCGGAAGAGATAAAAACCCAGGTCGAGGCCGAACAGCGGGTCCTGTTGGCCGATGGTTTGCCCGTGGCTGGCCATCTGGTACTCCATCCAATGTGACATCCCCCAGTTGCCGACCACGTATCCAATAAACAAGACGCCCGCCCAGATCAGCCAGCGGAAAGCGATGCCGAACCGGTCGAGCGCTGAAATCTCGAGGTATTCGCCATTCACCCGGTAACCCTGCTTATGGGAGAGGGCGTGGGCGATCAGCCAGATTCAACGCGGTCACCGCCATGAAACCTACGCCGACCAGCCCGCTCAGTTGAATCTGGGTCCTGAGAATAGTCAAGTAGACGATCCGGAAGCCCTCTTGCTTGAACCATAGCCAGTCCACGAGCAGGCTGACTCCGTTCGTGAAGAGAGGCAGAAACACGAGGAAAAACAGTACGACGGCAAGGATTATGCGCGGCGCGCGATTTTTGGGCATGATGTGGCTCCGGGGGGTATGTTTACACACCGCCTGCAGGTTGTCAAAGCAGCGCCTCGAATTCTTTCCAATCTTCAGCCAGGGCGTTGGGCGGTCCGTTTTCCATACGCCGAGACTCCTCCAACTGATGGAAGCTGTCAATAAACAAGTTCGCGCTTATGGGCCGATGACCTGGGCTCCGTTAGGTCGTCCCTTTGGGGCTTAAGGATATTGTGCACAGGTTAGCGGGGCTCGCGACACGCCATCGAATCACCCCGATCTGCGTCACGAATCACTTGGACAGGAGACTAGAAGTCATTTCAAAACCCTGTACAAGGGACTAGATTTGCGGTAGTTATTTTCGAGGGTCGCGGAAGCGAAGAGCGTCAGAGGGAGGACCGATGGGCTGCGGGAACGGCTGGGGCGTCGCCGCGTCGCGCTGATTGCTCCGCACCGTTTCAACCGGCACCGCACGCCGCCCCAGGACGGGCGCATGCTGCGACGCTACAAGAAGCGCTAGATCGTGGAACGCAGCATCGCCTGGCGGGGCAATTTCCGGCGACTCGTTGTGCGCTATGATCGCTCGCTCGCCATTTACCAGGCATTCGTTCATATTGCCTGCTTCATGATCGTCTTCCGAAGGGTTTTGAAATGACTTCGAGATAAAGTACGGGAAAGGATTGGCCATGACCAGACTCAATCGGCGCAAGTTCATTCAGGCATCTGCAGCCACTTTGTTGCTCGAGGGCGTTCCCACGACTGCGGTTGCGGGCGACCAAGGCGAGGTCGCCGGCAGCGCGCCATCCGTCCGGGTGGAGCGGAAGAGCTACGCCTGGGAATGGTCGCCGAAGGATGACCGCTTTCGCCTTCTGGACAAGCAAGGGCGAGTGATGACCAGCGGTGTTCTCCAGCCGGCCGTCATCGTCCAGCCGGGAAGGAACAAGCAAGCGAGAAAGTGCGTCTCGGGAAAAGTGGTGGGTCACAGCGCGAAAGAGGGTAGCGTCGCGGTCAACTATGCAGGCGTGAATGGAAACGGGAAGCTGTCCGTCACATGGCGGTTTGAAGATAACGCGCTCTGGCTCGACCCGGTCCTGTACGACTCCGCCGATAGCGAGAATATTGTAGCCCTGCACTACTTCGCCGAAGGAACCGGAGAGGCGGCTCGACCCACGCTCGATAATTTCTATCTGATTCTGCCGGGAATCTGCGAGTCTCCCGGCATAAGCCCCATCGTCACTGCGGACCTGGGATTGAAGCTGACCAGTTGGCTGGGGCGAGGCTCTTCGCCAGCTCCCGGGTTGCTTCAGCAATGGGGCCTGCCCGCGCATTTCTTCTGCGGCCAGCACCGCAACAAATCGGGAGCAGTCAAATCATCCCTTTCCAAGTTCATCTCCGATGCGTTTTGCTGCGGGCTCGCCGAGCTTCCGGGTGGCGACCTCTTCCTTGAAACGCGCGACGGGCGGCACAGCCTGATCGTGAGCTACCGGAGCGACCTCTGGGAGAATCTGCGCGGGCCTGGGCAGCTCAGCCTGGGAGCAAAATTGTATTGGGCGGTAGGACCGAATTATTACGAAGCCATCCGCGCCTACTACCGGGGACTTATCGAGGCCGGAGTCATAAAGAAGA
Organism: uncultured Acidobacteriota bacterium; assembly: GCA_963770415.1. Classification (GTDB taxonomy): domain Bacteria; phylum Acidobacteriota; class Terriglobia; order UBA7540; family UBA7540; genus CAVROP01. The sequence continues at coordinate 218,279 of CAVYPU010000012.1, forward strand.
AAACCAATTCCCCCCGCAAGAACTCTGTGGCGCTGTCGCCGCAATTTAACTGCTGGGGCGCGGAAGTGGCGAGCGAGAAAGAGGGAGCGAAGCTGGATGAAGCCACTCTGCGCTCCTTCTACAAGGACCTGAAGGCCTCGGGGATGAAGGCGGGAATGTTCGTCATTGACGACAAGTGGGAAGGGAAATACGGCAACCTTGAGCACTCCGCCGAGAGGTTCCCTCACTTCGAGGAATTCCGCAACCAGGTTCGCGCCGATGGCCTGCACTTCGGCCTGTGGGCGGCCTTCATGCGCTGTCAGGACCCCGCCGATCTGGGCTTGAACGTTTCTCACATGCTGCGCCTGGCGGACGGGAAACCGCTGTCTCCGGCGGCGGAGACTCGCAGTATTACATTTTGGATTTCACTCAGCCTGAGGTCGAGAAGGTGCTGAGGGAACGTGCGAGGAGATTCGCCGAGCGCTACAAGGCGGATCTGGTGAAATTCGATTTCGGGTACGAATTGCCACCCTTATCGGTGGCCGCGCCCAAGGACATGAAATGGGCGGGCGAGCGTTTGATGCTGAAAGGGCTCGAGGTGGTGGTGAAAGGGATGCGCGAGGTGAATCCCGACCAAGTGGTGATGTATTACTGCTTGTCGCCTCTCTTCGCCGAGTACTTCGACCTGCATAGCCCGGATGACCTTTTCATGGCGGCGGGCGAGTACGATTCGGAAGCCAACCGGCGGTTCTTCTTCTTGAGCCTGCTGGGCGAAATCGGCATGCCCACCTATGGCTCGGGCGGGTACGATTGGGTGAGCATGCCGGAAATCTGGTTCGATTCTGCGCTCGTCGGCACTCTGGGTTCACTTAACAGTTTCGTGGGGGACGAACGGAATGCCATGCCGACTCCCGAACGCATCGCGAAGTACAATGGTCTTTGCCAGGTGTTGAGGGCTTCGAACTGCTTCTCGATCGAACCCGTGGACGCCGAATTTCTCAGCGCGACGCGCGGCGCACACACATCCTCCTGGGCGCGGTTCGAGAACGGTGAGTTGGTCGGCGTTGCACTCCGCACCCGTCGCCTGGATGGTCAATCGGGTCCGGTGAATTTCCGGGATATCGTCCAGACGACCGCTTCCGTTGTGGCCGCTTCAAAAACCAACGACGGCCTCGACAAATCCAATAGACTGGCCGTGGTGCCTTACGGCGAAGGCGAGATCGTGGTTCAACACCGTGGAGGAACCGCTTCCGAAGCCGTGGCCATTGAACACTACTTCGGAGGAAGTTCGAAGCGGAGCCGGGTCGAGATTCGCGATGGGGCGCTGCACTTGCCTCTCGGCGAGCGAGGTGAAAATGGGTCACCGCTGGAGTGGATTGAGGTGAACATCACGGCATAATGGCGGATGCCGACGCGCTTGTCAGTAGTTGCCTAACGTGGACGGGCCCCCCTCACCCAGCCCGCGTCGGCTGATGAAAACGCCGGCGCGGTCCACGCTCTCCCCCAAGGAGGAGAGGGTTAGTTTGCCGGCAGGGGAGGAGGCAGCTTAATGCCGCAATGTGGCGACGCCCCACATTCGCAGCCGCCACTACTACCCCGAGAACCTGCTGGTTGCTCTCCTGGCGGGCTCAGGGTAGAATCCCAGTCTGGCAATTGACATCATTCCTGGCGGGTGCCCATGGCAGAGTGGAGTGGTCCTCTCAAGATAAGGCCGGCGCGGGTTGAAGACGCGAAAGAGATCGCGCGGATCTACAACCAGGGCGTGCAGGACCGTTGCGCGACATTTGAAAATTCCTACGTCGCATCCGGAGGAGCGTTACCTGTGGCTGGCGGCGCGACCGGACAAGTTTCCGGTGCTGCTGGCGGAGGTCAAGCACACGCTGATGGGTTGGGCGTCGCTCAATCCTTACAGCCCGCGTCATTGTTATGACGGAATCGCGGAGCTGGCCATCTACATTGAGCGCAGCCTGCGCGGGCACGGCGTGGCGCAGGAATTGATGAAGGCCATGCAGGACATCGCGCGCGAGAAGGGTTTCTATAAGCTCATCGGGCGCATCGTGGCCGAGAACCAGCCGGCGCGAAAGCTCTGCCAGGTGACTGGCTGGAAGGTAGTGGGAATCCACGAGAAGCACGGCAAGCTGGGAGGCGAGTGGCACGACCTGGTGCTGGTCGAGTTCCTGATCCCCGAGAATTTGAAGTAACTCGAAGGGACGCCCAGGATTCCGGTGCGATTCCATACCCTATGAAAAAAGGGCATCGACGATGGTGGTGGCTGGGCATCGGATCCATCATCATCGCGCTCATCTTCTATAATCTTAGCCGCAGCCCGGAGTGGGCCAATTTCCGTTGGGGACGCGCTCTGGGCTTCGATCACCGGGGCCAACCCGGTCCTGTTACTGTTGACCTGGTCGGCGGTTTTCGGCAGCTATCTTTTGCGAGCCTTGCGCTGGGGATTCTTCCTCAGTCCCATTAAGAAAGCCTCCCTTTGGGTTCTGTTTGCGGGCCAGATCCTGGGTTTCAGCTTCCATATATCTTATCGGGCGGCCGGGAGAATTCGTGCGCCCGGCCTACATCGCCAAGAAAGAAAATGTCTCCATGAGCGCCATGCTGGCAGTGTGGTTGCTGGAGAGAGTCTTCGATACGGTGTTCCTGGTGCTGCTCTTTGCCGCGGCGCTGGATTTCCAGCCGCTCGAACCCGGGACCGCCCGTGGCTCGAGCATCCTCAATCGCCCTGCATCATGGCGGGGATGCCATGCTGGTCCTGGCACTTTTGCTGGTAGTAGGATTGATCATCTTCTGGTTGCGCTCCCGGCAGCTTAATGCCTGGATGATGCGCACCTTTCGCTTCCTGCCTCCCATGGCGCTCAGAAAATTCGGGCGCTTCCTACGCTCCTTCGCGGAGGGCTTGAGCGTCATCCAAAGCTGGAAAGAGATGGTAGGAAGTGTGGCTTTGACCGCCGTGGTGTGGTTCCTTAATATCTCGGTATTCTGGCTGATCTTCCAAAGCCTGGGCGGCGCGGTGGCGAAACTGTCCTGGTTGTCCTCGGTGGTGACACTGTTTTGCGCGGCGTTGGGACTGGCTGTTCAGATTCCGGGGATCGGCGGCGGCTACCAGGTCGGCATAATCCTCGCCTTGAACGAACTGTTCAATGAGCCTGCTGAGGCAGCCACGGGCGCCGCAATCCTGGTGTGGATTGTCATGTCGGTCCCCTGCCTGCTCTCGGGATTGGCCCTGCTGGTGCACGAAGGCCTGAGTTTCAGAAAGCTGGAAGCGCTCGCCGAAGAGGAGATAGAGTTGGCGGAGAAAAGCTGACAGAGCCGCTAGTGCCCTGTCCCACATACTCCTTGACCATGTCCCTTTCCCCCTTGGGAGTCTGTGTGAATACCAATTTTGCACTGTCATTCCGAGCGAAGCGAGGAATCTCGCTCTGAGTATATTCAACGCACTGCGAGATTTCTCGTCGCCTGCGGCTCCTCGAAATGACAGCAAAAACAAGTTCTCACACAGACTCCCTTGGGGGTGAGGGTGGACCGCAGTCGGCGGCTTCTTCAGCCGGGGCGGGCCGGGTGAGGGGGTTCCTGCCCACCGACCCTGTGTCAATAAGAAGGTGGGACATGACACTCGCGCTGATGCTTCGGTCAGCGTAGCGGAGTTCGGTAGGATGCTGACCCGGCGGTCAGCGTCACTTGTGACCCTCGAATGACGAGCCTTGATTGTATCAGGTTGCTCATTACTGCTTACGGCCTACTGGTTGCCTACTATGAAGTGTCCATTTTGTGGTCACGGAGAAGACAAGGTCGTGGATTCGCGCGAGGCAAAGCTGGGCGACACTATACGCCGCCGACGCGAATGCGCGAAATGCGGTCGCCGCTTTACCACCTACGAGCGCATCGACGAAATCCCCTACATGGTGGTTAAGAAGGACGGCCGGCGGGAGAAGTTCGATCGCCAGAAGATTCTGGCCGGCTTGCTCAAGGCCTGCGAAAAACGCCCCGTCCCCATGTCCAAGCTGGAGGAGATTGTGGACGAGGCGGAGGCCATAGTGGCCGAGGCAGGCGAAAGGGAACGCCCGGCCGCAGATCTGGGCGCACTCGTGATGGCTCGCCTGAAAACCCTCGACAAAGTCGCCTACGTGCGGTTTGCTTCAGTTTACCTCGACTTCAAAGATATTCGGGAATTCATGGATGAGTTGAAGGACCTGTTGAAGGCGAAAGGGAAGTGACAGGAATCAGGAGTCAGGAACGACCCGTGAAGTGACAGGAATCGGGATTCAGGTGTTAGCACTTCCGCGGCAAGGGCGTTTCTCGGCAACTTGGCCACCCCTGTCCAACATCCGAGTAGCCCGTCATCCGGTCGGAATGTTTAATTGTCAGATGTCTCGTCGATAAACACTAGGCGACCAGCGGTAGTTTACTGTGACGCGACGAAATCCACAGGGCGGTGCATTGATTACGCACGGCTTAATACATGACCCGCCTCTATTACCCACCGAGTTGGGTAATATGTCGAGTTCGCGGCGTTTCTCTCGATGAGTCAATGGCCCTAATCCGTCGATAACCTCGCTGCTGTAGGGGGACGGCTTGCCGTCCCCGCATTTCTGCCGGCCTCGGCAAGGGTAGGGCAAGCCCTACCCCTACACCGCCCGGGTCGAGCCGGGTCCGGCGCAGGTGCGCATGGACATGCGCCCCTGCCATCCTCGCCTTTCTTATCGACGGATTGGGGTCAATTGCTTAGCCTGTTGATATTTCGCCCGCACAGTAAACTGCCGCTAGACAGCAGATATTTTCCGCAACGGCGTCTCGAGGGCGCCCGCCTGGTCACTGGTGGGAAGGGCTATTGCCAAAAGTAATTAACAAGCTTTCTGCTGAAAGCTTTCTGGACTTTGGCTCTTTGAGAGTCAGGCGTTAGCGTAGCAGACGGCGGAGGCGAGGGGGAAGGAGGATTTCTCGGGCTTCGTGGCAGGGGTTGGGGTGGACGCGAAGCCGGAGAAATTATCCAAGCCGAGACCGCGGCCCCAGACTTCGGCGGGCAGTTGCTGGAGGGCCTGCTGGGTGGAGATGCGGGTACTTGGCGAAGGGCGGATCCACTTGGGGCGCGGCAGCAGGGCTGAGCGGGAATCGGCGAAGGCGCGCTGGGTAGCCAACAGCAGCAAGGCGTAGGCGGCGACGCTGAGGGCGGGAGCGGTCTCGACGGAGCGAGGGGCACGCACCTGGGCTTGGCCCACGCCCAGGAGGGTTTTCTCCTCGCGGAAATTGACCTCTATCTCCCAGCGCGCGATGTAGGTCTCGATGACGAGTTGGGGGTCCAGGTTTTCATCCGTGCAGATCAGAAAGGCGGGCTGGCGATAGAGCAGTTTGGAACCTTGGCGCAGGCGGTAAGCCAGGGGGGCGATGACGATCAGTTGCAGGACCTGGTGAGCGCCGGCGGGGCGCCACATCAGGCCGGTGCGGCGCTTATAACGGAGTTGATGAGTGATGCCGTTGTGCAGGAGGGTCAGCGTCTGCCAGGGGGAGTTATCGGTGCGGACCTGCTCGGGGGTGGGAGCGGGCGCTCCATAGCGGAGGCGGCGGCCGCGTGCTTTCTGGGTGGCGGGATCAGGGCGCAGGAGCAGATGAGCGTCCTGGCGGAGGCGGCCGATGGCGGTGGTGTGGTGGGGGAGAGGTTGGAGCACGGTGCGGTTGGTGTAGCCTCCGTCGAAGGCTAGCAGGAGGAGGCGGCTCGCCGAGCGGGGGTCGGCATCGAGGGCGGCTCGCAGATCCCCGATCTGTTGGCGGGCGCGCTGACTGAGGCGGGTGGCGCGGACTTGGGCGCGATAGGCCTGCTGTTGGCTGGGGCTGGCTTTCTTGCCCGGCTTGGCCGGAGTGGGGGCATGAGAGAAGGCGACCGGGATGAGGCGGCAGGAACCCTCGGCGGCGGGCAGGGCGAGGGAAGTTTGCAGGAAGCGTTGGGCGCGCACGAAGTTGGTTTGAAAGTGCGGGCCGAGCGGATCGCGTCGCCAAGCCACGCCGGGGGTGTGCAGGCCGGAGCGGCGCAGGAGAGAATCATCCAAGTAGGCGCGTACGGGGGCTTGGGGAGGCAGAGCCGCCAGCACCGCGCCACGCGCCACGGCGAAGAGGGTGGGAGCGGGAAGGCGGTCGTGGGAGAAGAGCCGGTAACTGGAGGTCCAGTCACGGAACTGTGCGCCGCAGGTGGTCAGCAGGCCGGTCACGGTATGGCGTCCCAAGCACAGCAAGGTGCTCAACGCGAGGGTTTGGGCGTGCGCGGCGAGGCGACGCTGGTGGAAGCCGGAAGCGCCCTGGCGCCAGAGTTGCTGGAAGTGGTCGAGGATGCCGGCAGAGCTTTTTTTAGTACGGGAGCGGGTGGGGCGGTACGTCGCAAGGCCAGCAGGCTTTTGTCTTCCACGAACCACTCGACGATTTCGCCGCGGGAGAACTCCATGGCCTGGGCGAGAGCGGAAGGGAAATTGATGTACCACTGCTCACTGGCTTGGCGCTTGATGAGCTGCACTTTGGTGGGGAAACCCATGGGAAAGCCTCCTTTTGATACCTAGTCATTATACTAGATAACAAAAGTGCGGCTTCTCTGCAAGCAAAAAGTGTGAAGAGAATTCTGTCTAGTAAAGAGCCAATGTCCAGACCCTCTCCCCAAGGGAGAGGGCAGCTATCCAACTCGGTTTCTGAAAGCTGACGGCTGATAGCTAACGGCTCTCCTCATCCGACGAGCCGTCGCAGGGCATCCAACTGCTCGGGATTCTTGCGCAGTAGGATGCGGCGGAGGCGGGCGAACTCATCGTGGTCGATCTTCTGCACGGTGCCGCGCCCGCGCTGGGGGCTGAAGGCGAGGATGTGGTCGAGGTCGGGATGCCGCAGGAGGGGATGCCGCAGGCGCACGGCCTGGCGCGGCGGGCAGAAATCGAGGAGTGAACCCAGGCCGGTGTCACGCCCGTCTGAAGCCGCTCGCGCTACGCCCACGATCCACTTGCGGTCCACTTCATAGCAAAGGAAAAGGTCGCCGCGCTTCACTCCCTCACGGATATTGCGCAGGCTCGAGGCGCTGCGTATCCAGCCTTCGTCGCCCAGCTCGTACGGGCCGCGGGCGCGCGAGCGGAAGTAGCGGTCAAACTCCCAACCGCGTTTGGTGTTGATTTTGAAGACCCAGGTGTTCACATCGCTTGTCGGTTGCCAGTTGTCCGCGGTCCGCTGCCTTGCTCACCGAGAATTAGGTCGAGTGGATTCCCGCTTTCGCGGGAATGACTGCCACTACGCACGCCTGACAACTGACGACGGACGACGGACAACTGACTAGATCTCAGATCTCCACCATGCGCGCCACGCGAATGGCGGGGATGGAACGGATTTCATCCAGCACTTCTTCGCGGACGTGGCCGTCAACCTGGACCAACCCCACTGCTTCTCCGCCTTCCACATCGCGACCAAGAGCGAAGTTGGCGATGTTCACCTTGTGGTCACCCAGGATGGTGCCGATCCGTCCGATGACACCCGGCACGTCCTGGTTGCGAGTATAGATGTGATTGCCCTCGAGCGGGGCTTCGATATCGAGCTCGTTGATGCCCAGAATGCGTAGCGTACCGCGCAAGCCCACCATGGCCAGTGCGCTCGTCGACCCGGTGTCCGTGCGCAGCGCGAGTCCCAGCGAATGGGAGAACGCCGCGCGGCGGGCGCTGCGCAATTCGAGCACTTCGATGCCCCGTGCCTGCGCCAGAGTTCCGGCATTGACGATGTTCACTCGATCGGAAACAGCCTTCTTCAGAATGCCCTTCAGCACCGAGTTCTTCACCAGGTGGGTGTTCAGTTCCGCCAGTCCCCCGTCGTAGCTGACGCGCACCTCCTCGATGCGCTCGCCGGCCACCTGGGCGAGGAACGTGCCCAGGCTTTCCCCAAGCTTGATGTAAGGCGCTAGCTCCTGATACTCCTCAGGTGAAATCGTGGGCATGTTGACGGCGTTGCGGGGCAGACCCAGCAGTAGGAAGTCCCGGATTTGCTCGGCGATGCGGATGCCCACAATTTCTTGCGCCTCTTCCGTCGAGCCGGCGATGTGCGGCGTGCCGATTACGCGTGGGTGATTCAGCAGGCGCGGGTCTTTCGGCGGCTCGGTCTCAAACACGTCCAATCCCGCGCCGCCCACCTGGCCGCTTTCGAGTGCGGCGATAAGATCGGCCTCATTGATTAACTCACCGCGCGCGCAGTTCACGATGCGCAAGCCGGGCTTGGCGAGCGCCAGCGTCTTGGCGTTGAGCAGATGACGGTTCTCCGCTGTCTTCGCCGCGTGCAGGCTCAGGAAATCACTTTGCTTCAGCAGCTCCGCGAGTGGTACCAGCTTCACGCCCTGCTCCTGCGCCAGCCGGGAAGAAACAAACGGGTCGGAAGCGAGGACCGTCATGCCGAAAGCCTGCGCCAGGCGCCCCACTTCGCGTCCGATATTGCCGAAGCCTACCAAACCCAGTGTCTTCGATCTCAGCTCGACGCCCGTGAGCTTTTTCTTCTCCCACTTGCCCTGCTTAAGCAGACTGTCCGCTTCCGGGATCCGCCGGGCCAACGCCAGGAGCAGTCCCATCGTATGCTCAGCCACGCTGACGGCATTGCCGCCCGGCGTGTTCATTACTACGATGCCCTTCTTGGTGGCCGCGTCGAGGTCCACGTTGTCTACGCCGCTACCCGCGCGCCCGATGACCCTCAAGCGCGCGGCTCGCTCAAGTAAAGCGGCCGTAGCTTTCGTGGCGCTGCGCACCACCAGGGCGTCGGCGTCCTGGATCTCTTCAGCGACCGTGGCATTGGGCTTCTTGGGAAGGAAAACTACGTCCCAGCTTTTCTCTGCCTTCAAGACTTCGAGTGCACGCTCAGAGACGTTGTCTGCAATGAGAATTTTCATAATATTTGATTTGTAACTGCCCGCTATGGCGTTCCCTACGATCGTCGCAGGTAGACTTGCTGCGCGGCGCGAACCCCGCTGCCCAGCTCGACCTTCTGGCCTAGCTTCAGCAGCACGATCTCGAGTGCCGCCATCGCCGAGAACAGCTCGGGGACATCGTAATAACCGAGGTGAGCAAGGCGGAAAATCTTGCCTTTCATGCTGCCCTGACCGTTAGCAATGACGGCGCCGAAGCGATTGCGCATTTCCTTGACGATGGCTCCCGAATCCATTCCTTCCGGCGCACACACGGCAGTGGCCGCGTTGGCGGGAGAAGCGACCGCAAACAATTTGAGTCCCAGCGCTTTGGCGGCTTCGCGGGTAGCCTCCGCCAGTAAGGCTGCATTGGCGATCAGGTTCTCGCGGCCGATTTGCTTTATGTACTGAAGGGCTGAATGCAAGGTGATGATGAGCGTCGTCGCCGGTGTGTAGCTCGTCTCACCTTTCACCTGGTTCTTGCGCTCTTTGGCAAAATCAAAGTAGTAGCGAGGCAGCTTGGCATTGGCCATCATCTTCCAGGCTTTCTCACTTACGCTGACAAAGGCCAGTCCTGGAGCGATCATCACCGCCTTTTGCGACCCGCCAATCACAATGTCCAGACCCCACTCATCCGGGCGCAATTCGGTGGTGCCGAGGCCGGTGATGGCGTCCACCACGAGGCACGTCCCGGGGTAGTTCCTTACAATCTCGCCCAGCGCCTTTACGTCGTGACTTACGGCAGTCGAGGTTTCAGTGGCCTGAACGTAAACGGCCCGGAACGGCCCGTCCTTCTCCAGCCGCTGCTTCATCTCCCCCATATCCAATGTGTGTCCGTAGGGTGCTTCCACCTTGACGGCCTCGATGCCATACGCTTGGGCCATTCCCAGCCAGCGCTCACCGAACTTGCCCGCCGTGCCTACCAGAATGCGCTCACCGGGAGACACCAGATTCGCTACGGAGCCTTCCATCGCCCCGGAGCCGGAGCTCGTCAGGATCAGAACGTCGTTCTGAGTATTGAAATAGTATTTCAGCAGATCCAAGGTCTCGCGCATGATCTGGCGAAACGCTTCGGTCCGGTGATGGATGTTCGCGACCATAGCCCGCGCCTGCGCTTCCATCAGCAAAGGGGTGGGCCCGGGGGTGAAGAGTCTCTCCTTGATGATACCTGGCATGGGTTTGCTTCCTTATTGGGTTTGAGTTGGCTTCGGGATTGCAGCTCCTTGGGGAGCAAAGCTGGGGATTGTGACCACCCTTTTCTGGAGGCTAAGCCGAAGCATTCTAGTTTAGAAACTAGGCCAAAATCTGTCAAATGAATTTAGCTTATCGCTACCATGTGAAGAGTCTTGCCTGTGGGTCGGCGGAATTTCAAAGCCGCATGTCACCGGGCTCTCTATTGATTTCTAACTTCCAATCCCCGCCTGGTATGATTTGAACTCTCGAAAGTCCTTTGCTTGCTGCTACACACTGAACTCTGGTCGTGCTACATTGTGTTTTCTACTTGCGGGCTCTATGGCAGACCGAGAACGCCACACTTTCGCTTGGACGGATCTTCTCTGGCTGGTCTTCCTGGGTTGCCTTGCGTTCATGGACCCCATTAACGAGATTCATAAGCAGGAGATCCTGCTGGCGATTCTCCTGTGTCAGATTTTCGAGCATCGTTTTCTCACTTGGAACCCCACCGGCAGTAAGCTCTATAATGCAATCGTCAGGATTCTATCGGCCGCTCACCTTAGGTTTTTGATCGATGTTTCCAATCGAAGGTTTTATAGCGTCATCATCAAGATCGTCCTGGCAACTTTGCTTATGCAGCATACGGGAGGCATCACGAGCAGTTATTACCTAATATATTTCCTGCCCGTCATGACGGCGGCCTTGTATTTCGAAGGCGTCGGCACACTGATTTGGACTGCCGTTGCTTCGGCGGCTTACTGCTCTCTCCTGATCCCGGCATTGAAATATTACGAATTGCCTGTCGAGGGCGCCAAAGAACTCGCCCTGCGCAACATCTTCTTTTTCCTTGCGGCTGTGCTGGTGAATCCTTTCGTAAGCGAAAATCGCCGGCAGGCGAAGCGCTATCGTCTTTTGGCGGAGGAGTTGGCGGAGACCAACCGGCGTCTTGAGCTGGCTCAGGAAGAAGCACGCCGCTCGGAGCGCCTGGCAGCTTTGGGCCAGCTCACCGCAGGCTTGGCGCATGAGATTCGCAATCCCCTGGCGGTGATTAAGGGGTCGGCCGAGACGCTCACGCGCCGCCTCCAGTCCGCCGACCCTCTAACCATCGAGGTGGCTGGGTATATTTCGAGCGAGGTGCACAAGCTCAACACCATCGTCACGCGCTTCCTCAATTTTGCGCGTCCCCTTAAACTTGAGAAGCAGCCGTCGCAAATGTCGTCCATTCTGGAGCGCGCTTTGAAGGTGGCGCACGACCGATGGCCGGAAGCCAAGGTGGAAGTTACGCGCCAGTACGCTGAGAACTTGCCGGAGATGATCGTTGACCCCGAACTTTGCGAGCAGGCGTTCTCGAACCTTGTGCTGAACGCCTATGAAGCGATGAAGGAAAACGGCGGCAGCTTAACCGTCAGTGCTGTCCGTGCAAACTCAGATGACAGGCAAGGCGTCGAGGTCGGCATCGAGGACACAGGCCCTGGCATCCCTCCCGAACTGCGCGAACAGGTCTTCAATCCCTTCTTCACCACGAAGAAAGAAGGAGTAGGGCTCGGCCTCTCGCTCGTCTCGAAAATCGTAGACGACCATCGTGGCTGGATCAAGGTCTCAGGCGAGCCGGGCAAGGGAGCGTGCTTCCGGGTGTTTCTACCGGCGGAGTAAAGCTGTCAGCTTTCAGCCGTCAGCGCTCAGCCGGATCGCAGGGATGGATCGGAAACGAAGGCTGCATACCACCGGCGTTATTAATCCGCCGAAAGGGGGGTCCGACTCCATGCGCGTAGAATTGGATTCCCGCTTGCGGCTAGCGAAGAGGACAGGCGTTGGGGAAATGAAGGTCACCTCGTGACGTTTTTTGCTCAAGGCTGATAGCTGAGAGCTGACGGCTGAGGGCTATAAGTTAATCAAAGGTCTTCTATGTCCACTATTCTCATCGTCGAAGACGAACCGAAAATGTTGCGGCTGCTGGAATTGAACCTGGCCGACGAAGGTTACGCGACGCTCGCGGCGCCGGATGCCGAGACCGGACTCAAGCTCCTCCGCCAGGAAAAGGTCGACCTGGTGTTGACCGATCTCAAACTCCCTCGCATGGACGGCCTTGAGTTTCTGCAAACCGTGAAGCGCTCGAATGCCGCGCTGCCGGTCATTCTGATGACGGCTTACGGCACGGTCGAGACCGCCATTGACGCGATGAAGGCCGGGGCCAGCGACTACGTGCTGAAGCCTTTCTCGATGGAGGAGATCAAGCTCATCATTCGCAAGGAGCTTGACGTCCGCCGCCTGCGGGAAGAGAACCGCGACCTGCGCGAGGCGCTGGGCGAGCGCTACCGCTTCGAAAACATCGTCGGCAAGAGCGCCAAGATGCAGGAAGTACTGGCCGTCGTCGATCGCGTCGCGCCCACGAGTTCCACCGTGCTGCTGGGCGGGGAAAGCGGCGTGGGCAAAGACATGATCGCGCGCGCCATTCACCAGCACTCGCGGCGAGCCTCCGGCCCGTTCATCAAGATCAATTGCACCGCCATTCCGGAGAATCTGCTGGAAAGTGAATTGTTCGGATACGAGAAGGGCGCTTTTACGGGAGCGGTCAACGCGAAGCCCGGCAAGTTCGAACTCGCCGACAAAGGCACCATCTTCCTGGACGAGATCGGTGACGTGCCGGGCGGCATCCAAGTGAAGCTCTTGCGGGTGCTTCAGGAGCGTGAGTTCGAGCGCCTGGGCGGCACAAAGACGTTGAAGGTAGATGTACGGGTGATTGCCGCGACGAATCAAGATCTGCGCGCTGCCCTCGAACAGGGGACTTTCCGCGAAGACCTCTACTACCGGCTGAACGTGGTGCCCATCAGCATTCCGCCCTTGCGTGAGCACAAGGAAGACATTCCCTATCTCGTGGATCACTTCCTGGCGCGCTTTACACGGGAATCCGGCAAGCCCATCACCGGCATCACACCTGCCGCCATGCGCATGCTGAGCGATTTCCATTGGCCGGGAAATATCCGGGAACTCGAAAACATCGTCGAGCGTGCCGTAGCTCTCTCGACGGGCACGATGCTGGACGTCGCCGACATTCGCCTGGACGTGGGCCCGGGTAAGGTCATTGCAGTGGGTTCCGGAGCGACCGCCGGCGAGGCTTCCGGGCCATTCCTCCCGCCCGGCCTCACGCTCGAGCAGTACGAAGATGAAATCATCAAGGAAGCCCTGCGCCGCGCGGATGGCAACAAGAGCCATGCCGCGCGCCTGCTGGGTCTTTCCCGCAACGCCTTCCGCTATCGCTTGTCCAAGCTGGGCGTGCCCGATGAACCTGAACCGTAGGCACTGGCCCCGCAGCCGCCCTGACCGGGCGCGAAGGCTGAACTCAACTATAGCGGTGACCGTGCGCCGCGAAGAGGACAAGACAATGGATAAACACCATTCTCCCGCATTCCTTGCGCTCGTTCAGGACGCGAAACAACGTGTCCGCGAGACTACCGTCCCGGAGTTGAAGAGGAGGTTGGATGCGAAAGAAGACTTCCTGTTGATCGACGTGCGCGAGGATCACGAGTGGGCTGCCGGCCGCATCCCCGGAGCAATCCACCTCTCAAAGGGAATCATCGAGCGTGACATCGAAGTGAAGATTCCGAACCGCGAGGCTGAGATTCTCCTCTATTGCGGCGGCGGTTATCGCTCTGCACTGGCCGCCGACAACCTGCAGAAGATGGGATACAAGAAAGTGGTCTCGGTGGATGGCGGCTGGCGGGGATGGAAGGACGCCGGATTCCCAGTCGAGGCGTGACCCCCGGATCACGGCTATTCATGCGGCCCTCGCTGTTGTCACACGCTGCAAGCCGGCCCCATGTGATCCGACGAGTTGGATTCCTGCTTCCGCGGGAACGGCCCGGGGCGACCGTACCCACTACATCAATCCCTGCATTAGCTGGTCAAGAACCTCTTTGGGCGGGCGCACTTTCGATTCCGGCAACGTCGCCAGGGGTTCGTCCACGATATTCAGAAGTTTCAGGAAATCTTCCTGCTTGGTGTTCACGTAGAAGAGTCCGGTGATGACCTCGCCCTTGTCGTGGGATTCGGTGAGCAACCGCAGGGCCTCGGTCTTACTCGTGGGGTCGTAAGACTCTTCCACTTTGCGCAGCAGGATGTGCGAGCCGTCGTGCAGGGTGATGTTCATGGTCGAACCGGCGTCGTAATCGACCGCGATATCTTCGAAGTAGGGCACGAAGCTCACATCAGCCAATGGCTCGTCGTGATCTTTCACGTAGCTGTAGCTCTTGGTCGAGCCCTCGTGGTCGTTAAACGTCACGCAAGGGGAAATCACGTCCAGCATGGAAGTCCCGCGGTGGGCGATCGCGCCTTTGAGCAAGACGGATAACTGCTTCTTGTCGCCCGAAAACGAGCGGGCCACGTAGGTGGCGCCGAGCTGAATGGCGAGCGCGCAGGTGTCGATGGGCGGCAGGTCGTTCGCGACGCCCGTCTTGAGCTTCGATCCGAGGTCGGCGGTGGCGGAAAACTGCCCCTTGGTCAGCCCGTAGACGCCGTTATCTTCTATGATATAGATTAGAGGCATATTACGGCGCATCAGGTGCACGAACTGGCCCACACCGATCGAAGCGGTGTCGCCGTCGCCGCTCACGCCCAGCGCAATCAAATCCCGGTTCGCCAGCATGGCGCCCGTGGCGATCGAAGGCATGCGCCCGTGAAGCGAATTCACGCCGTAAGACGTGCGCAGGAAATAGGCCGGGCTCTTCGAGGAGCAGCCGATCCCCGAAAGCTTGATCACGCGATGCGGCTCGACGCCCATTTCGTAGCACGCCTCGATGATGCGCTCCGAGATGGCGTTATGCCCGCACCCCGCGCACAGGGTGCTCTTGTTGCCTTTGTACTGGACGATTTCGAGCCCGAGTCGATTGACCTTGGCCGGCGATGCCGGCGGTATGGTTGCGGTTGCCATCTTAGTTCTGTGCCTCCTGGGAAACAATCTCTTCCGTGATGCTGCGCGCGTCAATGGGCAGCCCGTCGTAATGCCGCACGCTGCGCAACTTCTCGACCTCCTGGGGCGCAAGCTCAAGCCGGAAGAGGCTTAACATTTGCGCGTCGCGATTCTGGTCCACCACGTACACTCGAGCGTAGCCGCGAATGAAGTCGTGCACTTCCTCGGAGAACGGGAAGGCGCGCAAGCGGCAATAGCCGGCTTCAATTTCGTGTTCTTTCTTGAGCTGATCGAGGGCCTCGAGCACCGCCCAGTGGCTGGTGCCGTAAGCGATGATACCTACCTCGCCCTTGCCGCTCCGCTGGATCACCGGCTTCGGAACTTTGGCGCGAGCCGTTTCGAACTTCCGCGTCAGGCGATCCATATTATCGACGTAATCGCTCGGACGCTCGCTGTAGATGGCTTTCTGGTTGTGGCCGCTGCCGCGTGTGAAATAGCCGGCCAGCGGTTCGGGCGTGCCCGGCAAAGTGCGATAGCCAATTCCGTCGCCATCCACATCCTTATATCGATTGAATTCGCCCAGACGGCGCACGTCTTCGGCGCCCAGCACCTTGCCGCGCGAGATCGGTTTCTCCGGGTACTGGAACGGCTCGGCCATCCAGTTGTTCATCCCGAGATCAAGGTCGCTCATGACGAACACGGGCGTCTGGAACTCTTCTGCAAGATCGAAAGCCTCTATGGCCAGGCTGAAGCATTCTTCAACTGAAGATGGAATCAACATGATGTGCTTCGTATCGCCGTGCGAAAGGAGAGCGTTCTTCAGAATGTCGCCTTGCGCCGTGCGTGTGGGCAGGCCAGTCGATGGCCCCACCCGCTGGATGTCGAAGATCACGGCGGGAATTTCCGCGTAATAACCGAAACCCGTGAATTCCGCCATGAGTGAGATGCCAGGGCCGGAAGTGGCCGTCATGGCGCGCGCACCTGCCCAGCCTGCACCCATGACCATGCCTATAGCAGCGAGTTCGTCCTCGGCCTGGACGATGGCGAACGTGGCTTTGCCGGTTTCCTTGTCGACGCGGTAGCGCTTCATGTACTCGATGAGCGTCTCGCAGACCGACGACGAAGGCGTGATGGGATACCACGTGACCACCGTGACACCGGCGAACATCGCCCCCAACGCGGCGGCCGAGTTGCCGTCAATAATTATCTTCCCGCGCGTCGCGTCCATGCGCTCGAGATAGTAAGGATCGTGTTTTTGGAAGGTCTTGCCGGCATAGTCGTAGCCGGCCATTGCGGCGTGGAAGTTCAGGTCCACGGCCTTGGCCTTCTTGCGGAACTGCTTGCGCAGGCCGATGTGAACCTCTTCCATATCGATGCCCAACAAGCGGGCGAGCACACCATCGTAAATCATGTTCCGCACGAGCTTGCGCAAGCGGGCGTCGGGGCAAACGGGCGCCACGAGATGGTCGAATGGGACTGGGTAAAACACGACGTCGTCGCGCAGTCGCTTCAAGTTCAGGCGCTCGTCGTAAACGCAGGCGGCCCCGGGCTTCAGGGTGAGCACATCTTCGTCGGCGGTCTCCTGGTTCAGTGCCACCAGGAATTCGCTGTCCCTCCGGCGCGCGATGTAGCCGTCCTTGGAAGCGCGAATGGTAAACCAAGTGGGCAGGCCGGCGATGTTCGAGGGGAAGAGATTCTTGCCGGAGACGGGAATCCCCATTTGGAAAATGGACCGCAAGAGCACGCTGTTTGCCGTCTGGCTCCCCGAACCGTTTACGGTCGCGATCTGAATGCTGAGATCATTAATGACCTTCTTCTGTCCTGCAGGTGATTCTCTTTCGTTCAACTCGACATGAGTGGTTGCCATGGATTTGCAGATACCCCCAATTAAAACGTAAAACAACCCCGAGTTCCTTACAACGACCTAAGTCAGACGGGGCCTTGCCCACGAACGCCCCTAAGGACGCGATTGGCAAGTTCAACTTGGAACGCACAGGCAGACTCCCGTCCGCGCGTGGCCATGCTGGTGTCATCCGAGCCGGATCGCCCTTTCACTATATTTTCATTATACCAAAATAAAGGGCGTGATTGTGGACCG
Organism: uncultured Acidobacteriota bacterium; assembly: GCA_963770415.1. Classification (GTDB taxonomy): domain Bacteria; phylum Acidobacteriota; class Terriglobia; order UBA7540; family UBA7540; genus CAVROP01. The sequence goes on from CAVYPU010000012.1 coordinate 235,340, forward strand.
CTTGCTTTGGAGTGCGGCAGCTTGCCGCCGCTCTTGTACCGGGTGTTTTCGCCTTCGGCAAGACCGGCTGATCCCAGTATCGAAAACGTAACCCTCTCCCCTTGGGGGCCTGCCCGCTGGAATAGCGGCATTCGCGCCTTCGCGATCGGATGACCCCGGCGCCCATGCCCCCTCCCTGAGTTGGGAGCGGCCCCTTGACAAACTAAGCTCACCAGTATAGGCTAGTATAGGAAGATGGGCTCTCGCCGCAAAAGCCTCGCCGGTTGTCTCTTCAGGGAGCCACTATGTCACTCCACTGGCTTCGCCGCCAACCGCTGCGAAAATCAAACTCACGGAACAAAGCGAGAATGTCTATGAAAACAAAGGGTCGATGCTGGAAAAGGGCTTTTTCAGGCCCCTGGCGTCGGGACACTGCGCAAGATTCCACCAGTCATCTCATCAGAACGCCACTATGTCAGTTCACCGACGAATCCGCTCACCTCTGCGAAAGCTAAAAATCACGGAACGAAGCGGGAATGTCCATGAAAACAAAGGGTCGATGCCGGAATGGAGCTTTTTCAAGCCAAGAGCGTCGGGTGAGCGTCGGGAGCTGGCGGAAGGGTCTACCATTCGTCCCTTCAGAACGTCAATTTGTCGCTCCACCGACGAATCCGCTCACCGCCGCGAAAATCAAACTCGCGGAACGAAGCTGGAATATCTATGAAAACAAAGGGTCGATACTCGAAGCTCCGCCGCACCGGCGTTTGCGCCAGCCGGGGCGGTCCGTGCGAGGGGGTCGGTCCCAGGTGCGAATTCAATTTTGGGGGTTCGGACGTGGCGAAGCAAAAGGCCAGTCATGTTTTTGAGCGGCCAAGGCAAGGTAGGCCGCCAGTCCGGCGACGATGGTGCCGAAGGCGTACAGCATGAACCTCCACCCTTCCGGTTGGCCCAGGGGGCTGACGAACACATATAACCAACCGGTAAACGCCAGGATGGCGGGAAGAGGATAGAGCCACATTCTGAAAGGCAGCTTTATTTCATGACGGTACTTGCGCATGATGAACAGGCCGACGATCTGGCCCATGAAGACCACCAAGACCCGGGCCAGGATCAAAGCGGTGATGATCTGCACGAGGCCGAAGAAACTGGCAACGATGCAGAGCGATCCGACCAGCACAAGGGAGCGATGGGGAAACTCTCCTTTAGGATGAAGCACGCCGAAATAGCGGAAGAACGCGCCATCCTGCGCGGCGGCATACGGCACTCTCGAATAGCCCAGCATCAAGGCAAATACCGATGCGAAGGCTGTGAACAACACCATCGCCGATATCAGCAGGGCCGCCCATTGGCCGTAGATTTTGCCCATAAACACGGAAGCCACGGCGTTATACGCCGGGGACCCTTCCTTGACCATCTCCCGCCACGGCACCACGGAAACGAAGCTGAAAGAGAGGAGAAAATCGATCACGGTGACGGCCAGAATGGAGAGGATCACCGCATAGGGAATGGTCCGTTCCGGGCGCTTCACTTCTCCGCCCAGGTAGCAGACCTGGTTGTAACCCAAGTAATTGTAGATCACCAGCACGGTCCCGTTTCCGAGGCCCAGCAGGAATGCCCAGTTCAGACTGAAAGCATTGTGCGGAAAATCGAAAACGAGGTGAGTATTCATGCTTGCGAGCCCCGAGACGATGACCCAGCCGGTGGTGACGAGCGTGGTGATCCAGAGGATCATCATTAGCCTGGCAATATCTTTAATATGCCTATACAAGGCAAACATTACCAAGGCGGAAATGCCCGCCGCCAGAAACTTGACGCGCCAGGGATGCAGCGCCAGGTCGCCCCAGAGGAAACTCAAGTACTGCACCATGCCGATGCTTCCCGAGGCAATTTCGAGCGTGCCTGAAAAAAGGAATTGCCAGATGAACATCCATGCCATTAGCTTGCCCCAGCGCTCGCGGCCGAAGCTGTTGCGCAGGAAAACATATGGTCCGCCCGAGCCTGGTAGGGCAGCGCCCAACTCCGAAACCACCAACCCGTCGCAAATGGCGAGCAGCGCCCCCACAAACCAAGCGATCAGCGCCTGCGGCCCGCCCATGGTGGCCAGGATGGGCGGAACCGTAATGAACGGCCCGATGCCGATCATGTTCGACATATTGATGGAGGTGGCGTTCAGAATGCCCAGCCGCCGCTGCAATTGCGGCTGCGGCGCGCTTGCGGGGGTCGAATGGGCTGATTCCGGCAAGTGTTCGCTCATTTATCCACCTTGGGGACCGCGGGGATGAAAGTCAGATAGAATACCCCATCCCATACTCTTTGACAAAACTTCGTAATATACTGCCATGACATTTCTAGGAGGCATTGGAATGATGACCAGGAGGAGTTTCCTTGGACAGGTAGGGGTCGCGGCAGGAGCTGCCGGGATGTTAGGCACAGCAAGCGCGCCGGCGGGGCCAAACAAATCCCTCGTCGCTCCCAGGCAGATCAAGGCCTTTTGCATTGACTTCAATTGGGCGCGCGTGAATCAGCCAGCGAAGGCGGGCAACGCACAGCCGGCGCAGGAAGTGGTTTTCTTCGCTCCGCCGGGGCATTGGGCCGACGCCTCTCCCGAGGAGCACGTGCGCTGGTACGAGGGGTTGGGAGCGAACGTGATTCAGACCTTCGCCGTCTCCTGCAACGGCTATGCCTGGTACAAGGGTGGCTTCGTGCCGCCGCAGCCGGACCTCGAACACAATTTCCTCCCTGAAATGGTCGAGCGCGCCCATAAGAAAGGCATGCTGGTAATGGGTTACTTCTGCGCCGGCGCCAACGGCAAGTGGGGCAAAGAACATCCCGACCTGAGCTACGGCGCGCCTTCCGACCTTCACATTCCGTTCACCGATGAGTATCTGGATTACTTCGCCCGTTCGATCGGCGACGCCATCAAAAAGACCGGTATGGACGGCACCATGATCGACTGGGTCTGGAACCCCTCCGACCGGCAGCGCGCGAACGGCTGGCTCGCGGCTGAGCGCAATCTCTTCACTCAACTGACCGGCAAAACCTTCCCGGCAAATGGAGGGCCCGCTCAGGAAGACAAGCTCGCGTACGAGCGCATGGCCATCGACCGTTGCTGGGGGCGAATCAAGGCGGCTCAAGACGCTGCCAATCCCAAATGCATCCTGTGGCTCTCGGTGAGCAATATGGCGGATCCCACAATTCAAAACTCGCCGATGCTCAAGGAAGTCAACTGGGTGATGAACGAATCACCGGACCCCAAGCTCTACGAAGCCGCCCGGCGCATGTCGGGTGGGCGAACTCGGCTGCTTCAGAACGTCGTCGGCTGGCCCACGCACGACGCGGAAAATTTCCTGGCAGATCCGGCGAACCGCGCGCTCCACCTCTACGGTTTCGCCGAACCGCGAGAGAACTCCCTGCCCCTGCCCATCGCGGAATACCTCGGCAAGCCCATCTCCGCATTCACAGGGAAGGACCGATTCGGCGCCAACGACCGCAACATCGCCGCCTTGGCGCGGTTCTACCGCGGTCTAAGTCACCCTGGTTGAGTGTGGCCCCCGCTCATCGGGCCCGCGCTGGCTGGAGAAAGCGCCGTCATGAGCCGCCCTCTCCGCCAGGGGCTACCGGGATATTGAGACTAGACCATGCCAGGATTCTGAGATAATGCATAAACGCCATGGAGCGATGTAGAATGACCGCTGTCAACATGGCGAGCCAGACTCGCCGCAGCGTGATAGAGAAATGACGCGACAAGGAGACGACATGAGAAAACTCCAGCTCGGGCTACTGGGATTGTTTGCTTTAGCATTATCGTGGCTGGTTATCAATCCTTCACAAGCCCCCTCGAATCCGGCGACGGTCCTTCGAGATTCATCCTCTTCTGTGTGGGCAGGCAAAGCGAGATTCCTCGCTCCGCACGGAATGACGGTCGAAGCGGCAGCGCCATCAGCATCTGCCAAAACGGTTGCAGCGAGCGGGTTCGCGCAGCCCTCGACCGCGCGGTCAAGGGCTGCGAACGGAATCGCAGGCGGCGCGAATGCTCTCGGGCCGGCTGCGAGCGCGGCGGGTTCTCCCGAGGAAGTCGGTCTTTCATCTGAGCGCTTGGGGCGGATCGACAAGGCCATCCAGCAGAGTATTGATGACGGACGCATCGCGGGCAGCGTGGCGTTGGTTGCCCGGCACGGCAAAATCGCCTACTTCAAGGCGTTCGGCATGGCGGATCGTGAGGCGCAGAAGCCCATGCGGACCGACAGCATCTTTCGCATCTGCTCGATGAGCAAGCCCATCACCAGCGTCGCCGTGATGATGCTCTACGAAGAAGGCCGTTTCCTGTTGAGCGAGCCGGTCTCCGACTTCATTCCGGAATTCAAGAATATGAAAGTGCTCGACCCGCCCTGGCCGCAGGACAAGACTTCGCCGCCGGGTGCGCTGGTGGATGCCAAGCGCCCTATCACGATTTTCCAATTGCTGACGCATACAGCAGGACTCACGTACCCCTGGAATACGCGGTTGAGTAAAGCGTACAACGCAGCAAGCCTTGGGACGGGGTTGCTCCAGCAGGAGGGTTCGACGGGTGATTCAATTAAGAAGCTGGCTTCGCTTCCGCTGCTCTTTCAACCTGGCGATGCCTGGGAATACAGCCTGTCAGATGATGTGCTGGGTTACCTGGTGGAGAAAATTTCCGGCATGCCCGCGGACAGGTTTTACGAGGAACGAATCTTCAAGCCGCTGGGGATGAAGGATTCCGGTTTTTTCCTGCCGGACGATAAGGTCTCACGGCTGGCCGCCGCGTATGCATATGATTCGGGAAAAGGACTCGAGGTAATCCCGGAGGGAAAGGTGATGAGAGAGGGAGACATTTCCTATTCGTCCGATTATCCCTATCGCGGACCGCACAGCTACTTTTCGGGCGGTGGGGGCCTTTGCTCGACCACTGAAGATTACTACCGCTTCTGCCAGATGATGTTGAACAAGGGCGAAGTGAATGGCGTGCGGCTCATAAGCCGTAAGTCGGTCGAGCTGATGACGATCGACCACGTCCAGGGAAAAGTCGAGGGCATGGGCTACGGCCTGGGCTTTGGCGTCAATAGCGAGCCGCGGTATTTGACCGAGCTGGGTTCTGTCGGCGGCTTTTACTGGGGCGGATTCTACTATACTGACTTCGTCATCGATCCAAAGGAAGATATGATCGCCGTGGTTATGGCCCAGCTTCATCCTACCGGAGATATTAACGTTAACGCTCGAGTCATCAGGCTGGCGTATCAGGCGATCAAGAATTGAGGTGCTTTCCGACGCATCCATCTCTCGGTGTAGTTGACTCCTTCACCAGGCCCGCCCCGGCTGATGAAAACGCCAGTGCGGGCCGCCTTCTCCCCCAAGGAGGAATGGGCTATGGGTTTGCTCGAATGGAAGGGGGCAACGGGTGCTGGAAATGGGGGTATGCACTGCGCAGGCACCGTGGAACTTCAGATTGAAGATTTCAAACGACTCAGTAATCCTCAACGACCCACCGGCGATCCGCAATCGACGACCGGTAATCATCGGTACAACCAGTTCAGGCCGGCGACGAAGAAC